>NZ_CADFGI010000001.1:0-1526827 GCF_902833695.1 Paraburkholderia sp. BCC1876 | reverse complement strand
ATCAGGTTGCCGCCTTGGGTGATGATGTTGCCGAGCGGAGTGGAGGAGGTGCCCGAGGTGCCCGAAGTACCCGAGGTGCCCGAAGTACCCGAGGTGCCCGAGGTGCCCGAAGTGCCTGAAGTGCCTGAAGTGCCCGAAGTGCCGGAAGTGCCCGAAGTGCCCGAAGTGCCCGAAGTGCCCGAAGTGCCCGAAGTGCCGGAAGTGCCGGAAGTGCCGGAAGTGCCCGAGGTGCCCGAGGTACCCGAGGTACCCGAGGTGCCCGAGGTGCCGGAAGTACCTGAAGTGCCCGAGGTGCCCGAAGTACCCGAAGTACCCGAAGTACCCGAAGTACCCGAAGTACCCGAAGTGCCCGAAGTGCCCGAAGTGCCCGAAGTACCCGAAGTGCCCGAAGTACCCGAAGTACCCGAAGTACCCGAAGTACCCGAAGTACCCGAAGTACCCGAAGTGCCGGAAGTACCCGAGGTGCCCGAAGTGCCGGAAGTACCCGAAGTACCCGAAGTACCCGAAGTACCCGAAGTACCCGAAGTACCCGAAGTACCCGAAGTGCCGGAAGTACCCGAGGTGCCCGAAGTGCCCGAAGTGCCCGAAGTGCCCGAAGTACCTGAGGTGCCCGAAGTACCCGAAGTACCCGAAGTACCCGAGCTACCCGAGCTACCACCCGACGTCCCTGAAGTCCCACTCCCCGACGTCCCCCCCAACCCACCGCCGCCTAACCCACTGGTACCGCCGGGGCTAATCGTCGATCCACAACCATAGAGGGCGAGTAATGTTGACGTCGCGACAGCGATGGCTGTCCGACCGGCGAATTTGCGCATGATGTCCCCGTTGAGCGACTAATGATGGAGTCATCATTGCAAGTTGCACGCCAATTGTGGCTTATGTCTCGATCCGGCGGATTCTACAAAAAATGATCGTCAGAGCCACAGAAAATCAGAATTTACTTCGACGAAAACGCAAATTCGCCCTTGTTATCAAGGCCATGTTCCGATGCATGCTACGTAACGTTCCAAGCCGCCGTAACGGCGTGAAGCCACCAAGACGACCCAAACCATAAAGCCGTCAACCCAGCAGCCCCATCGCCCGCACCCTCAACCGCCCCGCAGCCACTCACTCAAAACGCAGCCGCATAAATCGCCAGCGCATCGGCCTCGCTAACCGGCCGCGGATTGTTCACCAACAGCCGCGTCTGCAACATCGCGTCGCTCGCCATCCGCTCCAGCCCGCTGATCTCAATGCCGACATCGCGCAGCCGCGCCGGAATCGCGGTCGCCGCGATCATCTGTTCGAGTCGCTGGATCAGCGCCTGGGTCTTGCTCTCGTCGCTGCCCGTCACGCCCGGCACCACGACGTCGGCAAGCTCCGCATACAGCGGCGCGGCGGCCGCGGCGTTGAAGCGCAACACGTGCGGCAAGACGAGCGCATTCGAAAGACCATGCGGCACGTGATAAATACCGCCGATCGGATAAGCCAGCGCATGCACCGCGGCGACCGGCGAGTTGGCGAACGCCTGGCCCGCGAAGGTCGCGCCCAGCAGCATCGCCTCGCGCGCCTGACGGTTGTGGCCGTCCTCGCAGGCGGGCAGCAGATTGCGCGACAGCAGATGCAGCGCTTTTACCGCGAGCAGATCAGAGACGGGATTCTTCAGGTGCGCGGACGTGTACGCCTCGATGGCGTGCACCATCGCATCGACACCGGTCGCCGCCGTCGCCGCGACGGGCAGCCCGAGCGTGAGTTCCGCGTCGAGAATCGCCAGATCCGCGATCAGTTGCGGCGCGACCACGCCCATTTTCTTCGCCTCGCCGACCGTCACGATCGACACGGCGGTGACTTCGGAACCGGTGCCCGCGGTCGTCGGCATCTGCACGAGCGGAAGGCGCGACGCGGTGACCTTGTTGACGCCGTACATCTCGCTGAGCTCCTGCTGCCGTTGCGGCGCCAGCACGGCGATCAGTTTCGCCACGTCCATCGACGATCCGCCGCCGAGCCCGAGCACGAGTTCCGCGCCGGCAATCCGCGCTCGCGACGTCGCTTCGAGCACGATGTGTTCGGGCGGATCGGCGATCACGTCGTGGATCACGGTGGCGTCCCAGCCGTGCGCGGCGAGATCGGCAAGCGCCGGATCCAGCAGACCGCTCGCGTGAAGAAACCCGTCCGTCACCACGCACACGCGCGCAAGCGAAGGAAATTGCGCGCGCAACAAAGCGCCGAGCCGGCGCGCCGCACCATACTCGACGACCAGCGTCGGCACGGTTTGAAAACGGAAGGCGTTGGTCATGCCGTGCCTCCTGGCACCATATGACTCGACACTTCGCGCCGATCTAGCAGCGGAATGATGGTGCCGAAGCCAAGGCGCTGAAAGTGTTCGGTGTCGCGATGCTCGGCGAGGCCGTCGACGTCGCTGTACTGCTCCAGGATCACGAAGTGATCCGGATTCAGCGGCGAGCGGAAAAATTCGTAGTAGAGATTCTTGGGCTCGGCGCGGGTGGCCGCGGCGAGCTGCGTCAGCGGCTCGATCAGCGCATCGCCGTTACCGGGTTTGGCGAAATAATTGGCGATCACCTGCAGATAAGCATGGGCCATCGAACGACTCCAGCAAGTAGGGTAGGTCTACGCGCGCCGATCACGGCGCGAGCCTGGGCACAGGCATCAGTTTTACCAGATTCGGATCGTTTTGCTCGCGAGGCTTGATTTGGCGCGGCCATCATCCACATCGTGACGAACTCGGCCTGTCCGCTGCGGCGAACTATCGCGCCCCGAAGCTTATTCAAAAATGAATATTGAGAATCATTCGCGTTTGCGATAAATTGGCGCCCTTCCTTTTAGAAAGCGGAGCGAATGTATGGCCGAGGTGTTCGTCCGGCGGGAGTCTTCAACAGCGATACCCCTGTCGGCGATCGAAGCCGGCGTCGCTTGTCCGCCTGCGTCGCGGCCTATGCGCGAGCGAGGTCGCGCGGTCGACTGGAAGAAGGCCGCGCTGCTCGACGTGCTGATCGACAACCGGCCGATGCTCGTCGATCTGGCGTGCAGCTTCGTGGGTTGCGCAAGCCTTGCGGAAGACGTGGTGCATGACGTTTTCATCAAGCTCGTCGATTTCCGCGATCAGGAGGCCGTTCGTCAACCGGTGGCCTACGTAACCCGCATGGTGCACAACGCTTCTGTCGATGCGTCGCGCCGCCAGAGTCAGGAAGGCACGTATCACGCCGACCAGGATCACGGTCTGCACGTGCCTTCGCCTGAGCCTTCGCCCGAAGCGGCGCTGCTCATGCGCGACACGCTGCGGCACGTTTACAACGCGCTCGAACAATTGCCGCCGCGCAGCCGCGCGGCATTCGAAATGGTGCGCTTGCGCGAGGAAACGCTGCAAAACACGGCCCGCGCGCTCGACGTTTCGCCGACGCGGGTTCACGTCATGGTGCGCGACGCCGAGCGCCATTGCGCCGACAGTCTCGACGCGTGCAATCGTGGCGTGGACGGTGCCGGGTTCTGCAGCGGCCGCGGCGCGCGCCGACGGTAAACCGACACCAGCCTATATCGAGCGGCCGAGCGCTCCGCTTTGCTGCCGCGAGCCGCTCACGCACGGCCTAACACGAGTCACACCGAACCGCTGGCTGCGAGACTGAATTCGCCTTGCCGCCCAACTTCCTCGACGCACTTCCCGAGATCACAAAACTCAGCACGGCGAGTATCGCCACGCCGACGCCGCCGTACAGCATCACCCAGCCGAACCCTTGCATCAGCGCGTCATGCACGATGCCGCCGGCCGGGTCGATTTGCGCCAATCCCGGGATGCCGGTTCTGATCGCATCCACATTGCCCGCTGCGATTTTTTCGGCGACGCGGCCAAGCGACGCCATATCGAGCGTGCCCGGCAGCCGCGCCTTCAATTCGAACAGAATGCCGCCCACCAGGATCGCGCCCATCAACGCGATGTTGATCGCGAGCGTGATCATGCGCGCGCTCATGTCGATGCCGGACGCCATTCCCGCGCGCTCGGGCGGCACTGCGGCGGTCGTCGTATTGGTGACCGGTGTGTTGGTGAGGCCGAGGCCCGCGCCGGCCAGCACGCAGCCCGGCAACATGCTCCACACGCCCGGATGCGCGACGCCGCTGCCGAGCTTCATCAGCATGAAGCCGACGCCGATGGTCAGTAGACCCGCCGGTATCGCGACACCCGAACCGTAGCGCAACGCAAGGCGCTCGCCGAGCGGCGGGAACAGCAGCGTGGGCAGCGTGTAGGCGAGCAATGCCAGACCGGCGCTCACGCTGTCGTAGCCGAGACCGATCTGGAAGTAGATCGGCAGATAGATCATGAACGGCCAGAAGCTGAAGTTCATGCCCGCCGAGCCCATCAGCGCGCCGGAAAACGGCGGGATCCGGAACACCGAAAAGTCGAACATGGGCCGCGCGGTGAAGCGCTCCGCGCAGAGAAAAGCCACGAAGGCGAGGGCCGTCGCCACGAGAACGAAGATCGCGCGCGAACTCGCGAGCCCGAACTCCGACACCTGCGTGATGAAGTACACGAGGCCGAACACCGCGAGCGACAGCGTGACCATACCGGCAATGTCGAGCGAATGCGCGTGCGGATCGCGCGATTCCTGCACGCCGCCGAACAGCAGCATCAACGTGACGATGGCGAGCACCGCGTGCACCCAGAAGACCCACTGCCAACTCGACACCGCCACGATCATCCCGCCGATGATCGGCCCGAAGCCGAGCCCGATGCCGAAGATGATCCCCCACGCGCTGAACGCGCGAGCGCGCTCGGGACCGTCGCTGAACTGATGCGACAGCACGGCCACCTGGCAGATCAGCATCGCGCCGCCGCTCGCGCCTTGCAGCAAACGCGCGACGATCAGGGTCGGCACGCTTTCCGCGAGGCCGCAGATCAGCGAGGTGACACCAAACAGCGCGATGCCGATCACGAAAATCCGTCGCCTTCCGAAGCGGTCCGCCAGCGTGCCGGTCGCCATCAGCACGGTCGTGACCGCGAGCGTGTAGGCATTCATGATCCACTGCATGCCTTTGAAGTCGCCGTGCAGCACGCGTTCGAGCGTGGGGAGGATCACCGGCACGCTGGAGATTTCCAGGCCGAACATCAGCGACGCGAGACAGACCGCGCCGAGCGCCAACGTGTTTTTGCGGATCGAAAAGAAGCCGAGGAGCCGTACGGCGGCGGGTTCGTCAGATTCGAGGGTTGGTTGGTCGGGCCGTGGCGGCGCGTTGGAATGCGTGGACATGAAATTTCACCTCGATAGTCGGCGGGCGTGGCTGCCGTGGAATCGGTAATATAGGGGGAATTCTTGTCCCGATTGACACGTTTAAATCCCAGCACTGCATCGTGTACGGACCCAATAAGGCAAAGAAATGAGCGACATCCTCGATGGTGTGACGACGTTCGTGCGCGTCGTCGAAACGGGCAGTTTTGCGCTGGCGGCCGAACGCCTGGAGCTCACGCGTTCGGCGGTCGGCAAAGTGATCGTGCGCCTTGAAAAGCGGCTCGGCGTGCGGCTGATCAATCGGACCACGCGCAGTCAAAGCCTCACCGAAGACGGTCAGGCCTACTACGACCGCTGCGTGCGCGCGCTCGCCGAACTCGAAGCCGCGGAAGCCGATCTCGATTCAGGGCGGCGCGAGCCGAAAGGGCGTCTGCGGGTCAGCGTGCCGCAGTGCTTCGGCCATCACTGCGCGGCGCCGGTGCTGCTTGAGCTGGCACGCCGTCATCCGCAATTGACGATCGACATTTCGATCAGCGACCGCTTCGTCGACGTGGTGGAAGAGGGTTTCGATCTGGTCGTGCGGGTCGGGCCGCTCGCCGATAGCATGAGTCTCGCGGCCCGTAAGCTGGGCATGCAATACGCGAGTATCGGCGCGGCGCCGGCCTATCTGGCACGACACGGCACGCCGCGCAACGTGGATGAATTACGCGGCCACTCGGCGATCGCCTATTTGCGTGGCGGCATACCGATGCCGTGGGATGTGGTCGACATCGACGGTCAGGTGCGTCGCGCGCAGGTGCATCCACAATTGGGTTTCGACGACATGCAGGGGATCGTCGACGCGGCGGTCGCGGGCTTTGGGCTGGCGTGGTTGCCGAGCTGGCTGCTGGCGCGTCATGCCGGCAAGGGCGAACTGGTGACGGTGATGGAGAATTGTTTCCGGCCCGCGCAGGAGATTCACGCGGTGTGGCCGAAGAGCCGGTATCTGGCGTTGAAAACGCGCTGCGCGATCGACGCGCTGGTCGCCGGGATTCCTGCGATGCTCGGGGCGCCGGTGGCGGGTTAGGCCGGCTCAGGCGCCCCGATCACGCGCGTTGCTTTAGAACAGCAACGTCGCGCTAGCGACAGCGGTGCGCGTCGGCGAAGGCGACACGAACGAACCCCATGCGGTGGTCCAGTAGCGACGGTTGAGCAGGTTGTTGATGCCCGCGCGGAACGTCACGTCCTGGCCGGCGATCTTCGTCTCGTAGCGGCCGCTCAGATCGTAAGTGACATACGACGGCACGAACTGCGAGTTGGCGGCATCCACGGCCTGGTTGCCCACATATTTGCCGCCGAACGCCAGCGTCAGCGGACGCAGATACGCCGGGTTGTACTCGATGCGGCCCGTCACGGTGAAGCGCGGCGCGCCATACACGCGTTTGCCGTCGATGTTCGGATCGTCCACGTCCACCGCCTTCGCGTCGAGCCACATCACGCCGCCCATCACGCGCCATTCGTTCGTCAGCGCGAGCCAGCCGCTGGCGTCGACGCCGGTGTAGCGTTTGGTGCCGTTCTGCACGAAGTAGTTGCTGACGTTCGTGTAGTTGTAGCCCTGGTCGACGCGGAACAGCGCGACATTGGCGCCCCACCTGGCGTGATCCGTCTTGAAGCCGATTTCGTACTGCTTGCTGCGCATCGGGCCGTAGGTTGCCGGGTAGTTCAGGTTGGTATTGCCGGCCGCGCCGCCCTGTTCCAGCGATTCGACGTAGCTCGTGTACAGCGTCGAATACGGGTCGGTCTTGAACATCAGCGCGAAGGTCGGCGTAACCGGGCTCGCACTGTATTGCGACGTCACGGCGGCGGTCGTGTCGTAGACGTTCTGGCGGTACTGCGTGTAACGCACGCCGAGCAGCGCCGACAGCCGCGACGTGAATTGCAGCGTATCGCTCGCGTATACCGCGGCCTGCGTGGTGCGCTGCTGACGATACAGGTCCGAGCCGATGCTGACTTCGCTGTTGGTCAGCAGCGTGGTGGTGTACAGATTGCCGGTGCCGAGCGCGTAGCCCATGTTCCAGCCGGTGCTGTTGCTGTACTCGCTGGTCTGCGTCTGGAAGCCCGCGCCGACCACCACGTCATGCTTGATGCTGCCGGTGTTGAACTGGCCCTGCACCATGGCGTCGACGTTCTGATAGAAGTAGCGCGTCATGGCCGCATAAAGCGTGTTCGAGTAGTTGCCCGCCGTGTCGGTGACGTACAGGAAGCTATCCGAATTGGTGCGGTTCTCCTTGGCGAAGCGGTACTTCAGGCTCGCGTGCCAGTTTTCCGACAGACGGTAATCGAGACCCGTGCCGAACGACGCCATCTCGGTCTGGTAGTAGTTCTGCGGCTGGGTCAAACCGGCAACGTCGATCTTGCTCGCGTCCGGAATGCCGCCGGCGCCGATCCCGAGACCGAACAGCGTGCCGTTGGTTTTGCGCTTCTGGTAGAACGCGTCGGCGGTCCAGGTCAGGTCCGGCGTGATGCGGAAGTCCAGCGCCAGCGACGCCACCTGGCGGCGCACGTGGCCGTTCGGTTCCGCGGTGTTGCCGTCTTCGTTGACGAGGTTCAGGCGGTAGCCGAAACGGTTGTCGTTGCCGAAGCGGCCGCCCAGGTCAACCGCCTCGGTGAACACACCGGCCGATTTATAGCCGACCGTGACGCTGCGATATGGCGTGTCGGTCGGACGCTTCAGCACGTAGTTGACGATGCCGCCCGGCGAGCCGAAGCCGTACATGAAGCCCGACAGACCCTTGAGCAGTTCGACCTGTTCGAACGGTTCGAGCGAGAGGTCGGTATCCCACGACGGGAAGGTCTGGCCGTCTACCTTGATGCTGTTCAGCGTGTCGATCGGCATACCGCGCACGGTGAAGACGGAGTTTTCGCTGATGGCGTTTTCGCTGATGGCCGAGACAGCCGGATCGTACTTGAACAGGTCGTTGGCGGTGGTCGCGAACAGATCCTGTGCTTCATCGCTCGTCACGACGTGGGTCGAGAACGGCGTGTCCACCTGCTTGCGCGAACCCAGCGCGCCGGCGCTGACGGTATCGGCCTGCGCCACGGTGGTGTCTTTCGATGCCGAAACCTTCACGGCCGGCAAGGTGGCGGCGGTGTCGCTGGCCGGGGCGGCTTGCGCCCATCCGCTCGATGAGAGTGTGGAAAGCGTCAAACCCACACTAACCAGGAGTCCGGCGCTAAGCAGCGACGGAGCGCGGCGCGGACCGCGCGCAAACGCCGGACGGCCGGCGATAGAAAGATTCTGCATATTATTCGAGTTGGACAGGCTGCCACCGCCGCGCACCGAAACGGTGCGAACGGCATCTTGCGAGCGAGTGACGGTTAAACGGATGGTGAAAAAGCGAGCGCACGAATGTTAATGCATATGATTCGCATTAACAATGTTTTTGAAAGCTGGCAAGTCATCTATAAGACATCTGTCGTAAGACCTAGGGCATTGGCCTCAAAGCCTTATCTGGCGGGGCTCGACCCCATCGAGCCCGGTTCGGGGATATGTTTGTTTAACAGCGAGTAGAGGAAAACACGCATATACTCACGGTCGGGCCGTAAAAAGTAGTGCCGTGCATCGCGCGGCGTTTTTGCAGCTTCGTCGCAACCTCGCCGGCTCAGCGCTACCAAACGCTCTGTCTATCACTTCACCTAGCAAAGCCTCGAACATGTCCACACCGCCGAAGATCATCTACACCCTGACCGACGAAGCCCCCGCACTGGCGACCTACTCGCTGCTGCCGATCGTCAAGGCGTTCACGCGCTCGTCCGACGTGATCGTTGAAACGCGCGATATCTCGCTTGCCGGCCGGATCATTGCTGCCTTTCCGGACTACCTGAGCGCGGAACAGAAGGGTTCCGACGATCTGGCTGAACTGGGTGGACTCACCACGCGTCCGGAAGCAAACATCGTCAAGCTGCCGAACATCAGCGCGTCGGTGCCGCAACTGAAGGCCGCGATCACCGAACTGCGCGATCAGGGCTTCAAACTGCCGGCTTACCCCGACGTCGCCACGACCGACGCTGAAAAAGACGTCAAGGCGCGCTACGACAAGATCAAGGGCAGCGCCGTCAACCCGGTGCTGCGCGAAGGCAATTCGGACCGCCGCGCGCCGCTGTCGGTCAAGAACTACGCTCGCAAGCATCCGCACAAGATGGGCGCGTGGACGTCGGACTCGAAGTCCCACGTCTCGCACATGAGCGGTGGTGATTTCTACGGCAGCGAAAAATCGGCGCTGATCGCAGCGGCCGGCGCCGTGAAGATCGAACTGACGGCAACCGACGGTGCGAAGACGGTCCTGAAAGAAAAGACCAACGTGCAGGCGGGCGAGATCATCGACGCGTCGGTGCTGAGCAAGAACGCGCTGCGCAGCTTCATCGAAGCGGAAATCGCGGACGCGAAGGCCAAGGGCGTGCTGTTCTCGGTGCACCTGAAAGCCACCATGATGAAGGTGTCGGATCCGATCATCTTCGGTCAGGTGGTGTCGGTGTTCTACAAAGACGTGCTGGCCAAGCACGCCGACGCGCTGGCGCAAGCCGGCTTCAACCCGAACAACGGTATCGGCGACCTGTACGCGCGTCTGAAAGACCTGCCGGCCGCAACGGTCGAAGCGATCGAAGCCGACATGAAGGCGCAATACGCCGCTCGCCCGCAACTGGCCATGGTCAATTCGGACAAGGGCATCACCAGCCTGCACGTACCGAGCGACGTGATCGTCGACGCGTCCATGCCGGCCATGATTCGCGAGTCGGGCAAGATGTGGGGCACCGACGGCAAACTGCACGACGCCAAGGCCGTGATTCCGGACCGCTGCTATGCGGGCGTGTATCAGGCGGTGATCGAAGATTGCAAGAAGCACGGCGCGTTCGATCCGGTCACCATGGGTACGGTGCCGAACGTCGGCCTGATGGCGCAAGCCGCTGAAGAATACGGTTCACACGACAAGACGTTCCAGATTCCGGCGAACGGCGTGGTCCGCGTGACCGACGCAGCCGGCACGGTGCTGATCGAACAACCGGTGGAAGCCGGCGACATCTGGCGCATGTGCCAGACCAAAGACGCACCGGTGCAGGACTGGGTCAAGCTCGCGGTGAACCGCGCCCGCGCGACCGGCACGCCGGCCATCTTCTGGCTGGACGCGGCGCGCGCGCACGACGCCCAGATCATCAGGAAGGTCGAGCAATACCTGAAAGACCATGACACCACCGGTCTGGACATTCGCGTCATGACGCCGGTCGAGGCAACGCAGTTCTCGCTGGACCGCATCCGCGCCGGCAAAGACACGATCTCGGTCACCGGCAACGTGCTGCGCGACTACCTGACCGACCTGTTCCCGATCATGGAACTGGGCACCAGCGCGAAGATGCTGTCGATCGTCCCGCTGATGGAAGGCGGCGGTCTGTTCGAAACGGGTGCGGGCGGTTCGGCGCCGAAGCACGTTCAGCAACTGGTCGAAGAAGGCTTCCTGCGTTGGGATTCGCTGGGCGAATTCCTGGCGTTGGCGGCGTCGCTCGAACATCTGAGCAATGCGTATCACAACCCGAAGGCGCAAGTGCTGGCCAAGACGCTGGATCAGGCAACCGGCAAGTTCCTCGACAACGACAAGTCGCCGGCGCGCAAGGTCGGCGGTATCGACAACCGCGGCAGCCACTTCTACCTGGCTATGTACTGGGCGGAAGCACTCGCGGCGCAAACCGAAGACGCGGCGTTGCAGGCGCAGTTCGCCGGCGTGGCGAAGGCCATGGCCGACAACGAAGCGAAGATCATCGAAGAACTGGCCGCAGCGCAAGGCAAGGCAGTGGAAATCGGCGGTTACTACCGTCCGAACGTCGAGCTGACGAGCAAGGCCATGCGCCCGAGCGCCACGCTGAACAAGATCGTGGACGCGGTGGCATAAAGTAGTCGATGCCGCAGTCGATGCATTAGCCAGGGCAGCAGCAAAACCTGCGCAAACCGCACGGAAATAAGCAGTAAGCACGACGATGGCGCTCTCGAGCGCCATCGTCGTTTTCACTTCTACGTGGGCAGTCGTCATACCTGCCCTCACACGTGAACGATTTCCCAATCGCTGAGCTTCTCCGGAATTTCGAGCGACGAGGTATCGTCGCCCTCGGACAGATGCGGGCAGATCAGACCACGCGCGAGGTCGTCGGCGGCCTGTTGCGCGCTGGAAAATTCGCCGAGCGTTTCGTTGCCGTAAGTGGCAGCCCAACCATCCTGTCCCGGCAAAATGTAGAACGCTCCCTGGGTCGAGCCAAAGCGAAAGCCTTTCATTTTCAGTCTCCCAATTGCCATTTAAAAACCGCTGTGCCGGTGCGGTTTCGTGCGCGAGGGTGGGGGACCGTCCAACCGCCTGATCGTCCCGTCCAACTTGCCACGACTGCATGAAGCGCCGGCTCTTGTAAAAGAGTCTACGTCAGCGGGTAGCGGCGCAAGCCGTTCTTAGATGGGGCGATCTAACAAAAAAATTCGTTTAAAAATAAAGGCTTGCGTTGTACATTTTGCAATGTGCAATGCGGGGCGACATTGCGAAATGGCGAATTTGTGCCACGCACCACGATTTTTTACGAAGCAAGCGTTCATGCCACATCGTGAAATTTTCGGGCTTGGGCGCGACACGGATTCCCGCCGATTCGCCGCGATGCTTAATTTCCAGGCATCGCGAGCCCGTTCAGGGCAAAACGCGGCGCAGAAAATCCAGCAGCACGCGATTGAATTGGCCGGGTCTTTGTAGCGGCGCGAAATGGCTCACGCCGGGCAGCGCGATGAGTGCCGCGCCGGGAATCGTGCGGGCAAGATAGTCGGCGTGTTCCGGTTTGATGAACTCGTCGTGTTCGCTCTGCACGATCGCAACCGGCACGCGGATCTGCGTCAGGTCGTCCGCGCTGTAGTTGGGCTGCGTGCGCATCATCTCGCTGACCGCGCCGACGAACGCGTCGAACTCGCCCGGCGTCGCCGATCGTTTCGCGTAGTCCTTGCGATGCCGGCTGAAGCAACGGTCGATTACCGGTGTCGGCACGAACGGCCGGGTGCCGCTGGGGTCCATGTTGCAGCCGAAGAAGAACACGCCCGCCACGCGTTCGGGCGCCTCGCTGGCCAACACCAGCGCGACGCATGCGCCGTCGCTCCAGCCGGCCAGCGCGGCGCGTTCGAGTTGCAAGCGGTTCATCACGGCCAGCACGTCGGATGCCATCAACTCGTAGCGATAGGGCTGCGTGTCGCGCGTGCTGCGGCCGTGGCCTCGACTGTCGACCACCACCACGCGATACCCCGCGTCGAGCAGTGCGGGAATCTGGTAACCCCAGTTGCCGCTATGGCCGAGGCCGCCGTGCAGCAGAATCACCGGCGCGCCGGCGCCATAAGACGCGTACCAGATTTGCGCGCCGGCATGCTCGACATGGCCCTGATCGTTCGACGCCGGCAGCGGCGCGGTGCCATGTGCGTCGAAATGGGCGAGGTCGTCGTCGTGCGAGTCGAGGAAGGGGTCGGTCATGGTCGCCTCCGTAGCGTTCCGCCGGGATGGATGCGCAAGGTTGCCACCGGCCGGACGTCAAAATCAATCCGGCTACGGAATTTCGCTGGAGCGCTGCTGGCGCAGCACCAGCTCATGCTCATGCGGTGGCCGGACGCGCCGTGCTCGTCCGCTGACATGATTGCGGCGATTCAAATGCGTCGTTCAAATGCGTCGCTCGGATACGCGGCGGCGCTGGTCTGGTTCTCAACCTGGGTCGAGACCCAAACCTTCCTGCTTGCCGCCTGCGTTCAACTTGAAACGCGCCGGCTTCTTTCAGCTTCGATACGCCCCCGCCGCGACCGCGCTCGACGGAACCGTCGCCAGCAGATTGACGGCCACCCGATGCGCCCGCTGCCGCTCATCCGCGCTCAGTTGCGCGCTAACGCGTTGTTCGACGGCGCGGACCGCATCCGCATACATGGCGTGATGGGGTTCGGCCGCGAAGCCGGCCAGCGCACGCTGAAGCCACGCATCGCCGAGCGCCTTGTCGCGCATCACGCCGTCGCCTGACAGATAGCGCATGCCGATCTCATACTGCCGCAGCGTGTCGCCCAGCAAGGCTTCGTTCAAGGTTGAGAGGGCAGCCCACGAGGCCAGGCCGGATTCGGTCGCGTCGTTCGAAGCGGGCGCGCGCGCACCGCCGGCCGCACCAGCCGCACCAGCCGCACCAGCCGCACCAGCCGCACCAGCCGCACCAGCCGCACCAGCCGCACCAGCCGCACCAGCCGAACCAGCCGAACCAGCCGCACCAGCCGAACCCGGATCGCCGGCAACAGCGAGCCACTGCATCGAGCGGCCATTCAGCGCGTGCACATCCCCCGAGGCTTCAGCGCGCAGCGCGAGCGCGATGGTTCCCGCATTGCTCCCGAGCGCAGCGGCTTTCCGATGCCAACTCAGCGCCAGCGCATCATCGCGCGGCACGCCATTGCCGGTCTCATACAGATTCGCGAGATCGCTGGCCGCCTCGCCCGAACCGGCCGCTGCGGCCTTTTCAAGCCAGCCGCGCGCAACATCAACGTCTTGCGGAACACCTCGGCCGTACAGATAAGCCTCGCCGACCATGGCCATGGCGCCCGAACTGGTGTCGGCCGCCCGGTTGGCCCAGGCTAGCGCCTCCCGATCGTTACGCTCGCCGCCGAGCCCGGTGAACAGATGCCACGCCAGCGAACTTTGCGCCGAGACATTGCCCTGTTCCGCCGCGAGCCGGAACCAGTAGACCGCTGCACTGAAGTCGGCGGGGACGCCGCGGCCCAGATCGTACGAGTCGCCGAGCATCGACTGATAGACCGCGTCGCCGCGACTCGCGATTCGCCATTGCCAGTAACTGCTGTCGCGCTCCGACGTCGTGTCTGCAATGCCGACGGCCAGCCGACGCATCGCGAAGAGGTCGCCGGCTTGCGCGGCGGCGCGGCACCAGCGCTGCGCCAGCTCGGGATTGCGCGTCACGCCGGCGCCGTTCGCATAGGCGAGACACAGCACGCGTTGCGAGGCGAGATCGTTCGATTCGGCGCCGCGCGTGAACCATTTGATCGCGGTCGGCTGATCGGGCGGCATGCCCTGGCCTTTGGAGTAGACCGTGCCCATCGCGGTATAGGCCGGCGCGAAATTTTGCGCGACCGCCTTGACGAGCCACGCCTTGCCGTCGGCTTTGGCCGTGTCCTTATTGGCATCCCTACCGCCGTTCGCCTGCATCTCCAGCAGATACAAACCCAGGATGGTCTGCGCCTGAGCATTGCCGGCCCGCGCGGCCGTTTCCAGATAACGCTGGCCGAGCACCGCATCGCGCGGCACGCCGATGCCGTACATATACTGCCAGCCGGTCTGACGTGCTCCGTCGACGTTGCCGAGATCGGCGGCCTTGCGATACCAGACCAACGCCTGCGCCTTATCGACCGGCATACCATCGCCGACGAACAGCATCCGGCCGACCATCAGCGTGGCTTGCGGATCGCCGCGCTCGGCGCCGGTATGCGCGAGCCGGAACGCGAGCGCCGGATCTTTCGGCATGCCGAGCCCGGCATCGGCGAGCGAGGCCAGGTTGAACGCGGCGATGCCGAGTCCCTGGTCGGAGGCCCGCTGATACCACTGCTTCGCTTCGACGAGATTGCGTGGCTCGCCTTCGCCACGCTGCAGCATGGTGCCGAGATCGTTCTGCGCCGCCGCGAGGCCGGCCTGAGCCGCGCCGCGCATCCAGCCGATTGCGGCGTCGAGATCCTTGGGACCGCCAAGGCCCAACCGATACTCAACGGCCAGTTGGAACCGCGCCGTCGCATCGCCTTCCAGCGCGGCCTTGCGATGCCATGCCCGCGCCAGCGCCAGGTTGCGCGCCGTGCCGGTGCCTCCTGCATACAGTTCGCCGAGCCGGCGCTGCGCGTAGACCGAGCCGCGGCTCGCCGCGTAGGACATCAATGCAAAACCCTTTTTCTCGTCGCGCGGCACGCCAGCGCCGGCCACGTACAGATCGGCGAGCACCGCGTGCGCGCCGAGATGGCCGCGCTCCGCAGCCGTATTGATCCAGCCCGCCGCGTTGCGAACGTCCTGCTTCACGCCGGTGCCGCGCAACAGCGCCATGCCGAGCAGGAACGCCCCGTCGGCATCGCCGCGCGTCGCGCCCTGAATGAACCACGTGACGCCGCCCGCGACGTCGCGCGGCACGCCCGCCCGGCCGTCGAACAGGATTTGCCCGGCGTTGGACGCGCTGTGCGACGAGCCGTGATCCGCGGCGCGCGCGAACTCGGCGTAGGCCGAGGCGAAGTCGACCGCGCCGCCTTCGCCGTTGTAGTCCATCAGGCCGAGCGTCTCGGCCGCGAGGCCGTCGCCCTGGTCCGCGGAGAGCGTCAGCCAGCGTCGCGCGGCGGCGTAGTCTTTCGGCGCACGCATGCCGTCGCGGTAGAGCGAACCGACCACACGTTGCGCGCTGCGCGAGCCGTCGACGGCGGCCTGCTGCAACATCGCGAGTCCGGTGTCGGACGGCGGCATCGCGTAGCCGAACAGCATCATCTGTCCATAGATGGCGCGCGCGTCGAGATTGCCGGCCGCCGCCTCCGTGCCGCACGACGCGAGCAGTTGCGCGGGCTTGGCAAGCGGCGAGGCCGCCCACTCCTGGCTGGCGCCGAAGCGCAGCGCGCAGGGCGTGGTCGGATCGCCGAACGGCAGGAGCGGCAAAGCCGGGAACGGACGCGGCAGACGCGCAGCGTCCTGCGCGCCGGCCGACATGGCGCCGGCGCCGAGCGGCGCAACGGCCACCGCGGTCAACGTGAGCGCCGTCATCAGCGCGGGCAGGAACGTGAGCCGTCGCAGTGGGTGAAGCAACGCTACCGACTTCACGCTGCGCCTCGCTGCGTCATCAGCCACTGGTTGACGCCATGGGGTTGACGCTCGTTCAGGCGATCAAGGTCAACGTCCAGGTCAAGGTCAAGGTCGAGGCGCTGCGCACCAGTCATCGCACCGATCATGAAGTCATTCGATGTGGCCGTCGACGGCGTTGAATTCTGCGCACATGCGCTCCGGCAGAACGCGGCGAACACGGCGCTTGTGCGCCGGTTCAAAGAGGTCTTCATTGTCATTTTCGGGTGATGAAAAGGCGGGCATTCTGATTAATCACCTGGCGCCCCATCAACCCTATCGGCACGAAGATGAATAACTTGAGCATCGGGATCGATCAGTTCGACCCGATACGGCGCCCTAAAGAATAAACCCGGCGCGCGGCCGGGTTTATTTCAGTGCTGCGATGTATTCAGTCTCGCAAGCGTTGCGGGCCAAACGTCATGCCGCTCAACTCGACACGTACGCGACATACGGTCCGAGGCCGCCACCCGTCGACGAGTGTCCCGCGATGCCGTAGAACACATGCCGGCCGTAAAAGAACGGCAAACCGAAGTCGAACTGACCGGGCATATAGATGCCGAGGTTGTTGAACGCGTTGTTTCCCGACGCGCTCAACGTCAACCCGTTGGCGATGTTGAAGCCCAGCGTCGCGCTAGCCGGACTGGTCGAGCTCAGCGTCGCCGTGCGGCCCACCGTCGCGGTCGGCACGTAGTAGCTGCTCGCCGGGTCGCGAGCGATCGTCGTATCCGGGAAGAACATCACCGTCGAACCGGAATCGAAGAACGTGCTGGTCTGCGTCGTGCCGTTATAGGTCGACGTGAAGTTGCTGTTGATATCCGTCCTGATCAACGTTGCGCTCGTGCCGGCCAACGTGTTGTTGGCCTGCGTGTCGATACCGAACACAAGCGTGCCCTGGGCCGACGCGCTGCCGCTATCGGACACCTGTGCCATCTCGAGAATCACGCCGTTGTTGTCCTGCACGAAATACGAAACCGGATTGGCGACCTGGCCGCTGAGCGGCACCGTGGTGGCCGTGCCCGCGTTGGTGTAGTAGTGCGTCAACAGTGGCGCGACGGCGCACGCCGAACCGCAGTCCGTCGGACTCACGCCGATGCCGAGAATGCCGTTCGCGCCCACATCGGCGGCGGTCGCCATCAGGCGGCCCACCTGGCATTCGGACGGCGCGGCCGTCGTCAGCGCCGGGTCGCCGATCACCTGGATCGGCAGCGTCGAGGCAACTTCGCCCGACAGCGCGAGGTCGGCGGTATGCACCGTGCCCCACGTATAACCGCTGCCGAACAAGGCGCACTCGGCGAGCGGCAGGCTATTGGCCGTTTCAGTGCCGAACGTGTTGAAGGTCGCGTCCGGAATCACGGAACGCACGAGGCGCAGCCCGTACGAACCCGTGTCGACCAGCACGTTCGGAATCGTCACGCAGTTGGCGGTGGCGTTCGTCCCCGGCTTGCAGAGCTTGATGCTCACCATCGGCTGGTTGTGAATGCCTGTGCCGGTGACCGTCACCGCCATCGTGTTGCCGGGACCGACCGCGGTCGGCACGGCGGACGCGTCGGCCGCGAGTACGTTGGGCGTCGAGCTGGTCAACGGCGGGCTCGTGATGCCGTTCGTCGTGCCGCTCGAAGGCGTGTTCGAACTGCTACCCGAGGTCGACGAATTGGCCGTCGAGCTGCCGCTGCTGCCACCACCCCCACCGCAGGCGGCCAGACTCAGGCCGAGCGCCGCGGCAATAATCCATGCGATTTTGCGCACTTGTATTCTCTCGTTTGATTTCTGTTGATTTACTTGATGTCGTCAGCGCTCAGGCCTTGCGGCAGCGCTTGCGGCAAATAGGCACGACCCACGAAGGAGCCCATGTGCCCACCCGTCTCCACGACCAGCCCCGTCTGACGCACGACGGCGGTGCCGTAGCCGCCGCCTTGGGTGTTGTGCGCGTCGGTGAGTGCCTGGACGTAAGTCGGGAAGTAAGTCGCGAGCAGCGTCTTCAGCGGCGGCATGGTCGGACCTTGCCAGCTCAACGCGAATACGGTGTTCCCCGCCGTGATGTACTCGCTGACCACCGTGCCGGACGGCAGCGTCGTCTGACTGACGGTATAAGCCGGCGTCGCCGCATTGGCGCTTGCGCTCGCCGCGAAGCGCGCCACCGCGGCGCCGCCCGGACTGGCCGCGCCCGCGCCGGTGCTGCTGGCCGTCACCGGATACGTCGGCGCGCTACCCAGCGCCGCGTAAGCAGGCGCGACGGTAACGAACGACGCCGCCGCCACCACGGCGATTCCAAATTTACTGGTTATCATTTTTTGATTTTGTGGAAGTTTTTGGAAAATACGCGCGAGCTTGCCCTCGCGCTCGCGCGAAACGAAGCTTAGCGTGCGGTCGCCTTTTTAAATCCAACGAATTGAGAAGCGAATCCGCTTCTGTTTGAAATTGAAAGCTTGGTCGCGCGAGTAAACCAGGCTGGACTAATTGATGCGAAGTGAAGGGTGAATCGATGTAGCGCGTTCAGACGGCCAGTTGCGCGGTAATCGCGCGCGCCATCACGCGGTTGCGTCCGGCCGCTTTCGCCGCATACAACTGGGCATCCGCTGCCGCCAGCAATGCGGCCGCGCTGCCGCCTTCAGGCGGCTGGCACGCTGCGCAGCCGACGCTGATCGTTACGTGCCCGCCCGGCGTATCTTTGTGCGCGAGTCCTGCCGACTCGACCCGTTTGCGGATTTTTTCGGCGACCTTGAGCGCGCCGTCGAGCGACGTGTTGGGCAGCACCACGGCGAATTCCTCGCCGCCGTAGCGCGCGGCGAGATCCAGCGCGCGTCGTGTGCCCGACACGATACGTTCGGCGACCACGGTCAACACTTCGTCGCCGGTCGCGTGTCCGTAGGTGTCGTTGAAGCGCTTGAAATGATCGATGTCGATAAAGAGCAGCGCTAGCGGCGTCTGCTCGCGCTGCGCGCGCCGCCATTCCTGCGCGAGCCGGTGGTCGAACGCGCGGCGGTTGCTGAGTCCGGTCAGTGCGTCGGTGGCGGCGACGCGCTGCAGCGCGGCCTCGGCGCGCACCTTGTCGCGCAGTGCGAAGGCGAACAGCCACACCACCACCACGTAGGCGGCGCCGAACAGTACCGTCATCGCGCCCGCCAGCAGATTGCGGCGGCGCCAGCCCGCCAGCACGTCGTCCACAGCCGGCGCAATGCCGACGATGATCGGCGTGTCCGGCACATGCGCATAGGTGTAAAGCCGCGAGACGCCGTCCAGCGAGCCGTCCGACACGAAGCTGCCGATCTCGTGGCCGGCAATGCCGGCGAAGTTCGCGGTCTTCGCATAGTTCGAGCCGATGCCGAGGCGTGCCGCGGGCCGGCTTGCGAGCAGCGTGCCGTTGTTCAGCACGATAAAGCCGGCGCCGTTGGGACCGAGTGAGATGTTGTCGAGCAGATGCTCGAAGTACTCGATCCGCACGCTGGCCATCGCAATGCCGTCGAAGGCGCCGTTGGGCGCATCGACACGTCGTGACAGCGCGACGGCCACCGCACCGCCGCGCACTTGCGACGCATACGGATTCGACAGGTAGAGACCCGCGTGCGGCGTGTTCTGCTGAACCGTGAAGTAATCCCGATGCGCGAACGACAGGCCCGGATACGTGTTGCCGCTCATCGAGGCTTTCACGCGGCCTTGCGCGTCCAGCACGTAGGCGTCGCCGGCCAGCGGCGAACCCAGCGTGCGATCGAACAGTACGCGTTGCCTGAGGTCGGGCGCGAGGCGCCACGTTTCCGCCTGGCCCGCGTCTTTTGCAACCCCGAGCAGGGAGGTGTCGTACAGCCGAAAGTTGCGCGCCAGATCGCGGCTGATGATCGTGACGAGGTTGCGCGAGCTCTCGACCGCGTGGCGGAGTTCTTCCTCGCGGCTGTTGTAGAGCGCGAGGAAGGTGAGGCCCGCCACCACGGTGGCGGTAAGCATGCCGGAGAGGCCCGCCAGAAAAGGATGCCGGCCGATCGCGCGCAGAATGCAGACGCGTATCCCGACGAGCCGCCGCGCCAACCTGTACCGCGAGGTGACAACCTGTCCTGTCGACACGTGCGTGACTCCCGAGGGTGCCGGTCGATCCGGCGTTGGAAACGACGTTCGTCGTCGCTTCCCGGCGCTAGGATTGAAGCATTGAATCCGTTGAGGGGTCAATCGCGGCAGGCGCCCGGTTGGGCGCTTCATCCGCGCGATTAGACCGGCGCGTCGGCCTCGCGCAATTGCGCCTCGGACTGGTCATGCCACGTGACCAGCCAGCTCTCCAGCTTGTCCGGCGGAAGCGGCCGGCTCACGTGATAGCCCTGGGCCAGATCGCAACGCAGGGTCTTCAGATGCTCGAGCGTGGCGGCATCTTCCACCCCTTCCGCCACGACCTTGAGCCCCATGTTGTGGCCGAGATTAATGGTCGAGCGGACGATCGTCTCGTCGTCCTTGTCGTCGGCCATGCCCATCACGAACGAGCGGTCGATCTTGAGTTCATGGACCGGCATCCGCTTCAGATAGGACAGCGACGAGTAGCCGGTGCCGAAATCGTCGATGGATAAACGGATGCCGAGCCGGTGCAGCTGGTCGAGCGTCGCGATTGCGTGATTCGGGTCGTCCATGATGGCGCTTTCCGTGATCTCGATCCACAGCGAGCCCGGGTCGACCTCGTATTTGCGCAGCAACGCGTCGAGCGTTTCCGGCAGTTCGGCGTGCATCAGATCGCGTGCCGACACGTTGATCGAGACCTTCAGATCCAGTCCGAGCGCATGCCATTGCGCGCATTGACGGATCGCTTTTTCCGCGACCCAGCGCGAGATCGATTTGATGTAGCCGGTTTGCTCGGCAAACGGAATGAACTGGTCGGGCGCGATGAACCCCCGGGTCGGATGCTCCCAGCGCACCAGCGCTTCGACGTACTTGACCGCCCGGGTGGCGAGGTCGACTTTCGGCTGATAGTGCAGCGTGAGCTCGTCGTGTTCGACCGCGTGACGCAACTCGCTCATTAACGACAGGCGCTCGGCGCTGTGCTGATCGTCGCGTTCGTCGTAGATCGCAAAGCCCGTGTTGGCGCGCTTGGCGGTGTACATCGCGACATCCGCGCGGCGCAGCAGCGTGTGCATGTCCCGGCCGTTTTCCGGGCAGCTCACGATGCCGATGCTGGCGCCCACATCCACCACCTGGCCCTCGACGACGATCGGCGTTTCGAGCGCTTTCAACAAGCGTGCCGCCACGATTTTTGCCGCGTCGACATTGTCGGTCGGCAGCAGAATGGCGAATTCGTCGCCGCCCAGCCGCGCGACCGTATCCGAGGCACGCAGCAGATTCGCGCGCAGACGCTTGCCGACTTCGTCGAGCAGCAAGTCGCCGATGTGATGGCCGAGCGTGTCGTTCACGTACTTGAAGCGGTCCAGGTCCATCATCATCGCGCTGAGCGGATGACCGAGACGCAGCGCGACCACGATCGCCTGCTGCAGGCGGTCGTTGAACAGCGCGCGATTCGGCAGGCCGGTCAGGCGGTCCTGATAGGCGAGGTCCATGATGCGCGTTTCTCGCTCGGCAATGCCGTCCCGCATCTGGTTGAACGCGGCGGCAAGTTCGCCGATTTCGTCGCGGTGGCTGACCTCGATCGGCTCGCTGTAGTCGCCCTGACCGATGCGTTGGCTAAACCGTGTCAAGGCGCCGATCGGCCGCGTGACGCTGCGGGCGGTGAACACGCTGCCGCCAATGGATACCGCGACGCCGATCAGCGTGAGGATGAACAGCGTCGTCTGCAAACGATGATACGGCGCCATCGCTTCTTTCAACGAGCGCTGCAGGATCGCCACCACGGGTTCGCCGTCGGAGGCGAGCAGCACCACGCGCGTGCCGTAATCGTCGATCAGATCGAACGGGCTGGCGCGGGGATCGGCGGGCGCGGCGGCGATCGAGGCTTGCAACGGCTCGCGCGCGGTGTGTTCCAGCGACGTCGCGAGAACCGTCCAGTGTTTGCCGTCGGGCTTGCCGAGGAAGGAGACGTCGAGCGACGTAAGCCCGCGGGTTTCGCGTGCGAGGGCGTCGTCGATCGCGAAACCCATCGTCACCCAGGCGATCACGAGCGGCGCCTTGACGGGCACCGCGACGAGCTGATACGGGCGGCCGTTGATGACGCCGATCGTCGAAGCGTCGCCGCTGTGTTCGGCTTTGCGGATCAGACCGGGAAACGCGAAGGGTTCGCCGGCATGCGTGGGGCCGCGGCTGTCCGCGATCAGTTTGCCGTCGAGTCCGACCAGCATGACGACATCGGCGTTGATGCGGTCGCCGTGATTCTGCAGCGCGGACGTGACCGTGGTCTGGTCGTGCGAGGCGACCGCCGCGCGGAACCCGAAATCGGCCGCGACGACGCTGGCGGCCTGGGTCAGTTTGCCGGCATTCGAGTGCAGCACTTCCTGAAACACGCGCTCGCCGACCGATAACTGATCTTCGACATTGCGGTGCGCATTGGACGCGATCACCGTGCTGATGACGACGAAGACCGCCGCCTGAACGGCGAGCATCAGCAGCACGAACACTAGCGCGATGCGAGAGCGCAGACTGTGGATACGCATACCGACTCCCTGGTGACCTACATTGTGTCCGGCTTGAGTTGCAGCACGAACTTCGCTGAAGCGTCGGCGCCGAGATTCAATTTTTGCGCCGGGCGCGCGTCCTGATCGACTGCGCGATAGCTCCAGGCGGTGACCTGGTAGTTGTCCGCGGGCAGACCCGCGATCGACGCGTGTCCTTGCGCGTCCGTTTTGGCGAAGTAGGGCGTATCGACGATCAGCAGATAGGCAATCATCATGTCGTGGATGTTGCAGCCCATCACGACCAGCCCCGGTTTGTCGAACACCACGGGATGAGCCGGGATGCCGTGGTACAGCTTGAGCTCGAATTTCTTCGCGGGGGAAAACGAGTAGACGTCGTGCTCGATATTGTCTTTGTTCGGAAAGCTGATCGAAGCGCCCGTCTGAACGACAGAAACGAGCGGCACGAATTGCCGGCGCACCTGGTCGATGATCGCGTCGGCCGGTGGGCGCGCCGGTAACTTGGTACTCATCGGCATGGCGTAGATCACCGTGTCGGCGGCGGGTTGGCCGGACTGGTCCACCACCTGAACCTGCAGGCTCACGGCTTGGGCCGGGACAGCGAGCAGCGCGGTCAAACAGCCGGTGAGCGCCACGCTTAACCATTTGCTTCTTGTCACTGTGTGATCCCCGTCAGTTCATGCGTCGGCGGCCGCTACGCGTGGCCGGTTGTTCAGTGCCGGCCGCGGCGTTGCACGCCGTCGCGCCGCGCGTTCGACGGCGTTTAGTTGCGCTCTTCAATGTCGCGATACATGGGCGCCAGTTTCGCCAGCAGTTTGTTCTGCGAGCGGAACGGCACATCGTTCTTGTCCATCGCCTTTTGCAGGTCTTCGACCAGCGCATTGAAGGCGGCGCGATTGATATTCAACCCTTCGTGACTGCGCTTCATGGTGCGGCCGGTGTATTCGCACGGCCCGCCCGTCAGCACGCAGAATTGTTCGACCAGCTTTTCCTTCAGACGCTTGATCGACACGCCGTCGAAGTACGGGCTCGTGCGCGGATCGGCCAGCAGGTCGGCGACGAAGTCGTCGGTGATCTTGACGAGGCCGGCTTTCTCGCCGAAGACCTCGTAAAGCGAGTCGTCGGCGCGCGCGGGCGAACTGCCGAGGAACGCGACGAGTGCGCCGGCCACAAGCACGGCAGTCGAGGTACGGCGGACAAGGTTCATGACGTCGTTGGGTGACATGAGTCGTGGTAGAGGGGGCGCGTCAGAAACCCACCTGGGCGGACAGGTAGACGCCGTGCTGGTTTCTGACCGTTGCGATGTCGCCCAACTCCACGTAAGCCGCGGTGAGCGACAGGTGTTTGGTGGGCGCCCAGGCGACGAACGCGTCATACGCATTCTGTTCGCGCGCGAAGTTCAGGTTGTTGGGCTTGGTGCGGTATTCGGCGCCGGCCGTCAGGTTTTTCGACAGCAGGTACGCCGCCGACGCTTCGATCTCCGGGTGATACCGATCCGACCGATCTCCGCCGAAGCCAAGCAGGCCGAACTGGTTCGCCTTGGTCATGCGCAGCGTCGCGTTCAGCAGCAGACTTTGGGCGAGCAGCAACTTAGTTGCGGACACATAGAAATCAGTGCCGGAATTGCTGGTGGCGCCCACGGCCTTGACGATGTCGCCCTGCTCGTTGTGCTTGAACTGGATGCCGGCGGCGATCTGCGGCAGCCAGCTATCCTGGTCGAGCACGGCGTCGCCGGCCACGCGCACCTTCACGCCGAAAATGTCCTGATTGAATTTGAACCCGGCGGGCAATCCCAACTGAGGGCCGACATTGCGCGTATCGAACGTCTGGCGCGCGATCGACAACTCGAGCCGGTTCGCCAAGCCCGCCGCGACGCCGTACGTGGACAGCGCGAAGTCCTGCGTCCGCAGATACGTGAAGTGGGCGTTGCCGCCGAGCTGGTCGCCGGTGCCATAACCGCCGATGACAGCCCAGGGCGTGAGCCCGCCGCCCGCTGATCCTTCGACTTCGGATACGCCGCCGGTGAGCAGCAGTTTGCCGCCCGTAGCGGGCGCTTCGGACTGCGCTGAAGCTGGGGCTTGAGTCTGTGCCGGAGACTGCACTTCGGCCTGCGCGGCCAACGGTACGGCAGCGAGAGAGGCGCAGAGCAGCCCTGTCCGCAGGACATGCCGATGCCCAGGAATTCGCAACTTCACAATCTGACAACTCCAGAGACGTGCCGTGAATCGGAGCGGCGTGGCGCGATCGGGAGACTTGCGCCGCGCGTGCCTGGCCGCGACCTCTACCTCAAGCGACGAGATGCGTCGTAGTCGAGGAAGTAGTCGGGCGCCGTTGAATGGGGAAACAGGTGGGGATTGGCGGACTGCCGTGTGGCCACCCCACCGTCTATTAACGGCGGCGCGGGCGCGTTCTTGAGTTTTTAAGCGAGCGACGAATGGCGGTTAATCGTGCCTGTTCGATCCATGTTTAGATCGGCGAGGGCGCCTTGCCGGTAGATCGAGCGCGCTTCATGCGCGTCAGCCTCGACTTGCCACCTGACCGTCCGTCTGACTCGCGGCATGCGCGCGACGCAACCGTTCGCGACTGTTGCTCAGATGCATGCGCATGGCGGCGCGCGCGTCGTCCGCGTCCTGGCGTTCGATCGCGCGATGGATCATCTGGTGCTCGGCCAGTACGTTGCGCAGATGCTCGATATGGTCCAGCTCCGCGATCTCGGCGGTGCCGAGTCGCGTACGCGGACTCACCGAACGGCCCAACTGGCTGAGCACGTCGAAGAAGTAACGGTTGCCGCTCGCCCGCGCGATCTGCAAATGAAACTCGATGTCGTGCGCGACGGTGTCGGTGCTGCCGCGTTCGAGTTCCGACTCGAAGCGCGTCAGCGCGGCGCGCATCTGCTTCAGATGCTGGTCCGTGCGCCGCGCGGCGGCGAGCGCGGCCGACGCGGCTTCGACGTCGATCCGGAATTCGATGATCGCCATCACGTCCAGCATGCTGGAGAGATCGGCGGCGGGCAATTGCAGCGGTTCTTCCGACGCGGGCGCGAGCACGAAGGTGCCGATGCCGTGCCGTGTCTCGACCACCCTGGCCGCCTGCAGGCGCGAGATCGCCTCGCGCACCACGGAGCGGCTCACGGAGAGCTGCTTCATCATCGCGACTTCGGTGGGAATGCGGTCGCCCGGCCGCAACGCGCCGCGGCGGATTTCGTCGGAAAGGGTGGCCACCACCTTCTCAGTTAGGCTGCTCATTTCTGTGGCTTGTCGGCTAATCGGCTGAAAATGCGCACGTTGCGTGCGCGAGAGGTCGTACAACGGGACGGCCCGGCCATCATAGCGCCGCTCGGCGGCACGGACGATCCCGCGACTGAGATCTTAATCTGCCACCCGGTGGAGATACATCATATTATTGTCATCAGACGTCTTGGTTTGATGCAAAACGCAGCACGGTCAGTCGTGGTCAATCTGTATGAAATCCATGTGTGACGGCGATTTCATCGGGAAAGGGTAAACACCGAATTGGAATCACTCGACCTCTCCATGTAGACTGTCGTCAGACAACGTATCACGCGTTTCCCGCACCTCTGCTTCTCTGCCCGAATGCGCCGCGTTGTGTTCGATCAGGCCACCCAAGTGGCCGATACTGGAGACAACCTTGACCTCTGCTCTTGCCCCGGCCGCCGATCCGCTCGAATCCGCGGTCTCCAAAGTCAAGCGGCACGTATTGCCGCTGTTCCTGATCATGTTCATCGCGAACTACATCGACCGCGTGAACATCGGCTTCGTCAATTCGCACATGCAGACGGACCTGGGCATCGGCGCGGCGGCGTATGGTCTGGGCAGCGGTTTGTTCTTCATCGGTTATGCGCTGTTCGAAGTGCCGTCGAACGTGCTGATGCAGAAGTACGGGGCGCGCGCGTGGCTGACCCGCATCATGGGCACGTGGGGGCTGGTCGCGGCGGCCATGGCGTTCGTCTGGAACGACACGTCGTTCTATGTGCTGCGCTTTCTGCTCGGCGTCGCCGAGGCGGGCTTCTTCCCCGGCGTGGTGTTTTACTTCACCCAGTGGCTGCCGCAGAAAGATCGCGGCAAAGCGGTGGCGGTTTTTCTGGCCGGCTCGGCGCTCGCCTCGGTGCTGTCCGGCCCGATCACCGGCAGCCTGCTGTCCATTCGCGGCTTCGGTCTGCACGGCTGGCAGTGGATGTTCCTCGTCGAAGGCGGTTTCTCGATCGTGCTATGCGGCGTGAGCTGGATGCTGCTGAAGTCGCGCATTCGTGACGCGTCGTGGCTCACCGCCGAAGAACGCACGGTGCTCGAAACCTCGATCGCGAAGGAGCAGGCCGAGCGCGAGGCGCACGGCGGCGCGCATCTGCCCGCCATGAAACTGCTGAAGGACCCGCAGATCCTGCTGTTCTGCTTCCTGTACTTCGCGATTCAATTGACCATCTACGCCGCGACCTTCTGGCTGCCGACTATCATCCGCAAGATGGGCGGCCTCACCGATTTCCAGGTCGGCATGCTCAACGCGATTCCGTGGCTGATCGCCATGGTCGCGATGTACTGCTTCGCGGTGCTGTCGTCGAAATGGCGCTTCCAGCAGGCGTGGCTCGCGGTGGCGCTGGTGATCGCGGCGTGCGGGCTGTTCGCGTCGACGTCGGGCAATCCGGTGTTGTCGTTCGTGGCGATCTGTTTTTCGGCGATCGGCTTCAAGGCGGCGGCTTCGCTGTTCTGGCCGATTCCGCAAGGCTATCTGGATGCCCGCGTGGCGGCCGCGGTGATCGCGTTGATCAACTCGGTCGGCAACCTCGGCGGCTTCTTCGCGCCGGCCACGTTCGGCTATCTGCAGCAGCACACCGGTTCGATTACCGGTGGCCTGTATGGCCTCGGCGTGGCGTCGCTGATTGCGGCGGCGGCCGGTTTTCTGACACGCGACCGGCGCGTGAATCGCGACGCGCTGCCGGAGCCGGTGCACCGCAACGCGCACTGATTACACTGATCGTTAGCGGTGTTCGTCATGGGTCATGCCACTTCTTCTTGCCGTCCGCCGGCCGTGTCGAACGCGAGCGCTATAGCGCGCTACGCTGTTCACTCGCCGGCTCACTCACTCACTCACTTACCAGGCTCAACATCATGTCCACGCAATCCACTCAATCGAACGCGACGCCGACCGTCACCGAACTGCGCGTCGTGCCCGTCGCCGGACGCGACAGCATGTTGATGAATCTGAGCGGCGCGCATGGCCCGTTCTTCACGCGCAACATCGTGATTCTGCGTGATAGCGCGGGGCATATGGGCGTCGGCGAAGTGCCGGGCGGCGAGAGCATCCGCAAGACCATCGACGACGCGCGGCCGTTCGTGGTCGGCCAGTCGATCGGCAATTTGCAAGCGATCCTGAACAAGGCGCGCACGCAATTCGCCGACCGCGACGCGGGTGGACGCGGCCTGCAAACCTTCGATCTGCGCACCACCATTCACGCGGTCACCGCGCTCGAGGCCGCGTTGCTCGATCTGCTCGGCCAGCATCTCGGCGTGCCGGTCGCGGCGCTGCTCGGCGAAGGCCAGCAACGCGACGAAGTGGAAATGCTCGGCTATCTGTTCTATATCGGCGACCGCAATCAAACCGATCTGCCGTATGCAAGCGGCGCCGACGGACACGACGACTGGGAGCGCGTACGCACCGAACAGGCGATGACCCCCGAGGCCGTGGTGCGGCTCGCCGAGGCCGCGCAGGCGCGTTACGGTTTCAACGACTTCAAGCTGAAGGGCGGCGTGCTGTCCGGCGACGCTGAAATCGAAGCGGTCACGGCGCTCGCCGAACGCTTTCCGAACGCCCGCGTGACGCTCGATCCGAACGGCGCGTGGTCGCTGGCGGAAGCGGTGCGCCTGTGCCGCGATCAGCACGACGTGCTGGCTTACGCCGAAGATCCGTGCGGCGCGGAAAACGGCTACTCGGGCCGCGAGGTGATGGCCGAGTTCCGACGTGCGACCGGCCTGCCGACGGCGACCAACATGATCGCCACCGACTGGCGTCAAATGGGCCACGCGATCCAGTTGCAGTCCGTGGATATTCCGCTGGCCGATCCGCACTTCTGGACCATGCAGGGTTCGGTGCGCGTCGCGCAGATGTGCAACGAATGGGGCCTCACGTGGGGCTCGCATTCGAACAACCACTTCGATATTTCGCTGGCCATGTTCACGCAGGTGGCGGCCGCGGCGCCCGGCAAGATCACCGCGATCGACACGCACTGGATCTGGCAGGACGGGCAGCGTCTGACGCGCGATCCGCTGCGGATCGTCGGCGGTAAGGTCAAGGTGCCGCAGACGCCGGGTCTGGGCGTCGAGCTGGATATGGATGAACTCGAGAAGGCGCACGCGCTGTATCAGCAGCATGGTCTCGGCGCGCGCGACGACGGCGTCGCGATGCAGTATCTGATTCCGAACTGGAAGTTCGACAACAAGCGCCCGTGCCTCGTGCGCTGATCGGGAAAGCCGGGCCGCCGCAGTCGGTGCGGCCCTGGTCGCCGCGCTCGATGTCGCCGCAATGAAAAACGCCGCCGGTCAAAAACCGGCGGCGTTTTCCGTGGTGCTCGCGTTTCGCGTTGCTTAGTCTGCCAGCGATTACTGGCAAGCCTTGCCGTGATCCGCGTGATAGCCCTTCGTCTTGGCATCGGCTTCGGACATGTACGAGCCTTGCTTCGTCTTACCGTAGTACTTGTCGCCGGAGCAGTGGTACACCTTGGTGCTCGTATTGACCCATACCTTGCCGGGGCCGCCGCCCGCTGCCGGCGCGCTGGACGACATCGCGGCCATCGGCTTCGGTGCTGCCGCGGGTGACGAGGCGGCGGGTGCCGCTGCCGCTGCCGGGGCGCTCATCTTGGAAGCCGCTTTCTTGTCGACGCCGCCGTGACCCCGGCAGGCGCCCTTCATCGTGGCGCCCGAGTACGAGGTTCCGTCTTTACAGACGGCGCTCACAGCGCCCGATGACATGGCGGACGCCGCCATCGGCGCGCTGGCTTGCGCGAACGCGGCGGAGGATGCGAAGGCGGCGCTCAGCGCGAGAATCAGGAACGGCTTATTCATTTCGTAGCTCCCCAGGATAAGCACGAAGGTTACGTGCGTTCTCCAGAAACGTTAGCCGTACCGATTACGTTGACCGCCGTTCAGCCTCATGAGGGTATTTGACAATTGAGCCGTGAGACCAGCTCGCTGCCCGCGCAGGCAAGCCAGGCGGGCAACGCGAGCCCGCGACACGGTTCGCGACCGGCTCAAAGCAGGGATTTCCCCTGGGCGAGAATCTTGTCGCACACCTGTTTGGTGACCTGTTCCTTCAGGCCGCCGCCGCTCAGATCCACCTGCTGGCCGCTGCCGCTACTGAGGATGCCTTTGGCGCCCTGGGTATAGCCGCTGTCCGAGGTGGACGAGCCGCCCGGCAGTTTGCTCATCAGCGAGTCCTTCACCGACGAAGCGCCGTCGCCGCTGAGATAGTTGTTCTTGATACAGAACTGCAGCACGCCGGCGACGTTGCCGGTGCTGCCGGAGGTCACGGATTGTCCCGATAGCGCGCCGCCCAGGCCGCCGAGGCTGCCGAGTGCACCGCCGGACGATCCGCCCGAGTTGCCCTGCTGAAGTAGATTGCCGAGTTGCGCGTTGGCCGCCGAAAGTGGCAGCAACGCGGCGAACAGAATCCCTGCGGTTGCGGCCCGATACGTGCGTGCTTTCATCGTGGGCTCCCTCTGAAGATTTGAAAGAGCTTCTACTATAGGTGCGTTTCGAGAGCCCTATTGTTAAACCTTGGCGACACCCGACACGTGCTGCCAGCGTCAGCAGCAATCGTGCCGCGCCTCGCGCCGCGATGCAGATCAGCTCCTGCGGAACACCACATGCGAAATGCGTTGCACCAGCAACGCGGCCGCCAGCGCCGCGACGGCCGTGAGCCAGACGCCGATATGAATCGACTGCACCAGAGCATCGCGCGCGGTGTCGATCAGCGCGAGCGTATTGAGCCCTGACGGCTTCATATCCGCGATCAGTTTCAGGCGCGAAGCGTCGTCGATCAGAATGCGCAGATCGACGAAACGCGACTGCCATTGCGACGCGGCCGGCTCGCCGAGCACGCTGAGCGTGCGCGTAACGACGTCGCGGTAGTGATGCTGCACGACAGTCGCGACGATACTCGTGCCGAGCATGCCGCCCACCATCCGGGTGGATTGCAGCAGCGCGGTCGTAATGCCGAAGCGCTCGCGTCCGGCAATCTCCTGGCCGAACACATTCAGATTATTGAGGATGAAGCCGAGGCCGATACCGACCGCCGCCATCGGCAGTTCGATCCATAGGTAGGGCGTATCCGGATTGGCGAAGGCCAGCCCGATCGACGCGAACAGCAGCAGCGCAAAGCCGATCGACAGAATCCGTGTGGGCTTCTTCATGTGAATCACGATCCGCGTGTTCAGCACACTGCCGAGGGCGATACACGCGGCGATCGGCGTGGCGAGCAGGCCAGCCTGTTGCGGCGACAACCCGAAGCCGCCTTGCAGCAGCAGCGGCGCGAAGAAGATCAGCGAGAACATCACGAAGCCCGACAGCATGCCGAGCGTGAACAGCGTGACGAGTTGTGCGTCCTTGAACAGGTCGAGCGGAATGATGGGATGTGTGGCGCGTTTTTCGCACACCAGCAAGGCAATCGCGCCGGCGATCACGCAGACGGCTAGCACCAGATTGCCGGCCGTGAGGCCGTGTTTCGGCACGGCTTCGATCAAGGCCTGCAGACCGCCGAGCACCGCGGCGACCAGCGCCGCGCCGAGCCAGTCGATCTTCACTTCGCCTTCGTGCGGACGCTGAAGGTTCGGCAGATGCGCCCAGATGAAATAGAGCGCTGCTGCGCCCACCGGCAGGTTGATCAGGAAGGTGGAACGCCAGCCCCAGTGTTCGCTCATCCAGCCGCCGAGCGACGGTCCCGCCGCGGTGCCGATGCCGTACGCGGCGGCCATCACCACTTGCCAGCGAACCCGCGCCCGCGGATCGGGGAACAGATCCGGGATCGACGCGAACGCCGTGCCGACCATCATCCCGCCGCCGATACCTTGCAGACCGCGCGCGAGCACGAGGAACAGCATGTCGTTCGCGACGCCGCACAGCACGGACGCCACCGTGAACGTGATGACCGCCGCGATCACGAAGCGCTTGCGGCCGAAGTAGTCGCCGAGCCGCCCAAACACCGGCACCGTCACCACCGACGCCAGCAAATACGCGCTCGCGATCCACGCGTAGTACTCGAAGCCGTGCAGCTCGGCGACGATGGACGGCAACGCGGTGCTGACGACGGTCTGGTCGAGCGCGACCAGCATGTTGACGAGGCCGATGCCGAGCATCGCGAACAGGGCGTTTCGGAAGGGCAGGGCAGCGGCGGTCGGATTCACGGATCGGGGAGAAAGGAGCTTGTCAGGTCGACGCGGCGTGGCGGGACGCCCGTCATGGCAGAGGTTCGAGGATGTACGTCCTCTAGATGTCTGACCTCTGGATGCGTGATTATACGGGTTATCCCTTACATGAAACTATTCGCGCGGACAGCGGGGTTAAAAATTTAGCGTTCCTGTCGCCTCGGGGCCGGCGGCAGATGCTCTGACCAGGCTTCTGATAACGCGTATTATTCTTCAGATGAAAAGGGCCGGCAGGCGGCAAACATCACGCTTGAGCACATACCTGCACGGTCCTCGAATGGACAATATCGCGCAACCTGAAAGATCAGGCGGGTCACTAAAACGGGGAGTGATTTATGTTTGGTACGGGCGGGGGCGGGAGCCGCAAGGGCGACGGCGGTGGCGGCAGTAGCGGTGGCGGTGGCGGCGGCAAAAAGGGCGGTGATGCGCCCAAGCCGTCGGGTTCCGCATGGCTACCTCCTGTTCCTACGCCGCCGATTACCTCGGCGCAGGCGGGCGCCGGTACGGCTCCGCCTGTTGCCAGCACATCGCCCACTTCAGCTCGGCGTGCCATCAACGCCGCCCCCTTGCCGACTTCGGCAACGCCGGCTAGCCCCGCCGCGTTGTCATCCGTCGTGCCGCACAGCCCCAGACCCGCACCGACCGAAAGTATTGCCGCTCCTTCAGCGAGCACCTCGTCGAGTGCTCCGAAGCCGACGACCGGGGAAGCGACGGCGAGTGCGCCGGGTCCATCGCTCCCGGTGCTGTCCGCGGGCGGATCTACGTTTGTGAGTCGAGGCGAGACACCGGGTCGACCGACCGTATTTCACAGGCAAAACGACGACGGCACCGTGGCCCGGTATCCTCACATTACCCAGGAACCGGGACCAGGTGGCGGTCTGCACGCAACCGATGTGGTCAACAACAAAGTGGTCAGTTATGACTTCAACCCTCGGACCGGCGCCTTTGATCAAAAACGTAAGTTAGCGCACAACCGCGGGCTGATGTCGTTGCCGCCAGAGCATGCTCCAGAGGGGGCCGGCGTTGGATACTCGAGCGACGCGGAGTTGTTCGTGCGCGAGAACCGCCATTTGAAGGCCGGAGCGGCCGGAACGCTCGAAGTCCGTCAGGTTGAACCGGTTTCACCTCGATCGCAACGCAATGCCGGTTTTCGCCTGGAAAATGCCGCGCTCAGTGGCCACGAGTCGCTGTTGGGAGCGGCCGCACCGAGCAGTTCGAGCTCCGTCGGCCCTTTGCTCCCGCCCACACCGGCCACAACCTCGAAGCCGGCTGAAAGCAAGGAAAGGAAGAGCGATTCCGGTGGCCGCGGTGGTGGCAGTGCCGGCGGTGGTTCTGGTGGCCGCGGCGGTGGCACTTCCGGTGGCGGTTACGGTAGCCGCGGTGGTGGCAGTTCGGGCGGTAGTTTTGGTGGGCGCGGCGGCGGCAGTGCCGGCGGTGGTTCCGGTGGCCGCGGCGGCGGCACGTCCGGCGGCGGCCGCGGAGGTGGCGCAACCGGCTCGGGCTCGCCGGGTCGTGGCGGAAGCGCCAACAGAGGCGGAAAGTAGCTCAGCTGCGGATTCTGTCGCGCGGGTTTATCTCGCGCGGGAGAGCTATCACCCGCTTCAACTCCGGCGATCGCCCTCGAGCAATCCATAAAGCGCGCTGTCCGACACTTCATCGCCCACAATCCAGCGTTCGCGCAACAGGCCTTCGCGGACAAAGCCGAGGCGTTCGAGCAAACTCGCCGAGGCGGTATTGCGAGGATCGATATCCGCTTCGAGCCGCCGCAAATTCAACGCGCCGAACGCATGCTCGATCACCGCCGATGCAGCCTCGCTCATGAAGCCGCTTCCCCAATGCCGACGCTTGAGACTGAAACCGATCTCCGCGCGACGGCATTGCGCTTCGACGTGGAAAAGATCGCAAGTGCCGAGTACTTCTCCGGTCGCTTGCAGCTCAACCATGCGAATGAAATCCTTGCCTTCGGCGGACGCCTTCACCAACCGCGCCATGCGTTCCGTAGCCTCTTCGATGCGGGTCATCGCGGGAAACGAGAAATAGCGCATGGCCTGCTCGTCCGACCAGATGGCGAACAATGCGTCGGCGTCGTCGAGACGAGGTGCCCGCAGAATGAGACGCGGTGTGGTTAGCGTAATGCGCTCGGTAAATGGCATAGGGAATAAAGAGGAGGAGCCTTTGCGGCGAGCACAGATAGTAGCCGAGGCGAGACGCGTTTTTTAGTGCTCGCCGTCGATTCATCTCACTCGCGTTATCGCAAGGCGCCGCTTCTCCGATTGATGCTTAACCCCTCGCCCACGCCGCCGCCGTCTCGACCGCGAAATCCCGATACGACCTCGGCTGACGCCCCAGCAAAGCCGCGAGCCGTTCGACCTCCGCCTTCGACGCGGCCGCGCCGTCCTGCTGATAGCGGCTCATCATCAGTCGCATGTCGTAAGCGAGCCAGGCCGGCGCCGCTGCCTTCAGACGTTGTTCGAGCACATCGAGATCGTCGCCGCCGTAACGCACGCTACGTCCTAACGCGTCGGCCCAGATCGACGTCACGGTCTCCGCGTCGATCACATCCGGGCCGACGAGTTCATACGTCTCGCGCGGCAGACGGTTCGCCGCCCGCTCCCGGCGCAACAATTCCAGCGCGGCCGCTTCGCCGATATCGCGCACGTCGACCATCGAAATACCTTTCGCGCCGATCGGCATGCCGTACACGCCGTGCGTGAGCAACGGCTCCTTCTGACGCACGTCGTTCTGGATGAAGTACGCGGGGCGCAGCACCGTCGCCGGGATATCGAGGTGTTCGATCATCCGCTCGACCGTGTGCTTGCCGGTGAAGTGCGGCACGTCCACATACTCCGCGCCCTTGAACACCGACAGATACACCACGCCTTTCACGCCGGCTTCGCGCGCCACGCTGAGCGCCTGCAGCGCTTGCGTCAATTCGTCCGGCGCATTCGGCGCCAGCAGGAACAGCGTGCTGACGCCTTGCATCGCGCGCCGCAAGCCGTCCACGTCGGACAGGTCGCCTTGAACCGCGCTGACGCCCGCGGGGAATTGCGCTTTTTCCGGCGAACGGGTCAGCGCGCGGACTTCGACGCCGCCGCCGTTCAGATGCGCGAGAACCTGCTTGCCGATAACGCCCGTGCTGCCGGTAACGAGGATTGCCATGATGTGCTCCTTGGGTTGGATGGGCTGCGATCAGCCCGTGAGATGAACAATAGTCGTTCCATCTGATAGCCGAAAGTGCAAAAATACAGACACCTCGTCTCATATCTGGAACGATCATGGATTTGACCTCGCTGGCCGATTTCAACGCGGTGGCGCTGCATGGCGGATTCGGGCCGGCCAGCCGGGCGCTCGACCGCCCCAAGGCCACGCTGTCGCGGCGCGTGGCGGAACTGGAGGAACAACTCGGCGTGCGCCTGATCGAGCGCGGCTCGCGCACGTTGCGGCTCACCGAGGAAGGGCTCGTGCTGCATGAGCGCACGCGCGGGCTGATGACGGAGATTCAGGAGGCGGGCGAAAACGTCGCGTCGCGCGCGCCGGTGCCGCGCGGGCGTTTGCGCATCAGCGCGCCGATGGTGTTCGCGCATGTGGCGCTGGGCCCGATCGCAACGCGTTTCGCGCTGGCCTATCCGCAGGTCGAACTCGAGGTGGTGGCGGAAGACCGCATCGTCGATCCGGTCGAGGATGGTTACGACCTCGTGATCCGCATCAATCCGCCGAGCGACGAACAACTGGTGGGACGCCGTATTCTTGGCGATCAACGGTGGATGGTCGCGGCCCCTACGGTGTCGATTCCGTCGGTATCCACGAGCGATGCGGAAGCCGATGCCGAGCCCTTGCCGGTGCCCGCCGTCATGTCGGCCGCGGCGGCGCGCATCGCGCTCTGGCGGGTGCGGGGCGAGGGCGGCGAGGTACGGACGTTTGCGCCCACGCCGGTGCTGCGGCTGTCGTCGCTATTGATGGTGCGCGACGCGGTGCTGAACGGCGTGGGCGTGGCGCTTCTGCCGCGCCTGCTGGTGGAGCCCGACGTGCTGTCAGGGCGGCTCGTCTGCTGGGGAATCGATGACGGCCCGCCGGTCGAGATCTGGGCGCTCTATCATTCGCGGCGTCTGCTGAGCGCCAAGGTGCGGGCGTTCATGAACCTGCTGCAGGACTTGCCGGGCCGGGAGCGAAAACCCGAGTGACGCGACGTGCATTCAACATCGAACTTGCGATTTATCAGGCACAAACATACGAGTCTTAGGGGGCCTGCGTTGCAATGAATTTTGGCAAGATACGCTCGCGAGTTTCGAGCCGCAGCTTCTGGCCGCCGCTTCGAGCCGCTTGACTCTTTACCCAAGTGTGATTCGCCCTAAAACGTAAAACAAACGCCGACTCCAATCTCTCCATGCAACGACGCGGATTCATCAAGTCATTCGGTTTTCTCGCCTCCGGGCTACTTTCGACCAACGGCGCGCACGCGGCGGACCCGGCTCCGCTCGCACCGGTATCGGGCGACGTCGCCAACACCGCCAACACCGCCAGCGCGACTAACGCCACCCAAGCCACCCAGGCCACGCGCCTCGCGCTCAGCCGCATCGACGCGCTCGACCGCCGTGGTCCACGTCTGCGCAGCATCATCGAACTGAATCCCGACGCATTGCGGATTGCCGCCGCGCTGGATCGCGAACGCCGTGCGGGCAAGTCGCGCGGACCGCTGCACGGCATGCCGATCGTCATCAAGGACAACATCGCGACCGGCGACCGCATGGCGACCACCGCGGGTTCGCTCGCGCTCGACGGCATTCGCGCGACGCGCGACGCCGAGCTCGTGCGCCGCTTGCGCGAGGCGGGCCTGGTGATTGTCGGTAAAACAAATTTGAGCGAATGGGCGAACATTCGCTCGACCCGTTCAACTAGCGGCTGGAGCGGACGCGGTGGCCTGACGCGCAATCCCTACGGATTGGATCGCACGACCAGCGGTTCGAGTTCCGGGTCGGCCGCAGCAGTCGCGGCGGGTATGACGACCATGGCGATCGGCACCGAGACCGACGGCTCGATCGTGTCGCCCGCGTCGATGTGCGGCGTGGTCGGACTGAAGCCGACCGTGGGTCGCGTGAGTCGTGACGGCATCATCCCGATCTCGCACAGTCAGGACACGCCCGGTCCGATCACGGCCACGGTTCACGACGCGGCGCTGCTGCTTTCGGCACTAGCGGGTGGCCCCGATCCGCGCGATCCGCGAACGCTGCCGGCTCCGGCGCCGGACGATTATCTGCGGGCCTTGCGCAAAGACGCGCTGAAAGGCGCGCGCCTCGGCGTGGCGCGGGAGTTTTTCACGGGACACGACGAAGTCGACCAGCAGATCGACCTAGCCATCGCGCAGTTGAAACGGCTCGGCGCGGAAATCGTCGACCCGATCGATCTGCCGAAGGTCGACTACGGCAAGGAAGAACTGGCCGTTCTGCTGCATGAATTCAAACACGATCTGCCGCTGTGGCTCGACACCTTCGCGCCGCACGCGCCGATTCATACGCTGGCCGATCTGATCGCTTTCGACAACGCGCATCGCCGAGACGAGATGCCTTACTTCGGCCAGGAACTGTTCGACCAGGCGCAGGCGCTCGGAGACCTGGACAGCGACGCGTATCGAACCGCGCTGGCAGCTTGCCGTAAGCAATCGCGCGACGAAGGACTCGATCGGGTATTGCGTCAGCACGGGCTGGATGCGATCGTCGCGCCGACCGGCGGCACCGCGTGGCTGACCGACTTCATCAACGGCGACAGCGACGGTGGCGGCGGATTTTCGACGCCGGCCGCCGTGGCCGGTTATCCGCACCTCACGGTGCCGGCCGGCCAGGTGCGTGGGCTGCCGGTCGGCTTGTCGTTCGTCGGACCCGCGTGGAGCGAGGCGCGTTTGCTGGCGCTCGGCTATGCGTACGAACAGGCCACCCAGTGGCGCAGGCCGCCGAGCTATCCGGCACACACGGCTATGCCGCTGCCGATCCAGTCTCGAACGGCCGCTTGAACGGCGCTCGCGCCAACGCGATGCCGGGCAATTCCTCGATCACTTCCCGGTGTTCGGCCCGCATCGCATCAGTTAAGATGAATCACATGGCCGACAGACACTAGAGCAGTTGAATCGCCATTCGGTCACGATGGTTTTCATTGGGCGTCCTCGGGTTTAGGGGGTCACGTTTTGCGCCGCTTGCCAACGTCGATACGTCTCGTACCGTTTGCCTTGTGCTTCATCGGCGCACACGCACTGTGCCTGCTGATGTTCCCGTCGCGCTCCACCCAGGTTAGCTATCCTTTTCTGATCGTCGCGCCCTTGCTCGCGTTAGCGGCCTGCGGCTGGCGCGCCCGCGCGGAGGTTCGCGCGTTGCGCATGCCGTGGGTCCTGCTCGGCGTCGGCCTGTTTCTGTGGATTCTCGGCATTGCGCTCAGCGCCTGGGAAGATATCTTCCAGCAGATTCCCGAGAGCATCGCGTGGTTCTCCGACTTCAGCTATTTTCTCTACGCCGTGCCGATCCTCCTTGCGATCGCGTCGGTGTCGAACCGCCAGCGAATTCCGTTTTTCGTGTGGATGGACGGCATTCAGGCGGTCGTGACCGCTTACCTCGCGTACATCACGATCTTCTCCGTCGTGCCGTTTTCAGGCCATGCACTCGCGCCGATCTCGGCCTCGGTGCTGGTGCTGACCTACGACGTCGAGAACGGCCTGCTGGCCGTTGCGGCAACCTTGCGCCTGCTGGTTCAACCGCGCAACGCCGGTCGCCGGTTTTACGAAATCTTGTGCGGCTATTTGTGGGTCTACGCGCTTGTCGCCGCGGCGTACAACCACTGGGCTGCGGTTTCCGACGGCCATGCGTTGATGGACGTGATCGTCGACATTCCCTTCCTGCTGTTGAGCATGGCATGCATGACGCGTCCGTCAAACACAGCCGATGCGGACACGGCCGACTGGAAGAGGCCGCTCGCGGTGATCATCGAAAACGTCAGTCCGATCGCCTACACGCTGGCGCTGCTTGCGTTGAGCATCGTCCTGATGCGCGAACACTTTTACGTCGGTACGGTAGGCATATTTACCGCACTGGTGGTGTACACGATCCGCACCACGACCTTGCAGAGCCGGCTGGTTCGAACCCAGCAGGAGTTGAGCGATGCGCGCGACCGCCTCGAAAAAATCGCGCTGACGGATGCGTTGACCAACGTCGCCAACCGCCGTTGCTTCGATCAAACGCTGGCGCTCGAATGGAGCCGCGCGGCGCGCACGCAGCATCCGCTCGGCGTGTTGCTGATCGATATCGACTACTTCAAGAAGCTGAACGACCGCTACGGTCATCCGGCCGGCGACAAATGCCTTGTTGCGGTGGCGGCCGCGTTGCAGGTGGCGCTGCCGCGCGGCGGCGATCTGCTGGCGCGCTATGGCGGCGAGGAGTTCGCCGCGATCCTGCCGGCCACCGACGAAGACGGCGCGCGTCGCGTGGCCGCGAAAATGCTGAGCGCGGTTCAGGCGCTGCGCATCCGCAACGAGACGCCGCTGGGCGATCACGTCACCGTCAGCATCGGCGTGGCGGTGGCCGTGTCGGAATCGGCGGGTGTGGGCTCCACGCATCAGATCGTCGAAGCCGCGGACCAGGCGCTCTATCGCGCGAAAGGCGGCGGGCGCAATCGCATCGAGGCCTTCGTGCCGCGCGATTATCAGGGGAGTGGTTCGATCTAATTCGCATGACCGCGACGTCGATGCAGTTCGACAAAGGGTTTGTCTCTAGACATATCGCCGTCACAGTTGCCGATAAACGGATTGAATGGCCGCATTCAGCCGGGCCATAAAAATAACGATAACTCGAAAAGACTTCGTTCAATCCGTCGACACCGATCTGAGGCGTGGGCATGCATCGATTCAGTTTCACGCAGAAACTCTGGCTGCCGCTCGTCGTCAGCCTGATCGCACTACTTGCCGTATCCGTTTCGGCGGCGTGGCTATCGCGTCAGACGCGCATCGAGGAACGCAAACACGATCTGGTGAACGTGGCGCACGTGGGCCTCAGTATCGTCAACGAATATGCGGCGCTGGCGCAAAGCGGCGCGCTCAGCGAGGCCGACGCGCGCAAGCAGGCGCTCGAACGTCTGCGCGGCATTCGCTACGGCGAAGACGGCTATTTCCTCGTGATCGATTCGACGCCGCGCATGATCATGCATGCGATGAAGCCCGCGCTGAACGGCAAAGAACTCGCCGCGACCGCCGACGCCGACGGCCGCCATCACTACGTGACGTTCGCCGCGGTCGCGCAGGCGCCGCAAGGCGGCTTCGTGGATTACGTGTTCCCGCATCCGCAAGACGCGCCCTCCGCCGCGGTCGGCAAGATCGGCTACGTGGTGCGTTACGCGCCGTGGGACTGGATCATCGCAACCGGCGCTTACGTGGACGATATCGACGCCGCGTTCAGAGAGTCCTTGTATTTCGTCGGCGGCGTGTTCGCGGCCGTCGCGCTGCTGCTGTCCGCGCTGGTGAGTCTCACCAATCGCAGCATTCAGCGCGCCATCGGCGGCGATCCGGTTTATGTGGCTGAGGTGGCCGGCGCGATCAGCAACGGCAATCTCGTCGTGCCGATCCAGATCCGTCACGGCGACGAATCGAGTCTGCTGCTCACCATGCAACGCATGCGCGACGCGCTCGCGCAGACGATCGAACAGATCAAGGGCGCGGCCGACAAAGTGGCGATCGGTGCGCGCGAGATCGCGGGCGGCAACGCGGATTTGTCGGCCCGCACGGAGAGTCAGGCGGCGTCGCTGCAGGAAACCGCCGCGAGCATGGAACAGATGACCGCGATGGTCCGGCAGACGGCGGAGAACGCGCAGACCGCCAGCCGGCTCACGGCGAGCGCGGAGCAGATCGTCAATCGCGGCGGCGAGATGGCGGCCGAGGCAGTGTCGACCATGCAGGAAATGTCGGCGGAGTCGCAGCGCATGGTGGAGATCATCGCGGTGATTGAAGGCATTGCATTTCAGACCAATATCCTCGCGCTCAACGCGGCGGTCGAGGCCGCTCGGGCCGGCGACGAAGGGCGCGGTTTCGCAGTGGTGGCCGGCGAAGTGCGGACCCTGGCGCAGCGCAGCGCGTCGGCGGCGAAAGAGATTCGTACGCTGATCAGCCGCGCGGCGGAAAAGGTCGAGAACGGCGCCGAGTTGGTCGGTAAAACCGGCGCGACGATTCACGACGCGCGCGACGCGATTGCGAAAGTGTCGGGCGTCATGCGCGATATTGCCGCTGCGGCCGCCGAGCAGAGCGCGGGCATCGATCAGGTCGGCGACGCCGTCACGCAGATGGATAGCGTGACGCAGCAGAATGCGGCGCTGGTCGAACAGGCGGCGGCCGTCGCGCAGACGCTCACCGAGCAGGCGAAACTGCTGCAGGTGTCGATCTCCACGTTTCACTTGCGGGACGGTTCGACTGGTGCGTCCGCAGCGCCGACGAATGCGCGAACCGCACGTCGGGATCCACGCGGCCTCGCTACCGCGCTATGAATCGGCATTAAAACGCTGGACATGTCTGCGTCTTTCAACGGATGAGCCGAATATAATCGGTCAGCCTTTGGAGGATCTCATGTGCATCGCATTTCGACATCTTCAGTCAAAGCAGCGCCACGCTAGCCCGTTCCAGTGACGCGGCGGATCGCGTGGCTTCGTCACGTGGTTGTGCGCGCAAGCGTCGGCGCCGTTGGCCTGGTGCTTGGCCTGCATCACGCCATGGCGGCGGACGACGGCACCGTCACGCTATACGGCGTGCTCGACACCAGCGTTGAAATCACCAACCCGGGCTCAGGATGGACGTCGCGTCTCGACTCGGGCGCTTATCGCGGGTCGCGAATCGGGCTGCGTGGCGCCGAGCCGATTGGTGCCGATACCTATGTGGTGTTCGCGCTGGAAAACGGCTTCAGCAGCGCCGACGGCACGCTGCAAACGCCGGGTGTGATATTCAACCGCCAGGCATGGATCGGCTCGCGGGGGCGTTGGGGCGAAGTGCGTTTCGGCCGCCAGTATTCGCCGATCTATATTCCGTTCAAAGGCGATCTCGACGCGTTCGGCGCGGGCACCATCGCGTCCGGGCTCAACAACCTCTCGAAGATCACGCCCTACACGAATAACGCGATCACCTATCTGTCGCCGCAGGTCGGCGGTTTTGACGCAACGGTCATGATGGCGCTGCGCGATGCGTCGGAGAGCGATGGTAACGGCGTCGACGGTTACTACGTGACGGCCCGCTATCAGATCGACAATTTCAAGCTGCTATTCGCGCGTCAGCAGACGCACGGCGCCGCTGCGCTACGCGCCAATCTCGGCGGCGCGAGTTACGCGATCGACAAAGTCCGCGTGTGGCTGTCGTTTTTCAACGGCGATGGCGGCTCGCCGCTGTATCACGGCGCGGGTGGTTCGCTGTCGGCGCAATACCGCTTTTCCGCTGACGTGCGCGCTTCGCTGGGCTATGCGCATGTGCGGGATTTCACGGGAGAAGGCGCGAGCGCCGATCAGTTCAGCGCATCGTTCGAATACAATTTTTCGCGCACGCTGCTGTTTTATTTCACCGCAGCGTATCTCGCGAATCACGACGATGCCAGCTTCACGCTGCGTGGCGTCAACGTGACCGGCTTGCCGGTTGCGTATCCCGGTGCGCCGGTCAAAGGCGTGCAGCTGGGTCTGGTGCAGCGGTTCTGATCGGCGCGAGATCGTCGGTTTTCTATCGCCTGTCTCGCCGTACTCTCGCTCAATGCGCCGCGTGCGCGTGCTGTCGTAATTCACCGGGGATGAACACATGCTCCAGGCCGCCGCCATCGAGCCACTCGCGCGTTTTTCCGGCGGCCCGATCGATCAGACGATCGCATTGCGTGTAATCGTAGGGAGAGATTTCGAGCGGGCAGAGCGGCGGTACGACGAAGATGTCGGCGCGCGTCGAGTAAAACTCCAGATCGCGCACGAGCTGGCGCGCAATCACCAGCGTGAGCGCGTGCATGGCCTGGCCGATCGGACTGGAAGGCGGTGCGCGCAGCGCGCACGCAAAGCCGGCCGGCAGTACCACGATGCGCGTGGCGCCGAGACCGACCGCGACCGAAATGGGCGTGTTGTTGGCGACGCCGCCATCCACCAGATCCACCCCGTCGATCCGCACCGGCGGAAACACGCCGGGAATCGCCGCGCTGGCGAGGACTGCGTCCACCACCGGTCCGGACGAGATCACGACTTCGTTGCCCGACAGCACCTCGGTCGCGACGATATGCAGCGGCAAGGCCGCCTGCTCGATGCGCGCGTAGCGCAGGTTTTTTTCCAGCAGCGCGCGCAGGGCTTTGGCTTCCACCAGATGCGGACGGCGCCGCAACAGAAGGTCGAGCAGCCCGAGCATCGAAAACGGCATGATGTCCTGGCGGCGGATGCGGCACCAGAGCGCTTCCAGTTCCGCGACGCCCTCGGCATTCGGCGTGCCGGCGAAATAGGCGGCATTGATCGCGCCCGCGGAAGCGCCGACGACGCAACCGGGACGCTCGCCGCGATTGAGCAATTCCCGCAGCATGCCGACTTCGATCGCGCCGAGACTACCGCCGCCCGCGAACACGAATGCGGTCAGCGGCGCGCGCGCCGCGCCGGTGGACAGATCGGACTGCGTGGGTTGAATCGATGACATGACGGTCTCCACGACACGCCGGGCGCCTTACCAACGCAACAGGCGCGGCCCCAGCAATGCACCGATGATAGTCGGCACCAGCATGCCGAGCAGGTACCACACGCCCCAGAACGGAATCCCCATCTCGGGACAATGCAGACAATAGGCGAGCGTGGCGGTCGAGCCGGCCAGTAGCCCCCCCGCCGCGCCGGCCAGCGCGAGGCGGGTCGGCGCGAGTCCTTTGAGCGCCCAGAAAATGGCGATGAAGCCCGGCACCGACAGCATCGTGATATTGAACGGGCAGACGCGCCACGTTTTGCCGAACACCAACGCGAGCCGCAAGTCGGTTGGCGCGGACATCAGCACATAGAGTCCAGCCAGCCATACCACGGCCACCGGCATGGCAACCAGCAGACGGCCGCTCGCGCCCAGAGCCGCGCCGGGTCGGGAGAGCCGGGTGGATAGTTGCAGCGCGCCGAGCATCAGGCACAGCGGCAACGCGATCTTCGCCCAGAAGATCGGCGTGGCCGCCACTTCCGCCAGGTCGCGGCGCACGCCGAGCAGCACCGCGACGAGCAGCGTCGCGCCGACCGCGCCGACCAGCACGGCGAGGCTGAAGCGCTTGGCGAGCAGGTGCCGGTCGACCGGCGCGGCGCCCGTTGCAAGCAGGGAAATCAAGTCGTCCGTTTTCATCGCGTTCCTCGAATCTTTGCAGCCAGCGCCTTGAGCCCACGGTGCACGCCGATTTTCACCGCCGATTCCGACAGGCCCGTCATCTGCGCGGTCTCCGACACGGAGAGCCCCTCCAGCTTGACGTGCACGATCGGCAGCCGCTGGCGGTCCGGCAACTGTTCAAGCAGCTTGCCGAGATCGCGCTTGGCCTGCGCCGGCTCCAGATCGGGCGCGGCCAGCAACTCGAAGGCGTCGTCGAGCGGATCGTTCAGCGCGTCGTAACGCGAGCGCGCCCGAAAGTAATCCGTCAGCTTGTAGCGTGCGATCGCGTGAACCCATGCGGTCAGCGGTTCCTCGGGCCGGTAGGTGTGCCGCCCGTTGTGGACCGCCAGCAGTACTTCCTGCACGAGATCTTCGATATCGCCCGGCTGGCTGTGCAAACGCCTCCTCAGAAAACCGCGCAAGTGCGTGCTCAACTCCGACAGGAACCGCCGATACGCCGCTTCGTCGCCATCCATGCCTTTGAGAAGCAGCGCCTGCAGGTGCTTCTCCTTGATTTGCAACGTCGCGTCATCGTTAGTTCGATCCATCGGTCGCTCTGGTTACACAAAGAGTGAAATTTATTTTGCGCAGATTTTACGCTGCCGCGCGCGTGGACCCAAAGCGCCGCGAAACGCAGTCGGCACTGCCTGTGTGAAAATTTTTTCGCGTTGCTGTAACCGGTTGTCGAAAGTCGTCGAATTACCTTCCAGCAAACGCAAGCAAATCCGGCACTGCCTGAACCGCCCGCGCTGCTACCTACCCTGAAACGAAGTCTCTTGAGGAATCCATCATGAACAACCTTAAACTCGCCGCCGCCGCTCTCGCCCTCGCTTCGCTCGCTAGCGGTGCTTTCGCTCAAACCCAACCGGCCGCCGGCGGCGCGATGGAGAAATGCTACGGCGTGGCCATGGCCGGCCACAACGATTGCAAGGCCGGCGCCGGCACGACGTGCGCGGGCACCTCGAAGATGGACTTCCAGGGCAATTCGTGGAAGAACGTGCCGGTCGGCACCTGCACGACGATCAAGACGCCGCACGGCACGGGTTCGCTCTCGCCGATGGAATCGTAATTCGCCGCGCCGCTCGCCGATCATGAAGACGCTAACCCACCTGGGCGCCGGTTTGGGCCTCAAGCCCGACCACTACGCGCAGGCCCACGACTGCAATGCGGAAGGTCTGTGGTTCGAGGTTCATCCCGAGAACTACATGGTCGACGGCGGCCCTCGCCTCGCATGGCTGGACGCGATTCGCAGCCGTCATCCGCTGTCGTTGCATGGTGTGTCGTTGTCGCTGGCGGCGGATAGTGCGCCCGACGCGGCCCATCTGCAAAGACTGAGGGCGTTGGCGGATCGCGTCGAGCCCACGCTGGTCTCGGAGCATCTCGCCTGGTCCACGTGGCGCGGCGCGTATCACCCCGATCTGCTGCCGTTTCCACGCACCCGCGAAGCGCTCGTGCGGATCGCGGACAACATCGCCCGCACTCAGGATGCGCTCGCGCGGCGCATCGCGATTGAAAACCCCACGCATTATCTTCAGCTCGACGGTCATGAAATGGACGAGCTGACGTTTCTCGGCGACCTGTGCCGCACGACAGGGTGCGGTCTGCTGCTCGACGTGAACAACGTTTATATCAGCGCGCACAACCTCGGCTTCGACGCGGCGTCGTATCTCGACGCGGTGCCGGCGGACGCGGTGATGGAAGTTCATCTCGCCGGACATAGCCGCGACACTCACGACGCCACCACGCTGCTGATCGACTCGCACGATGCACCGATCGCCGACGACGTCTGGTCGTTGTACGGCCACCTGATCGAACGGATCGGCGCGAGACGCACGCTGATAGAACGTGACGATCACATTCCGCCGTTCGACGAACTGCTGACGGAACGCGCGATCGCTCAACGTTTATTGACGAGCACGGAGGCGATGGTATGAACCGCTCGCTCAGTCACTTCCAGGATGCATTCGCAGGCGCGCTATACGACGCCGATGCGGCGTCGCCCTTGCTCGCTTCGCTGCTCGCGCAACCGGGCTTCGCGGTGTATCGCAACAACGTCGTGAAGGCTTGCATCGACGCATTGCAAGCGAACTTTCCGAGCGTGGAGCGACTGGTCGGCAGCGACTGGTTTCGCGCGGCCGCGGCGATTTATGTGCGCCGGCAAGCGCCTTCGGACGCGCGGCTGCTGTACTACGGCCACGATTTCCCCACGTTTCTGGACGACTTCGAACCGGCTCGCGAACTGCCTTATCTGGCGAACGTCGCGCGGCTTGATCGCCTGTGGACCGAAACGCACGCGGCCGCGGATGAACCCGGCATCGACGTTGTCTCACTGGCCTGTCTTGCGCCGGAAGCACTCGGGCGGCTGACGCTGCCGTTGCGCGCCGCCGTGCGTTGGCAATGGTTCGCCAACCAGCCAACCTACACGATCTGGCGTTGCAATCGCGAAGCGATCGAGCTGCCGTCGGAACTGGATTGGTCGGGCGAAGGCGCATTGCTGACACGGCCCGAAGGCGCGGTGCAGTGGCGGCCGCTCGGCGCGGGCGGCTGCGCTTTTCTCGACGCGTGCGCGGCTTCGCAGACCCTCGACGCCGCCGCGCAAAACGCGCTCGACGCGCAACCCTCACTCGATTTCATGCAACTTCTCGGCGACCTGATCGCGGCCGGCGCATTCGCTGCGATCGACATTGCCCCTCACTGAACACTTTGACCGACACGGAGATTCACATGGAAGCGATCCAGAACACGGCGCCCAGCGCGCACACCACGTTGCGCGGACGCTGGAACGCGCTAGCCGCGAAGCTGCAAGGTTTGATCAACGACTCGCTGTTGTCGCTGGTGGCGCGCTTCGCGATTGCCGCGATCTTCTTCATGTCGGGACGCACGAAGGTGAGCGGCATTCTCACGTTGACGCCGAGCACGTACGAACTGTTCCGCACCGAATACAAGCTGCCGCTCGTCCCGCCGGAAATCGCCGCGCACATTGCCGCCTATTCGGAGCATCTTTTTCCGTTGCTGCTGGTGCTGGGTCTGTTCTCGCGTTTCTCCGCGTTCGCGCTGCTCGGCATGACGACGGTGATCGAGGTATTCGTTTATCCGGACGCATGGCCGACGCATCTGTCGTGGGCCGGCTTGCTGCTGGTGATCATCGGACGCGGTGCGGGCGTGTTCTCGCTGGACCATAAGTTCGGCATCCGTTAAGGGCAGCGCCGCGCGTGCGCGGCTCTGCTGTTCCCGGTGAGTCAGCACCAACCTTGGTGTTTTGCCTTAATTGACATCCGTTCGTTATTCGTGACAAAGACGCGGAATAGCGGTAACGAACAATCCATTCCCTCTTTTTCCATTGCGGCAGCACGGTTTACCGGCCTATCGGCCGTGGCAATGCCCGCCCTTTGCGCGAATAGCGGATTATTTTCACCAAATTGTTAATTTCAGCGACGCTATGCCGGTGATTTGGTTTGCCTATCGCGCGATCATCTCTTAAATGCGCGGGAAGCTCGATGGCTATTGGCATTGGCAAAGAAAGTGCGGCGGGAATAAAAAAGGCCGACACAGCGTGTCGGCCTAAAGACTCTGGCGTCCGAGGATTGCATGCCAGAACCTGAGAGACGTTTGTCGGTCAATCTTACGATTGACGCAGCGCAATACAGTATTAGTTGCTTTAGCTCGAATGCTGGCGGGGGTTTCCGAAGATTCGTAGCAAACAGGCTGTCTGACTGGACCGCCTTTGGTAGGCGAGATAGTAAACCAAAACGTAGTCATTCAAGCATAAAGCCGCTTATAAATTTTGTCGGTCAGTGCACCCGCAATTGAGTGTCGGGAAATTCTGATAAAAATGTAAGGATTTCCTGAGCCTAATCACTCGGTACTCAGGTGATGCCGGATCGCGTAGCGAATCAGTTCGGAATTATTGTTGAGGCCGAGCTTTTGCATCAGCCGCATTTTGTGAGTGCTGATGGTTTTGGCGCTGAGTGCGAACGTTTCGGCAATGTCGTTAATGCTCTTTCCGGCGGCCAGTGCTTGCAGCACCTGGAATTCGCGGTCGGACAGAATGGCGTGCGGCGGTGTTTCGCCCGTGTGCGTGCCGAAGATCATCGAATCCACCAGCTTCGGATCGATAAAGCGGCCACCTTCGGCGAGCTTGCGAATCGCGGTCAACAGCACCTCCGGGTCGCTGTCTTTCGTGAGGTAGCCGGTGGCGCCTGCGCGCAAAGCGCGCGAGACGACCTGCGCCTCGTTGTGAATGCTCAGCACGAGCACCGGCAGGTTGGCGTACTCCGCCCGCACACGCCGGATCAGATCGATGCCGCTGATGCCCGGCATCGTCATGTCGAGCAGCAGCAGATCGGGACAGCCGGCGCGCAGTTTGTCGAGCACTTCCGCGCCCTCGGCCGCTTCGTCCGCGACGATCATGTCGGCGGTGGTCGCGATGATCTGCTTCAAACCGCCTCGCACGATCGCGTGGTCGTCTGCAATGAGAATTCTGATCATGGGGGATTCCGATTCGTGAGCGGGATATGAATCGAGACGGTCGTGCCCGCGCCCGGCGCGCTCTCGATCTGCAACGTGGCGCCGATCAGCCGCGCACGCTCGCTCATGCCCAGCAGTCCGTACGAGTAGCGGCGGCGCGCGGCGGCCGGGTCGAAACCGCAGCCGTCGTCGCTGATATGAAGGGCTAATGCGTTGTCGCCGCCGGTGAGCGTCACGTCGACGCGCGTGGCCAGCGCGTGCCGCGCGATATTGGTCAGCGACGCCTGCACGATACGGAACACCGCCGTGGCATGCGCGTCCGGCAGCACCGGTTCGCCGCCGCGAATCGCCAGCTTGCACGGCAATTGATTGCGCCGCACGAAGTCGTCGACCAGCCATTCGAGCGCCGACACGACGCCGAAGTTTAGCGCGGCCGGTCGGAGATGACTGGCGACATTTCGTACCATCCAGATGGTCTTTTCGACGAGCTCGCGCATGTCGTCGGTCTTGCGCGCCGCTTCAGAATCGCTGTCCAGACGCATGCGCAGCAACGACACGTCCATTTTTAGCGCGGTCAGCAACTGGCCGAGTTCGTCGTGAATTTCCATCGCGATGCGTTTGCGTTCTTCTTCGCGCACCGCTTCCATATACGCCGACAATTCCCGCAACCGTTCGCGCGATTCGAGCAGTTCCTGTTCGACGCGCTTGCGTTCGGTGATGTCCTGCATCGTGCCGACCAGCGTGAGCGGCTGGCCGAGTCCGCCGCTCGAACATTCCACGTGCAGTTGCACGATCCGCGGCTCGCCGCCGCTCCCGCTCAGACGGCAATCGAGAAACTGCGGCCGCCGGCCGGCGATCACCGCATGCACCGCGTGCCGCACCGCAGCGCGATCGTCGGGATGCAGGGCGGCGCGCAGCGTCCGCAGGTTCGGACGCACGCCGTTCGGTTCGAGGCCGAGAATCCGGTACATCTCATACGACCAGTGCGTCACGCCATCGCTGACGTTCCATGCCCAGTCGCCGAGTTTGGCAAGCCGTTGTGCGTTCGCGAGGCTCGCTTCGCTCGCGCGCAGCATTTCTTCCGTCTGCTTGCGCGCGGTGACGTCGTTGAAGCCGACGTAGATCGCGGGGGCGTCGTCGAAGGTCGCGATGCGGGCGGTGGCGACGGCCCAGAAGCTGGCGCCGGCCGAATCCTTGAACTGGATTTCGGCATTGGTAAAGCCGCCTTCGGCGCGCATCAATGCGATTGTGCGGTCGCGCTCGGTTGGGTCGACGTAAAAATCGGCGATGTAGGTGACGCCGCGCCATTCCTTGTCGAGTGCGAACAGCCAGCGAAACGGCGCGTTCATGTACAGCACGCGGCCGTCGTGCATGGACGTGATGCACAGCGGCACCGGGCTGGTTTCGACGATCGTGCGAAAGCGCGTTTCGCTCGATACCAGCTTGCTTTCGGTCCGTTTGCGTTCGTCGATTTCGATCAGCAGGTTCGCATTCGCGCGTGCAAGCTGGCTGGTCCGGTCCGCGACCCGGATTTCCAGTTCGTCGCGCACCCGCGATAACGCGGCCTGTTCCTCGCGGTGCGCCGCGACCTCGTTCGAGAGCTGCACGTTCTGCGTTCGCAGTTGCTTGTGCAGCGCGCGCAGCGCGAGGTGGGTGCGGATTCGCGCCAGCATTTCGGCAATCTGGAACGGCTTGGTCACGTAGTCGATACCGCCGGCCGAGAAGCCTTCGACGAGATCGTCGGGTTCGCCCAGCGAGGTCATGAAGATCACCGGAATCTCGCGGGTTGCTTCTTCGCGCTTGAGCCGGCGACAGGTTTCGAATCCGTCGATGCCCGGCATCTTCACGTCGAGCAGAATCAGATCGGGCTGCGAAAAATGCGCGCGTTCGAGCGCTTCTTCGCCGTCGAGCGCGATCAGTACGCGAAAGCCTTCATCTTCGAGACTGTCCACCACCACGCCGATGTTGATCGGCGCGTCGTCCACGACCAGGATGGTGGCCGGCTGCGTCAGGTTGGCGTTGGCGTTCATGACGTGCGCCTCCGGTCGAGATGCGCTTCGACGAGCAGGAGAATCGCTTTCGACTGATAGTCTTTGACCAGCCCGCGCAGTTGCGCCGCGAACGGCAGGTTGCGGGCGTCGAGCGCCGTCATCCGGTCGGCCCACGCGGCGATCGCGCGCATGTCGCCGAGACGGGCCAGCCGGTGCAGCGTCTCCATCTCGGCCGTCGACAACGCGGGCGACGGTTCAGGCGGCGGCTCGACCGGTGCGGAGCCCGTGGGCGGCGCGCAGCGCCATTCCAGCGTGAGCAGATCGGCAAGATGCGCTTGCAGCCGGTCGAATTCGACCGGCTTCGGCAGAAACGCATTCGCGCCCGCATGAAGACTGCGTTTTTCGCCGCTCCACGACGGGTTCGCCGACATCGCGATGATCGGAATGTCATGGCAGCCGGGCAGACGCCGCAAGCGGCGCGTCGTTTCGAGGCCGTCCATGTCGGGCATCAGAATGTCCGTCATGACGAGCGACGGCGTCTCCTCGCGCGCCATCGCAATGCCTTCGCGGCCGCCGGCGGCTTCGCGCACCTCAAACCCCAAGTGCCGCAGAAACTCGCTCACCATCGCACGGTTGATGGGTTCGTCGTCGATCACCACCACGGAGCGGCGCGCGCCCGCGTAGCCGATCACACGCCGCGACGGTGTGCCGGGCGCGACACTGCGCGGCGCGGCGGAATCGACCGTGGCGGCCGCCAGATCGAACCAGAACGCGCTGCCATGACCGGGCTCGCTTTCGGCGCGGATTTCGCCGCCCATCGCGCGTACCAGTTGCTGGCTGATCGCAAGGCCAAGGCCGACGCCGCCGGCGCGCCGCGCGGCGCTGCCGGCCTGTTCGAACGGCTCGAAAATGCTGCTCAGTTTGGTCGCCGAAATGCCGATGCCGGTATCGAGCACGCAGAAGCGCACCGCGCCGGAGGGCGCCCGCTCCACGTTCAGGCTGACCTGTCCCGTGTCCGTGAAGCGGAGCGCGTTGGCGAGCAGGTTCAGCAGAACCTGGCGCAAGCGCTGCTCGTCGGCGCGAACCGCACAGGCCAGACCGCGCGCGATTTCGCAGGTGAACTCCAGGCGCTTCTGCTCCGCCTTCACGCCGATGATCTCGCGGATCGTGTCGAGCACCCTCGGCAGCGGCACGTCGGTCATTTCAATGCGCAGCTTGCCGGCCTCGATCCGCGCGAAGTCGAGCGTGTCGTCGATCAGCGCCAGCAGATGTTCGCCGCTGCGGTGAATGGCTTCGACCGCGCCGCGTTGGCGTTCGTTCTGGCTGGCGTCGCGCAGCAAAATCTGCGTATAGCCGAGAATGCCGTTCAACGGCGTGCGCAGTTCGTGGCTCATGTTGGCGAGAAAGGCGCTCTTGGCCCGATTGGCCGCTTCGGCCAGATGCCGCGCCTCGCGCTGCGCGGCGGTGTCGCGTTCCACCAGATACGCCTCGTGCAGCCGCGGCCCCATGTTGTTGAACGCGGCGACCACGCGGTCGAGTTCGTCGGGCCAGCGCGGCTGCGGGCGCGGCAGGGCGAACGGCTGGTGCGCCGAGCGGAAATCGTACTGACCGACCTGCCGCGCGATCGTGGCGAGATGCCGGGTGACGAGGCGCGAGATGATATAGATGGTGAACAGCGCGACGACAAACGTGTAGGCCGCCTGGCTCACCAGAATGACCAGCGCGGTTTGCGTGAGCGCGCGATACAGATTGTCGAGCGTCGCCTGCACGTACAGGCTGCCGATTTTCTGCTGCACGCCGTGAATCCGGTAGAAGATCGGAAATTCGCGGGCTATCACGGCGCCGCTCTCCGGCGTGCCGGCCGTCACCACCAGCGGGGCGGCGCTCGAACCGGTCTCGCGCACTTCGGCGGCGCGCATGTCGGCGAGCCGCAAAATCCCGTTCAACTGCAACTGAAGCTCGGTGCGGTTCAGTTGCCACAGCGCTTCGCCGAGACTGTCGCGATTGCTCCGATCGATATCGGCCAGACGGGTCTCGATCGCTTCGACGCCGCGGCCGTAGTCGCGGTAAAGCTGCAGCGCGGTCAGCAACAGGGTGACCGCGCAACTGAACAGCAGCACGATGGCGAGCAGTCGCAGCACCACGCTATGCCGGAGTCGGCCGGTCGAGGCCAGGAGAGAACTCAAGCTATTGACCACCATAATTCCCCGCAGGTGCTGTGATTCTTGTGTTTGTATTTTGCACTTGCAGGCAAATCGCGGTCTATAAGGGGCCGTCGAGGAAATCGGCTTTTGTGAAGGCCGCCACCGCGGCGGACGGATTGCCCAACCGGACCCGCGTCCACATGATGCCGGCGCCGTTCGCGGCCAGCGCGCCCGGCGGGGCCGGCTCGCCGATGATCTCGCGCACGTTGCCGATCACCTCGCGGATCATCTGCGACGCGCCGGGGCTGAGCAGACTGGCCTGGAACTGCGACAGATCCGCCAGCACGTCGGCGATCTTTTTGACCGACACCGGATCGTGACCGGTTAATGGCCAGCAGTGCAAAAGATACGCGAGCGGTACACGTTTTTTCTCCTCACACCAAAGTTCGAACAGGGCCGCGCACAGCGCGTCGATGCGATTGACCGTCTTCTTGCGCTGCAAAAAATAATCGGGCATGACGGTCATCCGGCAACGGAAGGGGATGCTCCACTTTAAACGCGTTGCCGTCTGCTGAACGTCAGGCGGCACGGGTTCTGGGCGGCCGGTTTGCTGATTCTGAAGTCAGGAAATCCTGAACCGTTATCAGCCAATCCTTCAGTTGCGCTTATTCCCGATGAATGGATCGAGCCAGAGCGCTTTGCGGTCCAACGGCACCCACGCCGGCAGAAACGGATTCTTCAGGTCGATCAGCACGCGCCGTTCGAGATGCAGGTCAGCGATGCTGCGCGAGAAATACGCGCGAAACAGCGCGTCGAAACTGCCGTCCTTCAACATGGCTTCGAGGCCGTCGTTGATTCGCTTCGCGAGCATCGGGTCGTCCTTGCTGACGTAGAAAAACTGCGCATACGGATAGCGGATCAGCAGATGGGACTCGACTCGCATCTGTGGAAAACTCGTTTGAAACGCCTTCAACTCGCGCGTGATTTCCAGCACGCCGCGCGGAAACATATCGAAGCGGTGATCGGCCAGCATCGGAAACAGCAGGTCGTAGCGGCTCGCCGTGACGAGCGGCACGCCGGCCAGCCGGTACACCGGCACGTCGCCCCAATCCTGTCCCTGGCCGATCGTCAGCGTGCGCAGGCCCGCGAGGTCGTGGATCGCGTTGAACTTCGCCTGCTGCCCTTCGTTGATGAGCGCCACGCGATAGCCGAGCAGACCACGGTCGATCGGAATGGGAATCGGAATGGTCGCGGCGTCGAGTTCATGGTGGCCGGGTTCGCTGGCCAGCACGTTGATCCGGCGTCCTGCGATGACCTCGTCGATCTCGCGTCGCGCCGACATGGCCGTCGAATAGCTGTCGATCACGTAGGGGCCGTAAGCCGGCACGGTGTGGTCCAGCGCGGTGATCAGAAAAGCCCAGCGGCCCTCGCGCACCGTGTCGCCGGGTACGCGAAGAATCCGGACGTGCATGACGCTCGCGGATCCAACGATAGGAGATGAGGCGGTGGCGGACGCGTCGCAGAATGCTGGACGGGACAGGGCGGCGGCAATCACGGACAGCGCAACCAGCAGCTTGACGCAGGCGTCCATTCCGCAGCGGCGAATGGCGTCGACGAACTTGGGTACGACCATGACTGACCCGAACCGGAAGCGATAAGTAGCCGGCAGTATGAGATCGAGTGGCGGGTTTCGCAAAATTCGATCGTTGCCCCGGTGCAAAGACCCTGGGCCGGCCGTGGGCGAGGCCTTGATCGCACGTATCGCGGGATGGCAGGCCGCCGGCAGAACGGGGGGCACTGGCGCTATGCTAGCGGCTTCGTCTACCCCGAGGAGAAACCGATGAAACAGCCACACGGATCGATGGTCACTTTTAACCGGCCTGACGGCAAGCCGCTGCAAGGCTATCTCGCGAAGCCGGCGAAACTGGAAGGCGCGCCCGCCGTCGTCGTGATTCAGGAGTGGTGGGGGTTGAACGACCAGATTCGCGGCGTCGCCGATCGCCTCGCCCTGTCCGGTTATCTGGCGCTGGTGCCCGATCTGTACCGCGGCAAGTCGACCGTCGAGCAGGAAGAGGCCCACCATCTGATGAGCGCGCTCGATTTCGGCGACGCCGCCACGCAGGACGTGCGCGGCGCGGTTCAGTATCTGAAGCAGCAGGCGGATAAGGTGGCGGTGACCGGTTATTGCATGGGCGGCGCGCTGACCTTGCTCGCGCTATCCAATATCCCCGAAGTGGCGGCCGGCGTGGTGTGGTACGGCTTTCCGCCGCTGGAATATATCGACGCGTCGAAAATCAAGGTGCCGCTGATCGGCCACTGGGCGACGCAAGACGAGTTTTTCCCGGCGGAAACGGTCGACGCGCTGGAAAAGAAGCTGACCGAAGCGAACGTCGACGTCGAATTCCATCGCTATCTCGCACATCACGCGTTTGCGAACGAAACGGCGGTCGGCTACGGACGTATTCCGCGGACCCAGTTCGATCCGGTCTGGTCGCAGCAGGCATGGGACCGGACGCTGACGTTCTTCGGCCGCACGATGTGGAAGTGACCGGCAAGTTGGCCGGTCAACGGGCGGCGCGTCGAGGTTAGCGCTTTGAACGTCGGGCTCAGAGCTTCGAGCCGCCGTCCACGTGCAGCGTTTCGCCGGTGATCCAGCGCGCGGCGTCGGAGGCCAGGAAAGCCACGGCGCCGGCAATATCGTCCGGTTGCGCGACCCGTTTCAAGGCCTGCATGTTCAGTGTGACTTCGCGTCCCGAATCGGTTTTCGTGAAATTGGACATGTCGGTTTCAACGACCCCCGGCGCAACCGCATTCACACGAATGCCGCGTTCGCCGAGCGCGGACGCAAAATGCCTGACGAGCGTATCCACGGCGCCCTTGGTCGCGGCATACGCGGGCAGCGTGCCGACCGCGGCGCGCGCGGCGAGCGACGACAGCAGCACCACGCTGCTGCCCTTGCACATCACCGGCAAGAGCTGTTGCACGAGAAAGAAAGGCGCACGCACGTTCACGGCGAACAGATTGTCGAAATCCGCGACGGTCGTGTCTTCAATGCTCGCCGCCTTCGAAATGCCGGCGTTCGCCACCAGAATATCCAGCCGATGGCCGATCACCGCGCGCACCTGTTTGGCCAGTTCGTGCGGACCGTCGGCATTGCGTAAGTTCGCGGCGACTTTCTGCGCATTGCCGCCGGCCGCGCGAATTTCGGCGACCACGGCGTCCGCTTCCTTCTCTCCGCTGCTGTAGTGAACCAGCACCTGCGCACCGGCCTGGGCGAGCGCGAGGGCGCTGGCGCGGCCGATGCCGCGTGAAGCGCCCGTAACGAGCGCGGTTTTTCCTGTGAGATTGTTCATGACGAGACTCCGGTTAGGTAAATCGAATCGATGGCTTGTTGATTGGGTGGATTGATCGCGCTTAGTCAGCTGCGCCGGTTTCCGCCAGGAACTGCGCCACGTGCGCGACGAAGCGCTGCGGGTACTGGTACAGCGAGCCGTGGTTCGCGTCGGGATAGAGGATCAGTTGAGCGTTCGGCAGGTTCTGCTGAAGAATCCACGAATTGATCGAATAGATGATCACGTCGTTGTCGCCGTTGACCACCAGCGTGGGCTGCTTCAGCTCGTTCAGGTAGTCGAACGGCGTCGGACGCGGCGCGCCCCATTTGGCGAGCGCGGCGAGTTGCGCCGGTGCGACCTTCTCGTTGGCTTCCGGGTCGCGTCCTTCGCTGCGCAGACGGAAACGCTGCAGGAACCGGCGACCCGCCGCCTGGCTCGCGTCCGAAGGCGAGAAATGCACGCGCAGCCACAGATGGTCCGGCTCGGCGTAGCTCGCGGCGAAAATGTCCTGCGCTTCCGGCGTGAGCGATTCCATCCCTTCACCGCTGCGCGGGCCCGTGCCGACCAGAATCAGACGGCGAACCAGCGTCGGCTCGGCGATCGCCAGGGTTTGCGCGATCAGACCGCCCATCGAAAAACCGAGCACGTCGACCTGCGTCAGGCCGAGCGCCTTGATGAACGCGGCGGCGTTGGCGGCCATCGCCTCGATCGATTCCGGCACCTCGCCCGAGCTGCTGGAGATACCGGCGTTGTTGAACAGGATCACTTCGCGGCCTTGCGCGAGGCCGTCGGTCACGGCCGGGTCCCAGTGGTCCATCGTGCCGGTGAAGTGGATGTTGAACACGAGCGGCACGCCGCCGGTCTTGCCGAAGCGGCGATACGCGAAGCGGACGCCGTTTGCTTCGACGAACTGGGTCGGGGCGCTCTGGTGGGTCTGTGCGATCATTTCAGGTTCCTCTGCGATATAGATGGAAGGCATGGTGTGCAGGTGCGCTGTGTCGGTTGCGTCGCTGCCTGATGGGTAATGTAGTGGGGGCTTGCGCAAAGGAAAAAGACTTTGTAGGCTGGCGGGCATGCCTGTGAGGCATGTCTTGCCACGAGGGCTTATGGAGCTTCGACACCTGCGGTATTTCGTGGCCGTCGCCGAGACGGGCAGCCTGACGGTCGCGGCGGAGCGGCGCTTGCATACGTCGCAGCCGTCGCTGAGCCGGCAGATTCGCGACCTCGAGGACGAGGTCGGCGCGGCATTGTTCAGCCGCAGCGCGCGCGGGGTCGAACTGACCGCGGCGGGCAAGGCCTTTCTCGACCATGCGCGGCTCGCGCTGACCCAGGTCGACGCGGCCATCGAGGCCGCGCGCCGTGCGTCGCGGCCGGCCAAACAGGTTTTTGCGCTGGGGTTTCTGACCGGCCAGGAAATGACCTGGCTGCCGCGCGCCATGCAGGTGCTGCGCGACGAACTGCCGAACGTCGACGTCACCGTATCGAGCCATTACTCGCCGGACCTTGCCGATGCGCTCGCGCGCGGCAAGCTCGACCTTGCGTTTCTGCGCGCCGAGCCGGGCTTCGATCTCGATTACAAAGTGGTGTACCGCGAAAAGCTCATCGTGCTGATGCCAAGCGATCACCGGTTGACCGGGCGCGCGGCGATCCGCGCGGAGGATCTGGTCGGCGAGACGTTCATCATGGCGTCGAACAAGGCGAAGGTGCTGCACGACGTGATCGAACAGTATCTGCAGGAGAGCGGCGTGACGCTCACGCCCGAGCATGGCGTCGACAATCTGGCGATGGCCATGTCGCTGGTGGCGTCCACGCGCGGGCTCGCGTTGATGCCGGAGTATGCGAACAACCTGCTGCCGTGGTCGGTCGTGAGCCGGCCGCTCGAAGGCGATGCGCCGGGTGTGGATCTGGTGATCGGTTATAGCCGCGCGAATACGTCGCCGGTGCTGAAGCTGTTTTTGTCGCGAGCGGAAGAACTGGTGATGTCGGCGATACCGGCGTCGCGCTGAGGCTTGCGTGACCGGGTCATTGCGTCATCGCGTCGTCGTTCTGCCGTGAGATCGCGCTAGCGGCTTGCGGATCGGTTCACCTATACTCGTTTCACCTTGCAAGGCCGCCTATTCGTTGTCATACCAACAAAACGGAGCCTCACATGCGTGTAGCGATGCGAAATGCCGCCCTCGGGCTGCTGATCGGTTTCACGTCGGGCGTCAGTGTCGGTGTGCAGGCCGACTCCGGTTGTGACACGGGGTGCAAGGCTCGCGGCCAACTGCTCGAGCATCACGTGTCGCTCCGGCTCAGTGCCGCGGCGTTTGCAAAAATGCTGGCGTCGAATGCCTCCGGTCAGCAGCTCGCGCAGATTGCCGGCAAGCCCGCTTGCGGCGTCGAGATCGTGACGTTCCGCTACAGCACGATCGGCGGCGCGGGCGAGCCGACTCAGGCGAGCGGCGCGCTGATGCTCCCCACCGGACACGCGTCCGCGTGCAGCGGGCCACGTCCGCTGATGATCTACGCGCACGGCACCACGCCGTACCGTCAATACAACCTTGCCGACATCACGCAAACGGACCCCGCCAACACGGACGGCGCCGGCGAAGGCCTCGCCGTGGCCGCGATGTACGCGGCGCAGGGCTATATCGTGGTGGCGAGCAATTACGCGGGCTATGCCGGCTCCGATCTGCCGTATCACCCGTATCTGAACGCCGACCAGCAATCCGCCGATGTGATCGACTCGCTGCGGGCCGCGCGCCTCGTGCTGAACGACACGAAGCGGGGACAAAAAGCGCGTGAGAACGGCAAGCTGTTCGTGACCGGTTATTCGCAGGGCGGCTTCGTGGCGCTGGCGACGCATCGCGCGTTGCAGGCGGCCGGCGTGAAGGTGACCGCATCGGCGCCGGGATCGGGTCCGTACGCGTTGGCCGCGACCGCGGACGCGTTGATCGAAGGTGAAGTCAACGTGGGTTCGACGCTCTTCACGACCTTGATCGTGACGGGTTATCAGCGGGCCTATGGGAACATCTATCGCAAGCCCGGCGATTTTTATGAAGCGGCGTACGCGCCTGGCATTGAGACCCTGCTGCCGAGTTTGCAACCGCTCGACGCACTTTTCGCCGCGAAGAAATTGCCGCCGACGCAGCTCTTCAGCAGCGTGCCGCCCGCGCCGCAATTCGCTGCGATGACGCCGCCCGCTGCGCCGCCACTCGTGCCGGTCGCGTTAAAGCCGGTGTCCGCGGCGGGATTCGGCGACGCCAATCTCGTGCGCAACGCTTATCGACTGGGTCTTCTCGAAGACGCCGCCGCTCATCCCGATGGCGCGTTCCCGCAGCCCACCGCAGCGTGGACCCCGGCTGCGAATCCGACGCAGCCGCTGCGCCAGGCGTTCAAGCGCAACGATCTACGCAACTGGGTGCCGCACGCGCCGGTGCAACTGTGCGGCGGCGAGGCGGACCCGACGGTGTTCTTCTTCAACGCGCGCACCGAGCAGGCGTACTGGTTGAACGCAAAGGTGCCGGCGGGACTGACTTCGGTGCTGGACGTGGACTCGCCTGTGACTGGACCGAACGATCCGTATGCGCCGATCAGGCAGGGTTTCGCGAGTGCCAAGGCGTCGCTCGCGAAGCAGGCGGTGGCGGGCGGTGCAACCGATGGCGGCGCTTCCGCCGTGTTGCAGGCGTATCACGGCGAACTGGTCGCGTCGTTCTGCATGGTGGCCGCGCGAGCGTTCTTCGCGAACTTCTGACGATTCGCGCGCGGCAACGAACCGCGCGCCTTGACCCAATTCTCGATTCTCAATTGCCGAACAGCGACGCTTGCGTGCCGACGCTCGGCGCGTGACGTGCGGGCTTGGCGCGTGCCTCGACCTTATGGGCAGGAGCGGGCGCGGGTGCCGAAGCAGAAGCAGAAGCAGAAGCAGAAGTTGCAATCGCCCCATCCGCTGCCGCTTCCAACGAAGTCTGCCCTGCCTCCAGCGACAACAGCAGCATCTTGTTCGCCAGTCCGCCCGCGAACCCGGTCAGCTCGCCGGACGCGCCGATCACCCGATGGCACGGCGCGACGATGGAAATCGGGTTCTTGCCGTTCGCCGCGCCGACTGCGCGCACGGCGTTGAGATTGCCGATTTGCAGCGCAATATCCTTGTAGCTGCGCGTCTGGCCGAACGGGATCGTCAACAGCGCGTGCCAGACTTTCTTCTGGAATTCGGTGCCCTGAAAGTCGAGCGCGAGGTCGAACGCCTGGCGCTTGCCGGCAAAATACTCGTTCAATTGCCGTTCGCTTTCGATCAGAATCGGGCGGTCGTTCGCCTCAAGCAGCGCGCCGAGACGAACCCGGTTCGGCTTGTCGTTTTCCCACAGAATCGCGGCCAGCCGTTCGCCATTTGCGACGAGCTTCAACTGTCCGACGGGTGAATCCATCAACTTGTATGCGTATGTCACGGTGCTTCTCCTGGCGGGTTGGAGGCCGGCATGCCGGTAAGGCGACGCCGCGATGTCGCGTAGTGCGCGCCGATGTTCAACAGTGTGAACTTCGAGCCCGCTGCCCGCGCTCCAGATCTTGCTGTCCAATTGGTGTGAAAGCATGACAGATGTGCGCGCCGTGTGGGGCGTTTTGGTGACGATGGGTTGAATCACGGCGAACGCGGACCCGCTCGCCGCGACTCAGTAGAATTGAGGCCCCCGGTACAACGCGTACCGGCAACGGATAGCCAGACCACGACTTTGACCACGACACTTGAACGACTGCGGGCCGGCCAGCTCGCCGGTGCGCGCCAGCTCAAACTGGCGTGCGGACTCAGCGAATTTCCGCGCGAGATTTTCGATCTGGCCGACACGCTGGAAGTCCTCGACCTGTCCGGCAATGCGCTCAGTGCGCTGCCTGACGATTTGCCGCGCCTGCGCAAGCTGCGCATTCTCTTTGCGTCCGACAACCTGTTCACCGAGTTGCCGCCCATGCTGGGGCAATGCGAGCAGTTGAGCATGATCGGCTTCAAGGCCAACCGTATTCGCGAAGTGTCCGGCAACGCGTTGCCGCCGCTGCTGCGCTGGCTCGTGCTCACCGACAATCGGCTCGAAGCGCTGCCGGCGGAAATCGGCCGCTGCACGCAATTGCAAAAGCTGATGCTGGCAGGCAATCAACTGCATGAGTTGCCCGACACGTTGGCTGCTTGCACGCGGCTCGAACTGGTGCGTCTCGCGGCGAACCAGCTCGATAAATTGCCGGACTGGCTGACACGCCTGCCCCGGCTCGCCTGGCTGGCCTTCGCCGGCAATCCGTTCGACGAAGCGTTAGAAACCTCGGCGCTGGTCGATACGCCGATCGCGGCGATCCCATGGAACGCGTTGAAACTCGAACAGACTTTGGGCGAAGGCGCTTCCGGTGTGATCTATCGCGCGGAACTGTCGGCGCCGCACGAAGGCGTCGCGCGGCCCGTCGCGGTCAAGCTGTTCAAGGGCGCGGTGACCAGCGACGGTTTGCCGGACTGCGAGATGGCCGCCTGCATCCAGGCCGGCGTTCATCCGAACCTGATCCCGGTGGCGGGCAAAGTGGCGGACCATCCGGCGGGCACGCACGGACTCGTGATGGAATTGATCGATCCGCGCTTCGGCAACCTGGGCGGTCCGCCGAGCCTCGAATCGTGTACGCGCGACATCTACGGCGCCGGCACGCGCTTCGATCCGGCGTCCGCGTGGGCGATCGCGCAAGGCATCGCATCGGCGGCGAGTCATTTGCATCGGCGCGGCATCATGCATGGCGATCTGTACGCGCACAATATTCTGTACGACGGTCAGGGGCACGCGCTGCTGGGCGATTTCGGCGCGGCATCGATCTATCGCACGGAAGAGGCGGACACCGGCGCCGCGCTGCAGCGTCTCGAAGTTCGCGCTTACGGCTGCCTGCTCGAAGAGTTGCTCGAACGCTGCGACTGGCTCGACACACCGGCCGACGTGGCGGCGAAGCTCGCGGAGTTGAAGGACAATTGCCTGAGCGAAGAGATCGGCAGCCGTCCGCTGTTCGACGACATCGTCGCGGCCTTGCTCGCGTTGAAGCCGGCTTGATGCTCGCCGCCATGCGAGCGTGCGAGCGCGGCCGTGCACAGGCGTCAGGGTGCGGAGTACGTTTCGTCAGGCCAGCGGAGGAGGAAAACGTTCATGACGCAGAAGACGCCCCGAAGCAGGTCTTCCTGGGCCATGCCCCAGCAGAACTCGCCTTCGAGCATGCGCCGTCGCGTGCTGTTTGCCGGCACGCTCGCTGCGGCCGGTCTGCTGACCTCGCCCGCTGTTCAGGCGCTGCAAGGCGGCAAGCTGAAGGTCGGCCTCGTGCTGAAGTCGCTTGCCGATCCGTTCACGGCCGCCATGCAGAACGCCGCGCAAAACTACCAGCAGCATTACGCGTCGCAATTTGGTTTGACGGTGCGCGGTACGGCGTCGGAGGGTGACACGGCGGTGCAGATCCGCATGGTCGAAGACATGATCCGCGCGAAGATGGACGCGATCGTGATCGCGCCGACCGACTCGAAGGCGCTGACGCCGGTGATCGCGCGCGGGATCAAGGCGGGCATCATCGTGATTACGATCGACAATCCGCTCGACGACGCGTCTCAGGACGCAGCCGGTATCTCCGTGCCGTTCGTCGGGCCGAACAATCGCAAGGGCGCGCTGCAGGTGGCGAAGGTGCTGGCCGGGCGGCTCAAGGCGGGCGACGAAGTGGGGATCATCGAAGGTATTTCGGCGGATCGCAATGCCCAGCAGCGCACGGAAGGAGGCCGGGAGGCGATGAGCGCGGCGGGCATCAAGGTGGTCGCGGTGCAATCGGGCCACTGGGATTACGGCAAAGGCCGCGACGCCGCCGCGGCGATGCTCGGCGAGCATCCGCAACTGCGCGGACTGCTGTGCGGCAACGACAACATGGCGATGGGCGCGGTCGATGCGGTGCGCGACGCCGGTAGAACCGGCGGCGTGTCGATCACCGGTTATAACGATATCGACGCGATCAAGCCGTTGATTGCCGACGGCCGCGTACTCGCCACCATCGATCAGTTCGCGGACCGCCAGGCCGTGTTCGGGCTCGACGTGGCATTGAAAGCCGTGACGGAGCAGAGAAGGGAAGGCGACCTGTCGAGGGTGATCGAGACGCCGTTGCAACTGGTCACGGCCCCGACGCGTTGAAGGCCGTGCAACGCGTCGTCTCACGTCACCTCACGTCGCATAGTTGGCACACGTTGCGTTGCATGGCCTGCATTGACCCGCTACTTATCCGCTACCCGTTAATTCGCGCTGACCTTGTGCGGCTTGGTCGCCTTTTCGAGCTTGTTATACTCGAACTCGGGCACGGACTTTAGTGCGTCCTTGGTTGCGCCGGGCAGGAACAGATTGCCGTCGCGTATCTCGAAGTGGTCGACCGCAATCGCCACGTAGTGCTTGCCCATGCCGAGGAATCCACCCACCGAGACGACCGCGTAGGTTGCCTTGCGATCCGGCGCAATGATCACGTCGTAGATGCTGCCGATCTTGTCGTTGAGATCGTTGTAGACCGGTTCGTCGACCAGCGCGCGGCGCACGCTCCAGCCCTTCAGCAACGCGTTGGTCTGCTCCACCGTGCCACCGAGCGGTTGCAGGCCGGCCACCTGGGCGACCGCGCCTTGCGACGCGCAGATCGCGACAAGCGCGGCAGCGCAGATCAGTGTGTTCGCTTTCATTTTCGGCTCCTGGTTTATGTGTCGGGATGGGTGCCGGACGAGTCCGGCAGTCAACCTCTTACCAGGGAGTTGCGGTAGCACGTCATGTGCCTGGGTTCGGCCGGAGCGTGCTGCGAGCGGGTGCCAGGCAGGTGCCAGATGCGTTGCGCAACGAGCAACGAGTAGCGCGTGTCATGGCGGCCACCGTTTAACTACAACGCCGGCTCCACCGCACGCAACGGCGCAAGACCCGGCGGCACACGTCGCGCGCGCCAGGCATCGCCGGCTGCCACGATCGCGCCTTGCAGCGCCGCGCCGTGACCGAAAGCGGCAATCATCACCTCCGGTGGATAGGGCACGGCGCGTTTCAGCAACGAGCGGATGTCGTCCGCAATACCCGGAATCCGCGCCATGCCGCCGCCGATCACGATCCGCGACGGGTCCAGCATCAAGCTCAGATTGACGATATGCACGCCGAGGCGGTAGAGCGTGTCGTCGAGCAGCGCCTTCACTTGCGGCACGGACTCACGCATTGCAAACGCTTCGCGCGTGCTCACGTTGCGTCCGAGCAGCGCGCTCACACGCTCGCCGATCGCACGGCCCGACACGAAGTCTTCCAGCGGCGCGCCGCCATCGGCGAATAGGGTTTCGCCCGGCACGCCGCGCAACTGATAGCCGATCTCGCCGGCCGCGCCATGCGCGCCGCGCAGCACCTTCCCACCGACAACCGCAGCCGCCGCGAGACCCGTTCCGAGGTTCACGTAGAGACCACACTCGACGCCGGCCAGCGCGCCGCAACGGGCTTCCGCGAGCGCGGCGGCTTTGACGTCGGTTTCAACGCCGACGCATTGAATCGCGAAACCCCTGCGTAGTTCGTCGTGCAAGGCGAGCCGGTCCCAGCCCGGGTTGTTCGGCGCGAGGCGAATGCCGTCCGGTTCCACGATGCCCGGCGTAACGGCAGCGGCCGCAAGCAATTCACCGCCGACGTCGGCCGCGGTCGTCGCGATCAACGCTCGCGCCGCGTCGAACATGCGGCGCATGACGGTCTGCGCACCTTGTTGCGCCAGGGTCGGAATTTCCGCTTCGTGAAGGCGTTGTCCGGTTTCCGTGGCGGTCGACATGGCGATCTTGGTGCCGCCGAAATCGATCGCCAGCAGAAATCCATGCGGCCCGGCGCCAGCGCGCCGGGTTTCATCCAGGTCGTTAACGTGCATGCGTTTGCGTATTGGCGGAGGCGGTTGCGGTGCTGCTCATCTGACGTTCGAGAAATACTTCGCGGATCGGCTTGGGACCGAACGGCCATTGACGCGCCACGCGCGCCCAGATCAGGAATGCGATCAGGCCGAGAACCAGCCAGCCGGTCGACATCAACTGCGATTGATGATCGGTCGCATAGAACACGTAGAGCCAGCCGACCAGCGCGACCAGGCTCGGCACGGGATAAAGCCACTGCCGGTACGGCCGTTCGAGCGTCGGCTGACGGCGGCGCAGCACGGTCAGCGCCGCAATCTGCGCGACCGACTGCAACAGCACCGCGACCGCAACCAGCATGTTGATCACGGAGGTCAGGTCGAAAAACGTGCCGGCCGCCGTGACCACGCCCATCACGATCAGCGCGACGTGCGGGAAGTTGTGCTTCGGATGCAGCTTGCCGAAGGCGGCGAGGAACACGCCGTCGCGTGCCGCGTAGAAGGGCACGCGCGAGCCGCCGAGCAAGCCGGCGAACACCGACGCGAACGCGGCGAACAGGATCAGCACCGTGACGATCGCGGCCGCCGTATGCCCCCAGTTGCGCTCCACGACCAGCGACGCCACCGACGTCGATTTCGCGACCTCCTGCCACGGCACCGTGCCGATCACGCCGATCTGCATCGTCAGGTACAGCACCATCATCGCGATGATCGACACGATGATCGAGCGCGGCATCACGCGGCCGGGGTTTTTCAGTTCGTCGCCCATGTACGCGGTGGTGTTGTAGCCGGCGTAGTCGTAAATGGCGATGATCAGGCCGGCGCCGAGGCCGGTGAAGAATTTGCCGAGATCGCCCGCGCCCGGCGGCAGCGTGGTCGCGAGGCTCAGATGAAAATCCGAGTACGCGGCCGCGATGGTCAGCCCGACCGCCAGCATCATGATGACCCACAACACCGTGCTCAACGCGCGAATCGATTCGATCCGCCGATACAGCGCGAGCACCACCAGCGCGGTCACGCCGACGCCGATGGCGTGTGTCTGCCATGCCGACAGCGTCGGCAGAAAGAACCCGAGGTACTGCACGAAACCGATAATGCCCGTGCTCATGATGAGCGGAATCGACAGCATCGCGGTCCAGACGAACAGGAACGGCATCAGCTTGCCGGTGCGGTACTGGAACGCTTCGCGCACATAGAGATAGGTGCCGCCTGCGCCCGGCATCGCCGCGCCGAGTTCCGCCCAGACGAGGCCGTCCGCCATGGACAACACCGCGCCGAGAATCCAGCCGATGATCGCCAGCGGCCCGTTCAGCACGGCGACGATAGCCGGAATGGTCAGGAACGGCCCGACGCCGCAAATCTGGATCATGTTCACGGCGATCGCCGGGAACAGGCCGACCGAGCGGCGGAAGTGCGGCGCCTCGGCCGCGGGCTCGGCGGCCGCGTCAGCCGTGACTTGCGGGGACGGTTCCCGCCAGGTGGAATCGCTCATCGATATCTCCATGCGGCGCTCGCCGCGTCGTTGATCGGATGCTTCGGCATTCATCTCATTTTTGTGTTGCCGAATGATAGGAAACTTTCTTTACTAATTCAAGCGAGCCAAAAATGTTCCATTAAGTCGGCGAGGGCGGCGGCTTGCCCCGCCGTACAGTCGTTGATAGGATCGGCCATCCCGAAACCAGACAGCCCATGCACGCGCATAGAAAGCACAGCCAGCCGACCGTCACCGTCACCCGTGGCCCCGCGTTCGTACGCCAGGGCAACGAATGGGCGATTTACCAGCATCTGCTGTCGATGGCGCCCGCCTCCAGCCCGCAGCTCGCGGAGAGTACGGGGTTGTCGAAAGTGACGGTCACGGCCGCGCTCAGCAATCTCGAACGGCTGGGTCTCGTCGAGCAGACGGGGGTGCGCGGCGGCAGCGCGGGGCGTTCCCCGCGTCTTTACGCACCGCACGCCAGAGCGGGCTTCGTGGTCGCGATCGACGTCGGTGCGGAATGGATTCGCGGCGCGGTCGCCGATCTGACCGGCACGGTGGTGGCGCGGCTCGACAAGCGCACGCCCGCCAAAGTGGAGCGGTTCGTCGCGCGCATTGTCGAGATCGTGGACGCAATGCTCGACGAGCAGCAGGTTTCGCGCGACGCGGTGCTCGCGACCGTGTTCGGTTCGCCGGGCGTGCTGGACGCCGACCACGACCGGCTGCGTCTCGCGCCGAACCTGCCGGATCTGGAGCGGCCGGGGCTGATTCCGTCGCTCAGGGAGGCACTCGACGCGGACCTGTTCGTCGAGAACGACATCAATCTCGCCACGCTCGGCGAGCAGCAGCACGGACTCGGGCGCGGCGTCGACAACTTCGTGTTCATGTCGGTCGGTACGGGCGTGGGTCTCGGGATCATCGCCGACGGCCGTCTGCATCGCGGCGCGCATGGCTTTGCCGGCGAGATCGCGGTGCTGCCCGCGGCGCCCGTGGTGGGCGCGAAATCGGATGGCGTGTACCGGCCGATGTTCGAAGCGTCGTCGGCGGCGAAAGGGATCGTCGCGCAGGCGCAGCGGCGCGGGCTGACGGTGGCGAATGCGGAAGAGGTGTTCGTCGCGGCGAATGCCGGCGATCAGCGCGCGCTCGATTGCGTGGCGGAAGAAGCGCGGCAGCTTTCGTGGGGCCTCGCGTCGATCATTCCGATTCTCGATCCGAAGCTGGTGGTGCTGGGCGGCGGTGTCGGCCGGAGCGGTTCTTTGCTGTTGCCGGCGATCCGCGATCATCTCGCGCAGTGGCTGCCGATTCCGGTGCCCGAGTTCGCCGTCTCGGCGACCGGCACCGACGCGGTGCTGCTCGGCGCGATCGTGCTGGGTGTCGAGCGGGCGCGTGTGAAGGCCTTTGAGCGGCTGGGGTACGCGACCACGGCTTAGTGTGCGTGCTACCGCCTGGCGCGCGTGCCAGGCGGCGGCACCAACGCCGGCGCTTCTAGCAAGCGCTGCGATGCGGTGTGGCGTTCGCCCATCTCCGTGGCGCTAGCGCTCCCCTTCAACTTGCGCCGCTTCCTTCGCGCGATACGACGCAATATCCCAAGCCTCCGCCAACGTCGCCACCGCGCGATGCGGAATGCCGAACGCCCTGGTCGCGCCGCGCCCCTGAATTCGCGCTGTCTCGCGCTTCGTATCGTCGGACTCGACGGTCACGAGCATCCTGCACACGCGCGCCAGCGCCGCCTTGTTCTGTTTGAGCCACACGCCACGCTGCTTGAAGTCGTCGTTTGTTTCGTGGTCGCGCACCTCGATATGAAACATCACGAACGGCACGGCGTGCGCGATCAATGCCTCCATCTCCCGTTCCCATTGCGCGGCATAACCGGGCCGAATGGCTTCGTTGCGAACGATCACGGTCGGAAACTGCGCGACGTCGAGAACGCTAAATGCCTGGACATCAAGAGTCATGGTCTCTTTCTCCGGAAACGCGGGCTGTGCCGCCTGGGTCTGCACGCTTCGACGAGGTGGGGAACGCCGTCTGCCAACCCCCACCCAATGTTTTGAACAACGTGACGAGCGACACCGCCACCTCGGTCGAACTCGCGGCGAGCGCCTGTTGCGTACCGAGCAGATCCCTCTGCACGCTCAGCACGTTCAGAAAATCCGTTGCACCCGCAACATACTGACGTTGCGCGTTGTCGAGCGCGATGCGGTCCTGTTCGACCGCTTCCGCCAGCTTGTCGCGATGCGATTGACGCGCGTCGTAATCGCTCATTGCGTTGTCCACCTCGTGCCACGCGTTCAGCACCGTGCGCTGGAATGCGATGGCGGCTTCCTGCTGTTGCGCTTCGCGCAGCGCCAGTTGTCCCTTCAGCCGACCGCCTTCGAATAGCGGCACGCTCAACGCAGGACCGACGCCGAACATGTGCGAACTCCACTGGTCGAGATCGCCGAAATGCATGGCCTGCAAACTCAGATTCGCCGACAGCGTGACGCGCGGATAAAAGTCGCCGACCGCTACGCCGATACTCGCGGTCGCCGCATGCAAATGCGCTTCGGCGACGCGAATGTCCGGCCTGCGCTCCACCAGCTCCGACGGCAAGCCGGCCGGCACGCGCGACGGTAGCGCCGGAATCGGTGCGGCCGCGCGCAACTCGCTGTCCAGCGTGTGCGGCGGCGCAGCCATCAGAAAACTCAACGCATTGACGAGGCGTGCGTGCTGGTTGTCGAGCAACGGCAATTGCGCTTCGATCGTGCTGACTTGCGCGGCGGCTTCGGCCATGTCCAGACGTGTCGCGACGCCGTCGGCGAAACGGATTTTCGTCAACGCCAGGCTGTGCCGCGCGATCTCCAGATTCTGCTGAACGATCTGCTGCTGCGCCTGCACGCCGCGTAATTGCAAGTAGTCGCTCGCGGTTTCGGCGAGGGTGGCGAGCAACACGTCGCGGCGCAAATCCGCGCTGGCTTCGACGCTGGCATCGGCGGATTCGGTTTCGCGCCGCACGCGGCCCCACAAATCGAGTTCCCACGACGCGTCGAGACCCGGCTGCCACACGTTGTAATCGTGCTTGCCGCCGAGCCCGGCAACGTCGAGCAGCCCGTTCTGGCTCGAGCGTGCGTGTTGATACGACGCCGTGCCTTCAACCGAAGGCAGCGCATCCGCGCCGCTCACACGGCGTGCGGCGCGGGCCTGCATCAGCCGTGCGCCGGCCGCTTTGACATCGAGACTGGCACCCGCGACACGCGCGATCAGCGACGACAGTTCGGCATCGTGAAACACGTTCCACCACTGCGGATCGAGCGCGCCGTCGACGATCTGCGACGGTGTTGTCGATAGGGGCGTGGCTTGGCCCCTATGTCCCGCTTCCCATTGATCCGGCAACGCCGCCGCCGGCCGGTGAAAATCAGGCCCGACCGTGCAGGCGGCAAGGCCCAGCACGCACACGCCCAGGGCGATTCGTGAGATCAGCGTATTCATCGCGCGGCGACCTTTTCGCCGGCTGACGAAGCAGGCGCGTTGCCGGTGCGAATCGTCGCATCGACCGACATGCCGACGCGCAATTTATCGAGCGACGCCTGGCCCGCCTGCAGCACGATCTTGACCGGGATCCGCTGGACCACTTTGGTGAAGTTGCCGGTGGCGTTGTCGGGCGCGATGGCCGCGAACGTCACGCCGGTCGCGGGCGCAAAGCTGTCGACCGTGCCTTGCAACACCATGCCCGGATAGGTGTCGACACGAACCTCCGCCGCCTGGCCGGGGCGCACATTGCCCAGTTGCGTTTCCTGGTAATTCGCCACCACGTACGCCTGTTGCAACGGCACGACCGCGAGCAGCGGCGTGCCCGGCGTCACGTAGGCGCCCACGCGCGCCGCGCGCTGCCCGACCACGCCGTCGATCGGCGCGACGATGCGTGTCCACGACAGATTGAGACGCGCCGTATCGAGCGCGGCTTGCGTCTGCTGGAGCGTGGCTTCGGCGCGCTCGCGCTGGGTCGTCAGCACGGCGACCTGCTGTCTGGCCGCTTGCAACGCGGCGTCGTTGCGCGCGACATCGGCTAGCGCGGTGTCGGTCCGCGAGCGCGCCTGCTGCGCGTTCTGCGTACTGCCGGCGCCGTGTTGCGCGAGGTCGGCGTAGCGGGCGTCGTCGGCGCGCGCGAACACGGCGTTCGCGTGCGCGGCGGACAACGTCGCGGCGGCCTGATCGATCAGCGACCGTTGCTGCACGAGGCTCGCCGACACGTTGTCGATTGCCGCCTGCGCGGCCGCGACGTTGGCGTTTGCCGCGTCGACGGCCGCCGCGTAATCGCGGTCGTCGATCTGCGCGAGCAGTTGTCCTTTGCGCACGAACTGATTGTCGTCGACGCCGAGTGCGACGATCTGACCGGCAACGCGCGGCGCGACTACGGTGAAATCGGCGCTGACGAAGGCGTCGTCGGTGCTGGGTCCGGACGGTTTCAACACGCCGTAGGCGAGCGCGGCGCACAGGCCGAGCAGCACGATCGCGACCGTGCCGACGGCGTAAATTTTCTTGTTCGACTTCGACTCAGACATAGGTCAACCTTTTTACTTTTTCGATCGGATCGGTGGATCGGTTCGCTGTTTGACGGGCATGGGTGTCGGGGTGAGCACAGGCGCGGGCGGCGTGACGGCGGCGCGCGGCGGATACACCCGCGTCGGGATCACCGCGATCAGCAGAATGAACACGATCGCGACGCCGGTCATCAAGCGGAAAACATCCGCCGACGCGAGCACCAGCGCCTGCTCGCGGATCTGCTGATCGAGCAGCGCCAGCGCCGCATGCGCGTCGACATGCAGGCGCGCCGCAATGTCCTGCTGCGCCATTGCGAACGCCTGCGGCCGGTTGCCCAACTGATCGATCAGTACGTTCGAATGGAAACGCTCGCGCATTGTCGTCAGGCCCTCGGTGACGCCGGTGCCGACCACGACGGCGAAGCCCTTCACGGTATTGAACCAGGCGGACGCGAACGGCCCTTCCTGCGGCGTCATGCCGTTGGTCGAGAGCATCAGCAGCGGAATCACCGCCATGGGCTGTGCGACGATCTGCATGATTTGCAGCGTGTAGAAGTTGTCGCGAATCCAGTCGGACGTCATGAAGCTGCCCGCGAAACACGACAGGGCGATCAGACCGAGTCCGCCCGCCAACACCCAGCGGCAATCGACGCGCCGCAGATTGCACAGCGCGGCGACCGCGGGTAACGCAACGAGTTGCGGCAGCGCGACGCACAGCGCGAGCGGCGCGAGCTGCAGCGGCCGGTAGCCGCGCACCTCGACCAGATAGCCGGCGGGCAGGCTCGGCACGGCAACCAGAATCAGCAGTACGCCGCCGAGCGTGAGCAGCGCATGCGACAGATTGCGCCGCGCCAGCAACTGGATCTTGAAGAACGGCAACGGATGAAACCATTCGTTGACGAGAAACAGCGCCAGCATCACCGCGCCGCCGACGAGCAACGCGCAGAGCCACGGCGCGTCGGTCCAGCCGACGCGGGTGCCTTGTTCCAGCGCGATGACCAGCATCGCCATGGCGGGGAAACCGAGCAGCACGCCGCGCCAGTTGAATTGCTCGAAGCGTTCGAGGCGAAGCGGGTCTTGCGGCAAGCCCCACGCCATCATGCCGATCGATACCAACGCGAGCGGCACGATCTGCCAGAACAGGAATCGCCAACCCGCGTAGTCGGTCCAGAGGGCCGCCAGCGGCGTGCCGAGGTTCGGCGCGAAGGTGGCCGTCAGCGCGTAGGCGGCGAGGCCGTAGAGCTTGATGCCGGGCGGCAGGAAGCGCAGCGCGACGGTCATCAGCATCGGCGGGAGGCAGCCGCCCGCGAGTCCCTGAAGCGCGCGCAAGGTCAACTGCGCGCCGAACGTCGAGGTGAACGGAAAGACCACGCCGAGCAGCGCGAACGCGGCCACCGCGCCGATCGTGAAGCGTCGCAGCGAGAAGGTTGCCGAGCACCACGGCGCGAACATCATCGCGGAGACTTGCGTGACTTGATAAGCGGTGCTCAACCACGACGCGTGGTCGCGGCTGATGCCCAGCGCGCCGCGAATGTCGGGCATGGCGACGTCGGTGACGTGGTCGTTGAGTTGCGCGATCACGACGGCGATCAACACGCCCACGAGCCCGACGACCACCCGTGTGGTGAACGCGGGGGCTTGGGGCTGGGGTACTGCTTGCGATGGTGCTTGCGGTGGCGTTTGCGTTGGTGTCGCGAGAGCGGGCGCTGGATTGACGACGGAGTTCACGTGACCCGCCTGCCACGCAAACCAAGCGCGTATTCGGTCACGCCGACCGCGTCGGAAAAACCCATGATGCTGGCTCCAGGAATGGGACAGGAGCCAGTCTACGAAGCATCGATCGATTCGGAAATTGCGATTTTCGCAATCGATGCGTGCGTTGAACGCACGCATCAGGCGAGGCGAACTCGGTTAAAAAAACCGGCTATCCGCCGCACGCATCCCGCACGACGCGCCGCAGCCACTGATGCGCCGGGTCGCTCTGGAAACGCGGATGCCACGCCTGAATCACGACGATGGTCTCCAGCGGCATGGGAATCGGAAACGATCGCACGCGGACGCCCAGCGCTTTCGCGGTCGCCGCGACATGGTCCGGCAACGCGACGATCAGGTCGGACGAGCCGGCCGCGAACACGCCGGTATGAAACGACGGCACCACCAGCGACACCGTGCGCGTCAAGCCGAGCGCCGCGAGTGCGACGTCGATCGGACCGGTGGCACGGCCGCGGCGCGACACGCTCACCTGATCGTAGGATGCGAAACGTTGCGGCGTGATTTCGCCGTCGAAGATCGGATGATCGTCGCGCGCGAGACCGACGATCGCGGTCGTGAACAGCCGCTGCATATGGATGTCCGGCCCTAACGGACGCATCGAGGTGATCAGCAGGTCGGTCTTGCCGTCCAGCACGACGTGCGCCTCGATGTCGTTGCCCGGCTCGAAGCGCAGCACCGAACGCGGCGCTTCTCGCCGGATGCGATCCAGCGCGCCGCCGCCGAACGAACTGGCGAAGGTATCGTTCGCCTGCAGGTTGAACGTGCGTTCGAGGGTGGCCAGATCGAGTTCGCGTTCGGGCTGTAACAGCCGCACCGCGTTTTCCACCGACGCGCGCACCTGGTCGCGCAGCGCGAGCGCGCGTGGCGTCGGCACCATCCGCCGGCCGATCTTGACGAGAATCGGATCGCCGACGGCGTCGCGAATCCGCGCGAGCGTGCGGCTCATGGCGGGCGCGCTCAGATGCATGCGTTGCGCGGCACCGACCACGGAGCCTTCTTCGAGCAACGCGTCCAGCGCGATCAGCAGGTTGAGGTCAGGTGATTGCATGGCACGCAACGATGGTGAACGAGGCGTGCAGTTTGACGCAGGACCGGATTGTTTGCTGGGAAATTGGCGACGGAGGGTGCTATCCGATCAACCGGTTGCGGCCCACTTGCGCGAAACTGACGGCGATCGAGCCGCGTGGGGAGAGGCTGCGTGGTTCGAACTCTGTCGTGCGGCGGTCTTCTGGCCGACTCAGCAGCCCGTAGAGGTCGGGGCGGCGCGCGGTAAGCCATTGGCGGCCGGCGCTGTTGTGGGTCAGGCTGGCTTCGATGTCGGCTGAGATGAGCGTGTTGGTCGTATCGCCGCTGTTCGAGCCCAACGTTCGGCCGCGTGGATCGACGATCATGCCTGTGCCGGTTACGGAGGAGTTATCGGTGACATCCGCGCCGTCGCTAAAGGCGATGAACAGACCGTTGTCTGCGGCGCGTGCGGGTAGCCAGTGAGGTAAGTCGGACAGCGCTTCGTTGTTGGAGTCGAAGGCCCTGTGTGCGTTTTCACCGCGCCTCGCTTGTTCGATCGACACCGGCTGCATTTTCATCCCGCCCGCACTGCGTCCGCCGAAGCTTCGATGTGGCGCGATCAACAGCGTTGCGCCCATCAACGCCGTCACACGCATGTTCTCCACAAGGTAATTGTCCGCGCCGATCAGAATGCCGATGCGAATCCCCCACGACGTATCGAACACGGTGAACCGATCGCCGCTACCAATCCGCCGATGCTCGAACGCATGCAACTTACGGTGGCAATGGCGCTGCCCGCCAGGCAGGCACACGACGTAGCTGTTGAACAACCGTCCGTCGGTGGCGCGCTCCACGATCCCGACGCCGGCCGCCACGCCAGTCTGTTCGACCGCGTCGGCCACCGCGTGGATCGACGGTCCGTCGAGCGATTCCGCGAGGGCCTCGAGTTCGGCGCGCGGCAACTTCGCCATGCTCGCGTAACCGGCAAGGCAGCTTTCCGGAAACACCACGAGACCGATGTTCTGACACGCGGCGTTCGCGAGACACGTCACCACGCGCGCGACATTCTGCACGGCGTCGCCGCGACATGAAACGAGCGGGATAGAAGCCACGCGAAGCGAGGGACCTGACGAGGAAGACATCTTCGCAACCCGATGGAGAAAACGCCTTCATTGGACCGCTCCCCATTCAATAAGTAAAATGAAACATTCGATGCTTTCGATTACTTCGTGGAATGGAACTCAAACTCCTACGCGTGTTTCTGACGGTCGCGGAATTGCGCCATTTCGGCCATGCAGCAGACGTGCTGTGTGTCAGCCAACCCGCGCTGAGCAAGCAGATCGCCACGCTGGAAACGAGCCTTGGCGCGCGTCTGTTCGAGCGCGGCAGGCATGGTGCGGAACTCACGGTGTTCGGCGAGACGTTTCTTGCCGACGCGGCGGGTCTGGTCCGCGACGCCGACGAGATACTCGCGCGGGCTCGCGAGGCGAGTAGCGGCACGCGCGGCTATTTGCGCGTCGGCCTTGGACTGTCGACGCTCACCGAAGCGCCGCAACTGATCGCCGGTTTCCGGCGGTGCTATCCGAACGTTAGCGTCACGCTGAACGACCTCTCTTCTGCGGAGCAAAGCCGGCGGCTTCTTGCCGGAAAACTCGACGTGGGTTTTCTGCGCCTGCCGGCCGAAGCGGGGCTGTCCGCTTTTCCGGTACTCGATGAGGCGCTGGCACTGGCGATCCCGCAGCACGCGCGCTGGAAACGCATTCCGTCGAATCTGAAGGAACTGAATGAGCCAGGGTTCATTGCGCTGGCGCGTGGACGCGGTCCCGGCCTGGCCGCGCAAATCGACCACTGGTGTGGCGAACACAATTTCGTGCCCAACGTCATACAGCAAGCCGACGACATTCAATCGGTGCTCGCGGGCGTGGCGGCGGGCGTCGGCGCGGCGTTTCTGCCGTCGCGAGCGCAGTATCTGTTGCGCGACGCAAGGGTGCTGCCGTTGCGCGATGCGGCCGCCAGGTGGCGCGTCGGACTCGCATGGCAAGCCGCGCGCGACGACGCGGTCGTGAAGCGTTTCGTTGAGTTCGTGCGGGAGGGGATGAAAAAGGCTCAGTGAGGAATGCGCGGATACGGTTGTTCGCGCCGACGCTATCGACGTTCCCGCGCCTTCACTGCGTGCCGGATCGCGCCGGCGGTTGCGACGCCGAATCGACGCGGGCCGATTGCTTCACCAGTTCCTGCGTCATGGCGGCGGCAACGGGGTTCGACCCGCGCGGAGTTGGCCCGTCGCGCGCGGCGGGCGGCTCCGACGGCGGCGCCGATGGCATCGGCAGCGACGGATCGGGTTTGGCCGATTCCTTGACGAGTGCGTCGGTCATCGCCGCTGCAACCGGGTTCGAGCCTTGCCGGTTGATATCGCCATGCGCGCCTTCCGCTGTCTGCGGCGCAGCCGTTTTCGTCTCGCCCGATGCGTTAATCGTGACCGGTTTGACTGCATGAGTGCTCGGCTTGCGCGGCGGCGGCAGCGGCGCCACTGCCGCGATCTCGCCGCTGCTTTGAGCGGACGACGGCACGGTAGGCAGCACGCTGCCCGCCACGACGTGCGTGTCGCTGGCACGGGGCCCGACCGCCGCGGCGCTGACGGCACTGGTTGCCACCGTGCCGCCTGTCGCGCCGCTAGCCGCGGTCGTTCGTTCACCTCTAGGAACCAGCAGATAACCGACTACACCGAGGTCGATTAGCACCAGCCCAATGATCAATGCTTTGCCTGTATTCGTCATATCCAACCACCGGATTTTTCACGTGATGTGATCGACTTAATGATAATCGACTGCTCGTGACCGGACCGCGTAACGCCAATAATCGCGCTGTGGGCGTTCCCGTCACCCCGCGCGGGCGTCTGAGATAAGCTTCGTCTGGTTTGCAACATGAGACGTGAACAACGTCGCCTCTGAAGGAATCCGCATGGACAGTCATATCGCACCGGTCGACATGAAGAAGGCTTACCGGCTCCTCAATCACGGCCCCACGGTGCTGGTGTCCGGCCGTTACGACGGCGTGGACGACGTGATGGCCGCAGCGTGGTCGTGCGCGCTCGATTTCTCGCCGCCCAAGCTGACGGTCGTGCTCGACAAAGCGACCCGCACGCGCGCGCTGATCGAGCAGACCGGCACGTTCGTCATTCAGGTGCCGACCGTGGCGCAGCTTCAACTCACGCACGACGTCGGCACCGTGAGCCTCGCGAGCGACCCTGACAAGCTGCAGCGGTCGGCGGTGAGTTTGTTCGGTATCGACGGTTACGATCTGCCGTTCGTCGCCGGCTGTTCCGCGTGGCTCGCCTGCAAGGTGATCCCGGAGCCGCACAACCAGCAAACCTACGACCTGTTCATCGGCGAAGTGGTCGGTGCATGGGCCGATACGCGTGTTTTCGAAAACGGTCACTGGAATTTCGAGCGCGCGGATCCCGCGTTGCGCAGTTTGCATTACATCGCCGGCGGTCAGTTCTACGCGATCGGCGAGGCGATGTCGGCGGTCGTCGATCCGGCGAACAACGCGTAATGAGCGCGGGTCGGGCGCTCGCTACAGGGTGAGCGCTCGCAACGCCGATCATGAAGGCATTGCCTACATCAGATCGGGCCGCGGTGCCGGCGTGCGTTTGATCTGCCGCATGAGCGTGTCGCGATAGATGCCCGGCACGGTCGCCAGTTGAGCCGGCGAACCTTGCTGAACGACGCGGCCGCGATTGAGCACCACGATTCGATCGAAGCTCTGCAGCGTCGACAGCCGGTGAGCGATCGCGATCACCGTGCGGTTTTTCATCAGCCGTTCGAGCGCGGCCTGAATCGCGATTTCAGAAGCTGTGTCGAGTGCCGAGGTCGCTTCGTCGAGCAGCAGAATCGGCGAGTCCTTCAGGATGGCCCGCGCAATCGCAATACGCTGGCGCTGTCCGCCGGACAGTTTGGCGCCGCGATCGCCGGCAATCGTCTCCAGTCCTTCCGGCAGCGCCGCGATGAACTCCAGGCAATGTGCGTCCTGACACGCGCGGCGCACGTCGGCCTCGCTGGCGTCGGGACAGCCGTAGCGGATGTTCTCCAGCAACGAGCGATGCAGCAAGGTGACGTCCTGCGGAACGATCGACAGCGCAGCCTGCAAACTTTGCACCGTGACGTGCGCAATGTCCTGCCCTGAAATTCTCACCGTGCCCGAGCCCGGCTCGTAGAAGTGTTGCAACAGGGCGAGCACGGTGGATTTTCCCGCGCCGGAGGGACCGACCAGACCGACGCGCTCGCCCGCTTCGATGTGCAGATTCAGCGAATTGAGCACGGGCCGCCGGCCTGGATAAGCGAAGGTCACGTTTTCGAAATCCACCATGGCGCGGCGGACTTCGAGCGGCGCGGCCTTGGTGGGCTCGGGCATGGAATGCGGGATCAGCAGCGTTTCCGACGCTTCGCCAAGGCGGGCGACGTGCTGGGTCAGATCGACGAACGCGACCGCGATGTCGCGCGAGCCGTGCAGGATCGAGAAACCCAGCGAGCCGATCAGCACGACGTCGCCGGTGGTGGCCTGGTCGATGCTCCACAGCCACACCGTCCACCCGAGCACGCAGGCGGAGAGGATCGAAGTCGCGACCGCGTGCAACAGCCGCAGCTTCTCCAGATACAGCAGGCTGCGCTTGCGCGCATCGTTCTCGGCGGCGAGCTGGCCGTCGAAGCGCCGGCGTTCCGGGAACACCGCGCAGAACGCGCGAACCAGCCCCATATTGCCGATCACGTCGACGAGTTCGCCATCGACCGACGCCGCCTGCTTCGCGAATGCCTCGTGCCGGGCGGTGCCCTTGCGTGCCAGCAGAAACAGACAGAACGCGAGCACCGCCGAAATGCCGACCAGCGTGAGGCTCATCGGAACGCTGACGGCCGCCACCATTGCGATGGCGCCGATGACCGTCAGGCTCGGCGGCAACGCGGTCCATGCGACCGTGTTTTCGAGCACGTAAACCGCGTTGGCCGTGGCCGAAATGCGGCTCGACAGAACGCCGGGTTGTTTGTCGGAGAAGAATGACGGCGCGTGGCCAGCGAGATAGTCGAACATTTCCCGGCGGATATCGCCGGTCACTGCGACAAACGTGCGCGCGGAAATCCAGCCGGCGACGCGCCAGAACAGGTTGTCGGCAAGGATCAGCACGACCAGCACGGCGAACGCGCGCACCACGTTTTGAGGATGAGCGCGGCCGCCCGGCAATGCGTCGATCAGATTGCGGATGCCGTATTGCGAAGCTAATGCGCAGCCCACCGCCGCGACCACGCTGAATAGAACAACGCCGTGCGCGAACTTGTGTCGTGCCACGTAACGCCAGATCAGACGAATGGGGCGACCCGCATAGCGGGATAAAACGCGCGAACGTCGCCGTCTGCGCACGCGGCCGGCGCGGCTGGTGTCGCCATCATCGACTAGGTCCATGTCGCGTTCTCCGGGTTTGTGGGAGTCGGGCGTCACGAAAGCCTGCGTGGCAGGCGTCAGTCGAGAGGTCCGGCTTGCATGCATCGCAAGCGGCGTGCCTTGGTGGCGAATGGTTCGCGTTGTCAGTGATTGGAAAGTATCGGCACGCTTGAATGCCGCGTTTCAGGGCACGTTTTTACGGTCGAACACCAGATTGCTCGATTCGATAAGTTCGCTTGAACGCTCCGCCCACTGCTTCAATTCGGTCACGATCGGCAGCACGCTCTGCGCGAGCGGACTCAAGCCGTATTCCACGCGCTGCTGCTGGTGATCGTACGCGTAGCGTTGCACGAGCCCGTCCCGTTCCATCTGCCGGAGTGTCTGGGTCAGCATCTTGTCGGAAACGCCATGAATGCGGCGACGGATTTCGCCGAAGCGCAAAGGCTCCTCGCGCAACGCGACGATCGCCAGCATCGTCCACTTCTGACCGATCCGGGAAAGGATCGAGCGGGAAGGGCACATCGATAAAAGCGCGTCGGGTGAGGCTTCAGGATGTCGCAACATGGTCCGTTTTCGCGCAGGCGGCTCAGGTTTGCCGGAACGGCGCGTCCTGAATCACGTCGCCCTGATAGAACGCCGGGAAGCGGTCGAGCTGATGCCGCGCCTCGTTGGGGTCGATGCCTTCTTTCAGAACCGCGCTGGAAAAGCCGGTGCGTTCCATCTGGATCAACTGGTCGACGAGCACGTCGCCGGTGGCGCGCAGATCGCCTTTGAAGCCGAGCCGGCGGCGCAGCAGATACGCCTGGCTATAAGCGCGTCCGTCGGTGAAATTGGGGAAATGCAATTCGACGCGTGCCGCTGCGGCGATTTCGCTCTTCCGGTCGTGAGGGTCTTCGTCGTTCGCTAACGCAACGACGTGCCGTGCCGGCTCCGACGTGTGTTCCGGCACCGTCAGCAACCTGATCCGCGTGGTGTCGTTCATGCTGCGTTCTCCGCGTGCGTGCGGACGCGATCCGCCGCCGCTCTGAACGGCTCGATCCCCGCGCGCCGCACCGTGTCGATGAACGACTCGTGCTTGTCGTCGCGCGTCGCTCGCAGGTCGAGGTACGCGGAAAGCAGCGCGTCGATCACCTCGGGCACTTCGAGCGCGGAGAACGATGGGCCGATCACCTTGCCCGGTTGCGCCCGCCCGCTGGCGAGCATGCCGTCCGAGCCGCCTAAGGTCACCTGATACCACTCATTGCCGTCTTTATCGACGCCGAGAATGCCGATATGTCCGCTATGGTGGTGGCCGCATGAATTGATGCAACCGCTAATGTGCAGATCGATTTCGCCGATGTCGTTGAGTTCGTCGAGATCCTGATAGCGCTCGGTAATGGCTTGCGCGACCGGAATGGAGCGGGCATTGGCGAGCGCGCAGAAATCGCCGCCCGGGCAGGCGATCATGTCCGTGAGCAGATTCACGTTGGCGCTGGCGAGTCCCACGTCGTGGGCGGCTTGCCAGAGCGGCAGCAGGTCGTTGACGTGGACCCACGGCAGGACGACGTTCTGCGTATGAGTAACGCGCGCTTCGCCTGCGGAGAAACGGTCCACCAGATCGGCGAGCCGGTCGAGCTGATCCGCCGATGCATCGCCGGGCGCCTGCAGCAGACGTTTGAACGACAGCGTCACAATGCGCAACGACGGGTTCTTATGCGCCGCGACATTGCGCTCGAGCCAGCGTCCGAACTGCGGCGTCGCGATGGCCGCGGCCTGTAGCGTCGCGGTCGCTTCGAGGTCGACGGGTGCTTCCGTGCCATGCCCATGCGGCGGCACGAAACATGCGCTGACGCGATCCAGTTCAGCCTGCGGAATGGTGTGCGGACCGCCGTCGTGCTCGACGATCTGGCGGAATTCTTCGTCGACATCGTCGATGTAGCGCTGACCTTCCGCCTTCACCAGGATCTTGATACGCGCCTTGTACTTGTTGTCGCGACGTCCGTACTGGTTGTAGACGCGCACCACCGCCTCGATGTAATTCATGATCTGCCGCCATGGCAGAAACGCCCGCAGAACCGTGCCGATCATCGGCGTGCGGCCCATGCCGCCGCCCACCGTGACGCGAAATCCCAATTCACCTGCGTCGTTGCGCAGCAGACGCAGGCCGACGTCATGCCAATCGGTCGCGGCGCGGTCGTCGCTCGCGCCGGTGATCGCGATCTTGAACTTGCGCGGCAGGAACGCGAACTCGGGATGAAGCGTGGTCCATTGCCGCATGATTTCGGCGAATGGGCGCGGATCGGCGTTCTCATCAGGCGCGACGCCCGCGCGTTCGTCGCAGGAAATGTTGCGGATGCAATTACCGCTGGTCTGGATGCCGTGCATGTCGACGCTCGCCAGCAGGTCCATCACGTCGGCGGCTTTGGCGAGCGGAATCCAGTTGAACTGGACGTTGGTGCGGGTCGTGAAGTGCGCGTAGTGCGTCGGCAAACGAGCGGTGCCGAGCTTGCGCTGTGCTTCGCTGGCCAGGCGATAGACCTCGGCCTCGGGCGCGTCGTAGTCGCGCGCGATCCGGGCGAGCATACGCAACTGCGCACTCGACAGTTCTCCATACGGCACGGCGACGCGCAGCATCGGCGCATGCCGCTGCACATACCAGCCGTTCTGCAGCCGCAGCGGACGAAAATCGTCTTCGCTCAGCTTGCCGGCCTGCCAGCGTTCGAGTTGATTACGAAACTGCGCGGCGCGACTGCGCACGAAGGATTGGTCAAACGGGGTGTAGTGGTACATGGTCCGGGGCGTCTGCCGCCGCTGCCGCCGCACAAGGCGCAGGCTTGCTGAGCGTCGTTTTCGTTGGATGGAGCAAGGATCGAACGAACGATAAAACCAATGGTGCTCGCTGAACAGGAGCAGATGCCGCGTAAAACACGCTAGCAGATTGCGAATGCCGCCACGCATGAAGGATTGCCGGGGCGCGGGAGAGTGGACTGCTGCGCTGGAATTGTCGTCAACTGCTGCTGTTTTTCAAGGCTGGAGCAGCTCAGACTTAGGCCTGAGATAAAAGATACTGCGAACAATCCTGCGTTGAGAAGGTGATGCCATGAATCTGTTGAAGATGACGCGAATCGTGCTGTGGAGTTTCTTCGGCATTCGCCGTAGCGCTTCGCATCAGGCCGACATTGCGGACGTCAAGCTGCCGCTGTTGCCGGTGGTCGCCGTTGCGCTCGCTGCCGGGTTCGGCGCGACGTTGTTCGGTTTGGTGAAGCTGGCGATCAACGTCGCGCATTGAAGGCGCGGCGCGGTTTATGAGCTCGCCGGCCCAATCAGCGAACCCAGCGTTTTGACCGCGCTTTCCATACCGTCGCTCCACGGATGCCCGAAATTCAGTCGCACGTGGTGCCTGAATTCGTGTCGCGCGGAGAATATGGGCCCCGGCGCAATGCCGATACCGCTCGCTATCGCGAGACGGTGCAGTTGCATCGCATCGACCTGCGGCGGCAACTGAAGCCACAAGAAATAGCCGCCGGACGGCAGGGTCCAATGCGACCCGTCGGGCAGGTAGCGGCGCAGCGCGGCATCCATCGCGGCCAACTGAGTGCGGAACGCACCGCGCAGTTTCCGCAGATGCTTGTCGTAGCCGCCATGCTGAAGGTAATCCGCAATCGCCGCCTGAGCGGGAATGCTGGCCGATAGCGTGGTCATCAACTTCAGCCGCTGCACCTTCTGCGCGAACCGCCCGGCGGCTACCCAGCCAATGCGATAGCCCGGCGCTAGCGTCTTCGAAAAAGAACTGCAGTGCATCACCAGGCCCTTCGTGTCGAAGGCCTTCGCGGGTAGCGGGTGGGTTGCCGCGTGATGCAGCTCGCCGTACACGTCGTCCTCGATCAGCGGCACGTCGTGCTGGGCCAGCAGGTCGACGAGTGCCTGTTTCCGGTCCTGCGGCATGGCTGCGCCGGTCGGATTCTGAAAGCTGGTCATGAACCAGCACGCCTTGATCGGATGCCGCTCGAAAGCCTCCTGCAACGCCTGCAAATCGATGCCGGACTCCGGGTCGACGGGAATCTCCACCGCGCGCAGATCAAGCCGTTCAATGGCTTGCAGGGCCGCGTAGAACCCCGGCGATTCGATCGCGACGACGTCGCCGGGACGGGTGACAGCCATCAGGCACAGGTTGAGCGCTTCCAGCGCGCCGTTGGTGACGACCAGTTCGTCCATGGGTTGGGCAATGCCCATGCCCAGATAGCGCAGCGAAATCTGACGGCGCAACGCTTCATTGCCGGGCGGCAGATCGACCACCGTACTCCACGGACTGATCAGGCGGCTGGAGTGACCAAGCGACTTGGCGAGACGTTGCAGCGGAAACAGTTGCGGAGACGGGAAGGCCGAACCGAGCGGCACCACGTCGGTATGCTTCGCGGCTTCGAGCACGGAAAAAACGAGGTCGCTGATTTCGACCTTGGCCGACTCGACCGCGAGCGGCGGTCGTGGCGCGGCTTCCTGCTTGAGCGCTGCGCCTGGCGCGACGTAGTAACCCGAGCGCTCACGGGCGCGAATCAGCCCCCACTCTTCCAACTGGTAATACGCGCGAAATACGGTCGACTGGCTGACGCCGTGCTGCGTGGTGAGTTGCCGCACGGATGGCATGCGCGTGCCGACCGGCCGGCTGCCCGAGCGGATTTCGTCGGCCATGGTGTTGGCCAGCAATTCAAAGCGTTTCATTGGGCGGACGGTGTGGGCCATGCATGTGCATGGCCGATGCTGCGCTGGCGTTTGCCGCTCACTGCGGCGTTTCCGCTTTGGATTTTTTGCCGCTGCCGCCGCGGCTCTGGCTCCGGCTGCTGGTTGCGGGCGCATCTTTCTGCGCGCCGGCAACCTGAACGATCTGAAACTGGTCGATGACCGCATCGACCAGTGCTTCCGCGTTCCGAATGCCATCGACTGATGCGGCCAACGCCTTCAGACGGCCGTCGATCAACAGCAAAGCGAGACCGTGCACGTACGCCCACGCGGCTGTCATTGCGATAGCTTGCGCGGCATCCGGCCGCCCGAACGCGGCGGTTGCGCTCGGCGCGTCCTTCGGCGGGTTATCGAGCACGCCGGTGAGTGCACGCGCGGAAAGCTGTCTTGCTTCGATCAGCGACGCTCGCGTGTAATCGAGCATTTCGTTGCGCGACATCAGGTGAAGCAGATCGGGATTCTCCACCGCGAAGCTCACGTAGCCGCGCGCGACGGCTTTGTTCCGCGGGCGCCCCGGCGCTTCGCCTTCCGCCTTGGCCGCCATGCTCGCGGCCAGACGCCGATGACCGCTCGCGGCCAATTCGCTCAACACGCCGGCGGTGTCGCCGAAATGGTGCTGCGGCGCCGTGTGCGACACCCCCGCCTCGCGAGCGATCGCACGCAGCGTGAGACCGCGTATGCCGTCCCGCCGTAACACGGCCTCGGCAGCGGCCAGCAGCGCTTGCGGGAGCGACCCGTGGTGATAGGGCTTGTCCTGCGTTGCCGTGGCCATGGTTTTCTTTGTTTTCGACGATGCGGCGGCTTTGCGGCCTGTTGACGACCCATCTTTCATAGCGGCGGTGAACTCTCTGGTTTTCTGGTCTTGAAAAGACATGTTGACCAAAAGGGCCGTGAAAGTCAAAATCTTTCCACTGGAATAATATGGGGTGACCGTATGAGCGAGCAGACGAACGCAGAGGCATTTCAGGCCAACTTGCCGCCAACCGACTTCGAGGCGGACTGTGGGCCCTTGCGCGTGCATGGCGCGTTACCGTCCGGGCTCGCGGGGGGGCTGGTGCGCAACGGTCCCAATCCGCTTTATCCCGATCCGGCGCAGCACTGGTTCGCGGGGCATGGCATGGTGCACCGCTTCGAGTTCGCGGAGGCGGGCGTGACCTACCGGAACCGCTGGGTCCGCACGCAACGCTGGCTCGCCGAGCGCGAGCGCGGTGTCGCGCGGGGCAACGCGTTCGGTGATTCCGCGGACGACTCGCTGCCGTACGACGACGGCAGCGCCAACACCAACGTGCTGAGGCATGGCACGCGTCTGCTTGCGCTGGAGGAAGCGCACTTGCCGGTCGAACTGCATGCGCGCACGCTGGATACGCTTGGTCAGATCGATTTCGGCGGCGCGTTGCATGGCGCGTTTACCGCGCATCCCAAGCTCGATCCTGTAACGGGTGAACTGCTGTTCTTCGGCTATGGCGGTCCGAATGGATTGGGCGCGGGCATCACGGCGGGCAGCATCGACGCGAGTGGCCACGTTACGTATCTGCGGCGCTTCGACGCGCCCTACGCGAGCATGGTGCATGACTTCGCGATGACCGCGCGGCATCTGCTGTTTCCCGTGACGCCGTTGACGGCGAGCTTGCCGAGGTTACGTGCGGGCGGTCCGGCCTACGCGTGGGAGCCGCAGTTCGGCGCGTTCGTGGGTGTCATGCGGCGCGACGGCAGCGATGAGATCGAGTGGTGGAAAGGGCCGGCGTGCTTCGTCTTTCACGTGATGAACGCATGGGAGCAGGACGATTGTCTCTACATGGACGTGATGCAATTCGATGCTCCGCCGAATTTCACCTGGCCTGACGGCCGCCCGGTCGAAGACGTCGGTCATGCGCGCCTGTGTCGCTGGACGCTGGATTTGCGCAGCCACGCGCGCGTGTTCACCAGCAAGCTCGTTGCCGATATCAGCGGCGAATTTCCGCGTATCGACGAGCGCTTTGCCGGCGCGCCGTATCGTCATGGATGGCTGGCCGCGCATTCGGACGGAGAGGACGGTCTCTTCACGCGAATCGCTCATATCGATCACGCCAACCCGCAATCGCGCGACGTGTTCGACCTGCCGGCGGGCGACGCGACATCGGAGCCGGTCTTCGTGCCGCGTGTGCCCGATGCCACATCCGGTGCCGCCGAAGGCGATGGATGGATCCTGGCCGTCGTGTTCCGTGGAGCGCAAGCGCGCAGCGATCTGCTGGTGCTCGATGCGTTGAACGTTGCGGCCGGACCGCTGGCGACGGTGGAGATTCCGCACCGCGTGCCGAACGGGTTTCATGGAAACTGGCTGGCACGGGACTCGACAAACGAGTCGGCAAGCGAGTCGCCAAACGATTAAGTGCCGCTAAACATCAGGCCCGTTTTGCCGCGTGTTGAGCGGGATACCACGCGGTGAACTTGAACGCGCCAACGAGGGCGGCAACCGTAGCGACGATGCCCACCGAATGCGGCAACGCCGTCGCATAAGCCATGGCGATATCGGCCAGCACGAGCGCGCCGAACGCCGCTGCCCACGCTGCGCTGATCACATAGTTGACGTGGATGAATTCGGGGCTGTTCCACAGTTCGCGCGACACGGTTTCGCGTGCGTACTGCAACGTAAATGGCCGGCGCAAAGCGATCGAGGCGAGAACGATCAGCATGAGTCCCCCGTCGACGCGCAAGCGCACGGCGGCGATGGACCATTGCACGTCGCTGGTCAGCGCGTAGAGCGTCAGTGCGCCAAACAGCAGGAACGTGCCCACTTCGAGCAGCTTGATGCGGCGCACCGGGCTCACGAAATCGCGGATCAGCAGTGCGGCGGCAACGATCGCACCGGCGGCCAGTCCCGCCTGCGCACCGGCGAGGCGCTCGATTACCGCAAAGGCGAGGAACGGGGCAAACGTCAGAAGAAAAGTCATGGTGATCTCCAGAATGACGCGAGGATCGCGCGGTGGCGCGTGGGTTGGCGTCGAACGAGGGGGTAAGGCGGTGACTTCGCCAGGAGCTAAAGGTCACCAATCTGTACAGTGGAAAGATTGTGGTCGTAAAAAATCCGCCCGTCAAGCGCGGATCGTCAAAAGCTCACGGAGCGCCGCTCGTGCGGATATCGCGCAGCAGCGTGTGACTGTTGCGGGAGCGGGCCGGCCACGGTTCGATCGACACCAGCCATTGACGGTCGAGACGGTTCGGTTCGCATACTCGTGGGCGTTCTGGATCAGCGTCGGCGCGCCCGGGTCGTCCCACGAGACGAAGATATGTTCAATGTCGATCGCATTGTTCCTGGCCGGGAACGCGTGTTCCGGGTCGTAGACGCCGAGCAATTGCGGCTGCGCCACAACCACTTCCGGCACGGCTTGCGCTCGCGCCGAGACGTCATGCCCGAGCAGTGCGTTCGCGCCTTCCGGCAAGCGTTCGGTCTTGCCCATGCCAAGCACCAGCACAGCGGCCGCGAAGGCCACGCGGCGCACGGCGGGCCCGTCGCCGGCTGTCAGGCGGAGCAGGGACAGACGTTGCCCTTGCTCATGAGCATGCGCCACGACGATCAGCAGGGCGACCGCCAGATAGACCAGTGCGTTGACGCTCGAGATCACGTAGAAGCCGCGCGGCATTGCCGGTGTCGTCGATCATGACGAGCGGCAGGCTGCAGATCAGCGAGATCGCCAGATAAGGCAGCACCACGCGCAACGGCGGGCGCTCGTCAACGGACACGCCTTTGGGCGTCACGCGAAAGGCGAATTCCCGTCCGTGCAGACAGTCGGCGAGCGCCGAGCCGATGCCGAGCAGCGACCATGGCCAGCGCGCGAACAGGAACGCCATGCCTTCCCACGAGCTCACCTTCGCGTCGAACGGCCGGAAACTGCCCGTGCGGCGCACCCATGCCATCACCAGCAGAATGCTGATCGTGACGGCGCTCGCGTAGCCGAAGTAGGACAGATAGGCGACGTCGCTCCACACGCGGCGCGTGACCAGCGCGATCACGGGCATCGCGACGGTCGCGGCCATGGTCAGCGAAAACAGCGAATACCAGAACTGCGCGAACAGGAACTGCGCCTTCAAGCAACGGCAGCACCTTGAAATAGCGGCGCGTATAGCGCAGCAGAATCACCGCGAGACTCTTCGACCACTGATATTCCTGGGTCGCCGTATTGCCAGCCGTTGTCGCTTCACGAGGGTGCCCGCTGTCTGATCAGCGACGTGGCGCGCGGCAGATGAAAACGAACCGCGCAGACGATCAAAGTTCCCTCCAAATGAAAATGATTCGCATTCTTGCGGTGTCGATGCCCTGTGCTTTAAACTCAGCCGCCGTGATAAAGCTCGGTGCATTGCGGCGGCTCGTTGCCTGCCGCAACGCATCGGCGTGCCAGCCTAGGGGAGGCACTGGATGGTTCTGTGGAACACGACGAAGCAACGAAAGCTCACGGCACGCTGCCGCGAGCGCATGAAAGCCGCCGCGCTGCTCGCGGCCTGTGCGATGGCGCTGTCCGGCTGCGTGGCGGGGAAACTCGACCGAAGCGCGACGGATGTGCAGACCGATTTGCAGAAGGATGTGCAGACCGATTTGCCAACGGATGACTCCGCATTGCACGCGCGGATCAGCCGCACCGCCTACGATATTCCGCATATCGAAGCAAACGACTGGGCTGGTCTCGGCTACGGTTACGGCTATGCGCAGGCCACCGACGACCTCTGCACACTCGCCGACGGCTTCGTCACCTGGCGCGGCGAACGCTCGCGTTACTTCGGACCGGCTGCGCAGGCGAAGGCGTATTCGACCATCGGCCGGCCGGCCAACATCGACACCGATTTCTACTTCCGCTTTCTCGTCGACGACACGGCGCTCGCCACGTTCGAGAAGCAGCAATCCGGCGAAGCGCAGGCGCTCGCGCGCGGCTTCGCGGCGGGCTACGACCGCTATCTGCGTGAACTGGGCGAGGGCGCCCATGCGGGTGCGCACGCCGCGTGTCGCGGCCAGGCCTGGGTGAAGCCGATCGACACGCGCGATATCTATCGGCGCATGCTGGCCGCGATGTATGCGGGCGGCTACGCGCGCTTTGTCCACGCGATCGCGAACGCGCAACCGCCCGCGGCTTCTGCGGATGCATCGAAGCCAGCCGTGTCGTTGAATGGCAAGCCGCAGCAAGTGACGTCGCTGCCGTATTTGCAAGCCGGCGGCGGAGCGGGCATCGGCAGCAACGCCATGGCGTTCGGCGGCGATGCCACCGGCACGCCGCACGGGTTGCTGTTCGGCAATCCGCATTGGTTCTGGCGCGGCCCCGACCGCTTCTATCAGGCGCAATTGACGATTCCCGGCAAGCTCGACGTGAGCGGCGCTTCGTTTCTCGGCACGCCCGTCATCATGATCGGCTTCAACCAGAACGTGGCCTGGAGCTTGACCGTGTCCACCGCTCGCCGCTTCGGCCTGTTCCGGCTCGCGCTCGCGCCGGGGCGCCCGGACACGTATCTCGTCGACGGCAAAGCGGAAACGATGCAGCGCGTGCCGATCACGATCCAGGTGCGCGCGGCGGACGGCACGCTTCAGCCGATCACACGTACGCTCTATCGCACCCGCTTCGGACCGCTGATCGATCTCTCCGGCTTCTCGCCCGCGCTCGCCGCGAATTCCGCTTCGGCGTTTGCGATCCGCGACGTCAACGAGACCAACGCGCAGACCTTCGACACGTTCCTGCGCTGGGACCGCGCGGCTTCGCTGGAGGACTTCATCGCGATCACGCGCGACGACGCGTCGATGCCGTGGGTCAACACGCTCGCCGCGGGACGCAACGACCGGCGTGCCTGGTACGCGGATATCGGCGCGATACCGAACGTGCCGCCCGCGTTGTCCGCCCAGTGCACGGTGCAGCCGGTCGCGGCGGCGCTCGCGCAAAAAGCGCGCGGCGTGCCGGTGCTCGACGGTTCGCGCTCGGCCTGCAACTGGTCCGGCGCGAACGGCAAACTGCCGCTCGCGAACATGCCGAGCCTCACGCGCGGCGATTACGTCGCCAACATGAACAACACTTACGCGCTCGCGAATCCGGCGCAGCCGCTGGCGGGCTACGGTGCGATCTTCGATACCCAGGAGGAGATGACGCTGCGCGCGCAACTCGGGCTGCAGATGATCCGCGCGCGTCTCGATGGCCGGGACGGCTATCCGGGCCGTCTCGCGGACAGCGCGAGCGTGCGTCAGATGGTGTTGAACAGCCGGGCGCTCTCAGCGGAGCGCTTCAAGTCCGATGTGCTGGCGGCGGCGTGTGGTGAAACCGGCGGTGGCTCATCAACCCCATCGACCTCTTCGACCTCTTCGGCGGACGCGAGCGAGACGCTTGCATCGGCGTGCAAGGCGCTGCGCGAATGGGACGACACCGGCAACCCGCACGCGCGTGGCGCGAACCTGTGGGACGTGTTCTGGACGCATCTGCAGCACGAGAAGAGCGGCTGGTCGTATCGCGTGCCCGTCAGTGCCGCCGATCCGCTCAACACGCCGCGCGGTTTGAGTTTTGAAGGCACGACCGCGCGCGACCTGCTGTTGACGGCGGCCGACGATCTGCATCGCGCGGGTCTCGCACCCGACAGCCCGCGCGGCGCGGCGCTCTACGCCGCGCGTGACGGCGTGCGCGTGCCGTTGTTCGGCGGCTGCACCGCGCAAGGCTATTTCACGGCGGCCTGTTCACAGGAAAAGATCGATTCGCCGGAGGGTTTCTCGCTCGACGGCAATCCCAACGGCAACACCTACATGCAGGTGGTCGGCTTCGACGATACCGGGCCGCAGGCCTACACGTTCCTCGCCACCTCGCAATCCGACGACCCCGCGTCCGGCCACGAGAGCGACTACACCCGGCGCTACGCGAGCAAGGCGTGGCTGAAGGTGCCCTTCACGCGCGCCGAGATCGAAGCGGACCCGGCGCTGCGCGTTACCGTGCTCGATGGACCCGTGCCACCCTGAGCCCTCGTTAAAGCTGGAGCCAGGTTTCCGGACGACCCACGCATGCGCGGGTCGTCTGTCTGCTCGCGCCTCTGAATAGAAACAATAACGACGGTATAAAAGACCGGGTAATGGGCGGCAACATTCTCCGGTCCGTATAACTTACCTGAGCGATGTCGAAAACGGCATGGCGAACGCTATGCGCGATGAATTCTTGAGCAATGCTCGTTGAATGCGCGCGTGATCCTAATCGAATTCCGTGACGCCTTCCAGCAAACCCATATTGTCCGTAGTGCTACGGTTTCGCGTAGAAAAATAAATATTGTCAATGCGGTTTAACGGCAAGTCATTGATTGATCGGCGGAAACGGCTCATGGGAAACATGCATCGCGCATTTCGTCGGATTTGACGGTTGACACCTTCGGTTCCGGCTTCTAACCTTCGAGTCCAAATGGGAATGATTGTCATTCGCGAAAACTGAGTTTCGCGAGCCGGGACCGTTTATGGAGATCACTCCAGGCGGACTTCTGTCTTTCATTCGCATAGCCAATCAAATTAACGCAGCGGAGCGCATTCATGAGTTGGGGCGACGAGAACACGAATTTCCACGTAGTGGTGAATCACGAAGAGCAGTACTCGATCTGGCCTGACTACAAGGCCATTCCCGCCGGTTGGCGTGAAGCCGGCAAGTCCGGCAAGAAGGAAGACTGCCTCGCGTGGATCGACGAGGTGTGGACCGATATGCGTCCGCTGAGCTTGCGCAAGGCGATGGAAGAGAGCGCCTCCGCACAAGGTTCCGCGCCGAACTGAACGTATGCAGCCTAGTGTGAGCACCGCCAGCACCGTGACCTTCGCCACTTCCACGCCGCTCAATCTGATCTGCTTCGCGCATGCGGGCGGCAGCGCGGCGTTGTATCGGCGATGGATACCGTTGTTGCCGGACGGTGTGAATCTGATTGCCGCGGAACTGCCCGGCCACGGCACGCGTCGCGCGCAAGCCGTGCATACCGAATGGCGCCCGCTGATCGCCGAACTCGCCGACGACATCGGCCAGCGCCTCGATCGCGACGCGCCGTTCGCCGTTTTCGGGCACAGCATGGGCGCGCTGGTGGCCTTCGAGTTGTGTCACGCGTTGCGGCAACGAGATGGCCGCATGCCGTTGTGGTTGGGCGCATCGGCGTCGGTGGCGCCGTCGCGCCGCAAGGTCGAGTCGCATTGGCTCGACTGCCCGCGCGAGACGATGGTGGCGAAGCTCGCGGAACTGGGCGGCACGCCCACGGAATTGCTGGCCGACGCGGATTTCGTCGACTTCATGCTGCCGGTGCTGCGCGCGGATTTTCATCTGTGCGGGGTCTACACGGAACAGAGTCGGGCGAGTTCGCCGCGTCTGCCGCTTGAATGTCGTATCGATGTCTTTACCGGCCGCGACGATCGCGCCACCGCGCAATTCGCCGATGTCGACGCGTGGGCCGCATGCACGCAAGGCGAGTTCGGCCGTCATGAATTCGCGGGCGGCCACTTCTTTCTCGAAGCGCACGCCGCGGCGGTGCTGAATACGCTCACTGCCGTCGCGGTAGAACAGTAAACCGTCAGATCGTCACAGCATCAAAGCGGCGCGCGCCCAGCGGCCACTCCTCATTTCCTTAAAAACGGATTTCTGAAAATGTCGCTAACGTTTTCAACCTTGTTCGACTTCGAGCCGTTCGAAGGACAGAGCGAACACCACGTCGACCTCATCAAGCGCTTTGCCGCCGCGTTGCCGTTCCGTAGCGCGACCGTGGACGAACTCGTGCTCGACGGCCAGTATCACCGCCGGCCGCTGCGTCCCGAGGACTTCGAATTTCTCAAGTTCCGCAAGCCGGTGCGCACGCACAACGTGAGCCGCCTGCCTTCGCTGGCGTCGAATCGCACCTTGCTGTCGATCTATGAACTCGACGTGGCGAACCTGCCGCAGCAGACGAACGCGGACGCGTGGCAGCACTTCAGCGCCTATCACGCCGACGAAGTGCGCGCGCTCGGCGCACAGATCGCGCCGTTCCTCGAAGCGTATGCATTCGACTACCTGAGCCGCGACACCGACGCCGCCACGCAAGGCGATGCCGCCGCGGCGCGCCTGACGCGCCTGATCGGCGACGAACTGGCGTTCTGGGAAGACAACTTCGCGCGCCTCGTGCGCAACGATTATCTGCAGGACGGTCTGCGCTTTATCGCCGTGCAACGTTGGGCCTTGCTGCCCTCGAAGCGCCGCGCGTTGCGCCGCGCCCAGGCCAGCGGCTTCTTCGACGCGTTGCCGCCCGCCTTGCATCCCACGCTCGAGCTCGACGGCGGCAGCGAAGACCTGCTCGCACGCGTGGCGTCGGCGGCGGAGATCACGCGCGACGCGCATTCGTACTGGCAGTTCTATCTGCCGACCAGCCTCGCTAAAACCAATCTGCTGTACGCGCTTGCGCGCCGTCCCGATCGCGCCTTCGGTCTGATCGGTGCGGCGTTCGCGGCGCAAGCCGAGCAACTCGCGTTTGTCGCGGCGTTGACGCGTGCCTGCCCGCATCTCACGCATCGTGGCGCCGCGCCCGACGCCAGCCCGGACCGCCAGCGCGAACTCGCGCGCCGCTTCGCCGACGCATTGCGCGAACTCGAAGCGCGCTACGGCGAAAGCGCACGTGAACAATGCATGCAGGGCTTCGCGGCGGCCGAACGTCTGACGGAACGCGCGCGCTGGGATCTCGGCGAACAGTTGCGCTGGCTGTCGGCGATCGAACGTTTCTGCGAATTCGCGCAGCGCATCAGCACGCGCATCTATGCCGAGTTTCCCGACATCGATCGCGAGACGTTTGTCGAGCCGCACGAGATGTGTTCGACGACCCACGTTCACAACGATCACCGTCTCGTCACGATCGAAGCGGGCGAAATGCTGTTCTGGGGCAACGTCGGCATGCAGTTGAAGATGAATGAAGGCGACATGGTGCTGATTCCCGACGGCCGTTTGCACGGCTCGACGGTGGTGTCCGGCGAGTGTACGTATCACCAGCCGATCATCCCGGACGACTGGGTCAACGCACTCGTCGTCGAACTCGACGCGCCGCAGCCGGCCTGACGTAAGCCGTTCGCGCGTTGCTGCAGCCCTGCAACAGCGGCGCGCGCGAACCGGACTGAATGAAGCCCGGCACTACCAGGCCAATACCAGGCAGCTAATTGGCCACTAACCGGCCGCCACCAGGCAAGCGCCGTGAAGCCGTACCCATGCAACATCGCAGTCGATAGACAAACCCGCCGTGCGCGGCGGTCCATGTCTTCAGAATAAAGACGCTCATCCCGAAGCGTCGCGATTCTCCCCACGAAAACCCAGCTAAATCAGCGTGGCCGCAAGCGGCACGCATGGCGGGCGCGCGTCGGCGCGCGTCCGGTCGACGAAATCAAGGGAGCATGATGGAACCGAATCAATCTCACGGCACGCCGGGCGATGCCGCTTTGCCGTTGTCGCTGGAAGCGCGCGCGAGCGCCTGCAATGCTGCCGACTGGACCAGCCGCGTGATTCGCGGCGAGGCGATCGGCGCGCAGGTGGAACTGCCCGAGTGGCTCGCGTCCTCTTACGCGACGCTGCGCGAGCAGGTGATGCACCCGGCCTATCCGTGCTTCTTCGGCACCGTCGCGGAGAAGCGCGGCGAGATGTTTTACGCGTTCGTGAACGGCAAGGACACCGCGGATCTGGCGGGGTCGATGGAAACCTTCGCGCGACTCGCGGCCATGCCCGACTATCGCAAGAACAATATCGCGGTGTTCTTCGAGCCCGATGCCGAACCGCTGTCGCACGACGAGTATCAGCGTCAGTTCTGGCGCATCCTGCAGGCGTTGCACGACGTCGACCCGCATGCCGCCGCCGATGCATATCCCGATCCCTCCCACGAAGACTGGGAGTTTTCGTACGCCGGTATCGAAATGTTCGTGGTGTGCGCGTTACCGTCGTTCGCCACGCGTCATAGCCGCAATCTCGGGCCGGGCATGGTGCTGCTGTTCCAGCCGCGCGCGGTGTTCGTCGACACCATCACCAACAAGGTGATTGGCCGCGAAGCGCGCAATCAGGTGCGCCAGCGTCTGCTGAAGTGGGACGCGGTCGATCCGCACCCGGACCTCGGTTTCTACGGCGACCCCGGCAATCTGGAGTGGAAACAGTACTTTCTCGGCGACGACAATGCGCGCGCCGGCGACGTCTGCCCGTTCCTGAGCCGCAAGTCGCGGCTCGCGCGCGCGGCGCATGACGCGAACCCGAACGCCAACGGTCCCGCGACTCACGACGACATCGTGTCGCGACTCGTCGACCACGCGTATTACCGTCCGCATGCGATCGCACTGCGCTATCTGGCCGACGGCGTCGCCGACGAACGCGCGCTCAGCTATACGCAGTTGCTCGAACGGGTGCAGCGCGCCGCCGCCGGGTTGCGCGAGCGCGCCGCGCCGGGCGAACGCGTGATGATCCTGCTGCCGAGCGGCCTCGACTACGTCGTCAACTTTCTCGCGTGCCTGTATGCGGGCCTTGTCGCGGTGCCGGCCTATGCGCCGCAACCGCAACATGCGCAACACCTCGAACGTTTGCGCGCGATGCAGGCGGATTGCTCGCCGCGTATCGCGATTGTCGGCGCGGAGCAGCAGGCCCAGTGGAGCGCGCTCACCAGCGATTCGCAGGACACCGCCTGCATTACGCTCACGCCCGAGCAAACGCAACACGCCGCGCCGCTCGCTTTCGAGCGTCCGCAGGCCGATGCGCTCGCGTTCCTGCAGTACACGTCGGGCTCGACCTCGGAGCCGAAGGGCGTGATGGTCAGCCACGCCAATATCGCCGCCAACGAACACGCGATTCACGCGGGCATGTCGATCGACGCGACGCGCGACGTCATGCTGAGCTGGTTGCCGCTCTATCACGACATGGGCTTGATCGGCGGGCTGATGTTGCCGCTGTATTTCGGTTTCGAACTCGTGCTGCTCGATCCGCAGCACTTCCTCGAACAACCGGCGCGCTGGTTGCGCGCCATCTCGCGTTATCGCGCGACCGTGAGCGGCGGTCCGAATTTCGCGTATCAGTTGTGCGCGGACCGTGTGCGCGACAAGCAGTTCGACGGCCTCGATCTCTCATGCTGGCGCGTAGCCTTCTGCGGTGCCGAGCCGATTCAGGCCGCCACGCTCGACGCGTTCGCGCGCAAGGCTTCGTCGGCGGGTTTGCGTGAAGGCGCGTTGTACCCCTGCTATGGGCTCGCCGAAGCGACATTATTCGCGAGCGGCGGTGTGGCGGGCGAGGGCGCGCTCGCGCCTTTGTTCGAGGTGAATGCACTTGCGCAAGGCGCGGGGCGCAAGGCCGAAAGCGAAGACCGCGCGGCGACGCCGCTGGTCGATTGTGGCCGCTCCACGCCGGATCATTCGCTGAGAATCGTCGACCCTGCAACCGGCGAACTGCTGCAGGATGGACGCGTCGGCGAAATTCATCTGGGCGGCCCGAGCATCGCGCAGGGCTACTGGAACAAGCCGGCGGCGAGCGCGGCCACGTTCGTTCCCGATGCCGTCGACGGCACGCGCTGGCTGCGCACCGGTGACCTTGGTTTCGTCAACAACGGCCGCCTGTTCGTCACCGGCCGCGTGAAGGATCTGATCATCCTGCGCGGTCGCAACGTCTATCCGCAGGATATCGAGCGCGCGCTCGCGCAGGTCGATGGACTGCGCAGCGGCCGGATCGCGGCCTTCGCCGTGCGTGACGCGAACGGCGCGGAAGCAATCGGCGTGGCGGCGGAACTGGCGCGCGCCGCGCAGCGCGACGGCACAGAGCAGACCGTGATCGATGCGATCCGGCGCGCGGTGGCCGCCGCGATCGGCGAGCCGGTCGGCGCTGTTCTGTTGCTCGAAGCGGGCGCGTTGCCGCGCACGTCGAGCGGGAAGCTGCGGCGCGCCGCTTGCGCGACGGGTTTCGCGGATGGCTCGCTCGCGTACGTCGCGCGTTACGTGCATGACGCAAACGCTGAACTTGGGAGCCACGCGCAACACACAGCAGCGACGCCGTTCGAAGGCGACGCGCTGGAAGAGCGCATTGCCGCGTTGTGGCACGCGTTGCCGTCGCTGCGCCACGTGCAACGCGACGACGACTTTTTCGCGAGCGGCGGTCAGTCGATCGTCGCGGGCCAACTGGCCGCTGCGATCAACGCGCGGTTCGACACCGCGTTGTCGATCGCCTTCGTGTTCGAACATCCCACCATCGCGGCCCAGGCGGCGGCGTTGACGCGTTTGGGCGTGGCGCAATTGCGCGACGTCGCTCAACGGATTACGCAATCCGCCGACGAAGCGGACCGCCTCGCCTCGGTCGATCTCCATGAGCCGGCTCCGCTGAGTGCCGGCCAGACGAGCCTTTATCTGCTTTGGCAACTCGACCCGCAAGGCACGGCGAATTCAATTTCGGCGAGCGTACGGATCGGCGGCAAGCTCGACGAAGCCGTTTTCGAAGCGGCGCTCGGCGATATCGTGCAGCGTCACGCGATCCTGCGTACCCGCTTTGTCGAGACCGACGGCGTGCCGGCTCAGATCGCCGACGACGAGCGCGCCGCGCAATGGCGCCGCGAGGACTTCTCGACCTTCGACAGCGGCGTGCGCGACGCGCGCCTCTATGCCTTCCTCGGCGATCTTGCTGCGCAACCGTTCGATCTCGCGCACGATCCGCTGTTGCGCGTCGCGCTTTGCCGCGTGAGCGACGACGAACATGTCGTGCATCTGCACGTGCATCACATCGTCGCCGATGCGCAGTCGCTCGCGTTGCTGCTTAACGAGTGGTGTGCCGCGTATGACGCGCGCGCCGACGGCGTGCCGTCGGTGGCGCTCGACTCCGCGCCGTTGCAATATGCCGCCTACGCGCGCGGCGAGAACGACGCCGCCCATCGCGCGGCGCTCGATACGCAGCTCGCGTGGTGGCGTGCACGGCTCGCCTCGCCGGTTGCCGAACTCGCGTTGCCATTGGACCGCCCGCGTGCCGCGCAACGCAGCGACGTAGGTGAGCGGGTCTCGCTGCACGTACCCGCGGGTCTCGTGAAACGCCTGAACGCACTCGCCCAGGCGGCGCGTGCGACGCCCTTCATGGTGCAGTACGCCGCGTGGACCGCGTTGTTGCATCGCTACAGCGGCCAACGAGAATTCCGCGTCGGCGTGCCGGTGGCCGGCCGCGAAAGCGCGGCGAGCCGCGGCGCGCTTGGCTATTTCGTCAACACGCTGGCGCTGCCGGTGTCGATCTCCGGTCGCCTGACGTGTTCCGGGTGGCTCGATCAAACGCGCGCGGTGTTGCTCGACGCGCTCGCCAATCAGCAGGCGCCGCTCGCGCGGGTAGTGGCCGCGCTGGGCGGCACGCGCGACGGCTCGCACGGCGGGCTGTTCCAGACGCTCTTCAACTACGAGGGCATCGATCGCGCAGCGCTCGCGCATTCGCGCCATCTGCGCCTGCGTGACATCGAAAACCTCACGCGCGGCGCGCAGTTCGATCTGGCGCTCAACGTGGCCGAACAGAACGGCGCACTCGAACTCGCGTTCGACTACGCCTGCGACGTCTTCGACGAATCCACGATCGAACGTCTGGCCGCGCATTACCTCGAAGTGCTCGAACAATTCGCCGACGCGGGCGCCACGCCGCTCGCCGGCCTGCGTCTGTCGCGTGGTACAGGACAGACGGCGCTTACGGCACTCGCTGCCTCGGCACAAGCCGGGGCGTCGACGTTTGAACCGGTCTGGAAGGCGATTGCCGCGCAGGCACGCACGCGGCCTACCGCCGTGGCGGTGAAGTGCGACGGCAACGCGATCGACTACCGCTCGCTCGAACGGTGGTCGAATCAGATCGCGCGCCGTTTGCAGCGCGAGCATGCCGCGCCGCTCGCCGATGTTCGCGTGGGGCTTTGTGTCTCGCGCTCGGTGGCGCTGCCGTGCGCGTTGCTCGGCATCCTCAAGGCCGGTGCCGCCTTCGTGCCGCTCGACGCCGATTATCCGGCCGCGCGTCTGGCCACGATGCTCGACGACGCGGGCATTGAAATCGTTCTCGTGGATCGTGCCAGCGCCGAACGCGTGGGCAGCTTGCTCGACGGCCGGCGCATTCTGCAAGTGGAGGACGTGAGCGCCGAAGACGCCGCGCCGCTCGTTACCGCCGTGCATCCTGAAGCGCTGGCGTACGTGATCTACACGTCGGGTTCGACCGGCCGTCCGAAAGGCGTGGCTGTGTCGCATGCGGCGCTTGGGCGCCACCTGAGCGACTTCGTGCGCGCCTACGGGATTCGCGACACCGATACGCAGTTGCAGATCTCGACGATCAACTTTGACGTCGCCTTGCACGAAATGCTGCCCGCGCTGATGCAGGGCGGCCGCGTGCTGATGCGTGGCGCCGCGCAATGGGACCTCGCCACACTCAACGCCGCGCTCGAAGACGAGCACGTGAGCTTCGCGCGCATTCCGACCGCGTTCTGGCAGCAATGGTTGCGCGAGCCGGAGAAGCGCTGCTTCGACTCGCTGCGGCAGATCACGGTTGGCGGCGAGGCGTTGCCGGGCGATGCGCTCGCCGCGTGGCAGCGCTCGCCGCTCGCGGCGATCCGCGTCGACAACCTGTACGGCCCGACCGAAACCACGGTGGCCTGTTTGCATCGCGCGACCGTCGCGGCGGATGCGGTGTATGCCACCGCGCCGATCGGCGTGCCGTTTGCGTCGCGCACCTTGGCCGTGATCGATGCGGATGGCGGTTCGCTGCCGCAAGGCGGCCAGGGCGAGTTGTGCATTGGCGGTAGCACGCTCGCGCGCGGCTATCTTGGCCGCCCGGCGCTGACCGCCGAGCGTTTCGTGCCCGATCCGCACGGCGCGCCGGGTAGCCGGGTGTATCGCAGCGGCGACCTTGGCCGCATCGGTGTGCAGGGTGAGGCGCATTTTCTGGGGCGTCTGGACGAACAGATCAAGCTGCGCGGTTTCCGTATCGAACCCGGTGAGATCGAAGCAGCGCTGCGCAGTTGCGAAGGCGTGCGCGATGCGCTCGTGATGGCACGCGACGACGGCGGCAATGGTGGCAATAAGCGGCTCGTCGCGTACTGGGTTGGCGAACTGACAACAGACGCACCGGCACGCGGCCACACGCAGGACGAAGCCGCCATGCTGCGTGCGGCGCTCGAAGCCAGACTGCCGGCGCATATGATTCCGTCGGCGTTCATGCGCCTCGACGCGTTGCCGCTGATGCCGAACGGCAAGCTCGACCGCGCCGCGCTGCCTGCCGCGCCGGTCGCGCCGACAGCCAGCGTCGCGCCGCGCGACGCACGCGAACGCATCGTGCTGGATGTGTGGCGCAAGGTGCTGCAACGCGACGACCTCGGCGTCACCGACGATTTCTTCGAAGCGGGCGGCGACTCGATTCTCACGCTGCAAGTGGTCGCGCGTCTGCGCGACGCCGGCTATGCGGTCACCCCGCGCGAAGTGTTCGACGCGCCGAGCGTCGCGCGACTCGCGGCGTTGATGCGCGAGCAGACCGGCAGCACGCGCCAGTGGAACGAGCGTCGCGCGCCGCTGCCGCTGACCGCCGCACAGCGGCATTTCTTCGAGCGTCATCCGCAGGCGCCGGCGCACTGGAATCAGGCCGTGTGGCTGGACGTCCCCGCCACGCTCGACGCGAAACTGTTGCACACGGCGTTGCGAGCGCTGGTCGAACGTCACGATGCGCTGCGCTTGCGCTTCGTGCGCGACGAGGCGCACGCCTGGCATCAGCAGGTGCAAGGCGCGGGCGAAGTGCGCTTCGAAGTCGTCGAGGCGGGCGATGCAAGCGCGCAGGAGCAGACGCAGGCCGATGCCGCTGCGCGCCTGCAACGCGGCTTCGATCTCTCGCACGGACCGTTGTTCGGCGCCGCGCTCGTGCGTCGCGCCGCGTCGACGTCGGACCGTCTGCTGCTCGCCGCGCATCACCTCGTCGTGGATGCTGTGTCGTGGCGTGTGCTGATCGCCGAACTCGGTTTCGCGTGCGAGCGTCTGGCACGCGGTGAGGCGCCGTTCGCCGAACGCGTGTCGATGCCGTGGAGCGTGTGGGTGGATAGCGCACGCGTGTCGACGCCGTCGGCGCTTACGAATGTGAATGCGCACGCGACGGAGGCCGCCAGCGACATAGCGTGGTGGCGCGAGACCTTGCAGGCTTCGCGTCCGCTGTGGCCTGCCGAGGCTTTGCAAGGCCAGCGCGTGTGCGATGCGCGCACGCTGACCACGACGCTCGATGCCGAGGCGACGCGCGTCCTGCTGCAAGGCACCGCGCATGCGTTGCGCACCAGCGTCGAGGACATGCTGCTCGCGGCGCTCGCGCTTTCATGCGAGGCGTGGGGCGGCGTGCTGGTGTCGATGGAAAGTCACGGCCGTGCACTGCATCGCGATGACGTGGACGTATCGCAAACGGTCGGCTGGTTCACGCAGCGTTATCCGCTGTGGCTGAAAGCAACCGACAAGGCGACCAGCAACGCAACGGACAAAGCGGATACCGCCGAGGCCCGCATGGCGACGCTGCGCGCCACCAAGACATTGTTGCGCGCCGCGGCCTCTCACGCCGCCGGTTGGGAACGTGCGGCCACCGCGCTGCAGAGCCTGAGCGCGCCGCAAGTCAGCTTCAACTATCTCGGCCAGTTCGACGGCACGTCCGGCGCGGCGGGTATCGCATTGCGTCCGGAACTGGTCGACGACAGCACCGATCCGGCCAGCGCGCTGCACTACGCGCTGGACCTGAACGCGATGGTCGTGGCCGGTGAATTGCGGGTGCAGTGGCGCTACGCCGGCGGCCTGCTCGACGACGACAGCGCTCAGGCGCTCGCGGATCGATTCAATGCGAGCCTGCGCGAACTGATCGCGCATTGCGCGCAAGCCGCACCGGGCGCGACGCCCGAAGACTTCCCGCTTGCCGGACTCGACAGCGCTGCGCTGGCACGGCTCGCGTTGCCGTTCCAGAACGTGGCCGATCTTTACCCGGCGACGCCGGTTCAGCAAGGCCTGTTGTTCCACGCGCTGGAAGGCGCGGCGCAGGGCGTTTATGTGAATCAGAAGCGCCTCACGCTGGCGGGTATGCTCGACGGCGACGCGTTGCGCACGGCCTGGGAAGCGGCGCTCGCGCGTCATGAGGTGCTGCGCGTGTCGTTCGAATGGGCGCATGGCGGGGTGCCGTTGCAGGTGGTGCAGCGCACGCTCGAACTGGATTGGCAGAGCCACGATTGGCACGCGCAGGGAACGGGCTACGACGCACGCCTCGACGCCTGGCTCGCCGCCGATCGCGCGCGTCCTTTCGATCTCGCGCACGCGCCGCTCTGGCGCCTCGCGCTCTTTGCACGCCCCGACGGCGCGCACGACCTCGTGTGGACGACCCACCATTTGCTGACCGACGGCTGGAGTGCCGCGCAACTGCTCGACGAAGTGCTCGCGGACTACCACGCCGTACGCGCTGGGCAACGCACGGCGCTGGACACGAAGCCGCGGGACGGCGCACCCGCATGGCGCGATTACGTCGCGTGGCTGCAGGGTCGTCACGGCGACGAGGCATGGTGGCGCGCGCATCTTGCGAGCGACGACACGAAGCCGCCCGCATTGCTGCTGGATAGCGCGCCTGCGTTGCTGTCTTCGCCGAGCGATGCGGATGCAAACGCGGATGCAAACGCGAACGCACACGCGGCCGCCACGCCCGCGCTGCGCTTGCACCGCGTGCTCGACACCTCGTTCACCGCGCAACTCGCGCAGACCGCGCGTTCCGCTCGCGTCACCGTCAACACGGTGTTGCAGGCCGCGTGGGCGCTGCTGCTCGCGCGCCGCGCCGACCGCTCACGCGCCGCGTTCGGCGTGACCGTATCGGGACGCGGCGTTGCGCCCGAAGGGATCGGCCGTACGGTGGGCCTCTTCATCAACACATTGCCGCTCGAGACGGATGTGCCGTCCGCGATGGAATTCGGCGATTGGGCGCGCGCATTGCAAGGCGCGAACGCCGCGCTGCGCGAACACGAGGCCACGCCGCTCGCACGCGTGCAGCAGTGGTCGGGACGCAGTGGTGACGCGTTGTTCGACAGCGTGCTCGTGTTCGAAAACTATCCGGTGAGCGCCGCCTTGCGTGCCGGCGACGCACCGCTGCGCATCATGGCGGTGGACGCCAGCGAGCGCAGCCACTATCCGCTGACGGTGACGGCGCTGGTCGGCGATACGCTCGAACTCGGCTGGACCGCCGACGCCGCGCGCCTCGACCGTTCGACACTCGACGCCCTCGCCGAGGGTTACGTCGCGCTGCTTTCGCAGATCGTCGCCGCGCGGGCGCAAGGGCCGCTGCGCAACTTCGCGTTACCGGCGCCGACGGCGGCCTCGACCTGGGCCGAACCGCGTACATCGTTCGCGTTTGAAAGCGTGCTCGCCCGTTTCGCCGAACAGGTTCGCAGCCGGCCGGACGCTCGCGCGCTCACCTGCGGCACGGACCAGCTCACGTATGGCGAGCTCGACCGTTGGTCGGATGCGTTGGCCGCGCGTCTGGTGGCGCAAGGCGCGCGCGCGGAAACGCGTGTCGGCCTCTGCGCGCAACGCGGCAACGCGCTGGTCGCGGGTGTGCTCGGCGTGCTGAAGGCGGGCGCGGCGTATGTGCCGCTCGATCCCGACTATCCGCATGAACGCCTGAGCTATCTGCTCGCCGACGCCGGTATCCAGACCGTATTGGCCGACGACGACAGCGCCGCGCGTCACGCAACGCTGTTGCGCGATCTCAACGTGCTGTCGTTGCTGAATTCGGGCACGGCGGATCGGGCGGCGAACGAGGTTTCGCCCGCGAACCAGGCTGCCCAGCCTCACCCCGAACAACTGGCGTACATCATCTACACGTCCGGTTCGACGGGTCAGCCGAAGGGCGTCGGCGTCACGCACGGCAACGTCGCTCGCTTGCTCGACGCGGCGGCGCAACGTCATCCGGTTCATGCGGACGACGTCTGGACGCTGTTCCATTCGAGCGCGTTCGACTTCTCCGTCTGGGAGATGTTCGGTGCGCTGTGCACGGGCGCGCGGCTCGTCGTCGTGCCGTATTGGATCACGCGCGACACCCCCGCATTTCACGCGTTGCTGCGCAATGAGCAGGTGAGCGTGCTGAATCAGACGCCCTCCGCGTTCGGCGCGTTGATGCAGCACGATCTTGCGCCTGACGTCGACGCGACGCCGCTCGCTTCGCTGCGCCTCGTGATTTTCGGCGGCGAGAAACTTGAACCGGCGGCGCTGGCGCGTTGGCATCGCACGCGTGCGCCGGCCGGCCTGCAACTGGTCAACATGTACGGCATCACCGAAACCACCGTCCACGTGACCACGTATCTGCTCAACGCGAGCGATCTCGGCGATACGTCCGCCGCAAAAATGGGCTCGCACGCGCAGTCGCCTATCGGTGCGCCGTTGCCCGATCTGGGCCTCGCGGTGCGCAACGCGACCGGCGAGATGTCGGCCGCGGGCGAGTTGTGCGTAGGCGGCGCCGGGGTGGCGCGCGGCTATGTGGGACGTCCCTCGCTCACGGCCGAACGCTTCGTGCCCGATCCGCTCGGCGCGCCGGGCTCGCGGCTGTATCGCTCCGGCGATCGCGCCCGCGTGCTCGCCGACGGCGCTTTCGACTACCTCGGCCGCGACGACGCGCAGGTGAAGCTGCGTGGCTTCCGCATCGAGTTGGGCGAAGTCCGTCACGCGCTGCTGGCCGATCGCGACGTCAGCGACGCCGTTGCGCTGGTCCGCGACGACAGCGCGCAACTGGTCGCCTATGTGGTCGGCACGCCAGGCGCCACGTTCGACGCTGCCGCGTTGCGCGAGCGTCTGGCTAGCCGGCTGCCCGCGCACATGGTGCCGCACGTGCTGGTGGCGCTCGACGCGTTGCCGCTCACGGGCAACGGCAAACTCGACCGCGCCGCGTTGCCCGCGCCGGTGCTGACCGGCGAACGCGTGGATGCGTCGAGCGAGGCGGAACGCAGCCTGCTCGACATCTGGCGCGCGGTACTCGGTCGCGACGACCTCGGCGTTACCGACAACTTCTTCGAAGCGGGCGGCGATTCGATTCTGAGTTTGCAGATCGTCGCGCGGGCGCGTCAGGCCGGTTTGAAGATCAGCACGCGCCAGGTGTTCGAGCATCCCACGGTGGCCGCGCTCGTTCCGCTCGTGCAAAGCGCCGAGCCGCACGCGGCGCTCGCCGTGACGCATGAACCGCTTGGTCTCACGCCGATCCAGCGCGCTTTCTTCGACCAGTTCCCGCACGGCGAGAACCACTGGAATCAGTCGACCCTGCTCGCGGTTCGTGGCGAACTCGACGAAACCGCTTTGCGCGTGGCGCTCGATACGCTGATCGCGGCTCACGACGCCTTGCGTCTGCGCTTCTTTCGCAGCGAAGGCGCGTGGCAGCAGCAGGTGGGTGAAGCATCGGCCTGCGCGCTGCAGGTGTTCGACTGGCGCGAGCACGAGGCCTGGCAAGACGCACTCGCGCAAGCCGGCGAGCATCTGCAATCGACACTCGATATCGCCCACGGACCGCTGGTCCGCGCGGGTTACTTCCGTCTGCGTGGCGAGGGGCGTTTGCTGATCGCGGTTCACCATCTCGCCGTGGACGGCGTGTCGTGGCGCGTGCTGCTCGACGAATTGCAATCGGCCTATGAGCAGGCGCTCGCCCGGCGCACGCCGACGTTGCCGGCGAATCTGCCGTGGAGCGCATGGGTGCAGCGCGCGATCGCGCATGCTCGACGCGACGAAGTCGGCAACGAAGCCAACTGGTGGCGCGACGCGCTCGCCAACGCGGAGATGCCGCACACGGCGAGCCCGTCGTTCGCGGTGCCGTCGCGGTTGCCGCGCATGGCCGACACCGAGGCGGTCACGCTCGAACTCGACGAAGCGGCCACACGCCGGCTGTTGCAGTCAGCGCCGAAGGCCTATCGCGCGAGCGTCGAGGAAGTGCTGCTGGCCGCGCTCGCGCAAGCGCTGCGCGAATGGTGCGACGCGCGCGGCGCGCTGGTGTCGCTCGAAGGACACGGCCGCGAGGCGCTCGGCGACGAGGAACTCGATCTGAGCCGCACGGTCGGCTGGTTCACGACGCGCTATCCGCTGTGGCTCGATGCGCACGACGACGCGCATCGCGCGCTGGTCGATGCGAAAGAGCGCCGCCGCGCCGTGCCGCACAACGGTCTGCATTGGGGCCTGCTCAACGCGCACGGCAGCGAGACGGTTCGCGCGACGCTGGCCGCGCTGCCGGCGCCGCGAATCAGCTTCAACTACCTCGGCCAGTTCGATCCTGGCCTCGACGCCGCGAGCCGCTGGCGCTTCGCCTCTGAACACGCGGGCTGGCCGGTCGCGGCGGATGCGCCGTTCACGTGGGCGCTCGACATCAACGCCAAGGTCGCGCGCGGCAAGCTCGCGATCAGTTGGCGCTTCGCCGGCGAGCAACTGGCCGCGCCAGGTGTGCAGGCGCTGGTCGATGCGTTCGCCGCGCGGCTCGACCTGCTGGTCGCGCAGTGCGATCGGGCCGCGCCGCAGTACACGCCGTCCGATTTCGGCAGTCAGATCGATCAGGACGATCTCGATAATTTGCTGGAGAGCTTCGATGCGTGAATTCATTTTGTGCCGTTCCATTGCAGGGTTCGCGTCATGACGTTTCGCCTGAAAGACAACATCGAGAAGATCGCGCCGCTCACCGACATTCAGGCCGGCATGCTCGCGCTTGCATTGCGCGGCGACGCGGATCCATATTACGCGCAGAAGGTGCTGGAATTCGCGGGGCCGCTCGACGTTGACGCACTCGGCCGTGCGTGGCGCACGGTGGTCGCGAAGCACGCGATGCTGCGCACGGACTTTCGCTGGAACGGGCTGAAGTCGCCGTTGCAGGTGGTGTATCGCACGAGCGACGCTACCCTCGCGCTCGACGATTGGCGGGCACTGTCGTCTGTTGAACAGCGCGCAAAACTGGCAGAGGAGTGGCAGGCTGCGCGCACGCGCGGCTTCAACTTCGAACACGCGGCGAGTCTTGAACTTCAACTGCTGCGAGTCGGGGACGCGCGTTACTGGTTGGTGTGGCGGCTGCATCACATTCAGATCGACGGCTGGAGTCTGGCGGCGGTGCTGGCGGCTTGCGTTGCCGCTTACGATCGTCATCGCACGGGCAGCGCGAGTGTGGCCGATGAAGCGGCCGAGCCGCCGTTTCATCGCTACGTGGAATGGCTGCAAAAGCGTACGTTCGACGACACCGCGTTGCCGCCGCTGCTCGCGCACGATGGCTGGCCGACGCCGTTGCCGGCGAGCCGGGCGCGTGGTGCACATGCCGCGCGCGTCGTAGACGCCGCAGAGGCTGCGCCCAATACCGCCGCTCGCGCGCCATTCGCCGAGCAAACCGTCGTGCTCGACGCAACGCGCACCGCGACGCTGGAGCGCTTCGCGCGCGAACGCCGTGTGACGCTGAACACGCTGGTGCAGGCGGCGTGGGCCTGGCTGCTGTCGCGTCATGCGCGCACGCGCGAGGTGTGCTTCGGAGTGACGGTGTCGGGACGACCCGCCGAAGCGCCGGATGTAGCGCGCATGGTCGGCATGTTCGTGAATACGTTGCCGCTTGCGCTGCGCGTGCCGCCGCAGGCGAGCGTCGGCGCATGGCTCGACGAGGTGCAACAGGCGAACCACGCATTGCGCCCGCTCGAACACGTGCCGCTTGCGAAATTGCGCGCACGTGCCGGGCTGGATGCGGACGCGGCGCTGTTCGACAGCATCGTCGTGTTCGAAAACTTTCCGCAGCACGTGAGTTCGGCCGCGCGTGAGGACGGGCTCAGAATCAGTCGGCTGGATCAGGATGCCGCAGACGACACCGAAGACGATGCCGTCACGGACATCGACGCGCAGACCTACGGCGCTGTCTACAGCAGCGGACGCAATCACTATCCGCTCGGCCTGATCGCCGTCCCGGGTGAAACGCTGCGGCTGGTCCTGTCATACCGCTGCGCGCAATTGGCGCATCGCGACGTGCGCGGGCTCATCGACACGCTCGCGGCGGTACTCGACGCATTCGCCGCCGATCCGGAACAGCGCGTGGGCGAACTCTCGCTCGGCGTCCCCGCAGCGCAGGCGCAATCGAGCGGACAGGACAATCCGGCCACCGTGCTCTCGCGAGTTGCCGCGCGTGCGGCGCACGACTCGTCGCGACGCGACGCGATTGCCTGCGTCGAAGAAGATGCAGCCGGCAACGCACAGACGCTCTCATGGACTGAGTTGTGGGCGCGTGCCGGTTGGCTCGCCCAGCGCTTGCGTGGACTCGGTGTGCAGGCGGAGACGCCGGTGGCGCTCGCATTGCCACGCAGTGCGGCGTTCGTCGCGAGCGTGCTCGGCGTCTGGCGCGCGGGCGGCGTCTATGTGCCGCTCGATCTCGGCGCGCCCGACGCACGTCTGATCTGGCAATTGAAGAACAGCGGCGCACGCTGCGTGATCTGCTCGGCCGACGACGCAGCGCGCATCGCCGCGCTTGCCGCCGAGGTGGCTTGTGAAACGATCGTCGCGGATCACGCTTTTGCAAGCGTCGAAGCCGTCGCTACCGAAACCGACGCACACACTGCCCCCAACGAATCCGCTCATCCGCAGCAAGCGGCCTACCTGATTTATACGTCCGGTTCCACGGGCGAGCCCAAAGGCGTGACCGTTTCGCACGGCGCTTTGGCGAACTACACGCTCGCGGTGCTGCGCCGTCTGCCTGAAGGTATCGAAAGCGCTGCTTACACGTCGACGCCCGCCGCCGATCTCGGCCATACCATGCTGTTCGGCGCGCTGGCGGCAGGCTGGCGTCTCCATCTGTTCAGCGACGCCGACGTGCGCGACCCGGACCGCTTTGCCGCCGCGATGACGCGGCATGCGGTGGACGCGCTGAAGATCGTTCCCGGCCATCTGGCCGGCCTGTTGCACGCCGCCGATGCGGCGCACGCGTTGCCGCGCCGCGCGCTCGTGCTTGGCGGCGAGGCGGCCGGTCCCGCGCTGCTCACGCGGATCGCGACGCTCGCGCCCGATTGCGCGGTGCTCAACCACTATGGGCCGACCGAAACCACGGTCGGCGTGCTCACGCAGCGCCTCGATCGCGCCGAGTTCGCGCGAGGCGGCGCAGCGGCCACGCTGCCGCTCGGTTTTCCGCTCGAAGGCGCAAGCGTCTATTTGCTCGACGCCGACGGCAATCCGGCTTTGCCCGGCGCGAGCGGCGAAATCTGCGTCGGCGGCGCGACGCTCGCGCGCGGCTATCGTGGCCGCGCGGCCGCGACGGCCGAGCGCTTCGTGCCCGATTCGCACGGCGCGCCGGGCGCGCGTCTTTACCGCACCGGCGACCGCGCATATCGACGCGCGGACGGCGCCCTGGTCTTCGAAGGACGGCTCGACCAGCAGGTGAAAATACGCGGCTACCGCGTCGAACCCGCCGAGATCGCTGCTACGCTGCGCGCGTTGCCTGGTGTCGTGGACGCGGTGGTCATCGCCCACGCCGACGAGCATGGCGCGCTTCAGTTGAGCGCTTTTGCGGCGGGCGTTTCGCTCGACGCCGACGCATTACGTGCCGAACTCGCAGCGAATCTGCCCGCGCATATGGTGCCCGCGCGCGTGAGCGCGCTCGCGACGCTTCCGGTCACGGCGAACGGCAAGGTGGATCGCGCGGCCTTGCTGGCGCTCGGTACGACGCCGCAAGCCGGCGACGGCGACGGTGACGGCTCGTCGCTGGCAGCGAATGAGGCACAGGGCCCGGTGGAACCGCGCAATGAAGCGGAAGCGACGCTGCTCGCCGTCTGGCGACGCGTTTTGCGGCGCGACGATATCGGGGTGACGGATCACTTCTTCGAGATCGGCGGCGACTCGATTCTCAGCCTGCAGGTGATCGCGCAGGCGCGTCGCGCGGGTTTGCGTTTCACGCCCAAGCAGATGTTCGATCATCCGGTGATCGAACGACTCGCGGCGTTGGCAGTCAAGGCCGCTGCAACGGCAACAGCAACGGCGGCATCGGGCGGCGCAACGCAAGCCGCCGCGCAACATTCGCGGACAAGCCAGACGCGCTTCGAGACCACACCGATTCAACGGGCGTTCTTCGAACGTTTCGGTGGCGCGCAGCATCACTGGAATCAGGCGGTGCTGCTCACCGTGCCGGATACGCTGGATGAGACCGCGTTGCGCGCGTCGCTCGACGCAGTGATTCGCACGCACGACGCGTTGCGGTTGCGCTTCGCGTTGCATGACGCGGTCTGGCAGCAGCAGGTCGGCGAGGTGTCGGCGTGCCAGTTCGAAGTCTTCGATTGGCGCGATCGCGCGGACTGGCTTGTGGCGCTCGAGCAGCAGGGCACGTCGTTGCAGAAGTCGCTGGATATCGAAGCCGGTCCGCTAATTCGCGCGGCCTGGTTCCGCCTCGCGCAGGGCGGCCGTTTGCTGATCGCGATTCACCATCTGGCTGTGGACGGCGTGTCGTGGCGCGTCCTGCTCGACGACCTGCAACGTGCGTATGCGCAGGCCAGCGCGTCCACACCGATCGAACTGACCGCGAGCGCGCCGTGGAGCGTGTGGGCGCAGCGCCTGGCCCAGTACGCGCGACGTAGCGAGCTTCGCAATGAGTTGTCATGGTGGCGCGGCGCGCTGTCCGCTGCACGCGCGGACGTGCGGGGTTTTGTTGCAGCGAAGGAAGCAGCGGCGCCGACGGTCGCTTCGGTGCAAACATTGGAATCGTCGTTCGAAACGGCTTTCACGCGAACGCTGGTGGAGCGCGTGGGAGCGACCTATCGCACGAACGTCGAGGAGACGCTACTCGCGGCGCTCGCGCAGGCCGTCGGCACGCAGGGCGGCGTGTTGCTCTCGATGGAAAGTCACGGCCGCGAAACGCTGGACGCGTTCGATCCGCAGAGCGACACGGACCTCGATTTGAGCCGTACCGTGGGCTGGTTTACCGCGCGCTATCCGCTGTGGCTCGAAGCGCAAGCCGACGCGCGTCTCGCGCTGATCGACGCCAAGGCGCGGCGTCGCGCGGTGCCGCGCAACGGTTTGCATTGGGGCTTGCTGAGCACGTACGGCGACGCGGAGACCAAAGCGTCGCTCGCGACTTTGCCCTTGCCTCTGGTCAGCTTCAATTATCTGGGGCAGTTCGACCGGCATTTCGACGAGCGCGGCGGCTTTGCGCTCGCCGACGAGGCCATCGGCGAGTTGACTGATCGCGCGGCGACGCTGGCTTATCCGCTGGATATCAACGCACGGATCGTCGACGGCAAGCTTTGCGTGAGCTGGCGGTATGCGCCGCAAGTTCTGCCGGAGCAGGAAGCGCAGGCGCTGAAGGCTCGCTTCGAGCGCAGTCTCGAACGTCTGATCGACCATGCGGTGAATGCGCGGGCCGAAGCGACTGCGGCGGATTTTGTGCTGGCGGGATTGAGCCAGGCGCAATTCGAGTCGCTGAAACTGGACCTCGCGCGTGTCGAGGATATCTATCCGGCCACGCCGGTTCAGCAGGGTTTGTTGTTCCATAGCGCGCTGGAGAGCGGTAGCGGTTTGTATGTGAACCAACGTCGTTTGACCTTGCGCGGCGAGCTGGATCGCGCGGCGTTGCGCTCGGCGTGGACGCATGCGGTTGCGTCGCATGCGATTCTGCGTACGCAGTTCGAGACGCGACATGGCGGCGACGCGTTGCAGGTCGTGCTGCGTAGTGTTGATTTGCCGTATGTCGAGCACGACTGGTCGTCGCTCGATACGCAGGCTTATGAAACGAGGCTTCACGCGTGGATGCGCGAGGACGTGCAACGTGGCTTCGACGTCGAGCGTGCGCCGTTGCTGCGTATCGCGTTGTTCATTCGCGCGGATGGTGCGCACGATCTGATCTGGACCGATCATCATGTGTTGCTCGACGGCTGGAGCAGCGCACAACTCATGCGCGAAGTGGCGGATGCGTATGAAGCTTTGCTCGCGCGTCGTGAACCGGTTAAAAACGCGCCGCCGTACCGCGACTACGTGCAATGGCGTTTGCAACAGGACGAAGGCGAAGCATGGTGGCGCGAGCAGGCCGCACGCGTCGACGAACCGGCGACGCTACTCGAAAGCCTCGGCTTGACCGATGAGCGCAAGGCGGATCGTGTCGTAGAAGAAGCCGCGCCGCTCGAACATCAACTCGACGAAACGCTGAGCGAGGCATTGCGCGACACCGCGCGACGTCATCGCGTGACGTTGAATACGGTATTGCAAGGCGCGTGGGCGTTGCTGCTGTCGCGCTACGGCAATCGCGGCCAGGCGGCATTCGGCGTAACCGTATCGGGTCGCCCGGCGCATCTGCCGGAAGTGGAACGGATGCTCGGGCTGTTCATCAACAGCCTGCCGGTTTGGGTCGACGTGCCGCAAGAGACGCCGCTATCGAACTGGCTCGAAGCGCTTCAGCAACACAACGGCGCGCTGCGACAATACGAACACACGCCGCTTTCGCGGGTTCAGCAATGGACTGCACGTAGCGGCGATGCACTCTTCGACACGCTGCTCGTATTCGAAAACTATCCCGTCGATGCCGCGCTCAAGGGCACCGGCCTCACGCTGGAAGGCATCGAATCCGCAGGCCGCGCGCACTATCCGCTGACGCTCGTGGTGCTGCCGGATCGCGAGACCACGCTGATCTGGAAGTACGACGCTGCCCGGCTGGATGCCGCTCGCGTCGCGCGGATTCACGCGCATTTCACGCAACTTTTGCGTCGGATGGTGGCGCAGCGGGATCCGCTGCTACGCACGCTGACGCTCGACGTGCCGCAGCCCGCAACGGGCGACGCGCGTCGCGCTGAGGGCGCGATGCTGCCGCACATCGCGGAGCATGCACGCCGTCGCGGCGACTTGCCGGCGATCGTCTGCGAAGGACAATCGTTGAGTTGGAGCGCGCTCTGGCAACGCGCGGGCGAACTGGCGACGCGTCTTCACGCCGCGGGTCTGGTCGCCGATGACATCGTGGCGGTCGCATTGCCACGTTCGCTCGATCTGGCGGTCGCGCTGGTCGGCGTATGGCGTGCGGGCGGCGTGTATCTGCCGCTCGATATCGCCGCGCCCGCTGAGCGCTTGCGCGCCCAACTCGCCGATAGCGGCGCGCGTCATCTGATTGCCGCCGCGTTGCCGGCGGGTCGAGCCGCGCTGAGCGACACCCTCACCTGTATCGATCCGACGACGACGGCGGCCGATACCATTCCCGCCGCGTCGTATGACTTTGCCGCCGACCACGCCGTCCCGCATCCCGCGCAACCCGCGTACGTGATCTATACGTCGGGATCGACGGGTGAACCGAAGGGCGTGGTGGTCGGGCACGGCGCGATGACGGCCTACGTCGGGGCGATTCTCGAACGTTTGCCGGCCGGCATCGGCAGCGCGGCGTATGTGTCGACGCCCGCCGCCGATCTCGGCCACACCACGCTGCTCGGTGCGCTGTGGTCCGGCTGGACGCTGCACATGATCGACGACGCCCGCGCAACCGATCCCGAAGCGTTCGCGCACTACATGGCAGCGCAACGCATCGACGCGCTCAAGATCGTGCCGAGCCATCTCGGCGCGTTGCTGCGCGGTGCGTCCACTCCCGCCGACGTGCTGCCGCGCCGCTGTCTCGTGCTGGGCGGCGAGGTGGCCGAAGCGGGGCTCGTCGCGCAAATCCGTTCGCTCGCGAGCGGTTGTGCGCTGTTCAATCACTATGGGCCGACGGAGACGACGGTCGGGGTGTTGGCGTATGAGGCGCATGAGGCGGATCAAGCGGATCAAGCGCAGCAAGCGCATCACACGCAACAGGCCCGTGAAACGCGCATGCGCCTGCCGCTCGGCACACCGCTCGCGCATGCAAGCGCGGGTATCGTCGACCGTGCCGGCGAGCCGATGCCCGACGGTTGCGCGGGGGAATTGCTGATCGGCGGTCCTGCGCTTGCGCTCGGCTATCTGGGCCGTCCGGCGCAAACCGCCGAGCGTTTCGTGCCCGATCCGAACGGTCCCGCTGGTGCGCGCGCGTATCGCAGCGGCGACCGCGTACGACGTCAGGCGGACGGCGCGTTCGTCTTCGCGGGACGCATCGACGATCAGGTGAAGATTCGCGGCTTCCGCGTCGAACCGGCGGAAGTGCGGGCGCATCTGCTCGCGCATCCGTGGATCGCCGATGCGGCGGTGGTCGCGCAACGCGTCGCTGTCGCCGCTGCGAACAAAGACGGCAGCGCCGATACCACCGACAGCGCCGACATCGCTAACGCCACCGACACCACCGACCTCCGCCTAGCCGCCTACGCCGTCCTGCACGCCGACGCCCCCGACACACCGTGGCCGGTATTGCGCGAGTGGCTCGCATCGCGTGTCAGCGCGCACCTCGTGCCGTCCGCGTTCGCGTGTCTTGACGCATTGCCGCTCACGCGTAACGGCAAGCTCGACCGCAACGCGTTGCCGCCGATTACACCTGTCGCCGACAGCGCGCCGCTCGCGCCGCGCACGTCGATGGAAACGCTCGTCTTCGAGGTCTGGCGCGAGGTGCTGAACCTCGACGCGTTCGGCGTGCAGGCCGATTTCCTCGAACTCGGCGGTCATTCGCTGCTCGCGGTGCGGATCGCGACGCGGCTCACGGCGCGACTGTCGCGCAAGGTCGCGCTCGCCGACGTGCTGCGCCATCGCACGGTTGAACGGCTGGCCGCTGCGCTCGACGACGCGCAGGCCGCGCAAGCCGTCGCCGTGGGCGCGTCCGCCGAACAGGCGGGCAGCGCGCGCGTCGATGCGCTCAACGACCTTTTCGAAACACTGGATTGACGGGTCAGTCCCGTTGCTGTTTGCCATCGGATACCGGATTTAGACAATGAACAATATTGCTCAGGACATGCTGGCCGTTTCCCGTCGTTACGCCGACCTCACGCCGGAACGGCGCGCGGCGTTCCGGCAGCGGTTCGCCGCGGGAGGCCACGATCTGTCCGATCTGCCGATCGTGCGTTTGCGCGAACGCGGCGAGCGTCTGCCGCTCTCGCATGCGCAGGAGCGCCTGTGGTTCCTGTGGAAACTCGAGCCGCACAGCGCGGCGTACAACATGGTGGGCGCCTTGCGTCTGGCGGGCGAACTCGACGTGGCGCGCCTACGCGCTGCGCTCGATACGCTGGTCGCGCGGCACGCGAGTTTGCGAACCCGCTTTGGTGAAACCGGAGGCGTCGCGTGGCAGCACCTCGCCGAATTCGCGAACGCGGACGAAGCGCATTACGGCTGGCGTGAAGTGGATCACGTCGAAGGGAGCGATCTCGACGTCATGCTGCAACAGTTGTCGCGCGCGCCGTTCGATCTCGAACGCGGGCCGCTGTTTAACGTCACGCTGTTGCGTCAGGGCGATCGCGAGCATGTGCTGCATCTGGCCTTGCATCACATCGTGTCGGATGGCTGGTCGCAGGCGATTCTGCAGAAGGAACTCGGCGCGCTGTATCGCGCGGGCGGCGAGGCGAACGCGCTCGACGCGTTGTCGATCGAATACGGCGACTACGCGCTGTGGCAACGCGAATGGCTCGAAGGCGCCGCGCTCGACGCCCAGCTCGACTACTGGCGCGCCACGCTCGGCGATAGTCACCCGGTGCTGGAACTGCCCGCCGACCGTGTGCGCCGCGGGCTCGACACTCCGCTGGGCGGCAGCGCGAACCGCACGCTCGGCGCCGCGCAGCGCGAGCGGCTTGGCGCGTTGTCGCGCGAACTGGGCGTGACCTTGTTCGCCACGTTGTTCGCGGGCTGGGACGCGTTGCTGTATCGCTACACCGGCCAGCGCGATATCCGCATCGGCACGCCGGCGGCCGGGCGCGACCGTCTCGAGACGGAAGGCGTGGTGGGGTTCTTCGTCAATACGCTGGTGATTCGCGCGGACTTGCACGGCGGCGACACGTTCGGCGTGCTCGCGCGGCAGATCGCGCAACGCGTGCTCGACGCGCAGGCGAATCAGGACGTGCCGTTCGCGCGTGTGGTCGACGCGCTGCAACCGCCGCGCAGTCTCACGCATACACCGCTGTTTCAATCGATGGTCAGCTACGCGCCGGGCGACGCGGCAGGCACGCTGACGTTGCCGGGTCTCACGCTCGACGCGCTCGACGCCGATACCGGCGCGGCCAAGTTCGATCTGATGCTGCATGTGGTGGACGACAACGGCGCGTTGCGCGCGCAGATCGACTACGCCGCGGATCTGTTCGACGCGGCTACGATTGACGCGTTGCTGGACGACTATCTGACGCTGCTCGAAGGTGCGCGGGTGGAGACGTTGTTGCGCGATTTGCCGCTGCATACGCGTGGCGCTTCGAGCGAGCCGTCTGTCGCGCGGCGTGCTACCGGCGACGCACAAGCCAGCGTGGTCGAATTGTTCGCGGCCCAGGTCGCCGCGCGCGGCACCCATGACGCGCTGGTCTGCGAAGGTCGCACGCTCGACTACGCGAGCCTCGACGCATGGGCGGCGCGGATCGCCGCGGCGCTCGCACAGCATGGCGATGCGACGGATCGCACCGTGGTGCTGTGCACGCGACGCACCCCGGCGCTGGTCGCCGGTTTGCTAGGCATTCTGAAGGCCGGCGGCGCGTATCTGCCAATCGATCCCGACTATCCGGACGAACGGATTACCGTGATGCTGGCCCGTTCAAATGCGCTCGCCATCGTCACCGACTCGGTGTGCGCCGCGCGCTTCGCGGACCGTTTCGGCAACGCGCCGGTGGTGCTCGCCGACACGCTCGAAGCCGCAGACGATGCCGCGCAAATCGCAACGCAAGGCACGCAAGCAACGGGCGCAACACAAGCAACGCAAGCGCAACCAACGCAAGCGCAACCAACGCAAGCGCAAGCAAAACCCCATCCACAACAACTCGCCTACACGATCTTCACCTCCGGATCGAGCGGCGAACCGAAGCAGGTCGGCGTTCCGCATGGCGCGCTCGCCGCGCATCTGCGCGCATTCGTCGACGCCTATTCGCTCGAACCCGCCGACCGTATCCTGCAGTTCGCCACCATCAGCTTCGACGTCGCCACCGAACAACTGCTCGCGCCGCTCGTGGCCGGCGCGACCGTCGTGATGCGCGGCGACGCACTGTGGGACATGGCCACCCTGAACACGGTGTTCGAGCGCGAACGCGTCACGGGCGCGGATTTGCCAACCGCTTACTGGTTGCAATGGCTCAATCATCTACCGACCCAAGCTTTCCCGACACTGCGCTGGATTTCGGTCGGCGGCGAACCGCTGCCCGGCGACGGCCTGCGCCGTTGGCACACCAGCGCGTTCGCCGGCGTGCGCTTCGACAATCAATACGGTCCGACGGAAGCGGTGATTTCATCGCTCTATCGCACCACTCGCGCAACCGACGCTGACGACACGATCGTCTCGATCGGCCACGCGTATCCGCAACGGCGCCTTGCCGTGCTCGACGCGGAAGGCAACCTCGTCCCGCTCGGCGGCCTGGGCGAGCTGTGCCTGGGCGGCGACGAACTGGCGCGCGGCTATCTCGGCGCGGCAGCGGCAACGGCGGATCGCTTCGTGCCGGACCCGCACGGCGAACCGGGCGCACGCCTGTATCGCACGGGTGACCTCGTGAAAATCCGCCGCGACGGCCGCGTCGATTTCATCGGTCGCGCGGATCAGCAGCTGAAACTGCGCGGCTTTCGCATCGAACCCGGCGAGATCGAAGCGGCGATGCGTTCGCAACCGGGCGTCCGCGAAGCGCTGGTGGCGCTGCATGGCGAAGGGACGAGCCGGCGTCTGGTCGGCTATGTCGTAGGTTGCGAGGACGAGGCCGCGTTGCGTGCCGCGCTCGAGCAGACCTTGCCCGATTACATGGTGCCGCAGGCGTTCGTCCATCTCGACGCCTTGCCGCTGATGGGCAACGGCAAGGTGGATCGCCATGCATTGCCGGCGCCGGACATCACGCTGGCGCGCGTCGCGCCTTCTACGGCGGCGGAGCAGGCGTTGCTCGCCATCTGGCGCACGGTGCTGGGTCGCGACGATCTCGGCGTGACCGACAATTTCTTTGAAGCGGGCGGCGATTCGATTCTGAGTCTGCAGATCGTCGCGCGGGCGCGGCAAGCGGGGTATGTGCTCGGTCCGCGACAGGTGTTCGAGCAGCCTACGGTGGAGCGACTTGCGCGGGTGGCCGAAGCGGCTACAACGCAGACCGTGCTGACCGAGTCCCGTGAACCGTTGGACCTCACGCCGATTCAACAGGCGTTCTTCGAGCAGTTCCCACTCGGCGAAAACCATTGGAATCAGGCCGCGTTGCTGCGTGTGGAAGGCGAACTCGACGAGACGGCGTTGCGCGCCGCGCTCGACGCGATTGTTCGCACGCACGACGCGCTTCGTCTGCGCTTTTTCCAACGCGACGGTGCGTGGCGTCAGCAGGTGAGCGCGGCGTCGTCGTGTGCGCTAGAGGTGTTCGACTGGCGCGAGTGCGCCGCGTGGCAAGCGGCGTTGGAACAGGCGGGCACGCGTTTGCAGGCAGGGCTCGATCTCGCGAACGGACCGTTGGTGCGCGCGGGCTATGTCCGTTTGCGCGACGAAGGGCGGCTGCTGGTCGCGATTCATCACCTGGCCGTCGACGGCGTGTCGTGGCGCGTGTTGCTCGACGATCTGCAAACGGCGTACGCGCGAGCGCTGGAAGGCCACGCGATCGAACTGCAAGCGGGCACGCCGTGGAGTGTCTGGGTCGAACGTTCCGTCGCGTATGCCCAGGAGGGTGGTGTGCGTCGCGAGGCGCAGTGGTGGCGCGACGCGCTGTCGGCGGCGCGAACCGATGGCGGCGCGCCGGCCGCGTTCGTCGAGTCTTCGCAAGTGATGCGTATGGCCGACACGCTGACGCTCGAAACCGCGCTGGACGCGACGACGACGCGGCTGCTGGTGCAGGACGCGCCGAAGGCGTATCGCACGAATGTGGAAGAGGTGTTGCTCGCCGCGTTGGCACAGGCGGTGCGGGCATCGAACGTCGCGCGTGGGGTTGGCGCGCGTGGCGTTTTGTTGGCGCTGGAAGGGCACGGCCGCGAAGCGCTCGGTAACGACGCGCCGGACCTGAGCCGCTCGGTGGGCTGGTTCACCACGCGTTATCCGCTGTGGCTGGAAGCGCACGATGACGCGCGCGACGCGCTGATCGATGCCAAGGCGCGACGCCGTGCGGTGCCGCACAACGGCCTGCACTGGGGCCTGCTGAGCGCGTATGGTGACGTGGACACGAAGGCCTCGCTGGCCGGTTTGCCGATGCCGCGTGTCGGCTTCAATTATCTGGGGCAGTTCGATTCGAGCCTCGACAAAGCGGGGCGTTTCGGTTTCGCGGAGGAATCCGCAGGCGAGTCGATTGCCGCGGACGCGCCCGTCGACGAACCGCTCTCTATCGTTGCACGTATCGCGAACGGCGCGTTGAGCGTGACGTGGCGCTACGCGCCGCAGATTCTCGCCACGAGCGACGCGCAGGCGTTGAAAGCGTTGTTCGAGCGCAGCCTCGAAGGCTTGATTCAACATGCGCTCAAAGCACAGCCGGAAGCGACCGCCGCGGATTTTGTATTGGCGGGACTGAGCCAGGCGCAATTCGAGTCGTTGAAACTGGACCTCGCGCGTGTCGAGGATATCTATCCGGCCACGCCGGTTCAGCAGGGTTTGTTGTTCCATAGCGCGCTGGAAAGCGGTAGCGGTTTGTATGTGAACCAGCGTCGTTTGACCTTGCGCGGCGAGCTGGATCGCGCGGCGTTGCGCTCGGCGTGGACGCATGCGGTTGCGTCGCATGCGATTCTGCGTACGCAGTTCGAGACGCGACATGGCGGCGACGCGTTGCAGGTCGTGCTGCGTAATGTTGATTTGCCGTATGTCGAGCACGACTGGTCGTCGCTCGATACGCAGGCTTATGAAGCGAGGCTTCACGCGTGGATGCGTGAGGACGTGCAGCGCGGCTTCGATGTCGAGCGTGCGCCGTTGCTGCGTATCGCGTTGTTCATTCGCGCGGATGGTGCGCATGATCTGATCTGGACCGATCATCATGTGTTGCTCGACGGCTGGAGCAGCGCACAACTCATGCGCGAAGTGGCGGATGCGTATGAAGCTTTGCTCGCGCGTCGTGAACCAGTTAAGAACGCGCCGCCTTATCGCGACTACGTGCAATGGCGTTTGCAACAGGACGAAGGCGAAGCATGGTGGCGCGAGCAGGCCGCACGCGTCGACGAACCGGCAACGCTGCTCGAAAGCCTCGGCTTGAACACAGGCCGCGCACTGGAAGTCGCCGCCGAAGCAGACTTGCCGCCGCACGAATCGCGTCTCGACGAAAGCTTGAGCGAAGCATTGCGCGACACCGCCCGACGTCACCATGTAACGCTGAATACGGTATTGCAAGGCGCGTGGGCGTTGCTGCTGTCGCGCTACGGCAACCGCAACCAGGTGGCATTCGGCGTGACCGTATCCGGCCGCCCAGCGCATTTGCCGCAAGTGGAGCAGATGCTCGGGCTGTTCATCAACAGCCTGCCGGTTTGGGTCGACGTGCCGGAAGCAATGCCGCTGTCGGCGTGGCTCGACGCGCTGCAACACCACAATGGCGCGCTGCGCCAGTACGAACACACGCCGCTGTCGCGCATCCAGCAATGGACCGCGCGGAGCGGCGACGGCCTGTTCGACACGCTGCTCGTGTTCGAAAACTATCCCGTCGATGCCACCTTGCGTCACGGCGCGCACGGCGTGGCCATCGAACAGACGGCTGCCTTCGAACGCACGCATGTTCCGCTGACGCTGAGTGTCATGCCGGACGCGCGGATCGGGTTGCGCTGGTCGGCGGAGTCGACGCGCGTGGACCGCGCAACGATCGAACGGCTCGACGCGCACTTTCTTGAACTGCTGACGCAGATCGCGGCGCACGGCGATCCGCTGCTGCGCACGCTGACGCTCGCCTCGACGCTCGCGCACGGCGCTGCGCCGCGCGAAACCTTCGCGTTCGAATCGGTACTCGAACGGATTGCCGCGCAAACCCGCGCACGTCCCGACGCGATCGCGCTCACCGACGGCGACACCGCCTACACCTACGACGCGCTCGACCGCTGGTCGAACCAGATCGCGCATCGCCTGCTCGCGGCGGGCGTGCGCGCCGATGAATGCGTGGGCCTGTGCATGGAGCGCTCGGCGGCGCTGGTCGCGGGCGTGCTCGGGATTCTCAAGGCGGGCGCCGCGTATGTGCCGCTCGATCCGACCTATCCGGCCGAACGGCTGGCGTACATGCTCGACCATTCGCGCGCCCGCCGTGTGGTGGCCGACGCGGCCAGCGCCACGCGCTGGGCGGACCTGCTCGACGGCTGCGAACTGTTGCTGGCCGACGCGGTGAGCGACCAGCCCGAACACACGCCGCCACTGCGTCTGCATCCTGAACAACTCGCTTACGTGATCTACACATCGGGCTCGACCGGCCGGCCGAAGGGCGTGGCGATCACGCATGCGAACGTGGCGCGCCTGTTCGCCGCCACCGACGCGTGGTACGGCTTCGGCCCCACCGACGTGTGGCCGCTCTTCCATGCCTATGCATTCGACGTCTCGGTGTGGGAACTGTTCGGTTGCCTCACGCATGGCGGCCGTCTCGTGATCGTGCCGTACTGGACCGCGCGCGATCCGTCCGCGTGTCATCGACTGTTACGCGACGAATGCGTGACCGTGCTGAACCAGACGCCGTCGGCCTTCATGCCGCTGATGCACGTCGACCTGGAAAGCGACACGCCATTGCACACGCTTCACACGGTGATCTTCGCCGGCGAGAAGCTGGAGCCGGCGAGCCTGCACGCGTGGCTGGAGCGGGGCGGCGCGCGCGCGCCGCGCGTCGTCAATATGTACGGCATTACCGAAACGACGGTGCATTCGAGCTATCGTCCGTTGAGTCTCGCGGACACCCGCGGCGCCGCGCCGCGCAGCGTGATCGGCGTGGCGATCCCCGATCTGTCGCTGCCGATTCTCGACACCGCGCTGCATCCAGTCGCCGATGGCGCGGCGGGCGAATTGCACGTGGGCGGCGCGGGTCTGGCACGCGGCTATCTGCATGCACCGGGTCTGACGGCCGCGCGCTTCGTGCCCGATCCGTTCGGCGCGCCGGGCAGTCGCATGTATAAATCCGGCGATCTGGCGCGGCGGCTGCTGGGCGGTGAACCGGAATACATCGGCCGTAATGACTTTCAGGTGAAGGTGCGCGGCTATCGCATCGAACTCGGCGAAATCGAGGCCGCGTTGCTCGGCGCGCCGACGGTGCGCGAGGTCGCGGTGCTGGCGCGGCCCGACGCGAGCGGCGCGATGAGCCTCGTCGCGTATATCGTGCCGCGTGCGCCGGAGAGCGGCGCGGGCGGTGACATCGCGGCGAACGCGTTCTCGGGCGAAGCGCTCAAGCATTGGCTCGACGCACGTCTGCCGCCGCATATGGTGCCCACCATTTTCGTCGCGCTCGACGCGTTGCCGCTCACGTCGAACGGCAAGCTCGACCGGCGTGCATTGCCGGAGCCGCAATCGCTCGATGCGAGCGCCGCGTATGTCGAATCGCAAACGGACGACGAACGCGCAATTGCGCAAATCTGGCAGGATGTGCTGGGCGTGGCGCGTGTCGGCCGTGACGATCACTTTTTCCTGCTGGGCGGTCATTCGCTGCTGGCCATGCGGGCTGTGGCTCGCACGCGGGAAGTACTCAAGCGCACGGTCGCGCTGCCGCTGCTGTTCACCCAGCCGGTGCTGAAAGATTTCGCGGCGGCGCTGTCGGCGGTGCTTCAAGACAGCACGGCAAACGCGGATGCTGTGCCGTCGCGTATCGAACCACGGCCCGCGAGTTTGACGCGCGTTCCGTTGACGCCCGCGCAGCAGCGTCTCTGGTTCCTGTGGAAGCTCGACCCCGCGAGCCCCGCCTATACGATCAACGGCGCGGTGCGTCTCGAAGGCCAATTCGACGTGACGGCGGCACGCGCCGCGCTCGACGCGCTGATTGCCCGGCACGAGAGCCTGCGCATGCGCGTCGAAGAAACGGAAGGCGCCGCGCTGCAATCGTTCGATGCGCAGCCCGGCTGGCAGACCCTCGATCTCGAAGCGCAACCGGAGCAGGAGCGCGCGGCCACGCTGGCGGCGCTCGGTGCGCAGCCGTTCGATCTGTTGCGTGGACCGGTGCTACGCGTCAGCGTGCTGCGCTTGCGGGCGCAGGAACATGTGCTGCATTTTTCGATGCATCACATCGTGTCCGACCGCTGGTCGCAGGACATCGTGCTCGCGGATTTTGCGGCGCTGTATGCCGCGCAAACCACGCGACAGGCGGCGCAGCCAACGCAACCGCTGGCGCCGCTCGCCGTGGCATTCGGCGACTACGCGTTGTGGCAGTCGCAGGAAACCGACGCCACCGCGCTGGCCGCTCAACTCGACTACTGGCGTCACGAACTCGGCGACGAACATCCTGTCCTCGAATTGCCGTTCGACCGCGCGCGCAGCGATGCACGAGGCAGCGCGGGCGCCGCCTGGCGCGTGCCGCTCGACGGCGCGCTCGGCGCGCGCGTTCACGCGCTGGCCGCGCGCCGTCACGCGACGCCTTTCATGGTGCTGCTCGCGGCATGGCAAGCGCTATTGCAGCGGTATAGCGGACAACACGAGATTCGCGTCGGCGTGCCGGTTGCGGGCCGGGACCGCAGCGAGACGCAGGAACTGGTTGGCTGCTTCGTCAATACGCTGGTGGTGCGGGCGAAATTGCGCGGTTGCGAGCCGTTCGCGGCGGTGCTCGACGCCGCGCGCGAACGGGTGATCGCCGCGCAGGCGAATCAGGACGTGCCGTTCGCGCAACTGGTCGAAGCCTTGCACCCGCAACGCAGCTTGCGTCACACGCCGCTTTTCCAGGCGATGTTCAACTATGCGAAGGCCGATCGCGCCGCGCCCGCGTTGCCGGGTCTCACGATCTCGAACGTGGACGCAGCCGAACAGACCGCGCGCTTCGATCTCACGCTCAATGCCAACGACACGCCGGACGCGCTCACGCTGTCGTTCGGTTACGCCACCGATGTATTCGACGAGGCGACCATCGCGCGGCTCGCGGCGCATTACGTCGAGTTGCTGGAGCAGGTGCTCGTCGACGACACGCTCAAGCTCGGCGACATCGCGCTCGCGGATGCCACGCCGGGCGATGCCGCGCCGCGTGCGCGTTCGTTTGCCGCGCCGTTTGCGGCGATCGATGCGCAGGCGCAGCGTCAGCCCGAGGCTGTGGCGATCGTCTGCGAAGGGGCGGAACTGCGTTATGGCCAATTGCGCACGCGTTCGGATCGGTTAGCGGCGCGGTTGCGAACGCTTGCGGTGGGCGTGAATTCTGCCGCCGCGCAGCGGGAAGTCGACAATAAACCGTCAGCGGCAGGCCTGCGCGAAGCGCGTGTTGGTCTGTGCGTGGCGCGTTCGCCGGCGCTGCCGGTTGGATTGCTCGGCATCATGAAGTCGGGCGCGGCCTTTGTACCGCTCGACCCGGCGTATCCGCCGGATCGTCTCGCCTACATGCTCGCGGACGCGGGTGTGCAGCGCGTGGTGGCCGATCGCGCGAGCGCCATGCAACTCGCCGACGTGCTGCGGGACTGCGAAGTCCTCACGCTGGACGCACAAGGCTCACTCGACGACGACGCCACCTACAACGACGAAACACTTGCGCCGCTCGCGCTGCACCCATCGCAACTCGCGTACGTGATCTACACGTCGGGCTCGACCGGTCAGCCAAAGGGCGTGGCGGTCGATCATGCCGCGCTCGCCGAACATCTGGCGGACTTCATCGGCACCTACGACATCGCCGCGACGGACACGCAATTGCAATCGTCGACGATCAACTTCGACGTCGCGTTGCACGAGTTGCTGCCGTCGCTGATGCAGGGCGGTCGCGTCGTGATGCGCGGCCCCGAGATGTGGGACCTCGCCACCATGAGCCGCACGCTGATCGAGCAGCAGGTCAGCTTCGCACGCATTCCTACCGCGTACTGGCAGCAGTGGTTGCGCACGCCGCCCGCGCGCAGCGATCTGGCGCGCTTGCGGCAGATCACCGTCGGCGGCGAGGCGCTGCCTGGCGACGCGCTCGCGCAATGGCGCGACGGTCCGCTCGCGGGCATCGCGCTCGACAATCTCTATGGTCCGACCGAAACCACGGTCGCATGTCTGCATCGGCGCACCACGGCGGCCGACGCGCAAACCCCGGTGGTGTCGATCGGCACGCCGTATCCGTCGCGCACGGCACGCGTCTACGACGACGCGGGTAACGCCGTGCCCGCGCTGGGCGTCGGCGAACTGTGCATCGGCGGATTGACGATGGCGCGCGGCTATCTCGGCCGCGCCGCGCTCACGGCCGATCGCTTCGTGCCGGATCCGCGCGGCGAACCGGGTTCGCGCATTTATCGCTCGGGCGACTTGTGCCGCGCGCGTGCCGACGGCCGCATCGATTTTCTCGGTCGACTCGACCAGCAGGTCAAGCTGCGCGGTTTTCGTATCGAACTCGGCGAGATCGAGACGGCCGTGCGCGAGCAGCCCGGCGTGCGCGAAGCGCTGGTCGATCTGCGCGGCAGCGGCGCGCATAAGCGGCTCGTGTGCTATCTGAGCGGCAGCGCCGATATCGACGCCGTGCGCGCCGCGCTCGACGCGCGTCTGCCGGAGCACATGGTGCCGGCGGTGTTCGTCGCGCTCGCCGCGTTGCCGATGATGCAGAACGGCAAAGTGGATCGCCGCGCATTGCCGGACCCCGACGAGGCGGCACTCACGGCGCGCTCGCACACGCCGCCGTCCACGCCGCGCGAAGCCGCGCTGCTGGCGATCTGGCAGCGTGTGCTCGGACGCGACGCGCTCGGCGTACACGAGAATTTCTTCGAGGTGGGCGGCGATTCGATCCTGAGTCTGCAGATCGTCGCGCGGGCGGCGCAGGCGGGTTTGCGCATCACGCCGCGTCAACTGTTCGAACAGCCGACGGTGGCACGGCTCGCGGCGGTTGCGCTCGACGTGTCGGCGGACGACGCCGACGCCCAGAGCCGGCACGCCGAACGGCATGACGCGTTGCCGCTCACGCCGATTCAGACCGACTTTTTCCGGCGTTATCCGCACGGCGAGTCCCACTGGAATCAGGCGGCATTGCTGAGTGTGGCGGGCACGCTGGATTCGCAGGCCCTGGAGGCGGCGGTGCGCGCGCTGGTGTCGCGTCACGACGCGTTGCGCGTGCGCTTCGAGAAGTCCGTGGACGGCACATGGGTTCAACGCGTGACGCCCGCCGCGGATTACTTTGCGACGCTGCCGACGCTGGTGGAATCGATCGATCTGAGCGGCGAAGCCGACTGGCGCGCGGCGCTTGAACGCGAGGGCGAGCGCCTGCACCGCGACCTCGATCTGCAAGCCGGACCGCTGATGCGCGTGGCGTGGTTCAAGGTCGGCGCGGACAAAGGGCGTTTGTTCGTCGTGATTCATCACGCGGTGGTGGACGGTGTGTCGTGGCGCGTGTTGCTCGACGAGTTCGAAACCTTGTATGCGAGCGCGGCGCGTGGCGAAGCACCGGACGCAGCCTTGGCCACGCCGTTGCCGTGGAGCGCGTGGGTGGAACGGGCGGCGCGTTATGCCGCCGCGCTGCCGGCGCAGAGCGAGGCGGAGAAATGGCGCGCGGCGCTGGAGGGCGCGAGTGCCGCGCTGCCGGTCGAGCGCGACGAGTCGCAGGCCGACATGCGGCTCGCGGCGAGCCGCGTTCATACGCTGACGCTCGATCGCGCGATGACCGAGGCGCTGTTGCGCGAACCCGCGCGCGCTTACCGGATGGGCACGGATGAAGTGCTGCTGGCCGCGCTCGCGGACGCGGTGGCGTCGTGGAGTGGCGCGGCTGGCGCACTGATCGCACTTGAAGGCCACGGCCGCGAGGAGATCGATGCGCAACTCGATCTGAGCGGCACGATCGGCTGGTTCACGACGCGCTTTCCGGTGTGGATTCCGGCTGGCGTGAACGTGAATGCGAACGCGAACGCGCAGGGGAACGCCGGACGTTCACGGACGCGCGACGCATTGCGCGCCGCCAAACAACGTCTTCGTGCAATCGAACACAAGGGCCTGCATTGGGGCATGCTCACGCAGCTTGCCGCCGATCCGGCCGTGCGCGCGGAATTGTCCGCATTGCCGGCGCCACGCATCGGCTTCAATTATCTTGGGCAGACCGATCAGGTGCTTGAACGCAATGGCCGGTTCGGCTTTGCGAGCGAGTCGACCGGTGCGCCGATGTCCGGCGATTCGCGGTTGAAATATGTGCTCGACCTGAACGGTGCAGTCGAGAACGGCATGCTGGCCATCACCTGGCGCTACAGCCCGGATGTGCTTGCCGACGCGACGGTCAGCGCGCTCGCCGATTCGTTCCGCGCGTCGCTCGCGGCGTTTGTCGAGCATTGCTCGCGGGCGGCCGCCGGTGCGACGGCGGAAGATTTCCCGCTCGCGCAACTCGACGCCGCGCAGCTCGATGCACTCGATCTGCCGCTCGGCGATGTCGAGGATATTTATCCGGCCACGCCGCTCCAGCAGGGCTTGCTGTTCCACAGTCTGTTGCAGCAGGGCGCGGGCGTTTATATCAATCAGAAGCGACTGACCTTGCGCGGTACGCTCGACCGCGACGCGCTCGCCGCCGCATGGCGCATCGCGCTCGAACGGCATGCGATTCTGCGCACGCACTTTGAATGGCGGCACGGCGGCGAGGCGTTGCAGATCGTGCGTCGGCGCGTCGAGTTGCCGGTCGCGTTGCACGACTGGCGCGCGCACGACGACTATGAAGCCGCGCTTGCACAGTGGCGCGCGGAAGATCTGACGACGCCGTTCGATCTGCGTCATGCGTCGCTGATGCGTCTGAATTTGTTCGCGCGTCCCGACGGCGCTCACGATCTCGTGTGGACGGATCATCATGCGCTGCTCGACGGCTGGAGCGCCGCGCAACTGATGGGCGAAGTGATCTACGCCTATCGACGCGAGACGGCGGCGCTGGACGCAATCGATGCGCCGTTGGCGGCCGCTACGCCGTATCGCGAGTACGTGCGCTGGCGTCAGAATCAACCCGCCGCGCAGGACTGGTGGCGCGGGCAATTGCAGGCACTCGACGAGGTCGGGCTCCTGATGCCGTCGCTGCGCGGCAAGCCCGCCGGCCGGCAAGCAGGCGACACCGCGCCGCTTGGGAACACGGGCGTGCATCGTCTCGCGCAGCCGCTCGGCGTCGCGTTGAGCGAGGCGCTGCGGGCGGCGGCGGTGCGTCATCGCGTGACGCTCAATACGCTGATCCAGGCCGCGTGGGCCGCGTTGCTCGCGCGTCACGCGAACCGTCGACGGATCGCGTTCGGCGTCACCGTGTCGGGGCGTCCGCCCGAACTGCCGGGTATCGACGGCATGCTCGGCCTGTTCATCAACAGTTTGCCGGTCTGGACGGCGCTGCGTTCGGACGAACCGCTCGGCGACTGGCTCGCCGGTCTGCAGCAACATAACGCCGCGTTGCGCCAGCACGAACACACGCCGCTGCGCGAGGTGCAGCGCTGGGCCGCGGAGAGTGCGGGGCGCGAGTCCGGGCCGCTGTTCGACACGCTCGTCGTGTTCGAGAACTATCCGATCGACGCCGGCCTGCGCGAAGGCGAGACGGGGCTGGAGGTGAGCGCGTCGGAAACGCTCGAGCGCACGCACTATCCGTTGACGCTCGCGGTGTCGCCCGGCGAAGCACTGTCGATTCAATGGAACGCGGACGCCGCGCAACTCGACGCGGCGGTGCTCGATCGTCTGGCCGCGCAGTACGCGGCGCTGCTTGAACAGATCGCACGCCCGGCCACGCGTTGGGTGGGCGATCTGCAGGTGCCGCGCGGCGTGTTGCCGTTCGAGGGCGGTGATTTCGCTCAGGCCGCGCCGGTCGATCACGTGTTCGTGTCGCTCGCCGCTCGTTTCGCGACGCAGGCCGCGCAACGGCCTGACGCGCTGGCGGTCGTCGCCAGCGATGCGCGCGTTACTTACGCGGAACTCGACGCGTGGTCCGATCGCATCGCCGCGCATCTGCTCGCGCAGGGCGTGGGACGCGAGGAGCTGGTCGGCGTGGCATTCGAGCGGTCCGCGGCGCTGATCGCGGCGCTGCTTGGCGTGTTGAAGGCGGGTGCGGCCTACGTGCCGCTCGATCCGTCGTATCCGCGTGAACGGCTCGACTATCTGCTTGGCGATGCGGGCATTGTGCGGGTGCTGGTTGATAAAGCGGGTATTGGCGCGCTCGCGCATGCTGGTGCGCGCATCAGCCTGCTCGACATCGGCGTCGTGCCGCCTGCCCCGGCGAACTGGCGCGTCGCTGCGCCGGTCGTGTTGCCGGAGCAACTCGCCTACGTGATCTACACGTCGGGCTCGACGGGACAACCCAAGGGCGTCGCGATTTCGCAGCGCAGCGCCGCGCGTCTGTTCGACAGCACCGGCGAGACATTCGGCTTCCACGCCGATGACGTCTGGTCGATGTGCCACTCGTACGCGTTCGACTTTTCAGTGTGGGAAATCTTCGGCGCGCTTACCACCGGCGCGCGCCTGGCCGTCGCGCCCGCCGCGCTCGCTCGCGACGTGGAAGCGCTGCACCGCTGGCTCGGCGAACAGGGCGTGAGCGTGCTGAATCAGACGCCTTCTGCCTTCATGCCGCTGATGCGCGTCGACATGCAGAGCGACGCCGGTCTTGCGCGTCTGCGCGTGGTGATCTTCGGCGGCGAGAAGCTCGAGCCGCAGGCGCTCGCGGGTTGGGCGGCGGCGCGACGCGCACGCGGCGTCGAAGGTACGCGGCCGATGCTGGTCAACATGTATGGCATCACGGAGACGACGGTGCACGTCACCTGCCGTCCGCTTGCCGACGACGATCTGCGCGCGGCAGTCGGCAAGGCGGCGCGCAGCGTGATCGGCGCGCCGCTCGACGACCTCGCGCTGCGCGTGCTCGACGACGACCTGAACGTCGTGCCCGAGGGCGCGACCGGCGAGTTGTGCGTGGGCGGCGCGGGTCTCGCGCGCGGCTATCTGGGCCGCGCCGCGCTGACCGCCGAGCGTTTCGTGCCCGATCCGTATGGCGCGCCGGGTGCGCGTCTGTACCGTTCGGGCGATCTCGCGATTCACGACGCCGACGGCGAAATCGACTACGTCGGCCGTAACGATTTCCAGACGAAGATTCGCGGCTATCGGATCGAGACGGGCGAGATTCGCGCGCGGCTGCTCGCGCATCCGGCCGTGCGCGACGCGGCGGTGCTGGCGGTCGGCACGCCGTCGACCGACGGCGTCGCGAGCGAAAGCCTGCGTCTGGCGGCGTGGATCGTGCCCGATCCGGCGCATACCGCGCCCGACGACTGGAGCACGGCGCTGCGCGCGCACCTGCGCGAGCAGTTGCCGGACTATATGGTGCCGTCTTTGTTCGCGACGCTCGATGCGTTGCCGCTCACGGTCAACGGCAAACTCGACAGCAAGGCGCTGCCGCTTGCGACGGCCGCCGGCGCGACCGATGCCGCAGCCCAGGTTGCCGCCGACGAAGCGCCGGCCACGCCGACCGAGGTGCGGCTCGCCGCGATCTGGCAGACCGTGCTGGGCGGCGCCCCGGTCGGCTCACGCGCGCATTTCTTCGAGCAGGGCGGCGACTCGCTCGCGACGCTGCGGGTGGCGGAACTGGCGCGCGCCGCTGGCTTTGCGCGGTTCGCGGTGGGGATGCTGTTCGAGCATCCGGTGCTCGCCGATCTGGCTGCGGCGCTGGATGCGTTTGCTTCGAACGCTGTCGACGAGGCCGCCGCGCCGCGTCATCTGGTGCGTCTGAATGCGGGCGATGCGCCGCATCGGCTGTTCGCGATTCATCCGGGCTACGGCCTGGTGGCGGGCTATCGCGCGCTCGCGCAGATGCTGGTGGGGCAAGTGGAAGTGGTCGGCGTCGAGTATCCGGCCTTTAGCGACGAGTCCTGGCGTTTCACCGGACTGCAAGCGCTGGCGCGTCAGTATGCCGACGCGATCCGGCGCGCGCAGCCGCGTGGTCCGTATGCGCTGCTCGGCTGGTCGTTCGGCGGGATGATCGCGACGGAAGTGGCGCGTGTGCTGGAGGACGAGGGCGAGCAGGTCGCGTTCGTCGGGCTGCTCGATGTGTCGATTCATCCGGACGCGGCGGCTGATGCGGTTGGCTCGGCCGAGGTGGCGGGGGTGAACGGGAAGACGGTTGCGGCATCTGCGGCGGTCACAGTAGCAATGGCAGCAACGGCGGCTGAGGCGGCAACGATGGCCGCGCAGCCCGCCTGGCGGGAACAAGCCACGCCGGAAGAAGTAGCCACTTTGGCTGCCCGCGTTCCGGCATGGCTCGCTCAAGCCGACGACGGCGCGTTGCCGTCCGCCTCGGCCTCCGCTTTGGTCGAACACGCGGCGCTCGCGCAAGCCAATGCCGCGCTCGCGTTGCGTCGGCACTGGCCGGCTGCGCCGCGCGCGCCGTTGTCCTTCTGGTGGGCGGCGCGCGGTGCGTCGCGGTCGGCGGCCGAGGATCTCGCGCGCTGGCAGAGCAGCGGTGTGAAGCTCGCCAGCTCGGTCGAGGTGGACGCGGCGCACGACGACATCGCGTGGCATCCCGCGCTGCTCGAATCGCTAGGTGCGACGTTGCGCGAGGCGTTCGACGACGCGGCGCGCTAAGCGGGCCGGGGCGGTGCGCGCGAGTCCGGACGCTCGGACGGCGCGCGCCGCTCAGCCCTGCAGCGCGTCCAGCGGCGCGGTCGCGGGGTTCATCATCGATTGATATTTCAACGGAGTCATATGCAGGACGCGCTTGAACATCACCGCGAACGTGTTGGCGTCCGCGTAGCCGAGGTAGGCGGCCACCTCGGTGATCGGCGTGCTGGTCGACAGGCGGCACATCGCTTCGGACGCGCGCATCTGCTCGCGCCATTTGGCGAACGGCATGCCGGTCTCGCGCTGAAAGTGCCGCGCCAACGTGCGCGAACTTGCGCCGATGCGGTCGCCCCAGTATTCCAGCGAGTCGCTGTTGGCCGGCTCGTCGATCAGCGCCTGGCAAATCTTGCGCAAGCGCGGATGCTGCGGCAACGGCAGACGGGCAGCCTGGTCGAGGATCGAGCCGAGGTCTTCGGTGGCGGCCGCGCTGAGCAGATGGACGATCAGTTGGGCGAGCACGTCGGCGAGACTGCCCGGCGGCGGGTTGCGCGCGGGTTGCGTGACCAGCGCCAGAATCGCCTCGCGCAGCAGGGCGTTCACCGCCAGCAGGCGGCCTTCCTCGTCGCCGCACATCGGGCACGGGTCGACATAGACCGTGCGGAACGAGACTTTGCCGACCATCTCCAGTTCATGCTCGACGCGCGGCGGCACCAGCAACGCGCGGTCCGGCGTGACGACCCAACTGGTGCCGGGCGTGCGCACGCGAATCACGCCGTTGGTGGCGTACAGGAGTTGCGCGCGCGGATGCGTGTGGGCGATTTCGCGCGCGCCGGATTCGTATTCGATCGCCTGGCCGAACACGATCGGCAGATCCGGCCGGCTGTCGGTCGACGCTTTAACAGTGGGATTCGCCAAGGCGGCGGAATTCGTCACGGTCACGGGACTGCCGACCGGGCTGGCATGCGCAACGGGCTTCACGAGAGATTTGTCCATTCGATTCGGTATTTTCGATATTATCGTCTGGATCGGTCATTTAGTGTCCATGTGACGCATAAAAACGTCCGCCTCTGCAAAGGACATGTCTGTATCATCCGAAATCGACAGGTGTGCGCGGAAACTGGCCGTGCTTTCCCGGACGCAACGCCTGATTAAAATCTAAATAGTCCATCCCCCAAGCCCGCGCATTGCGCAGTCCCACGGCGTTGTTTTGCCGTGGGACAAATCGCTGTTGCATAAGAAATAAGACTCATTATCATTAACATTCAATGGTGAATCGACGATGAAGGGATGTAAGAAAAACAAAAGTACGGGGCAGCGCGGACTTCCGGTGAGACTCGTTTTGCTCAGCATGCCGCTGGCGCTTTCCTCGATTGCGCATGCGCAATCGTCGGGCGCCGCCGACAGCGCGACTCGTCAGAGCGCGCCGGTGGGGCAGGCCAGCGGCACGAACGCGGCGAGCAGCAATACGCTGCCGGCCGTGAGCGTGAACGCTTCGCGTGAGTCGTCGGCGACCGGCCCGATCGCGGGCGTGGTGGCCAAGCGTAGCCTCACGGCGACCAAGACCGACACGCCGATTGTGCGTACGCCGCAATCGATCTCGGTGGTGACGCGCGATCAGATGGATCAGCAGGGCGCGACGACCATCGACCAGGCGCTGCGCTACACGCCGGGCGTCTATTCGCAGGACTCGACCGACTTCCGTTTCGACCAGTTGCGCGGCCGCGGCTTCGACTACTCGACCTATCTCAACGGCCTGATCCTGCAGCCGAGCGCGTATTACGCGAATCCGCGGATCGACCCGTACTTCCTCGAGCGTATCGACGTGATGCGCGGCCCGGCTTCCGTGCTGTACGGCGCGGGCAGCCCGGCGGGTATCGTGAATCTGGTGTCGAAGATGCCGACCGAAGACTCCGTGCACGAGTTGATGCTGCAGTTCGGCAATCACGACCGCTATGAAGTGGGCTTCGATATGGGCGGCAAGGTCGACGAGGCCGGCACCGTGCTGTACCGCGTGACCGGTCTCGGCCGCGATTCGGATACTCAGGTGAACGGCATCAAGGACCAGCGTCTCGCGATCGCGCCAAGCGTCACGATCCGTCCGACCAAGGACACCTCGCTGACGCTGTACGCGCAATACCAGCGCGACCCGGCGGGCGGCCTGTTCGACTCGCTGCCGGTGAGCGGCGTGGCCACCTTCAACCCGAACGGCAAGATCGGCACGGGGACCTACGTCGGCAATCCGAACGACGATTATTTCCGCCGCACGCAGTACGCCGTGGGTTACCAGTTCGAACAGAAGATCAGCCCGATCTTCACGTTCCGTTCGAACGCGCGTTACATGCACGACGACATCGACTATCACCAGACCTTCTTCGGCAACTGGGTGGCGGGGTCGAACAAAGTGCTGACCATGAACGCGTTCCTGGACCGCGAGCATCTGAGTCAGTTCGATATGGATAACCAGATCGAGGCGAAGTTCTCGACCGGCGCCGTCAAGCAGACCGTATTGTTCGGGCTCGACTATCAGCGCCTGTTGAACGGTGCGAACTCGGGGACGGGGGCGGTCGGTACGCTCAATCCGTTTGCGCCGGACTACTCGACGCTCCGCCAGATCACGGCGACCACCAAGCGCGTCGACACGGCCACCGATCAGGTCGGCGTCTATATCCAGGATCAGATCGAATACGGCCGCTGGCTGCTGACGCTCGGTGCGCGCAACGACTGGAGTTCGACCAATATCCAGTCGGTCACGCCGACCGCGGCTTCGGTGCAGAACCAGACGCCGCACGCGTTCACGTGGCGCGGCGGCCTGTCGTACCTGTTCGACTCGGGTATCGCGCCGTACTTCGTCTACGCGAAATCGTTCCAGCCGACCACTGGCGTGAACTTCGCGAATCAGGCGCTGGTGCCGACCACCGGTCAGGAATACGAAGTCGGCGTGAAGTATCAGCCGAAGAACTACAACGCCTTGTTCACGGCCGCGCTGTTCAACCTGACGCAACAGAACGTGTCGACTACCGACTCGCTGCACCCGGGTTATGCGGTGCAAACGGGTGAAGTGCGCTCGCGCGGTCTCGAACTCGAAGGCCGCCTGCAACTGTCCGACAGTCTGTCGGCGATCGCTTCGTACACGTATCTGAATCAGGTGGTCACGAAGTCCAACGTGGCATCGCAGCTCGGCAAGCGGCCCACGTTCGCGCCGCGTAACCTGGCGTCGATCTGGGCCGATTACACGCTGCATACGGGTCCGCTGCGTGGGCTCGGCTTCGGCGGCGGCGTGCGCTATATCGGCATGTCGGCGGGCGACACGGCCAATTCGTTCGACGTGAGCAGCGTCGTGCTGCTGGATGCCGCCGTGCACTACGACATCAGCAACTGGAAGTTCGCGCTGAACGGCACCAACCTCGCGAACCGCAAGTACGTGGCCTATTGTTCGGGCGGCGCGTGCTACTACGGTTCGACGATCGGCGTGCTCGGCACCGCGAAGTATCAGTGGTAAAACTGGCATGAGCATCGAGCCCGCTACGCGTCGACGACGCGTAGCGGGCTCGCTTTGGTTTCACAGGAGAAAAGGATTGGCAACGGCGTTGATGGAATCCGCTCGCGAAGGCCTGCAACGCGAGGGCGAAGCGCTTTACGAAGCCGAGGGTCTGAGCGTGGAAGCGGGCGGTCGTACGCTGCTGGCGGACGTGAGTCTGCGGCTCGCGCGTGGTCGTGTCTGCGGCCTGATCGGCCACAATGGTTCGGGCAAGACCACGCTGCTGCGCGTGCTCGCGCGTCAACAAACGCCGACGCGCGGCACGCTGCGCTTCGCGGGCCGCGCGCTCGACGCCTGGGAGTCGCGCGAATTCGCCCGCAAGGTCGCCTATCTGCCGCAACAGCCGCCTGCCGCCGACGGCATGACGGTGCGCGAACTCGTCGCACTCGGCCGTTATCCGTGGCACGGCGCGCTCGGTCGTTTCACCGCGAAAGACGCACAAACCGTCGATGAGGCCATGGCGCTCACCGACGTGCAGCACTACGCGCAGCGTTACGTCGACCAGCTCTCGGGCGGCGAGCGTCAGCGCGTGTGGCTCGCCATGCTGGTTGCGCAGGACAGCGACTGCCTGCTGCTCGACGAACCGATCTCGGCGCTCGACATCGCGCATCAACTCGAAGTGCTCGGCCTCGTGCGGCGTCTGAGCGAGACCCGCGGACTCGGCGTGGTGGTGGTGCTGCACGATATCAACATGGCGGCGCGTTTCTGCGACGAGATGGTCGCGCTGCATAGCGGTCATCTGCTGGTGCGCGGCACGCCCGCTGAAATCTGCCGTCCCGAGGTCTTGCAATCCATTTACGGCGTGCCGATGGAAACCGTGCAGAACACGCGCGGCGGTGTGCCCGTGTGTTATCCGAGTTGAGGAGAGCGCACATGCAACGACGTCGTATGCTCGGCCTCACGGTGGCCGGGCTGGCTTGCGCGCTGACGGGCGCGTCCGCACGGGCGGCTGCCGGCGCGGCGAGCGCTGCTTCGGCGGCGCGGGTTTCCGCTTCTGGCTCCGCTTCTGGCGTGAATGCGCGACCGGCGGCCGTGCCGTCGCGCATCGTGGTGATGGACTTCGGTCTCACCGAAATGCTGCTGACTCTCGGCGTGACGCCGCTCGCCACGTCGGTGCCCGACTGGTATCGGCGCACCAACGTCGCGCCGCCGCTGCCGGCGGGCGTGGTCGACATCGGACTGCTGTATCAGCCGAATTTCGAACTGCTCGAACAGTTGCGGCCCGATCTGATGCTGGTGACGCCCGCGCATCAGCCGCTACTTGGACAACTGCACCGGATCGCACCGACCCTCACGATCGCTTTATCCGCAGCGGGTGTCGAGCCGTGGAAACAGATCGGCAATGAAACGCGGCGTCTCGCGCGAATTCTCGGACGCGAGCCGCAAGGCGACGCGGCGCTCGCGTCGGCCGATGCCGCGCTCGAGGCCGTGCGCGCACGTTTCGCGTCGAATGCGGCGAGCAGCGCGTCGATCGCACGACAACCGGTGTTCATGGTCGAGTTCGTCGACGACCGTCATCTGCTCGTCTACGGCAAGGGCAGTCTGTTCGGCGACGTGATGGAGCGCGTGGGTCTGCGCAACGCCTGGACTCACGAGACCAACGCGCGCGGCTACGCCGTGACGGATTTCACGCGCCTCGCCGATGTGGCCGACGCGCGCCTCGTCTATATCGAACCGCTGCCGGAAGCGGCCCGCGCCACGCTCGCCGACGGCGTGCTGTGGCGCAGTCTGCCGTTCGTGCGCGCGCAGCGCGTGGCCGGCATGCCCAAGGTGTCGCAGGGCGGCGCGCTTTTCAGCGGCGCGCGTTTCGCGCGCCAATTGGCCGATGTGCTATTGCCGGAGGCGCACGATGCATGATCTTTCCCTCGGCCGCACGCCGGGCGTGTGGCATGCGCGCCGTCCGTTGCTGGCCATGCTCGGCCTGTTGGTCTTCGCGGCGGCCTTGACGTTGCGCGGCCTTGCGTCCCACTTGCCGCCATCCGACTGGCTGCGGGCGATTTTCGCGCCCGACGTCGACAATATTCGCGCGATGGTGGTCCACTACAGCTGGCTGCCGCGCCTCGCGTTGTCGCTGCTCTGCGGCGCGGCGCTGGCGCTCGCCGGCGTGGTGTTGCAGCAGGTGTTGCGCAATCCGCTCGCCGAACCGATGACCGTGGGTGTGTCGGCAGGCTCGTATCTCGCGTTGTTGCTGGCCACGTTGTGGGCACCCGCGTGGCTGCTGGCCTGGCGCGAAGGCGTCGCACTGGCCGGCGGCTCGCTCGCGATGCTGTTCGTCTTCGCACTGGCTTCGCGGCGCGCGTTCGCGCCGACCACGCTGGTGCTGGGCGGCATGATCGTCAACCTGTATTGCGGCGCGATCAGCCTCGCGCTGTCGATCATCTACGAACGCTCGCTCACGGCGATGTTCATCTGGGGCGGCGGCGCGCTCGCGCAACAGGACTGGCACACCACGCTGTGGCTGCTGCCGCGCGTGGTGGTTTGCGCGGCGCTGTGCGCCGCGCTCGTGCGGCCGCTGACGCTGGCCGGTCTCGACGACGCCGGTGCGCGCAGTCTCGGCCTGTCGCTCACGCGCACACGTTTTCTCGCGCTCGCGGCGGCGGTCGCGTTGACGGCGTTCGTCGTCGCGGCGGTCGGCGTGATCGGTTTCATCGGACTCGCCGCGCCGGCTATTGCGCGAGCCTGTGGCGCGCGTCGTCTGCGTGACCAGTTGACGTGGGCGCCGGTGATTGGCGCGCTACTGCTCTGGGCCACCGATCAGGCGATCCAGCAGGTCGGCGGACTGGCCGGCGAATTGCTGCCCACCGGCGCGGCCACCGCGCTGTTCGGCGGTCCGTTGCTGCTGTGGCTGGTGCCGCGCCTGAAAGCGCGCGCGGCGCCGCCGCACGCGGAGCGCATGCACCACTTCGCCACGCCGCAGGCGCCGCGCACGACGCGTCGTCTGCTGATCGGCGCGGCGCTCGCGTTGGTGGTGGCTGTCGTAATCGCAGCGGGCTTTGGCCGCGGCGTGTCGGGCTGGCATTGGGCGACGTCGACGGAATGGGCCGGCTTGTGGCACTGGCGTGCGCCGCGGATCGAAAGCGCGTTGGCCGTCGGCGCGCTGCTCGCGTTGGCCGGCACGTTGCTGCAACGCCTGAGCGGCAATCCGATGGCGAGCCCCGAAGTGCTCGGTATCAGCGGCGGCAGCCTGCTCGGGATGATCGCGCTGGTATTGCTGGTGCGCGCGCCCGGTGCGCCGCTGATGTTCGTCGCATGCGGCATCGGCGCGCTCGCAACCTTGCTGGCGATGCTCGCGCTCGCCAAACGCAGCGGCTTCGCCACGGAGCAACTGCTGCTCGCGGGTATCGCTGTGGGTTCGCTGTCGCAGGCCGTGTTCGGGCTGGTGATCGCGGGCAGCGGGCCGTATGCGCCGATGCTGCGCAATCTGCTGATGGGCTCCACGTATCTGATCGATGCCAACATGGCGTCCGCGGCGGTGGCGCTCGCCGTCGTGCTGTTCGCGCTGGCGCTGTTGTGTACGCGCTGGCTCGATATCTTTCCGCTGGGTGCGTCCGTGTCGGCGTCGCTCGGGGTGGCGGTGCGGCGCGCGCGGTTTCTGATTCTGCTGCTCGCGGCGTTGTTGAGCGCGGCGGCGGCGATGATCGTCGGGCCGTTGTCGTTCATCGGACTGATGGCGCCGCATATGGCGAGGCGCATGGGATTTCGCCGTGCCGCCACGGAACTGGTGGCGTCGACCTTGCTCGGCGCGCTGCTGATGGTCGTGTCCGACTGGCTCAGCCGCAACGTGCTGTTTCCGCAGCAGATGCCGGCCGGTCTGCTCGCGATGATCGCCGGCGGTCTTTACCTGATGTGGTCGCTGGGCCGCTGAAGCCGCGCGGCGTGACACGAATTAAGGAGAAGTACGATGAATCAGGCGAAACAGAAGGACAAAGCAAAGGCGGCGTCGACGCTGCCCGCGAGCCACGCCATGCGCGAGGCGCTGCGGCTGATCGGCGGCTTCTGGCCGCTCACCCTGTTCGCTACGGTAATGGGTTGTATCGGCGGTTTTTCGACGGCCTGGCTGCTGGCCGCCGTCAACGATGGACTCCATGAGCCTGGCGGCGTGAGCGAGCGCACCGCGTGGGCCTTCGCGGGACTCTGCGCGCTGACCGTGGGCGGCAACCTGATCGCGGGTCTCGCGAACAGCGTGGTCGGACAGAAGGTCATCGCGGCGTTGCGCAAAGACATCTCGTCGCGCATCGTCTGCGCGCCGCTGGCCGCGATCGAACAGCATCGCGTGCACCGGCTGCTCGCGACGCTGAATGGCGACATCGATACGATCAGCGTGTTCACGTTCAGCTTTTCGAGCTATGCGATCGCGTTTGCGCTGACGCTGGGCTGCATCGTGTATCTGCTGTTGTTGTCGCCGGTGCTGTTCGGACTCGCGGCGTTCGCGATCGTTGCGGGTCTGTTGATGGCGCGTTGGGCGCGGAGCCGCTGGAACACCTATTACGATCAGGTGCGTGACGCGCAGGACGATCTGCAGAAGCAATATCGCTCGATCACCGAGGGCGCGAAAGAACTGCGCATGAATCGCGGCCGCCGTCGGCGTGTCTATGACGCGCAGCTCGGCGGCGCGATCGACATGATCTCGCAACTCAAGACGAAGGCGATGAGCCTCTACTGGCTGCACGAGAGCACGTCGTCGGTGCTGTTCTTCGTCGTGATCGGCTTGATGGTGGCGCTGCAGCATCGGCTTGGCGTGGCGTCGTCGGTGGTGAGCGGCTTCGTGATCGTGCTGCTGTATGTGAAGGGACCGGTGCAGCAGTTGTCGAGCGCGTTGCCCGCGCTGGGCCAGGCGCAGGTGTCGTTCCGGCGCATTGCCGAGCTGTCCGCCGAGTTCGCCAATCGCGAGCCGGATCTGCTGATCGACGCGCCGGCTGCGGCCTTGCCGGAATTCGAGCGGATCGAGCTGCGGGGAGCGTCGTATGCGTTTCCGGCGCCGACAGGCGCGCCGGGTTTTGCGCTGGGGCCGGTCGATCTCGACGTGCGGCGCGGCGAGATCATTTTTATCGTCGGCGAGAACGGCTGTGGCAAGACCACGCTCATCAAGCTGTTGCTCGGGCTGTACGCGCCGCAGGAAGGCGAACTGCTGCTGAACGGCGAGCCGGTGCGGCATGACAGGGTGGACAGCTACCGGCAGTTGTTTTCAGCGGTGTTCGCCGATTACTACCTGTTCGACGACTTCGTGACCAATGATCCGGGCGATGTGCAGCGCGCGCGTGAAGCGCTCGAGCGGCTCGAGATCGCGCATAAGGTTCGTGTCGAAGATGGCGCTTTCAGTACGACCGATCTGTCGACCGGGCAGCGCAAACGCCTCGCGCTGGTGCAGGCCATGCTCGAAGCGCGGCCGATCATCATGCTCGACGAGTGGGCCGCGGATCAGGACCCGACGTTCCGCCGGGTGTTTTACCGGGAGTTCCTGCCCGAACTCAAGCAGATGGGTAAGACGATTATTGCCATCTCGCACGACGACCGGTTCTTCGACGCGGCCGACAGAATCGTTCGCGTGCGGGACGGGAAAATCGTCGACGTGTCCGATGAGCGCAGCGGTCGGCCGGTGCAGGTGGCGTGAGGGAGATCGCCGGACGGGGCAATGTCATCACGTTGATGACATTGCCCCGGCGTCATGCCTTCACACAGCGGAACCCGGCATAGACATATTGGTAATGCGGTTGAAACCAGTTGCGGAAAGCCGGCCGCAACATGCACTGCGCGGTGCGTGCCGATCCGCCTTTGATCACGAAATGCTGGCCGTCGAAGAAATTCGCCGAGTAGCCCAGGTAGAACGGAAACGCTTCGAATCCCGGCAACGCGTCGAACAATGTCGACGTCCACTCCCAGCCGTTGCCGAACTGACCTTCCACGCCGAATGCGCTGACGTTGTCCGGATAGGCGTCGACGGGGCGCGGGTCCCAACTGCGGAAATCGAAATTGCCGGACGCGGCGTGCGGCGCGCCGTGCGCCGCGCGTTGCCACTGCGCTTCGGTGGGCAGCGTTTTGCCGGTCCAACGCGCGTAGGCGCTGGCTTCGGCGTGGCTGACGTAGGCGGGCCAATCGAGCGGCAGCGGCACGTCATCGAACATGGTGCGTAGCGTCCACGCGGGTTGCTTGCCGTTTGCGTCTCTCAGTTCAGTTGTATCGTGCGCGTCATGCTCGTGGCGTGGGTCGCGCTCGTCGCGTTGCGACCAGCAGGCGGGGTGCTCGATCCGCTCGGCTTCCTTCCACGCCCAATCCTTGTCGGACCACCATTGCCGTTCGCGATAACCGCCTGCGTCGATGAAGGCGAGAAATGCGCCGTTCGTCACCATGTGGCGATCGATCTCGAAGGCGGGGACGTCCACGTGCATCTCGCCGAATTCATTGTCCCAACCGAATTGACCAGCGTCGCGCGACATGCCGAGCACGGCCGTGCCGGCCGGCACGCGGACCATCGACGCTAACGCCCCCGTGCGCCCAGGCTGGGTTGCCACGGGCTCATTGAGCCCGCTGACTTTTTGTTCGAGCGGCAATTGATGAAGCATGTACGCGAGTGTTTCCGCGTGCATCAGCCGATGCTCGATTGCAACGTTCAATAGCTGTTCCGCTGCGGCCGCTTGCGTACTATCGCCGCCGCCTCCACGACCTGCATGGCCGGGAGGCGTCTTGTCCGCAAGCGCACCGACCTCACGGTCGATCTGCTCACGCGCGCGCAGCGCGTAATCGCGCACCGCGTCGCGCGACGGCCAGTCGCCCGGTTGATCGGTGGGAAAACCGCCGTCGACAGGATCGATACCGAACGCGAAAAGCTGGTCGAGCTGCGGGTCGAACGCCGGGAGATCGCACAGGCGTTGATCGAACAGATTACGATCGAAAGCTTCTAGATGGCCGATATAAAACACGATGCGATGACGCTCGCGGATCGGCCGTTCATACAGAAATTCGGGTTTGACGATAGCAAACAGATCGTCGGTGATTCGACGCGCGTCGATCAGGCGCTGGACGAGCGGGTGATGCGGGGCGGGGTCGCGGTTCATTTCGCCGGGTCTCCTTGCGGGGGGACAGACTCAAGACTGTACCCGAGTCGCAGGAGCCGTGCCAGGATGACTACGCGTCGACGGAAACCGGCGGAACCTGGGAGAGACGTAAGCGACGAACGGCTGCGCTGCGCGGCTGTACAGACCGCTCGATCAGAGATGCCGCAAACCGTCCAGATCGACGATCCGAATGTGCTTACCCTGTATATCGATCAGTCCGCGTTTTTGAAATCTTGACAGGGTGCGGCTCACGGTTTCGAGCGTCATGCCGAGATAGCTGCCCATGTCCTCGCGCGTCATCCGTAAGTTGAATTCCGCCGACGAATAACCGCGTTGCGCATTGCGATCCGACACGTCGAGCAGGAAGGCCGCGACCCGCTCATCCGCCGACAGCGAGCCGAGCACCATCATCTGCGCGGCCTCGCGAACAATCTGCTCGCCCAGCAGCTTATGCAGACGTTCCTGCATCGAGCCGATTTCGCGGCACAGCGATTTGAGCGCGGTGTACGGAACGATGCAGACGGTGCTGTCTTCGAGGGCGAGGGCGCTGCAGGCATGCACGTCTTCGCTGATGCCGTCGAGTCCGAGCGCCTCGCCGGCGAGACGCAGACCGGTGACCTGCTCGCGGCCGTCGCGGTGCGCCATGACGGTTTTCATCGAACCGGAACGCACGGCGTAGATGCTGTCGAAGCGATCGCCGCTGCGATACAGCGCTTCGCCGCGCTGCACGGAGCGCGCCGAACAGATGAGCGTTTCGAGCTTGGTCAACTCGTCGGGCGACAAGCCTTGCGGCATGCAGAGTTGACGCATCGCGCAACTCGAACAGCGGGCGGCGCTGCGCGTGCTCGGACGAAAGGTCGTCGCACGGCGGCCGCTGCGCACCGGCGTGGAGCTTGCGATGGAATCGTCGGCGTGAGCGACGGGCGCGGCAGTGGTAGGAGTCAGCATGTTCTGCAGCCAGTTGTCAGGGTAATGACTGATTGTCCCACCGGCCACGTTGCACATTTAGCGGCAAAATGACGCGCGCGAACAGTTAGGCATCTTGAGCGATATCAGGTCCGTGCGTATGACTGACGGATTGCCAGGCGACGGGTCCGGCTAACCGCGATTTGTCACGCGGCTTCGCTATCCTTGCCCGCGGCGGATGGAATCAGCAGCACCGGCAAGCTCGCCTGACGCACGCAGCGCTCGGCCACGCTGCCGAGAATCATCCGTTGGACACCGCGCCGGCCATGCGTGCCCATGACCAGCAGATCGGCGTTGAATGCGGCGGCGGCCTTCAGCACGGTCCCCGAAACGTCGTCGAGCGACGACGCTTCGCCCACCACGAGTTCGCCCTTCACACCTTGCTCTAGCATGGCCTTGGCGAATTCCGCGCCGAGTTCCTTGCCTTCTTCGACGAGACGGTTGCGCAATATGGACGGGTCGTAGCCGGGCGCCTCGAAATACAGCGGCGTGTTTTCGACGACATAGAAAGGCTGCAGCACGGCGCCGTTAGACTTGGCGAGCGCGAGCGCTGCTTCGAATGCACGGCGTGAGGTATTGCTGCCGTCAACCGCGACAAGGATGCGTGTGTACATATCGACTCCGCGTCTGAAAGAGGGTTTGGCGATTGTTTGCCGATGCGAGCTTAAATGATCGCTGAAAAAGATGCAGGCAGGCAGGATGTAAATCAAAGACTTGTCAAATTTCGCGATGACAATGCAAAGCGCACCCTGTCCTTCAGCCTTAGCGCCGACGGTTTACGCAGAGATATGAGACGCATAACCCAATCAAGATAGCACCGGGTTTGCCTTACAATTAAGACCTACTCAGACAAGCTGCTTCAGCCCGCTGATGAACGAGCGCAAAACCACAGGCCTCCCCGACAAGATCTACGGCGATATTCTGAATCGCATTGTCGAGGGCGAGTACAAGGAAGGTGAGCGCTTGCCCACGGAGCACGCGCTGGCGGAACGCTTTGCGACGTCGCGGCCGACGGTGCGGGAAGCCCTGGCCCGTCTGCGGGCGGACGGCATCATCATGACGCGGCATGGTTCGGGCACGACCGTCGCGCGTCGACCCGATCCGGATGTGCGACGTTTCGCGCCGCTCGAGACGCTGTCTGACATCCGCCGCTGCTATGAATTTCGGATGGTGACGGAAGCGGGCGCGGCCGAGCATGCCGCACTAAAAGCCGACGCCGACGATATCGCGGCGATCCAGCATGCATTGGATCAACTGGAACGAATCGGCGAAACCCAGGAAATTGGCGCGAATGACGACTTCATGTTCCACCTGGCGGTGGCGCGCGCGTCCAAGAATCCGTTTTTCATCACGGTTATGTCGTTTATCGAAGAACAGATCCTGTTCAGCATGAATCTGTCGCGCAATCTTTCGTTGGTGAAGACGGTGGAGCGGCAGCGCTTGGTGCAGGACGAGCATCTCGCCGTGTTCGACGCGATTCGCCGGCAGGACCCGATGGCGGCCGGCGCGGCGATGCGAGCGCATCTGGGTAATGCGCTGGAACGGATGTTCGGTTCGTGAACGGTCAGGTGGCGGCCGTCCCGCCGCCGCAGCGTTGGTGCCGCCGCGGCAGCGGTAATAGCGGTAATAGCGATGAAGCGGGTAAAGGTGCTTAAGGCGGACGCGGGTTAAGCCGCCGCCGCCATCGGCCCAAACAGCGCGAAGCGGGTCTTCTCGCTAATGGCCACGTCCAGCGCCACCGCCCGCTCCACGCCGATCTGCACCGGCGGCCCGATCCGGCTGATCTCCATGCCGGTCTTGCGCAGCATCCGCTCGATCGCCGTGGTGGTCACCGTGACATAGCTCGTGAAGCCCATCTGGATCGCGTACCGGATGACCTCCCGGATAGCGTGCATGGTCAGGTCGGCAAAACCGAACGACTGGTCTTCGCCGTTGGTTTCGATCGCGAACCGGCTCAATTCCCAGATGGTCCGCCCGGCGGGCGCCGCTTCGCCGTGCAGCAATTGCGGGAACGTGTCCCTCAGCATATTCGGACCCTCGGTCGGCATCAGGCGCCAGCAGCCTCGCACGCGGCCGTTTTCGTCCTGAATCAGCATGTAGAGCGGCCCGAGGGCGTCGTAGCCGTCGACCTCCATGCCCGCGATGGTCGGCGTTTCCCACCCTAGTCGCCCCTGAAATACCCGGGCTCGCAGGCGGTACATCTCGTTGATGTCCTCGTTGTCAAATTCCTGACGCATTCCAATCCGGATTACTGGTTGCATGACGTTCTCCTGAACGTGTTGGGGGTAGCCAATACGCAGGAAAACTTATGCATTATGAATCGCTCTGCCACCTACCTACCTAGGTAGGTGTGAATGCTTATCGGGTAACGCAGAATTCGAGACAGGCATCCGTACTTAACCGACAGGACAAGAAAATGGAACTTCTCGAAAATCATTGGCAACCGCAAACCGGCCTGCAAACCCGTGCAGCCGAGCCTTCCACGGCGGTCGATCGCGTGCTGATCATCGCTTACCGCAAAAAGAAGAAAGAGAGCCAGCGCCGTTTCTGGGCTCGTTTTGGCGTGACACAGTCGCGCGGCAGCCGGTTTGAATCGGGCGCGGAAATCCCGGCGCCGGTGTCGATTCTGCTGGGTCTGTATTTCACCAAGACCGTTTCCGACGCGGACCTGGGCCGTGCCGAACGCGTGCTGTTCAGCCGCGACGCCGCCGCGTTGCTCAACCCGGGTCAATAAGTCCGAGTTGTGGGGCAATCACGGCCGCCGCGCGCCGCGAATTCACCCCGAATTTCGTCCTGATGTTCTTCATGTGGAAGTTCACTACGGCTTCCGAGCAGTTCAGGATATGGGAGATCTCCCAGGTGGATTTGCCGCGCGCGGTCCATTTCAGGCATTCGCGTTCGCGCGGCGTCAGCTTGGGCAGTAAAGTCTGAGCGTGCGTATTCAAATGCTTCTGACTGGTATCGATTACCAGATCGCGCAATAACAGCAAATTCGGCAGTGCCACGTCAATATGACGCCAGAACGCCTCGTTCGGGTTGGTGTCGTTGACGAAGCACATCATGCCGGCTTCCTGATTCGGGCCATGAATCGGCAATGTCACGCCGGCGCGTAGCCCATGCGAGCGCGCTTCTTCAAACATGGCCTGCTGCGCGTCGGTCTCGAAGATATCCGGCGACCAGATCAGCGGCGTGGAGCGCGTCATGGAATGCGCAACCGTCGGGTCGATATGAACCATCCCCTGTTCGTCATAGGTACGGCGCCAGACCGGTGCGTACGTGCTGCGGATATACGCGTCTTCAAGCCGGATGGTCGGACGCGGCAGCATGGCGATCAAAAGCTTGTCGAAGCCCCACGTCTCGGCAAGGCCCGTGATTGCACCGAACCATTCCGCTTCGTCGGCGGCGTTCAGTAGCGGTGCCATCTGCTCGATAAAATGTAGCGACAATTTTGGCTCTCTCAGACTCGCAAGCAGCCCGCAGCGGTTAATTGCGGTAGGGCATGGCCTGCGGTTGTTGTTATCTTCACAATCTATCACCAAAAATTATTTTGCAAAGCCGGGTGAGATTCTCGAAGGAAACATCATTTCCGTGATTCTGCGAAGCGGCGAATGAACGGCTCTGTCTACCTGAATCTCTGATCCAATTGGCATTCATCGATCATTTGAGCGGGAGTTTCTCGCGTTAGCCGCCATTTTGATGCATGGCATTGGCAGCATAACTGCGAAACCCATTCTAATCGGCCATTTTTTGCCGAAATTTAAGGCAAAAGCACGCTAAATGCCAAATAACCCCATTTTTAAGGGCCTGCGTGTGCCGCGATGCCCCGGTGTTTTGCGCGCCAGTCGCTATTGTCATACAAAATAGGTGGATTGCTGCCCCTAATCTTCTGCGTCGTTTCCCTGGTGTTCGACACGGCGCCGCGAGTATCAGGTTGTTTGACAACATTGCGAGCCCGGTGCTACCTTGAATGCGCCAATTCGCGCGCACGCGCAATTTCCGCCATTGGGCCCGACTACGGAAAAATGCAGGGCCCGGCGCGGGCTCTCACATTCACCCGTGACGCCTTCGCATCAAGCGCTGAAATCGCCGCCACCTCGTCCCCACTACGCCCTTACTCACGCCCCATCCACGCACCACATGACCGACACCAGCCGACGCTATCCCGATCCCTCTATTCGCGTGTTCGATCCGCGCTTCAAGGCGCTGATGCTGGCGTCCGCTTCCGTCGAGTGTCTGTATCAGGGCGCGCGCTGGTCGGAGGGGCCGGTCTGGTTCGGCGACGGCCGCTATCTGCTGTGGAGCGACATTCCGAACGACCGCATTCTGCGCTGGGATGAAACGAGCGGCGCGGTCAGCACGTTTCGCCAGTCGTCGAACAACGCGAACGGCCATACGCGCGACCGCCAGGGGCGCCTCGTCAGTTGCGAGCATTTGACGCGACGGGTCACGCGCACCGAATACGACGGGTCGATTACCGTGCTCGCGGACCGTTATCGCGGCAAGCGCTTCAATTCGCCGAACGATGTGGTCGTGAAATCGGACGGCTCGATCTGGTTCAGCGATCCGACCTTCGGTATCGACAGTTTTTATGAAGGCGAGCGTCAGGCGTCGGAGTTGCCGGCTTGCGTGTATCGCATCGACGGGCAATCGGGCGAAGTGAGCGCGGTCGCCGACGACGTGCTGGGCCCCAACGGCCTCGCGTTCTCGCCGGACGAAACGGTGCTGTACATCGTCGAATCGCGTGGCGAGCCGCGCAAGATTCGCGCATTCGACGTCGCCGGCCATGGCGACTCGCTATCGAATAACCGCGTGCTGATCGACGCCGGTCCCGGCACGCCGGACGGCTTTCGCGTCGACGTTCACGGCAATCTGTGGTGCGGCTGGGGGATGGGCAGCGACGAACTCGACGGCGTGCGCATCTTCACGCCGCAAGGCGAAGCGATCGGCCACATTGCGTTGCCGGAGCGTTGCGCGAACGTGTGCTTCGGCGGACGGCATCGCAACCGGCTGTTCATGGCGGCGAGCCACGGCTTGTACTCGGTCTACGTGAATACGCAGGGCGTGCAGGGCGGTTGAAAATCTCACGCCGCCACCGCCGCGAAGCAACGCGGCGTTTGGCTAGCGGACGGCGTCGCGATGCGGCGTGACCGCATCGCCGCTGTCTCGGCCGATCAGGATCAGTAACCGACGCGATACACGCGGCCCGTCTCCGCGCCTTCCACGCTGCGCACATAAGCGAGCGCCGCGCGCTGTGCGGTCACCGGCTCGAAGCCGCGGAAGAAGGGCGCATAAGCGTCGAGCGCTTCGGTCAGCACTGTCGGGCTCACCACGTTGATACGGATGCCGCGCGGCAATTCGATCGCCGCGCCGCGCACGAAACCTTCGAGCGCGAGGTTGACGGTCGTCGCGCTCGCCCCGAGGCGAATCGGTTCGTCGGCGAGGATGCCGCTCGTCAGCGTGAACGAACCGCCGTCGTTCATGTAGTGCTGCGCGGCCAGCACCACGTTGACCTGGCCCATCAGCTTGTCCCGCAGACCAACCCAGAACTGTTCGACGCTCATGTCCGGCAGCGGCCCGAAATGCACCTTGCCGGTTGCGGTGACGACACCGTCCACTTTGCCGATCTCGCGGAAGAGCTGCGCGACGCTCGCCGGGTCGGTAATGTCGGCACGATACTGGCCGCGTGTTGCGCCGACTTCGATCACTTCATTGCGCACCTTCAGTTCCGCGCTGACTGCCTGGCCGAGCGTACCGGTGGCGCCGATCACGACGATCTTTTTCATTTGCTGTCCCGTTGAGTGTTGATGTGCGCCTGATTGTGCCGAGGTTCGGAAAAGCGAAAAAGGCGCGACGGCGCGTAGGTCCTGCAACCTGGAGTTTCTAATCGCTGCGGTGCAATAGGCCGAGAGCGGCCGGGAGCAAGGTAAACCCGAGGTAAATCCGAAACAAAACGCACACCGCTATTCAAACGGTGTGCGCTTCAAGACACGTGATTTAATCGGGCCGCGCGTGCGGATTCAAACAGACATAAAACATGCGCGAAATGCGAATGCTTATTTCACCCGATGTAATTCGATCACGCGCGCCGGCCGCAGATGATTGAGCGCGTAGTGAATGCGGCCGCGATCCTGGCGGCTGCCGACGGGGCGCGGATCATCGAACTGATGATCGGCGGAATAGCCCTCTTGCGGCGCGACCATGCCCCGATCGATCACGGTGTAACCGGGCTCGAGCGCCAGCAGCAGATGATTGCCGCCGACCCGGCTGTCGAATCCGGCCATGCCGTCGAGCGCCTCCGGCACGCTGTTGACGAGCGTCGCGTTGGAGGTCGTGATCTCGTCGGGGGCGATCGGGCTGTGGCCCGCGATACGCGCGGCTTCGAGGTTCTTGCCGTCGGTGTCGACCGTGCTGTCGTGCGTGCGGTCGTTGTGCAATTCGGTCGTGACCGGACCGCTCGTACTCGGTTGCGCGCTAGTGTCTGCTGGCTTGTTGATATCGCTGTTCATCATGCATTCTCCTTGGAAGAGGACATGGGTGAAGTGCAGCAAAACCCGTTCCGCCCGGCAAAAAAGTTGGCGCGCGTGACTTGCACGGCGCTTGCGCCGCCCTTACGTACGGCGCGCATTTCGCCTGGCGATTACGCGCAGAATTCTTTTCATTTTTTTTAATGGACGCGTATTTTCTACAGAGTATGATCTTACTCCGACGAGCGCAGCGCGGTTAAATCGACGAGATTCGTCCGGCCATTTCATCGTGGCCGGTAACACGCCGCTAACAGGCAACCGTGCGCTACTGAAAACATTTATGGGGCCGTCAGGGCGGGTGACACATGCACTTTGATGCTGCATTCACACATCGCGGCTATTTGCTAAATTGCGCGCCTGCGCGCGCGGGCGATGGCTCCTGGCAACCCTATGTGGTCATCTCGCGATCGAGCGACGGCGAACTGGTCGCCAACCGTTTTTTCCCCACCGACTTACGCTTTCCCGATGAAGGCGCCGCCATCGCGCATGCACGCGACTGGGCCGTGCGCTGGATCGACGCGAGCAGTGTGACCATCTGAATCCGCCGCGCTACGTCACGCCGCGCGCCTCGCGCCGCCACATGCGCGAGCCGTATTCAGCAGAGCATCCCGTAGAGAAGAGCCTGAGCCCGCCCTGCGCGAGCTGCGGCAAAACGCGGTAATCTCTCGGGACAATCACTCTGAACCGCGCCCGCGCGCGGCGCTGTCTTTTATGCCTAATGTGCCTGCCCATAGCTGGGGTCTCGAACAGATCGTCGCGGACCTGCGCGCGTCGCGCGAAGAATTGCATCGCACGCGGCATCCGCTCGGTATTCGCGAACTGCCGTCGCGCGACGCGGTGATCAACATCGTTGCTGGCTTGCGTGCGGCGTTGTTTCCCACGCACTACGGCGCGCCCGATCTGACAGATGAAACCGTCGACTACTACGTCGGCCACACGCTCGAAAGTACGCTGCGCCTGCTCGCGGAACAGATCCGCCGCGCGCTGCGTTTTCTGCCCGAGTTCGGCGCGACGCCGGACGCCGAACTGAAGGCGCGCGCGTTCAACGTGGCGCGCGAATTCGGCACGCAGTTGCCGGGCATTCGCGCGCTGCTGGTCAGCGACATTCAGGCGGCCTTTACCGGCGACCCGGCCGCGCAGCACATTACCGAAATTCTGCTTTGCTATCCCGGCGTGTGGGCCATGACGCACCATCGGCTCGCGCATGCGTTGCATCGGCTCGGCGTGCCGTTGCTGGCGCGCTTCATCAACGAGATCGCGCATTCGGCGACCGGGATCGACATTCACCCTGGCGCGACCATCGGGCCAAGTTTCTTTATCGACCACGGCACGGGCGTCGTGATCGGCGAGACCGCGATCATCGGCGAGCGCGTGCGGGTGTATCAGGCGGTCACGCTCGGCGCGAAGAGCTTCGCGGCCGATCTCGACGGCACCCTGATCAAGGGTAATGCGCGTCATCCGATCGTCGAGGACGACGTGGTGATCTACGCCGGCGCGACGATACTCGGGCGCGTCACGATCGGACGCGGCTCGGTGATCGGCGGCAATGTGTGGCTCACGCATAGCGTGCCGCCGGGGAGCAGCGTGTCGCAAGGCAAGATCCGCGAAGGCGAGCGCAGCGACGAGGGGCGCGGGTAATGTGCGCCTCTTGTAGCGAACGTCAGCGTCAGCTTCGGCGCCTGGCGTTGCCGCGCTGCTGAGGCCGCCAATCATGTCACGCGGCCGCGTCCACATGCCTCGTTGCGCGCTGGCCGGCGTCGAAGCGACGGTGGCCGAAACCGCGCACGCGTTTCCGCGTCATTCGCATGATCGCTTTGGCGTCGGCGTGATTGTCAGCGGCGGGCATCGGTCGGCGAGCGGGCGCGGCGTCGTCGAGGCGCGCGCGAATGACGCGATCATGGTCAATCCCGGCGAAGTCCACGACGGCAGTCCGCTCGACGAACGCGGCCGCGCGTGGCGCATGCTGTATTTCGAACCGTCGATGTTGATCGGCGTTGCCCATGAACTCAACGGCGTGGCGGCGCACGAGATCGAGCTGACCCAGCCGGTCGCGCGCGATCCTCTGCTGAAGCGTCGGTTCGACAGGCTGTTCGCGGTCTCGGTAGAGACGCACGCCGTGCTTGACGATCTGGTCCGGGAGGAAGCGTTGCTCGACCTGCTCGGACATCTGGTCCGCGCGCATGCCACGCAACCGGCGCGTGTGTCGTCGGCGAATGCGTTGGGGCCGATTGCGCGCGCGAAAGCACGTATCGACGACGATCCTTCCGCCTCGCTCACGCTCGCCGATCTCACCGCCGATACCGGCTTGAGCCGCTTTCAGTTACTGCGCGGCTTCGCGCATGAAATGGGATTGCCGCCGCACGCATACCGGATGCAACGGCGTGTGGGACTCGCAAGACAATGGATCGCGCGAGGCGCGACGCTCGCGGATGCGGCCGCCGCCGCGGGCTTCGCCGATCAGAGTCACATGACGCGCGCGTTCGTGCGCTTGCTGGGCGTGACACCCGCGAACTACGCCGCCGCCGTCCGCTGATTCGCGAGGCTTCGCGCAGCCGTTACCCGGCTCGCAAATAGTGCAGCATCGTGAGCCCATGCACGCCATGCAGCCAGACGTGCTGGCCGACGAACCACGCCGCGACCCAAGAAGCCGCCACCACGATCAGATCGCAGTGTCCGCTGTTCCACAGATTCAACGAATGCCGGCCTGCGATCCAAGGCACGCCGAGCGGATTCGGCCAGTCGGCGAGCAGGTGCATCAGACCGCCGCATGCGAAGCCGAACGCCGGCGCGGCATAGACCGAATGGCCGAGCCAGTGGTACGACGCGGCGAGCAGCGCGAGCCAACCCACGCCCCAATGCGTCAGCGTGCGATGCGTAATCCACAGACGACGCGCGCGCGACCACCACGCCACTTCGAGCCAGTCCGGCGCGGTACTGCCCGCCACGCCGGCGATAAAGCTCAGCAACACACCGAGATGAAATGAACCGCCGCCGCCGACACGCGCGACCACCGCCGCCGCGATGACGCCGGCCGCAAACCCGGTTGCATGATGTGCTTTGCTGGATGCCATCGAAACTCGTGCCGTCTGGAAGAACAAAGGGCGGCTATGTTCGCAGAAGCGCGGATAAAAAAATAGCCGATCCGCGAGTTAAAAAAATCGCGTATCGGCGTGGCCTTCAAACGGCAAACAGGCGACTCGAATCTCAGGTCGCGCAGCGTGCAATATCGAAGCGCATTTCCGGTTCAGGTGGATCGTCCGGCGCGTTCGCGGGATGCATCACCTTGATGACCGAGCCGGCGTTGTACGGCGTCAGCGTCACGAAATACGAGTTGTTCGAATCGGAGCCGACGGCGATCTCGGTCGCGCCGCCAACGTTCGACATGCGCATGCGCGACAGGTGGCTTTCGAGGCAATCGGCGATATAGGCGGGAGCACGTTGCGAAGACACGTACATCATCGGCTGGGAGGCGTCGCGGAGGGGACCGCTGGAGGAACCGCAGGCAGTGAGGCAAGCCGTCACAGCAATAACAGGCACAAGCAGGAAAAGTCTTTTCATGATCCGGTCGTCGGCGTCCCCGGTCAGGCACGGGAACTTGGGGCGCGGGCGAAGCGCGGCGCGATACAACGTGTGCGTCATGCTTCGCGACGAAGCCGCCGTTCAACCGCAACGACATTGCGGCAGGCAAGGCAGCCGGGCTCAGTATACCCACCGCATGGCGACGCCGTCACTATCTGCCTGCGTCATACGCCGATCCGTAAGGCCTATGAAAAAACCCGCGCGCGATCGTGTCGCGCGCGGGTTCGGCTGCAAAGCGGATGGATGCATCCGCTCCACAAAGTACCGCTGAAAAAACTTAGAAGCGGTGACGCAGACCGACGGCCGCGGCCACCTGGTTGCCGGTCGACGACGGCGCCAGCGTGTTGATCGACGCGACGTTCGCGCCGAAGTCGCCGAGTTCGCCCGACGCATGCTGATACACGCCTTCGACGTACACGTCGGTGCGCTTGCTCAGCGAGTAATCGCTTTGCAGCGAGACCGTGTGCCACTTCGGATCGCCCGAGCCGTTCGAGCCCGACATCTTGCCGTCGGTGAACGTGTACGACGCCGCGAGGCTCAACGCCGGCGTCAGCGCGTATTTGCCGTTCAGCTCGTAGTTGTCGAGATGCAGGTTGGTGCCCGAGACGCCCGGCAACGTCACGCCGCCGACGTCCACGCCGGTGATGCCGTCCAGTTGGGTGTGCGTGTACACGAAGCCGGCCGTTGCCGGGCCGTACGTGTAGTTGATGCCCGCGCCGAAGGTGCGCTGCAGGTTCGCCGCGACTGCGGCGGTGCCGTCGCCTTGCGACACGGCGCCGCCCAGGTTCGAGCTGCCCGACTGGTTCAGTTGCAGGTAAGCCGCCGCGACGCTCAACGGGCCGTTGTCGTACGAAGCGCCGGCGCTCCACGCGCGATTGTTCGAGAACTGGCCGGCCGAGTTGCTGAAGCCGTACAAGCCGCCGAATTTCAGGCCCGCATAATTCGCGCTCGTGTACTTCACGGCGTTCTTGATCGAGAACGAGTTGTCCAGATTGTCGTTGTCGAACGGGTGAGCCGCGAGGTTGTTGCCGTAACCCGCGCCGGCTTCCGACAGCGGGCCGAGATAGTCGACCACGGAGTCGTATTGACGGCCGAGCGTCACCGCACCGTACTGGTCGCTCTTCAAACCGACGAAGGCCTGACGATTGAACATCGTGCTGCTTTCCGTGTCCTGGCCGTTGTTCAGGTTGAAGCCGTTTTCCAACGTGAAGATGGCGTGCAGACCGCCGCCGAGATCTTCGCTGCCGCGCAGGCCGAAGTACGTGTTCGACACCGAACCGCTGCCTTGCTGCCAGTTGTTGTGGCCGCCCTGGTTGTTCGAGTAGACGAGGCCGGCGTCCAGCGTGCCGTACAGCGTGACGCTGCTTTGTGCGTGAGCGCTGATGGCGAACGCGCCCATGAGACCTGCTGCGATGAGGGTTTTTTTCATGTTTAGATAACTCCGGGACTGTGCATAGAGAATCGCATTCCAGTGCTGACCGCCGATTCCGCCGGCTGCCTGACGATCCGCAGCGAAGTGTATTCCTGCTATTCCGATCTTTAATCGCATATGACACAACAATGAATTTTCAAATTCGTAATGGCGGATTGAAATCGGGTAAGTGATGGTAAATAAAGAGGAATTGTTTTGCGCGGATAATTCGTGAATGACTTGTCAATGCCGCGGCGTTGCTCAATCGCGACGCCGCCCGCCAGGCGTTACGGGGAAGGGATTCGAAAGGGATTGGCGCTAGCCCATGGATTCATTGCGTTTTCTGCAACTCACTCTTCCTGTTGAGATGATCTATCCCGGAGAATTACGCCTCTACAATTGAGTCACCCTTTGACCAAGGGTGTCTTTTTCATCTTTTATACGCGGCCCACGGGCCGCGTTTTTTATAAAAATTTTATAATAGATTTATAAGTTCCCGCGAATAAGGAAACGGAATATTTCGAGTGACGCCGGGCTTATGCCGGCTTGTCCGATCGTCAGAGGGCCACATTGGGCGCGAGCCGGGCAGGTAGAATCGTGTGCTTCAGATGTGTTTCCGCCCCGCGAACGTGAGTAAACCTGTAATGACCGACACCCCCCTTCCATCGTCCGACAACGCTGCCGATATCACGACGGAAGGCTCGTCCGAACTGGACGAAACCGTGCACGAACCACGCTTGTGGCGCGACGACGGCTGGACCGCGCGCGTCATCAAGAACGAAGACGACGAAGGCTGGGCCGTCGCCATGATCAAAGACGGCGAAGCGGAGCCGGCGCTCGTCGGGCCGTGGACCATGGGCCGCAACAAGAAAGATCCGAAGCCGCTCGACACCTCGGCGTTCAATACGCTGGTGAAGACCGCGTCGGAAGTGCTGCGCCGCCACGAACAACAGCTGCGCGCGCAACTTCATAAAGAAGTGCGCGTGTCGAGCGCCGACGGCAACGACGAACTCGACATCACGCTCGACATCGTCCCCGACGAAATCGAGCCGTACGCGCTGCTGACCGCGCTCGACCAGTTCGGCGAACAGCTCGCGCAGGTTCAGGTCGCGCCGAACTTCAAACTCAGCAAGGCGAGCGCCGTTGCGTGGGTCGAAAACGAGTTTCGTCGGCCGGGCTAACCGCAGGGCGAGCGACGCAAGGCGCAGGGTAGGGCGGCTTAGCTAACAGAAGACTAAATTAAACATTACCAATAGCTGTCAATATACTTTCACATTCACTTCATAGAATCCTCGCGTCATAGCGGCGCGAGCGTGAGCCATGCGGTTTTGGGTCTGAGTGCGTGCCGACTGTGCATTCACCCACGCTACCCGAACCCTGGATCACAACAACATGGCAGAGCCGTTCGACCTTTCCCGCCGCAAGGCCCTGAAACTCCTGGCCGGCGCGCCGATGCTGCCGTTAGGCGGCCTCGCCACGGCGTCGATGCTGACCGCCTGCGGCGGCGGCAACGATCTGGCGGGCCCGGCGGCCACGCCCGTCGCGAATTTCACGTCGGCTTCGTTTGCCAGCATGCCGGCGCCGTCGCTGGCCAATCCGGCGCTGATGGCGACCACCACGGTCGGCTCGAGCCTGACCGTGTCGTATTCCGATGGCTCCAAACGGGCCTACAAGCTCGCCTATCAGCCGTTCTTCATGACCGGCGACATGGTGCCGGACGGCAAGGGCGGCACCGTGCTGGCGGGCGGCTACTTCGACATCAACAATCAGCCGATCTACGACAACACGGTGCCTGCGCAACGGCGCCAGTTTTTCTCGGATTCGCCGGACGGCACGTCGCTGCTGAAGATCGACGGCGCGCAGGTGGCCGGCGTCAAGGGCAACACGGTGTTCGCCGTGGTCCAGTTCGAATACACGACGCGCTCGCAGTCCGGCGCGGATATGTACGGCCGTTTGCCTTCGCCGATCGCCGTGCTCACGCTGGACCAGGATCCGGCCACCGGCAAGCTGACGCTCGTCAAGTATCACAACGTCGACACGTCGCCCGCGAATGGACTGTGGATCACGTGCGGCGCGAGCCTGTCGCCGTGGAATACGCATCTGTCCAGCGAGGAATACGAGCCGGACGCGTTCACGACCAGCACGAGCAGTCTCGCGCAATACAAGGCGTACAACGAGAATCTGTACGGCAACACGAACATCGCCTTCAACCCGTACCTTTATGGGCATCTGCCGGAAATCACGGTCAAGGCGGACGGCACGGGCAGCGTCAGGAAACACTATTGTCTCGGCCGTATTTCGCACGAGCTCGTGCAGGTCATGCCGGATAACCGCACGGTGCTGATGGGCGACGACGCGACCAACAGCGGCCTCTTCATGTTCGTGGCGGACGTCGAGAAAGATCTGTCGGCCGGCACGTTGTACGTCGCGAAAGTGGGCGCGGGCTTCTCGGTCGATCCGGCCGCGGCGGGCGCGGACCTGTCGTGGATCAAGCTGGGCCACGCAACGAGCGCGGAAGTCGAGGCCATGGCGAAATCGAACCGTCCGCAGGACGTGATCGACGTCAAATGGTCCGATCCGTCCGACGCCAGCTACAAGAAGATTTTCGCCGGCGGCGCCGCGCAATGGGTTCGGGTCGTGCCGGGCAAGGAAAAGGTCGCGGCTTTCCTCGAAACCCACCGTTACGCGTTCCTGGCGGGCGGCAGCATGGGCTTCACGAAGATGGAAGGCACGACGGTCAACATTAAAGACAAGATCGCGTACTCGGCGTTGCAGAACATTGTCGATTCAATGGTGAAGGGCAACACGGCGAAGGGCTGGAATGCGGAGAGCAACATTTCCGTCGATGCCGCCATCAACGCCGGCGGCGTGCTTCAGCACAAGCTCGCGGGCGGCCAGAAGGACAACGGCGGCGCGGCGATCAACAGCGAGTGGGTGCCGGTGCATACCAGCGCGCTACTGGTCGGCAAGGACATCGCCGCCGACGCGCTCGGCAACAAGGCCGATCCGGAGCGGGTCGCGAATCCGGACAATCTGAAGTTCTCTGAGAAGCTGCGCACGCTGTTTATCGGCGAGGACAGCGGCTACCACGTGAACAATTTCCTGTGGGCGTACAACGTCGACACGAAACAGCTCACGCGTTTGCTGTCGACGCCGGCCGGCGCCGAATCGACCGGCTTGCACGCGGTCGACGAGCTCAACGGCTGGACTTACATCATGAGCAACTTCCAGCATGCCGGCGACTGGGGCAGCCAGCATACGCAGTCGTTGCGGGACACGCTCGAACCGCTGGTGCGCGCGAACTATAAGGATCGGTTCGGCGCGTCGGTGGGGTATCTGACGGCGGATCCGGCAGCGGTGAAGCTTTAAGGGGAGTGGCTCGGCGTAGGGCCGACTGCCTGCCCTAGGCCATCCGGCCGAGGAGTCAGCGAGGGGGAATCTCGCGATAATTTGCGGTTTCCCCCTTGGCTGGCCTATGAAGTGGATTTCGATTTTGCGACAAGGTTATATCGACGTGGCACGCGTTCGATATGACCTGTCGCATCTTGTCGCCGGCGCCTTCGCGCTGGACGTACCCGCTTCGGCGAAATTTCCCGCCGCCACGGCGAGGGTCCATGTCGAATATATGTCGCATTGCGTGTCGTTCGGCCCACGAGCGGAGGCGGCGCTCGATTTCGACGTGCTCGGCCGCGAGCGCAAGATAGTCGACCATCGGAATGTTGCGCGGGCATTCTGCCTATGTGCGCGACATCGCCAACGGAAAGCCGGGCGTTCCGCGCAATCGGCGAAGCATCGTGAGATTTCGTGTCATGGCGGCGAAAATGTTGAGAGGCGAACCCATTCGCGATCCGAGCCTCAATCGCCAGTAGTGCGATTTTCGTGCGCCAGAAATAGGTGAGGCCCCACGTGGGGGCCTCATAACTTCGCGGGTGCGCTTGGTCGGTGTGAACCGACGGTAACCAGCACGGCTGGACCCTGGCGAACCAGGAGGCAGATAGACGCCCTTTCAGGCCCCGAAAAATCCATCTGCGAAGATGATAACCCGCAGATTCCCGCATTTCCTATCTACCTATTGTCCAACCCGGCTAGCGCCGCACTGCCACGCCGCCTCAGCTTCGCTTGCAGAAAATCGCCGTGATCAGCGGCGCCACGCGATGCACGATCGCCGTGCTGCCCGCAGCCGTAATCGCGCTCTGCACTTTGGATTGGCTACCGAACACCACCACGCCGTAGGCGGAGCGGGCGAGCGGTTCGCCGTCGCCGACGCGGAACATCGGGTCGTCTTTTTCGTAGCCGACCACCGCGAAGATACGGAATCCGTAAGCGGTCAGGTCGGCGCCGGAGGTCGGCGAAAAGGCGTTGATCGAATTGCTCTCCACGCGCGTCGGCTTCGGGTCGATCAGTTGTTGCTGCGCGAGATCGGCGATGAACTGATGGCCGCTTTCATTGCACGCGAGCGGCGCGTCGAGCGCGACGGCATGGCTGGTAAGGGGCAGCGTGGCGGCCAGCGCAAGCGCTACGGAGAAAAAAAAGCGTTTCATAAGGTGTAACGGCAACCAGGGCTCGATGTAGTGTGTTCGCAACGGGTGGCGGCGTCGCGTCAGGCACGAAAAGACGTTGCGCATCGAAGGGTTCCCGCATGACAGGCGCAACTGGATTCGCACTTTATATCGATTTAGCAGATTCTGCTCATCCGCTAACCTATCGCGGTAATGAACCCACCTCAAAGAAACGGCCGGGAAGAAAGCAATCTTTCTCGATCCCGTATATATTTCCGGGTTATGAATTCGCGACCCCAAACTCCAATTAACGTTCCGCCGCCCAGAACATGGGACGCGCGGCTCGCCCGCCGACTCGTGACTCCGCTTGTGAACACCTGGGTCACGCCGAACCACCTCACCACGCTGCGCCTGCTGATCGGGCTGGCGGGCGCGCTGTGCCTCGCGCACGGCGGTTTCGCGTGGGCCAATGGCGGCGCTTTCCTGATCGTGCTGTCGAATTTCGTCGACCATACGGACGGCGAACTCGCGCGCATCGGCGGGAAGTCCAGCCGAATCGGTCATTTTTACGACCTCGCTTGCGACGCGGCCGTCACCGTCATGCTGTTCATCGGCATGGGAATGGGGGTGGGCGCCGCGCACATCGGCGGTCTGAAGGTTGAGCCGGGCTGGCTCGGCGCGCTGGCCGGCGTGGCCGTCGCGCTGATTTTCTTCCTGCGCATGCGCATCGAGGAAATGGCGGGCAAGGCGGGCACCAAGCAGGCCTCGGTCGGCGGTTTCGAAACCGAAGACGTGCTGTACCTGCTACCTATTGTCACGCTGACGAGCGTCGTCATGCCGTTCGTCGTGGTGGCGTCGATTGGCGCGCCGCTGTTCGCCGCGTGGGTGGTGATCGACTACTGGCGCGTGGCGCGCCGCGCCGCTGCCGCCGTCGCACCGGCCGTGGCCGCCAGCGCTGCCGAACCCCGTCAGATGTGGGCCAGCGAATGAGTACGCAAGCCAACGACGACGTGATCGTCCCCGTTTCAGCCGACCGCTCGCCAGTTTCGGCGGCGCCTTCGGCGGCCGCGCCGAACGCGGACCGCGCGGTGTCAGGCCGCACGCGTACGTTCGACAACCCGCGTCTGCGCAAGGATTTCGCGGATCAGGGCGCGTTCCTCTATCTGGAAGATTTTCTCGCGCCGGAAGTCACCGCGCAGCTCGCCCACAGCGCGCGCTCACTGCTCGACGAAGTCAATCGCAACTACCTGCCGGGTCACAAGCAGGGCGGCAGCGTCAGCCGTCATACGATCGACCGCCTCGCGCCGTTCATCGCCGAGCTGTACCGCTCGAAGGAACTGCTCGGCTGGCTCGAGCAACTGAGCGGCGACAAACTGCAGCTTTCGCCCGCCGACGACCCGCACGCGTACGCGTTGTACTACTACACGCGACCGGGCGACCACATCGGCTGGCACTACGATACTTCGTACTATGACGGCCGCCGCTACACGCTGTTGCTCGGCGTGATCGACGAATCGTCGTGCCGGCTCGACTACGAGTTGCACACGCGCAATCCGGACGTGCCGGATCAACCCGGCTCGGTGCAGATTCCGCCGGGTGGCCTCGTGTTTTTCGACGGCGACAAGCTGCGCCATCGCATTACGCCGGCCAGCGCGAATGAAATCCGCGTGTCGCTGACGTTCGAATACGTGACCGACCCGAACATGCGGCCGTGGCGCCGCTTCATCTCGAACATGAAAGACGCGATCGCGTACTTCGGTTTCCGCCAGGTGTTCCGTCAGATGACCGCGCGCGGCAAGGATCGGTCGTGAGTCGCGCGGCTCTGATTCTGCTGTCGATCGGGACGGCGCTGTTTGTCGGCTTGCTCGCGTGGCAGGGTGTCGGTTCGATTGCGTCGACGCTGCTCGCCGCCGGCTGGGGGCTCGCGCTCGTCGCGCTGTTCCACGTCGTGCCGCTCGTGCTCGACGCCGGCGCGATCTCCGTGCTGTTCCGTCGTCGTCACGACGGCGTGCATCACGATCTGTCGCTGCGCGACGCGCTGTTCGGGCGCTGGGTCGGCGAGTCGGTGAATAGTCTGCTGCCGGCCGGCCAGATCGGCGGTCCGGTCGTCATGGTCCGGCAACTGTCGCAGCGCGGCATGCGTATGCGCGACGCGGCCGCCGCGATCACCGTCAGCACCACGGCGCAAGCACTCGCGCAAATCATCTTCGCGCTGGGCGGCCTGCTGCTGTTCGGCGCGTACGCCGCGCACGGCGCGTTGCACGATCTGCAAACCGCCACACTGATCGCCACCGGCGTGCTGGGCGCGATGATCGTCGGTTTCTACTATGCGCAGCGGCGCGGCCTGTTCGGCCGCCTGCTCGGCGTGGTGTCGAAAGTGTTCGGCAAGCGTGACTGGTCTTCGCTAATGACCCGCGCCGAAGCCGTCGACGCCGCCGTGCAAGCCATGTACCGCGAGCGCGGCCGGGTGGCGGCCAGCTTCGCGTTGAGTCTGGCGGGCTGGATCGTCGGCACGGTCGAAGTATGGCTCGCGTTGCGCTTTCTCGGTCATCCGGTCGACTGGGTCGACGCGCTGCTGCTGGAAAGCCTGGGCCAGGCGATCCGCGGCGCAGCGTTTATGATTCCGGGTTCGCTCGGCGTGCAGGAAGGCGGATATCTGCTGCTCGCGCCGCTGGTCGGTTTGCCGCCGGACGCGGCGCTGGCGTTGTCGCTGGCCAAGCGCGCGCGCGAAATCCTGTTAGGCTTGCCGGGCTTGCTGGTTTTGCACTTCAGCGAACGAAGCTGGCAACGGCGGCGCGCCACGGGGCGCGTGCCGGTTGTCGATTAAACTCCGTATTTTTTCAAAGGACCGCGCATGCGTGCCATCATTCTCGCAGCGGGCCTCGGCCTGCGTCTCCAGCAACCGCCGCAAGCTCAGTTTCCGAAGTGTCTGTTGCAGTTCGACGGCATGAGCCTGCTCGAGCGGCATCTGCAAATGCTCGAAACCGCCGGCGTGACGGACGTCGTCCTGGCGCTCGGCTTCCAGCCGGAGTCGGTGCAGGGAGAACTGGAGCGCATCAACTGGCCGCACAAGGTGGAAACCGTGCTGAACACGCGTTTCGATCTGGGCAGCGTGCTGACGGTGCACACGGTGGCCGATGCGTTGACGCGCGGCGGCGACGTGCTGCTGATGGACGCCGACGTGCTGTACGACGAGCGCATCCTGAACGCGCTGGTCGCGGGCGAGACGGTCAACCGTCTGTTGATCGACCGTGATTTCGAAGCCGGCGACGAACCCGTCAAGCTGTGTCTGAAAGACGGCGTGCCGGTCGAACTGCGCAAGCAGCTGGCCGTGAATCTCGACTACGACACGATCGGCGAATCGGTCGGCTTCTTCCGCTTCCGCCAGGAAACCGCGCAGCGTTTCGCGGAGATCGTGGCCGGCTATGTTGAAAGCGGTCGTGCCAACCTGCCGCACGAAGAAGCCGTGCGCGATCTGCTGCTGGAACGCACTCAGGTGTTCGACACCGCGGACGTCACCGGCGCACCCTGGATCGAGATCGACTTCCCGAACGACGTTGCGCGCGCAAGCACCGAGATTCTGCCGCAACTGCAACCGCTGGTCAGCGCGTCGCGCTAAGTCTTCTCCCGCGTCTTCGCCGAGCGAAGGCGGCACGATCAAAGAGCCGGTTCGATACCGGCTCTTTGCCGTTTACGGCTCGCACAACAACATGTGTTGCCGATGCGATGCCATAATCGACGCTTTACATCGACGGCCTTGCAACCCGTCGCCATGCCAATGCCTCTCGCTTTAGGCACTTTCATTGTTCCGCTGATCGTCGCGTGTGCGATGTTCATGGAAAACGTGGACGGCACGGTCATCGTGACGTCGCTGCCGGTTCTGGCGCGCGATCTCGGCCAGGATCCCATCACCCTCAAGCTGGCCGTCACGGCCTATGTGATCGGTCTCGGCGTATTCATTCCCATCTGCGGCTGGGTGGCCGACCGCTTCGGTTCTCGCACGGTGTTTCGCACGGCCATCGGCATTTTCATGGCCGGCTCGCTGATGTGCGCGGCCTCCACGTCGCTCGGCATGTTCGTGATTGCGCGCTTCGTGCAAGGCATCGGCGGCGCGATGATGGTGCCGGTGGGGCGCATCATCATCTTCCGTTCGGTGCCGAAATCGGACTTCATTCGCGCGGTCAATTATCTGACGGTGCCGGCGCTGCTCGGGCCGGTGGTCGGGCCGCCGCTCGGCGGTTTCATTACGACCTATCTGCATTGGCGTTTGATCTTCTTCGTCAATATTCCTATCGGGCTGCTGGGCATCTGGTTGGCCAACAAGCACATCGCCAACGTGCGCGAAGCGCATCCCGGGCGGCTCGACTGGACCGGCTTCATTTTGTCAGCGGGCGGTGCGTCGCTGTTCATGCTGGGGCTCTCGCTGGTGGGCGGAGAACTGGTGTCGAACACGGTGTCGGTCAGCATGTGCGTGATCGGCGTGGTGCTGATCGTGCTGTATGTGCTGTACGCCAGTCGCGTCGAATTGCCGGTGCTCGACTTGCGCCTGCTGCGCATTCCGAGTTTTCACGCAAGCGTGGTGGGCGGCTCGCTATTCCGTATCGGTCTCGGTGCGGTGCCGTTTCTGTTGCCGCTCGCGTTGCAGGAAGGCCTCGGCATGACAGCCTTCAAGTCGGGGTCGATCACCTGCGCGTCCGCGTTCGGATCGATCTTCATGAAGGCGGCGGCGTCGCGCATACTCGAGCGTTTCGGTTTCCGCACCGTGCTGATGTTCAACGCGGGTTGCGCGGGTCTGGCGATCGCGGTCTACGGGCTGTTCTTTCCGGGCACGCCGCACTGGTTGATCTGGTGTGTCGTGCTGTTCGGCGGGTTCTTTCCGTCGTTGCAATTCACCTCGTTGAACACGCTCGCGTATGCGGATATTCCGAGCCGCGACGTTGGTCGTGCAACGAGTGTTGCGAGTGTGATCCAGCAGATTTCGTTAGGCCTCGGCGTGACGATCGCGGGTATCGTGCTGCAAATTTCGCATAACGTGCAGGGTCATTCGAGCATCGTGTTCTCCGATTTCTGGCCTGCGTTTATCGTGGTCGGACTGTTTTCGTTCATGTCGATTCCGATCACCGCGCGCCTGCCGCAAGGCGCCGGCGACGAGATCGCGCGCGGCAGTCGGGGCCGCGCGTAACGCCGGATTTTGCGTGCCGCAGCGTCCGTACTAAGGATTTTCGCGGCTTCGCAAAGGGGCGACTTGCATGTTATAAGCCCAAGGCAGCTTTCGTTCTCGTCAGGTGAAAGAGTCGTCTTTGGGGGATAGTCAATGAGGTTGTTCCGCAACGCCAAATCGTCCGCCAGCGGATTCGCGCTGGTCGCGCTCGTTTCAGTTTCAACCGGGTTTCTCGAGGCTACGCCCGCGGTCGCGAAGACCGCCGCGAAGAGCCAGCCGGCCATTCTCACGGCCTCCGCCATCGCGGTCGCGGACAAGTACAGCGCCGACGCCGCCGAACAGATCTTCAAGGAAGGCGGCAATGCCGTCGACGCGGCCGTCGCGATCGCCTTTACGCTTGCCGTGACGTATCCGGAAGCGGGCAACATCGGCGGCGGCGGGTTCATGACGCTGTATGTCGACGGCAAGCCGTACTTCCTCGACTATCGCGAACGCGCGCCGCTTGCCGCGACCAAAAACATGTATCTCGACGACAAGGGCGAGGTCATCAAAGGCATGAGCCTGTTCGGCTATCGCGCGGTGGGCGTGCCGGGCACCGTGGACGGCATGTGGCAGGCGCAGCGCCGTTTCGGCAAGCTCAAGTGGAAGCAGGTACTCGCACCGGCCATTCGCTACGCGACCAACGGTTTTGAAGTCAGCCAGCAATTGCAGGAACGCCGCGACGCGTCCGCGAAAGACTTCGCCGGCAAGACCAACTTCGATACGTACTTCGGTAATCTGAAGGAAGGCGTCAACTTCAAGCAACCGGATCTCGCCGCCGTACTGCAGCGTATTTCGGATCAAGGCGCGAAAGACTTCTATCAGGGCAAGACGGCCGATCTGATCGCGGCGTCCATGCGCGGACACGGTCTGATTACGAAGGCCGACCTGCAGCAGTACAAGGCTGTCTGGCGTACACCGATCCAGGCCGACTGGAACGGCTATCGCGTGTACACCGCGCCGCCCCCGAGCTCGGGCGGTATCGGCCTTGTCCAGTTGCTGAAGATGAAGGCCGACCTCGCGCCTGACTTCAAGGACGTCACGCTCAATTCCGCGCAATACGTGCATCTGATCGCGGAAATCGAGAAGCGGGTCTTCGCGGACCGCGCGCAGTATCTCGGCGATCCCGACTTCTACAAGGTGCCGATCGCGCAATTGACCGACGACGCGTATCTCGCCAAACGCGCGGCCGAAGTCAATCCGAACACCCCGTCTGACACGAAGAGCGTGCAACCGGGTCTCGGCACGACCATGCCGGAGAAAGCCGAAACCACGCACTTCTCGGTGATCGACAAGTGGGGTAACGCGGTGTCGAATACGTACACCATCAACGGCTATTTCGGTTCGGGCGTGGTGGCGGATCGCACCGGCATCGTGCTGAACGACGAAATGGACGACTTCTCCGCGAAGCCGGGCGTGGCGAATATGTTCGGCGTGGTGGGCAGCGACGCGAATTCGATCGAACCGAAGAAGCGTCCGCTGTCGTCGATGAGCCCGACCATTCTGACCAAAGACGGCAAGGTCTCACTGGTGATCGGCACGCCGGGCGGGTCGCGCATCTTCACGTCGATCTTCCAGGTGATCAACAACATTTACGACTTCAACATGCCGTTGCAGGACGCGGTGGCGGCGATGCGTTTCCATCATCAACTGTTGCCGCCGAACACGATCTTCTGGGAGCCCTACAAGCCGATCGAGGGCGAACTCGCCCAGCAGATCGAAGCCAAGGGTTATACGCTGAAGGGTCAGGATTTCAGCGGCGACATTCAGGCGATCAAGGTGAACGGCGATACGCCGGAAGCGGCAGCCGACCCGCGCGGCCGTGGTGTGACGCGGGTGATTCCGTAAGTGTCTGAGTGACCTATGGCGGTGCGGTTTTGCTGATGCGCCGCTGGTCGAAGATAGAAGGCCTCGCACTCGATTGAGCGCGAGGCCTTTTTTGTTCACACCCGCAAACTCAACTCGTCTGCTCGACCGGCGTCAACGTCAGTTCAAGCCGCTGTGCGCCGCGCAATACCGTCACGTTCACCGGTTTATCGATCCGCGATGCGTCGAGCGCGCGCTGCAGACCATCCACGTCCTGCACGGCGAGCGCGTCGATCGCGACGATCGTGTCGTCGGTACGCAAACCGCCGAGCGAGGCCGGGCTGCCTTTGACGATTTCCATCACGTAGACGCCGCTCTCCGAACTCAAGCCGAAATAGCGCTGCACGCGCCGCGCGAGCGGCGTCGTGGTGCCGGCCACGCCGATATACGCACGCCGTACCCGGCCGTGCGTAAAGATCTGCATGATGACCCACTTGGCGGTATCGATTGCCGTGGCGAAACAGATGGCCTGCGCGCCGGGAATGATCGCGGTATTCACACCGATCACCTGGCCGGCGGAATTGATCAACGGACCGCCGGAATTGCCGGGATTCAGCGCGGCGTCGGTCTGGATCACGTCATAGATCATGCGGCCGGAGTTCGAGCGCGCGAACGGCCGAGCGCCGACACGACGCCGGTCGTGACGGTTTGCGCGAGCCCAAGCGGATTACCGACCGCGATCGCAATCTGGCCGACACGCAGTTTCGACGATTCGCCGAGCTCGACATGCGGCAACGGCTCCGGCGAGCCGATCCGCAATACGGCGAGATCGCTGTCCGGATCGTCGCCGACCAGATCGGCGTCGAATTTCGCGCCGTCGGCCAGCGTGACCTGGATGTGCGTGGCGCCGTGCACGACGTGGCTATTGGTGAGCAGATAGCCGTCGGGCGTGAACAGAAAACCTGAACCGGTGCCGCCGCGCGCACCGCGCTCACGGGCTCGCCCGTGCCCGTGCCCGGATGCCTCGCCGGGCAGCCTGCGTTCGACGGAAATGAAGGCGACTGCCTGCTGCACGCGCTCCAGCGCGCCGATCACGGTGCGGGAATAGGCGTCGAGTAGCGTGTCGTCAGATAAAGGATTGAGTGGATTCGGCCCGGGGGCGTCGGAGGCGGCGCGCGACAGGCCATCGATGAAGCGTGGGCGGCTTCCCATGGCGATGCTCCGGATAAACGGGTACGCAGATGCGGGGCATCGCCAACGTTTTCAAGTCCATGCAGCAGGCGGCGCCGGACGACGCCGCAAAAGTCGCTATCATGGATGAGGACAAGGTGAGCCGGCCCCGCATGCCCCGCAATCGTGCGCCTGTGTGCCCAAGTGCCGCTGTGCGCCCGTATGTGCCCATTGGCACCCACAGGGCGCCGAACTGCGGCTGCGGCGGTAACACGGCTGACACCTCGCGCTTCGATAATCGAACGCGTTCGCGTCGGACTTCTCGCCGCGCGCTTAACCATTTCCGTTGCCAGGAGAGCCGCAATGAAAGAGCTGGATCCGAGACCTGAAGCCGAAGTGCTCGCAGAGCGGCAACGCCGTTTCGAGGAAGACCTCATCGACGCCTACGACGAAGAGCTCGAAATGGAAGTCGACGACCGCATTATCGACGGCGCGGAAGGCTTCACGCCCGAGCATCGCGAAGCCCGCAAGATGTACTTCCGCGAGTTGTTCCGTCTGCAGGGCGAACTCGTCAAACTGCAGGACTGGATCGTGCAGACCGGCCACCGCCTCGTGGTGATTTTCGAAGGGCGCGACGCGGCCGGCAAGGGCGGTGCGATCAAACGCATCACGCAGCGGCTCAATCCGCGCGTGTGCCGCGTCGCCGCGCTGCCGGCGCCGAACAACCGCGAACGCACGCAGTGGTATTTCCAGCGTTACGTTTCGCATCTGCCGGCAGGCGGCGAAATGGTGCTGTTCGACCGCAGCTGGTACAACCGCGCGGGTGTCGAGCGCGTGATGAATTTTTGCAGCGACGAAGAATACGAAGAGTTCTTCCGCTCGGTGCCGGAATTCGAAAAGATGCTGGCGCGCAGCGGCGTGCAGATTCTCAAATACTGGTTTTCGATTACCGACGAAGAGCAGGAGATCCGTTTCCAGAACCGCATTCACGATCCGCTGAAGCAGTGGAAACTGAGCCCGATGGATCTGGAAAGCCGCCGTCGCTGGGAAGCGTACACGCAGGCGAAAGAAGTGATGCTGCAGCGCTCGCATATTCCCGAGGCGCCGTGGTGGGTCGTGCAGGCGGTCGACAAGAAGCGCGCGCGCCTGAACTGCATTCATCATTTGCTGAGCCAGATGCCGTATCACGAAGTTGAACATCCCGCGATCGAACTGCCTGCTCGCGTTCATAACGACGAATACAGCCGCCAGCCGGTGCCGACGTCGATGATCGTGCCCGAGCTTTACTAAGCACTAAGCGACCGAGCGCTTTCCGGCGCTCGGCACAAAGAAAAAGCGCGGCCTGTGAGCCGCGCTTTTTTTCATTCAGACTCGCCGATCCCGCGAACGTCAACGCGGACCGGCGGCTTCTTCAGAGACGCTCTTTAGAACAGCATCCGGAACACCCAATACAGGCCGGCAGCGAGTGCGATCGACACCGGCAGCGTCAGCACCCACGCGAGGATCAGGCTGCGCACGGTGCCCCATTGCAAGCCCGAGCCGTTGGCCGCCATCGTGCCCGCCACACCCGAGGACAACACGTGCGTCGTCGAAACCGGCAGGCCGTACATGTCGGCCGCGCCGATCGTCAGCATCGCGACGACTTCAGCCGACGCACCCTGTCCGTACGTCAGATGCTGCTTGCCGATCTTCTCGCCGACCGTCACGACAATGCGCTTCCAGCCGACCATCGTGCCGAGACCCAGCGCAATCGCCACCGCGACCTTCACCCACGTCGGAATGAACTTGGTGGCGTGATCGGTTTGCGACTTGAAATTGTCGATGGCCTTGGCGTCTTCCGGTGCGAACGCCGGCTGTTTGGCCTTCTCCATCAGGCGGATGGCTTCGGAGGCCACGTACATGTTGTTGCGCACGTTATCGACGATGCCTTGCGGCACGGCGCTCATCGAGCCCGATTCTCCAACCTGGTGCGCGATCTGTTCCGTAAGTTGCTGCAATGCCGGCAACGTGACCGGTGCCAACTGACGGGTGCGGACATAGGCTTCGACGTCGCCACGCGGATTGGTCGACGGCGCGGCGCCTTGCGTGTACTTGCCGAGCGTCACCGACGCATGCTGTGCGACCGCAAGGTACGTTTGCGTTTCAGCCGGCGTGACCGCCTTGTTCAGCGCATACGCGGTCGGCACCGTGCCGATCAGGATCAGCATGATGAGGCCCATGCCCTTCTGACCGTCGTTCGAACCATGCGCGAACGACACGCCCGTACAGGTCAGAATCAGCAGGCTGCGAATCCAGAACGGCGGCGGTTCTTTGCCCTTCGGCTCGGCATACAGCGCGGGAATCCGCACCACGGCTTTCAGCACCAGCAGCAGCAAAGCCGACGCGAGAAAGCCCACCAGCGGCGAAAACAGCAGCGACTTGCCGACGCCGAGCGCCTGGTTCCAGTCCACGCCGCTGGTGCCGTTCGCGCCGTGCATCAGCTGATTCATCAGACCAACGCCGATGATCGAGCCGATCAGCGTGTGCGAGCTCGACGACGGCAGACCGAAATACCACGTGCCGAGGTTCCAGATGATCGCGGCGATCAACAGCGCGAAGACCATGGCGAAACCGGCGCTGCTGCCCACCTGCAAGATCAGTTCGACAGGCAGCAGTTGCAGCACGCCGAATGCGACCGCGCCGGTCGAGGTCAGCACGCCGAGGAAATTCCACGTACCCGACCACACCACCGCGAGGTTCGGTGCGAGCGAATGCGTGTAGATCACCGTGGCGACCGCGTTGGCGGTGTCATGGAAACCGTTGACGAATTCGAAACCGAGCGCGATCAGCAGTGCGACGCCGAGGAGCAGATACGGTAGAACCGACCCCTCACGGACAGGTTGCAGATCGTCCACCAGATGCATGGCGCAGTAAGCGGCGCCAATAGCGATAACCGCGAAGAAGATGAGGAGGCTGAGATTGCGGCCTTTAGCAGCGGTGCCCGGTTGCGGATACGAAAGTTCCGGCATGACTTGTGCCCCAAGAATTGTTTGTCGCGGAACTACCGATCCTGCGGGGCGAGTGTGTCGTAACGATGACAACGACATGACGCCCCGGCGGGACCTGTGTCGCGCGGGAAGGCACGCGGGTAAAGGCTGCGGGCCGTTTCGATGATCGCTTGACTGAAAGCTGGCGGACATCGATTGTCAGATGTCCGAAAACAACTGCATGTTGTTTGCATGCATGTCACGCGAGTGACGGGCGCGGATTTTTTGCATTCGCGCGAGCGGCGACGCGTATGTTGAAGATAGTCGGTGATACGGCGTCGCGCTATCGAACGCGGTAAAAATATCTTCCTGTCTGGCGTAAGGGTCGTGCACTTTCTCCCGAATCGTGCCGCGGCGAACGCGCGCGCCAAGCCCCACTGGGTTCTTTTTTTGCTACGCTCCAGAGAGGAACGGAAAAAGGGGCGCCAATGAACCGAGAGCACCGGAAAATGGACAAGCACGCCGCCGACAGCGAAGCGGGCGGCGCGGAATCTTCGGCGCAGGCCGCTTTCACGGCCTACGCCGAGCCGCTCGTCAACGAAGCGATCGAAGAGGGCAAAGCGGTTCGCGAGGACGCCTCGCCCGAAGCGCTGCACAAGTTCCGCGTGTCGCTGCGGCGTCTGCGCTCCCTTTGGTGGGCCTTTCAGCCCTTGCTGGAAAAAGCCGAGAACACGCGCCAACGCGCGCTATATAAGTACCTGGCCACGGCCGCCGGCAAGACGCGCGACTGGGACATCCTGGGCGAGTTGCTGAGCCGCAGGAAAAGCGCCGCGAGCGGCCTCGCGCCCAGGCTTCAGCAAGCACGCGACGACGCGCTGGCCACTAGCCGGGAAACGCTATCGAATGCGGACGTCAAGCATTTGCTGCGCGAGGCGTTGAGCAGTGCCGCCAAGGAATTGAATACCGCGCCCGAGCGCGTGCCGCTGCAGGAATTTGCCAATCAACGCGTGGCGGATTCGGAGCGCGCGTTGAAGAAGCGCATGAAGCGCGCGCGCCGGGCAAAGCGCGCCAACTACACGGCCTTTCACGATGTCAGAAAAGAAGGCAAGAAACTGCGCTATCTGCTGGAGTTCTTCGCGCCGGTGCTGAGCGGCGGGCATAAGCGCACGCTTAAGCGTTTGAAGCAGATTCAGAAACGCTTCGGGACGCTAAACGATATCGTCGCCAGCGAAATGCTGCTGCGTGACAACGCCGCGTTGCTCGCCGACGTCGGCGACACCGACGCGGCGCTTCACTGGCTGAAGAAAGAACGCAAACGGCGGATGCGCTCGGCCGCCAGTCTGCTGCGCAATCGCTGAGACCGAGCCGCGCGGATTACGTGCTTTGACTGCGGCGCGGCGCGAAGCCGCGCAGCGTGATCGCGCTGCGGCTTTCGTTTTGAGTATCGTGCGTGTCTTGAATGTCGCGAAAGTTGCCGCGCGTGCCGTTGGCTTCGTCGCCGTGCGGCTGTGGTTGCGGTGGTCGTTTGCCGGTGCTCAATTCGTCGGGCGGCCCGAGCGGCTCGACAGGAAAACCGCGCCGTTGCCATGCGTCCAGCCCACCTCTCAACGCACGAATCCGCGTATAGCCGCCTAGCCGCATGCGCTGCGTGATTTCCACCGCGGTCGCGCTGTCCGGGCAAATGCAGTAAATCACCATGTCGTACGCACGAAGCGCAACGTCGATCTGCTCGGTCGAGCGCGGATCGAGGGCGAGCGCGCCGGGAATCGTGCGCTGCGTGTCGAGTGCGAGGGCTTGCGGACGGGCGTCGAGTACCTTGGGCGGCACGATTCGCCGCCAGCCGCGAGGCGCGTCTTGCGCTGCCTCCGCCGAGGCCGCCCGCGCGAATCGCCGCCGCTCACGACGTCGCTGTTGCACCCGGTAGAGCAGATAGACGAGCGCGGCGCCCAGCAGAATATCGATCACCGTACCGCCGCGCGCCTTCACCAGGTCGAGCAGCATGTGCAACTGCCGTTCCGCCGCCGCGCCGCCGAGCAGCCAGAAGTTGGCCCACGCCAGCACGCCCACCAGATCCCAGACAGCATAGATACGCGTGTCGACGGCTGTCGTGCCCATCAGCGGCGGGGTGATCAGCGCGAGGCCGGGGACGAACTTCGAGATCGACACGAGCGGCACGCCGAAGCGCTCGAACAGCGAGCGCGCTTTGTCGACCTTGGAATCGATCGCGGGCGAGAGTCGGCCGAGCGCGGCCATCAGCTTGCGGCCATACAGACGGCCGGCGGCGAACCACGCGGCGTCGCCGATCAGCGCGCCGAGCACCGCGGCGCACAGGATCGGCCAGAACGACAGCGTGCCGGCGGCGATCGCGGAGCCGGCGAAAAGCAGCACGGGCACCGCGGGAATCGGCACGCCGAGGCGCGTCAACAGGACGTTGATGAACACGAACGCGCCACCCCAGGTTGCCACCGCCGAAGACGGAAACTCTACCAATTGAGCAGCTCCTGTTATTGCGTTTGGGCCGGCTTGAAGCGGCCTTCGTTAGTGTGCCTGCAAAGTGCGTTCCCGACGGGCGTGATGACCGGCATGGGTGTTTCGTGCGCGCGGCCAACTCGTCCGACCCTGCTGAGCATACTCGATGAGTTCGACGCCGGGGCCTATGCCGATCCCGATCCGCTCTCCCGCACGCTCATCGATCCGCTCATCAACACGCTGCAATTTCGTTCAAGACCGCTCGCCCGCCGCGCACCTATTCTGCCTGCTCGTTTCAACGTATCTACGAGCAGGAATAACAGGAATAGGACGGCACCATGAATTCGCGGCATCTCGGATACCTCTTTTGCGCACTGGCGATGCTCGGCGTCGGCAGCACGGTGGTGGTCAGCAAATCGATCGCGGCCGGCTTGCCGCCGTTCAGTGCGACCGCGCTGCGCTTCGCGATCGCGTTTCCGTTGTTCGTGCTGGTCATGCGCTGGCGCGGCGTGCGCTGGCCGCGTCTGGATCGCCACGATACCTTGCTCGTGATCGCCCAGGCCGGCGCGGGCAGCGTCGGCTATACGGTGCTGCTGATCAGCGGCATGAAACTCGCGTCCGCTGCGGACGCCGGCGTGATTGCCGGCACCTTGCCCGCGGTGTCGGCGGGCGTGGCGATGCTCGCGCTCGGCGAGCGCCCGGCGCCGGCCTTGATCGGCGCGATCCTGCTGGCCACGGCGGGTGTGCTGGTGTGTACCGTCCATCCCGACGATTTCACCGCGCCGCATGCGGCGAGCTCGCTGATGGGCAATGCGCTGGTGTTCGCGGCGATTGTCTGCGAGGCGCTTTTCATTCTGCTCAATCGCAAGCTGCACCAGCCGGTCGCGCCGCTGCCGCTGTCGGCGTTGATGTGCGGGATCGGTTTCGCGGTTGCGATCGTGCCCGCCTGCTTCGAGAAACCGTGGATGCTGCCGGTCGACGCGTACGCGCTGGCCGGCGTGCTGTACTACGCGCTGGTGCCGACGGTGGCGGGTTTCGTGCTCTGGTATGCGGGCGCCGCGCGGATCAGCGGCGCGGAGGCCGGATTGATGACCGCGCTGGTGCCGGTCAGCGCGGTGGCCCTGGCGGCGCTCGCGTTGCGCGAGCCGGTCAGCGCCGCGCAACTGACGGGCGTGGCGTGCGTGCTCGGCGCGGTGTTGCTCGCCACGTTGGGCCGGATGGGCGCCGCACGAAGCACGGCGTGAAGCAGCGAAAGAGGCAACGCATGAGGCACGGCCTGAAGCACGGCCGCCCATTCCCGCGACGTATTACGTATTGGCCACCGCCACCACGCCCGGATTCCCCACGATCGACAGAAACTCGCGACGGGTCGACGGATCGGAGCGGAACGTGCCTAGCATGCGCGACGTGACCATCGTTACGCCGGCCTTGTGGACGCCGCGCGTCGACATGCACTGGTGAGCCGCTTCGAGAATCACGCCGACGCCCGCCGGTTGCAGCACTTCGTTCAGCGTGTCGGCGATCTGCACCGTCATCTTTTCCTGAATCTGCAGGCGCTTGGCGAAGGCATCGACGAGACGCGCCAGCTTCGAAATGCCGACCACCCGATGCTGGGGCAGATACGCCACATGCGCCCGCCCGATGATCGGCACCATGTGATGCTCGCAATAGCTTTCGAAGCGGATGTCTTTCAGCACGATCATTTCGTCGTAGCCGTCCACTTCGGAGAAGGTGCGGGCCAGGATCTCCCGCGGATCGACCTGATAGCCCGCGTAGAACTCCTCATAGGAGCGCACCACGCGCGCCGGCGTATCGATCAGGCCTTCACGCGCCGGATCGTCGCCGGCCCAACGCAGCAGCACGCGAACGGCCGCTTCGGCTTCTTCGCGGCTCGGGCGGTCCGCGTTCGCCGCGGGTTGGGTTTTTTCTGCCTTGCTGCTGGTCATGCGGTGTTCCTCCGGGAGCGCGCGTTGCCGCTGCTGCTGGCGCGCGGGGTCAATGAGTGCGGCCATTGTTCCATGTTTTATGCCGTTTCGTGCCGATCACCCTGATCGCTGTCGGGGCGCAGGCGACTACTTCGGCCACTCGTCCATCGCGTCGTTGAACAGTTCGGCGACCACGCCGCGCAGCCAGCTCGCGCGCGGATCGTTATGAAACTTGCGATGCCAGTGCTGCCGCAGATCGAAACGCGGCAAGGGCAGCGGCGGTTCGACCAGCGTGATCGACGCATGCTCGGACACGTACGCGAAACCGATCGCGTGCGGCACGGTCGCCAGCAGATCGGTGCGCGCGAGGATGAACGGCAGGCTCATGAAATGCGGCGTTTCGAGCACGGCACGCCGCTTGATGCGCTTTTTCTCCAGGAATTGCTCCAGCACTTCCTGGCTGCGTCCTTCGGCACGGACGACGGCGTGGCCCGCCGCCACGAACTGCGCGAGCGTGAGCGGCGCCTTCGCGAGCGGATGACCGGCGCGCATCAGGCAGATGAAACGATGGGTGAAGAGCCGTTGCTGGAAGAAGTTGTTGCCTGCCAGATCCGGGAAATAGCCGACCGCCAGGTCGACATCGCCCGATTCGAGCCCGCGTTCCACGTTCGACGGCGACAGCGTTACCGAGCGCAGATTCGCGAACGGCGCGCGCTCCGCAAAGAGTTGCAGCAGGCGCGGCAGAAAGACGATCTCGCCGACATCGGAAAGCGCGATCGAAAAGGTGTGCGTGCTGGTGTCCGGATCGAAGTCCTGGACGTCGAGCATGCCTTTCTCGATTCGCAGCAACGCGTCGCGGGCGGCCGGCAGGATGGCGAGCGCGCGCGGCGTCGGCTCCATGCCTCTGGACGTGCGTACGAACAGCGGATCGTCGAAGTATTCGCGCAGCCGTCCCAGCGCGGTGCTCACGCGCGGTTGGCTGACGCCGAGCTGCTCGGCGGCGCGGCTGACGTTGCGCGTGTCTTCCATCGCGACCAGAAAGGGGATCAGGTTCAGATCCAGGTTTGTTTCGGACATGCTCGATTGGGCCTGCAGCGGTGCGGGTGATGGATTATTGGCTTATCGGCATAGAGGGTAGTCCAAAAATCTCGTCGGCGGATAGTGTGGTTGGTTCGTTGAGAGCCGGAACCGCGGGTCAAGGGGAATCCCCTGCCTTGACAATGCGGCCGAAGCGCAACCATAATTACCATAACGTTCGCTAAACGAATCCATGTTCGCAGAACGAACAAATTGCGAGTGAACACACCGGCAAGGCGGCAGCCCAGCGGCACGCAGCGTTCCCAAAGGAAATTCGACATGATCAACAAGATTTTCGAGTCACTTGAATCGGCTGTCGCCGATGTCCACGACGGCGCGACCGTCATGATCGGCGGCTTCGGCACGGCCGGCATGCCGTCGGAGCTGATCGATGCGCTGATCGAACGGGGCGCGCGCGAGCTGACCATCGTCAACAACAACGCGGGCAATGGCGACATCGGCCTCGCCGCGCTGCTCAAAGCCAGGCGCGTGCGCAAGATCATCTGTTCGTTTCCGCGTCAAACCGATTCGTATGTGTTCGACGCGCTGTATCGCGCCGGTGAAATCGAACTCGAACTGGTGCCGCAGGGCAATCTCGCGGAACGGATTCGCGCGGCCGGTGCGGGCATTGGCGGCTTTTTCACCCCGACCGCTTACGGCACGCGGCTCGCCGAAGGCAAGGAAACCCGTCTGATCGACGGTAAGCATTACGTGCTGGAGTCCCCGCTGCATGCGGACTTCGCGCTGATCAAAGCGTATAAGGGCGACCGCTGGGGCAACCTCACGTATCGCAAGACGGCGCGCAATTTCGGCCCGATCATGGCCAGCGCGGCGAAAACCGCGATCGTGCAGGTGTCGCAAGTGGTGCCGCTCGGCGAACTCGATCCGGAAGTGATCGTCACGCCCGGCATCTTCGTGCAACGCGTCATTGAAGTGCCGCAGGCGGCGCATCAAACCGCTGCCGCCACCGCCGCCTGACCCGGAGACCGACATGAAAAAACTGACTCGCGATGAAATGGCCAAGCGCGTTGCGCTGGATATCCCCGAAGGCGCCTACGTGAACCTCGGCATCGGCGTGCCCACGCTGGTGGCCAACCACCTCGCCGCCGACAAGGAAATCTTCCTGCATAGCGAAAACGGCCTGCTCGGCATGGGCCCGGCGCCCGCCAAGGGCGACGAAGACGACGAACTGATCAACGCCGGCAAGCAGCACGTCACGCTGCTCACGGGCGGCGCGTACTTTCACCATGCCGATTCGTTCGCGATGATGCGCGGCGGCCACCTCGATTTCTGCGTGCTCGGCGCGTTCCAGGTCTCGGCCAAAGGCGATCTGGCGAACTGGCACACCGGCGCGCCGGACGCGATTCCGGCCGTGGGCGGCGCAATGGATCTGGCGATCGGCGCAAAGCAGGTGTACGTGATGATGGAGCACCTGACCAAGCAGGGCGAGAGCAAGATCGCCGCCGAATGCACCTATCCGGTCACGGGCATTGCGTGCGTGGACCGTATCTATACGGACCTCGCGATGATCGACGTGACGGATCAAGGCCTCGTGGTGCGCGAGATTTTCTCGGATATCGATTTCGACGCGCTGCACAAGCTGACCGGCGTGCCGCTGATCGACGGGACGCAAGCGGCGCAAGCGACGCAGGCGGGTTAAGCTTCACTCCGATCCCTCCGAACCTCGACGCCATCATGCTCGACTCCAGCGCCCGTCTGACCGGCCTTCTCTGCGGCACGCAGCCGATGAACGACCTCTGGTCACCGCGCGCCACGCTGCAACGCATGCTCGACGTCGAAGCGGCGCTGGCGCGTGCATCGGCGGCACATCAGGTGATTCCCGCTACGGCGGTGCCCGCGATCGAAGCCGCTTGCCAGGCCGATCAACTCGACGCCGAGGCCCTCGCGCGCGACGCCGCGCTCGGCGGCAACCTCGCGATTCCGCTCGTCAAGCAACTGACCGCGCGCGTCAAAGCCGCCGACGCCGAAGCGTCGAAATACGTGCATTGGGGCGCAACGAGCCAGGACATTATCGACACGGCGACAATGCTGCAATTGCGCGACACCCTCGCCTTGCTCGACCAGGGTTTGCACGCCACGTGCGACGCGGTGGCGAAACTCGCGGCCACGCATCGCGCAACACCGATGATCGGCCGCACGTGGTTGCAGCAGGCGCTGCCCATCACGCTCGGCCTGAAATTCGCGCAATGGCTCGACGCGTTGCTGCGGCATCGCGAACGGCTCGATGCCTTGCGTGCTCGCGTGCTCGTGCTGCAATTCGGCGGCGCGGCCGGCACGCTGGCGAGTTTGCGCGACGCCGCGCCGCGCGTCACCGAATCGCTCGCGCAAGAACTCGGCCTCGCCACGCCCACTTTGCCGTGGCATACGCAGCGCGACCGCATCGCCGAAACGGCGGCGTTCTTCGGCATGCTGATCGGCACGCTCGGCAAGATCGCGCGCGACGTTTCGCTGCAAATGCAAACCGAAATCGATGAACTGGCCGAACCGGCCGCCGCGGGCAAGGGCGGTTCGTCGACCATGCCGCACAAGCGCAACCCGGTTGGCTGCGCCGCCGTGCTGACGGCCGCGACGCGCGCGCCGGGGCTGGTCGCCACCGTGTTCGCCGGCATGGTCCAGGAACACGAGCGCGCGCTCGGCGGCTGGCAAGCGGAGTGGGACGCGCTGCCGGACCTCGCGCGCCTCGCCGGCGGCGCGCTCGCTAACGTCGAACAGATCGCCTCCGGACTGAATGTGAACGTGCCGCGCCTCGCCGCGAATCTCGGCGTCACGCGTGGCCTGATTCTCGGCGAAGCGGTGATGCTCGCGCTCGGCGACAGCATCGGCCGGCTCGACGCGCATCATCTGGTTGAGCGCGCATCGAAAGCCGCGATTCGCGACGGCCAAACGCTGTTCGACGTGCTCGCCGCCGATCCGGCTGTTACCGAACATCTGCCGATCGAGCGGCTGAAGCAGTTGCTCGATCCCGCACACTACGTCGGCCAGGCCCACGCTTATGTGGACGCCGTGCTGGCACTTCACACCACGGGCGCACAGCGCGCCCCATCCAGGGAGTAACGGGCATGCCTTACGCCGCAGTCAACGGCACCGAGCTTCACTATCGAATCGACGGCGACCGTCACGGCAACGCGCCGTGGATCGTGCTGTCGAATTCGCTCGGCAGCGATCTGTCCATGTGGACGCCGCAGGTCGCGGCGCTGTCTCGCCAGTTTCGCGTGCTGCGCTACGACACGCGCGGCCACGGACACTCCGAAGCGCCGAAAGGTCCGTACACGATCGACCAATTAACCGGCGACGTGCTCGGCCTGATGGACACGCTGAAGATCGCCCGCGCGAATTTTTGCGGACTGTCGATGGGCGGCCTGACCGGCGTCGCGTTGGCCGCGCGTCACGCGGACCGGTTCGAGCGCGTCGTGCTGTGCAATACGGCGGCGCGTATCGGCTCGCCGGAAGTGTGGGTGCCGCGTGCCGCGAGAGCGCGTAGCGAAGGCATGCTCGCACTCGCCGACGCGGTCTTGCCGCGCTGGTTCACGGCGGAGTACATCGAGCGTGAGCCGGTAGTGCTCGCCATGATCCGCGACGTCTTCGTGCACACCGACAAGGAAGGCTACGCCTCCAATTGCGACGCGATCGACGCCACCGATCTGCGTCCCGAAACCGCCGGCATCAAACTGCCTACGCTGGTGATCAGCGGCACGCACGACCTTGCCGCCACGCCGGCGCAAGGCCGCGAGTTGGCGGCGTCGATTCCGGGCGCGCGTTACGTCGAACTGGACGCCTCGCACATTTCCAACATCGAGCAAGTCGACGCGTTCACGAAGACCGTGCTCGACTTTCTGACGGAGGCGAAATGAACGACGAAGATCGCTACGAAGCGGGACTCGACGTGCGCCGCGCGGTGCTGGGGAGCGCGCACGTCGATCGTTCGCTGGCGAACCGCACGGAGCTGACGGAAGAATTCCAGAACCTGATCACGCGCTACGCGTGGGGCGAAATCTGGACGCGCGAGGGCTTGCCGCGTCACACGCGCAGTCTGCTGACCATCGCGATGATGGTGGCGCTCAATCGCAGCGAAGAGCTGGCGTTGCACCTGCGCGCCGCGAAGAACAATGGCGTGACGCGCGAGCAGATCAAGGAAGTGCTGTTGCAAACCGCAATTTATTGCGGCGTGCCGGCGGCGAACTCGGCGTTCCATCTCGCCGACAAACTGTTCCGCGAAGACGATGCGGCAGCGCCTTAACGCTGTACGTTGCTACGCATTCACGCTGTCACGCTGTGAAGAAACGAAACGCGCACCGCTCAAACGGCGCGCGTTTTTTATGCGGCGCCGCGTTCGCGCTCAATCACTGCGGCGGAAGTCGCGGTGGCCGTCGCTGCCGACGTTGCCGCGCTCGCCGGCAATTCCAAACGCACCGCACGCAACACCGTGTCTTTGATGACCTCGCGCCAATGCGCGAGCGCCGCCTTGTCCATTAGCGGTTCGCCGAGAAACGCGCCCAGCGTGTACTGGTTGGCGTTATAAAAATAGCCGAGCGACGCGATCATCAGATACACGTCGCGCGCGGCGACGTCGGCGCGAAACACCTGTTGCGCCTGACCCGCATCCAATAACTGTTGCACGACAGAAATCGCATAGCCCGAAATCTCTTTCAGCTTGAGCGACTTCTTCGCATGCTTGCCTTGATGCAGATTCTCGCTCGACAACAACGTGACGAACTCGGGATGATCGAGGTAATACTGCCAGACGAATTCCACCATCTGTTCAAGACCGTGCACAGGATCGTCCAGGTCGAGATGGAGTTGGCTTTCCGCCTCGTTGAACTGCGTGTAGATCGTTTCCAGTACCTCGACGAACAACTGTTCCTTGCTGCCGAAGTAGTAATAGATCATGCGGTCGTGCGAACGCGCGGCCTTCGAAATGCTCTCGATCCGGCCGCTGGCATAGCCTTGCTTCGCGAAGACCTTGATGGCCGCCTTGAGGATCTTGGCGCGCGTATCTTGCGCCTGCTTCGCACGGATGCCGGTAGCGCCCGGCTTGCGGGCGGCAGTGGGACTCATGGCGGTCTCGGCTCTCTTTGTTAGCGTCACGTTGAACGGCATGCTACACCCCGATGTCGCGTTGCACCATTGAAGTGAACGCCGGGAAACACGTTGCGCAGACTAATTTGATCGAGTAGATTTCTAACGAGTTTGGTGTAGCGGATACTACACGAATGGTGAGTGACCGCAACATGGAAAGCGACGAAGCACACGAAAACGCCCTGAAACAAGGGCTATTCGTCAGCCGGAGCAGGACCGATTGTAATGTCGTCGTATGGAAACCCCGCCATGACAGAACATACGAAGGTCGATTTCGGTGCCGAGCGCGTCGACGGTGAAACCGCGTCGACGCCCGGTCCCACCGTGCTTGAAAAAGCCGCGCCGCGCAGTGAGCGCATGGCGACGAACAAGATCGAGTGCAATGCCTGCCCGGTGCTGTGCCAGATATCCGAAGGCCGCACCGGCGCGTGCGATCGCTATGCGAATGCGCAGGGAAGATTGATTCGCGTCGATCCGGTGGTGTTCCTGTCGCGTGCGGATACCGCCGGTCTCAACGCCAACGCCAACGCCGCCAATGCCGCCGATACCACGGTCGAATTTGGTGCAGCGTCTTCAACGCAAGATCCGGTGACCGACCCGTCGTTGTTCGTCACCGGTATCGGCGCATCTTCCACGTATCCCGACTACAAGCCCGCGCCGTTTATCGTCGCGTCGAACCTCGATGACGTCGATATGATCACCGTCGTCACGGAAGGAATTTTCAGCTACTGCAGTTTCAAGGTGAAGATCGACACCGACCGTTTTCTCGGCCCTGAACAATCGAACGTGCGTTGCCAGGGCGAGATCGTCGGCCACGTCACGACCGCGGAATATGGCTCGCAAATGCTGAGCCTTGGCGGTGTGCATCATCTGACCGGCGGCAGCAAGAAAGAAGGCCGCGTGACCTGCGACATGATGCTCGCGCTCGGCAACAAGCAAGCGGTGGAATTTACTATCGACGGCGGCGCGAGTCTGGTGATTCGCGCGGGCGCCGCGCCGATCGTGGACGGCGTCGAAGAGCAGCGCATGCGGGTGGGTTGCGGTTCGGCCACCATCGGTATTTTCGCGAAACAGTGGTTCGATCACGTCGATGAAGTCGTGGTGGTCGACGATCACATTACGGGCGTGTTGACGGAGCATCAGGCGGGCCGGTGCCTCGGCATGGCGCGCTCGGGTCTGAAAATTCGCGGACGTAAATCGACGCCGGGCCGTTATTTCCAGGTGGCCAATCCCGGCACCGGTTGGGGCGGCACCGACATTCACGATCCGCTGGCGATTGTCGAAGGCTTCGACCCGGCCGTCGCGAAGCCGGGCATGCGTCTGCTGATGGTGTCGACGACCGGCGAACACGCGCAGTGGTACGAACTCGACCACGATCTCGTGCCGCGTATCGCGGCCATGCCGGAGGCGGTGCGCCGCACGGTCGATCGGATTGGCGAGAACTGCGAGCCGTCGCTCGCCAGCGTGCTGTTTATCGGCGGCGCGGGCGGCAGTCTGCGCGCGGGCGCGACCGAGAACCCGGTGCTGCTCACGCGCGCGATCAAGCAGAAGCTCGTCAACGTGACCTGCGGCGGCGCGCCGGCTTATGTGTGGCCAGGCGGCGGCATCACCGTCATGGTGGATGTATCGCGTATGCCGGACCATTCGTTCGGCACGGTGCCGACGCCCGCGCTCGTTGCGCCGATTGAGTTCACCATGACGTATGACGCGTATCGCGACCTCGGCGGTCATCTCGACGCGGTGCGTTCGCTGGAGAGTGTGCTGGCGAACGGGCCGGATCATACGGAAGGCGCGCCGCTCGCGCGCCGCACACTGGCGCGCAATCCCGACAATCCGTGGCCGCCGGCCATGCCGCCGATGCTCGGCTAACCGGCGCACGCTGCCCATGCGATCCATGCAACTAAGACGACCGCGATGAACCCCACCCGCACCCGGTTCGATGCGACCCGCTGGCACTGGCAGCACGGGCCGATCGACCTGATCCTCGACGCCGACGGCGAACCCGCGGCGCTGCAAGCCGCGTATGACGCGTGCTGGGCGCGCTTTGTCGACGTATTGCCGGAGCTGGTAGGCGAGTTGACGCTGCTGCGGCAGCCGGTAAAGCATCAGGCGTCGCTGAACGACGGGGGTCCGAACGGCGCCGTAGCGCGCCGCATGTGGTCCGCGTGTCATCCGCATCGCGCGCGCTACATCACGCCGATGGCGGCTGTGGCCGGCAGCGTCGCCGACGAACTGATCACCGCATTCGCACGTCAAGGTATCGCCCGCGCCTATATCAACAACGGTGGCGACATTGCGCTGTATTTGACCGAAGGACAGCAATACCGCGTAGGCGTGTTCGCAGACCTCGCGCGGTTATCGGGCGCAGGGCTCTCGCACGATCAGGCGCTCGACGCCAACCTGACGCTCGACGCCACCCAGCCGATTCGCGGCATCGCAACCAGCGGATGGCGCGGCCGCAGTTTCAGCCTGGGCATTGCCGACAGCGTGACCGTGCTCGCGCGCGACGCGGCCACGGCCGACGCCGCCGCCACGATCATCGCCAACGCCGTGAATCTCGACCACGCGGGCATCGTGCGGCGGCCGGCGTCGTCGTTGAAAGACGATAGCGATCTCGGCGACCTGCTCGTTACCGTCGAGGTCCCCGCGTTACCGCAACCGTTGATCGATTTCGCGCTGGCGCGCGGCGTCGAAACCGCGCGACGTCTGCGCGAACAAGGCTTGATAGAAGGCGCCGCGCTGTTCCTGCAAGGACGGGTGCGCGTCGCCGGACTTCACGAGGACACACGTACCGGCGCGTGGCTCACCCAGCGCGCTCCAATGAACAAGGAGGCTCCGTGTTCGAAATACGCCGCGTGCTGACGCACGTCGAAGACATCTTTCACGAATTCGGCCCCGCGCCCGCGCAGCCGCTCAGGCGCGGCGCGATTGCCGCGGTGATGACGAATCCTTTCGCCGGCCACTACGAAGCGACCATCGAGCACGCCATGGAAGCGCTCAAACCGATCGGCTTCGATATGGCGCAACGCTTGCTGGCGGCGATGGCGGTGCCGCATGCGTCGATTGAAAGCTACGGCAAGGGCGCGATTGTCGGCGCGCGTGGCGAACTCGAACATGGCGCGCTGTGGCATGTTCCCGGCGGTTATGCAATGCGCGAGCTGCTGGAGAAAAACGGCGTGCCGACGAACGCAATCGTGCCGTCGACGAAAAAAGTCGGCGCGCCGTCCACCGCGCTCGACGTGCCGCTCACGCACGTCAACGCCAGCTACGTGCGCAGTCACTTCGACGCGATCGAAGTGCGCGTGCCCGGCGCGCCCGCGGCCGACGAGCTGGTGTATATCCTCGCGATGAGCACCGGGCAGCGCGTGCATGCGCGCGTCGGCGGTCTCGCGAAAGAGGCGATCGTGGGCAAGGACGGTTTGCGCTGAAGTAACGGCCGGACCCGACGCATCGGCAACAAATCGAGGCAGGCATCGGAACTCGGAGAGCGAAATGGCAATCAAGCTTCGCAAGCTGGTCGTGCAGGTGGACGAAACACGCATTGAAATGGGCCAGACGATCGATCCGCCCACGCGCCGCGCGGTCGCCATTGCGGTGATCGACAATCCGTATGCTGGCCGCTACGAGGCCAAGCTCGACGCGTTGATCGAAGCCGGCGAAGAACTCGGCGCGTTGCTCGGCAACAAGTGCGTCGAAGCGCTAGGCATTGCACCGGGCGACGCGCAGAGTTACGGCAAAGCCGCGATCGTGGGCGAGGCGGGCGAGCTGGAACACGCTGCGGCGATCCTGCACCCCAAGCTCGGCGCGCCGCTGCGCGTGGCGGTCGAGAAGGGTGCGGCGCTGGTGCCGTCGGCGAAAAAAATGGGCACGCTCGGCACCGCGATCGACGTGCCGCTCGGCCACAAAGACGCCGCCTTCGTACGCAGCCATTTCGACGCGATCGAAGCGCGCGTGTCGGACGCGCCGCGCGCGCATGAGATCGTCGTGGCCGTCGCGGTGACGGCCTCGGGCCGGCCGCTGCCGCGCATCGGCGGCTTGCAGGCGAGCGAGATCAAGGGCGAAGACGGTTTGCGCTGAGTTAGCATTCGGTTATTTGCCGAGGGTCGCGATGCTTTCGAATTTGCTGGTACAGCTGGTCAATGGACTCGCCGACGCGTCGACGCTGTTTCTGGTCGCCGCCGGTTTGTCGTTGATCTTCGGCGTGACGCGCATCGTCAACTTTGCGCACGGCTCGTTCTATATGTTCGGCATTTATGTCGCATACAGCATCGCCAGCCGTTTCGGCCAGACCACCGGCGGCTTCTGGCTGTCCGTGCTGGCGGCCGCGCTGGTGGTCGCGGTGCTCGGCGCACTGGTCGAAATGATCGTGCTGCGGCGTATCTATCAGGCGCCTGAACTGTTCCATCTGCTGGCCACGTTCGCGCTGGTGCTGATCTTTCGCGACGCCGCATTGTGGCTATGGGGTCCGGAAGACCTGTTCGGACCGCGTGCGCCGCATCTGGCGGGCGCGGTCGAATTCCTCGGTCATCCGCTGCCGACTTACGACATCGCGTTGATCGTGATCGGACCCGTGGTGCTGCTGCTGCTTTGGTATGCGTTGACGCGCACGCGTTGGGGCACGCTGGTGCGCGCCGCGACCCAGGACCGTGAAATGCTCGGCGCGCTCGGCATCAATCAGGCGTGGTTGTTTACCGGCGTGTTTTTCGTCGGCGCGTTTCTGGCCGGACTGGGTGGCGCGCTGCAAGGGCCGCGCATGTCGGCGAATCTTTCATTGGACCTGGAGACGATCGGCAACGCGTTCGTGGTGGTGGTGGTCGGCGGCATGGGGTCGATTCCGGGCGCGTTCGTCGCCGCGTTGATCATCGCGGAGATCAAGGCGCTATGTATCGGCATTGGGCATGTGACGATCTTCGGCATCGGCGTGTCGTTGAGCCGCTTCACGCTGGTCGCCGAGTTCGTCGTGATGGCGGTGGTGCTGGTGGTGCGTCCGTGGGGGCTGCTGGGTCGCGCAACGGCCGCGGTGCGTGGCATGGCCGCGCCGGAAACGCCGCTGCGTCCGGCGGGCAAGCGCCTCAAATGGCTGGCTGCGCTTGCCTTACTGGTTCTCGTGCTGGCGCCGCTCGCGGCCAACGCATTCCCCTATATGCCGGTGCTGCTGGTCGAAATTCTGATCGCCGTGCTGTTCGCCACGAGCCTGCATTTCATCATGGGTCCTGGCGGCATGCATTCGTTCGGCCACGCCGCTTACTTCGGACTCGGCGCCTACGGCGCGGCGCTGTTCCTCAAGGTGCTGAACCTGCCGATGGAAGCCGCGCTGCTGCTAGGCCCGCTGCTCGCGGTGGGCGGCGCGCTGGTGTTCGGCTGGTTCTGCGTGCGGCTCTCCGGCGTCTATCTCGCGATGCTGACGCTCGCGTTCGCGCAGATCGTCTGGTCCGTCGTGTTCCAGTGGGACGATGTGACCGGCGGCAGCAACGGCGTGCTCGGCTTGTGGCCGTCGAACTGGTTGTCGTCTCCGGTGGCGTTTTACTACCTGACGCTGGTGTGCGCCGTGATCGGCGTGTGGCTGTTACGCAAGATGCTGTTCTCGCCGCTCGGTTACGCGATGCGCGCGGCGCGCGATTCCGTGCTGCGCGCCGAGGCGATCGGCATCGACGTCAAGCGCGTGCAGTGGGCGGCGTTCGTGATCGCGTCGCTGTTCTGTGGACTGGCCGGTTCGCTTTATGCCTTCTCCAAAGGAACGATCTCGCCGGAAGTGATCAGCGTGAGCCGCTCGGTGGATGGCCTCGTGATGGTGCTGCTCGGCGGCTTGCAGACGCTGACCGGCCCGATTGTGGGCGCGGCTGTGTTCACGTGGCTGCAGGACACCGTGGCGCGGCAGACCGATTATTGGCAGGCGCTGCTGGGCCTCACAATCTTGCTGCTGGTGATTGCGTTTCCGCAGGGGATCGTCGGCTTCATCCGCGAGCGCTTCGGCGACGACACCGTCGACAACGCCGACAGCCGCGCCGCCGAACCCTCGCAACGCACGGCGGCGATCAAGGAGGGGCTATGAGCTTGCTGCGCGTCGCCGGTCTCTGCAAATCGTTCGGCGGTCTGAAGGCCGTCGACGACGTCTCTTTCGATCTCGAAGCCGGCCAACTGCTGGCTCTGCTCGGCCCGAACGGCGCCGGTAAATCCACCTGTTTCAACATGGTCAACGGTCAGTTGCCGCCTTCGTCCGGCTCGATCCGGCTCGACGGTCAGGAACTGGTCGGCATGCGTCCGCGCGACATCTGGCGTCTGGGCGTTGGGCGCACGTTTCAGATCGCCGCGACCTTCAATTCGATGACCGTGCTGGAAAACGTGCAGATGGCGCTGGTCTCGCGCGAGCGCAAGACCTTCGGCCTGTGGAAGCCCGCGACCGCACACTATGTCGACGAAGCGCTCGCGTTGCTCGACCAGGTCGGCATGGCCGCCGACGCTCAGCGCGCTTGCGGCGTGCTCGCGTATGGCGACGTGAAGCGCGTCGAACTCGCCATTGCGCTCGCCAACCGTCCCAGGTTGCTGCTGATGGACGAACCCACCGCCGGCATGGCGCCGAAGGAGCGCAACGAGTTGATGGCCCTGACCAGGCGCCTCGTCACCGAACACCAAATCGGCGTGCTGTTCACCGAGCACAGCATGGACGTGGTGTTCGCCTACGCCGACCGCATGATCGTGCTCGCGCGCGGCAAGCTGATCGCCGAGGGCGACGCCAATACGATCCGCAACGACACCCGCGTGCAGGAAGTCTATTTCGGCACCGGCAAAACGTTCCAGCCGCGTGCGCCCTTGCATGAGACGGCGGGCGGCCAGTCAGGACAGGGAGCGCTGCAATGAGTGAGCCGATGCTGAAAGTCACCGGCCTCAACGCGTTCTACGGCCGCGCGCATATTCTGTTCGACGTCGGTATCGAAGTCGGCCGCGGCGAGGTCGTCGCGCTGATGGGTCGCAACGGCGCCGGCAAATCGACCACGATGAAAGCGGTCATGGGTCTGCTGCCACGCCGCCAGGGCGAGGTCACGTTTCGTGGCCAGAACATCTCCGCGCTGCCGTCCTACAAGATTGCTCGCATGGGTATGGGTTTCGTTCCCGAAGACCGCCGCGTGTTCGCCGATCTGACGGTGATGGAGAACCTGGCCACCGGCCGCCAGCCGCCGCGCGAAGGCGCGCCGCAATGGACGCCGGAAAAACTGTTTCGCCTGTTTCCCAATCTCGGCGAAATGCCGCGCCGTCCAGGCGGCCAGATGAGCGGCGGCGAGCAGCAGATGCTGACCGTGTCGCGCACGCTGATGGGCAATCCGTATCTGGTCCTGCTCGACGAGCCGTCGGAAGGTGTCGCGCCGGTGATCGTCGAACAGATGGCGAACATGATTCTCGAACTCAAGCGCGAAGGGTTGTCGATTCTTTTGTCCGAACAGAACCTGCATTTCGCGGAGCTGGTCAGCGACCGCGCGTATGTGCTTGAAAAAGGGCAGATCCGCTTTAGCGGCACGATCGGCGAACTGGCGCAGAACGAGACCGTGAGGCGGGCTTACTTGAGCGTGTGATGCGTGAGCGTGATGCATGAGTGTGTGATTCCATCGGCGCGGCGAACGGCCTGAAAGGCACTCCAGGCAAGTTCGCGACGCCCCGCAGTCGTTGCGAAAGGAGAAGCAGATGGCAGCAGAGACGTTGACAGGCTTGTCGGGCAAGGTCGCGGTAACGAACATCGGGCTGCTGCTATCCGGCGACATCGATCAGCCGATTCTCGACGCGGACACGCTGGTGATCGACGACGGCGTGATCGTCGCGATTGGCCGGGAAAAAGACTGCGATCTCGAAGGCGCGCGGACCACGGTCGATTGCAAAGGCACCACGGTCGCGCCGGGTCTGATCGACTCGCACGTGCATCCGGTATTCGGCGACTGGACGCCGCGCCAGAATCAGATGGGCTGGATCGAATCGAATCTGAACGGCGGCGTGACGACCATGATCTCGGCCGGCGAAGTGCATTTACCCGGCCGGCCGAAAGACATCGTCGGCGTGAAGGCGCTGGCCATTACCGCGCAACGCTCGTTCGAAGGCATGCGCGGCGCGGGTGTCGGCGGCGGCGTGAAGGTCATGGCGGGCGCGCCGGTGATCGAGAAGGGCATGGTCGAGGAAGACTTCAAGGAGCTCTCGGAAGCGGGCGTGAAGCTGCTCGGTGAAGTCGGACTCGGCAGCGTGAAGGGTGGCGAGGAAGCCGCGCAGATGGTGGCGTGGGCGCGCAAGTACGGCATTCAAAGCACGATTCATACAGGCGGTCCGTCGATTCCGGGCTCGGGGCTGATCGATCGCGACGTGGTACTCGCCGCCGACGCCGACGTGATCGGCCACATCAACGGCGGGCATACGTCGCTGTCTTATCGACACGTGTGCGATTTGTGCGAGCAATCGAGCCGCGCGCTGGAGATCGTCCACAACGGCAACGAACGGATCGCCTTGCTGACCGCGCGTCATGCGATCGAATTGAAGTGTCCGCACCGCATTATTCTCGGCACCGATAGTCCGGCCGGTTCCGGTGTGCAACCGCTCGGCATTCTGCGAATGATCGCGCTGATTTCGAGTCTCGCGGATGTACCCGCGGAAATCGCCTTCTGCTTCGCGACCGGCAACACCGCGCGGCAACGCAATCTGCGCCAGGGTTTGATCGAAGTGGGTCGTCCCGCCGATCTGGTGTTCATGGACCGCGCGCAACACACGGCCGCCGACACGCTGCTCGAAAGCGTGCAACTCGGCGATATTCCCGGCGTCGGCATGGTGATGATCGACGGCTTGATCCGTTGCCGGCGCAGCCGCAACACGCCGCCGGCCACCGAAGTGCCGGTGGTGCTGTGAGCGCGCGCGGCTCCGCAAGGCCTGCACGGTCATGAACCGCCAGGCGCCGCTGACGCTGAACGTGAACGGCGCGACGCATCTCGTCGCCGCCGCGGCGGACACGCCGTTGTTGTACCTGCTGCGCAACGACCTCGCGCTGAACGGGCCGAAATTCGGCTGCGGTCTCGGCGAATGCGGTGCCTGCACGGTCCTGCTCGACGGCGTGCCGACGCGTGCTTGCGTCACTACCGCGAAGGTCGCGTTGGGCCGCGAAATCACCACGCTCGAAGGACTCGGCACACGGACGGCGCTGCACCCCGTGCAGCAGGCGTTTATCGAAGAACAGGCCGCGCAGTGCGGCTATTGCCTCAACGGCATGATCATGACGGCCAAGGCCTTGCTCGATCGCGATCCGCATCCGAGCGTCGAAACGATTCGCCGCGAGCTGTCGCGCAATCTGTGCCGCTGCGGCACGCATGTCGAGATCGTGCGCGCGGTGCAGCGCGCCGCCGAGTTGCTGGCCGCACAGCCCGCCGCGCAATCGGCGGTGCATGAGAGCGTACGCACATGACCGGGCCGGATTTCAGCGTCGATCGACGCGCCGCGCCGCCTTCGCGTCAGCAGTTGTATGACGCGCGCAGTGTGCTGATCGTCACGCGGCCACCGCTGGCGCCGGTGAAGGCGGCAATCGGTCAGCCGGGATCGCGCTCGTCGTTCGTGCCCACCGAGGCGGACATGTTCCTCGTGGTACGCGACGACGGCAGCGTCGTCGCGTTTAACGGGCACGTCGACCTGGGCACCGGCATCGGCACGGCGCTCGCGCAGATCGTCGCGGAAGAACTGGATGTGCCGTTGACGCGTGTGTCGATCGTGCTCGGTCATACGGGCGAGGCGCCGAATCAGGGGCCGACGATTGCCAGCGCCACGATTCAGATTTCCGCCGTGCCGTTGCGGCACGCGGCGGCGCAGGCGCGGCACTATCTGCTGAAGGAAGCGGCCGAACGTCTTAATGTCGACGCGGTGCAGCTCGATGTGCGTGATGGTGTGGTCTTTCAGCGCGGTGACGACGCCAGAGCAAAAGGCTGCGTGAGCTACGCCGACCTGGTTGTCGGCAAACGCGTCGAACTGCAACTCGCCACCGACGCGCCGTTGAAATCCCCCGACGCCTACAGGATCGTCGGCAAGAGCACACCGCGTGTCGATATTCCCGCGAAGGCCACCGGCGAATTGAGTTTCGTGCATGACGTGCGTCTCCCGGGCATGTTGCACGGCCGTGTGGTGCGCCCGCCGTATGCGGGCATCGCGCAGGGCGACTTCATGGGCAATAGCCTGTTGCAGGTCGACGAGCACTCGCTCAGCGATTTGCCCGGCATCGTCAAGGTGGTGGTGATTCGCGATTTCGTCGGTATCGTCGCGGAGCGCGAGGAAGTCGCGCAGCAAGCGGTGAAGCGGCTCGACGTGCGCTGGAAAGCCGTGGAAGGTTTGCCGCCGCTCGACACCAGCGAGCAGGTGGAAGCCGCGCTGCGCGCGAATCCGGCCAAACGCCGCGATCTGGTGATCGAGGGCGATGTGGATGCCGCGCTCGCGCAAGACCCGGCTCGCGTGCTGGAACGCACCTACGTCTGGCCGTTTCAGATGCATGCCTCGATTGGTCCGTCGTGCGCGGTGGCCGACTATCGCGAGGGCGCGCTGAAGGTTTGGTCGGGCACGCAGAATCCGCATTCGCTGCGCGCCGACCTCGCGCTGCTGATGGCCATGGACGAAGCGCACATCGAGATCGTGCGCATGGAGGCGGCCGGTTGCTACGGCCGCAATTGCGCGGACGACGTTGCCGCCGACGCCGCGTTGCTCTCGCGCGACACCGGCAGTCCGGTGCGCGTGCAACTATCGCGCGAAGACGAGCATGCGTGGGAGCCGAAAGGCGCCGCGCAATTGATGGACGTGCGCGGCGCGTTGAATGCGCAAGGCGAGTTGGCGGCGTACGACTTCGCGACGCGTTATCCGTCGAACGACGCGCCGACGTTAGCGCTATTGCTGACCGGCACGATCTCCGCGCAGCCGCAGGTGTTCGAAATGGGCGACCGCACGGCCGTGCCGCCGTACGACTATCGCGCCATGCGGATTGTCTGCGACGACATGCCGCCGATCGTGCGGGCGTCGTGGCTGCGTGGCGTGTCCGCGTTGCCGAACACGTTTGCGCACGAGTCTTTTATCGACGAACTCGCGGAGCAGGCGGGCGTCGATCCGGTCGCGTTTCGTTTGCAGCATCTCACCGATCCGCGTGCGATCGATCTGGTCAAAGCGGTGGCCGAGAAAGCGGGCTGGGAACCGCGCGAGCGGTCAGAAAACCCCGCTGAAAACCGCGCTGAAAATGCGGCAGCCCAGGAACAAGGCGACATCGTCCGAGGCCGCGGTTTCGCTTACGCCCGCTACGTGCACAGCAAATTCCCCGGCTTCGGCGCGGCGTGGTCCGCATGGGTCGCCGACATCGAAGTGAACCGCAAGAGCGGCGAACTCGCGGTGACGCGCGTGGTGGTCGGCCAGGATACCGGCACGATGGTCAATCCGGACGGCGTGCGTCATCAGATTCACGGCAACGTGATCCAGGCGACCAGCCGCGCGTTGAAAGAACGCGTGACGTTCGGCGAGAACGCGGTGACGAGCCAGGAGTGGGGCGCATATCCGATCCTCACGTTCCGTGAAGTGCCGGTGATCGACGTGGTGATGATGCCGCGTCACGGCGAGCCGCCAATGGGCGCGGGCGAATCCGCGTCGCTGCCCGGCGCGGCGGCGATTGCCAACGCGCTGTACGACGCGACGGGCGTGCGCTTTCGCCGGCCGCCGTTCACGCCCGAGACGATCCGCGCGGCGCTCGCCGACGCGCAAGCCGAAGACGCCAAAGCGCGCAAGAAAAAGCGCTGGCGCCTGGGCTTTCTCGGCGCATTCGCGGCGGGCGCGGCCGGCTGGCTCGGCGCGTTGTCGCTTGCGCCGGCTGCCATTGCACCGATCACGCCGCCGCTCGCGAGCGCGTTCGCGCCCGAACTCGTGGCGCGCGGCAAACTGCTTGCCGCGCTCGGCAATTGCGCGGTGTGCCACACCGCGCACAACGGCGTGCCGAACGCCGGCGGCAAACCGCTCGATACGCCGTTCGGCACGGTCTACAGCACCAACCTCACGCCCGACGGTCAGACGGGGATCGGCAACTGGTCGCTGGAGGCTTTTGTGCGCGCGATGCGGCAAGGCATCAGCCGCAACGGTCATCGGCTCTATCCGGTGTTTCCGTACACGTCGTTCCAGAACACGTCCGACGACGATCTCAAAGCGCTCTACGCTTACCTGATGGCACAAACGCCGGTTCGCTCGCGTCCGCCGGAAACGAAACTGCCGTATCCGTTCAGCGTGCGTCCGTTGATGAGCGCATGGAACGCGCTGTTTCTCGGCCGCACGACGTTCACCGCGAGCGCGACGCAAAGCGCGCAATGGAATCGCGGCGCGTATCTGGTGAACGGACTCGGCCATTGCAGCGCCTGTCATACGCCGCGCAACGCATTCGGCGCGGAGAAAAGCGGCGCGGCGTTCATGGGCGGCGGCATCGCCGAAGGCTGGGAAGCGCCTGCGTTATCGACGCTCTCCAACGCGCCCGTGCCGTGGAGCGAAGACGAATTGTTCAGCTATCTGCGCTACGGTCACGCGCCGCTGCACGGCGTCGCGGCGGGGCCGATGGCGCCAGTTGTCGGCGATCTGGCGGCGCTGCCCGACAGCGATATTCGCGCGATGGCTGCCTATCTGGCGTCGCTCAATCCGTTGGAGCCGAATGCCGATCCGGTCGCGCTGGCGCGTCAGTACGAACAGGCCAGTGCGATTACCGGCGCGCCCGTGGGGCTCGGCGCACGGCTCTTCGACGGCGCGTGCGCCGCGTGCCATCACACCGGCAACGGGCCGCAACTGTTCGGCGCGCATCCGTCGCTCGCGCTTAACACGAATCTGCACAGCGCAACGCCTGATAACCTGATTCGCGTGATTCTCGACGGCATCGGCTCGCCTGCACGGCCCGAACTCGGTACGATGCCGGCTTATCGCGACAGTTTCAACGACGCCCAGGTGAGCGAACTCGTGTCTTATCTGCGGCAGCAATTCGCCGGTGGCAAGCCGGCCTGGCAGGACGTGGCGACGAGCGTCGCACGAATTCGCGCGACGCCGCCGGCCGAGTGAATGCTTGATAACAACGACCCGTATTCCCGCAATCCTTTTGATAACGGAGAAACGCATGACCACGCGCGCAGGATTCCTCTCTCGCCTCATGGTGCCGACGCTGCTGTCGCTCGCCGCGCTGAGCGCGAGCGCCCAGCAGACGATCAAGATCGGTGAAATCAACAGCTACAAGGCGCAACCCGCCTTTCTCGGGCCTTACAAGAACGGCTGGAATCTCGCGCTCGACCAGGTGAATGCGGCGGGCGGCGTGCTCGGCAAACAACTCGAAGTCGTGTCGCGCGACGACAACGGCAACCCGGGCGACACGATTCGCGTGGCGCAGGAATTGATCGCGCGCGAGCAGGTGCAGTTGCTGTTCGGCGGCTTCCTGTCGAACACGGGTCTCGCGTTGACCGACTTCGCGAAGCAGAAGAAGATTTTCTTCCTCGCCGCCGAACCGCTGACCGACAAGATCGTCTGGGCCGACGGCAACAAATACACGTACCGTCTGCGCCCTTCCACGTATATGCAGGTGGCAATGCTGGTGCCGGAAGCGGTCAAGCTGAAGAAGAAGCGCTGGGCGCTGGTGTATCCGAACTACGAGTACGGTCAGTCGGCGGTGGCGACCTTCAAGAAGCTGCTGACGGCCGCGCAACCTGACGTGCAGTTCGTCGCCGAACAGGCCACGCCGCTCGGCAACGTCGACGCGGGCGCGGTCACCCAGGCGATCGCCGACGCGAAGCCGGATGCGATCTTCAACGTGCTGTTCGGCGCCGATCTCGGCAAGTTCGTGCGCGAGGGCAATACGCGCGGACTCTTCAAAGATCGCAGCGTGGTGTCGTTGCTGACGGGCGAACCGGACTATCTGGACCCGCTGGGCGCGGAAGCGCCGACCGGCTGGATCGTGACGGGCTACCCGTGGTATTCGATCGATACGGCGGCCAACAAGAAGTTTGTCGACGCGTATCAGGCCAAGTATCACGACTATCCGCGACTGGGTTCGGTGGTGGGTTATTCGGCGTTGATGTCGATTGCCGACGGCATCAGGAAGGCCGGCTCGGTCGATCCGGATAAGCTCGCCGCCGCGTTCAAGGGACTCGGCGTGGACACGCCGTTCGGGCCGATCACCTATCGCGCGCAGGACAATCAGTCGACCATGGGCGCGTATGTCGGCGTGACGGGTTTGAAGGACGGCAAGGGCGTGATGACGTCGTACCGGTATATCGACGGCGCGAGCGTTCAGCCGTCGGATGCGGAGGTCAAGAAGCTGCGGCCGGCTGACTGAGTGTGAGTGCGGCGGCCGTCATGCGCCGCTACTCTTCGGCGTCGTGCTCGATCACAAAACGTTTCAGATAAGCGAGCACGGCGGCTTCGACCGCGCGATGATCCGCGGTGCTTTTGGAGCCCGCATTCTCTTCATCGCCGAACAGGGTGGACGGGGCGTTATGCACGTCCACCTCCTGTCCCTCGCGAAACACGCGGATCTCGTGAACGTCTTCCGCGTATTCGGCGATCCAATGCACGCCTTCGATATGCGCACCTGCACGAACGGTCGGTATCTTCATGAGCGTCTCCCGTGGGCCGGACCACGGCGCCGACCCTTGCTGACACGATACGCCGTCCGTCTGGCCGGCGCGAGCCCTGCCGGGCAACTTTCATCGCGATTCACGACGATTCAGGGCTACCGCGCTTGCGGCACGGCCGTTGCTGCATGACAAAGGTCACCATCAACCGGAGGATCGTCATGCCTGAACAGAAAACCCTTAAGCGCGTCGCGGCCGACAAACGCGCCGGCAAGGCGTCGAGTACCCAGGCCGGGGAGTTCGTCAAGGAACAGGTCGACAAGGTGCGCGCCGGCAAGCACGGTGTGAGGTCGGCCAGACAGGCGATCGCGATCGGCCTCTCGGAAGCGCGCCGTGCTGGCGTCGCCGTGAAATTGCCGAAGAAGGGCACGGCGAGCGCGGCAACACGCAAGAAAGCCGCCACGGATAACGCCGCCGGCCAGCACAAGAGCACCGCGAAGAAGAGCACGGAGTCGACGGCGAAGCGTTCGCGCGCGTCCACCAATGCGTTGAAGCGGGAAGGGAGCTCGGGCGCGTCGCGCGCGGCGCTGTCGAAGCAGACGAAGTCGGCGGCGGCCAAACGTCCGGCGGCCAGCCGTTCTGCCGCGGCCAGGAAGGCAGCGGCGACGAAGGGCGCGGCAGGGCGCTCGGCGGCCGCGAAAAAGGCGGCACACACGAGAGCTTCACGCACGCATCACTGAGTGGGGTCTGCTGTCTGGCCTGCCATTGCGAGGCAGGCGATAAATGAAAGGCGGCGCCGAGGACGGCGCCGCCTTTTCTGCTTTACTGCCCTGTCTTTACTGCACCGTCGCCAGCACGTCGCCCACCGTCTTGAAGAGGTGCGCGATCTGCTCTTCGTCAATGATGAGCGGCGGCGAAAACGCCAGGATGTCGCCGGTAAAGCGCACCAGCACGCCCGCTTCGAAGCATTTGACGAACGCCTCGTAAGCCCGCGCGCCCGGCGCGCCGTCACGCGATTCCAGCTCCACGCCCGCGATCATGCCGAGGTTGCGCACGTCCTTCACATGCTTCGCGTTGCGCAGCGAGTGAGCGGCGGCTTCGAACGTCGGCGCGAGCTTGCCGGCGCGTTCGAACAGGCCTTCGCGGCGATACAGATCGAGCGTGGCGACGGCCGCCGCGGCCGCTGCCGGGTGAGCCGAATACGTGTAGCCGTGGAACAGTTCGATCGCGCCTTGCGCGCCGCCGTTGACGATCGTGTCGTGGACCGTGCGGCTGGCCGCCACGGCGCCCATGGGAATCGCGGCGTTATTGATGGCCTTGGCCATCGTGATCAGGTCCGGCGTCACACCGAAATACTCGCTGGCCGTCGCCTTGCCGATCCGGCCGAAGGCGGTAATCACTTCGTCGAAAATCAGCAGGATGCCGTGCTTCGTGCAGATCTCGCGCAGCTTCTGCAGATAGCCTTGCGGCGGAATCAGCACGCCCGTGGAACCAGCCACCGGCTCGACGATCACGGCCGCAATGGTCGACGCGTCATGCAGCGTGACGATCCGTTCGAGTTCGTCGGCGAGATGCGCGCCCCACGCCGGCTGGCCCTTCGTGAACGCGTTGTGTTCGAGGTTATGCGTGTGCGGCAGATGATCCACCGCCGGCAGCAGCGCGCCGGAGAAGGTCTTGCGATTCGGCGCGATACCGCCGACCGAAATGCCGCCGAAGCCCACGCCGTGATAGCCGCGCTCGCGGCCGATCAGGCGGGTGCGCTGGCCTTCGCCGCGCGAACGGTGATAGGCGAGGGCGATCTTCAGCGCCGTGTCGACGGATTCGGAACCCGAGTTCGTGAAGAAGATGCGGTCGAGGCCTTCCGGCATCAGTTCGGCGACCTTGGTGGCGGCTTCGAACGCGAGCGGGTGGCCCATCTGGAAGGTCGGCGCGAAATCGAGCGTGGAGAGCTGCTCGGTGATCGCGGCCACGATCTCGTCACGGCCGTGGCCGGCGTTCACACACCAGAGACCGGCGCAACCGTCGAGCACTTCGCGGCCGTCCGTGGTGCGGTAGTACATGCCCTTGGCCGATTCCAGCAGGCGCGGCGCGGCCTTGAACTGGCGGTTGGCGGTGAAGGGCATCCAGAAGGACGACAGGTCGTCGATGACGGGGCGCGAAGTCATGGGTATCTCCTCGAAGTGGGTCCCCAAGGGCGTCCTTTGGGGCATGGCGAAACTGTAGCGTCCGCGGTTTAATGGCGGCATAAACAGTTGACGCAGTGTGACGCTAACTGTATTGGTAGGTTTGCGCTAACTGTGCTAACTGTGTCGCTGGATGGGAGGCTTTCGCAGGCTTCGATCCAACGCATTTCATCCCTGTTTCGCCGCCTTTTGCGGCGTGCTTTTGCGTCCTGACCATGATCGAACTTCAACTCGAGCGCGACCGGCGCGCCGCGCCCACGCTCGTCGAGCAGGTGGTGCAAGGCTTCACGCGCGCCATCGAGGGGCAATCGCTGCGCGCGGGCGCACTGCTGCCGTCGGTGCGGCAACTGGCGCAGAGCCATGAGCTGAGCACCTTCACAGTGACTGAAGCATACAACCGTCTGGTGTCGATGGGGCTGGTGGTCGCGCGGCGCGGTTCCGGCTACCGGGTGGCGGCGCGCGCGCAGTCCGCGCGAGTCGCCGCGACCGACTGGCAGCCGCCGAGCCTCACCGCGACCTGGCTGCTGTCCGACGTGTTCGCCGACCATTCGGTGCCGATCAAGGCGGGCGGCGGCTGGCTGCCGAACGAGTGGATCAACGAAACCGGTCTGCAGCATGCATTGCGTGCGATGAGCCGGGTGCCGGCGGCGCGGCTCGGCGATTACGGGCATCCGTACGGATTCGCGCCGCTGCGCGAGCGGATCGCCGAGCAGCTCGATCGGCGCGGTTTGCCGGTGGACGTCTCCAACGTGCTGCTCACGCAGGGCGCGACTCAGGGATTGGATCTGATCGTGCGCACGTTGCTGCGCGCGGGCGATGCCGTGATCGTCGAAGATCCGGGGTATTGCAATCTGCTGCAGATCCTCAAGCTCGCGGGGCTGGTCGTGCATGGCGTGCCGCGCACGCCGGCGGGCGTCGATACCGACGTGCTCGAAGCGCTGGTCGCGCAGCACAAGCCGAAGGCGATCTTCGTCAACACGACGCTGCAGAATCCGACCGGCGCGACCTTCGGCATGTCGGCCGCGTTCCGTCTGCTGCAGATCGCCGAGCGTCAGCGCATGTGGGTGATCGAAGACGACGTGAGCCGTGAACTGGCGCCGTCCGGCGCACCGCTTTTCGCGGCGATGGAAGGCTTGCAGCGCGTGCTGTACGTGGGCGGTTTTTCGAAGACGGTGACGCCGGGGCTGCGCTGCGGCTACGTGGTCGCCGAGCGCGCGGTGTTGCGCGAACTGGCGCGCACGAAGATGGCGGTGGGGTTGACGTCGTCGGAAGCGATCGAACGGATCGTCGACAAGGTGCTGCTCGAAGGGCGCTATGCGCGTCACGTGGAGGCCGTGAACGAGCGGCTGAAGCTCGTGCATGCCACCGTCGAAGAGCGGCTCGATTCGCTGGGTTTGGAACTGTTCCACCGGCCGCGTGCCGGCTTGTTTCTGTGGGCGCGTCTGCCGATCGAACCCGAGCGTGCCGGCGAGGTGGCGACGGCGGCGCTCGCGCATGGAATCTGGCTTGCGCCGGGCTCGTACTTCAGGCCCGACGATGCGCCGAGCGCATGGTTCCGCTTCAACGCGCCTTACTCGACGGACGACGCGTTGTGGCGGTTTATCGAGCGGGTCGGCCGAGGCGCGGTGTAGTCGCTATTGCGCTGCTCAACCCGCGTGGCCGAGCAGCTTCAACGCAATCGGATACAACGACAGCACCAGCAACAGCGCCATCGCGACATTGAAAATACGCAGGCGCTTCGGGTCCGACAACACCTTGCGCATCGCCGTGCCGAACCCTGCCCACAAGCAGATGCACGGAAAACCGATCACGTAGAAGATCGCGGCCATCGCGACCGCATTCATGCTGTAGCTCTCGCTGAGATGAATGGTCGTGGCGGCGGTCAGCACCATCATCCATGCCTTCGGATTGACCCACTGGAACGCGATGGCTTCATGAAATTTCATGGGCCGGCGTTCGCCTTTCTTGAGCTTCAATTCGCCCGACGTGCCGATCTTCCACGCCAGATACAGCAGATAGGCAACGCTCGCCACTTCGAGCACCGTGTACAGCACCGGGAAATGGACGAAGGCTTCACCGAGGCCAATGCCCACCGACAGCATCAACAGCACGACGCCGAGGCTGATACCGGACAGATGCGGCAACGTGCGGCGAAAACCGAAGTTGACGCCCGAGGCGAGCAGCATCGTGTTGTTCGGACCGGGCGTGATGCTGGTGACGAGCGCGAACAGAATGCCGGCTGGCAGGGCGCTGAGGCTGAGGTAAAACATGGCGTGCTCCGGTGTCTGGCGATAGAACTGGAATAGAACTAGCAATAGGACGTCGAAGCATTCTAAAGAGGGTTGCCGGTACAGTACCTATACGGTTTGCGAGATGGTGTCCGGTACGGGCGCATGACGACAGCCGGCTCGGATCACATCCATGACCGTAAAACGACTGTATTGTTGAGATTTTCGCCAATAATAGACCGATAAGACGTTGCGACGTATCGAGCAGCTAACATTGACTTCCTGGCAGGAGCAATCCGACCACCGCGAACCGCCTTTGTCGATAGGAGGCGCCGTCGATCGCTGGGATCACCGCGTCGACGACGACTATTATTTCGAGGCGCTTAAGCGTCATTAGGCGTCAACGAGGGAGATTCATTTCTGCCTCGTTCACCCCGGACGGCCGCAGCGATTCCCGCTTTAGCGGATGACCTTGTCCAACGTAATGGGCAGATCGCGAATGCGCTTGCCCGTTGCGTTGAAGACCGCGTTCGCCACGGCCGCTCCCACGCCGGTAATACCGATTTCGCCCACGCCGCGTGCGCCCATCGGCGTGTGAGGATCGGCGTCATCGTTCCAGATGATGTCGATCTTCGGCACGTCCAGATGCACCGGCACGTGATAGTCGGCGAGCGACGGATTCATGATGCGGCCCGTTCTCTCGTCGAACTCGCTTTCCTCCATCAGCGCAAGGCCAAGGCCCATGATGATGCCGCCGCGAAACTGGCTGGCTGCGGTCTTGGCGTTGATGATCCGGCCGCAGTCGAACGAGCCGAGAAAGCGGCTTACGCGAATCTCGCCGGTCACGGCGTTCACCCGCACCTCGCAGAACAGCGCGCTATGGCTGTGCATGGACCAGTGTTGTAACTCGAAGGGCATCGGCGCGTCAGCCTCGACCGTCACTTCCGTTTGTCTGGCGCGGGCCAGCAAGGCGGCGTAGGTCTCGAAGCGGTTCTCGTCTGCCAGCGCACAGAGACCGCCGTCGCGGCCGCCCACTTCGTCGGGTAAAAGCCCGGAAAGGGGCGAGTTGTTGCCGGCGAACTGGAGCAGTTTTCTGACGAGCTTGTGATGAGCCGCGATCACGGCAGCGCCGATCGCGGCCGTCTGCTGCGAGCCGCCCGCCAGCACCACCCCTGGTAACGTGGAGTCGGCGTATTTGAAATCGATGGCGTCCATGCCCAGGCCGAGCCGCTCGGCAACGATCTGAGTCTGAGCGGTCGACGTGCCCATGCCCATCTCGTGCGCGGCGATGCTGACGGTGGCGCGCCCTGTATCGGTCAGCGTGATACGTGCTGCGCCGCCCGGCATCCGGTAATACGGATAGGTGCCCGTGGCGCAGCCCATGCCGACCAGCCAGTCGTCGTCGCGCCGTGCGCCCGGCGCGACGCGCGCCTGCCAGCCGAAGCGCTCGCGTCCCACCTTCCAGGCCTCGACAATGCCACGTTGAGAGAACGGCAGCCCGCTCGTCGGATCCTTGTCCGGCTCGTTCGCGATCCGCAATTCGATCGGGTCCATGCCCATGGCGTGCGCGAGTTCGTCGACGCCGGACTCCAGGCCGAACGTACCGACTGCCTCGCCGGGCGCTCGCATGAAAGTATTGGCCGTCATGTGCATCTTGACGGTCTCGACGTCGAGCAAAAAGCTGCGCGACGCGTAGGCGCTTTTTGCCGGCAGAATGAACGGTTCCGGCATGTTGTTGTGGGGCGTCATGGCGACCGTGCCGGTGTGGATCAGCGCGTCCAGCGTGCCGTCGGCCTGGGCGCCCAGCGCAACTCGCTGTTCGGTGAGCGTGCGGCCGCCCACGAGGCGGAACACCCCTTCGCGGGACAGCATGATCCGCACGGGCCGCTGTGCCAGCTTCGCTGCTGCGGCGGCCAGCACCTGGTGTTGCCACACCGTTTTCGAACCGAAGCCGCCGCCCACATACGGCGACGTGACGTGCACTTTTTTCTCGTCGATGCCGAACACGTGTGCGAGGGTCCATGCTTCGTGAGCGACTGCCTGCACGGTGTCGTGAATCCGCAGCGTGTCACCCTGCCAGGTGAGCGTCGCCGCATGCAGTTCGATGGGATTGTGATTGTGACGCGGGGTCGTGTAGTGGGCATCGATCTTGTAGGGCGCCGCAGCCAGCATGGCCTCCGCTTCGTTGATCTCGAGCTTCAACGGCTCGCCCTGGAACACGCCGGGTTCCGAGCCTTTCGCCTTGGCCGCAGTGAGCGACGTCACCGCATCGCTTTGCGCCTCATACGTGATCCCGATCAGCGATTGCGCATGGTCCGCCTGCTCCTGGGTCTCGGCCAGCACCAGCGCGACCGGCTGGCCATTCCAGTGAATCTGCTCATCCTGCATGACCGGCAGATCGTCGCCGCCCGCGGCCTTGGGCTGCGTCATGAACGCCGGCATGGGTTTCAGGCGAGGCGCGTTGCGGTAGGTCATCACCAGGACGACGCCTGGCGCGGCCTCGGCGGCGGCGGTGTCGAAGTCGACAATGCGGCCGCGCGCAATAGTCGAATACTTCAGCGCCGCGTAAGTCATGCCATCGAGCGGAAATTCGGCCGCGAAAGTCGCCAGGCCGGAAACCTTCAACGGTCCGTCGATGCGGCTCACGGAAGCGCCGATCAGGCCGTGCTTGTGGAGAATCAGCGGATCGGGCTCGCCGCCGGGGATAAAGCGGTCAGGGGCGAGGGCAATGGCCTTTTTCATCACCGCCTGCATGGCATCCTTGAGGATAGGCATCAGTGTGTCTCCTGCAGAGCGGTCAGGCGGACCAGTGTGTCGACGATCACGCGCTGCGCGAGTTCAATCTTGAAGGCGTTGTCGCGCAGACCGCGCGCGGAAGCGAGTTCGGTTTGCACCGCCGCGTGAAACGCCGCTTCGGTCGCCGGGCCGCCCTTGACGGCCGCTTCGGCCGCGCTGGCGCGCCACGGTTTGTGAGCGACGCCGCCCAGAGCGATCCGCACGTCTTTCACGACGCTGTCCTGCACTTGCAGAACCACGGCGACCGAGATCAACGCGAACGCATAGGAGGCGCGGTCGCGTACCTTGCGATAGATGGAACGACCCGTCATGGCAGGCGGCAGCGTCACCGCAGTGATCAATTCGCCGGCCTCCAGCACGGTCTCGATGTGAGGCGTTTCGCCGGGCAGCACATGAAAATCGATCAACGGAATCTCGCGTTTGCCGTTGCGACCTTCCACCGTGACCACCGCATCCAGCGCAGCCAGCGCCACGGCCATATCGGAAGGGTGGGTGGCGACACAGGCGGGCGAAGCGCCAAGAATGGCGTGCATGCGGTTGAAACCATCGACGGCATCGCAGCCCGCGCCGGGCACGCGTTTGTTGCAGTGCGCCGCGTCGTCGTAGAAGTAGCCGCAGCGCGTGCGCTGCAGCAGGTTGCCGCCCACGGTCGCCATATTGCGGATCTGCGCGGAAGCGCCGGCGAGGATCGCCTCGGACAGCATCGGATAGCGCTCCCGCACGCGCCGGTCGGCCGCCGCTGCGGTGTTCTTGACCCCGGCGCCGATTCGCAGATTGCCTTCGGCGGTCTCATCGATTGCGCACGAGAGACGCGTAACGTCGACGAGCACGATGGGATGCTCGATGGTCTCGCGCATCAGGTCGACGAGGTTGGTGCCCCCGCCCAGGTATTTGGCGCCCGGCTGGACGCCGAGCGTTAGCGCCGTCTGCGGATCGGACGCGCGTTTGTAGGTAAAGGGATTCATCAGGCGGCCTCGCGCCTGGCGGGCTCGGCGCCGTCCGCGCCGAACGTGTCATGGATCGCGTCGACGATGCCGTTGTAGGCGCCGCAGCGGCACAGGTTGCCGCTCATTCGTTCGCGCAATTCATCGTCCGTGAGTTCGAAACCTGCCGCGCTCACGTCCGCGCTGACATAGCTCGGCACGCCGCGCTTCAGTTCTTCGACCATGCCGAGCGCCGAGCAGATCTGGCCGGGGGTACAGTAGCCGCACTGGAAGCCGTCGTGCTCGACGAAAGCGGCTTGCAGAGGATGAAGTTTGTCTGGTCCGCCCAGCCCCTCGATGGTGGTGATTGCGCAATCCTGGTACTGCACCGCGAGCGCGAGGCAACTGTTGATGCGGGTGCCGTCCACCAGCACAGTGCAGGCGCCGCATGCTCCCTGATCACAGCCCTTTTTCGCGCCGAACAGGTGACGGTGTTCCCGCAGCAGATCGAGCAGCGATGTCCTCGGGTCGAAGTCCAGCTCGGCCTCGCAGCCGTTGATGACGAAATGCATGGTTGCACTCCCATTGAATTCGCGTTGACCTGTCGCGATGCTCCGGCATCGCCGTGACCTCAGCGCGTTGTCGCAAGCGGCGTTCCACGAGCTTGGCGTCTGTCCACCAACCGGCGATTCAGGGCGGCGGTCGCCGCCCAGCGTACGCGCAGCAGGCGCCGACTAGAAACGCGCACAAAGCGATCGCCCGAAGTGAAAGCACAAGAAATATCGTGCCCGTCCCAACCGAAACCCACGCGATGAAGGCTAATGTCTGCCGATGCAACAGCGCACTTCGGATCAAGTGCTGAATTGACCCATATCGTTCCGCGGTAGGCGCCAGCCGACGTTTTGCGCAAATCTTGCGAATACCGGCCGGGGCGCCGCTGTCGGGGGGAGTGGCCATGACACTATTAGACCTTGTGGTTGGATAGGGGCGACATGCGCGATGCGATTGTGCGGCTTGCCGCCGACGATGCCGTCACCAGATCGACGATCGCCCTCATATCCTCGTCGCAACTGTTGTACCCGCGCCCGGAACTGGCCTTCGACTCTCCCCGTTGGGTAGCTGATCAAACAAGACCCTCCAGCTTGCCCTCCGCGCGGTTCGACAGGATTCAATCGCGCCTGTAACACGAGTGCCTGCGGGCGAGCGCCGCGCCGGTCTGAGCCGCTGCGTCGTTCGATAGCGCTGCGACCCGCAGCGCTCAAAAAAGCCACTTGCAGGCAAACTCGGCTGCGAGTGCCGCGCCCGCGAACAGCGTGGCCAACCAGCACAGCGCGCGCAAGGTCCAATGGGTGTTGAGATCGCCCACCGCGGAGCGTTTCATGCTCAGCAACACGAGCATCACCATCACGGGCGTAGCGGTCGAGCCGTTGAGCACGGCGCTCCAGTAGAGCGCCCGGATCGGCTCGACGTGCATGAGTGTCAGGCCGACCCCGATCGACACGCCGAGCGCCATGACAACGAGAAGTGCGCGCGCCACCGGCCGATTGTGCTGTTTGCCTGGGAGCCGGTCCCGCGCGCTGACCGCAGCATTGGCGGCCGATCCGGCGAGCGGGGGCAGCGCGAGCAGGGCGGTGCCGATGAACGCCAATCCCAGCACGTGCGATGCATATCCGCCGGCGAGCGGCCGAAGTACGCTTGCGGCGTCGTAGGCGTTGGCGAGGCCGTGTCCGCTTGCGTGAAGCGTCGACGCGGCCGCGGCCATGATAAACAACCCGACCGCGTTCGACAGCACCGTTCTGATCAGGGTATCGCCGCGCACTTTTTTCAACTGCCGGTTGCTCGTGGCGCGATCCGCACCCGCTGCTCGAGGTCGATTTCCTTCAATCTGCTGCTCGGCCTGAGAGAACAGAAGATACGGGCTGATCGTCGTGCCCAGCACGGCCAGCAGCATGGTGAAGTAGTCGCCGCGCCATGTGATGTGCGGCACGAAGGCGTTGAAAGCGAGCGTCTGCCATGACGTATGGCCGATCAGCGTGACGCCGACGTAGGCGAACAGGCACGCAGCCAGCCACTTCAGAATCCGCGCATAGCGTGCGTACGGCACAAACCACTGGAGCGCGATCGACAGAACGCCGAAAGCGGCGGCGAATAGCGGAACTGAACCGTGCCACAGGAGTTGCGCGCCGACCCCCATCGCGACGACATCGGCCGCGATGTTGAACACGTTGGCGACGAGAAAGCGCGCAACCGCGAGATAGAAAAGCAGACGCGAGTAATGCTCGCGCATGTTCACCGTCAAGCCCTTACCCGTCTGCGCCGCGATTCTCGACGCGACGAGCTGGAATGCCACCATCGATGGATAGGACAGCGCGCACATCCACAGCATGTCGTAACCGAATTGCGCGCCGGCCAGCGAATACGTCACGACTCCGCTCGGGTCGTTGTCGGTTGCGGTCGAAATCAGCCCTGGGCCGACATGCATTGCCCACGAATGCGCGGGCAGTGCGTCGCGCGCATCCGTGGTCCGCGCCTGTTCGCCGACGAAGGACATGGTTCTGCGGGTGCGTCAGGTCAGGTGATTACCGCCCGTCACACCGTACACCTCGCCGGTCACGAAGCTCGACTCCTGCGACGCGAGCAGCACATAGACCGGCGCGAGTTCGGCGGGCTGTCCCGGACGCTTCATCGGCACCTCCGAGCCGAATTTCTCGACTTTTTCCTGCGGTTGACCGCCGCTCGGCTGCAGCGGCGTCCATACCGGCCCAGGCGCCACGGCATTCACGCGGACTCCTTTGCCGACGACCTGCTTCGCCAGTGCGTGGGTGAACGCGGTGATGGCCGCTTTGGTCGACGCGTAATCGAGCAGTCCGGGACTGGGCTGATAGCTCTGGATCGACGTCGTATTGATGATCGTCGCGCCGGGCGGCAGATGCGGCAGGGCCGCTTTACATAGCCAGAACATCGCGAAGACATTGGTTCGGAAGGTCGCTTCGAACTGCTGCGTCGACAGATCGGCGATTTCGTCGACGTAAGTCTGTTTGCCCGCGACATTCACGAGAATATCGAGCCCGCCTAGCCGTTCGATCGCCTGATCCACTAATTGCGTGCAGAAGGCTTCTTCGCTTACATCGCCGGGTAGCGCGATGGCCTTGCGGCCCGCGGCCTCGACCAGCTTGACGACTTCGCGCGCGTCCGCCTCTTCGCCCGGCAGGTAGTTCAGCGCGACGTCGGCGCCTTCACGGGCGAACGCGATGGCGACCGCGCGGCCGATCCCGCTGTCCGCGCCGGTAATCAGTGCGCGCCGGCCGACCAGTCTGCCGAAGCCCTTGTAGCTGGTTTCGCCATGATCGGGCCTGGGCGTCATCTGTCGCGCGAGGCCAGGCGCGGACTGCGGTTGTCGCTCGAACGGGGGCTGGGGGTACTGTTTAGTCGGGTCTTGCATCGTGAACTGATCGCGGGTCTCTGACATTGCGGGACTCCTTGTATCGATTAGGCGAGACGTCTACCAGCGGCGCGCCCGTGGAATCAAATGATTGAGCAATGGACATTCCAGGGCAAGGCGCAACTGGGCGAAGGACGGCGACGCAGATCGCGGTCGACGGCACGTCTGCCGATGCTCACCGGCCTGCGCGACCACCTGTGCTTCTACAGTTCTCCCCGTGCAGCCAGCTCGACGATGCGCTCGGCAGTCCGGCACGCGATTGCCTGAATGGTCAGCGAGGGATTCACCCCGCCCACCGTCGGAAACACCGAGCCGTCGCAAATCCACAAATTGCGGATGTCCCAGCTGCGGCAGTCCGCGTCGACCACGCTGCGCGATGGATCGTCGCCCATGCGTGCGGTGCCGTTCAGGTGACAGGTGTCGTCGTTTTCACGCCAGATCTCGCGGCCGCCGGCCGCACCGAGTGCCTGCTCCATGAAGTTCAGTGAATGAGCGATCAACCGCTTGTCGTTGTCGCACAGCGAGTAGGTCACCCGCGCCACCGGCAGACCGTACTGATCCTTTTCGTCCGCGAGCGTGACGCGGTTGCGCTCCTGCGGCAGGGTTTCGCCGACAATCTTCAAGCCGGCCTGATGGTTGTACCTGTGCATCTCGCGCGTTAACGCGTCGCCCCACAGTCCCCGGCCGTTTTGCACACCGGCCCAGCCGGCGGGCAGCGGTCCCTGGCTCATATAGGCGTAGCCGCCGAAGAAGTCCTTACCGGTATCGGTGTAATTCCAGTGCTCCGTGATCGCCAGCGACGGGGGGCCTTTGTACCAGCGGATTTCTTCGTCGAAGGTGCCGTAGACCGCCTGATTCGACTGCGCCATCAGGTTCTTGCCGACGAGGCCCGAACTGTTCGCGAGGCCGTCCGGGAAGCGCCCGTTTGCCGACATCAGCAGGAGGCGCGGCGTTTCGATTGCATAACCGGCGACCACGACATGTTTCGCGCGCTGGAACTGCCAGCGGCCTTCGCGCAGGTAGTCGACGCCGGTCGCGAGGCCCGCGTCGTTCGTGACGATACGGCCGACCATCGCCAGATCGCGTATTTCCGCGCCGGCACGCACCGCGCGCGGAATCCATGTGACGAGAGCGCTCTGTTTGGCGTTGGTCGCGCAGCCGGAGGTGCAGAAGCCGCGATACACACAAGGGTGCGCTTTGCCGCGTGGGGCCGAGAGTGTTGCCAACGGGGTGGCGCTCCAGTCGATCCCGAGCGCTTCGGCGCCGCGTGCGAGCACGAGCGCCGCGGCATTCAATTCGTGCGCGCGGTAGGGGTAGCGAGGTCGTTTCGGTCCCCACGGATAATTCACCGGACCCGAGATCTTCAATGCGTCCTCGACCTGTGCGTAGTAGCGCCACATGTCGCGCCAGTCGAGCGGCCAGTCCGCGCCATAGCCCAGCACGCTACGCGACTTGAACCACTCGGGCCGGAAGCGCAGCGAGACCATCGCGAAGTGCACCGTACTACCGCCGACCGCCTTGCCGCTGTTGTTGTTGCCGAGCCTGAGCGGATTCTCGCCGTCGCAGAGGCGCTCGTCGGTCCAGTAGAGCTTCGCCTGATGCGTTTCGTCTGACGCGAACTCTTCCAGTGGACGCCACCATGCGCCCGCATCGAACGCAACGACCCGGAAGCCTTGCTCCGCCAGCCGGCAGGCGAGCGTGCCGCCGCCCGCGCCAGTGCCGACGATCGCGAAGTCGACCTCGTCGTCGTTCGGATATTCGCGCATCGGCACCCAGCCGCCGCGTTCGAAGACGTCGGGCGCCCGCCCGTTTTTGCCGCGTGGATGCTGCTGGGCTTCATCGAGCACGCCGGTTCTCCTTGCGAGTCTCTTCTTCGTGGCCGGGTTTCGCTTCAGCGGCCTCCCACGGGTCGCGCCGATCGAACACCATCCTCACGTAGCCGCGCGGATTGGCCGGGCCGCCAAAGCCCATTTCGCTCCATGCATGCGGATGCGAGTAATAGGCGCTGCAGATGTCGTGCAGCAGACGTTCGGCAAAGAACAGGTCGGCGGGCATGCCGAACCATGCGTCACTTTTGAGTTCGCCCCGTTGCATCGCTTCGAGCAGTGCGATCTGGCCGGTTTTTCCGACGCTGCCGAACGGCAATTCGTGACGCGTGCGGCTCTCGGCGTCGAGCGCGGCGAGGGCAGTGCGCCAGGCCTGCTGAAGCGGAGGCAAGCGGACGTCGCGGTAACCGTCGCCGGTATTTTGGTGCAGCTTCGCGTCGAGCAGTTCGGCAAGCGGCACCACGGGCTGCGCATCGGCTTGCGGCACGATGCAGATGCACACGGCCCGCACCGCGAGCCATTCGACGGCGTTGAAAAAGCGCGGCTCGGCGGGCGTGGCCAGCCGTTGCGCGATCACGTCGCGCGTCGGGTCGTCCCATGACGGGGTCGTGCGTTTGTCGAGCACGTCGTAGCCGGGGTAACGGGTGGCGCGCGGTGTCCTGTTCGTGTCGCTCATGTTTCGGTCTCCCTCAGACGCAAGGCTGCGAGTCCGGCCAGCGCGAGCGCGGAAAAGCTCGGCGGCGCGGGCAACGGTGGACCGCTGAACAGGTTCTGGCTCCAGTTGCGCCAACCGCCCTGACGGCGCGCGATCCCGCGCGCGTGGAACCCCATGCCCACAAAACCGAGCGCCGTGGTGACGCGCAACCACAGCCGCGTCAGCCAGCGCTCGCGTGGCGAGCTCAGGGCGGCCTGCGCGAGCAGGGCGGCGGCGAGCGGCGGCACGCAGACCGGCGCGTACATCGCGCGATGTTGAAACGCGCCGCGAAAATGCAGTAGCGCGACTTCGCCCGCCGTGCCGATCAGTCCCGCGCTGACGAGTAAGCCGAGCGCACGGCCTGCCGGCATGCCGAGCAATTGCGGGTCGTGCGCCGGTTCATCGCGCAACTGTTCGGCGACGGCGCCCAGCGCGCCGGAAAGTAGCAAGGCCATCGGCGCGCCGACCGGCGCCGCATGAAACAGGTTGTTCCAGCTCCAGCCGCCGGGGCGTTTCGTGATGTTGTACAGATGGAAGCCGGTACCGGCGATACCCGCGACGGCGGCGCCCAGATAAATCGCGTGACGTACCTGATGGGAGTGCTGCTGGCTGTCGCGACCGCCATGCAGGCCGGCCAATAGCGACAGGGTGGCGCAGACTAGCGGCGTATACATCGCCGGGTTGTCGAACGAGCCGCGATAGTGCTCCATCGCGCTGTCGGCGAGCACGGAGAGCGCCAGCAGCGCGGAACTGTGATTGAAGGTGCGGGAGGTTTCGATGTGCGTTTCGACAGCCGGCGCCATGTTGGCTGCCGACCGCGTTCGTTGCGCGCGCAGGGTGTTTCCAGGTGCGCCGCGCCGTGGTTCCTTCGTTGCAATTCGTGCTGATTCGCCGTGTCCAGAGGAACGCATCGCGAACGCCGCCACCGCAGCCGCGCCGGCCACCGCGCAGATCAGCCCCGACACTCGTTGAGAAGTCATTTCAGTGGCTTCCTTTTTCTAATCGATCCGGTAGGACGCGGCGTCGCGAGCCTTGAATTCAAGGCCGCAGCCTGGACGGCTCAGATCGGGGGCGATGACGCCGCCGGCCGCCCGAGGCGCGCCGTCGAACAGCATCGACTCGATGCGCACGTGATCGTGAAACCATTCCTGATGCCGCAGGCGTGGCGCCGCGCACGCGACGTGAAGATGCAACGCGGGCGCGCAGTGCGCCGATAGCGGCACATGAAAGGCATCGCAGAGGTCGGCGGCCTGCATGAAACCGGTGACGCCGCCACAGCGACTCACGTCGGCCTGCAGGACATCGACGGAACCGGCGGCAAGCAGTTGCCGGAAATCGTCGAGCGTGTAGCCATATTCTCCAGCGGCGATTTCCATCCCCGCTGGCGCATGCTCGCGCACGAAATGCAGACCCGCCGGATCGTCCGACGAAACGGGTTCTTCGAACCACTCGACCCGTTGCTCCGCGAATCGTTGAGCCCAATGCAGAGCGGGCTGCGGTGTAAAGGCGCCATTCGCGTCGACAAAAAGCCCGGCTGTGCCGATCGCCGCGCGTGCCGTTTCCACCCGTGCCGGATCTTTCTCCGGCTCGCTGCCGATCTTGATCTTCACCCAGCGGCAACCATCGCGCTCCACCCAGCCGGCTAGTTGCTCGCGCATCTGTTTATCGCTGTAGGTGGTGAAGCCGCCGCTGCCGTAGATCGGCACCGTATCGCGCGCCGCGCCGAGCAGCCGCACGAGCGGCAGGCCGAGCAGTTTCGCCTTCAGATCCCACAGCGCGCAGTCGACCGCCGAAATAGCCGTGGCCGCCAGACCCGCGCGGCCGAGGTTGCGGACCTGACGCTGCATCTGTTGCCAGATAGCGCGAATGTCCCATGCGTCGTGCTGCAGCACGCATTCGCCGAGCGTGTCGCGAATCAGCGCGACGATGCTCGCGTCGCTATACGTGTAGCCGATGCCGGTGTGTCCCGCGGCGTCCACTTCGACGACCACCAGCGTGGTCGCATGCCAGGCGAACGTGCCGTCCGCTTCTGGCGCGTCGGTCGGAATACGGTAGGCGCTCGCGCGCAAAGCCGTCACGATGGCTTGCGACCCGCCGGTCGATGCGATGCGATCCGTCATGGCGTCACGCTTACTTGTCGTGATGACCGGGGAGCACCGCGCCAAGCACCTGCTTGGCCGTTTCGACGATCACGTTGCCTTCGTTCGGATCGCCCTTCATCAAGGTCGACGCGAACGCCTTGGCTTGGGCGAGCGTGATATGCGGCGGCAACGGCGCGATGTTCGGATCGGCCTTCACTTCGATCACGACCGGCCGGTCGGATGCCAGCGCCTCGTCCCACGCGGCACCCATCTGCGCGTCGTTGTCCACATAGATGCCTTTCAGGCCGATCAACTCCGCGAACTTGTGATACGGCACGGACGGAATATCCTGCGACGCCTCGAACTTGGGGTCGCCTTCCATCGCTCGCTGTTCCCACGTGACCTGGTTCAGGTCGCTGTTGTTGAGCACCATGCAGATCCAGCGCGGATCGGCCCAGTCTTTCCAGTACTTCGATACGGTGATCAGTTCGGCCATGTTGTTCATCTGCATGGCGCCGTCGCCGACCAGCGCGATCACCGGCCGTTCGGAGAACGCGAATTTGGCGGCGATCGCATAGGGAACGGCCGCGCCCATCGACGCCAGGCCGCCCGACAGCGAGCACATCATGCCGCGCTGAACCTTCAGGTCGCGCGCATACCAGTTCGCGCAGGAACCCGAATCGCTCGTAACGATCGCGTTAGCCGGAATGCGTTTGGACAGTTCCCAGACGGTACGCTGCGGATTCACCGCGTCTTTGCCCGCTTCGTGCGCGCGCTTGTCGAGCGTTTTCCACCAGTCCTCGGTCCAGCCTTCAATCTTCTTGCGCCACGCGCGATCCGTCTTCTGTTCGAGCAGCGGCAGCAGGGCACGCAATGTTTCAACGCTATCGCCGACGAGGTTCACTTCCATCGGATAACGCAGACTCAGCATGTCGGCCTTCAGGTCGATCTGCACGCCGCGCGCCGCGCCTTCTTTCGGCAGAAATTCCGAGTACGGAAAGCCCGAGCCGATCATCAGTAGCGTGTCGCATTCCATCATGAGCTCATAGCTCGGCTTGGTGCCGAGCAAGCCGATCGAGCCCGTCACCCACGGCAGGTCGTCGGGTAGCACGGCTTTGCCGAGCAACGCCTTGGCGACACCCGCGCCCAGTTTTTCGGCGACGGCGATGACTTCGTCGGTTGCGTGCAGCGCGCCCGCGCCGACGAGGATCGCGACCTTCTTGCCGGCGTTGAGCACGTCGGCGGCCTGCTTGAGATCGTCGGGGTAGGGCATGAGGCGCGGGGCGCGATAGCCGACGCCCGAATGGAGCGTGCCGTGTTTGCGGCCGGGGGCTTCGTAAGGCAGATCCTGCAGATCGTTCGGCAGGATGATGGCCGTCACCTTGCGCTCGGCTAACGCGGTGCGCACGGCACGATCGACGAGATGGCGCACCTGGGCGGGCACCGAAGCCTGTTCGACGAAGGCGCCGGCGACGTCCTTGAACAGCGAGACGAGATCGAGTTCCTGCTGGTAGTGACCGCCCAGCGCCGCCCGCGCTTGCTGACCCGCGATGGCGAGCACCGGCATGTGATCCATTCGCGCGTCGTAAAGACCCGTGATCAGATGCGACGCGCCGGGGCCCGAGGTGGCGATGCACACGCCGAGCTCGCCGGTGAACTTCGCGTGCGCGGAAGCCATGAAGGCGGCCATCTCCTCGTGGCGAACCTGGATGAACTCGATCGGCTGGATGGGATTGCCGGATTTCGATTTTTTGGCGTCGGATTGAGCCCGGTTTAGCGCGCCAAAGACGCCGTTGATGCCATCGCCCGGATAGCCATAAATGCGGCGCACACCCCAGGCATGCAGTCGCTCGATGATGAAGTCGCCGACGGTTTGAGACATGGACTACTCCTGAAGAAGAAAACACGGATTCCAGTCGTTTGCCGCAAGCGTCGTTCCGCGTTCTTTCAGAAGGTAATGTTTCGGCCTCTTCGCAGAGGTGAACATGCACCGCTAAACCAGGCGGCAGGCGAGGTCCATTTTTTGCTCCAGCATTGTCGATCCACGTCCCGCAAGCTCGCCTGAGTGGGACGTGCCGCTATGGCAGGCCATGCCACGGGAGCCCACAGTGTCCGCAAGCAAGACGACCGAATCACGGGATCTGCACGCCGGTCACGGACAGATTTTCTTTCTGGCGGCGCTTGCGTCGATGTTGATGCCGATGACGGTGCATGCGGAGGCGGGGGCGCCGCTCAATTACTTTCTGCATGCGGCGGGGCCGGCGGCCGGTCCCACCATGCATCTCGGCTGGGTAATGACCGCGATCGCGGTCCTGGTGACCCTCATCATTGCCGCACTGCTGGCCGGGGCGATCCTGCGCAAGCGTCCGGCGGCTCAGATGGGGACGCTCAATGCCGAAGCCGGCGGCATGCGCTGGATCTACGTCGGCACAGGTCTGTCTGCGGCGGCGCTGCTGGCGATGCTGGTCTATATCCTCGTGACGCTCGAGTCGGTGGCTTCGCCCGCCAGTCATCCGCAACTCACCATTACCGTCACCGCCTACGACTGGTGGTGGAAAGTCGATTACGCCGACGACCCCAACCCGGCCCGCAACTTCAGCACGGCGAACGAAATCCATATTCCGGTCGGCGAGCCGGTCAAGGTGCAACTGAACAGCGCGGACGTCGTGCACGCGTTCTGGGTTCCGCAACTGGCGGGGAAAACCCAGACCATCCCCGGACAAACCAACGAGCAGTGGCTTCAGGCGGATCGGGCGGGCCTTTATCGTGGGCAATGCTCGCAATTCTGCGGCGCGCAGCATGCGCATATGGCGCTGGAAGTGGTCGCGCAACCCCCGGCGGATTTCAACGCGTGGCGCGACGCGCAAGGCCAGGCGGCGGCATCCGTCGGCGATGCAGCCGCCGTGGCGGGCCAGCATCTGTTCGCCGAACGCTGCGCCGGTTGCCACACGATTCGCGGCACCGAGGCCAATGGCCTGCAAGCGCCCGATCTCACCCATCTCGGCTCGCGCCGCACGATCGCGGCGGGCACGCTCACCAACACACCGGCGCATCTGCTCGACTGGATCGAGCACGCGCAGCAGATCAAGCCTGAAGCGTTGATGCCCGATATCGCGCTGACGAGCGGCGATGCCGCCGCGCTGTCGGCCTATCTGGCGACGCTGCATTGAAACCCCGTTGAAAACCCGCTGAAATCACGGAGCACCTTTCGATGGCCGATCATCCTGCGACTGCTTCGACGCCTGGCGAATCGCCGCGCACACCGCCTTGCGCCGTGGCCGGCTTGCCGCTCACGCGGCTGCCGCAGCGTGGCCGGGTGCTGCCCGGCAGCGCGGAGGAAAAGCGCCTGCGCGAGATCTGGGAAGCGCCGCCCGGCTGGCGCGGCTGGCTCTCGACGGTCGATCATAAAACCATCGGCTTGCGCTATCTCGTCACCGCTTTCATCTTCCTGTTGATGGGCGGGGTCGAAGCGCTGCTCATGCGCATCCAGCTCGCGCGCCCCAACGCCACCGTCCTCACGCCCGAGCAATACAACCAGCTCTTCACGATGCACGGCGTGACGATGATCTTCCTGTACGCGTTGCCGGTGCTCTCCGGTTTCTCGAACTATCTGTGGCCGCTGGTGCTCGGCGCGCGCGACATGGCGTTTCCGCGCCTGAACGCGCTGTCGTACTGGCTGTTTCTGTTCGCGGGTATTTTTCTATACGCGAGTTTTCCGGCGGGACAGGCGCCGGACGCCGGCTGGTTCAATTACGCGCCGCTTTCCGGCCTCGAATACAGCACCGGGCCGAATATCGACATCTACGCGCTCGGCATGGTGCTGCTTGGCATCTCGACGACGGTCGGCTCGATGAACTTCGTCGTGACCTTGCTGCGCATGCGTGCGCCGGGCATGTCGCTCGACCGGATGCCGGTGCTGGTGTGGGGTACCTTGACCGCATCGGGCGGCAACCTGCTGGCGGTGCCCTCGGTGAGCCTCGCGTTCTTCATGTTGTGGATGGACCGGCGCATCGGCACGCACTTTTTCGACGTGCTCAACGGCGGCCGTCCGCTGCTCTGGCAGCATCTGTTCTGGATCTTCGCGCATCCGTGGGTGTACGCGGTGGTGCTGCCGGCCATGGGCATCGTCTCCGACGCGCTGCCGGTGTTCTGCCGGCGTCCGCTGGTCGGCTACGGACCGGTGGCGCTCTCCACGGTCGCGACGATGGTGGTCGGCTTCGTCGTGTGGATTCACCATATGTTCGCGACCGGGATTCCGGCGCTCGCGCTGTCGTTTTTCGGCGCCGCCAGCATGGTGATCGCGATCCCCAGCGCGGTCGCCACCTTCGCCTGGATCGCGACGATCTGGACCGGGCGGCCGGTGTTTCGCGTGCCGTTCCTGTTCTTCGCGGGCTTCGTGCTGCTGTTCGTGATAGGCGGCGTGTCCGGTGTGATGACGGCGGCCGTGCCGCTCGACTGGCAACTCACCGATACCTATTTCGTGGTCGCGCATCTGCATTACGTGCTGCTCGGCATCAACGTGTTTCCCGTGATTGGCGGCATCTACTTCTGGTTTCCGAAATTCACCGGCAAGATGATGAGCGAACGCATCGGCAAGCTCGCGTTCTGGGTGTTGTTCGCGGGCTTCAATATCGCGTTTTTTCCGATGCATATCGCCGGTCTGCTTGGCATGCCGCGGCGCATCTACACCTATCCCGCCGACATGGGCTGGAATACGGTGAATCTCGTCACGTCGCTGGGTTCTTTCCTGTTCGCAGCGGGCGTGCTGATCTTTCTGATCGACCTGCTGGTGAGCCTGAAGAACGGCAAGCCGGCCGGCGACAATCCGTGGGACGCGCCCACGCTCGAATGGTCGGTCAGCTCACCGCCGCCGCCGTACAACTTTGCGGTGGTGCCGACGCTCGCGAGTCGTCATCCGTTGTGGGAAGGCCGGATCGACGAGCCGGGCGAGACGGTCCATGTGCACTCGCAGCTCGACGAAGGCTATCTGCTCGCGCAAGGCCGCGAAGCGCTCGGCACCACCGCGCTCGATGCCAGTCCGGATGTGATCCTCAAGATGCCCGGCGATTCGTACGCGCCGTTCTGGCTCGCGGTCTTCGCCACGCTCGTGTTCGCCGGGCTCGCGCTGGCGGCGTGGATTTTTGCGGGCGCGATGCTGGCCGGCTGCGCGGCGTCGATCATCGTCTGGTTATGGCCCGAACGTCCGTTGCTCCAGCGCGAGCCGGCCTTGGTCCACGATGCGGGAGGCTGAGATGAGCGACGCCATCGATCTGAATCAGCCGTCATCCGAACCTGTGGAGCCCACGTACGAATTGCCCGTGGGCAGCGCGGGCGAGCGCTCGGGCGGATGGTGGGGGTGTCTTACGCTGATCGTCACTGAAGGTGCGCTGTTCGGCTATCTGATCTTTTCGTACCTGTATCTGGCCTCGCAAAATCCGCAGCGCTGGCCGCCTGAAGGGCTTCCGAAGCTGGGACTCGGCGTGGCGAATACCGTCATTCTTCTGTCGAGTAGCGTGTTCGTCTGGTTGTGCGAGCGGCTCGTGCGCCGCAGGCGGCTGCGCTGGGCGGTGGCGTCGATGGGGACGGGTGTCGTGCTGGGTTGCGTGTTTATCGGCATCCAGTTGCTGGAATGGCACGATCATCCGTACGGCCTGACCACACATCTCTATGGTTCGCTGTACTTCACCATCACCGGATTCCATATGGCGCACGTGCTGGTGGGAATCGTCGTGCTGTTACTCCTGCTGTTGTGGACCGCGCTCGGCTACTTCGACGAAAAACGCTGTGCGGCGTTGACGATCGGCGGGCTGTACTGGCATTTCGTCGACGTCGTGTGGCTGTTTATTTTCAGCACGCTGTATCTGACGCCTTACCTGTTTCAGGAGGGGTCATGGCCGAGGAGTTGACTCCGCGCGACGCGCCGTTTCCGCCGTTGCGATACGTGCTGCCGGGTCTGGTCCTGCCGCCGCTTGCGTGGCTGCTGCAGATGGTGATGGCGGAAACGCTGGCCGCGCAGAGCTGCTATCCGTTCAACCAACCCCTGTCCGCGCCGGTTGTTCCGTGGATGCGTCCAGCGCTCGTCGTGATCAGTGCGCTGTGTTTTGTCGTGGGCGGATTGGGCAGCGTGATCGCGTGGCGCAATCTTCGGCGGATCGGATCGAAACAGGTGGGCGCTTTGAGTGGCGCGCCCCGAACGCGTGCTGAACTGGCGGGGTTCCTGAGCCGTGTCGCGGCAATGTGCAGCGTGTTGTTCCTGTTTGCACTGGTCGCGACCGATGTCGCGTTGGCGATTGTGTCGCCGTGCAGGTGGTGGTGACGATGCGTACGCTCCGCGATTTTATGGCTTCTTTATTGGCTTGGTTGCATGGGCGACGGCTGACGCGTGCGGCGCCTGGTGTGGCGATAATGCTTGCGTCAGGCGTTATGTGGGGCGAAGCGATGAACCCGCCGAACCCGCCGGCTGTGTGGGCCATGGCCGTCGCCACAAGTGGCACAGCGAACAGCACGGCAAACAGCAACCCCGCCGATGCCGCTGAGGTCGCGCGCGGCGCTTACCTCGCCAAAGCTGCCGACTGCGCCGGCTGTCATACGGCCGCGCCACGCGTTACCGAACCGGGCGCCGCTCCAATACTTTCACCGTCATTCGCCGGTGGCCTCGGCATGGCGTCGCCGTTCGGCACGATCTACTCGTCGAACATCACGCCCGACCCGCACATGGGCATCGGCGCGTACACCTACGACGACTTCGCACGGGCATTGCGCGAAGGCGTCGCGCCTGGCGGCAAGCGTTTGTATCCGGCGATGCCTTACCCGTCGTTTGCAAAAATCTCGGACGAGGACCTGCACGCGCTGTACGCCTACTTCATGCATGGCGTACAACCGGTCGCGGTCGCCGCGCCCGAAACCAGATTGCCGTTCCCGTTCAGCCAGCGCTGGGCCCTCATGTTCTGGGACTGGGCCTTCGTTCCGAGTGGTCCGTTCAAGCCCGAAACGGGACGGGACGCGCAATGGAATCGCGGTGCGTATCTCGTGCAATCGCTGGGTCATTGCGGTGCCTGTCACACACCGAGAGGACCGGCTTATGAAGAGCGCGGCTATACCGAGTCCAGCACGGTCTATCTGACGGGCGGCACCAACGACCACTGGTTCGCGCCGAACCTTACCGCCGACCCCGGCTCGGGTCTCGGCCGAAGCGCGCCGGCCGACATTGCCGCGTTCCTGAAACAGGGCCACGGCGGCGGACTGATCACCTTCGGCAGCATGGTGCAGGTCGTGGAGGACAGCACGCAATACATGAGCGACGCGGACCTCGCGGCCATCGCCGCGTATCTGAAGAGCCTTCCGCCGCGCGCGCAAAGCGGCCTGTTCAATGGGCGTTCGCGCGCGGCGCTGTTGAGCGCGCAGGCATTGAAAACCGGCGACGTCGAGCATCCCGGCGCGGGCATCTACGCGACTTACTGCGCGCGCTGCCATCAGTCGGACGGGGCGGGTGTAGCGCAGAAATATCCGCGGCTGGCGGGCAATCCGGCGGTGCTATCGGCTTCCTCTGCTTCGCTCGTGCGGCTGCTAGTCGAAGGCGGCGGCAGTCCGCATACCAGGGACGGACCCGAGTCGCGCAAGATGTCTTCGTTCGCCGGCAAGCTCGACGACGACGAAATGGCTCACGTGCTGACGTTTATCCGCAATACGTGGGGCAATGCGGCGGCGCCGGTGACGACGCACGACGTGTCGAGCGTGCGCAGCGCCTTGCACAAATAGTGCGGGCTCCGCGCACGGTACGGTCTCGCCGGCGTTGGCCCCGCGCCGATTGCCGTGCGGGTTCGCCGAACTCGCGGCTGCGTCGATCCTCTACCGTTGTTGCAACCACACTCTGCACAGTGCAATCATTTTCTCGACGTCGACTGGTTTGGAAATGTAGTCGTCCGCCCCAGCCTCGAGACAGCGCTGACGATCGTCGGCCATGGCTTTGGCCGTCAGTGCGATCACCGGAACCCGTCCGAACCGTTCGCTGCGGCGAATTTCCCGGGTGGCGCTAAGCCCATCCATTTCCGGCATCATGACGTCCATCAGAACGAGGTCGATGTCGGGTTCGCGTTCCAGTGTCTGCAGCGCCTCAAGGCCATTGCGCGCGATTCTGAGGGTCGCGCCGAGCGGTTCGATGACGTGCGAAAGCGCGAAGATATTGCGCACGTCGTCTTCGGCCAGCAGGATGGTTCGCCCTTCGAATTCACGATCGCGCTGCCGCACCGCGCGGAGCATTCTTTGCTGCTCGGGCGGTAACGAGGATTCGACGCTGTGCAGGAATAACGTCACTTCGTCGAGCAGACGCTCGGGAGATCTTGCGCCCTTGATGATGATCGACTTCGAATAGCGCCGCAGCCTTTGCTCTTCGTCGTCGGACAGCACGCGCCCGGTGTAGACGATGACGGGTACCGTCGCCCAGGACAGGTTGGCCGCGAGTCGCTCTAGCAGATCGTAGCCGGTGCCGTCCGGCAGCGCGAGATCCGTCACGATGCAGTCGAAGCGGTTCGTTTCCATCTGCGCGAGCGCATTGCCCAGCGTGGAGGACAGGACGATCTCCGTCTTACCCGTTTCCAGCAGGGCGCGAATGCTCTCGCTCATCACGGGATCGTCTTCGACCACGAGCACGCGGCGCATCTGTTGTTCGAGCCGGGTTTCGAGGCGCAGGATCGCTGCCTCGAGCGCTTCCCGTGCGGTGGGTTTCAACGTATAGCCGACCGCGCCAAGGAACCTGGCCCGCTCGGCGTGGTCGGTCGCGGATACGATATGGATCGGCAAATGGCGGGTGAGCGGATCCTGCTTGAGCCATTCGAGCACCGTGAGTCCTGAGCGGTCCGGCAAGCCGATATCCAGCAGGATGCCGGCGGGTTGCGTCTCGCGTGCGAGTGAGAGCCCGCTCGTGGCATTCGTTGCATGGACGAAGTCGAAATTCAGATCGTGTGCGAGGTCGCGCAAAATGGCCGCGAAAGCGGTGTCGTCTTCGATCGCCAGGATAAGGCGTCCGCCACGCTGCCGTAAGTTCCGATCATCGGGAATCGAATCGGCGGGCACTGAAGCGCTCGGCGATTCCGGCAGTTCGACCAGGTTCTGTCCGGCCGGCAGGGAAACCTGCAAGCGCGGTGCGGTGCCCGACAGTCCCACTTTTGCCGCGGCAGATGGCGCGCTCGCAGACGGCGCGGACAGCGTCGCATCGGCCGGCGCGGCCGGTCGCGCCGCGGGCGTGAAGCAAATTGGCAACGTGAGGCTGAACACGCTGCCGACGCCTTGCTCGCTCGCGACGCTGATCCTGCCACCCAGCAGGCGGGAGAACTCGCGCGAAATCGACAGGCCCAGCCCGCTACCGCCGAATCGACGGCTGGTGGTGCCGTCGGCCTGCTGAAACGCTTCGAAGATAAGGTCGAGCTTATCGGCGGCGATGCCGATTCCTGAGTCATGGATGTCGAAGCGGAGCGTCTCGGCGTCGACGCGCTCAACCGTGAGGCGGACTTCTCCGGCCTCGGTAAACTTCATCGCGTTCGCCAGCAGGTTTCGCAGAATCTGCTCGACGCGCTGGTTATCGGTGATCACGACATCGGGCACATCTGCTGTTCGATGAATGCGAAAATCGAGGCCTTTCTCCTGCGCAATCGGCGCGAAGGTCTGCTGTAGTGACAGCACCAATGCATCGATCGTGACCGGTTCGCATTCGATCGCGATCTGTCCGGCTTCGACTTTCGACAGATCGAGAATGTCGTTGATCAGAACGAGCAGCGTGTTATTCGACGCATGGATCGTCGCGGCGTAGCGCACCTGTTCCGAGGTCAGGTTGCCGTCTTTATTGCGCTCCAATAGTTGCGCAAGGATCAGTGAACTATTGAGCGGCGTGCGCAGTTCGTGCGACATATTGGCCAGGAATTCGGACTTGTAGCGACTGGCGTCTTCGAGGCGTTTTGCATTGACCTCCTGCGCCTCCTGCGCGATCAGAAGTTCCGTTTTTTGTGCTTCCAGACGGTGGGCATAGCCTTCGAGCAGCACATTTTTCTGTTCGAGGTCGGTGTGCTGCGTTTCGAGGCTGGCCTGAGAGTCCATCAACGCGCGGCTCTGTTCCTGCAGTTCCTCGTTCGTGACCCGCAGTTCTTCCTGTTGCACCTGCAACTGTTCGCTTTGGCGCTGCGTCTCCTCCAGCAGATTTTCGAGGCGGGCACGATAGTTTGCCGAGCGAAGCGCCATCCCGATGCTCTCGGCCACGCCTTCCACCACCTGTTCAATGTCGTCGAGCGGCCGTTGGCCCGAGGCGAAACCGAGTTCGAGCGCGCCGACCACCACGCCGTCGGCGGTCAGCGGCGTAACGAATATCTGCGACGGATGCCCGTCGCCGAGTGCGGAGCCGATATGCAGGTAGCCTGCGGGCGCATCCGCGATTCTGAGGGTTCGTCCTTCCTGCGCGGCCTGGCCGATCAGTCCGGCGCCGAGCGCAATGGTCGCCGGCGCGGCGTCGGGATCCGGCAGGGCCCAGGTGGCGATGCGACGCAAGATGTCTTCGTCGCGGACGTAGATCGCGCCGACCTGGGCGTCGGCCAGCGTCGTCAGAACACGCAAGACCGACGCGCCCAAAGCCGAGGGGGTGGTTGCGCCGCGAATCTGCGTGGCGACCTGCACCTGGGCATGCTGGAATCGGGTCAGGCTTTCGAGTCTGCTACGCGAACGCACGTACATGAAAGCCATGGCGCCCACGCTCCAGATGGTAAGGATGGCGAACGCGCGATTCATCACGACGACGGCTACGCTGATCGTCGGCGTACCGCTGGAAAGAAAGAAGCCGCCCGCAATGAACAGCGTGGACACCAGCGCGGATAACAGCGGGGCGGCCGCGTCCCTGACGAATAGGCACAGGGCCACCGGGGCAAGGTAGAGAATCCAGACGGCAACGCCGAGCGGCGTCAGGCAATCGAGCACAAAAATCGTGATGGTCAGCGCGGCAATTGCCCCGTATATCGCTGTGGTTTTGTTGTAGGTCAGCATATTGGGTGTACCCAGACTAGTCGCATGGTCTCGCTGCAGTGCGTCAGCGGGTGGTCGATACAGCGCCGTTCTTCGCGGCAGGCAGTCCGGCCTGACGACCGGGCTACCGAGTGGCCCGCGCATTGTAATTCACGGGACCACGCATTGGCGCCCGGTTGTCGGCGGCGTAACCGTACGTGATTCAAGCGCCGCCAGTTTCCTCGGGAACAGAAACTGCTCGCCAGGTCGCTGGACAATATCTTTCTTGAACGCCCGAATTTCCGACGCTCCGGTCGGCCGCATTCGGGCGATAAACGGGGACTACGCTATGGCCAAGGTTGTCGTGGTGACGGGAGCCGGTGCCGGAGTGGGGCGGTCCACGGTCGATGAGTTCGCGAGACACGGATACGACGTCGCGTTACTGTCGCGCGACCCCACACGGGTCCACCGCGCGGCTGCGGATCTCGAGGCGAACTACGGCGTGCGCGCCCTCGCTATTCCGACCGACGTCGCGGACGCCGATGCCGTGGAAGCGGCGGCGTCACGCGTTGAACGGGAGCTCGGACCGATCGTTGTCTGGGTCAACGTGGCCATGGCGACGGTATTCGCGCCGGTGTCGAAACTCACCGCGCGCGAATTCGAGCGCGGCACCAGGGTGACTTATCTCGGGCAGGTGCATGGCACGATGGCGGCGCTCGCACGGATGCGCACGCGCAACCGCGGCACGATCGTCAATGTCGGCTCGGCGCTCGGCTACCGGTCGGTGCCGCTTCAGTCGATCTACTGCGGGGCCAAGTTCGCCGTGCGGGGTTTTACCGACGCGCTGCGCTCCGAGATCATCCACGACCGGTTGGACGTTCATTTGACCATGGTGGATCTCCCCGCGCTCAACACGCCCCAATTCGACTGGGCCCTAAACAAGATGGGCAGGAAAGCACAACCGGTGGCGCCGATCTACGAACCCGAAGTGGCCGCACGGGCCATTTTCTTTGCCGCAACGCATAGGCGACGGCAAGTCTGGGTCGGCTTTCCCACCGTCAAGGCCATCCTTGCCAACCGCGTCGCTCCGGGTCTGATAGACAGGTATCTGGCAAGCGCCGGCTACGAAGGTCAACTGACCGACGAACCACTCGGGGCAGACTCGCCCGGCAATCTGTTCGAGCCGGTTCCGGGCGATTACGGTGCACACGGACGGTTTGGCAGCCGGTCACGATCGGGTAGCTGGGAAATGTTCACGAACCGCCATCGCAACGCGTTCTGGGTGCTGGTCGGAATCGGCCTGGCCGGCGTGGGTCTGTTCGTCAGGAAGAAGAAAGGCGCGTAACGCTTCGCTCTTTTATGCATCGATGACAGGGAACGGTCTCGTTGCGATGGCAATTTTTGCTTCAGCGCCGGTCGGGCGAGCGGCGCGGTACAAGGCGGATGATCGTGAGCAAGCTGATTGAAGACTATGCGCTGCTGGGCGACGGAGAGACGGCGGCTCTGCTGGCGAAGGACGGATCCATCGATTGGTTGTGCTGGCCACGGTTCGACGATGACGCCTGTTTCGCAGCCTTGCTCGGAACAGACGAACACGGGCATTGGTCGCTTGCGCCCGCAGGCGCGATCACCGGCCGCGCCCGACGCTACGAAGACGATACGCTTGTCATGGAAACAGATTGGCAGACGGCGGACGGCGAGGTGCGAATCATCGATTTCATGCCGGTTCGAAAGACCTTTTCGTCGGTCGTGCGCATCGTGGTCGGGCTGCGAGGAAAGGTCGCGATGCACAGTTGCGTGCGCCTTCGCTTCGACTACGGCGCATTGTCGCCGTGGAGCGTCGTGGATGACGGCGACATGGTTGCCAAGGTCGGCCCCAATCTGGTTATCTTGCGTGCGCCGGTACCGCTGGTTGCAAAAGCGGCATCGATTGATGCTGATTTCTCCGTGTCCGCGGGCCATCGGATTGCTTTCGTCATGAGCTACGGTAACAGCCATGATGGTCCTCCGGCGTCGATCGACGCCGAAGCGGCGCTCGTTTCGACGCGACGTTTCTGGCTCGACTGGATCGGACGGTTCGACAATGCCAAAACCGGCTGGCCTCGTCAGGTGCGGCGCTCGCTGATTACGCTCAAGGCATTGATTCATCAGCGAAGCGGCGGTCTGCTTGCCGCGCCGACTACATCACTGCCCGAAGCGCCCGGCGGCGGGATGAATTGGGACTACCGCTACTGCTGGTTGCGCGATGCGAGCTTTGCGCTTTCCGCGTTGTTGAATGCTGGCTATCACGAAGAGGCGCAGGGTTGGCGCGACTGGCTGCTGCGTGCGATAGCCGGCTCGCCGGACAACATGCGGATCATGTATCGGGTCGACGGCGCACGCCATCTGCCGGAATGGACCGTGGAGACGCTGCCCGGATATCGCTTTGCCAAACCTGTGCGGATCGGCAACGCCGCGTCGACGCAGCACCAGCTCGATGTGTATGGCGAGGTACTGGATTGTCTGGATCTGTCGCGCCGTGGCGGCGTTCCTGCTTCGGATCAGGAGCTTGTCGTCGAAACGCGGCTCATCGAGCACCTCGAAACGATCTGGCAAACCGAGGGCGCCGGCATGTGGGAATCCCGTGGTGAAGCGCGGCACTACACCTATTCGAAGGTCATGGTCTGGGTCGCGTTCGACCGCTTTGTCGGACGTCATGAGCGCGGCAATCTGGTTGACCGCGACATGCTGGACAGAATCAGGGTGTTGCGTGAAACCGTGCATGACGAGATCTGCCGGGAGGGCTGGAACGAGGGTCTCGGCACCTTCACCCAGTACTACGGCGGACATGAACTGGACGCGAGTGTTTTACTTCTGCCTCTCGTCGGCTTCCTGCCGGTCGAAGACCGCCGTATTGCATCGACTATCGCGACCATCGGTCTCGAGCTGTCCGAAGGCGGCCTGATCCGGCGAACCAGGCCGCGAGTCGGAAAGCCGGGCGAGGGCGTGTTTCTCGCCTGTTCATGCTGGATGTCCGAGTGCCTGAAGCTGCAGGGCAGGGGCGAGGAGGCCCGAGAGCAGTTCGAACGCGTCCTCGCGGTGGCCAACGATCTGGGTTTGCTCGCCGAGGAATACAACGTGGCGGCCCGGCATCTGGCCGGTAATTTTCCGCAGGCGCTGACCCATCTTGCCGTTGTCAATGCGGCGCTCGCACTCAGCGGTCCGACATTGAGGCGCGGTGATGGCCGCGCGGATAGGGCTGAGTCCTCCTGATACCGTTGCAACCGAGCGGCTTGTGGGGCGCGCGTTTTATTTCGCCATGGTTCCCGAGCCTGCGCTGTCGCCCGGACTCCGAGCGACCACGGGGGCGGGCCGAGGCGTCGCTTTCAGGTCGACCCAGTCGTAGCGCACGCTTGAGTGGAGCGTTTGAAGTTGCCATGCTGCGTTCCCGACGACGTTCAAGTCTCGCGGAAACCCTGAGTGCGCTCACCGACACAGAAAAACAATCGGTCCCCCTGAAAAATATCAACGCCACTAACATCCGAACTGCATGACCCAGATTGAGCGCATACGTTTCAGATAAGCGCCGATAAAAATCATCACACACGTTGATTCACAACACGCTACGGGACCTCATCATGAGCAAGCTCACGAAACTGATCAAGACCGCCTACAACGCAACCAGGACGCCGCAGGTTCCCGAGGACCACACCTGGAGCCAGGCATCGATGGCACAGCAACGTGCAATCGGCGAGGCCGAAGCGGAGAAACTGGAGGCCGGTAAAGAAACCGTCGAGCGCGACACGGGCACGTTGCCGGGTAACGCAGTCGCTTGATCGGAGGCGGGCCATGTTCAAATTCATTGCCCGCGTTTTTCGCAACCGGTCCGCAACGGTCATGACCACACGCCGCGCCCAATGGGCGGCGGTCAAGGCCGTTGCGGCGCTGTCCGGCGACCCCTCGCTGCTCGCGTCCATTGCGGACGCGGAACAGCGGGCGCACGACGTCATTGCGAATACGTATGGAGTCGAGGCGCTCTCGCGGTTGAGCGAAAAACAGTCCGACGAGTTGTCCGGCGTGGCGCTGCGGTTCATCGAGGCGTCGGCGGAATACTCGGTGAGTGTCGAAGTGCATCAGGAACTCGCGCGCATTATCTACAGCCCGGCCTGACTGCCTGGGAGAGCGCCATGAAGCGGGCTATGAACCGCGCCATGACGTGGGGGAACCGTGCCGGCAGCGCGCTTTTCACGGCGTTCGTCGAGGCGGCGGTGGTGCTCTCTCATCCCTTCATCCTCGGACGGGACAGGCTAGCGCGGCTAGCCATTTCTACGCTCTAGACGACTGGTCTAATTGCGGCCATAATCCGTCACCTATGAGAGCTAGCCATCCACACATCCGTCGGCACATCCTCGATGCCGGCCGCGCGCTGATCGCGCGTAAGGGTTTTGTCGGCGTGGGTCTGAACGAGATTCTGACCACGGCCGACATCCCGAAAGGGTCGTTCTATCACTACTTCGGTTCGAAGGAAGCGTTCGGCAGCGAGCTGCTGCAACAGTACGTTGCGGACTACGCGGCGCGGCTCGACGCGCTGTTCGGCCAACCCGGTGTCAACGGTCGCGACAAGCTGCTCAGCTACTGGTCCGCGTGGCAACAGGAGCAGCTCGACCAGGACGGCGACGAAAAGTGTCTGGTGGTGAAGCTGAGCGCGGAAGTCGGCGACCTGTCCGACGAGATGCGTATCGTGCTGCGCGACGGCGTCGATCGGTTGATGATGCGTCTGGCGCGCGTGATCGAAGAGGGCAAGGTCGACGGCTCGCTGTCGCCGGAGATCCGCGCCAAAGAGGCGGCGGAACTGCTCTATCACATGTGGCTCGGCGCCGCGCTCGTCACCAAGCTGCGCAAAGACGGCAGCGCGATGGCGCAAGCCATGGCGGTGACGCAAAGCGTGCTGCGCGCGCTGTGATTTCGCGGCGTGTCGTGGTCTCGACAGGCCGCCGACCTATCCCATACACAAGCACCGGCTCCAGGTCATGCGGAGCTTCAATCGTTGCACGTTCAAGGAGATCGACTTTGCGTAGCGTCCTCTATTCCGCTTTCGGCAATCCGGCCGAAGTGCTGCAACTCGCCGAGCGTCCCACGCCGAATCCGGGCGCGGGCCAGGTGCGGATCAAAGCGACCTTGTCGCCGATTCACAATCACGACCTCTGGACCATTCGCGGTCAGTACGGCTACAAGCCGACGCTGCCGGCCGTGGGCGGCACCGAAGTCGCCGGCGTGATCGATGCGGTGGGCGAAGGCGTCGCGCATGTGAAGGTCGGTCAACGCGTGGTGGTGGCCGGCATTCACGAGGCGTGGGCCGATTACGTGCTGGCACCGGCGGCTGCGGTGATTCCGCTGCCGGATGCGGTCAGCGACGAAGTAGGCTGTCAGTTGATCGCCATGCCGTTGAGCGCCGTGATGTTGCTCGAGTATCTGCATCTGGAAGCGGGCCAGTGGTTCATCCAGAACACGGCGAACGGCGCAGTCGGTAAGACGCTGGCGATGCTCGCCAATTCGCGCGGTATCCATGTCGTGAATCTGGTGCGGCGCGAAGCGGGCGTGGCGGAACTGGCCGAGATCGGCATCGGCAATGCGGTGTCGACGGACGGCGACGGCTGGAAGAAGCGTGTGCGCGAGTTGATCGGCGAGGCGCCGCTGGTCGCGGGCGTCGACTCGGTGGGCGGCGATGCGAGCGGCGACATCTTCGGCCTGCTCGGCGAAAACGGCACGCTGGTGTCGTTCGGCGCAATGTCGAACGAGCCGATGCGGCTCAGTTCCGGCGATGCGATCTTCAAGCAGGCAACGGTCAAAGGCTTCTGGGTCAGCAAGATTTTCGAAGTCACTTCGGCTGCGGATAAAGCGCGCATGGTCGGCGAACTGATCGGGCTGGCGGCATCCGGCGAGTTGAAGTTGCCGGTGGACGCGGTATTCGACGTCGAGAACGCGGCGCTGGCGGCTGAGGCGAGTGGCAAGAGCGCACGCAAGGGCAAGGTGTTGCTGCGTTTCGCCTAAGCTTGAGTTTGGGTCTAAGCCTGAGCTATCGCTTTAGCCGTAACGACACGGCAGTTGCGAATTCTCGACGCGATTCGCAACTGCGCGCATGCTTCACTCTTTCTTCCACCTTCCCACTCCACCGGGCCACATCATGATCGAAGTCCATCACCTCAACGAATCCCGTTCACGCCGTATCACCTGGCTGCTGGAAGAACTCGGCCTCGACTACAAGCTCGTTCAATATCAGCGCAATCCCGACACCCGTCTCGCTCCGCCCGAACTGATGGCGATTCATCCGCTGGGCAAGGCGCCGGTGATTCGCGACGGCGACGCGGTGATTTTCGAGTCCGGCGCGATCGTCGACTATCTGATTCGCCGTTATGGCAACGGTCGTTTGGGCCCGGCTTACGGCACGCCCGAATACGACCGTTACTCGCAGTTTCTGCACTATGCCGAAGGCTCGGCGATGCTGCCGCTGATGCTGAAGGTCTACACCGCGCGCCTGGGCGACGGCGCTGCGCCGCTGCAACCGCGGATCAGCAGTGAATTGCAGAATCACCTGGGCTTTCTGAATCAGGAACTCGCCGGCCGCGACTATCTGCTCGGTAGCGAATTGTCGGGTGCGGATATCCAGCTTTCTTACGTCGCGCAGACGGCGCTGCGATTTTGCGGACGCGACGCGTTCCCGAATCTCACGGCGTACGTCGACCGCTTCGAATCTCGGCCCGCGTACCAGCGCGCGATGGAAAGGGCTGGGGCGTAACAGGCTGGGGCTAGCTATCCCGCCGCAGCGTCAAAACCGCGTCGAGGCCGCCGCTCGGCCGGTTTCTGAGCACAAGCGTGCCGCCATGCGCGGCTGCGATACTTCTCGCGATGGTGAGCCCGAGTCCGGTGCCCGTCGTTGCTGTCGTTCCCGTGGCACCTTGCGCAGCGAGTCTGAAATACGGCTCGAAGACGCGTTCGAGCATGGCTTCATCGGCGATACCGGGACCGTTATCGCCGACCACGATCTGTACTTCTCCCGCCATATCGCTGACCTGTATCGACGCTTCGCCGCCGTAGCGGATCGCGTTGTCGACGAGGTTCTGCAAACAACGCTTCAGGTTGCGCGGATAACCGGGGAAGGGGCGTAACGCATTGCCCTCCACCGTTGCCGCGTGGCCGGCTTCGCGCGCATCCGCGGCGATGCTGTCGAGCATCGAATCGAGATCGATGTCGTGGCGCGCTTCGGTGATTTCCACGCCCTGCACGGCGTCGAGCGTCGTGCGCACCATCGCTTCCATCTCGTCGAGATCGCCACGCAGCCGCTCGCGCCATGCCGGATCGGGCAGCATTTCGGCGCGCAAGCGCAGACGCGTAAGCGGCGAGCGCAGATCGTGCGACACGGCGGTCAGAAAACGCGTGCGCGCGGCGAGGCCGTCGGTCAGTTGCTTCTGCATCGTATTGAACGATTGCGCCGCGGTGCGCACTTCGCGCGGCCCGCTGACCGGCAACGGCGGACGATAAATATTGCGGCCCAGCGCCTCGGCCGCCTTCGCGAGTTCTCTCAGCGGACGCACGGCAAATCGCACCGCGACGAGCGCGAGCAGAAACACCGCCATGAAGCGCACGAAGTAAATCCGTAGCAGATAGTCGAGCACCAGCGACCACGGTTGGGTCTGCATGCCGGCCTGTCCTTCATTGGCCTCGACGTCGAGCCATGGACCGTTCGGCACTTTGAGCTGCACATGAAAATCGCCGGTCGGCATGCGTGAATTGAACAGGCTCAGCATGCCGGAGTGGTGGCCGGACTCGTCGCGCAGGTGGGCGTCGAGCAGACGCACGTCGACGGGTTCCTTGAGACGCCGCGCAATCACGCCCGACAGCAGATTGCCCACCATGTATTGCGCGACCTGACCGTCGGCGTGTTCGACCGGCGAGGCGACCGGCGCGTCGATCTGCCTGAGCCGATAGCGCTCGTCGCCGAGTTGCCCGATGATCGCGCGGCGCGCGGCGTCGTCGGGCGCGTGTTGCAGGAGCCGCACCGTATCGGCGAGACGGCTCGCGAACAGACGGGCGGGAATTTCGAGCGTGCGGTTGTCGTGTGTCTCGAACCAGATCGTGCTGGTGAACAACTGGCCGCCGAACATGCCGACCACGAGAATCAGCACGAGTCGGCCGTAAAGCGTGTCGGGCCATAGGCGAGTCAATGCGCGTGGCAGCAAACGTGGCAGCGAGCGCGGCAACAGGCGCTTCATGAACGCGCGCGCCTCACGCTTCATACGCCACATCGGCGACCAGCATATAGCCTTCGTTGCGCACCGTGCGGATCACTTCCGCGCGCCGCGCCACATCTTTCAGATGCTGACGCAAGCGGCTGATGCACACGTCGATCGAACGGTCGAGCGGGGTGCGTTCCTTGCCGAACACCTGATCGAGCAGAAACTCGCGCGATAGCGGCCGGTTCGGATGATCGAGCAGCGTGCGCAGTGTGCGGTAATCGGAGCCGCCGAGCGACACGACCACGCCCTCCGGCGACAGCATCTGCTTCATGCGCGTATCGAGACGCCAGCCGGCGAAGCTGACGAAAGCGCTCGCATCCGCGCGCGGCGCCACCGGCATGGCGCGTGTGCGCCTGAGCACCACCTTGATTTTGGCGACCAGTTCACGCGGGTCGAAGGGCTTGGGCAGGTAATCGTCCGCGCCCATTTCAAGGCCGAGAATCCGGTCGAGCAGCCCGCCGCGCGCGCTCAGAATGATGATCGGCACACTGTGCGAGCGCCGCAGTTCGCGCGTGATGTCGAGGCCGTCTTCGCCGTCGAGCATCAGATCCAGCACGACCAGATCCACCTGCGACGAATGGATGATCCGCTGCATCTCCGCGCCGCTGCCGGCGGTGCTCGCGTCATAGCCCATGTCGCGCAGATAGTCGCGCAGCAAATGGCGGATGTTGGGATCGTCATCGACGATCAATATGTGGTCCATCGTCAAACTCTTGTTCTTTGCCCCGGGATTCGCCGATGCGGATGGTAGCCGCCCTGCGGGTCGGCGTGGGGCGTCGGATGCGGTTCGAACCGCGCCAACACATTCCATTACAAAACAGCGCTTTTTCAACACATCGCCATTACATTGCGTCGCTAAAGTGGCTGGCAAATGGCAATCATTCTCATTCACCAACTATATCATGTCGATTTTTAGGAGCTTTTCCAGCCGCGCCCGTTTTGCGCGGCTGAGCGTCGTTGCGGCGGCGGTGGGTTGGTCGATCGCGTGGATCACGTCGATCGCGTCAATTGCATTGGTTGCGGCCGTCGGTAGCCCCGAGGCTTTCGCGGCCGCGCCCGCCGCATCGACGCCGATCGCGCACGCCGCATCCGGCACGGTCACCGACCTGGCCGGCCGCATCGTCAACATCCCCGCCGAGCCGCATCGCATTCTGCTCGGCGAAAGCCGTCTGCTGATGGCGGTCGCGCTGCTCGAAGGCAAGCAACCGCTTGCGCGCATTGTCGGTTGGCAAGGCGATTTGCCGGCAATGGACCCGCAGACCTTCAACGCGTACGCGGAGCAATTTCCGGGCATCAAGCAGGTGCCGCTAATCGGCAAAGCGTCCGAAGACAGCATCAGCGACGAGAAGGCGTTGAGCCTGAAACCGGACCTCGCGATCTTCAGCCTCGCCGGCCACGGCCCGAGCCGCTATAACGCGCTCGTCAAGCAACTCGAAGCGACCGGCACGACGGTGGTGTTCGTCGATTTCCGGCTGCATCCGCTGCAAAACACGTTGCCGAGTATCAAGCTGCTCGGCGCGGTGATGCATCGCGAGAAGGAAGCCGATGCGTACGCGCAGTTCTATCAACAGCATCTGGCGCGCGTGCAAAGCGTGGTCGACGCGGTGCCGCAAGCGCAACGGCCGAAGGTGTTCGTCGATCTGCTCGCGGGCGTGTGGGACGCGGGCTGCTGCCACACCGCCGGCAACGGCAACTTCGGCGAGTTCATCACGGCGGCGGGCGGCCGCAATATTGCCGCCGGCCTCGTGCCCGGCGTACTCGGCGATATCAGCATGGAACAGGTGATCGCGGCGCGTCCGGACGTCTACATCGCGACGGGCAGCCGCACTAAACCGGGCCTCGCGTCGTTGCGCGTCGGCGCGCTGACGAGCGACGCGGACGCGCGCGCCAGTCTCGCGACGCTGGTCGCGCGGCCGGGCTTCGACACGATCAAGGCGATCCACGACGGCCGCGTGCATGGCATCTCGCACAACTACTACGACTCGCCGTACAACATCGTCGCGATCGAGGCGTTCGCGAAGTGGTTCTACCCGCAGCAGTTCAAGGACCTCGACGTGCACGCGACGCAAGCGGAACTGTATCGCCGCTTCCTCGCGGTACCGCCTGACGGCGCGTACTGGGTGGACGGCGCCGGCAGCGGCACCGGCAGCGCCGCAGCGCTCGCGTCGCACTAGCCGGAGCGGAATCGAATCGATGTCCACGCTTGTGAATCAGGTTGATCCGCACGGCGCCAGCCTGCGCAGCTATCGGCGTCTCACGCAACGACGCGTGATGTCGCTGGTGGCGCTCGCCGCGTTAATTGTCTGCGCGTTGCTGTTCGATCTGCGCTCCGGCCCGTCGGGTTTGCCGATCGCGTCGCTGTTGCGCACGGTGTTCGATCCGTCTTCGGCCGATCCGGCAACGAGCGTGATCGTCTGGCAGATCCGCTTGCCGTATGCGGTGATGGCGTTGATCGTGGGCGCGTCGTTGGGTTTGTCGGGCGCGGAGATGCAGACCATCCTCAACAATCCGCTCGCGAGTCCGTACACGCTCGGCGTGTCGGCGGCGGCGGCATTCGGCGCGTCGCTCGCGATCGTGCTCGACATCGCGATTCCCGGTGTGTCGCAAACATGGATCATCTCCGCCAACGCCTTCGTGTTCGCGCTGTTGTCCGCGCTGGTGCTCGACGGCGTCGCGCGTTGGCGCGGCATGAGCACGGCGGGCGTGGTGCTGATGGGCATTGCGCTGGTGTTCGCATTTCACGCGCTGGTGTCGCTGATGCAGTTCATCGCGTCGGCCGACGCGCTGCAAGGTCTCGTGTTCTGGACGCTGGGTTCGCTCGCGCGTGCCGACTGGACCAAGATCGCCGTGCTGAGCGTGGCGCTCGCGATCGCGTTGCCCATGTCGATGCGCAACGCGTGGACGCTCACCGCGCTGCGCCTCGGCGAAGATCGCGCGGCCAGCTTCGGCATCGACGTGCGACGTTTGCGGCTGGGCACGCTGTTGCGCGTCTCGGTGTTGTCGGCGCTCGCGGTGTCGTTCGTCGGCACGATCGGTTTTGTCGGTCTGATCGCGCCGCATATCGCGCGGACCCTGTTCGGCGAGGACCATCGTTTCTATCTGCCGGGTAGCGCGTTGCTCGGTGCGCTGATGTTGTCGCTGGCGTCGATCGCGTCGAAGCTGATCATTCCGGGCGTGCTGATTCCGGTGGGCATCGTCACGGCGCTGGTGGGCATTCCGCTGTTTCTCGGTATCGTCGTGCGATCGCAGGGGCAACTCGGATGAGCGGGCTGCACATTCACGACCTGAGCGTCAATTACGGACGCCGCCAGGTTCTCATTTCGCTCGACGCCGGACCGCTGCCGCGCGGTCAGATCACCGCGCTGCTCGGACCGAACGGCAGCGGTAAATCCACGTTGCTGCGCACGTTGGCGGGTCTCACGCACGCGAGTAGCGGAGCGTTGTCGCTGGATGGCGAGAAGCTCGCGTTGTCGGCGGCGAGCGCGCGCTCGCATAGCGTCGTGTATCTGCCGCAGGCACTGCCTGCGGGTGTGCGGCTGCAGGTGCTGGAGTCGGTACTAGTGGCGTGCCGCGCGACGCGCGGTGCGTCGCTGCAACCGCGCGGTGCGCATCACGCGAACGATATCGCGCACGCGCACGCGGTGCTGCAACGCCTCGGTATCGACACGCTCGCCACGCGCTCGCTCGACGAACTGTCCGGCGGTCAGCGTCAACTGGTCGGCATCGCGCAGGCGCTGGTGCGCGATCCGCAAGTGTTGCTGCTCGACGAGCCGCTCTCCGCGCTCGATCTGAACCATCAGTTTCATGTGATGCAGGTGTTGCGCGACGTGACGCGCGAGCGCGGCATCGTGACCGTCGTCGTGCTGCACGACATCAACGTCGCCATGCGTGCCTGCGACCGCGCGATGTTGCTGCACGACGGCCGCATCGTCCAGTTCGGACCACCGCCGGCCGTCGTCACGGCGGCGAGCCTGGCTCACGTTTTCGGTGTCGTCGCGCGAATCGAGCCGTGCTCGCGTGGACACCATCAAGTGCTGATCGACGGTCTCGCCGATCGCACGGGCATCGCCAGCCGTTAACCACGCGGCCCAGCCAGCCCACTACACAAGCCGTTTGCCGTAGATCGAACGACGCCTTCGTTGAAGGCGTCGCGTCGTTGTGCGCGCTCGCGGTTGCCTAGATCTATCGACTGACCAGGGGAAAACAATGAAGAAGGTTCTGATGATTGCCGCGTGCGCGGCGGGGTACGGCGCGGTTCACGCACCGATGGCGCACGCGCAGTCGAGCGTGGCGCTGTACGGCATTATCGATGCGGGCTTGTCCTACGTGAACAACCAGAACGGCCACAGCAACGTGCAGGCGGGCAGCGGCAACGTGACGGGCAGCCATTGGGGCTTTCGCGGCCGCGAAGATCTGGGCGGCGGCACTGCGGCGATTTTCCAGCTCGAAAGCGGCTTCAGCGTGATGAACGGAACGCTGCGCCAGGGCGGCCGCATGTTCGGCTATCAGGCGTATACGGGGCTGACGAACAACAGCCTCGGCACGATCACGCTCGGGCGACAGTACGATTCGGTGGTGGATTATCTGGCGCCGCTCAGCTTCACCGGACATCATCCCGGCGGCAATAATCTGTCCGCGCATCCGTACGACAACGACAACCTGAACAACTCGTTCCGCGTGAACAACTCGCTGAAGTTCGCGAGTAACGACTATGCCGGCTTGCGCTTCGGCGCGTTGTACGGCTTCTCGAACGAAGCCGCGGGTTTCGACGACAACCGCTTGTATAGCTTCGGCGCTTCGTATAACGCGGGTCCGTTGAGTCTCGGCGCGGGTTACCTGCAAGCGAACAACGGCGGCAGCAGCAACGCGAATGGCGCGTTGACGCTGACCGACCGTACCTTTATCGCGGCGCGTCAGCGCACTTACGGCGCGGGCGCGAACTATGCGCTCGGTGCGGCGACCTTCGGCTTCGTGTGGACGCGCACGCAGCTCGGCGGGCTCGCGACGATCAACGGCGCGAATAGTCTCGGCCTCGTGCAGAACGGCCAGGGCGCGAGCTTCAGCAACTACGAAGCGAACGCGAGCTACGCGTTGACGGCGGCGTTGAGTCTGAACGGCGAGTACACGTATACGTCCGGCGCGTTGTCGAATGCGCACGGCGAACATCATCCGAAGTGGCATGAAGTGTCGCTGCAGGCCAACTATGCGTTGTCCAAGCGTACCGATGTGTATCTGCAAGGCAGCTACGAACACATCAGCGCCGACGGCTCGGGTCTCACCGCCGATGTCAGCGGCCAGACCGCTTCGTCGACCAACCAGCAGGTCGTTGTGGCGGCGGGTATGCGGCACCGTTTCTAACGCATTGAGCGTGGCGCGCTCAACGGACGTTGCCACGCTACCAGACGAAAAAACGACCGGGCGTGTATGATAATCATTCTCATTAACAAGCTCTGACCTCGGACGCCATTTCGTCGAATCATGGGTAACGTTTTCATCGTCGCGCTGGCCTGTGCCGGCGCGTTGTTTTTTTATTGCAGCATGCCGGGCCAGCGCTGGTTGCGCGCGCCGTTGCCTGCACTTCCGGCGCGCTGCGCGGCGGCGGTTTGCGTCGCGCTTTCGGTTGGGTGCGCGGCGAGTGCTCTGCAACCGGTGACGTCGCTGTCGGTGGTCGTCACGACGCTGATGGCGAGCCTGACCGTTTATCCGTTCGTCGGCGCGTTGATCGAACGTACGCGCTTCAGGCGCGCCGCGCGATGACGCGCGCTGCCACTCACCGGCAAGCGGCCGGTTCGATCGAGCATGGACTGCTGCTGAAATTCGTGATTGGCGCGCTGGGCGGTTTCGGTCTTGCGATTGCGGCGAGCGCGTTGCTCGCGCGTCTGTCGCCGGGTGGCCTCACGGCGGCCAGCAAATTCCATGTCGCGATGTGGCTCGTGCCGCCAGTCTGGATGGCGGTTGCGTCCGCAACGTTTCTGTTTCGTGGCGCCGTACGCGCGGCCGCCTGGCTCGTCGTGGCGAATGTGGCCGCGTTCGCGCTGGTTCTGCTCTGTCAGCGCTTGCCGGTCTGAGCGCGTCGGCTGTTTATTCCGCGAGCGGCGCGCCGCTCGTTTCATCTTCCGTTCAGCATGCGCAGCGATATTCTTCGCGTCTATAAGACCGTTCATACGTGGACCGGCATCGTCGCCGGTCTGCTGCTTTTCATCGCGTTCTACGCGGGCGCGATCACCATGTTCAAGGATTCGCTGAGCGACTGGACGGCGCCGCCCGCGGTCGTCGCCACGCCGACGGTGCCGCTCGATCGCGCAGATGCGCTGATCGACCGCACGCTCAGCGCGTATCCGGCGGCGCGCAAGATGTTCACGCTGACGCTCGTCGACGCGGACCGCGTGCGGCTTTCCTGGCAAGCCGCACCGGGGCAGCGCTGGCAGGCGTGGCTCGACGGGCAGGGCGGTTTGCACGCGACGCAAAGCCGGCCTTCCGACGCGGCGCGGCTTATCGACGCGTTGCATATGACGGGCGGCGTACCGGGTGGCTACGATGTCGGCGTAGGAGTGATGGGCGTGGTGTCGCTGCTGTACGGGCTCGCGCTGGTGTCCGGTGTGATCGTGTTGCTGCCGACGCTGGTGAAGGATCTGTTCGCGTTGCGCATCGGCAAGAATCTGAAGCGGATGTGGCTGGACGCGCACAACGTGGTCGGCATTCTGAGCTTGCCGTTTCATCTGGTGATGGCGTTGTCGGCGGTCGCGTTCGGCCTGGGCGACACCATCTTCGACGTGCAGGACAAGCTGATCTACGAAGGCTCGCTCAAGCCGATGATGACCGCGCAAAACCCGTTCTTCGCGAAGGGACCCGCTGGATCGCAAGGCACGTCCGTGCCCGCGATGCTGCCGCCCGCCCAGTTGCTCGCGAAAGTCCACGAACGTGCCCCGCATTTCGTGCCGACGGCGTTGCGTTATCGCGGCGCGGGAGCAGCCGGCGCGACGGTGTTCGTCGCGGGCGACGCTGCCGGTTATCTTGCGCGTTACGGCGGTTTCGCGTTGATGGACCCGTTCAGCGGCGCGTTTCTCAACGCGCAGTTTCTCCCGGGCGAGGGCAACGGCAATCACTGGTCGGCCTCGACGAGCGCGTTCTATGCGCTGCATTTCGGTAGCTACGGCGGCGCGCCGGTGCGCTGGGGGTATTTCGTGCTCGGGCTCGCGGGCGCGTTCCTGTTTTACTCGGGCAATCTGTTGTGGATCGAAAGCCGCCGCAAGGCGATGCGGCGCGACGGCGTCGCGGTCACGCAGCGGCGCTCGACCTTCTTGATGGCGTCGTTGACGGTCGGCGTGACGCTCGGCTGCATCTGCGGCATTTCGGCGACGCTCGCTGCCGGTAAGCTGCTCGCTGGCCACGTGAGCAATCTGTCGGCGTGGCATATCGGCATCTACTACACGGCGTTTATCGCGGCGATCGTCTGGGCGATGTTGCGTGGCGCGGCGCGCGGGTCGGTGGAATTGCTGGCGTTGGCGACGTTGTCCACGGCGGCGATTCCGGTGGCGAGTCTGATCGGTTGGATGGTGCCGTCTAGCGGCTTGTGGTTCTCCACGGACCTGAGTCCGCTCGGTGTCGATATCGGCGCGGCGCTTGGCGCCCTGTGTTTCGCGTGGATGTGGCGCAAGACGCGTGCGCGTGTCGGGTCGGCGCGCGTGGATAGCGTGTGGTCGCTGCGCTCGGGACAGGCGGCTGTGGCGGGTGAGGCGGATGAGACCGTTTCGCCGGTCGACACAGAGCAACAACACGGACGCTAACCGGCGACGTTCGGCAACGGTATGTTGTTGTCCGTAACGCTGGGCGCTAGCGCTATCGCTATCGCTATCGCTATCGCGACCCGATCAAGAGCACTGCACGCATCACCCGCCACATAGAAAAACGCCGCCGGGCCATCAGCCCGGCGGCGTTTTTTATCGCTTACCGACATCGCTTCAACCGCGACTCGGGTCCGTCAACACTTAGAAGTCGGTCGTCATCGACAGCAGGAACGTGCGCGGCGCGCCCTGTGTCAGATAACCGCCCGTCGTCGACGACCAGTACGACTTGTTCGCGACGTTCAGCACGCTGGCGCGGAACGTGGTCGGCTTGCCGAACACCACGGCAGCGTAGCGCGCGCCGAGGTCGAACGTGTCCCACGTCGGAATCGACAGCGTATTCGTCGTGTTCAGATACTGCGGGCCGGTATGCGTCCAGCGCGCGGTCAGCGTCAAGCCGTTGACCACCGGCACATCGTATTCCGCGCCCAGGTTGAACATGAAGCTCGGCACGCCGATCGGCCGCTTGCCGTCGGTCGCGCCGCCGGCCGTGTCGAGTTGCTGCGCGTTGATGTAAGTCGCGCCGGCGATCACGCGCACGCCCTTGTACGGCTCGCCGAACACCGACGCTTCAATGCCGCGATGGCGCTCGGTGCCGTCCGCAACGAAGAAGCCCGCGCCGTTCGTGAAGGTCGACGGCTTCTCGATCTGGAACGCGGCCAGCGACGCGCCGTAGTTGCCGTTGTCGTACTTCGTGCCGACTTCGTACTGTTTCGAGCGCTCGGGTGGCAGCAACGCGCCGAAGTTCAGCGCGTTGGTCGGCGCTTGCGAGCCGACCGTCAATGCTTCGCTGCGGTTCGCGAAGAACGACAGGTTCTGCGTCGCCTTGATGACGAGGCCGAACAGCGGCGTCGTGATCGAATCGTTATAGGCCTCGGTCTGCTTGCCGGTGTAGTCGAACGCGTTCGAGTGCAGCGCCTGATGCCGCGCGCCGATCGTGAACAGCACGCGATCGTTCAGGAAGCCCAGCGTGTCCGACACCGCGACGCTGCGCATCAACGAGAGCGCGGTGGTTTGCGGATCGGCCAGATTGCCGCCCGAACCGATCGTGACCGGCGACGGCAGTTGCGGCGTGTTGTACAGGTCGGTGTTGAACGAACCGCTGAACGTGAAGGCCGACTGCGAGTCGACGCGCACGATCGACGCGCCCGCCGTCACGAAGTGCGAAACCGGGCCGGTGTTGAAGCGGCCGCGCACGCCGGCTTCCGCGGACGTGGCATCTTCCTGATGCGGCACGCCGAGGCGGAACGAGGTCGTGCCGGTGTTGCCGACGGTCGGCGACGCGTAGTCGCCGTGTTCGTCGGTATGGCGCGCGCCGCCGGCCACATAGGCGGTCCAGCCGGGCAGGAAGTCGTATTCCGCGCGCAGGATGCCGACCGTGTCCTCGAGCGAACTGCTGCTCCAGGTCTGCGCGTAGTTGTAAGTCGCCGACGGCGGCTCCGGGACGAAATTGCCGCTGACGTTGACCGTCGGACGGCCGTCGTTGACGCGCTGGCGCTGATACAGAAAATCGCCGTACAAGCGCACCTTGTCGCCGCGCCAGTCGAGCGAGACCGCCGTGGTGTTGTCGCGCCGGTGTTCGCCGTCAATCGAGGTTTCGCCGTCGCGGTTCGCCTGGTTCACGCGAATGCCGAACTGGTCCTGGCTGCCGAAGCGGCGGCCCACGTCGACGTGCGCGCCGAACTCGCCCGAGCCGCTGGTTTCGAGTGTGACGCGGGTCAGCGGTTTGTCGTCGGCGCGTTTCAGTTGCAGGTTCAGGCCGCCGCCGACCGCCGAGCCGTTCGGCGAGGCGCCGCCCAGAAACGCGTTCGCGCCTTTGAACAGGTCGACGCGTTCGAGCGCATCGGTCGCCACCAGCTGACGCGGCGTGATGCCGTAGAGGCCGTTGAGCGAGACGTCGTCGCCCTGTAACTGGAAGCCGCGAATGATGTAGACCTGCGAGAAGTTGCCGAAACCGTTGGCGACGCGCACGGCGGGATCGTTGGCGAGCACGTCGCCGACGGTGCGGGCTTGCTGGTCTTCGATCAGTTTCGACGTGTAGGTCGTCATGCTGAACGGCATGTCGAGATTCTTCTGCTGGCCGAGCACGCCGAAGTCGGCGCCGCGCGCCACCTGGCCGCCGCCGAAAGTCGGCGCGAGATCGCCGGGCAGCGCTTCTTTGGCCGCCTGGACCTTGACGGCGGGCAGGGTGCTGCCGGGCGCGGCGTCCTTGCCGGTTGCCTGGGGCGATTGCGGTGCTTGAGGCGCTTGTGTCGCTTCGGCCGATTGGGCCGAAGCGACAGCCGGCACACTGAACGCGACGGCGATGGCGGTGAGAATGGCGGCGCGGTGAAGCGCGGTTTTAGCAGGCGCGACCTGCGGCGTGTTCGAGCGTGAAACGGACATGGATGAAGGAATGGGCGTGGTCGTCGATCTTCCGTCCCGGGGCGCGTTTGGAATCCGGGCGGCATTTTTCTGGCGTCCCGGCGGGCAATCAATATGCAATTAGCAGATCATCTGTCCATACGCGGAACTTTTGTTCCGGCGAATTATAATTCAAATGCGAATCATTTTCATTTGAAAGGAACAATTTCGTATCAATTTGACGCCATGCCCACGCCACGCCACGCCACGCCACGCCCGCGCCGGCGTGGCTTGCGATTTATCTTCCAGCCTGCTCTAGCCAATACGCGAAGGTCGCGTTCACGATCGAAGGCTGTAGCAGAAAGTCATGCGCCGCCTGAGCGAGATCGGCGCGCACCGGTTTGATCGTGCCGGCCGCCATGGCCAGCAGCGCCAGTTCGGCGGCGTTTTCCATCGATACCGCCATGTACACGCTTTCCTCGACCGACGCGCACGCGCAGATGTAGCCATGATTGACGAGCAGTGCGGAGCGCCGCGCCCCTAGCGCCGCGGTGATGATGCGGCCTTCTTCGTCGTCGATCGGCACGCCGGGCCAGTCTTCCAGGAAGCCGCAATCGTCGTGGAACATGCAGGCGTCCATGTGCGCGACGGGCAGCGGCACGCCGAGCATCGACAGCGCGCTGATGTGGCGCGGATGCGTGTGGACGATCGCGTGCACGTCGGGACGATGCCGATACACCCACGCGTGAAACCGGACCGCCGGATTCGGCCGGCCGGCGCCTTCCAGCACGTTGAGTTCATCGTCGACGAGCACGAGGGACGCCGCCGACGCGTCCGCGAAGTTCGTGCCGAGCGCGGGCGTCCAGTAGCCGCGATGCGTCGCGTCGCGCCAGGTGATCTGTCCGGCGAGGCTCGCCATATGGCCTTTCGCCGACAGGATGCGGCAGGCGTCGGCAAGTGTGCCGAGCGGGTCGTCGGCATTGACCGCGCCGATGCCCGTGACGGTTGCGCGCTGTTTCATGAGTTCATTCTCCTTGCGAGTTAAGCGACATCGGCGTCGGTGTTTGAGTTTGCGTTGGCGTTTGCGCCGAAGGCACGTTTTTCATCAGACGTGTGCACAGCGCAGCTACGGCCGCGAGCGCGCCGACGTAAAACGCGATCGGCTGCAGACTATGGAAGCGTGAAACGAGCGCGGTCGCCACGATCGGCGCCAGCCCGCCGCCGATGGCTGCAGCAAACTGAATGCCGATGGAAATGCCGGAAAAGCGCACCGCGACGGGAAACTGCGCGGCGAACAGTGCCGACTGCGGACCGAACAGCAGCGGATAGTTCAGGCCGAGCGCAATGGCCACGGCTACCTGCAACGCGACGAGACTGCCGCTATCGATCCACCGCAGCAGCGGCACGACGCACAACGCCATGACCACCGCGCCGCCGAGGTAAAACCGTCGCACGCCGACACGATCCGCGAAGTAGCCGATCAGCGGCAAGGTCACGATCTGAATCGCTGCGCCGAGCATGACCGCCTGCAACACGGCGTTGCGGCTGAACCCCAGCCGCGTCGATGCATAGGACACCAGAAACACCGTGAGCACGTAGTAAAGGGTGACTTCGGGCAGCTTCGCGCCGATCGCCAGCAGCAACGCTTTCTTATGCCGCGTCAGCAGTTGCCAGAGCGGCACGTCGGCGGGTTGCCGGGCACGCGCGGCTTTTTCGAACGCCGGCGTTTCGCCCACGCTGCGCCGGACGAACGCGCCGAGCAGCACCAGCACGACGCTGGCGAGAAACGGCACGCGCCAGCCCCAGCTTTGAAAGGCTGGCTCGGGCAGCCGGGTCAACAGACTGAAGGCGAGCGTCGACAGCAGCAGGCCGATCGGCGGTCCGATTTGCGGCAGGCTGCCGAACAGACCCGCGCGGCTCGCGGGCGCATGTTCGACCGCCATCAGCACGGCGCCGCCCATTTCGCCGCCGAGCGCCACGCCTTGCAGGATCCGCAATGCGACCAGCAGAACGGCAGACCACGCGCCGATCTGCGCATAGTTCGGGATCAGGCCGATCGCGATGGTGGAAAAGCCCATCAGGAAGAGCGACAGCGTCAGCATCGACTTGCGGCCGAGGCGGTCGCCGAAATGGCCGAACAGCACCGCGCCGAGCGGTCGCGCGAAAAGACCCGTGGCGAACGCGCCGAACGATGCCAGCGTCGCGCTGGTGGGATCGAGATTGGGAAAGAACTGCCGGTTGAACACCAGTGCTGCCGCGGTGCCGTACGCGATGAAGTCGAAGCCTTCGATGATCGAACCGGCGGTGGCTGACAAGACGGCCTTGTAACGGGGCGGCAGCGCGCGGCGCGGCGTCGCGGCGGCGAGGCCGTCGAACGCGGAAAGAGGATCGTTCACGGTGGGTTCCATGCAAGAGGGGGACTGACTCCGGTGATCGGCGCGAGGCTGCCGGACTGAAGCCAGTATTGGTCCCTTGCAGGACGTGAGCTATGTGCCCAGAAATAACTCTGGATTAACCGGGAGTTATCGCGCTTTGGGCGCCGGCGCGCAAAGCGATCTCGAGCGCGCTGTCGAAGCTGCGCGACGCGCCGCGTGCGCGGCGCGACAGCGCAACCAGCCGGCGCGGCGAAATGGCGTTCAACGGTACGCGGCGCAGGCCGCGATCCTCGACCATATCGCGCGGCAGGCTGTCGGGCAGCACGGTCACGCCGTCGCCGATCGACACGAGGCGCAGACACAATTCGAGCGAATCGCATTCGATATACGGCTGCACGCTATACCCCAGCGCCCGCTCGACCATACGGCGCAGCGCGAACGGCCGCGGCGGCAGAATCAGCGGCAAGCCGCCGAGGTTGGCCAGCGCGTCGGCGTCGGCCGTGTGGCCAGCGCGGATATAAAGCGCCAGCCGTTCGTCGAATAGCGGTTCGGCGACCAGTTCGGGGCCATCCACGGCGGTCTCATAGACAAAACCGAGATCCGCTTTGCCGCGCTCCACGCTTTCGACCACGTTGGCCGAACTGTCGCAATGAATCGTCAGCAGCAGGTCAGGGTAGAGCGCGAGCAATTGACGGCTCAACTCGGGGATGAACCAGGCCACCAGCGTTTGCACGGTCGCAATGCGCAGCGTGCCGCGCTGTTCGCCGGGATGACCGGCGTGCGCGAAGGTGGCGTCGAGCGAGTTGAACAGCGGTTCGAGTTTCAGAAACAGCGCTTCGCCGGCGGGCGTCAACTGCATGCCGCGGCCGTGGCGCAGAAACAGCGTCTCGTTCAGCGCCGCTTCGAGCGCGCGAATCTGTTTGCTCAGCGCGGGTTGCGTGAGGCCGAGAATCTCGGCGGCTTCGCGCAACGAATTCGCCTTTGCGACGGCGACGAACAGGCGCAGTTGATGGTCCCGGTTGGCGAGCGGTTTCATGAGAGCGAGAGCATGGCAGCGGCGGCCGGTTTGAACAGGGGCAGGGACGACAACAGCGGGTATGGTACGCAGCTTGCTGGCGGTAAGTGTTTTTTTCGCAAGCGGTTAGCCATGTCCCGAACCCCATCGACCTGTCAAAGGTGGAGCGCCCGCGAGATCCGGGTCTTACACGAAATGCCGCGCGTGCTGGTTGTCGACGACAACGCCGGCGCGGCCGAAGCGCTCGCCACCTATCTCTCCTACGAAGGCGTGGAAGCCCGCTCCGCCAACGGTTGCGCGGAAGCGCTGCGCTGTGTGAAGGACTGGGTGCCGGACGTCGTGGTGCTCGACATCATGATGCCGGAGCACGACGGCTACGAGACCGCGAGCGCGCTGCGCAGCTATCTGCCGACACACAGTCTCGGCATCGTCGCGTTCACATCGCTCGACGAGGATCACGTGAAGGAAACCGGTAAAGCGCGCCACAATTTTGACGGTTATTGTCAAAAAGGCACCGCGCCGACCGCGTTGCTCGCGCTGATGCGCAAGCTCTGGCGCGAGTAGATCCGCCTACGCGTCGTCCACCTCGTCCGCCGATTCCGCTGGTTTCCGGCCTGCCGTTCAGGCCGGCTCGCTCAGCACCGGCTCGTTCGCCGCGAAATCCTCCGCGACGAGCTGCCTGAGCACCGCCTCCATCAAACCGGGGAAACGCGCGTCCAGCTCCGCGCGCCGCAGCGAATTCTGATGCACGGTGCCCGCCACGCGCGTGCGCACGAGCCCCGACTCACGCAGGATCCGGAAATGATGGGACACCGTCGACTTCGGCCGGCCGCCGTCGAGATCGCCGCAGGTGGCCTCGTCGACCGACGCCAGCCGTCGCACGATCTCGAGCCGCACCGGATCGCTCAACGCATGGAAGAGCCGCCCGAGCGTGAAGTCCTCAGCGGCAGGATGGTTATAAGTACGCATCCTGCAGATCATAAACGTTTCTGAGATACTTCGTTATTCGATGTTTATCGAACTACCGTACAAGCTTATCCCAGAAGGAGTTGAACCGAATGTCCGCATTGTTCCAGCCGTACAAGCTCAAGGACGTGTCCTTGCGCAACCGTATCGCCATTCCGCCGATGTGCCAGTACACCGCCGAAGACGGTCTGATCAACGACTGGCACCGCGTGCACCTCGCCGGTCTGGCACGCGGCGGCGCGGGGCTGGTGATCGTCGAAGCGACGGCGGTGTCGCCGGAAGGCCGCATCACGCCGGGCTGCGCGGGCATCTGGAACGACGAGCAGGCGCAGGCGTTCGCGCCGGTGGTCGCGTCGATCAAGGCGTCCGGCGCGGTGCCGGGCATCCAGATCGCGCATGCCGGCCGCAAAGCCAGCGCCAACCGTCCGTGGGAAGGCGACGACCATATCGCTGAAAACGACCCGCGCGGCTGGCAAACCCTTGCGCCGTCGGCGATTGCGTTCGGCGGCGGTTTGCCGAAAGTGCCGAAAGCCATGACGCTCGACGACATCGCGCGGGTTCGCGAAGACTTCGTCGCCGCCGCAAAACGCGCGCTCGACGCGGGCTTCGAATGGCTCGAACTGCATTTCGCGCACGGCTATCTCGGCCAGAGCTTCTTCTCGACGCACTCGAATCAGCGCGACGACGCGTACGGCGGCAGCCTCGACAACCGCAGCCGCTTCATGCTCGAAACGCTGGCGGCGGTGCGCAAGGTGTGGCCGGAACATCTGCCGTTGACGGCGCGTTTCGGCGTGATCGAGTACGACGGCCGCGACGAGGAAACCCTCGTGGAATCGATCGAACTGGCGAAAAACTTCAAGCGCGAAGGGCTGGACATGCTGAGCGTGAGCGTCGGTTTTTCGACGCCGACGGCGGCGATTCCGTGGGCGCCGGCCTTCCTCGCGCCGATCGCCGAACGGGTGCGGCGTGAAGCGGATATTCCGGTGTCGTCGGCATGGGGCATCGATACGCCGGAACTGGCGAACCGCTCGGTCGAGAACGGGCAGCTCGATCTGGTGATGGTCGGCCGCGCACACCTGGCCGATCCGCATTGGCCGTATCACGCGGCGAAGAAGCTGGGGATCGAGCGTCCGTCGTGGACGTTGCCGGCGCCGTATGCGCATTGGCTTGAGCGTTATAAGGTGGCCTGAATCGTGGGTTGAATCTTGGGCTGACGGATGGCTGCGGCGTTCGCTGCTGGCTGTCCGTTGTTGCGCCCGCCGTTTGCCTGCGATTGGATCGTGCGGGCGAACGGCGCGTTTTCGTTTTTTCCCACTTGAATTTGAAGTGAGCGCGTGGCGTAGGGCGGCGTCTCTTACGGCGCTTCGAGCATGCCGGTCGCTAGAAGCAACGGCTGCGCGTAAAGCACCGTCTGCCTGCGCCAACAAACCCGCTTCACTCTCCCCCGTTAAACCGACTGCAGCGCCCTCAGCATTTCATGCCCGAGCGCCCGCCCGCTCAACCACGCGCCTTCGACGCGTCCGCCGTTGAGCCAGTCGCCGCATAACCCCAAGCCATCCATCTCGCGCCACACGTAACCGGGCGCTGGATCGCCGTCGGGCGCCACGTCCGCGTGAGACCAGCGGTGCGCGGTCCATGCGACGGGCTTGCGTCCGCCGCATTGTTCGAACGCCGCCAGCATGGCCGCCGCGACCTGCTCCGGCGGCGTGTCGAGATGCGCCTCGCTCCACTCCGCTCGCGCATGTAGCAGCCACGTTTCCGGACCGCCGCGGCCGGGCTTGCTGCTGTCGCGCGCCATCCAGCGCAGCGGGCCGTGATTGACGAAAGCGGCGTCGAAGGCCAGCGGCAGCGGCGCGTCGAAACGCAGCATCAGCGCCCAGCACGCGCGCATCACCGTGCTGTTGGCCATCACGGCGAGCTCGGGCGCGGGTGCATGCAGCAGCGGCGCGACTTGCGGCGCCGGCATCGCCAGCACGACGGCGTCGAAACGGTCGTCGATCACGCCGTGCTCGGCCGACCACAAGCGCCAGCCGCGCGGCTCGCACAGCACTTTCTCGATGGTGCAATCGGTGGTGAGCGGCAGCGTCTCGGCCAGCAGCCGCGCTGGCGCGCTCATGCGCGGCGTGCCGACGAAGCGCTCGATCTGCGTGGTGTGCGCGGTTGAGTTCGGCGCGTCCAGCACGGCGAGGCGCGCGGGCCACGCCGCCGCCGCGCCGGCCTTTTGCCAGCGCGCGACTTCGGCGCGAAACGCGCGGTCGCGGGCGGTGAAGTATTGCGCGCCGTGGTCGCACTGCCAGTCGCCGTCGCGTCGCGCGCTCATGCGCCCGGCCGGGCCGCGGCTGCGGTCGAACAGACGCAGCCGGCAGCCGGCGGCGCGCAGCGTCGTGGCGCATGACAAGCCGGCGATGCCGGCGCCGACAACCGCGATATGCGGGCGGGAATCAGAAATGTTCACGATGCGGCCTGCGTGGCTGAGTGGACGATCCGGCGTCGGCGGACGGCGACGGCGCGCGCCCGGGACCAGGAGCGGCGGGCGCGGCGCGGTGATTCGAGGCGGAGCATGGGATTGACGAAAAAAGCATAGCGCATCAAAAAAGGCGTTTCAAATGGAGGAATTGAGTCAATAAGTCGTGTCGGTGTAGCGCAATTTGGCCTATGCTTGAAACGAAGATGACCCATATGGAGTTTCATGGTGACTACGCATGACGAGCAATCTCCGATTCAACAGGGGTACAAGAGCGGCGAAGCGGCGCGCCTGGCCAAAATGCCGGTCACGACGCTGCGGATCTGGGAGCGCCGTTACGGCGTGATCGGTCCGGCCAAGACCGCGTCCGGACAGCGGCTCTACACCGAAGACGACGTTCGGCGCCTCACTTTGATCAAGATGCTGGTGAGCCGGGGCCACGCGATCGGCGCGATTGCGCGGCTCGATCGCGAGCAGTTGCAGTTTCTGGCCTCCCGCAACGCACGCGAAGGCGACGGCCCGCCGGACTTTGGCGTCGCCGACACCGTCGATATCAAGCTTGGGCTGGTGGGGGGCAATCTCGCGCAGCGCCTGCAAGGTTCTGGCGTGGATGTGCGGCGTTATGGCGTGAACACACTGAGCACGTTCGCCGACCTTGCCGACGCCGCCGCTCAGAGCGCTGGCAAAAGCGAGTCGATCGACGCATTGCTCGTCAACGTTGACTCGCTTCAGGAAGACATCGCGGCGCAAATCATTGCGCTCGGCGACGCGCATCAGGCTAAAGCGATGGCGGTGGTCTACGGTTTCGGCACCGGGCCAGCGGCCGAACTATTGCGCGTGGCGGGCGTGCGCCTGTATCGCGAGGCCGACGGCAGAACGGAATTCCGCCAGATGCTGGGCGACCTCTGCGAGCGCGTGCGGATTCAGGAGCGCACCGGCGACGACGCCGTCTGGTCGCGCGTGCGGCGTCGCTACGACGATCCCGAACTGGAGGCGATCGCGGCGCGCTCGTCGACGATTGCCTGCGAGTGCCCGCGTCATCTGGCGGAACTGGTCATGAAGCTGTCGGCGTTCGAACGCTACAGCGACACCTGCTCGTCCCGCTCGGCGCAGGACGCCGCGTTGCACCGTTATCTCGGCGACGTCAGCAACCGGGCGTGCGCGATGATCGAGGCCGCGCTCGAACGCGTCGCGCGGGAGGAGGGCTGGTTCGCCGCGCCGGCGTTGCAAGCGCAGGCGCAGTCGCCGTCGCCGCAGCAATCGCCGCTGCCGCAAGCCGCCACAGAGTAAACCGGCACGCACCGTTCCGAAGGAGGGGGAATGCCACAGCATGCTTCGACGGACGTGAGCCTCTGCGCGCCCGCAGTGGACGACCGGAGCGTGTATCTCGCGGCGCTCCTCAAACGCATCGCCAAGCGCGACGCGGTCGCGTTCGAGGCGCTGTACCGGCTGTCGGCGCCGTCGCTGTTCGGGCTGGCGGTGCGCGTGACACGCACCAGCGAATCCGCGGAAGAAGTGGTGCAGGACGGCTTCATCAAGATCTGGCGCTTCGCCGGTTCATACGATCCGGACAAGGCGTCGCCGTCGACGTGGATGTCGACCATCGTGAAGAACCAGGCGCTCGATTACCTGCGGCGCAATCCGTATGCGGGCGTGTACGTCGAGGAACTCGACGAACGCAATGCAAGCGGCGACGGCGATTTATCGCAGCAGGTTGCGCTGGATGCCGAACGGCTGTCGGTTTATCTCGGCCGCTTGACGCCCGGGCAGCGGCAGGCGATCGCGCTCGCTTATTTTCGTGGGCAATCGCAATCGGAAATCGCTCATACGCTGGACGCGCCGATCGGTACGGTTAAAAGCTGGATCAGCCGTGGGCTGGAGTCGCTGCGGGGTATGGCCGATCCGCGTCATGCGCGGGCTCGGGGTGGGTTTTATTGACGTGTCCGCTTCTGTCGTACGCGTCGAGCGACGAATCCATCACGGCTCACTAGCCAAGCCATGAAACCAGCCGCAAGTTTTCCGGTTTCCCAAACTGCTGCCAGCGATCGCGCTGAGGCGGTGCTGCTATCTGTTTTGCAGTTGATCCTCTGCAGAGACAACAGCGTTTCTGCCGCCGCGTTTGGCCGCATACAGCGCGGAATCCGCGTTATTCGTCAACTCCGCAAGCGATCGAGGATGCGCGCGACGGCCAGTAGCGCAGCCAATGCTCACCGTAAACCGCGCTAGCGTTCCGGAATTATCGATCGACCCGTTTTCGACCTCATGGCGTATCGCTTCAGCGACCTGCGCCGCTCCAGTTTCATCGGTGTCGGGCAACACGACGACGAATTCTTCGCCGCCGTACCGCGCGGTAAGGTCACCACGGCGAATCGCATGCTGTCTGATACACGCAGCGAGATGCTTTAATGCGAGGTCGCCTTGTGCGTGGCCGTAACTATCGTTGTATTGCTTGAAATGATCGGCATCGATGAAAAGCACCGACAGACAGCTATCGTTGCGACGAAGCCTTTCCCACTCGTTTTCGAGAAACTCATCCAGGGCACGGCGATTTTTGATACCCGTCAGCGGGTCTGTCTGGGTAAGCTCAGTCAGCAGGACCTGTGTTTTCACATGCTCCCCAAGCGCGAACGCAAGCAGCCATACCACCACACAGAACGCAATGCCTATGCTTGCAGTGGATACGCCGACCATCCAGGTCATGCGTCTGGAACCGGCTAATATATCTGTTTCCGCAGGTGCGACGACGGCAATAAGGGGCGTGCCGGGAATGCGCTGAAATGTATATAAACGAACTGTTCCGTCGATAGAGGATCGCGCGGCATAGAAACCGGAATCATGGTTCGCCATACGCGAGAAAAAAGTCGCCGATGTGATGGTCTGAGCCGTGCTGAGCGGGGGATTTCTTGCGATTACCGTGCCATCGGTACGGACAACCGCAGTGATACCGTGAGGGCCTACATCAAGCGTTGAAAGGAGCTGGCGGAAATAGGCAAGATCGATCGCGACCATGACAACACCGCCGAATGAGCCGTCCGGCTGGTTGATCCGTCTGGACAACGCAATGGCTTCGACTCCGCTTCTCGACCGTGCACGGTAAGGCGATGACAGATAGAGCCCCGCGTTTGCCGACTCGCGCTGAACCACAAAATAGTCCCGGTCGCTAAAATTCCATCGATGGGAGGTACCGCAGCAGCCGTCGATTAGCCGTCCTTTGCTGTCTGTAACGCCAGCACCGGTCAAGTACTCGGCTGGGGTGCTGTTAAAGAAAATTTTATGTCGTACTGCGGAGTTCATGCTTTGCACAGCAGGATTCTGCCAGGCTGCAATTAATGTCAGAAGGGCATTGTTGGACGTTTCAAAGGTCCGCTCGATGTTGCTGACGAGAACGGAGGTAACGTTTCCAGACGTGTCGTGTGCATGTTCCAGTGCCTCGTTCCTCGCGGCCTGAAGCGTGGCGAGGCTGATCGCTGTGACCGCCAGTGCCATCAAAGTGCCCAGGACGCCAACGATCATCGGAGCCTTTCGACTAAGGCATCCACGATGATCAGGCGATTGCGGCGAGCCGGTCGAAGCTGGAAAATTGCCACTCGCTCCGATAACGGCATCGCCGGAAATAAATGTAGGGCTTTGCCCGACCGATAACGGGCGAGCCGGTCTTTTACGACCGGCGAACTGTCATTTCTCAATGCCCGGTCCGGACACGTCGTCGACGAGTTCAGCGATTTCATGAACGTTCACCGTGCGACCGAGCCGATTTTTGATGCCGTCACCCCACGCCTGCACATGAACCCCCGGCGCGAGATAGGCCGCAAGTTCAGCGGCGGCATGCGGCGGCATCCGGAGCGACGTGCCGTCATCCAGCAACGCGCCGCGTAATTCTCCCTTCGGACCGAACAGCGGCAATACGACTTCGCCTTGCACGTCTGCCGGTCGCGTCTTCATCTGAGGCGTATGTTCCTTCGCGTCATGATGATGCGGCGGACCGTCGTCGACGATCTCGACCGCGTTCTTCGTGGTCAGTGAAATCGCCACGACGAGGTCGGCTGAGCGAGGTTTGACGCCGCGGACCCGCACGCTGTCGCCGATCGCGACATGTCTCGCGACACGTTTCGACAGATGCGGCGGAAAATGCACTTGCTGCGGCGGGCGGCCGCTGCGTTCGAGGATGAGGCCGTCGAGTTCGCCGTGCGGATTGAGCAGGAATTGCGAGACCTTGCCGAGGGTTTCGGGCAGGCAAGCGGGATCGATCCAATGCATGGGGTGCACTCCTTTGAATGAGTTACTGGGGCAAGTTGCCGTAAAGGGTGGTCAGGTTGCCCGGTGTACCGAATGCGGTGGCCTGCAGCGCCTCGCCATACCGGTTGCGGGTGCCGTAGCCTTGTGCGGCGATGGTCGTTCCTGGACGCAGCAGATTGGCAAACTGCAGGGCAGCGGGCGGAGTCAGTTTGATCACCGTGCCGTCGGCAAGCAGCACGCCGTCGGATTCGCCACGAGGAGCCGTCGTCACACGCAGCACGCGCCCCACTGCGCTGAGCTTGACCAGCCCGATACCGGCCAGCGAACCTGGCAGACGCTGCGCATTGGCCGACGGCGGCTGATCGGCGACACTGCGACCGCTTTTCGTATCGGAGATCAGGCTCGCGCGCAATGTGCCGTCCGGCTGTTGCGCGAAGCCGCTCACGTTGACGGTGTCCCCCGGCGACATCGTGCTGGCCACCTGGCTACCCACGTGCGGCGGGAAACGCACCAGGGTATTGTCGGCGAGCAGCATGCCGTCAACTTCGCCATCGGGATTGATCAGAAAACGCCGGACGACGCCGCTCACGTTGGCGGGCGCGCCGTCGAGCGGTCCGTTATCACGCGCTTGCGGCGGTGGCGTCGGCGCGCCGGCACCTGGCGGAGCAGGCATCGGCGGCGCACCGTTCGACAGGTCTGGAATAGACCCGCCGGCGCCAGGCGGCATTGGCGCCATCGGCGGCGTTGTTGCGCTGTTTTGCGGTAACGGCGCTGTTTGCGCGGCGCAAGCCGCAGTCGCCATCACGGCGAGCGCAAGCGTCGCCTGCGCAATCAGATTGAACCGGTTCATCATCGGACTCCTTCGACTGGAATGTCGTACGGGAGTCTTTGCAAGCCCTATGCCATTGTGCAATGCCTGCTACAGCAGGCCTTTCGCCCGCTGCGCCGCGGGAGGATGTCCGTCTGCTGGACATGGGGTGTCCGATAGCTGGACATCCACGCGGACCATCTGAGCAAAGCTAATCGAGCTTATACGCCGCCATTTTCGTATAAAGCGACTGGCGACTGATGCCGAGCCGGCGCGCAGCTTCCGCGCGATTGCCGGCCGTCTGCTGCAATGCGCGCTCTATCGCTGCACGCTCCAGCCATTCCATGGCCTGCGGCAAAGGCAGATCGAGCAGCGCGGAGGGAATTTCGCTGGCCGACGCGCGCGGCGCGCTCAGAAAGGCAAGGTCATCATCCGTGACGAGCGGGCCGCGTGCGAGCGCCGCGACGCGTTCAATCGCGTTCTTCAACTCGCGCACGTTGCCCGGCCATGCGTGGACGAGAAGACGGCGCTCCGCGTCACCGCTCAAGCTTCGCGCCGGGCCGCCGAGGCTCGCCGCAGTCGCGAGAAAATGGGTGGCGAGCGGCAGTATGTCGGCGGGTCGCTCGCGCAGTGGCGGCAAATGAATCGGAATCACGTTGAGGCGATAGAACAGGTCTTCCCGGAACGTGCGAGCGGTGACCTCCGCCACGAGGTCGCGGTGCGTCGCGGCCACGATCCGCACGTCGATCGGTACGTTCGCATTGCTGCCGACCGGCGTGAGCGTGCGTTCCTGAATCACGCGTAGCAATTTGGCCTGCATGGGCAGCGGCAGATCGCCGATCTCGTCGAGAAATAGCGTGCCGCCGTCCGCCTCGGCGATCCGTCCGGTCCTCTGCGTCGCCGCGCCGGTGTACGCGCCTTTCACGTGGCCGAATAGTTCGCTTTCCAGCAGTTCGGCTGGGATCGCGGCGCAGTTGATTGCGACGAAGGGTCCGTGCCTGCGTCGCGAGGCGTCGTGCAGTACGCGGGCGGCGACTTCCTTGCCGGTGCCGGTTTCGCCGGTGATCAACACGGTCGAATCGGTGGCCGCTGCGCGACCGATCTGCTTCTGCGCATCGCGTAAGGCTTCGCTGTTGCCGAGCAGCCGCGGCGTGTTCGCGTCGACGGGCTCTTCACCAGACGCTGCGGGTGCCGCGCCCGACAGGTCACCGTTCGACGCGACGATCTTCGCGAGCAGCGTCGCGATCGTATCGCGCCCGACCGGCTTCGTCAGATGCTCGAAGGCGCCCAGGCGCATGGCGTGGATGGTGTTGTCGCTGGTGGCGAATGCGGTCAGCACGACCACGGGCAGCGCCGCACGCGTGGGCATCGCGCGCACCCGTTCGAGCACCTCGATGCCGCTCAGGTCCGGCATCCTGAAGTCGAGAAACATGCAATCGATCCGCGTGCCGCTCTCGAGCAGGCTGAGCGCGTCGTGACCACAACCCGCCTGCGTCGTGTCGTGGCCGAGATCGCCGAGCGTTTCAGCCAGGCTTTCGCGGAAGGCGTCGTCGTCGTCGACGATCAGGATGTGTGGCATGGCATCTCGATCACGAAACAGGCGCCGTGCTCGCGCCCGGCATAGAAGGCGCGACCGCCATGCGCCACCGCGATCTCGCGCACCACGGCGAGACCGAGCCCCGAGCCGGCGGCGTCGCTGGTTACGAATGGCTCGAAAATGCGCTCGCGCTCGGCGGGCGGCACGCCCGGCCCATCGTCGGCAACTTCGATGCTTAAAGTAGCCGCACGCTGCGTCGCACGCAACGTGACGTGGCCACCGGTGGGTGTATGCCGCAGCGCGTTGAGTATCAGATTGTCGATAGCTCGGGCCAGCTGGGCGGCATCGAAACACGCCTCGTCGGGCATGTCGGCGTCCTGCGCAAGGCCGAGCATGACGCCGGCCCGCGATGCCGCGTCGAGATGCAATTCGACGCGCGCCATCAGCCATTCATGTAGGGCGACCTGTTGCCTGTCTACGCGGATGGGCTGCGTAAGCGCAAGCAAACCGGACAACTGCACCTCCACCCTCTGAATCTGTTCGAGGATCGACGCCAGCGCGCGGTGCTTGCGCTGTGCGTCGCCGGCCAGCGCGTTTTCCGCTTTGAGCCGCATCGCGCCGATCGGATTGCGGATTTCGTGAGCGATTTGCGCTGCCAGCCGGCCGAGTGCGGCAAACCGCTCGGCGCCCGCGAGCTTTCTGTCGAGTTCGCCCGCTTGCTGCTGCAGTGCTGTGGTGCGTGCACCGTACGCGTTGAATGCGACGACGATCTTGTCGAGGTCAGGCTCGCCGGTAGCCTCGATCGGCGTGAAAGGTGCATTCGGGTCTGTTGATTTGCTCAGGCTTTTCTCGACCCAGGCAAGATTGGCGCGCCAGCGGCGCAGCCGTGTTCCCAAAGCAATCGCGATCGCGACGATCACGGCGAGCAGCACCGCAAGCCCGGTGACGAGTGTCTTGCCGTATTGACCGAGCGCTGGCCGCACGCGCGTAAGCGTCCAGGCAAGCAACCCGGCACGTCTGGGCACCGGACAGGCCGAGACGATCACGGCGTCCTGCTGTCCTTCGACAAAGTCAGACGCCGCGTGACCGCCGGCCGCCGCGCGAAGGGTGCGCAGAATCAACGGCGTCTCGGCCTCGGGAATATCCCGCTTGATGCCACTGCCCTCGTAGGTCGGAAACGCGTACGCGTCGAAAACGCCACGCGTGCTGTCCGTCGAACGCCAGAAACCGCCTTCGACGCCCGGCATCTGTGCGAGCACGACGTCGAGAATCGCGTGCATCAGATCCGTGTTCGGCGCGCTCTGCGCATCGGCGATCCGTTCGACCGACAGGTCGTAGCGCGACGCGACCGCCTTGCAACCGGTCAGCGTCTGTTCACGTGCGACGCTGATTTGCCGCTCCAGATTGCCTTGGGCCATAAACCAGACGAGCCCGATCAGGAGTGCACACATGACCGCTACCAATAGCCAGAAAACCACGAGCTGGTTAGCGAACGAGAGGCGCAATCGGGTTGCGGGCATGGATGTGCAAGGAACGAGGGGGCTTTAAGCATAGCAAAAACCCGGCCCGCCACGGGCCAGGTAATGGGCGATCCCCGCAGGTGTCGCGATCGCGGATGCTCGTGCACCTGGCGTCATTGACTGCTGTCGGTTTGCTGGACAGCGAGTGTCCAGCAAACCGACACCTGCGAATGCGCGGGTGCGTGCCGGCTCCGTCCGATGCGGCACGCGCGGATGGCATAGGGGTTGCATAAGGCTCCTGCTCCTGGCTCAACCGTCGTGATCGTGAGGCACCGTGAAAACCCGTCGCGCACTCGAAGCACTGAACTTCTTCATGGCCGACGTTCAGGCCGGCATCGGTCCGTTTCTCGGTGTGTTTTTGCAAGCGCGCGGATGGGGCACGGACACGATCGGCACGGTGATGAGTATCGGCGGCATCGCAGGAATGCTGGCGACGTCGCCGGCCGGCGCGCTGGTCGATGGCACCCGTCACAAGCGTGCCTTGATCGTGGTCGCGGGCGTGATGACTGTGCTGGCGTCAGGATTGTTGCTGGTCTCTCACGGCTACTGGATGGTCGCGGCCTCACAGGTCGCCACCGCGATCACGGGCGCCGCTATCGGGCCGGCGATGGCCGGCATCACGCTGGGCGTCGCGCGGCAAAGCGGCTTCGACCGGCAGTTCGGGCGTAACCAGGTGGCGAATCATGCGGGCAATGTCGTGGCCGCGGCGCTATCAGGCTGGTTGGGGTGGCGCTACGGTTTCGGCGCGGTGTTCGCCTTGAGCGCGGTGTTCGGCCTGCTGTCGATCGCGGCGGTCATGATGATTCGCAGCGACAGCATCGACCATCAGGTGGCCAGAGGCCTGGCGCCGCACGAATCGCACGAATCGCACGGCGCTTCGACCGATGGCGAAGTCAGCGGCTTCCGGATTCTGGTGCAGTGCCGCCCACTGCGTGTACTCGCGGCGGCGCTCGCGATGTTTCACCTGGGCAACGCCGCGATGCTGCCGCTCTATGGCCTCGCGATCGTCGCAGCGCACCAGGCCGACCCGAGCGCGTTCACCGCTGAGACCGTCGTGATCGCCCAGGCGGTGATGTTGATTGCGGCGATGCTCGCTAACCGGCTGATCCGGTGGCATGGCTACTGGTGGGTCATTCTGCTCACGTTCCTGGCGCTGCCGGTGCGCGGACTGATCGCCGCCTCGGTAATCCACGCGTGGGGGGTGTGGCCTGTGCAGGCGCTCGACGGTATAGGCGCCGGCCTGCAAAGCGTCGCGGTGCCGGCGTTGGTCGTGCGCCTGCTGAGCGGCACCGGCCGCATCAACGCCGGACAAGGCGTCGTGATGACGGTGCAGGCGGCGGGCGCTGCGTTGAGTCCGATGCTCGGCGGTCTGCTTGCTCATCACTTTGGTTATCCCGCGGCCTTCATCGCGCTCGGTGCGATTTCGACCGCCTCGCTGGCGCTGTGGCTTTGTTGCGGCGCAGGGCTCCGACGCGCATGCAGCACGCGTGGGGGCCTGGATGGCCATGGAATGGACTCGACGCCGTCTGCCTCCTAACGACGGCGCTTATTGATCTACGGAAATCTTGTCGGTGAATTCACTCTTTCTTTCGTGGGGTATCGCGGCGGCGGCCACCGCCGGCGTGATCGTACGCCCTTTCAAATGGCCGGAGGCCGTGTGGGCGGTCTGCGGCGCCGGGTTACTGGTGTCTCTGCACCTGTTACCCGTGGATCTCGCGATTCATGCGATCAACAGGGGGAGCGACGTCTACCTCTTCCTGATCGGCATGATGCTGCTCTCGGAAGTTGCGCGCCGCGAGGGCCTGTTCGACTGGGTCGCAGTGTTAGCGGTCAATCATGCCAAAGGCTCGCCTCGCAGGCTCTTCCTGCTGGTGTACCTGGTCGGCGTGGTGATCACCGCGTTCCTCTCCAACGATGCCACCGCCGTGGTGTTGACACCCGCCGTGTTTGCCGCCGCAAAGAAGGCCAGGACGCCTCCGCTGCCGTTGCTGTTCATCTGTGCGTTCGTCGCGAATGCGGCCAGTTTTGTGTTGCCAATCTCGAACCCGGCCAATCTCGTGCTGTACGGCAATCACACGCCGGCCTTGGGTGCCTGGTTGACGCGCTTCGCCGTGCCTTCGCTGCTGTCGATCGGCCTCACCTATGCGCTGTTACGCTGGACTCAACGAGAAGCGCTTTCAGGCCAATGTGAGGCTGATCTGGAATCGTCGAAGTTGTCAGCGAGCGGGCGCGTTGCGCTTGCTGGTATTGCGGTAACCGCTACGGTTTTACTGACCGTTTCCGCGTTCGATATTCCGCTCGGGTGGCCGACCGCGACGCTCGGCGCACTGACCGCCATGATCGTGCTGATTCGGGAACGCAAGTCCCCGCTGCCGATGATCTTCGAAATATCGTGGAGCGTGTTGCCGCTAGTGGCAGCTTTGTTCGTGCTGGTCGAGATGCTGGATCACACCGGCGTAATTGCCGCGCTGGCAGCATTGCTGCAACACGCGGCGCTACATAGCGAACGGGCGACTGCGGCGTCCGCGGGAGGCATCATTGCTATCGCGAGCAACCTGATGAACAACCTGCCAGCAGGTTTGATCGCAAGCTCAACTGTCATGCAGGCTCATGGTTCGAGGCTCGTCACCGACGCACTGCTTATCGGTGTCGACCTGGGTCCAAATCTGTCGATCACCGGTTCGCTCGCGACAATCCTTTGGCTGAACGCAATTCGCCGCGAGGGAGAAGACGTGGGCTTTATGACGTTTCTGAAGGTCGGCGCAGTGGTGATGCTACCGACGCTTGCCTTGACCTTGTTCACGCGGATAGTCGTGGGTTAGATCGTGCATCACCAGCAAACACCACTTAATCGATGGACAGCGGCCGTTCGGCTCAAGACTGCGAACGACGGCTCATCGCCGCAAAGGGCCTCATGCCATCGGGACACATCGCCTAAACCTCACAAGGCCGCGAGCGGCAACTCACGACCCGGAGCCGACGTTCATGCTCTCTCGATAAGGGACGTTCGATGCTTTTTCGACGCCAAATGCAGCCCGACTGAAAAATCACTTTACGTCTGCGGAGCATGTAACTCAGCTCTGATTCTTATCGTGACTCGGAAGATGACCCAGCCAAGCGGGGCGGCCGCTCCGAGGAGAAACACGCAAAGGCCCCAGACAACCCAGTCAGCCGGATTGGAAGTTCTTCGGTCGAGTACGGACTGTTGGGGGTGTTCTGGGTCGTAGTAAACCTGTACGGTGGACCCGACCAGCCTAGACATTGCATCAGCCTCCGCAGCTGCAGAAGAGGCATACCAGTGTGCGTTGTAGCCTGAAGGTATTTCGATGCTCGTGCTGCCGAACCGCTGACCGTTTACAGTGAACGAATAAGTCCAATATGGGGACCATGTAACCCGTCCTGACCGTCGGTCGGTCGATGATCGGATCGCCCAGGACTCTACGACACCCTCGGTCGTCGACCATGTCCGTTCCGCGCGCTCCCAGCGTTGCACCGTTGAAGCCATGTATCCAAACCAGCCAGCCATCAGAATCAGAAAAATCAGCATACTACCGAGCAAGATAATGCCAAGATTTCTGTTCTTGGCATTGGCTCCTGCCTGAGAGGAAGTAGTCACATTTTGCCGTCGATAGGCTATGGCAATGCAAACCACTCCGATAAACACAACAAGGACGGTACCGATGATTGTTATAGGGGTCCAAGGACCGATCGCTCGCAAACGGTACAGCGCAAGACAGAGCCCAAGTACGATTACCAAAACGTTCACCAGCCTGCTAGTTTTCACGTGGTGGCCTAAGCGTGAGAAGGTTCTGTCAATTAGATGTTCGATTGTCGACGATCCGTACGCCAATGTCGAATGACCGTAACTGGCCGATTGTTGCCGGACGTGCGCAGCTAGCTCGGACCGTGCGGCGGTCTGCTGATGCATTTGGAGGGGAGACTTGGTCTGCGACAGATTCACTACGGCAATGGTGGAGGTGGCAATCCTCGTCTGACAGACCTTGCACCAGTCATCCCACGTCCTGAGGCGATGTCTCAGTGTCGCGCATCCATCGTGGCGTTTCACGCGTAATCACAAGAGAGCCGCACAACGGCTTCCACGCGTGCCCTCTCGCAGCGCCGGCACGGCGGGACCATCACCCTCAACGGACCCATCGCATGCAATCGATGAAAACATCCCTCGCCAACCTCTTCACGCGTGGCAGCAGCGGCACAACGGCCGGCCTTTACTTCGTAGTCTGCCAGGCCGGCTGGTTCGTCTGCGTGCTGAGCGCCGCGCGTCGCGCTGGCTGGCTCGGTATGTTGTTCGCGGCGTGCGCCGTCGTCTGGCATCTGACGCGCGTACCCGAGCCCCGGCGCGAAGCCCGCTTGCTCGCGGCAACAGTGTGCGTCGGCATGATCTGGGAGAGCGTGCTGGTCTACGCAGGCCTGCTGGTCTATCCGAGCGGCACGTTGATCGACGGTTGCGCGCCATACTGGATGAGCGCGCTGTGGGCGCTGTTCGCGATCCAGTTCAATGTGGTGTTCGCGTGGCTGCGCGCGCGGCCGGCGCTGGCCGCTGTGCTCGGCGCGCTGGCCGGGCCGCTATCGTTTCGTGCCGGCGCCGCATTGGGCGCGGTGCATTTCAACCGGCCGTTCGCTGCATGGATCGCACTCGCGCTCGGCTGGGCCGTCTTGCTGCCCGCGCTGCTACAGCTTGCGAAACGCTGGGACGGCGTGCATCGCGAAGCGCAAGCGAAAACGAAAACGCATCCGCTCCACTCCAGCTAACGCGGCAAAAAACACGCCATCGCGGAACGCCCCTTGCTGAAGGTCTATCGATTGACTCGACCTTACACGGAGGCTTTGCGCATGAAACCTTATATCGTCGCTCACATGATGTCCTCGCTCGACGGCCGCAGTCTTACCGACGGCTGGCATCTCGACTTCGCGTCGGATCTGTACGAAGACACGGCGGCCACCTTCGAAGCCGACGGCTGGATCTGCGGCCGCGTGACCATGCAAGAAATTTCGCACGGCGACGATTATCCGAAGGGTCTTGCGAAAGGCACGGTGCCGCGCACGGATCATATCGTCGAGCGCAATGCCGCTCAGTACGCGATCTCCATCGACCCGCAAGGACGTGTGGCCTGGAAGAGCAATACGGCGTTGAAATCGCACGTGGTCGAAGTGTTGACCAGCCAGGTGAGCGACGACTATCTCGCGTACCTGCAATCGATCGGTGTGTCGTACGTATTCGGCGGCGAGCATGAGCTCGATCTCGGCAAAGTGGTGCAGACGCTCGCGCACGAACTCGGCGTGAAGAAGCTGATCGTGGAGGGCGGCTCGCATGTGAGCGGCGCGTTCGTGAACGCGGGCCTCGTGGACGAAGTGAGCGTGCTGATCCTGCCGTTGGTGGATGGCCGCAGCGAGCATCCGTCGTCATTCGAAGTGGCCATGAACAAGTGGCAAGCGCCCGCGTATCTGACGCTGACATCAGTCGAGAAAACGCAGCACGACGCGGTCTGGCTGCGCTATACGAAGTCGGTGAAGATATAAAAAAGCGCGGCGCAGTGAGCGTTGTTCCGCTCCCTGCGTCGCGCTTCGCCACACCTTCCAGACCGCTTAGCCCTTCGCCTGTTGCGTCGACAACCAGCCGCCGCTCACCCCGATCTGCGCGATCTGTTTCGCGACCGCGTCGCCGAGGCGTTTCGCATCCGCCGACACACCGGTCTTCTTCGTTTCCGACACCGCGTGCAAGCCGCCGCCCACCGCCGCCGACGTCGCGATGCTGCCGGCCGCCGCGCCTACACCACCAGTTGCTACCATGCCGGGCGCTTTGCCGCTGTCGCCCGAAGCGCTGAAGCTTTGCACGAGACGGGCTTCGCCGCCCGCCGGTTTATACAGAATCTGCACCGAACTGCTCACCTGGCTTTTGCCCGCGCCGAGGCCGATCAGAATGCGGCGACGGCGATTGCCCGAGTCGATCGTATCGAAGCTGCCTTGCACGAGCAGCACGTTCTGATCGGCGGGCGCGGGAATGTCCGAGCGGATCGCACGCAAGCCCATCGATTGCAGTTGATGCACGATTTCGTCGGCCACCTGTTCACGGACGGCGAGCGCATCGGCAGCCTGTTTTTCTGCCGCCGATGATCCGTCCATCTGCGTCTTCAATTTCTGCAGCATGCCGCCGTCGAGTTTCACCTGATCGGAATCGGTGTCGAACGTGTAGACATAAATGTTGTCCGGCCGCACTTGCGGTTGCGCGGTGGCCGCGCTTGCATTGTCGATGTGGCCGCTGGCGCAACCGCTCAGCAGCGCGCTGCCGCACACCATCGCGATGCAGGCCAGTCGGGTAGTCTGGTTCTTGAGGAAATTCAGTGAAAGCAACATGGTCGTCCTGTCGTCGGCACGCGGGTGCCGCTATGTTCGGGCGTCTCGTTCGGCGATCGGGCAACCGTAGGATCGTTGATCACCGGCGAGACGCACTCGCACGTTAAGCACCTTGATCACATGCGTTCGTTTCTTACGCACCGGCAGCGAAACGAAGTATGGGCGAGGCGCTGTTGCAACTCCATTCGACAATTATTTCGCGCCATGTCATGGCGCGAAACGTAGGGAGTTCCGCGTGATTCGGACGTCAGTTCAACGCGAGCCTGACGATGCAGCAAAGAACGAAGACGAGTAGGGCGGCGGCAACGGCCATGTTGAGCGGGTAGCGCATTCTTCACCAGGCTCTAGCGTTTCGGAGCCTCCATCCTAATCACCTGACGGAAGATGAAAAGTAGGCAGTGAAGCGGCAATGTGGGGCAGCTAACGCATCCGGTCGAACAGCTTCGCGTTGTGCGTTGGCGGTAACGCTTCCAGTTCGAGGTCACGGAAAAGTCGTTGCATTGTCATCTTTCCGGACCGGCCGGCGCCTTGCTCGCGGCGGCAAGATCTTCCGACAGACTGGTGCGCAAGGTAGCAATGGCCTGATCCGGATTGGCGGGCTTCAACTGCTCGCGCGCCAGCGAGTCGTACACGTAGTGACGCAGCATCGGGTCCTGCGTCTTGCTCAACACGTCGTGATACACCGCGACGATCTCACCTTCGTGACCGTTCATCGCATAGAGACGGCGCAGTTGTTCCAGATCGTTGATCACCGCGAAGCCCGCGCCGCGCGGTCCCATCGGACCATGCGGCGGCGGTCCGTCGCCGCGTTGCGGGCCGCCGCCATGGTCGTGGTCGTGCATCGATGCAGGCGGCGCTTCCTGCGTGAATGCGGCCGTCGCGGTCAGGCTCAGGATGGCGGCCAGCGCCGCGCCGATAAGGCTTTTTTTCATGGTATCGCTCCCATTGAATGAGGGTCGACGCAACCGTGCGCCGACCCATGAGCAACGATAGTCGACACGCCGTTTCGTAGGGTTACTGAAGCCGCGCTGTAACTTACTGAACCTTGCCTGCGAAACGAGGGGAACGGTCGGCGCCCTGAAGCGCCGGCACGCACTCCAGGGCTCGGCCTGCTGGCGCAATATGGCCGGATGGCGCATGATTGACCCGATGTGCCGTCCGACCCCAGAAGCAGTAAGCCTTTGCGGGACGCGCGGCGCACGCCACGCCGCTGGTGCATGCGTCATGGCACATAACACGGCGACGCACCGCCGGCGCGTACTCAACCGTTAAGGAGGATTTCGCATGGACCGACCTGACGCCGCCAATCCGTTTGGCGATTTCACCAAAATGCTGGAGCAGTTCAAGCTCCCCGGCTTCGACGTACCCGCCATCATGGAAGCGCGACGCAAGGACATGGAAGCGCTCGTTCAGGCAAATCAGACGGCCTTCCAGGGCATGCAGTCGCTCGCGCAGAAACAGGCGGATATGTTGCGCACCACGTTGAGCGAAATGCAGTCGCTGACGGGGCAGTTGTCGAGCGGCGGCGCCGCGCCTTCGTCGAAGGCCGCCGAGCTGATCCAGCAAAGCCTGCACAAGTCGCTCGCCGACATGCAGCAACTCGCGCAAGCCGCGTATCAGACGCAAGCCGAGTCGTATGCGGTGATCGCAAAACGCGTCGAAGAAAATGTGCAGGAGCTGAAGTCGCTCCTTCAGCAGCAGAAGAAATAACCGGCGCCGGGATTTCGAATCCCGGCCGATACCGCAAATGACCTCCGTGTCATTTGCGGTTTTTTTTCGCCTCGGCAACTCCCTTCGTCGCGGTTCGATCTCGTCACACGAAAGCGTTTGAAGCGGCGCTTATCGTCAGAGGAAAACGGTTTTTCGGGGCGGTTTATTCAGCACGCGCTTACATCGCGCAGGCGATGCAACGCGCATGGATGGTTTTTTGCTACGTCCCCGTTATTTCATGCGCGTGTTCGCTTTAAACGCGTTATGACGCGAAAACTTACGCGTAAGCACCGTCCGTGGGGGACACCCTCCCCGACGATCAAACAGGCCTGAACGGCAGCGCGCCGCGCGCCGGTTTAAATCGCTTCGCAAACGATTGCAACGTCATGCCGCGCTCGCTAAAGTTTCGCGCCGCCACTCCGTTGACGCATTCACGCAAGCCAACCGGTGTGAATGCAAAACCGGCACCGCCGATCAGGAGTGCGCCCCTGGATTCCCGTTCCTGACTGACCCGGCCAAGGTCGTCATGAGCGTTTCACCTCGAAGGACATTCTCTTGAAACCGATGCTCTCTACCCGCATTGCTCGCGCAATGCTCGGGGCAAGCTGCGCGCTGTCGTTCGCCGCACACGCCACGCTAGGCCAGAACGTCAGCACGATCGACAGCGATCAGATGCGTCTGCATGCCGTCGCCCGATCGGCCACTACGCAAAGCGCGTATTCGGTACACCTGATCACGATGCCGTCCGGCACTCAGGTACGCGAATACGTGGCCTCCAACGGCGTCGTGTTCGGCGTCGCGTGGCAAGGCCCCACGCTACCGGATCTGAAGTCGATGCTCGGCACGTCGTTCGACACCTACGTCGCCGCGACCGCAACGCGTCGCGGCACGCCGCTGGCGGTGTCCAACAGCGATCTGGTGGTCTACTCCGGCGGTCATCTGCGCGCATTCGCCGGCCATGCGTACTTGCCGCAAGCGGTGCCCGCGGGCGTCGATGTCGGCGTCATTCAATAACGGAGCGAATCATGCGTCATCTGTCTTCGTTGTTTGCTTCACGTTTTTCTTCGCGTTCCTCGACGGCGATCACCCTGTTGGGCGCGACGTTGCTCGCGCTGCTCGTCGCCGCGTGCGGCGGCGGAGGCGGCGGCGGTTCCAGCGCTTCGGCCGGTTCAAGCAGTTCGACCACGGCGTTATCGGCGCCTCCGTCGCAGGCGGTGGCCGCGAACGCGGTGCGCGTGACGGTCGACTCCGGCGTGAGCAGCGTGCCGAACATGCCGTTCGTCAGCCTCACGATCTGCACGCCCGGCACCACTCAATGCCAGACCATCGATCACGTGCTGGTCGACACCGGCTCGTGGGGCGTGCGCATCTTCGCGTCGCAATTGCCGGCTTCGGTGCCGCTGCCGCAGCAACAGGACAACTCGGGTCACCAGATCGCCGAATGCATGCAGTTCTTCGACGGCTACACGTGGGGCTCGGTGCGGCTCGCCGATCTGCAGATTGCCGGCGAGAAAGCCGCGTCGCTGCCGATCCAGGTGATCGATCCGAACTACGCGTCGCTGCCGGCCGCTTGCGCGAACTTCGGCTCGTCGCGCAACACGCCGGCCACGCTGCAGGCCAACGGGATTCTCGGCATCGGCGTGTTCAAGCACGACTGCGGCGCGAACTGCGTGCAGCAGGCCGTGGACGGTACGTACTACGGGTGCAGCGGCGCATCGTGCACGTCGATTCCGCTGGCCGAGCAGTATCAGGTGGCCAACCCGATTCCCTACTTCGCCACCGACAACAACGGTTCGATGCTGAGCCTGCCGACGGTCTCCGGCGGCGCGGCGTCGGTGACGGGGCAACTGGTGTTCGGCATCGGCACGCAGACCAACAACACGTTGGGCGGCGCGCAGGTGATCGGCGTCAGTCCGTCGAACGGCACGTTCACGACGGTGCAGGGCGGCGCCACGTATTCGCAAAGTATTCTGGACAGCGGCTCGACCGGCCTGTTCTTCGCGAACAGCGCGATGCCGGTGTGCGCGAGCCCGAACAGCTCGTATTACTGTCCGGCGTCGACGGAGCAACTGAGCGCGATGATCGAAGGCGTGAACGGCGTGACGAGCGCGGTGAACTTCAGCGTCGGCAATGCGACGGCGATCGCGCAGACCTATAGCGGCAGTTTGGCGCTGCCTTTGCTGGCGGGTCCGGCGTTCGTCACGTCGACGATTTTCGATTGGGGTCTGCCGTTCTTCTACGGCCGCAATGTGTACGCGGCCGTCGAGCAACAGGCGACGCCCGGCGGGACGGGGCCTTACGTCGCGTATTGAGTATTGAGTTACCGGGGCTTGGCGTTTTGGCCCGTTGCTGTGGGCGCGGGGGCGACACTCGCAGGCTGCGATGGCGGAACGGGTGGCGGCTGCGGCGCTACGGGGACGGGAGCCGCCGCAGGCGCTATGACAGGCGCTATCGCAGCCGTAGCGCCCACCGCCACCGCTCCTTGCCCCTGACCCGCCGGCGCCGCCGCTTCCCTCGGCCGCGACTTATCGCCCGCCTCCGCGATCACGCGATGCACGAAGCGCAGCTTGTCCACCACGGGCGCGGCGAGCGTGAACGGATAGCCGTCCGCCATCCCCAGACTGCGGTTCAGGCTGTTCAGCGCGTAGGTGAGCGGAAACCAGCGCTTCATCAGATTCTCGAAACTCGCGTCCTCCACCGGCGTGCGGTCGGTCAGCGTCGGCTCGCTCGGATCGTCGGGCAGCAGCGCGACGCCGTATGACGTCGACGTATCCAGCACGTCGACGATCAGCATGTAATGCGCCCACGTCTCCGCCCAGTCTTCCCACGGATGCATCGTCGCGTACGCGCTGATATGCGACGCCTGCCAGTCGGCCGGCGCGCCGTCGCGATAGTAGGCCGTCAGCGCTTCGCCATAGTCGACGCTCTCATCGCCGAACAGCTTGCGGAACGGTTCGAGCCAGCGCGGGTTGTTCTGCACCAGCTGGCTGAAATAGTAATGACCGGTCTCATGGCGGAAGTGCCCGAGCAGCGTCCGGTACGGCTCGCCCATCGCGCTGCGCACTTTCTCGCGATACGCGTCGTCCGCTTCGGCGATATTCAGCGTGATCAGTCCGTTGTCGTGGCCGGTCATGACCTGCTCGCCGTCGCCGCCGTCTTCGAGGAATTCGAACGCGAGGCCATGCTCCGGGTCCATCTGCCGCGACTTCACATCCAGACCGAGCGCCGCCAGCGTGTACAGCAGGCGCCGCTTGGCCATTTCCAGCCGATACCAGTAGAGCCGGTTGTCCGGCGCGCTCAGGTTCGGAATGGTCCGCGTCAACTGGCAGGCGCGGCACAGCGTGTCGGGCGAGTCGGCGGGAATCATCCAGTTGCAGACGTTTTCGACTGCGTAGTTGTGGCACTGGCGGAACAGCGCGCCTTGCAGATCCGGATGCAGACTGCGCCAGCGTCCTTCGCCGGCGTCTTCGAAGGCGCTGATTTCCGCGACCTCGGGTACATAGCCGAGCAACGACTCGCACCGTTCGCAACGCACGTTTTCATAAAAGACGAGATGCGAGCAGTGATTGCAGTGGAACGTTTTCATCGATGGAGCCTGAGAAGTGGAGAGCGGATCACGGGCGGATCACGAGCGACGACTCGCCGCAATCTTTATGCCGCAATTGCCAGACGTCACTGGTTTAACGCACATTACGTGCATGATCGTGCATCGGCGTTGCGCCGCTTTGGTGCGCGGCGTTGCAGAAGGCGGTAGAAAGGCGCGCTAATCGAGCGACCGGACGCTCGACAGACGCGGCACACTTCGCAGCAGGCGGTGTTCCGGGGGTTGCAGGCTATTTACGCGGATTTTCGCGCTTGTTCCATAAACGGCATGAAGCTTGCTTTTTGGCGGGCTGCCATCCTTCGTCCAGGAGTCCGGTGTGTCCATACGCGTCGCGTTGCATCATGTCACACATTACCGCTACGACAGGCTGGTTGCGCTGTCGCCCCAGGTCGTGCGTCTCAGGCCTGCGCCGCATTGCCGTACCCCGATCCTCGCGTATTCCATGCGGATCGAGCCGGCCGACCACTTCATCAACTGGCAGCAGGACGCGTTCGCCAACTATCAGGCGCGACTCGTCTTTCCGGAGAAGACCCGCGAGTTCAAGGTGACCGTGGATCTGATCGCCGAAATGGCCGTCTACAACCCGTTCGACTTCTTTCTCGAACCGTCGGCCGAGCAATTCCCGTTCGACTACGACCCCGGCCTCGCGCTGGAACTCGCGCCCTATCGCGTCAAACGGCCGATGACGCCGCGTTTCGCCGAGTTCGTCGCGAGTATCGACCGCACGCCGGCCGTCACCGCCGACTTCCTCGTCGCGCTGAATCAACGGTTGCAACACGAAATCCGCTACCTGATCCGGATGGAGCCCGGCGTGCAAACGCCCGAGGAGACGCTCACGAGCGCCGCGGGCTCGTGCCGCGATTCGGGCTGGCTGCTGGTCGAGACCTTGCGGCAACTGGGGCTGGCGGCGCGTTTCGTGTCCGGCTATCTGCTGCAACTCGCGCCGGACATTAAATCGATCGACGGCCCAAGCGGCGCCGAGGTCGACTTCACCGACCTGCACGCGTGGTGCGAGGTGTACCTGCCCGGCGCGGGCTGGATCGGCCTCGACCCGACCTCCGGCCTGCTGGCCGGCGAAGGGCACATTCCGGTCGCCTGCACGCCGGAACCGGGCAGCGCGGCGCCGATCTCCGGCGCGGTCGACGAGTCCGAGGTCGAGTTCGAGCACACCATGTCGATCGAGCGGGTGCTGGAAACGCCGCGCGTCACCAAGCCGTACAGCGAAGAGGTGTGGGCCGACGTGCTGACCATGGGCGCCGAGGTCGACCGTCAACTCGAGGAGATGGACGTACGCCTGACCATGGGCGGCGAGCCGACCTTCGTGTCGGTGCGCGACCGCGACGCCGATGAATGGAACACCGACGCGCTCGGACCCACCAAACGCGGCTACGCCGTCGCGCTGATGGAGAAGCTGCGCGCGCGTTACGGCGCGAATGGCTTCCTGCATATCGGCCAGGGCAAGTGGTATCCGGGCGAACAACTGCCGCGCTGGGCCATGTCGCTTTACTGGCGCGCCGACGGCGAGCCGTGCTGGCAGGATCCGTCGCTGTTCGGCGACGAACGCGAGCCCGGCAACTACACCGCCGCCGACGCGCAACGCTTCCTCGCGCATCTCGCGACCCGGCTCGACCTCGACACGGATTGCATCCAACCCGGTTTCGAAGACGTCTGGTACTACCTGTGGCGCGAACGCCGTCTGCCGGTCAACGTCGATCCACTCGATGCGCGCCTCGACGACGAACTCGAGCGCGTGCGCCTGCGCCGCGTGTTTGACGCGGGTCTGAGCGGCGCGACCGGCTTCGTGTTGCCGCTCGGCCGCGAACGTGACGTGCCGCATGAAGCGCCGAAGTGGGTCAGCGGCCGCTGGTTCTTCCGCGACGAGCGCATGTTCCTGATTCCCGGCGATTCGCCGATGGGCTACCGCCTGCCGCTCGACGCCTTGCCGTGGGTGTCGAAGACCGACTACCCGTACCAGCACGCGCACGATCCGTTCGCACCGCCCGTGCCGTTGCGTTCGGCCACGCAGTTGCGGATGCAGTACGACGGCGAGCAGCGCACCCTGAGCCCTGCTGAAGCGCGGCGGGTGGCGGCGTTGTCGTCGTCGGCAGCGGATTTGCTGAGCGGCATGCCAGGCAGCGGCGTGCTGGCGTTCGCGCCGCAGACCGGTGGCGAGCAGCCGCCGGCGCGCGGCGTGTCGTCGAAGGAAACGTTGCGCACGGCGATTTGCGTCGAAGCGCGTGACCCGAAACGGGCCGCGGGTCCGAAAGCCGAGACCGACGCGTTCGGCAGCGGCCGCACCTTGCTGCATGTGTTCATGCCGCCGCTCACCGAGCTCGACGATTATCTCGACCTGCTGGCCGCGATCGAAGCGACCGCCGCCGAGCTGCAAATGAAGGTCGTGCTCGAAGGCTATCCGCCGCCGCGCGACGCGCGTCTGAAGGTCCTGCAGGTCACGCCGGACCCCGGCGTGATCGAGGTGAACATTCATCCGGCGTCGAACTGGGATCAACTGGTCGACCACACCGAGTATCTGTATCAGTCCGCCGCCGAGAGCTATCTCAGCAGCGAGAAGTTCATGACCGACGGCCGCCACACCGGCACCGGCGGCGGCAATCACTTCGTCCTCGGCGGCGCGACGCCCGCCGACAGTCCGTTCCTGCGGCGTCCCGATCTGCTCGCGAGTCTGATTGCGTACTGGCACAACCATCCGTCGCTGTCGTATCTGTTCTCCGGGCTGTTCATCGGACCGACCAGCCAGGCGCCGCGGATCGACGAAGCGCGCAACGATCAGGTCTATGAACTCGAAGTCGCGTTCCGCGAATTGCAACGGCAGATCGATCTGCTCGGCGGGCGCGAGAGCGCCAATCTGCCGGCGTGGATGATCGACCGTTCGCTGCGCAATATCCTGATCGACGTGACCGGCAACACGCACCGCGCCGAGTTCTGCATCGACAAGCTGTATTCGCCGGACGGCCCGACCGGCCGCCTCGGTCTGCTCGAATTGCGCGGCTTCGAAATGCCGCCGCACGCGCGCATGAGCCTGGTGCAGCAGTTGTTGCTGCGCGCGCTGGTGGCGCGTTTCTGGCACACGCCGTACACGCAGCGGCTCACGCGGTGGGGGACCGAACTGCACGATCGCTTCCTGCTCGGCACCTTCGCCAAGATGGATTTCGACGACGTGATCGGCGAACTGAACGAGGCGGGCTTCGCGTTCGACAGTAGCTGGTTCGACCCGCACTTCGAATTTCGCTTCCCGCTGGTCGGCGCGACCACGGTGAATGGCGTCTCGCTGACCATTCGCAATGCGCTCGAACCGTGGCACGTGATGGGCGAAGAAGGCTCGCCGGGCGGCACGGTACGCTATGTGGATTCGTCGGTGGAGCGGCTCGAAGTGCGCGCGCTGGGGCTGAACGACAACCGTCATGTGCTGACCGTGAACGGCGTGCCGGTGCCGTTGCAGCCAACCGGCCGCGTCAGCGAGTATGTGGCCGGCGTGCGCTTTCGCGCGTGGTCGCAACCGTCGGCGCTGCATCCCACCATCGGCGTGGATGCGCCGCTTACTTTCGATCTGGTCGACACATGGACCGGCCGTTCGGTGGGCGGTTGCCAGTATCATGTGGCCCATCCGGGCGGGCGCAGCTACGAGACCTTCCCGGTCAATGCTTACGAGGCGGAAAGCCGGCGGCGCTCGCGCTATCTGGCGTCGGGCCACACGCCGGGGCCGCTCACGGTCGACATGCCACAGCGCAGCCTGGAGTTTCCGTTCACGCTGGACCTGCGCTACTGGTAACCACGCAGCACACTCTTAAAACGATACGACTTTGGCCTTTCAATCGACTTTTCCCTTCGAGACGTCCGCGGCGCGCGCGGACGCTTCGTCCTTGTTGCGCCTGCTGCCGGCTTACGAGGGACATTGGGACGAGTTACGCGACGCCTCGGGCGCCCTGCGCGAACCGTGGCGGCAGTTCTTCCAGCGGCTCGGCGAAGACGGCATCGCGCGGCTGGACGATCATCGCGCGTCGATCGCGCAGCAGATCCGCGACAACGACATCAGCTACAACGTCTACGCGGATAACGGCGAGTCCCGGCCCTGGGCGCTCGACCTGCTGCCGTTCCTGATCAGCGAAGAAGAGTGGACGCATATCGAGCAGGGCGTGACGCAGCGCGCGCATCTGCTCAATGCGATCGTCGCGGATATTTATGGGCCGCAGACCCTGCTGGAGCGTGGCCAATTGCCGCCCGCGCTGGTGTTCGGGCATCCGGGTTATCTGCGTTCGGTGAAGGGCTATACGCCGCCTGGCGGCCAATATCTGCAGGTCGTCGCGGTCGATCTGGCGCGCACGCCCGGCGGCGACTGGACCGTGATGGCGCATCGCACCGAGGCGCCGTCCGGCCTCGGTTACGCGCTCGAAAACCGGCTGATCGTGTCGACGCTGTTCGCCGACCCGTTCCGCACGATGCGCGTGAGCCGCCTCGCGCCGACCTATTCGCAACTGATCGCGACGCTCGTTCAGGCTGCACAGGCGACCATGCTGCACGACGGCGAAGGCGCCGAAACGTCGGCGCATATCGCGTTGCTCACGCCGGGACCGTTCAGCGAAACCTATTTCGAGCACGTGTTTCTGGCGCGCTATCTCGGCGTCACGCTGGTCGAGGGTAAAGACCTGACCGTGCGCGACGACAAGCTGTATCTGAAAACCCTCGGCGGTCTCGAACGGGTGCACGTGGTGCTGCGCCGTCTCGACGACGCGTTCTGCGATCCGGTCGAACTGCGCGCCGATTCGAGCATCGGTGTGCCGGGTCTGTTGCAGGTGATGCGCGCGGGCAATGTGATCGTCTCGAACGTGCCGGGCTCGGGCTTTGTCGAGTCGCCGGCGTTGCACGGTTTTCTGCCGGGTATCGCCGAAGTGCTGCTCGACGAAGACCTCCTGCTGCCGAGCGTGCCGACCTGGTGGTGCGGCGAGAAGGCGGCGCGCGAGCACGCCTTCTCGCGGCTCGACGAGGCGTTTATCGTGCCGACGTGGCCGGTCGGCGCGCGCGATGCGCCGCCGGGCATCGAGCAGGGCAGGCAGAAACTGTCCTCGTGGCGCGCGCGTATCGAAGCGATGCCCGACACCTACACGATCCAGCAGGCGCAGCGGTTTTCCAGCACGCCGCGTTACGAGGACGGCACGATCGGCCGCCGTCCTTCGGTGCTGCGCGTCTATGCGATCGCCGACGTCAACGGCGGCTGGCATGTGATGCCGGGCGGCTTCACGCGCATGGCCGCCGAACGCCAGACGACCGTGTCGATGCAGTACGGCGGCAGCAGCGTCGACACGTGGGTGCTGTCGAGCCAGCCGACCTCGACGTTCACGCTGTTGCCTTCGCCGATGCAACCCGCCGATCTCGCGCGCAAGCATCGCACCGTGTCGAGCCGCGCGGCGGAAAATCTTTTCTGGGCCGGACGCTATGGCGAGCGCGTTGAAAACAACGTGCGGCTGTTGCGGCTGATTCTCGGCTCGCTGGAAGGCAACGACGCCGACGCGATGTTTCCGACTCTGGTCGAACTCGCGCTGCACTGTGGGCTCGTGCAGGCCGGCGACATGGCTTCGCCGCATTCGCCGCAAGCGTTCGAACGCGCGCTGGTCGCGAATCTGAGTGAGAGCACCGGGGTAGCGAGCATCGGCCAGAATCTGGCTCGCCAGGCGCGCTCGAATGGCGAAGTGCGGGGGCGACTGTCCAACGATCACTGGCGCACGATTCTCGCCGCGCGCAATGACTTCCGCGATGCCTTGCAGACGTTGATGCCGGGGGCGGCGCAGGCGCAGACCTCGATGCAATCGCAGTCGCAGTCGCAGAGCGCGGGTGAATCGCAAACCCAGAGCAACGGCAGTCGCAACGGCGGCGCGATGAGCGCGAACGGCCGCGCCGAACGCCTCGATCGCTACGACCGCGTCACGTTGATGACCGCGCTCGAACGTCTGTCGGTGCAGTTGTCGGCCATCAGCGGCGCGCAAGGCGACCGCATGACGCGCGACGAAGCCTGGCGTTTGCTGTTCGTCGGCCGCCATATCGAGCGGGTCTCGGCAATGACCTCGCTCCTGCGCGTGGTCGCCGATAAAGGCCAACTCGCCACGCCCGCCGGCTTCGATCTGCTGCTGCAACTGTTCGACAGCACGCTGACCTACCGCTCGCTGTATCCCGGCCGTTTCGAAGTGCCGGCCCTGCTTGATCTGCTGGTTAGCGAGCCGACCAATCCGCGCGGCATCTACGGCGTCTACGCGCGTCTGCGTAAAAAGCTCGATGAGATCGCCGTCGCGGCGGGCAGCGTGCGGCATCGTCCGTTCGCGGAATTGATGCCGCCCGCCGTGTCGTTGCCGTCGCTCGAAGCGCTGTGCACCGTCGACGAAAACGGCGTGCATAGCGACCTCATTGCGGTGTGCGATCAGATCGGCGGCTTTGTCGGCGCCGCCGCCCATGAAATCAGCGCGCGTTACTTCAGTCACGCGAGCACCGTCGCCTCGCAGGTGTGGTCATGAAGAGCGCACCGACCGTGCTGTCCGTCTCGCATCGCACCACGTACCACTATTCCACGTACGTGGAGACCGCCCAGCATCTCGCGACGATCCGGCCGATCGCGTGCGCGTGGCAGCGCGTGGTGTCGCACAGCGAAAAGATCGAACCGGAACCGTCGTATCTGAACAGCCGTCTCGACGCGTTCGGCAACGACGTGCTGTATTTCGCGCTCGACGCGCCGCACGAACGCCTGCAACTCGTCAGCGAAACCACGGTGGCGCTGACACCGCGCTGGACCGATCTCGACCCGGACACCACGCCCGCCTGGGACGAGGTGGCGAGGGCGCTGCGGTTTAGCGTCGGCGGCCAGTTCCGGCCTGAAGTGGAGTTCTGTTTCGCGTCGCCGAATATCGTGCCGCGGCCGTCGTTGCGCGCGTATGCGTTGCCGAGTTTTCCGCCCGGTATGCCGCTCGCCGAAGGCGCGATCGACCTGATGCATCGCATTCACGACGACTTCGATTACAAGCCCTCGGCGACGATGTTCGATACGCCCGCCGAACGCGCGTTCGAATTGAAGAGCGGCGTGTGTCAGGACTTCGCGCAGGTGATGATCGGCTGTTTGCGTTCGCTGGGTCTGCCGGCGCGTTACGTGAGCGGCTATCTGCGTAACGACCCGCCGCCGGGGCAGCCGCGTTTGATCGGCGCGGATGCGTCGCATGCGTGGGTGTCGGTGCATTGTCCCGGCAGCGGCTGGATCGACCTCGATCCGACCAACGACGTGCTGGCCGATATGGATCACGTGACGCTCGCCATTGGCCGCGATTACAGCGACGTGTCGTTGCTGCGCGGCATGATTCTCGGCGGCGGCGCGCATCGCGTGGAAGTGGGGGTGACGGTGCTCGCACTCTAGTGTGCCGCTGTAGTGCTTTCGCTTGAGCGCTTCCCGTTTTACCACTGCATTTAAGCCGTTTTCTGTCAGACGAATCGTCTCCACGTGCCGCGCATTTCTCCGCGGCACGCTCAATTTCGCCCACTCGGGGAAATCCCTTGCCCCTCATTCCCATTCAATGGGAATCCCATTTTTGAAATCCGAGAACGTTCTGGCATTCTGGTTCCGTGATTGATTGCGGGTGGTGTCGACGTGAACGCGGAACAGAATGTGACAGGTGCAGAACGGGTTTTGCTGGTGCTGGCGGCGCTCGCCAGTCATGGCAAAGCCATGTCGGTCAAAGATTTGCTGGCCGTGACCGGCCTTGCGCAAAGCACCTTGTATCGGCAAATCGCGCTGCTCAAGCGCTGGGGTTTCGTCGCGGAAAACGCGGGGCATTACGCGCCCGGCCCGATCAGCCTGCAACTCGCGCTCGGCTTCGACGTCAATTCGCTGCTCGTGGAAGCGAGCCGTAGCGAGATGCAGCAACTGGCGCGCGCGTCGCAGGAAAGCATCGGGCTGGTGGTCGCTGTCAAACATCAGGTGATGTGCCTCGAAATGGTCGACAGTCAGCATTCGCTGCGCTGCTCGTTCGAAAAAGGCCGCGCCGTGCCGCTCAAAGCGGGCGCGTCGGCGAAATCGCTGCTGGCCTTCATGGCCGACAAAGCGCGCAACGAAATACTCGATAGCGCGTTCGACAACGACCCCGCCGGCCGCGCCGCGATCGAAGCCGAACTCGAACAGATTCGCGCCCAGGGCTACGCCGTCAGCGACAGCGAAGTCGATCCCGGCGTGTGGGGCGTGAGCGCCCCGATCTTTCATCGCAGCGGGCGCGGCGTCGGTAGCAGCGCGTCGATCACCTTGATGGCGCCGTCCACGCGCGCCACGGGTCGCGAAAGCCAATTCATCGACGGGACGCTACGTACGGCCCGCGCCATTTCCGAGCACATGCAAACCGATTGATCGCTTCATGCCGTTCGCGGCTGCATCTCGATCCGGATTCCGAACGAACTGAAGAACTTGATGGACCACAAGGAGCCTACCCCATGAAACTGCAACGACTGCTGTCCCTCGCCTGTGTCACGGTTGCCGTGACTTTTGCGGGCTTCTCCGGCGCCGCGTCGGCACAATCGGCGGACGTGCTGAACGTCGCCACCGACGCCACCTTCCCGCCGATGGAATTCACCGAGAACGGTGCGCGAACCGGCTTCGACGTCGACATCATGAACGCGCTCGCCAAGGCCATGGGCAAGCGCGTGCAATGGACCGACATCGACTTTAAAGGGCTGATTCCCGGCCTGATCGCGCATCGCTTCGACGCGGCGATTTCCGGCATCTATATCACCGACGAACGCGCGAAAGTGGTCGACTTCACCGATTCGTACTACGCGGGCGGCCTCGTCGCGCTGGTGAAAAACGATTCGCCGGTCAAATCCGTGGCCGATCTGAACGGCAAGAAAGTGTCGGTCCAGGTGGGCACGAAGTCGGTGAACTTCCTGCGCGACAACTACCCGCAGATCAATCGCGTCGAAGTCGAAAAGAATCAGGAAATGTTCGACCTCGTGGGCATTGGCCGTGCCGACGCCGCCGTGACCGGCAAGCCGGCCGCGTATCAGTTCGCGAAGACGCGCGGCGGTTTCCGCGTGCTCGACAAGCAACTGACCACCGAAGCCTACGGCATTGCCGTGCGCAAGGACGAGCCGGAACTGAAGACCGCGTTCAACACCGCGCTCGCGAAGATCAAGGCCGATGGCACTTATGCGGCGATCGTCAAGAAGTGGTTCGGCGCGAGCGCGCAATAAACGGCTGAGTAAATAACATGGCACTCGATTTTTCGCCGGTGATTGCCGGCTTGCCGGACATCATGCATGGCGCGCTGGTGACGGTGGAAGTCACCGCCGCCTCGCTCGCGTTGAGCTGCGTGCTGGGCCTGTTGATCGGTATCGGCCGGCTCACGCCGCAGCGGCGCGTGGTGTACGGGCTTTGCACCGCGTATCTGACGTTCTTCCGCGGCACGCCGTTGCTCGTGCAACTGTTTCTGCTGTTCTTCGGCTTGCCGCAATTCGGCATTCTGCTGCCGGCGTTTGTGTGCGGCATGCTCGGGCTCGGCTTGTATTCGGCGGCCTATGTGTCGGAGATCGTGCGCGGCGCGATTCAGTCGGTGGATCGCGGGCAGATGGAAGCCGCGCGCTCGATCGGCATGTCGTCGGGACAGGCCATGCGCGCGATCATTTTGCCGCAGGCCATCGTGCGGATGATCCCGCCGCTCGGCAACGAGTTCATCGCGCTGATCAAGAACTCGGCGCTGGTGTCGCTGTTGACGATCGACGATCTGATGCATGAAGGCCAGAAGATCATCAGCGTGTCGTACCGCTCGCTCGAGGTGTATCTGGCGATCGCGCTGGTTTATCTGGTGTTGACGCAGGCGACCAACTACGCGCTGCATCGCGTCGAGCGCCGTCTGCGCGCAGGAGGGATGGTGCAATGAATACCGTGAATACCGTGGCTCAGGAGACGGGGCCTATCGTCAGCATTCGTGGGCTGACCAAATCGTTCGGCTCGCATACGGTGCTCAACGGCATCGACTTCGAAATTCAGCCGCAACAGGTTGTCGTGGTGATCGGGCCGAGCGGTTCGGGCAAGAGCACATTCTTGCGCTGCTGCAACGGCCTCGAACAGGCCGAAGGCGGCACGATCGATATCTGCGGGCATCGGCTGGTCGAGCAGGGCGCGATGCTCAAGGAGCGCTCGCTGAACGCGCTGCGCACTGAAGTCGGCATGGTGTTTCAGTCGTTCAATCTGTTTCCGCATCTGTCGGTGCTGCACAACATTACCGTGGGGCCGCGTATGTTGCGCGGCGCGAGCAAGGCCGAAGCCGAAGCGGCCGCCATGGCTTTGCTGGAGAAAGTCGGGCTCGCGCACAAGGCGAACGTGATGCCGGCGAGTCTGTCGGGCGGTCAGAAGCAACGGGTGGCGATTGCGCGTGCGCTGGCCATGCAGCCGCGTGTGATGCTGTTCGACGAGCCGACTTCGGCACTCGATCCGGAACTGGTCGGCGAAGTGCTGCAAGTGATGAAACTGCTCGCGAGCGAAGGCATGACGATGGTCGTCGTCACGCATGAAATGGGTTTTGCCAAGGAAGTGGCCGACGTGGTGGTCGTGATGGACGGCGGCGTGATCGTCGAAGCGGGACCGCCCGCGGAAATTTTCTCGGCGCCTTCGCAGCCGCGTACGCGGGCCTTCCTGCAGGCGGTGTTGTCGCGCGCATGAGAGTTCCATTCGACGACAAGGTGTGGGCCGGCCGTTCCGACGACGGCGAGCCCGGCGACACGCGGCGCGTTTTCAACCAGGTGGTGCCGTTCGGCGACGCTCGGCAGGTTGATCGCGAGATGCCGGTGATTGTCGGCTTCGGTTCCGACGAAGGCGTGCGCCGCAATCAGGGCCGCACGGGCGCGGCGCACGCGCCGAAGGAATTACGGCGTGCGCTGGCGGGTTTGCCGGCGAAGGTGGCGCTGGCATCGCTCGCCGATGCGGGTGACGTGGTGTGCGACGACGGTGACCTGGAAGGCGCGCAGGTTGAATTGGCGCAGGTGGTTAGCGATGTGCTGGCGCGTGGTGGCCGGCCGCTGGTGTTTGGCGGTGGACATGAAGTCGCGTGGGGCACGTATAGCGGATTGCGCTTGCATCAGGCGCGCGAGGCTGTCGAAAGCGCTACCTCTCACGCGTCGCGCAAGCTGCTGATCGTCAACTTCGACGCGCATTTCGATCTGCGCCAGAAGCGTCCGGCGAATTCCGGCACGCCGTTCGACCAGATCGCCGACGACTGCGCCGAACGTGGCGTGCCGTTTAACTACGTCTGCTTCGGCATTAGCGATCTGGGCAATACCGCGTCGCTGTTCGCGCATGCGGAGCAACTCGGCGTGCGCTACGTGCTCGACGTCGACATGCAGGACGTGCATCTGCCGCAGCGCCTGCAGGATCTCCAAACCTTGCTCGACGCGGCGGACGACGTTTATCTGACCATCGACCTCGACGTGTTGCCGGCGGGTATCGCGCCCGGCGTGTCGGCGCCGGCCGCGCTGGGTGTGCCGTTGTCCGTGGTCGAAGCGATGGTGCAGCGCGTGCGGGCGTCCGGCAAGCTGCGCGCGGCGGATATCGCGGAGTACAACCCGTCGCTCGATCAGGACAAGCGGACGGCGAGGGTTGCCGCACGCCTGGCGTATCGCTTGCTGTAGTTTGAGCGTGGCGCCACGCCGCAGACGTGGCACACATAAAAAACGGCTCGCTGGCGTAATCCAGCGAGCCGTTTTTACATTCCACTCACCGCACGCTTATTCCACGAACGCCCCGATCGACAGGAACGGATTCACCTTGCCGATGTTGTTCGCGGGATCGTTGGTGGTGAACGTCGGGTTGATCCCGTTCATCAGCAGACCGTACACCGGCCCGACCTGGACCATCACGCCGGTGTCGCCCGCCTGGTAGAGCGCGGTGCTGCCGGACATCAACGGCTTGGTCGCCGTCACGTTGACGATACCCGGTTGCGTCTGCGTGAAATCGAGCGAGAAGTTGCTCGATGCCGCGGACGTGAACGGATTCAGCAACGCCGCCGACGGACTCTGGAACAAGGTCGCGCCGTAATTCACGCCCGGGTTGAACGACGCGCTGCCGTCGGTGCAGGTTCCCGACGCGGCATAGACCGGCTGTCCGTTGACGTAGATCGGGTTCGGACTTTGACCGATGGTGGTCACCAGGCCGCATGCCGACGCGCTATTCGCGCCGATATAGCCGCCCTTCAACGCCGTTTGGGCAATCTTCGTGGCGGGCGCCAGCAGCGAGATGCCGAGCTGATCGTCGAGCGCGTTGTTCAGAATGCCGAGCGGGTCGTTATCCGTATGGGCGTAGCCGACGCGAATCATCACCGGCACGAGCTGGTTGTTCACCTTGCCGACGATCATGATGCCGTGCGCCAGACTCGGCGCGAACAGCAGTTGCAGCACGCCCACGCCGGCTGCCGGATAAGCCAGACCGTTGGCGCGGCTGACGAAAACGTTGTCCGGCGAGCCGTCGGCATTGGTGCGCACCGTCCATGGCGTGCCGGTCAGGACGCACGAATTCGGCGATGAGTCGGGTGTACAGGTGCCGTCCGCGTTGAGCGTCTCGCTGGCCTGAACGGCTTGCGGCGCCCAGCCGGTCGTTGTCAGACCGTCCGTGCCCTGGGCCGGGTTGCCCTCGGGGCTCATGCGGAACCCGACTTCGTTATAGGCACCGGCCACCTGGGTGAAGTCGGTGATCGTCTGGCTGAAACCGAGGAACGGATACGAGTCGAACGTGCGCTGCGGCACGACGCCGATCGGGAAACCGAGCGACGTGACGCCGGAGAACTGGATCGTCGCGCCCGGAATCCCGCCGCCGATAATGCCCTCGCCGACGAACAGCATCGGCGGATCCTGCGGATTGATGGTGACGCTGTAGGTGCCGTCTGCGGTCGTGCCGTTCTTCAGCACGATCGCGCAGCGGTTCTGTTCGGCGGTCGGCAGGGCGAACGAGCCGGTCGGATTGTCGTAGTCGCCGGTGATCGTCAGGCCCGCGCGCGTGACGTTGACCTGGCCGACCGAGATCGGCACGGCGGATTCGACGAAGGTCATCTGATACTTCTTCGTCGCCGAATTGAATTGCATCTTGATGTACTCGCCGCTGCCCGAGCCGCCTGTGTAGGTGGTCGAATAGTCGAGCGCATCGGGGCACAGCTTGGCCGCGACGACCGGCGTGCCGGGCGGCTGGCCTTGCGCCCCGCAGGAGGCGCCCGAACATTGCGGCACGGAGACGGCGCCCGGCGCATCCGTTTTGCCGGAACCGCCGCAAGCGGCCAGCAGCACGGATAGCGCGAACGCGCCCGTCAGTGCGCCTGTCGGTATTGAAGCAGATGAGCCTGCCCACAGTTTGAACGCCATTGTTTTGTCTCCTCGTCAAGCGTCGTTCGTTATTAATGCGCGCGATTAAATGAGTCGCGCGGATGCCGCTGGGTTTTTATCCGTCCACGAACTGAAATGCCATGCCCGGCGATGGTTCCGGATGCGCTCGATAAAATGGCCCCGAATGCGCGGCGGGATAGCCGCGGCAAATCGAGAGCATCGCGCGAGCCCTATTCGCCATACGGGCGGAGCGCGTCGAATGACGCGGAAGGCCCACGAGACAGGCGAATCCGGCCATGCAGGGCAGATCGCCGTAGGCTAGGTAAAACAGGGGAATTTCAGTGCGACGCTAACGTATTTAATGCCGTATATCGAAGTGGCGCATGCAAGTCGCATAGTGGGAATCGCGCTGACTGGGTGGAATGGCATTAATGTCTCCGTGGCCTGTTATTAGATTTAATTGGTTGCGGCTGAACATTAAGCCGCTGCTACGGACTTGTATATAGTGGCATTAATCCAAACCCGTAAGATTCGCCGTCGCGCCGTGCGGTGGGGCCTTGCGGCGGCAATTCAAACAGACGTATGTATGGAGGTTTTGCCCATTGATGCGGATTGCCGACACCCATCGCCATGCCTCGAAACAAAATTCACCTTGACTCTGTGCGTATGCACACATACACTCCTCGACATGAACCGCCCTCTCTCTTACGACGAATGCAACTGCTTCGCGCTGCGCCAGGCGGCGCGGCACGTCACGCAAATCTACGAGCGCCATCTGGGCGGCGTAGGGCTGACGGCCGCGCAGTTCACGATCCTCGCCAAGCTCGCACGCAAGCCGAATCTGCCCATGGCGGATCTGGCGGATGCCATGGTGATGGAGCGCACCACGCTGGTTCGCGCCATGAAGCCGTTGCAGCGCGATGGCCTGGTGGTGGCGGAAGCGGCGGAGCACGACGGCCGCACGTTTCTGTTCAGTCTCACGGCAAAGGGCGAAACGACGTTCGACCAGGCGTCGGTGGCGTGGCGCGCAGCGCAGGACGAGTTTGAAGAACGCTTCGGGCATGCGCGCGCAAGAGTGCTGCGCACCGAGTTGTTCAGCATCACCGGCTAACGTAACCCGATAGGCCGCATGAACTCGCTTCAGCAGATTTGATGCGTCCATTAATGTGCATACGCACTCACGATTCAGGAAACGTAGTGATGGAAGGCCTCCTCGACGACGACTGCTTTGCGATTCGCCAGGCCGCCCGTTACGTCTCGCAGCTTTACGATCGGCATCTGGCGAACGTGGGGCTGACCATCACGCAGTTTTCGCTGATGGGTCGGTTGAAACGCGTCGGCCCGATGTCGATGAAGCAACTGGCCGAAGCCATGCGGATGCAGCGCACCACGCTGGTTCGCACGATCCAGCCGCTGCGCCGCAACGGCCTGATATCGAGCGACGTGCTCGGCGCGGACGTCCGGGCGCTGTCGATTGCGCTCACGCCGGCCGGCGAAGAACGTCTGAAGGCAGGCCGCGAACATTGGTACGCGGCGCAAGCCGAATTCGAACACCGTTTCGGCGAAGAACGGGCCGCCGCGTTGCGCGGCGAGTTGTTCGCCATCACGCAGGATCCGCTCTGAAGTCGAACGAGCAGTACCGCAAGGTCGGCGCAACGCACAGCGCCGTTTTTTTTAACTCAAGGAGTGCATACGCACATATCGACATCATGTCCACAACCCCTTCCACTATCGCGCCACCCAGCGCGGCTCAATCCGCCACACCGGCGCGGCGTATTCCCTGGATGCTGCTCGCGGTGATCACGGTGCTTGTCGTGCTCGCGTTGGCGGTGTCGTACTGGTTCTTCGTCGGCCGCTTTGTCGAAACGACTGACGATGCCTACGTGGGCGGCGATGTCACCGTGATGGCGCCGAAAGTGAACGGCTTCGTCACGGATGTGCTGGTGCGCGACAACCAGTTCGTGCATGCGGACCAGGTGCTGATCCGACTCGATGCACGCGATTACGACGCCCGCCTCGCGCAGGCCAGCGCGGAAGTGCAGAGCGCCCAGGCCGCGGTGACCGAGTTGCAGGCGAAGAAATCCTTGCAACTCGCCACCATCAACGAGCAGGCGGCCGAGGTGCGCGCCTCCGGCGCCGAACTCACGCGCAGCGCCGCCGACCAGACGCGTTATCGCGAACTGGTGAAGGACGACGCGGTGTCGAGCCAGGTGGTCGAGCGGGCGGACGCCGATCTGAGCAAGGCGCACGCTGCCGTCGATCGCAGCGGCGCGGCGCTGATCGCGGCGCAGCGCCAGATTGCGGTGCTCGACGCGCAGATCGGCGACGCCGACGCGCGCATCGCCACCGCGCAAGCGGCGCAGCGGGTCGCGGCGCTGAACGTGGAGTACACAACGATTCGCTCGCCGATCGACGGTTATATCGGCAATCGCACCGCGCGAGTGGGACTGCTGGCGAACACGGGCGGCTCGCTGCTGACCGTGGTGCCCGCGAGCGGCCTGTGGATCGACGCCAACTTCAAGGAAGACCAGTTGAAGAAGATGCAGGTCGGCGACCGCGTCGACGTGAATCTCGACGCGTCGAGCCGGCAGATTCACGGCGTGGTGGAAAGTCTGGCGCCTGCCACCGGCGCGACCTTCAGCGTGCTGCCCGCCGAAAACGCCACCGGCAACTTCACGAAGATCGTGCAGCGTGTGCCGGTGCGGGTGCGTCTCGAGGTGCCGAAAGACATGCAAGGCGTGTTGCGCCCGGGCCTCTCGGCCACGGTGAAGGTCCACGTCGACGCTGGCGACACGCCGGCGCATGGCTAAGAGACCGATCATGACCCAAGTCCTCGCCAACCCCGCCGATCTGCCGACGCGCACCAAAGTCGTCGCGTTCACGCTGATGTGCATCGGCTTTTTCATGGCGACGCTCGATATCCAGATCGTGGCGTCGTCCCTCAAAGATATCGGCGGCGGTTTGTCCGCGAGCCAGGATGAACTCTCCTGGGTGCAGACCTCGTATCTGATCGCTGAAATTCTGGTGATTCCGATGTCCGGCTGGCTCACCCGCGTGTTCTCCACGCGCTGGGTGTTCGCCTTTTCCGCGCTCGGCTTCACGATCACCAGCATGCTGTGCGGTCTCGCATGGGACATCAACTCGATGATCCTGTTTCGCGGTTTGCAGGGCGCGCTCGGCGCCGCGATGATCCCGACCGTGTTCACCACCGCGTTCGTGCTGTTCCCCGGCAAGCAGCGGTTGATTGCGTCCACCACCATCAGCGCGCTCGCCACGCTCGCGCCGACCATCGGTCCGGTGATCGGCGGCTGGATCACCTCGCAATGGTCGTGGCACTGGCTGTTCTATCTGAACCTCGTGCCCGGCGTTCTCGTCACGGTGATGGTGCCGAAGTACGTGCATTTCGATAACGTCGATCTGTCGTTGCTGAAGAAGGGCGATTACCTCGGCATTCTGCTGATGTCCGGCTTTCTCGGCTGCCTCGAATACGTGCTGGAAGAAGGTCCGCGCAAGAACTGGTTCGGCGACGACGTGATCGTGTTTTGTGCGTGGATCTCGGCGATCTGCGGCTTTCTTTTCCTCGTGCATGCATTCACCGCGAAAGAGCCGATTGTCGACTTGCGCGCGCTGGCGGTCCGCAACTTCGGCATAGGCAGTTTGCTGTCGTTCATTACCGGAATCGGGATTTTTTGCGCGGTCTTTCTGACGCCGGTGTTCCTCTCGCGTGTGCGCGGTTTCGACTCGTTGCAGATCGGCGTGGCCTTGCTGTCGGTCGGCTGTTTTCAATTGGTCGCGATGGTCGCGTATTCGATCCTCGCCCGCATTGTCGACATGCGAATCCTGCTGGTGGTGGGGCTCGTGCTGTTCGGCCTCGGCTGTTATCTGTATGTGCCGCTGACCAATCAATGGGGCTGGCAGGAGTTGCTGATTCCGCAGGCGTTGCGCGGCATCGGGCAGCAGTTCTGTATTCCACCCATCGTGACGATGGCGCTGGGCTCGTTGCCGATGTCGAGGCTGCGTTCCGCGAGCGGCCTGTTCAACCTGATGCGCAATCTCGGCGGCGCGATCGGCATTGCCGTGAGCAGCACGATGCTCAACGACCGTTTGAACCTGCACTACGAGCGGCTCGACGAACATCTGAACGCCGGACGCCCGGTGCTCGAATCGCTTCTGCAGCAGCAGACCGCGCATTTCGCGGCGGTTGGCGGCGACGCGCTGAACGCCGCCAACGCAGGGCTCGGCGCATTGCATGGACTGCTGATGCGCGAAGCGCTGGTACTCACTTTCTCCGACACGTTTTTCGCGTTGTCGCTGTGTTTCGTGGTCGGTTTGCTGAGCGTGCTGTTCTCGCGCCCGTTCGGCAACACCGCGCCGCCGCCCGATGCTCATTGAGGAACTCAACATGAAACCGATCGTACTCAAAGTTCTCGCGAGCGCCGCGTTGTTGACGCTCGCGGCCTGCGCGGTCCCACCGGCCGAACACGCGGATTTGCCGCAGACGGTCAAGACCGTGGCGCCGGCCGCGTGGAACGTCGACGCGCCGCAAGACAGCGTCAGCGCCGACACGTGGTGGGCGCAATTCGGCGACCCGGTGATGCATCAACTGGTTGAGTCGGTGTTGACCGGCAATCTCGACGTGCAGGCCGCCGTGGAACGCGTCAAGCAGGCACAGGATCTGGCGACGCAGGACCGCGCGGCGCTGCTGCCCGAGTTGAACGCGAACGCCGGTGCTTCCGACTCGCGCCAGAACACGCCGCCGCCGCTCGGCTACGTGCGTCAGGCCGGATTCGGTCTGTCGGCGAGCTGGACGCCGGACGTGTTCGGCGGCGAACGGCTCGCCGTGCTGGCGGCGCAGGCGCAAGTGTCGGGCCGTGAGGCGTCGTTGAACCAGCTGCGGCTCGCGCTCGCGGCCAACACGGCGGCCGCGTATATCGACCTGCGCTGGGCGCAATCGCAATTGCAGGTTCTCAGCGACAACGAGCAGATTCGTGCGCGTGCGCTGAAGCTCACGCAGGAGCGCTTGCATTTCGGACTCTCGACGCAACTCGACGTCGCGCGTGCGCAGAATCAATTGCAGGATCTGCAGGCGCAGATTCCGCGCATTCAGTCGGCGGTGCAGCATCAATTGAGTCTGATCGCGGTGTATTCGGGGCGCACGCCGGAAAGTGTCGACGGTTTGCTGCTCGCCAACGCCCGCGAGATTCCGTTGCCCGCGCAAAGCGTGCCGCAGACGTTGCCGTCGGAAGCGTTGCTGAAGCGGCCCGATGTCCGCACCGCGTATGCGACGGTCGAACAGCGCGCGGCGGAAGTGGGCGTGTCGAGAGCGCAGCGTTATCCGCAGTTCCGGCTGAATCTCGCGGACGGCTTGCTGGCCTCGTCGTATCTCGGCCTGCCGACGCTGACCGACAACCTGTTCAGTGCGGCGTTGAACGCCACCAGTCCGATCTTCAACGCGGGCCGTATCACCGCGAATATCGACGCGAGCGAAAGCCGCATGCGCGAATCGCAGCTCGGTTTGCAGCAGACCATGCTGCAGGCGCTGAAGGAAATCGAGGACAACCGCAGCGACCTGGTGAGCGGATCGGTGCAGGTGCAACGACTTGGCGGCGCGCTCGATGCGTCGGGCCACGCGCTGCGTTTGTCGACCGAGTTGTACAAGAACGGCGCCTCGAGTTTCCTCGACGTGCTGGACGCGCAGGAAGCGTATCTGCGCGACGACGAATCGTTGAATCAGGCCAAACGCGAGCATGCGCTCGCAGCGGTCGCGTTGTACCGGTCGCTGGGTGGCGGCTGGGATTTGCCTGGAACCGTCACGGCGGTATCGGCGAATAACTGATGTGCAGCCACGGCAAATCAAACTGCAAACGTAAGCCAACTGGAGAGAAGCAATGACGAACCCACGAGAAGTCGTGATCTGCAATCCGGTAAGAACGCCAATAGGCGCCTTCGGCGGATCGCTGAAAGAAGTGCCCGCCACCGAACTCGGCGCGCTAGCCGTGCGCGAAACGCTGCGTCGCAGCGGTCTCGATGCGGCGGCGTTGGCGTCGGTGGTGATGGGCAATGTGATTCAGGCGGGCAACAAGATGAATCCCGCGCGCCAGGCGTCGATTGGCGGCGGCGTGCCGGTGGCCGTGCCGGCGCTGACGGTGAATCGCGTATGCGGGTCGGGCGCGCAGGCGATCGTGTCGGCGGCGCAGGAAATCTGGCTCGGTTTCGGCGATGCCTCTGTAGCGGGCGGCATGGAGAACATGGACCGCGCGCCGTATCTGCTCGACAGCGGGCGCTGGGGCAGCCGCATGGGCAACGCGCAGGTTCACGACAGTCTGCTGCGCGACGGCCTGAACGACGCGTTCTCCGGCGAGCACTCGGGCTGGCATACGGAAGACCTCGTCGCGCAATTCGACATGACACGTGAAAGCCAGGACCGCTGGGCCGCACGTTCGCAACAGCGATTCGTCGAGGCGCAAGAGAGCGGCGACTTCGACGCCGAACTGATCGCCGTACCAGTGCCGGGACGCAAAGGCCCGCAACCCTTCACGCGCGACGAACAACCGCGCCCCGATACCACGCTGGACACGCTGGCCAAACTGCGGCCGGCTTTCCGTCCCGACGGCACGATCACCGCAGGCAACGCGCCTGGCCTGAACAGCGGCGCGGCCGCGATGCTGGTAGCCGAGCGCGGTTTCGCCGAAGCGCGCGGGATTGAACCGGCCGCGCGTCTGGTGGCGTTCGGCGTCGCGGCGGTGGAGCCGGGCATGTTCGGGCTCGGTCCCGTGCCGGCGGTGCAGATGGCTCTGGCGCGCGCCGGTTGGCAACTGCATGAGGTCGAGCGCTTTGAAATCAACGAAGCATTCGCGGCCGTGCCGATCGCGGTCGCGCGCCGGCTCGGCATTGCGGATGAGTTGATCAACGTGCAGGGCGGCGCGATCGCGCACGGTCATCCGATTGGCGCGACCGGCGCGGTGCTGACCACACGACTGATCCATTCGATGCGACGCGACGGTCTCAAGCGCGGAATCGTGACGCTGTGTATCGGCGGCGGGCAGGGGATTGCGTTGGCGTTGGAAATGCTCTGAGCGGTGGGTCGACAACCGCAGTAGAAATCGCTGCGGCGCGTTAACGGCAATCGCACGTTAACGCACCGCAGCAACCCCACACTTCCACACAAAAAATGCACCGCGCATGCCCCGCGCTGAATCCTTCAGCACCCGAACGCCACCCCTAACCGAATCTTTTTCCTCCAGCGTCAGTTTCGTTTAGCATCTGTGCCACTTTCACAAGAACGTCACGAGACATGGCCCTGATCGTCCGAAACCTCCTCGGTATTGCCGTCCTGTTGTTGATCGCCTATATCTTCTCCGCCAACCGGCGCGCCATTCGCTTACGCACTGTTGTCGCCGCACTGCTCACGCAAATCGGTATCGGCGCTTTCATTCTGTTCGTGCCATTCGGAAAATCGATCCTCGACGCAGCCGCAACCGGTGTCAATCACGTACTGGCCTACGGCAACGCGGGCATCGAGTTCCTGTTCGGCGGCCTCGTGCAGCCCAAGATGTTCCAGGTCTTCGGCGACGGCGGTTTCGTGTTCGCCGTGCGCGTGCTGCCCGCCATCATCTTCGTCACGGCATTGATCTCCGTGCTGTACTACCTCGGCGTGATGCGCTGGATCGTGATCGTGCTCGGCACGGTGTTCCAGAAACTGCTGGGCGTGTCGAAGCTCGAATCGTTTTCGGCTGTCACCACGATCTTTCTCGGTCAAAGCGAAATGCCCGCGGTCGTCAAACCGTTCGCGCGCGACATGACTGGCGCCGAACTGTTCGCGGTGATGTCGAGCGGCATGGCGGCCGTGGCGGGCTCGGTGCTGGCGGGCTACGCGGGGCTCGGCGTGCGGGTCGACTACCTGCTCGCCGCGTCGTTCATGGCGGTGCCCGGCGGCCTGCTGTTCGCGAAGATCATCTGCCCGAGCACCGAGCCGAGCCGCGTGCAATTGCAGCATCTCAACTTCGACGAAAAGCGGCCCACCAATGTGATCGAAGCCGTCAGTTCCGGCGCGACCGTGGGCCTGAAAATCGCGGTGATGGTCGGCGCCATGCTGATCGCGTTCGTCAGTCTGATCGCGTTGCTCAACGGGATCGTGGGCGGCATTGGCGGCTGGTTCGGCCATCCGGACCTGTCGATGCAATCGGTGCTCGGCATGCTGTTCGCGCCGCTCGCGTATCTGATCGGCGTGCCGTGGAGCGAGGCGACGATCGCCGGTAACTTCCTCGGGCAGAAGGTGATTCTCAACGAGTTCGTCGCTTACGCGTCGCTGTCGCCATATCTGAAAGACGCCGCCAGCGTGAGCGCGGCTGGCCTGCAGGCACTCGATCCGCGTACCATTGCAATCCTGTCGTTTGCGTTGTGCGGCTTCGCGAACTTTTCGTCGATCGCGGTGCTGACGGGCGGCTTTAGCGCCGTCGCGCCGGAACGCCGCGCCGAAGTCGCGCGCTACGGCTTGCGTGTCGTGCTGGCCGGGACGCTCTCGAATCTGCTGAGCGCCACGATTGCCGGCATGTTCATTACGCTGCATTGAATCGAGGATCGCGGTATGAAGATGGAACAACTGCTGGAACGCGCGGGCGTCGCGCGAGAAAAGGCCTATGCGCCGTATTCGAAATTCAAGGTCGGCGCTGCGTTGCTGACTAAAGACGGCCAGGTATTCGACGGCTGCAACGTCGAGAACGCGTCGTATGGTTTGTGCAATTGCGCGGAACGCACCGCGTTTTTCAGCGCGATTGCCGCGGGTTATCAGCGTGACCAGTTCGCCGCGCTCGCCGTGATCGGCGACACCGAAGGCCCGATCGCGCCGTGCGGCGCGTGCCGCCAGGTGATCATCGAACTCGGCGGGCCGGACCTGCCGATTCGTCTCGGCAATCTGCACGGCGCGACACGCGACACCACCGCGCGCGAACAACTGCCGGACGCGTTTTACTTATGAGTCAGCACAAGATTATTTACGACACCGATCCCGGTGTGGACGACGCAATGGCGCTGGTGTTTCAGGCGCGGCATCCGGAGATCGAACTGCTCGGTCTGACGAGCGTGTTCGGCAACGCGACGATTCAGACGACCACGCGTAACGCGCGTTTCCTTGCCGGTCGCTTCGCGCCGGGCGTGCCGGTCGCGCAGGGCGCGGCCGCGCCGCTCAAACGCATCGCGCCGGACCCGCTGGCGTGGATTCATGGCGACAACGGCCTCGGCAACATCGCGCTCGACATGAGCAACGCCGCCGCGCTCGACGAGCGTCCGGCACACCGCTTCATCATCGACACGGTGCGCGCGCATCCTGGTGAAGTCACGCTGGTCGCCGTGGGTCCGCTCACGAATCTCGCGCTGGCGCTCGCCGACGATCCGCACATCGCCACACTCGTCAAACAGGTGGTGATCATGGGCGGCGCGTTCGGCACGGACGGCGTGCTCGGCAACGTGACGCCCGCGGCGGAAGCCAACGTTCTCGGCGATCCGGATGCGGCCGATCTCGTGTTCGGCTCGGCGTGGCCGGTGACAATCGTCGGCCTCGACGTTACGCAGCGCACCATCATGAGCCACGACTATCTGGCGTCGCTGCGTGAACGCGGCGGCGCGGCGGGGCAGTTCGTGTGGGACGTGTCGCGGCATTACGAGGCGTTTCACGAAGAGAGCGCGCAACTCGCGGGCATTTACGTGCATGACTCGTCGGCGGTGGCTTATGTGCTGGCGCCGCATCTCTATACGACGCGCAGTGGCCCGGTGCGCGTGCTGACCGAAGGCATCGCAGTCGGTCAGACGATCCAGAAGCCGGTGACGATGCCCGTGCCCGCGCCGGACTGGGATAGCCGCCCGCCCTGCGAAGTGTGCGTGGGCGTGGACGTCGGCGGCATGCTGGCGCTCTACGAGAAGACGATTCTCGGCACGCTCTGAGCGTGATGGTGCGACTAGCCGGACGCACCGATTGATCTGACCAGAACAATCGGTGCATCGCAGCACGCCGCCCCAGCAATCGTGGCCGATGCCGACGGTCAATCTTTGCTACATTCTCCCCACGCACTGCGTCAGCGGCTCCGAGGTCTACTACCCGGAAGCCCAACGCCGCGCGACCGAAATCTATCAAGAGGCCAAAGATGCGAATTCTAGTAGTAGGGGCGGGCGCGGTGGGCGGTTACTTCGGCGGGCGTCTCGCCGCGGCAGGCCAGGACGTGACCTTTCTCGTTCGTGCGGGGCGCGCGGAAAAGCTTCAGCGCGACGGGCTCGTGATCAGCAGCGCGCGCGGCGATCTCACGCTGCCCAACGTCAAGACGATCCTCGCCGGTGTCGGCGCCGCACCGTTCGATCTGGTGCTGCTCAGTTGCAAGGCCTACAGCCTCGACGACGCGGTCGACTCGTTCGCGCCGTTCATCGGCGAATCGACGCTGATTCTGCCGATGCTCAACGGCATGCGCCATATAGACGTGCTGACCGAAAAGTTCGGCGCGGAGCGCGTGTTGGGCGGCCAATGCGTAATCGCCGCGACGCTGAACGCCGAGCAGCACATCGTGCATCTGAACGAAATGCATGCCATCACATTCGGCGAACTGGCGGGCGGCAAGTCGGAGCGGGTCCAGGCCATCGCGGACGTCATGGCCGGCGCGAATTTCGACGTCACCGTCAGCGACAACATTCTGCTGCGCATGTGGGAGAAGTGGGTGTTCCTGGCCACATTGGCGGCTAGTACGTGCTTGATGCGGGGTTCCGTCGGCGATATTCTGGCTGCGCCGGACGGCAAACGCGTGATCGAGAATCTGCTCGGCGAGTGCCGGGCGGTGGCCGAGAGCAAAGGCTTCACGATGGGCCCGGACTTCGACGCCCGCGCCACGCAGACGCTGTTCACGCCGTCGCCGCTCACCGCGTCGATGCTGCGCGACGTGGAAAACCACTCGCATACCGAGGCGGATCATATTCTCGGCGACCTGATCTCGCGCGGCGGCGACGCGCAGAAGGGCGAACACGGCCTGTCGTTGCTGCGGATCGCCTATAGTCATCTGAAGACGTATGAAGCGAGGCAGGCCCGCACGTCCTGATTTTGATCGGACTAACTAGCAGGAACCGGGACGGACAAGGCAGGCTGTAACATCCAACGATCGGAGGTGAAGCATGCCGAGTCCAACCGGATCCGTGGCCGCGCTCAGTAGCGCGTCGGCCACGATCTTTTCGATCGGCATTGTCTTTCTCGGCTACTGGGGCATGTACGAGCCCACCAAGTGGCATGTCGGCGACGTGATGGTCGTCGTGATCGCGCTGATCGGGTTCGGCTGCCTCGGGCTCGTGCCGTGGTTGGCAACGAACCCGGCCCAATCGGAAACCAACGACACCCACATGCGTATCGCCCGGCATCTGTTTCTTGCCGGCGTCGGCTCGATCTGGCTGGCCGTGGCGGTGTCGCTGATTTTCTGAGTGGGCGTTGCTGAGTGTTGAAATTAGCCTCTAACTAGCGTCCAACTCAGCGCTCGATCTGCCGGTTCCAGCGCGTATCCCACTGCGCGCGGTGTGCGTTGATCGTGTCCCAATCCACCACCGTCACCTTGCGCACCAGGTCGTCGATACTGCCGAGGCTTTGCTGCATCGGCGGCGTCATCTTCGCGAGGTGGTTGGTCGGAATCTGCTTGCCGGCTTCGGCGGCCTTGGTCTGCGCGGGTGCGGACAGCAGGAATTGCGCGAGCTTCTGCGCGAGTTGCGGATCGGGGTTGTTGTTGACCACGCACAGATCGACCAGCAGCAACACCGGGCCTTCCTTCGGATTCACATACGCGACCGGAATCCCCTTGTCCTGCAGATCGCTCACGCCGGTCGGCGTCAGCGGGAACAGACCTGCTTCGCCGGTCTGGACCATTTCGGAAATCTTCGCGGAGTTCGGCACGTACTCGACCACGTTCGGTCCGACCGTGGTCGCCCATTTCGTGAAGCCCGGCTCGACGTTCTGCTCGCTGCCGCCCATCAGACGGTTGATCGCGAGAAAGCCGTGCAGGCCGAACGTGCTGCTCGAGGCCGACTGGAACACCACCTTGCCCTTGTATTTCGGATCGGCGAAATCCATCCACGAAGTCGGCGGCGCCCAGCCTTTCTCAGCGAACAGTTTCTTGTTGTACGCAATGCCGGTCATGCCGAGTTGCACGCCTGCGCCCATGTCGTCCTTCATGCGCGCGAACGGGTAGAGCTCTTTCAGGACCGGCGCGTCGTCGAGCTTCTTGCAGACACCCATGCTGACCGCGCGCGCCATCACGCCATCGTCGAGAAACACCACGTGGATCTGCGGATTGGCCTTGTTGGCGAGCAGCTTGGCGAGAATATCCGACGACGTGCCCGGCACCACCACCACCTTCACATTGTTGGCTTTCTCGAAGTCGGGCAGCACCTGGCTCGTATAGGCCTTTTCCATCGGCCCGCCGTTCATGCCGATATAGATGGTTTTGGTCTCCGACCACGCCGGCGCGGCCGCGCTGAACGCACACAGGGCGGCGAGCGCCGCGATCGTCTTGAACAGTTTCATGGTGGGGCTCCTGGGTTTCACTAAACGGGACTTAAGCAGCGGAAGAGGTGGCGGCCGAATCGGCAGCCGAGTTGGCAGATAAGGCGCCAACGTCGCCAAAGCGGCCAATCGAAAAGGCGTGCAGCGGCGTGGCGGTGTCACCGTCGATCACGAGATCGGCCAGCACTTCGCCCACGCCGGGCGCGAGCAGAAAACCGCCGCCCGAAAAACCGAACGCATGCAGCAGACGCGGCACCGTACGGCTCGCGCCGATGATCGGATTGTTGTCCACGGTCTCGCCTTCCACGCCGCTCCATGTGCGGATCAGCAGCGCCTCGCGCAACGCGGGCAGCAACGCGCAGGCGTCGCGCATCACGGCGCGCGTGGTGTCGGTGGAGGGGTGGCCGTATTCGCCGTCGCCATGTCCGCGTCCGCCACCGATCACGCAATTGCCGCGCGCCACTTGCCGCGCGTAGATGCCGCCGCCGTACACGCCGAGGTTGTGCGCGATGAAGAGCGGCAACGGCTCGGTGACCCACATGTTCGGGTAGATCGGTTTCATCGGCACTGTCTCGCCGAAGTACCCCGCCACGGTATTCGCCCACGCGCCGGCGGAGTTGATCAACCAGTCGGCGCTGATGCGTGCGTCGCCGGCGCGCAGTTGAAAGCGCTTGCCGTCGTGATGAATCTCGCTGAGTTCGGTTTGCTCGCGCACCTCCGCCCCGGCCGCGCGCGCGGCACGAGCGAATGCGGGGGAGACCAGACGCGGATTCGCATGCCCGTCGGTCGCGCACAGCGAGCCGCCGATCGCTGCCGGCCCGAGCCACGGATAGCGCTCGCGGAACGCGTTGCCGCTGACCAGTTGCGCGTGCAGTCCGTGATCGCGCGCCATGTCGGCCCACGCTTGCAGCGCGGCGAGATCGGCTTCGCTGCGCGCGAGCCGCAAGTGACCCGACATCGTGAATTCGCCGTCGATGCCGATCAATTCCGGCAAGCGGTCCCAGATGCGCCGCGCGCGCATGGCGAGCGGCATCTGTTCGACGGAGCGCCCCTGGCAGCGCACGCCGCCGTAGTTCACGCCGCTCGCCTGCGCGCCGCAATAGCGCCGCTCGAACAGGCCGACGCGCAAGCCGCGCCGCGCCAACGCCAACGCCGCGGATGAACCGACCAGGCCGCCGCCCGCAATCGCGACGTCGTAATGTTGCGTGTCACTCATCGCGTGCCTCCTCGGGGATCTCGGCGAGGTCGTCGTCGGCCACCATCTCCGGTGAAAGGGGAATCGGTTTGATCGGCGCCTGACCGCGCAAACGGCCCACTTCAGCGAGCGGTTTGCCGGTTTCCTCGGCCAGCAGCGAGAGCGCGGCTTCGCCGCACATGCGTCCCTGGCAGCGGCCCATGCCGACGCGCGTGAGCGCTTTCAGACGGTTGATCTCGCTCGCTTCGCCGCCGCGAATGCAGCGCCGTAACGTGCCAGCGTCGATTTCCTCGCAGCGGCACACGGTCATGTCGTCGGGCCATTGCACGGCGCAATGCGCGGGCGGCGCGAAGGCGGTTTCGATACCCTGGCGAAATACGGCGATACGTTTGAGACCGCGTTCGAGCGACGCCGCGTCGCGCATGCCCGCGCCTCGTGGATGCGCGATGCCGAGGTCGTCGAGCAGCGCCAGCGCAACGCGGCGGCCGGCGAGTTCGGCGGCGTCGGCGCCGGCAATGCCCGCACCGTCGCCGGTGAGATAGAGGTCGCGCACGGAACTGCGTCCGGCGGCGTCGAGCTCGGGCAGCCAGCAGCGGTTGGTGGCGTCGAAGCGGAAGCGGCAGCCCGCCAGATCGGCGAGTTGCGTTTCGGGCTTCAGACCGAAGCTGATGCCGACCGCGTCGCAAGCGAGGGTTTCGCTCAACGAGCCGGTCGTCGACGGGCGAAATTCGATTGCGCGCACACCTTGTTCGCCGTGAATACCGACCAGCGTCACGTTACGTTCGATCCGCACGCCGCGCGTTTTCAACCAGCCGACGTAGTAGAGCCCTTTGGCCAACGTCGACGGTTGACGCGCGAGTTTCGGCGCGGCCGCGATCTGCCGCGAGAGCGGGCTCGTATCCAGCACGGCGAGCACTTGCGCACCCGCTTTCACGTATTGATACGCGACCAGGTACAACAACGGCCCCGTACCCGCCAGCACGACACGCTGTCCGATCGCGCAACCTTGCGACTTCAGCGCGACCTGCGCCGCGCCGAGCGTATAGACGCCGGGCAAGGTCCAGCCCGGCACCGGTAACACGCGATCGGTCGCGCCGCTCGCGATGATCAGATGCGAGAACGGTACGCGAATCTCGCGCCCCGCATGCAGCGTATCGAGCCGGCCCGGTTCGCAGGCCCAGGCGAGCGTGTCGGGCCGATAGTCGAGTTGCGGCAGCAGCGCGGCCATTGTTTTGTGCAACGCGTCGGCCTTGTGCGCTTCGAAACCGTAGAGCGTTTTCTTCGAGCGTTGAAAGCCGCCGGTCGCGGGCGGTTGCCGATAAATCTGGCCGCCCCAGCGCGCGTTTTCATCGAGCACAACCGGGCGCAGGCCGGCCGCGACCAGCGTCTCGGCGGCGCGCACGCCGGCCGGTCCCGCGCCGACGATCACGATGCGGCGTTCGTCGGTCATGTGGCGTCTCCGTTGCCGGGTGCCGCCGCCGAAGCCGCCGCCGAAGCCGCGTTATCAGCGACAACGCCGAATCGCGACACCACGCGCATGCCCTCGGTCACCAGCGTCGAACACGCGCGCAGGCGCTTGCCGTCTTCGCTGCGCATCCAGCAGTCCTGGCATGCGCCGATCAAACAGAAGCCGGCGCGCGGCGCGCCGCTGAATTCGCTGTCGCGCACGCGCCGTTGCTGCATCAACACGGCGGTCAGCAGCGTATCGCCTTGCAGCGCGACGACTTCATGGCCATCTAAAAAGAAACGCAGCGGCTCACGCTGCATTTCGGCAACGCGAACGAATTGCGGCTCGGCATGAGCGGTCGCCAAATTGGACGGTAGATTGGACTGTGAGTCGGACGGCATGGGAACGTAAGCGGAAGAAGACATCAATGCTGGCCGATCAGAATGCGGTTGAGCCCGTACACACGATCGAGCAGCAGCATCGCGCCGGCCGTGATGAAGATCACCAGCGCCGAAACGGAGGCCATCATCGGATCGATCGATTCGGTCGCGTACATGTACATGCGCACCGGCAGCGTGACGGTTTGCGGTGACGTGACGAAGATCGACATGGTCAATTCGTCGAAGCTATTGATGAAGGCCAGCAGCCAGCCGCCGGTAATGCCCGGCAGAATCATCGGGAAGGTGATACGGCGAAACGTGGTCCACGCATCCGCGCCGAGCGAATGCGCCGCATGTTCGACGCTGCGATCCAGGCCGCTGACCGACGCCAGCACGAGCCGCATCACGAACGGCGTGATGATGATCATGTGCGCGAGCACGAGCCACGCGAACGAACCGGTCGCGCCGATCAGCGCGAAGAAACGCAGCAGCGCGATGCCGAGCACGAGGCCGGGAATCACCAGCGGCGACAACAACAGTCCGTTGAGAAAGCCGCGGCCCGGAAAACGCGCGCGGCCGATCGCCAACGCAGCGGGCAGTGCGACGATCAGCGACAGCGTGGCCGACGCAAACGCCAGCTTCAGACTGTTGAAGAACGCGGAAATGAAATCGGGGTAGTCGAGGATCGCGCGGAACCAGCGCAGCGAGACGCCATGCGTGGGTAGCGTGAGCGTCTCGTCGGGCGTGAACGCGACCAGCACGACGATCACGAGCGGCGCGAGCACGAACGCAATCACGAGCGTGTGGAAAATCAGTGCAATAGGGCCGTTCTTTCTCATGATGATGTCACTCAAAGGGCCAATGAATTAACCAAGGCTTCTGGCGTACTTACGCTCCAGAACCCGGTAGTAAGTGAGCATCACGATCAGATTCGCGACCAGCAGCAGGAGCGCGATGGTCGCGCCGAGCGGCCAGTTGAGCGAGCCGAGGAATTCGTCGTAGACGGCGGTGGCGGCGACTTTCAGACGTCGTCCGCCGAGCAGGCCCGGAATCGCGAAGGCGCTCGCCGACAGGCCGAACACCATCAGGCTGCCGGACAGAATGCCCGGCGTGAGTTGCGGCAACACGATCCGGCGCAGCACGGTGGCGGGCGACGCCATCAGCGACAGTGCGGCGTTTTCCGTATGCGGGTCGATTTTTTGCAGCGCGGTCCACACCGGAATCACCATGAACGGCAGCATCACGTGGACGAGCGCAATCACGATCGCGAAGGTCGTGTATTCGAGCTTGTAGGGTCCGAGGCCGATCAGACCGAACGCCTGATTCACGAGACCGTTGCTGTTGAGCAGCATGCTCCAGCCGAACGCGCGCACCACCACGGAGACCAGCAGCGGCGCGAGAATCACCAGCAGGAACAGCGAGCGGTACGGGTCGCGCATGCGTGACAGCACATACGCTTCCGGCGTGCCGATCACGATGCATAGCAGCGTGACCAGAAACGCAATCCCGAAGGTACGCAGAAAGATCGTGTGGAAATACGAGGAGCCCAGCACTTCCGCGTAATTGCCGAACTGGAACGCGGCCAGCGGCCCGCTTGCCGGGTCGAAGCGATAGAAGGTCAGGACCAGCGTCATCACGAGCGGCACCAGCACCAGCGTCGCGAACAGCAGAAAGGCCGGCGCACACATCAGCCACAGCGGCAGGAATGCATGCCAGGGCGCGCGCCGCGCGTCGCGGGTTCGCGTGTTGTTCTTGTCGGTCGCGGGGAGCGTGCTAGACATGTTGCGCGTCCCGTTGAATGAAGCGGATCGCTTCGCTGTTCCAGTCCACGCCGACCGCCGCGCCTTCCGGCAGCGGCTCGGTACCTTCGTTCTGACAGCACACCAGCACTTCGCCGAGCCGGCTGTCGAGGCGATACAGCCATTGGCTGCCAAGGAAGAAACGGCTCGTGACGGTGGCCGGCACGCGTCCGGCGTCCGGCGCGCACAGGCGCAGCTTTTCCGGACGAATGCACAAGGTCACCGCGTCACCTACGCCGACCGCGCGCTCGCGCGCCGGCAATTGCGCGGTGCGGCCGGTTTCTTCGATATCGTGACCGAGGTCGATACAGATCGACTCGCCGTCGCAGGCCACCACGGTGCCCGCCAGCATGTTGGCCTTGCCGATGAACTGCGAGACGAAGCGGTTTTCCGGGCGCTCGTACGCTTCGTACGGCGTGTCGATCTGCGTGATGCGGCCGGCTTCCATCACGACCACGCGATCGCTGATCGACAGCGCTTCCGACTGGTCGTGCGTGACCATGATGGTGGTCGTGCCGATCTTGCGCTGAATGCTGCGCAGCTCGAACTGCATGTCTTCGCGCAGCTTGGCGTCGAGATTCGACATCGGTTCGTCGAGCAGCAGCACCGGCGGCGCGATCACGATCGCGCGGGCAATCGCCACGCGTTGCCGCTGACCGCCGGACAGTTCGCGCGGAAAGCGGTGCGCGAGCGTGTCGAGCCGCACCAGCGCCAGTGCTTCGCGCACGCGCTCCTTGCGCTCGGCTTTGTCGACGTTGCGCATTTCCAGCCCGAAGCCGACGTTCTCCGCCACGCTCATGTGCGGAAACAGCGCGTAACTCTGGAACACGATGCCGAGGCCGCGCTTATTCGGCTTCATATGCGTGATGTCGCGGCCGTCGAGCGTGATACGCCCGCGCGTGGTCTCCACGAAACCCGCGATCATCTGCAAGGTGGTGGTCTTGCCGCAGCCGGACGGCCCGAGCAACGAAACGAACTCGCCTTTTTCCACCGACAGGTTCACGTCGGCGACAGCGTGCAGATCGCCGAACGATTTCGTTACGTCCGTGAGTGTGAGGAACGACATGATTCTCGCCTTTGGATGAGTCGACACCGGATCGAGCGGAGATTGCCTCGATGAAGCCGACTCTAGCTAGCCAAATTACGAGGCGTCAATTTCAAATTCCGATCAACGGTATAAGATTTGAAAAAATTCCGTCAAACGGAATTTGTTTGCGGAATCGTTAAGAATCGTTCCGCTGCGTGACGTACGGAAAAGCCCTATGAATCAGGGTTCGTGATGCGGTAGGCTGGAATCGGCTCACTATTCCGCTACCGGATAAAACGCTTTATAGTGTTCCGGTCAATGAAATAAATGAGAGCAACCTGGATGAAAGCTGCCGCCCAACGAGATACCGACAGCGCTCCGGCGGAAACCGGCGGCGCGCCGGGCCCCGGCATGCTGGAACGCGCGTTCGCGGTGATTCGCGCGTTGTCCGAGGCGCAACCCGACGGCGGCCGCGTCACGCGACTCGCGAAAGCCGTGGGGCTGACGCAGGGCACCGTGCACCGCATCCTGCATGCGCTGATCGCCGAGGGCATCGTCGAGCAGGACGACAATTCCAAGCTGTACCGCCTGAGCGTCGACTTCTTCGCGCTGGCCGCGCAAGCGGGGAACCCGAGCGGCATGCGCACGCTGTGTCGCCCGGCGTTGCTGCGGCTGTGCGCGAGTCTCGGTGACACGATTTTTCTGCTGGTCAAAAGCAGTTTCGACGCGGTGTGTCTCGACATCTGCGAGGGGCCGTTCCCGATCCGTTCGTTCACCGGCGATATCGGCGGGCGCGTCGCATTAGGAGTCGGTCAGGGGAGTCTGGCGATTCTCGCGTTTCTGCCCGAGGCGGAGCGCGAGGAGATCATCCGCTTCAACGTGCCGCGAATTCGCGGCTACGGCGTGCTCGACGAAGTGTATTTGCGCACCGAGATCGAACGCGTGCGGCGACTGGGCTACGCGGCGAACAACACGGGTGTGCTCGACGGCATGGCGGGCGTGGCGGTGCCGGTTCTGGACCGCACGGGCCTCGCGGTGGCGGCATTGAGCGTGGGCACGCTGGCTTCGCGTCTGGGCGACGATCGCCTGCCGATGGTGGTTGAACTGCTGCGGCGTCAGGCCGATGCGATCGGCCCGCAAACCAATCCGTTCGACGTGGCGTTGCGCCGGCCGATGCACGGTTTGTCGCGGGCCATGACCACTTAGAACACCTTCACCGGCACATTCACCACCAGACGGTATTCCATGTTGTTGCCGTCCGAGTAGTGCGACTGCGCGTTGTGCCACATCGCGATGAACGTGATCTTCGTATCCTTGAAGCGTCCGCTTTGCAGCGTATAGCTAGGAATGAAGCCGAACTCGTGATGGTGGCCATGCACCGGTTCGCCGTTCTTCCAGTACAGATTGTGCAACGACGCCGAAGGCGACGCGTTTTCCGCCGCGCCCGCCGACCCATCCGCGTTCCAGCCGTATTGCCCCCAGAACATCGCCTTCAGGCCCGGCAGACCCGCGTACTTACCGTCGAACGTATAGCGCAATTGCAGCGACTGCTCGTGCGGCGCGTTGTAGTCCACGTCCATCGAGTTGGTCAGGTAGATACCGTTGGTTTCGTTGACGTAGTCGAAGAACTGATCGCCGAGCACCTGCTGGTAGCCGAGCAGCAGCGCATGCGGGCCGTGCTGCGCGGAGACCGACACGCTGTACGCATTGCTGTTGATGTGCCCTTGCTTCGACGCGCCGGTGTCGTGGGTCGAATAGATGTTGGCGAGGCCGCTCCACTTGATCGTGGTCGGATCGCCGAACGACTGCGCCACCGAACCGTAGTACTGACGCCAGACGTCGTCGGCCTGATCGACGTACAACGCCATCTCGCCGTTCTTCGCGTAGTGCCACGTGCCGCCCACATAAGTCAGCCGGTCGATGCGCGTGCCGCCGTACGAGGTGGTCAGGTTGCTCAGGTTGGTGTGGCCGCGGGCATCGACCTTGGTGAAGCTACCGGCTTCGAGCGTGGTGTGCACGAGGTCGTTGCTGACCATCGAGACGCCGAGGAAAGTGGGCGGCAGCGCGCGGTTGTCGTGCGGTTCGAGGAACGGGTTCGTGACGGTCTGCAAACCGTACTTCACGACCGTTTCCGAAATGCGTCCCTTGATGTCAACCATGCCGGGATAGGCCCACGCGAGCTGCTGTGAACCGCCGCCGTCCTTGCCGACGTGCACCATGTTGCTGGCGCCGTTGCCGCCGTCGAGCTTCAACGCGGCGAACAGCGACGCATCCACGCCGAAGCCGACCAGACCCTGCGTAAAGCCGGATTCATAGTTGGCTTGCGCGCCCTGGATCCACGCGTGTCGGTAGATCGTGTTGGGCGCCTGGAAGTAGTCGGAGTAATTGCGGAACTGCAGGTTCAGATGACTATCGGCGATAAAGCCCTTGCTGGCAGCCTGGCTCGACGGCGGGCTCGGTGGCTCGACGGTCTGGCTGGCTTCGGCATTGACGATCGCGTTGGTCGTGTCGGGTTGATCGTTACGCACCTGACCGCCCTGATCCGCGCGGCGTTTGCCGGAGGATCTGGCGGACCCATTGGACTGCACCGAAGACTCCGGCGCGTGCGAGACTGAGGGCGTAGGCGAGGGCGACGCTTGCGCGAGCGTCTGGGTTCGCGACGTTCCGGAGGTGGGCTCCGTCACGCCGTCGTCGGCATAAGCACTGGCAGCGAGAGTCAGTGCGGGAAGCGTGACTGCGCAATAAAAAAAGGTGGCAGCTCCGGTTTTTTTTGTCCGGATTTTTGTTCGGCTATCTTTCATTGAGTACGTCTCTGATTATTGTGGTGCTACTTTGGCTGGCGGTTAGCCAGTCCACGCTTATCGCTCGCCTTGCTGATAACAGGGCGAGCGAATCCAGCGGCGCGACGGCCCGTCGCGCCGGGAATACGGTTTTATCGGTAGAAGCTGGGTACGTTTGCGCTGCCTGAGCGCGAGGACTTCAAAGACACTTACTTCGCGAGGTCCCCCACGCGAATACAGGCGACGCGCGTTGCGCTCGCGCCATGCGTGATGGCCTGCGGAATTTCCGAGGCGCAGGCTTCGATCGCTTCCGGACAGCGCGTGCGGAACGCGCAACCGGAAGGCGGGCTGAGCGGCGAGGCGATCTCGCCGCGCAACAGCAGATGACGCCGCGCGCGTTCAACGGCAGGATCGGGAACGGGCACCGCAGACAGCAACGCGCGCGTGTACGGATGACGCGGCGCACTGTAGACGTCGCGCTTGTCGCCGAACTCCATCACGCGGCCGAGATACATCACCAGCACGCGGTGACTGATCGCTTTGACGACCGCGAGATCGTGCGCGACGAACAGCAGCGACAGCGACAACTCCCTTTGCAGGTCACGCAGCAGATTGACGATCTGCGCCTGGATCGACACGTCGAGCGCGGACACCGGCTCGTCGCAGATCACCAGTTGCGGTTCACCGATCAGCGCGCGCGCAATGCCGACGCGCTGACACTGGCCGCCGGAAAACTCATGCGGATAACGGCGCAGATGCTGCGCATTGAGGCCGACGCGTTCGAGCATGGTCAGCACGCGCCGCTGCACGTCGGCGCGGGCCACATTCTGGCCGTGCGTGAGCAGCGGTTCGGCGACGATCTGTTCGATCGTCATGCGCGGATCGAGCGATGCGAGCGGGTCCTGGAAAATCATCTGCACATCCTGGCGCAATCGCGAGGTATCGCGGCGCGCGTTCGGCTGCACGGTTTCTTCGCCGAGCCAGCGCACGCTGCCGCTCGCTACCGGCGTGAGACCGATGATCGCGCGGGCGAGCGTGGACTTGCCGCAACCCGACTCGCCGACGAGCCCCACGGTTTCGCCGCGCTTGACACTGAACGACACGCCGTCCACCGCGCGCAGCGTCGCTTTGCCGGACCACGGATAGCCGCCGCGCGGCACGCCGAATTGCACCTTGAGATTGTCCACGGACAGCAGTGTTGCCGCGTCCTGGTTTGCGATAGGCGTGGCGTTCATACGTGTTGTGCCTCCAGGATTTCGCCGACCGGTTTGAAGCACGCACGCAGCGCGTCCGGATAGCCTTCCACGGCCGCGAGCGGCGGGCGTGCTTCGAGGCAGTGCTCGGTGCAGTACGCGCAGCGCGGCGCGAACGCGCAGCCCTGGCCGACTTCACCGGGCAGCGGCGGATTGCCGGGAATGGTTTGCAACGGCTGGTCGTCATCGTCGTCGGTCAGACGCGGCAGCGCGTTCAGCAGACCGAGCGTGTACGGATGCGTCGGCGCGGCGAACAGCGCGGCGGCGCTCGCCTGCTCGACGGTCTGGCCGGCGTACATCACCATCACGTCATCGCACAGGCCGGCTACGACGCCCATGTCGTGCGTGATCAGAATGATCGCCGTGCCGCGCTCGCGGTTCAGCTCGCGCAGCAGTTCGATGATCTGCGCCTGCACGGTCACGTCGAGCGCGGTGGTGGGTTCGTCCGCGATCAGGATTTCGGGTTCGGAGAGCAGCGCCATCGCGATCATCACGCGTTGCCGCATGCCGCCGGAGAACTCGTGCGGATACATGGCGATGCGGCGCGCGGCGTCGGGAATGCGCACCGACTCCAGCGTTTCGATCGCGCGGCGGCGCGCTTCGCGGCGCGACATCTTGCGATGCAGTTGCAGCGTCTCGGTCATTTGCCGCTCGATCGTCAGGAACGGATTGAGCGAGGTCATCGGGTCCTGAAAGATCATGCCGATGCGGTCGCCGCGAATCTTGTTCAGCGCCGCTTCGTTCATGGTCAGCAGGTTTTCGCCGCGATAGGTGGCGCTGCCCGACACCTTGCCGTTGCCGGCCAGCAGGCCGAGCAAGGCCATCACGGTCTGGCTCTTGCCGGAACCCGATTCGCCGACAATGCCGAGCGTGCGGCCGGCTTCGAGCGAGAACGACACGCGTTGCACCGCGTCGACCGGTGCGCCTTCGCGGCGCGTAAAGCGCACGCTGAGGTCTTTGACTTCGAGTAGGGACATGTCAGCGGTCCTTCGGGTCGAACGCGTCGCGCAAACCGTCGCCGACGAAATTCACGGAATACAGCGTAATGCACAGCATCACGGCCGGGCACAGCAGCAGCCAGGGCATCGAATCGAGTTTCTGCGCGCCGTCCTGAATCAGCACGCCCCAACTCGTCATCGGCTCCTGCACACCGAGGCCGAGGAACGACAGCACCGATTCGGTCAGCACGATATTGGGCACGGTCACGCTCGCGTACACCACCACCACGCCGAACAGATTCGGCACGATGTGGCGCGAGATGATGGAGCGCGAACTCACGCCGATCGCGCGGGCGGCGTCGATGAATTCACGCGAGCGCAGCGACAGCGTCTGGCCGCGCACCACGCGCGCCATGTCGAGCCACGAGAACGCGCTGATGGTGAGCACGACCAGATAGAACGCGCGGCCGAACAGCGTCATCATCAGGATCGCGATCAGCATGTAGGGGATCGCGTACATCATGTCGACGATCCGCATCATCACCGCGTCGACGCGGCCGCCCAGGTAGCCGGCGGTCGCGCCGTACGCGACGCCGATCAGTCCCGACACCAGCGTGCCGAGCAGGCCGACTTCGAGCGACACGCGCCCGCCTTGCAGCGCCCGCGCGAGCAGATCGCGGCCGAGTTCGTCGGTGCCGAACCAGTGCATGTTCTGCCACGTGGGCGGCAGGCTGATCGCGCTCCAGTCGCTGTCGATCGGATTGTTCGGCAGCAGCCACGGACCCACCACGCAGGCGATCACGACCAGCAGCAGCACGATGAACCCGGTGAACGCCGCGCGGTTGCGCACGAAGCGCGCGGCCGCGGTGGCGAGCGGTCCGCGCGAACGCGGTGCGTTGGCAATGGCCGCGAGCGGATCGAGCGCCGCGGCAGCCGTTTGAAGAGAGCGGGCCATGGATCAGTACCGGATGCGCGGATCGAGCCACGCATACGCGAGGTCGACCAGCAGGTTGAACAGCACGGCGACGGCGGTCGTCAGTACGACGAGACCAAGCACGAGGGTGTAGTCGCGGTTGATCGCGCCGTTGACGACCAGTTGGCCGAGACCCGGCAGCGCGAACACCGACTCGGTGACCACGGCCGCCGTGATCGACGAGATGCAGATCGAGCCGAGCAGCGAAACGACCGGCATCAGCGCCGGCTTCATCGCGTGGCGCAACACGATCGTGCGGCCCGGCAGGCCTTTGGCGCGTGCGGTGCGGATGAAGTTGCCCGACAGCACTTCGATCATGCTGCCGCGCATGACACGCGCGATCCCGGCGACGTTGATGATGACGAGCAGTACGATCGGCAGCACGCGATAACGCCACTCGCCGTCGCCCCAGCCGCCGGCCGGCAGCCAGCCCTGGCCTTCGGAAGTCTTCAGCAGGATCGCGAAGATCCACACCAGCACCGGGCCCAGCACGAACGGCGGCACCACGTTGCCGAGGTTGCCGAGCACCATCACGAAGTGATCGATGAAGCGATCGCGCCGCACCGCGGCCAGCGTGCCGAGCGTGACGCCGATCACCAGCGCGATCGGCACCGACACGCCGCCCACGCCGAGACTGACCGGCAACGCCTTCCAGACCAGATCGTTGACGCTCCAGTCGGCGTAGCGGAACGACGGGCCGAGGTCGCCGTGCAGCAACGCACCGAGGTAGTGGAGGTACTGCAGCCACAACGGTTCGTCGAGGTGATACTTGGCGTTGAGGTTCGCCATCACGGCCGCCGACAGGTGTTTCTCCGTGTCGAACGGGCCGCCCGGGGTGAGATGCAGCAGCAGATAGCACGCGGTGATCACGGCGAGAATCGTCGGGATCGCCCAGAGCGTGCGGCGCAGCGTGTAAGCCAGCATGACGGTGCTCCCGCGCTTAGTGCTTGATCAGATACATGTCTTGCGTGGCGCGCATGTCGAGGTAGTTGGTCGACTTGTAGCCGCCCACGTACGACTTCACGAGGCGGTCCGCCGAGTACTGGAAGAGCGCGACCAGCGGGTAGTCGTTCATGGCCAGATCGTGCGCCTGCGTGAGCAGCGCGGTGCGTTTCGCGTCGTCGAGCTGCTGGTTGCCTTCGTCGATCAGCTTGTCGACCTGCGGGTTGCAGTAGTGTTGATCGTTCTGCACGCTGTTGCAACGGATCAGATCGAGGAACGAGTTGGCGTCGTTATAGTCGACGAACCAGCCGTCGCGCGAAGCCTGCACCTTGCCGTCGTGGCGTTGCTTGAGCAGCACCTTGAATTCGACGTTTTCGAGCTTGGCGGTCACGCCGAGCTTGGTGCGCCATTCCGAGGTGGCGAACAGCGCGACCTTCTTGTGCAGGTCGTTGGTGTTGTAGGTGAGCGTGAAGGTGAGCGGCTTCGCGTCCGAATAACCGGCGGCCTTCAGCAGGTTGCGCGCGTAGTCGACGCGCTTGGCCATCGGCCAGCTCGCCCAGTCCGGCGTGAACACGCCCGCGCCCTGGGTGCCCTTGGCGATCAGGCCGTACATGGGCACTTCGCCGTCGGCGGTCAGACGCTTGGTCAGCAGGTCGCGGTCCAGCACCATCGCCAGGGCCTGGCGTACGCGTTTGTCCTTGAAGGCGGGGTCGTCGTTATTCAGGCTGTAGAAGTACGTGGCGATCTGCAGGCCGGTTTTCAGCTCATCGCCTTGGCTCTTGCTCACCTGCGCATAGATGCCCGACGGAATCGCGTACGTGTAGTCGAACTGGCCGGCCTGGAACATGCGCATGGCCGTTTCGTCGTTTTCGATCGGCAGGTAGGTCACTTTCGCGATCACGACCTTGCCGGCGTTCCAGTACGTCGGGCTTTTGGTGGCCACCAGACGGTTGCTCGGCTGCCAGTCCGTCAGCGCGTACGCGCCGTTGCCCACGAAGTTGCCCGGGCGCGTCCACTCGCCGCCGAACTTCGTCACCACCGCGCGATTGACCGGGGTCATCGGCGCCATGGCGACCAGTTGCGAGAAGAAGGCGGCGGGCACTTCGGTCGTGACTTCGAGCGTGTACGGATCGACGGCGCGCACACCTAGGCTCGTCAACGGCGCCTTGCCGGCGAGAATCGCCTTGGCGTTCTTCACGAATTCGACCAGCACCGTGTACTTCGAACCGGTCTTCGGATCGAGCACGCGTTGCCACGAGTAGACGAAGTCCGCCGCCGTGACCGGCTGACCGTTGCTCCAGCGCGCATCGTGGCGCAGCTTGAAAACCCACGTGGTCGGCCCGGTGCGCGTCCACGACTCCGCCACGCCCGGCACGATCGCGCCGCTCGCGTCCATCCGCGTCAAACCTTCGAACAGGTCGAGTCCGATCGTATTGCCGGTCCACGATTCGATATGCGCGGGGTCGAGCGATTCGGTTTCGGTCGGCACCTGGCGGGTCATCTCCTGGCTGGCAGCGAGGGTGACGCCGGCGGGCACCGTGACGGCGAAGGCGGAGGGCTGAAACGACAGGACGAGCGCGGACAGCGCCGTCGCGAGGACGAACGGGGTTTTCATCGGATGAGATCGCAGGAAAGGTCGAGAGAAGAACGCGCTGGCGCCGGGGCGCCCGGTTTATCCGCGGTGCTCGGGCCAGGGCGGCCCTTGTTGCTTGTCCGACATACAGGATTCCTTACATTTTGTAATGCAGGCAAACCCTGGCCGGATCAACCGGAAAAGGCGCCTGCCCCTTAAAACAGTCTTGGCGTGCCCACCCAGACGACGACCGACTCGACCCGAGCCGTGTTCACCCAGCTGTGCGGCACCGTCGATTCGTAATGCGCGCTGTCTCCTGCGTGCAACACGAACGTCTTGCCTTCCAGCGTCAACGACACCTCGCCGTCGATCACATACACAAACTCTTCGCCGGCATGCGTGGTTACTTCGGAGCGCTTTTGCCCGGGCGGCATCCTCACGAGGATCGCTTCGAGCTGACGGCCGCCCGTCAGATTGGTCAATCGAGCGAACAGATTGGCCGAGTCCGCAAAACCGAAAAACTTCAACTGCTCGCCGCGGCACACCGAGCGTTCTTCGCTAGGCGTGTCGACGAAATACTGCACCGTGACCCCAAGTGCGTGAGCAATACCGGCCAGCGACGTGATGGACGGCGACGCCAGGCCGCGCTCGACTTGCGACAGAAACGGCTTGGAAATTCCCGCGGCGGTTGCCGTGTCGTCCAACGTGCGCTTGAGTCGATGCCGAAGTGCGCGGATCTTGCTGCCGATTTCGAGTGCCGGATTGCTCTTTTGAATTGTCGTGACCATAGCAGGAGGAAATTAGCCCGTCAAAATTTGTTTGATATAAGTAAATATGGTTTGATTGCGGTCCCGGCTAGGGCAGTGGGCCGGTTTAGCCCTCCGGGACGCAAGAGCCCGCATTTTGGAGACAACACTCTATGTTGCCAGAACCGAAAACCCGCGAGCCAAATCGACCGGATTATTGTGAAAAAGAAGCTATGAAGCCGGTAAAAGTTGCGGTTTGAGATGGCGATTCAGGCATTTATGCAGTGCGAGTATCAGGAGGAGTAAACCTATGACATCAAAGACTATTTTGGTCGGCGTCGGTCTTTATGGTGAAGATAGTTGGCGTGTAAGGGCAAGTAATTGACTCCGATTAGGTGAATTCCCTGAGTGACGCGAGATGCTTCTATTCGGAGAATCTGCCCCGCCCGGCGAACGGCGTGCGCATGACCATCCCATGCGAAGCCTGCCGCTGTTTAACAATCCGCCCGCAGCGATCCTGCAGGGTGGAGCATTGTCCGGTGCGTTCCATCCGAACGGCGGCCGGCTTGAGGACATGACCATCACCACCGATTTTTTCCGCCGCAGGCGCGCAGCCTGCCGCCGCCCGACGGAACCGCTTTGTTCCGCGTGGCGTGCCTCCATCCCATTCCCTGGTTTTTCTGCTGGTATCGGCGCATGAGCGTTCCCGCACGCGCCGAACAATCCGCGAGCGCGCAAGCCGCGTGTTTCGCCGACCGTTTTTCCAGATCCAGTTTTTCGCGTTGCGCGGCTAGTTCGCGCGACGCTGCAACCGTTTGAACAAGAGGTACACGATGATTTCATCCAATCCGCCCGGCGCACGCGTCTCGCAGACCCGTTCGTTTTCGACGGTCTTTCTGATCGAACTGTGGGAGCGCTTCGGCTACTACGGCATGGCCGCACTGCTGGTGCTGTTCATGATCGACAAGCTGGGCTTCACCGACAGCCACGCCACGCTCACGTGGGGCGCGTTTACAGCGCTGGTGTACGCGGCGCCGTCGATCGGCGGCTGGATCGGCGACAAGATTCTCGGCGCGCGCCGCACGATGATCTTCGGCGCCGGTGTGCTGTCGGCCGGCTATTTCATGCTGGCGATGCCGAACGAGCAACTGTCGTACATGTTTGCGTCGCTCGGCGTGATCGTGGTGGGCAACGGGCTCTTCAAGGCGAACGCCGCGAACCTCGTGCGCCGCATTTACGAAGGCGACGACGCGCGTATCGACAGCGCGTTCACGATTTACTACATGGCGGTCAACATCGGCTCGACGGTGTCGATGCTCGCCACGCCGTGGATCAAGGACCATTGGGGCTGGCACACGGCGTTCGCGGTCTGCTGCGCCGGCATGCTGCTGTCGATGCTCAACTACTTCATCATGTTCCGTACGCTCGCGCATATCGGTTCGGCGCCGGACGCCGAGCCGGTGCGCTGGAAGCGCGTCGCCGCGGTGGCGCTGGGCGGCATCGTGCTCGGCACGGTGACGATGTTCGTGCTGCAGCACAAGGCGATCGCGGTGGCGTGCGTGTACACGGCGGGCATCGCGATTCTGGCGATCTTCGGCTACATGCTGCTGAAGTGCGAACGCTCGGAGCGCTCGGGTCTGCTGGCCGCGCTGATTCTCACGGCCCAGGTGATTCTGTTCTTCGTGTTCTACGTGCAGATGTCGACCTCGCTCACGCTGTTCGCGCTGCGCAACGTCGATCCGCGCTTCATTCTGTTCGGCCAGACGTGGTTCACGTGGAGCGCCGCGCAGTTCCAGGCGCTCAATCCCATCTGGATCATGCTGCTGAGCCCGCTGCTCGCGCTGCTCTATACGAAGCTCGCAAAGAACGGCAAGGACGTGCCGGTCGCGGTGAAGTACGCAGTCGGTTTCGCCGTGGTGGCAGCCGGTTTCTTCGTCTATGCGGCGAGCGGTAACTACGCGGTGAACGGCCGCGTGTCGTCGTGGTTCATGGTGGGCGGCTACGGTTTGTATTCGCTCGGCGAACTGCTGGTGAGCGGCCTCGGCCTCGCGATGATCGCGCGCTATGTGCCGGCACGGATGAGCGGCTTCATGATGGGCGCTTACTTCGTCGCGACCGGCGTATCGCAGTATCTGGGTAGCGTGGTGGCGAATTTCGCGCAGATGCCGGCCGGCAATCTGGACCCGCTCGAATCGTTGCCGCTCTACACCAAGCTGTTTACCGGCCTCGGCTGGCTCGCGGCGGTGGGCGCGCTGGTGGCCGTGCTGCTGTTGCCGCTGATGCGCAAGCTGTCGCGCGAACATCAGCGTTGCACCGACGAAGCGCGTGCGGACGCTCGTCAGAATGCAGCGATGAGCGGCGCGGTGGCGGAGTAATCCGCACGAGCGTGGCGCATGGCGCGAAAGCGCTTTAGTACCGACGTAAAAGCACGCTAAAGAAATGGCACACCTTGCCTTGCAAGGTGTGCCATTTTGCTTTTCAGGCCGTGCCTGGATGAAATTGTCCTTATCGTAGATGTCCGCGCTTCGCAGGCGACGGCGGAGGTAAGCTTACGGCCGTCAATGGTCACTCGACATCACCCTTTGCCGCATCTTCAAGGTAACCAATCGGATGGACATTCATATCGTCGTCGAGGGACATCACGACCTGTCCGGACAGATCTATCGCCAGTTGCGCGCGGGTATTCTCGAAGGCCGTCTCGGCGGCGGCACGCGCTTGCCCTCCACGCGCGATCTCGCCACGCAACTGGGTGTGTCGCGCAAAACCACGCTCGACGTGTTCGAGCGGCTACTTGCCGAAGGTTATCTGAGCGCCCGCGCCGGTTCGGGCACCTTCGTTGCCGACGGCCTCGAGCGTTTGCCGGTGGCGCGCTCCGCGCAGGCACGCGATGTGGAAGCGGCCCGCGAGCGCACGAAAGCCGGCGCCAGGACCGCCGCGCGCGCCCGGCCGCTGTGGGACGAGCTGCCGCAGAGCTTGCCCTTGCCGCGGCCTACGGTGCCGTCGCCGCACGATTTCATCGGCGGCGCGACCGACAAGACGCTATTCCCGTTCGACGTCTGGCGCCGCTGCGTGAACCACGCGCTGCGGTCGCAGGCGCGCAGTCCCGGCACCTATCGCGAGCCGGCCGGCGAGCAGGCGTTGCGGCTCGCGATCTCGCGCTACCTCGCCTTCGACCGCGCGGTGTCGAGCAACTGGGAAGACGTGATCGTCACGCAAGGCGCGCAACACGCGCTCGATCTGATCGCGCGCATCATGCTGGGCCCGGGCGAAATCGCGGCGCTCGAAGACCCCGCTTATCCGCCGGCGCATGCCTGCTTCAAGGCGACCGGCGCGAGCGTCGTGCCGGTGCCGGTGGACCGCGAAGGCCTGATCGTCAGCAAGCTGCCGGACAAGGCGAAGCTCGTCTACGTGACGCCCTCGCACCAGTTTCCGCTCGGTATGCCGATGAGTCTGGAGCGCCGCGTCGAGTTGCTCGAGTGGGCGCAAAAGCGCGGCGCGGTGATTATCGAAGACGACTACGACTGCGAGTACCGTTTCGAAGGCCGGCCGATGGAGCCGCTGAAAAGCCTCGATCGCGCGGGACTGGTCGCCTATGTGGGGACGTTTTCGAAGACGATCTTTCCGGAACTGCGCGTGGGTTACGTGGTGCCGCCCGCGTCGCTCTATGGCGCGCTGCTCAAGGCACGCCAGATCGTCGACGGACACGGTTGCACGCTCACGCAAACCGCGCTCGCGACGTTCATGCTCAACGGCGATTTCGCCAAGCATCTGCGGCGCACGCACAAGGCCTACGCCGCGCGTCGCGCGATGTTGCTCGAACACTTGCATGGCGACCTTTCGCGCTGGTTCGAGCCGATCGTGCCGACCGCCGGCATTCACATGGCGGCGCGCCTGAAAGCACCGCTGACGGAAGACGCTGTGATCAGCGCGGCGCGTGACGTCTCGGTCGGCGTGTACGGGCTCGCGCCATTCCATCTGCGCGTGAAGCCGCAGGCGGGGTTGATCTTCGGCTACGGCAGCATCGCGGTCGAGCACATCGACGCCGCGCTTACGAAGCTCGCCGCTGTGCTGCCGCGTCTCGCGCGATAACACGATCGCGCTAACTTGAACATTACTTAAGCCTATCTAATTCCCTACAAATCAGTGTCACAAAGCGGCCTTACGCTGGCGCCTCTGTAATTGTTTGTAATGAAGGCCGGTCTCACAACCCGGCACAACAACACAACAAACCGGAGGGCAGTAAGGATGCGAGTGAAGTCGACGGCAGGACAAGGGCTGCGTACGCGCGGCACGGTGGGCGCGTGGGGTGCATGGGGCGCCGTAAGCGCATTGAGCGCGATCGGTTTGAGCGCGTGCGGCAGCAATCTCGACGCCGCGCCGCCGCAAGCGGCGGTGGCGAACGGCACGACCGCGACGCTCGCGTTGCTCGAAACGACCGACATCCACACCAATCTGCTCAGCTACGACTACTACAAGCTGGCCGAGGACAAGTCGCTCGGTCTCGAGCGCACGGCGACGCTGATCGCGGCGGCGCGCAAGGAATTCCCGAACACGATGTTGCTCGACGACGGCGACACGATCCAGGGCACCGCGCTCGCGGATTATCAGGCGCAGGTGGCGCCGGTCGATTGCAAGACCACGCTCGGTGTCTACAAGGTGATGAACCTGCTGAAGTACGACGCGGGCACGATCGGCAATCACGAATTCAACTACGGCCTGCCGTTCCTCGCGCAGGTCACCGGCAATACCTTCGACGTGCCGAACATGAGCCCGGTGGCGTCGCAGCCGACCTGCGCGGGACCGCAATTCCCGCTGGTGCTCTCCAACGTGCTCGGCGCGAAATCGCAGCAGCCGATCTTCAAGCCGTACACGATTCTCGAGCGCACGCTGACCGCGAAAACGCCCGACGGCAAGACCGTCAGCGCGCCGGTGAAGATCGGCGTGATCGGCTTCACGCCGCCCGCGATCATGGCGTGGGATAAGCGCTGGCTCGATGGCAACGTTTACACGCAGGGCCTCGTGGAAAGCGCATCGAAGTACGTGCCGGAAATGAAGGCGAAAGGCGCGCAGATCATTGTCGCGATGTCGCACGGCGGGCTCGACAACTCGACCTATTCGCCGTCGATGGAAAACGGCAGCTACTATCTGTCGAAGGTGCCGGGCATCGACGCGATGCTGATCGGCCATTCGCACCAGGTGTTCCCCGACAAGAACAGTACGGTCTCGCAGTTCAATCTGCCGGGTGTCGACAAGGTGAAGGGCACCGTCAACGGCGTGCCGACCGTGATGGCGAATTTCTGGGGCAAGCATCTCGGCGTCATCAAGCTCGCGCTGAACTATACGAACGGCACGTGGACCGTGGACCGCAATGCGAGTACCGCGGAAGCGCGCCCGATCCAGAACGCGGATAACAGCTACGTCGCGGTCGATCCGTCGATCTCGCAGGCGATCGCGGCGGAACACGCGGCGACCATCAACTATGTGAAAACGCCGATCGGCGCGACCGATTTCCGCATGACCACCTACTTCGCCGACGTGGGCGACGTGTCGGCCATCGAGATCGTCAACCAGGCGCAGGCGGCGTACACGCAGGACTACATCAGCGCGAATCTGCCGCAATATGCGGGCATTCCGGTGCTGTCGGTGAGCGCGCCGTTCAAGAGCGGCTTTGGCGGCGGCAACGATTTCACCGACGTCGCGCAAGGCAACGTGGCGATCAACAACGCCGCCGACCTCTACCTGTACCCGAACACGATCTACGCGGTGAAGGTGACGGGCGCCGGTCTGAAAGCGTGGCTCGAAACCGCCGCCCAGCGCTTCAACAAGATCGATCCGGCCAACACGGCGGCGCAGGCGCTGGTCAGCAACTATCCGGGCTACAACTTCGACATGATCACGTCGAAGGATTTCAGCTACGAGATCGACGTGACGCAAGCGGTGGGCAGCCGGATCCGCAACCTGAAATATCAGGGTGCCGCGATCTCTGACACGCAGTCGTTTATCGTCGCGACCAACAACTATCGCGCGAGCGGCGGCGGCAATTTCCCGGGCCTCGACGGCAGCAAGACGATTTACGCGTCGCCGGATGCGAGCCGCGACGTGCTGATCGCGTACATCAAGAAGGTGCAGGCGATCAAGGCGGCGAGTAACGGCAGCGATCGAAGCTGGCGCTTCACGAAGGTCGCGACCGCCGGCCCGGTGACGTTCAAGGCGGCGCCGAATCTGGTGGCGCTCGCCCAAACCAACGGCATTGCCAACGTCGCGCAGATCCAGGCCGACGACGGCACCGGCAAGGGGCTCGCGGTCTACTCGGTGAACCTCAACCAATGAAAGCGCGCTTCTCCTTGACGCTGGCGGCGGCCGTCGCGATTTGCGCCGGCACGCTCGCGACGGTGGCGGCCACTCACGTGTCCAACGCGCAGATCGACGACTGGCAGATGCAGGGCACGTCCACGCATGCCGCTTCGCCGGTGTGGCGGTTGCGGCTGACGGCGGCGTTCGGCAACGCGGCGGCGCGCGAGGCGCTGGCCGACGTGCTGGTGAGTTCGGCGCAACTCGACGAGCGCCGCGAAGGCGTCGAGTTGTATCGGCAACTTGCGCTCGACGGCGCGCCTGACGCGCAAGCCACGCTCGGTCACTTGCTGCTGCGCGGCTTGCCCGGCATCGCGCCGGACTATGCGGAAAGCCGCCGCTGGCTCGCGCCGGCGGCGCTGCGTGAACCGGTCGACGCCCAGGCCGCCTACGATCTCGCGACGCTTTATCGCAACGGCTACGGCGTCGCGCGTGACAACGCGCTGGCGATTCATTGGCTGACGCGGGCGGCGCAAGCCGGTCTGCCGCTCGCGCAATTCCAGCTCGCCAACGAGTATCGCTTCGGCACGACGCTGCCGCACGACGACGCGTCAGCGCTGCAATGGCTCACGCGCGCCGCCAATGCGGAGTTACCCGAAGCCAACCTCGCGCTGGCGATCGCGTATCGCAACGGCGAACTCGGCATGGCGCGCAACGACGACGAATACTGGGCGCACGTAAAGGAAAGCGAGCACGATCTGAAACACGTCAGCCGGCAGTAATCGCGCGTTGAAACCGTCTGCGATTTTCTGTCGCAGATCAAACTTAGCCGCCCCCTGCAGCGTATTTCGCTGCAGGGGGCGTGTTTTTTCCGCTGCGTGACGAGGTGTACGCGGAGGGATAACGCGTAGGCGTAACGCGCGCTTCTGTTAGCTATCTTTTGCCGTTTCGCCGCACCGGATCGACGCGCGGGCGCTACCCGGCCGACACGAAATAGGCCGTTATGCATGTGTCGAAACGGCTTGTAACGTGCGTTACGAGTTGGTGTTGTCGACCCCGCCGACGCACGTTTACCCGCTAAAACAAGCATCAAAACGCGTTTCGCAGTCTGCGCCGCGCAACAAACCTTGGGCGTTATACACAAAAGAGTCGCGCAAATCGTATTAGCGCTTGTAGAATCCGGCGTTGAAGCGTGCACATACCGTGTGCGCTTCGTGCTATTCACTGACCACAACAGGTAGGAGAAACATGCCGACTTCCGCAAAAAAGGTGGCCAAGAAGGCTGCTGCCCCGGTACCCGCCAAGAAGGTTGCTGCAAAGAAAGTTCCTGCGAAGAAAGCCGTCGCAGCTAAGAAGGTCGCCGTGAAGGCGTCCAGCGCTCCGTCGCCGATCAAGGACACCTTCACGAAGGCCTCGCTGGCTGCACACGTCGCTGAACGCGCCGCTGTGGAACCGAAGACTGCCAAGGCTGTTCTGGCCGCGCTCGAAGACACGATCCTCGGCGCAGTGCACAAGAAGGGCGCTGGTGAATTCACGCTGTCGGGTCTTCTGAAGATCGTCGTGCAAGCTGTGCCGGCGAAGAAGAAGCGCTTCGGCAAAGACCCGTTCTCGGGCGAAGAGCGCTGGTTCCCGGCCAAGCCGGCTAGCGTGCGCATCAAGGCACGTCCGCTGAAGAAGCTGAAAGACGCTGCTGCAGGCTGAGCGTGTTTCATGTGTTGGCGAGTTGAGCCTTCGGTGGCTTACCCAAACGGGTTTAACAATCGCTAACGCTTGAGCCGTTCCGCAGTGCAAGTTGTCCGAATCCCCGTGGGTGCGAACCCACGGGGATTTTTTCATGGGCGGCCGTTACGGTTCGCCAATCGCGCCGGCCACGCACCGCGTTGCTGCGGGTGCACCGTACTAGCGCATCATGGGCCACCGCAGTACGATGGCAGCGACGCCATGCCGGCCGGGATGCGCTGTTAGCGTGCACGTGTCGTCGTTTCGCACGCAAAAAGCTCAATGGCATAGCGCTTGCTTGATCGATTGTCGAACACCGAATGCGCAGCGCATTCGCCTTCTATCCGACAACAAGAGCGGGGCGTGACATGCGATGCTATGACGAGATGCGTCATCATGACGATGCCGTGCGGCCACACTACGCGCGCTTTGAGCGGTGGCTGGTGAAGCAGGGCAACGAGGCGATCGCACGCAAGCGTGCGGAAGCCGACCTGCTGTTTCGCCGGGTCGGCATCACCTTTGCGGTGAACGGCGACCTGTCCGGCACCGAGCGGCTGATCCCTTTCGACCTGATTCCGCGCATCATTCCGCGCGGCGAATGGCAAACGCTTGAGGCCGGTTTGCGCCAGCGCGTGCAGGCGCTCAATCTGTTTATCCACGACGTCTATCACGATCGCAACATCGTGCGTGCCGGCATCGTGCCGGCCGAGCAGGTCTATACCAACGCGCAATATCGTCCCGAGATGCAGGGCGTGAATGTGCCGCTCGGTGTTTACGCGCATATCGCCGGGGTCGACGTGGTGCGCGCGGGCGACGAGGGCGAGTTCTACGTGCTCGAAGATAATCTGCGCGTGCCGTCGGGCGTCTCCTACATGCTCGAAAACCGCAAGATGATGATGCGGCTGTTCCCCGAGCTGTTCGTGCAGAACCGCATTGCGCCGGTCGCGCATTACCCGGATCTGTTGCTCGATACATTGCGCTCGGTGGCGCCGGAAGGCGTCGACGATCCGGTCGTGGTGGTGCTCACGCCGGGCATGTACAACTCGGCGTATTTCGAGCACACCTTCCTCGCGCAGCAAATGGGCGTGGAACTGGTGGAAGGCAAAGACCTCTTCGTCGACGACAACTACGTGTTCATGCGCACCACGCAGGGGCCGAAACGCGTCGACGTGATCTATCGCCGTGTGGACGACGACTTTCTCGATCCGCTCGCGTTCCGCAACGATTCGGCGCTGGGCGTGCCGGGTTTGCTGACCGCGTACCGCGCGGGCCGCGTCGCGCTCGCGAATGCGATGGGCACCGGCATCGCCGACGACAAATCGATCTATCCGTACGTGCCGGAAATGATCGAGTTTTATCTCGGCGAAAAGCCGATTCTCAACAACGTCCCCACGTTTCAGTGCCGCAAGCCCGACGATCTGGCCTACACGCTCGCGCATCTGTCCGAACTGGTGGTTAAAGAAGTGCACGGCGCGGGCGGCTACGGGATGCTGGTGGGACCGGCCTCGACGAAGGCCGAAATCGAGTCGTTCCGCGAGCGGCTGATCGCGCGGCCGGCGGGTTATATCGCGCAGCCCACGCTTGCGCTGTCCGCGTGTCCGACCTTTGTCGAAGCCGGCATCGCGCCGCGCCATATCGACTTGCGGCCGTTCGTGCTGTCCGGCAAAACTGTCAACATGGTCGCCGGCGGCCTCACGCGGGTCGCGTTGCAGGAGGGCTCGCTCGTCGTCAATTCGTCGCAGGGAGGCGGCACCAAAGATACGTGGATGGTCGACTGACGCGGTTGTCGACACGCTTGCCGAGGTAGCGCATGCGATTCACGCATGCGCGCAGCCAGCGAATCATGATTCGCCAGGCAGGCAAGCGCGATTGCAACCCAGCGCGCCGGGCAGCACGCAACAGGCAGCATGCTCGCCATCGGCGCATACGGATAACCAGCGCGGGCCTTTTACTTCGACGCAGGCCTCGCGTCATCAGATACGGAACGCCGTCATGCTAAGCCGCACCGCCGATCACCTTTTCTGGATGGCCCGCTACATGGAGCGCGCGGAGAACACCGCCCGCATGCTCGACATCAACCTGAAAGCGCTGCTTCTGCCGCAGACGACCGAACAGGAGGCGCGCACGCAACGTTCGGTGCTGCGCATCTCCGAACTCGAGACCGCGTTCGCGCAGCGCTACGACGAGCCGACCCGCGAACACGTGCTCGATTTCATGGTGGCGGATGCCAACAATCCGTCGAGTATTCACTCGTGTCTGCAGGCCGCGCGCGAAAACGCCCGTGCCGTGCGCGGCACGTTGACAACCGAATGGTGGGAAACCATCAACGACACGTGGCTCGAATTCAACGAGCGCATTGCGTCGGGGCAGGCGGCCAGTAATCCGGGCGCGCTGTTCGAGTGGGTGAAGTTTCGCTCGCACCTGTCGCGCGGCGTGACGATCGGCACCGCGTTGCAGGACGACGCGTTTTTCTTCACGCAACTCGGCACGTTTCTCGAACGGGCCGACAACACCGCGCGGATTCTCGACGTGCGTTTCGCGGACGTCGAACCGAACTCACGCGACGCCGCGCGCCAGCTCGAAGACTTCTATTACTGGACCTCGATTCTGAGTTCGGTGTCGGCGCTGGAGATCTATCGCAAGGTCTATCGCGACGTCGTCACACCGGCGCGCGTGGTCGAGCTGATGATCCTGAACCAGCAGATGCCGAGGTCGCTGCTCGCGTCGCTCGAAGGCGTCTGCGCGAATCTGGCGATGCTGCGCACCTCGGGCTCGAACCAGTGCGAACGGTTCGCCGGCAAGCTGCGCGCCGAACTGGTGTACTCCGACATCCGGCAGATTTTCGAAGCCGGCCTGCACGCCTATCTGACGCAGTTCCTTGCTCGCGTGTTCGAGCTCGGCAATCTGGTTGCGCGTACCTATCTGATGCTGCCAGTCGCCTGACGGAGTTTTCCCATGTACCTGACGATCCGCCACGACACGTCCTATCGCTACGAAGCGACGGTCCATTATTCGATCCAGCAATTGCGTCTGACGCCGGCAAGCGGTGCGTCGCAGGTGGTGCGGCGCTGGAGCATCGACGCGCCGGGCAAGCTCGACGCGACCTTCGACGCCTACGGCAACGTGCTGCATACGCTGGTCATCAACAAACCGCACAACGAGATCCGTCTGCATGTGGCGGGTGAAGTCGACACGATTCCGCTGGTCGACGGACGGTTGCCCGACGGCGTCGGGCCGATTCCGCTCGAACATTTCACCTGTTCGACGCGCTTGACCGAAGCGGACGCGGCGATCCGCGAACTGGCCAACACGGTGCCGGCGCTGGCTAGCGCGGCCAACGTGATCGAACTGTCCGAACAGATCGTGCAGCGCGTGAAATACAACCCGGGCGTGACCGAAGTCACCAGCACGGCCGCGCAGGCGCTCGCGCTCGGTAATGGCGTGTGCCAGGACCATGCGCATCTGATGCTGGCGTGCTGCCGGGCGCGTGGCATTCCGGCGCGCTATGTGAGCGGCTACATCGAACCCGGCGACGTCGAGCACGGGGCGAGCCATGCGTGGGTCGATGTGTGGCTCGACGGCAAGGGCTGGATTTCCGTCGACGTCACGCACGCGGCGTTTGCCAGCGAAATTTACTGCCGGCTCGCGGTTGCGCGAGATTACGAAGCCGCCGCGCCGGTGCGTGGACGCCGGATCGGCGGGCTGGAGGAGCAGTTGAAGGTGTCGGTGACGGTGAGTGGGCAGTTGGCGCAATAGGGCGCTCAGGGGCCGCTGAGGGGCTCTGTGAGCGAACCTCTTGAGCGGCCCGCCGGTGCCTTCAGCGAGCGCCGGCCCACCTATCCATTCAGTTTGAACCCGCCGAAGCCGTAATACGGACGAGAGGCGCATGCGCGCCGCATTACAATAGCGCCGTTCAGTTGGCTTTTTAGCAGGTACCTTTCCCTATGACTTACTGTGTAGCGATGTCCGTCGACGACGGGCTCGTGTTCCTGTCGGACACGCGCACCAATGCGGGCGTCGATCACATCAGCACCGCGCGCAAGATGTCGGTGTTCGAGCAAGCCGGCGAGCGCATGCTCGTGCTGCTGGGCGCGGGCAATCTGTCGCTCACGCAGGCGGTGCTGCACGAGCTGTCCGAGCCGGTCGATCCCACGCTGCCCACGCTCTGGAACGCGCCGACCATGGCCGACGCCGCCCGCGTGATCGGCCGCGCGGTGCGCAGCGTGCATCAGCGCGAAGCGGAGGCGTTGCAGGAATTCGGCGTCGACTTCAATTGCAGCTTTATTCTGGGCGGGCAGATTGCCGGCAACCGGCCGCGCCTGTTCATGATCTACGCGGCGGGCAATTTCATCGAAGCGTCGGCGGTGAATCCGTATTTCCAGATTGGCGAGGCCAAATACGGCAAGCCGATCATCGACCGCGTGCTGACACCGTCCACACCGCTCGACGAAGCGGCCAAGTGCGCGCTGATCTCGATGGATTCGACGCTGCGCTCGAACCTGTCGGTCGGGCTGCCGCTCGATCTGCTGGTGTATGAGAAAGATTCGCTGCACGTCACGCGCTTTGTCTCGATCGACCACGACAATACGTACTTCGAGATGATTCACCGTACCTGGGGCGAGCGCTTGCGTCAGGTATTCGGCGAGATTCCCGATCCGGACTGGCAGGATTCGCCGAACGTGCCGCTGTTGCAGCGCGAGCGTGCGCTGGTGCTGCATCGCGCGCCGGTCGGCGCCGACGGCGTCGAGCATGAACTCGACGCGAAGCCCGCGCAGACGTTGGCGCAGGCGGAAAAGGGCAAGTCACAGCGGCGGTAGATCCGCGGCGCGTCAAGATCAAGGTCCAGGCGCGCGCAACACTGCAACGCGATCCATATCAAGGAAGGTCGTCACGAAGCGCGATAAGCGCTGACTGACGGCCTTTTTCTTTTGCCGCGGCAGCTCGCGTAAGTGCAAAACCTCGGGACGAAAAAAAACCAGCCACCGGCTTGCGCCCGTGGCTGGTTTTGAACTGCGTGGTGCTTCAGCAGTCCGTCAAGTTCAATTAGAACTTGTGGCGGATACCCAGGCTGACGATAGCCTGGTTGATGCTGCTCGACTGGAAGCCATAATCGGCGACCGATGCCGTTGCCGACACGAGCGCGCCTGCCGAACCATTGGCGTTGACGCTGCGTTCGTTGCCGTTCACGTGCTGATACGCGCCGACCAGGTAGACGTCCGTGCGCTTCGACAGGTTATAGTCGCCGCCCAGCGAGATCTGGTGGTACGTTGCCGTCGCTTCGCCGTTGCTGTGCGTGTACGTGTAACCAAGGCCCAGCAAAGCTGCCGGCGTCACTTGATAGTTCACGAAACCTGCACCGACGTTGTACTTCTGCGTCGAACCGAAGCCCGATGCTGCGTCCGGCTTGTACTGAACATTGCTGTAACGCAGGCCGGTCGTGATCGGACCGACTACGTATTGCGCTGCCAACGAAGCGATGCCGATCGACTTGGCCGTCGAGTAAGCTGCGTTTTCCAGGCCGCCGTCGAACGTGCCGTCCGACGTGCCGCCCCAGCCCTTGCGCAGGACAGCCGACGAAGCGTTGTCCATGCGGAAGTAGCCGGCTGCAACGCTGAACGGACCCGTTGCGTACGTTGCTGCGCCTGCCCACGATTGACCCGAGCCCGTTTGACCTGCAACGCCGCCCAGCGCGTACATGCCTTCGAACTGGAAGCCGCCCCATACCGGCGACGTGTACTTCACTGCGTTGTTCGTGCGCGAGCTGTTGTCGTTGTTGTCGACGTCGCCTGCGGTCGTGAACGTGCTGCCCCAGTAGTTGTCAGCCGTCAGCGGCTGAACCAGGTCGACCAGCGGGTCGTATTGGCGGCCGATCGTGACCGTGCCCCATGCGTCGCCCGTCAGGCCGACGTAAGCTTGACGGCCAAACAGCGACGACGTGCCGTTGTAGTTGCCCATCTTGCCGTTATTCGGGTTGAAGCCGCTTTCCAACTGGAAGATCGCCTTCAGGCCACCGCCCAGGTCTTCCGTGCCCTTCATGCCCCAACGGTTGCCTTGAAGGTTGCCTGCAGCCATGTTGTACAGGCTATGGCCGCCAACATTGGACACGTATTGGATCGAGTCATCCAGCACGCCGTACAGGGTAACGCTGCTTTGAGCATGTGCCACGCCGGTGGCGCCGAGGAGCGCCAGCGAGAGGGTAGACAGTGCGATTCGTTTCATCCATTTCTCCACGCAGATGATTAGTTTCGTTGTTGCGAAACGCAGAATAGCGCAGGCGCTCTACCCACAAGAACTGGAAAAAAAAGACTGTCTCCAAAAACTGACAAAACACGCAAAGCCTTGTATTTAAAGCCTGTTAACGATTATTTCTATTTTTGCAATATTTATTCATCGAGCAAGCATTATTGTTGTTTTGTAGACAGTGAGTGCCTCGGTACTAGCACTTTTGGTACTTGTTTGGAGGGTATTTGTAAGTTAGTCGTCTAGTTGTCCCGAGCGCTTTGTAGCGGTCGTATAAAAACGAAATATGCGCCCTTGACCGGACGCTAGACAGACCTTGTGGGGTGTGAGCAGGAGCAACTCGAAGGACCAACTGAGTGCAACCTTCGCGGTTGCACTCCTTGCGTTTTACGGGGTGCGCGTGGGGTCGTCGGCGTTGTCGGTGTTGTCGTTTCGGCGCGCCATGGTGGCGGCCGCGAGTCCCGCAACAGCAGCGAATAACACCGAGGTCCACGGGTGCCGTCTGACATATCGGTCGGCCGCTACGGCTGTGCGGCTTGCCTCGATGAGCGTGACGGCGGCAATGCGCGTGGCCTGCGCTTCGGCCTGTACCACGGTGCGTCCCATCTTGAGCGCGGCTGCGCGTGCGGAAGCCCTGGTGCGCGGCTTCACCCGGAATACCGACGCGGAAGTGGACGTCGATGCCGGTGTTGCACCGGGCAACGATCCGGCAGCGCTTGCCGTTGCCGCGCGCGCAGCGTTTCCAGCCACGGCGTTATCGGTTACGGGTTCATCCATGTGCGGCACCGCATTCGCGGAAACGGTCGACGCCGCCAGCACCGAAGCCAGTTTCGCGCGGCTGCCCGGCGGCATGTTGTCCTGCATGCCCCAGCCGCCGCGCGGATCGTGCATGCGCCCGCGCGCCGCCGAGAATTCCGCGCCGAGCAGCAGCACGGCCGCCGAAAAGTACAGCCACATCAGCAGCACGGCGAGCGAGCCGGCCGCGCCGAACGAACTGGCCATGCCGGCGTGTGCGATGTAGAGCGCGAAGAGCTTCTTGCCCGCCGAAAACAACACAGCCGCGACGATTCCGCCGACCAACGCATCGCGCCAGCGTACCTTGTCGTCTGGCAAGAACTTGAGCAGGCCGGCGAACGCGAACGCGAGCACCAGCAGACCGACGGCGAGTTGCATCAGGTTGCCGATCACCACATACGGCGAATTGCCCCACAACCACTTGCCGATGAACGTGATGACCGTATCGAGCACCAGCGAGACGATCAGCAGAAACGCGACGCCGAGCACCAGCCCGAACGAGATCAGGCGTACCCGCACCATCGCGATCACGCTCGACGAACGGGGTCCGCTGTAGGGCCACACTATATTGAGTGCGCTATTGAGCGAAGAGAAGGTGGCCGACGCGCCGATCGCCAGCATGGTGAACGAAATGATTGCCGCGACGCCGCCGGCGCTGCCGCTGTGATGCGCGTTCTCGACGATGGTCTGCACGCCCGCGGCGGCCTGGTCGCCGAGCAGGCCGTGAATATGATTGAACAGTTCGCCGCGCGCGGCTTCGGCGCCGAAGAACCAGCCCGCCACCGCGATCACCATGACCAGCGTGGGCGCGAGCGAAAACGCCGCATAGAACGCGATGCTGGCGGCCATGGCCGCGCAGCGGTCGTCGGAAAACTGTTTGAACGCGCCGATGGCCCAGTTCGCCTGCTTGCGGGCCACGTGTTGAAGGTTCTCGGCGGAGAGCGTGTCGATGTCCATGATCGTGTTTCTCAATGGGGTTCCGGCGCCGCGACGGGCGGGTGCGAGAGCCGTTGAGGTCGCCTCGACGCGGGGTTCGCCTCGAAGTCTTTCGCAAACCTTGTGCCTGTCACTATAACAAGCGCGGCAGGCGTGCGCCGCCGCTGCGATGCACCGGAAACGCACCCTTGGTTAGAATGCCGGGGCACCCTCACTCACGTAGATCACTATGCACTCGCACGAACTCGACCCGCGGCTCGACGTCATTTCCTCCGCGCAATTAAGCGCACATTTGCCCGCGCACGTCGTCGAGCAGTTGCCCGCTGAAGGCGTGACGGTTTTCGCCGTCAGCGACGACGCGTCGGACACCGCCGCATTCAGCGCCCGCTACGGCTTTGGCCTCGAAGACTGCGCGAACACGATCGTGGTCCGCTATAAGAAAGACGGCGGCGAGCATTACGCGGCGCTGGTCTCGCTCGGGTCGCTGCGGCTCGATATCAACGGCGCGGTGAAGGCCGCGCTCGGCGCGCAACGGCTTTCGTTCGCCAAACGCGAGGCCGCGGTCGAGCACAGCGGCATGGAATTCGGCGGCATCACGGCGTTCGGTTTGCCTGACGATTGGCGCGTGCTGGTCGACGCCGAGGTGATGGCGCGCCCGCAGATCGTCATGGGGGCGGGCATACGAGCCGCCAAGCTGCTGCTGGCGCCGGACGTCTTGCGGCAATGGCCGCGTTGCGAAGTGGCCGCGCTCACGCTGCCGGCGGAGTGACGCTTCGCAGATCGTTGCGCGCGCAATCAAAATGGACGATGCCGCGCCGGCGGGCGAATCGCGCCTTTATTTCTCAGTGGAACACCGTCGCCTGAAGGCGACGACCAGCGCGTCCGTCAACCGAGCCTGAAGTTTTCCCCCGTTCCGCCGTTAATCCAGAGAGTGACATGCACCGCCGGGGCGTCCGCCTCGCGCGGCGATCATAAGGACAAGGGACACGGAGATGGAACGGTTTCGCCTGAAAGTGCGGCTTTGGCTTGCGCTAGCGGTAATGTGCATGGGCATTCTGGCGATTGGCCTATGGGGTGCTTTCAAAACGCGCGACACGATGATCGCCGACCGCCAGGCTGAATTGAAGAGCGTGGTCAGCGTTGCGTACAGCGTGCTCGACCGCTATAACGGCCTCGTCGCGGCCGGCACGATGCCGCTCGCCGACGCGCAACGCACGGCGATGGCCGACCTGCGCGCCATGCGCTACGACGGCGCCGGCGGCTACCTCGTGATCGAAGACGCGCACGCCCGGGTCCTGATGCACGGCGTGCGTGCCGACCTCGAAGGCAAGGACATGAGCGGCTTCACCGATCCGCAGGGGCGTCACGTGTTCAAGGACGGTTCGGATCTCGCCGAACGCGACGGCGAAGGATTCATCCATCTGGAGTTTCTCAAGCCGGGCTCCAACCAGATGGCACCAAAAATCAACTACGTGCGGCTCTATAAACCGTGGGACTGGACGATCGTGACTGGTGTTTTCACCGACGATATCGACGCCGCGTTTTATTCGACGCTGCTGCAATACGTGGGCGCTGCGCTGATTTTGTGTCTGCTGGTGTCCGTGGTGATCGGTGTGATCCTGCGTAGCATCTTGCGGCAACTCGGCGGCGAACCCGCGTACGCGGCGCAGATTGCCGCGCGAATCGCCGACGGCGAACTCGATCTCGTGGTGGACACGAAACCCGGCGACGAAACCAGCCTGCTCGCCGCGATGCAGCGCATGCAGCATCGTCTCGCGCACGCGATCACGCAGATTCGCAGCGGCGCGACGCTGATTTCGTCGGTGTCGCACGAGATCGCGGCGGGCAACGCCGATCTGTCGCGTCGTACCGAACAGCAGGCTAGCGCGCTGGGCGAAACGGCGTCGAGCATGGAACAGATCACCGCGACCGTTAAACAGAACGCCGACAACGCGAAGCAGGCCAGCCAGCTCGCGCACAACGCGTCCGAGACGGCGGCGCGCGGCGGCGAAGTGGTCGGTCAGGTGGTCGAGACGATGCGCGGGATTTCGCAGTCGTCGCATCGGATCGGCGACATCATCGGTGTGATCGAGGGGATCGCGTTTCAGACCAATATTCTGGCGTTGAACGCCGCGGTCGAGGCAGCGCGCGCCGGCGAAGAAGGCCGCGGTTTTGCGGTGGTGGCCGGCGAAGTGCGGACCCTCGCGCAGCGCAGCGCGGCGGCCGCCAAGGAGATCAAGGCGTTGATCGAGGAGTCCGCGGCACAGATCGCCGGCGGCTCGCAATATGTGGGACGTGCCGGCGAAACCATGCAGGAAGTGGTGCATGCGGTGCGCCGCGTGACCGACATCATGGGCGAGATCAGCGCAGCGTCGGTCGAGCAAAGCTCGGGCATCGAGCAGGTCAACATCGCGGTGGCGAGCATGGATCAGACGACCCAGCAGAACGCCGCGCTGGTCGAGGAAGCGAGCGCTTCCGCCGAGGTGTTGAAAACGCAGACGGGCCAACTGGCCGAAGCGATCGCGGTGTTCTCGTTGCCGCCAGTGCGTTGAGCGGGGTGCCAGGGGCGCGTTTGTGACGAACGCGCCTTTACGCGCGAACGAAATATTCTTCGAGGATGTCCGCCACGCGCCATAGCGAGCAGGGCCGCCGGCAGTGGCCGTCGAAACCGGCTTCTTTCAGCGGCCCGATCGGATCGAGCGGCCAGATGTTGCTCATGGCCAGCATGAGGATGTCGGCATTCGCGGGTTCGGCGCGCAAGGTGCGGGTGAATCCGTAATCCGAAACCGAGTCGAGCCGGGTGTCCAGCAGAATGGCGTGCGGTCGCCACCACTTCAGAAACGACTGCAGTTTGTGCAGATCGACGACGTAGATTGCGTCGTAGCCCTTGAGCGAAAGCAGTAGCACCAGCGACTCGCCGATCGCCTTGTCGCGATGTCCGATCAGAACGCGGCGCGATACTTTCACGGCCGCTGCGTGCCGGCGTTTCCAGATCGCGAACTCGGTTTCATCATCGAGCGAAACACGTCTTGTCACAGTGGACTCCGGAAGACGGCGGCCGAACGTCTAATGTAGTAAAAAAGAAAAGACTCCGGGAGAATTTACCTTCGATCAATGGTTGCATGACGCTTATTACTTGACGAGACGCAAATAAAAACGCGACGCACGTCAAATGCGTTTCGCTATGACTCGGGGAATTCGTCTGTTGAGTGAGCGGAGTGCTCGGGGAATGGGGCAAAGCATTCGCGCCGCGCGCAAGGGTTAACGCGGGCTTACTGCGGTTTTTGTGCGGTTTTGGCGCGCGGCCTGAGCGAGCCGAGGAGCGGCCACGCAACCGCCCGGCGATTGCGTGGCACGATGGTCAAACTCAGATCATCAAGCGCGAAACTTTGGTGCCTTCCAGCGACACGCCCGCCATCAGACCACCATTCGTCAACACGAAAGCTTCGACAGGGTTCGTGGCCGTCGACGTATCGACCGCACCGTTCGCGCCGACTTTCAGCACGGCGACGGTTGCGTCCGCACCGGCTGCCCAACCCTGGCTGCCGAGGAATTTGTCGAGCGCGTCTTGCGTCATGAACAGAAACACGAGCGCCTTGGACTGCGCGCCGATCTGCAAACCGAACGAACCCGCGACGGTGCTGTAGTAGCCCGTCGTGCGGCCGCCCACGCGCAGTGCGCCTTCGCCATACTGGCCGCCGACCCAGAAGCCCGCTGAAATCACCGACGGGAACACCAGCACGCCACGTGCTTTGCCCACCAGTTCACGTGAACCGGCGACGTTGGCAAACAGCCGCGACATTGTCGAGTCGATGCCTGCGTTGATCGTGTCGCGCTTGCCCGCGTTCGCGGACGGCGACGCGCTCGAGGACGGCGACGTCGTCGTACAGCCGGCGAGGCTGAGGCCGGCGGTGGCGAGAGCGGCGCTGCCGGTGAGGATGAATTGTCGTCTGCGCATGATGGTTTCCTTTGCGTTATTGAAATTGTGTTTGCTTATGTGCTGTCGTTGTTGCCGCCCTGCGAGAGAGCGGTCGTGCCGTGACGTCAACCCTAGCCTACGTCGCTTGCTAACCAGCATTTCGCGTGCCTGACCTCGGCGCATGAATGGGCTTTGCGTGTTGAGCGGCTGGAATGGTCGGGTCGAGCTGTCGTGCTCTTGTGCGCTCGTGTTCCGTGGCGCGCGGCGTTTGTCTAGCCTTTCACGAGGCCACCATCGACGATCAGATTCTGGCCGGTCACGGCGCGTGACCACGGCGACAGGAAGAACAACACGGCGTCGGCGAATTCTTCCGGCGTGGTGACGCGCCGGACCGGCGTTGAATTCGCAATCAGGTCGAAGACGAATTCCGGCGTGGCCGCGCTGGCGTCCGTGGTGCGCAGCAGGCCGCCCGATACCATGTTCACCGTAATGCCGTCGGGGCCGAGATCGTGAGCGGCCGTGCGCGTCAGCGACAGCAGCGCGGCTTTGGCCGCCGTGTAGTCGTGATAGGGGACCACCGGGTTCTGAAACAGGTTGGTGCCCACGTTGACGATGCGTCCGAAGCCTCGCGAACGCATGCCCGCTACTGCCGCCTGAATCGTATTGAGCGCGCCCTTGAGCGAGCCGTCGAGTTGCTGCTGCAAGCGTGCCCAGTCGATGGAGTCGATAGTCGGGCGCGCGTCGCCGTCGAAGCGGAAGTCGGCGAGTGCGTTGTTCACCACCGATACGATAGGCTGCCCGGTCTGCGCCTGCGCCATGTCGAAGAGGCGCGCGACCGCGGCCTTATCGGTGATGTCGGCCTGCAGCGGCAACACGTGGTCGCCGAGTTCTTCCTTCAATGCGAGCGCCAACGTTTCGCTCTTGTGGTAATTCACGACCACGCTCGCGCCTTCGCGTACCAGCGCGCGCGTGATCGCCGCACCGAGTCCGCGGGCGCCGCCCGTTACCAGTACCCATTGTTCGGATAGAAGCATCTGTTTCCCTGTTGTCGATGAAGTGGCGATGTTCCTATTGTCGCCTGATTCAGAGCCGATGCCGAGTTTCAATGCCGCGATGAAGGTGCGGGAGTGCGGAGCCCGGCTGGTTTGTTGTGTCTGTGTGACTACTCTCACAGTGGCTGCGGCGGGTGCTCTTTTATCTCCGGACTAACACTTAGGTAATTCGCTGATCTGATTCATCTGATGAAGTAAAAATAATAGTTAGGACTATATAGATAAAAGGCGAAAATTTCCGACGCTTCTTTAAAAACGGTAATTGACGATCCTTAACAATTCAATCGTGCATTTAATCGAAAAACCTCCATCGATTCCGCATTGCGTGGGCTAGCGCACGGTCGCTGCGTGATGCTGCGCATAACTTCAACCTCCATCAGGCCCTGCTGTGCTCTTTCAAATTCTCTTTTGGCGCAGCCTGTCGTTTCTCTCGGATCACGTCGAATCGGACCGGGATTTTCCGTGAGAGATACCTGACGTGACGCTGTTTTAGCGTGACGCCTTGCAATACCGACTGGGCTTTGAAGTTTCACTTTTAACAGGGAACGCAGATTCATCTGTTATTCGGGCCGGTCGTTCGAGGCGTTTAGTTAGGAGGCTGAAATGAAAAAGCACAATGGGGACACGCGCATTCTTGGGACGCGCCGGGCGGTATTGGCGGTGGCGGTGAGTCTGTATGCGGCGATGGCGGGTGCGCAAACGAACGCGCCGGCGCCGGGCACGCCCTCGGGCGGTGCGCCGAAGCTGGTGGTGGCGCAGACGTTGCCGATCGACTGTCCGACGTTCGACACGCTGGGCTGCAAGCGGGAGAGCAGCGGTTTGCTGACGACCGGTGGGGTTGGCGTCGCAGCAGCGGCGGGTTTGGGGGCGACGTCGGCGACGGGGGCGCAGAACGGTAGCGGCAATGGTAACGGGGCCGCGTCGGGAGGCGCGGGCGGAAGCGGTGCGAATGGTAGTGGTGGTGGTTCGGGGAATGGTGGGGCTGCGGGACTTGGCGCTGCGGGACTTGGGGCTGCGGCGGCGGGGGGCGGTAGCGGGAATGGTAGTGGTAGTGGTAGTGGTAGTGGTAGTGGTAGTGGAAGTGGCGGGAAGGGTGGGACGGGAAGTGGTGGGACGGGCAGTGGTGGAACCGGAAGTGGTGGGACTGGAAGCGGTGGAACAGGTAGCGGCGGGACGGGCAGTGGTGGAACCGGAAGCGGCGGAACGGGCAGTGGCGGAACAGGTAGCGGCGGGACTGGAAGCGGTGGAACCGGAAGTGGTGGAACGGGAAGCGGTGGGACCGGAAGCGGCGGAACGGGCAGTGGCGGAACAGGTAGCGGTGGAACGGGAAGCGGTGGGACCGGAAGCGGCGGAACGGGCAGTGGCGGAACAGGTAGCGGTGGAACGGGAAGCGGTGGGACCGGAAGCGGCGGAACGGGAAGTGGCGGAACAGGAAGTGGTGGAACAGGCAGTGGTGGTGCGGGCAGTGGTGGGACAGGAAGTGGTGGGGCGGGAGGTGGCGGGACAGGCAGTGGCGGGACGGGAAGCGGTGGTACGGGAAGTGGTGGAACAGGAAGCGGTGGGACTGGTGGTGGAAGCGGCTCCGGTGGTGGTCATCATGGAGGCCATGGAGACGGCGGTCATGGCGATGGTGGCCATGGCGACAGCGGTCATGGAGACGGTGGGCACGGCGACGGCGGTCATGGCGATGGCGGTCATGGAGACGGTGGCCATGGCGACAGCGGTCATGGCGATGGAGGCCACGGCAATAGCGGTCACGGCGATGGCGGTCATGGAGACGGCGGTCACGGCGATGGCGGTCATGGCGACGGCGGTCACGGCGATGGTGGCCATGGTGAAGGCGGTCATGGTGATGGTGGCCATGGAGACGGCGGTCATGGAGACGGTAGCCACGGCGACAGCGGTCATGGCGACGGAGGCCACGGCAATAGCGGTCACGGCGATGGCGGCCATGGCGACAGCGGTCATGGCGACGGCGGTGGCAACAGCGGCCACGGCGGCTCCGGCTCCGGCTCCGGCGGCCACGGCCGTGGTCACTAACTCAACTGCACGCCTTCAGCGCGCGACGGCCGGCATCAACCGGCCGTCCAGGCAAAAAAAGAGCGGACAGTTCACCGTCCGCTCTTCTCCGACGAAAACCCCACACTCTCCACTCGCCCACTAAACAGCAATCACCCTTTCCTCCACCACCAGAAAAACCTTCTCCCCCGCCACCGGCTCATGCGCCCGCGCTCCACCGGTAAAGCTCCCAAACGCCGGCAGCACTCCACACACCGCGCCAAATCGAAAACACGGCACGCGCACCGAATCGACCCGCGTCGTCACCCGATAAACCGGATGCACATGTCCCGCGAGCGCATACGCGCCGTCCACCGTCTGCGGGAAATGGCACGCCGCCCAAGGCCCAATCCGCCAGGGCTCCTGCACACATTGAACGTCCATCGAATCCGGCAATGCACCGGCATGCCGATCATGATTCCCTTCAACCAGCACCACCCGCAGCCCAGCATGCCGCGCACGCCAGCCATGCAACGCGTCCAACGTCTCAACGGAATGCGCCTCGCGCGCGTGCAGCAGATCGCCAAGAAACACGAGCATCGTCGGCTCGAACTCGCTAATCAAAAGATCGAGCCGCAGCAAATTGTCCGCAGTCGAGCCAACCGGCACGGGAATGCCACGCGCACGAAACACTGCATCTTTGCCAAAATGCGCATCGGCGACGAACAAACACCGCAATGCCGGATCGAAAATCGCGCGCAAGCTCGACAGCACGAGAGCATGTCCGGCAATCCCCACCCTCAACGACGTAGTCTTCATACGCGAGCCGCCTTCTCAAGCTCCGCCAACATCCGCTCGACGCGATCCGCGAGCTTCTCGGTACTGACCTTCTCACGCAAACGTCCGACGATCAACGGAAACGCAAATGGCGTCGGTTTTTTCGGCCGCATCACCACCACGCGGCTGGCATTCATCCGTTCAAGCGCAACGCGGATGCGCTGGGCGTCGAGCTCCTGCAACAGCACTTCGGCATCGGCCTGATCGAGCAGCAGATTGCCGCTATCGTGATTGCGGAAGATCTCATAGAACAGACCACTCGACGCCTGCAACTGCCGCGCGCTTTTTTGCTGCCCTGGGTGCCCTTGAAAGACCAGCCCCGACACGCGTGCAATCTCACGAAAACGCCGCATCGAGAGTTCCGACGAATTCAGGCTCGCGAGAATGTCATGCTCGAGCGCGTCGGAAGAAAGCAATCCGCTTTCGAGTTGCGCGGCCCAATCGAATGGTTGCGCGGACAACAGCTCGAAACCATAGTCGTTCATTGAAATCGAAAAAGTACCAGGCTGTTCACGCGCGACTCGCCACGCCAACAATGCACCGAGACCGATATGCGCGGTGCGCCCCGCAAAGGGATAGCAAAAGAAATGGTGGCCCTCGCGCGATTTCAGCAACTCCACCACCAGCACACCCGGCTCGGGCAACGCCGACCATTTCTGCTGCAAGTCGAGCAGAGGCCGCACGGCGCGCATTTCCGGTTCGTCGTAGACGCCGGCGGCGGCGCGCGCCAGCATCGTCAGCGTTGCGTCAGCGAGTTCGGACGACAACGGCATGCGGCTGCCGGCCCATTGCGGCATCGCCCCGCGAGACGAGGTCGCGCGACGCACCCACGCGGTCATGTCCTGCACGCGAATCAATTCGAGCGCGCGTCCGCCGAAGGTAAAAATATCGCCTGGTTTCAGCCGCGAAATGAACGACTCTTCAATCGCGCCGATTCTCCCGCCCGACAGATAAGCGACATGCAAGGTGCCGTTCGCGACGATCGTCCCGATGTTGTTGCGATGCCGGCGCACCAGATCGTCGCGCGGCACACGGTACACACCGTCGCCGTCGCGCAGCACGCGATGGTAGTCGGGATAGGCACGCAACGCGGTGCCGCCGCCTTCCACGAAGCCGAGCGCCCAGTCGAACTCGGCCTGCGTCAAATGCCGGTACGCGTACGTGCTGCGAATCTCGCCGATCAGTTCGCGCGCGTCGAAACCGCCGCCGATCGCCACGGTCACCAGATGCTGCACCAGCACGTCGAACGGTTTGTCGGGCGTGTCGCGGCCTTCTATCTGACGCTTCGCGACGGCCTCGCGGGCGGCGGCGGCTTCGACCAGTTCAAGAGCATGCGTCGGCACGATCGTCACGCGCGACGGTCGGCCAGGCGCATGCCCCGAGCGTCCCGCACGCTGCATCAGCCGCGCGACGCCTTTGGGCGAGCCGATCTGAAACACGCGCTCCACCGGCAAGAAATCGACTCCGAGATCGAGGCTCGATGTACACACAACCACCTTCAGCAAGCCGGTCTTCAGGCCACGCTCGACCCATTCGCGCACTTCCTGATCGAGCGAACCGTGATGCAACGCAATCAGGCCGGCCCATTCGGGCCGCGCTTCGAGCAACGCCTGATACCAGACTTCGCATTGCGAGCGGGTGTTGGTGAAAACGAGCGATGTCTGCGCGTCGCCGATCGCCTCGGCGACCGCGCCGACCTGGCGCATGCCGACGTGGCCGCCCCACGGAAACCGCTCGATCGTGTCGGGAATGACCGTATCGACAATCAGTGCTTTGGGCAGCGCGCCGTGCACGTCGACGCGCGGCGTTTTGACGGGCGCGAGTAAGACATCGGCGGCGAAGGGCAGGTTGCCGAGCGTGGCCGACAGGCCCCACACCTGCAATTCAGGGCGCCAATGCGCGAGACGCGCGAGTGCGAGTTGCGTTTGCGTGCCGCGCTTGTTGCCGAGCAGCTCATGCCATTCATCGACCACCACCAGCCGCACCTGCGCGAGCACGCCACGCGCGTCGGGCCGCGTGAGGATAAGCGACAGGCTTTCGGGCGTGGTGACCAGCGCCGACGGCATGCGCCGGTTCTGCCGCGCGCGCTCGGCCGACGATGTGTCGCCGGTTCGCAAGCCGACGCTCCACGGGACGGCCAGTTCGAGCGCGGAGCTTTGCAAGGCACGGGCGGTGTCGGCGGCGAGCGCGCGCATCGGCGTGATCCACAGCACGGTGAGCGGGGCCGGTTGCGTGCGTGGCGGGCTGCGCTGGGCGGCGGATCTGACAGCAGATTCACCCGCACCCGCGAAAGTTGCAAGCGCACCGAACCACACCGCCCAGGTTTTACCGGCACCCGTAGTCGCGTGCAGTAACCCGCTCGCGCCGCGACCCATCTCGCGCCAGACCTCGCGTTGGAACTCGAACGGCTGCCAGCGGCGCGCCTCGAACCATGCATCGAGTTTGTCGGCGAATGGGCGACGCGCGGCGGCCTCGTCGAGTGCAAAGGGAATCGGCTCGAAAGCCGGCTCGCGCGCATCGAGCCGTGCCTGCTGTTCGCGGCTGCGTGGAATCCGGCGAGCCCTGGGCGCGCGCCGCCTTTCGGGCAGCACGTCGGGTCCGGAAGCCTCAGGCTCGTCGGGATCAACCGGCTCGATCATCGAAAGCGCTCTTTAGCATGGGATTCGCGGCGTGACGAAGGCCTCGCGGTGCATGTTCTCTGTGGACACATGGAACGCGCCGCAAGTTCATCATCACACCCTCGCACTGACGCCGGACGTACCGCCGTGTTTAAATGCCAGGGCTTCGCGCGCTCGATCTTGACGATAGAAGGCGGGCGGGCAACCTGCAGCCAACCGTCCATTCAAAACGGAGTTCGCGTTGAATCGTAATCAGGCCTCGCTGCCGCAAACGTCCCTGCGGATCGCCGTCGCGCAAGCGCAACCGGTATCCGGCGACGTCGCCGCCAATATCGCCAGAACGGTCGAACTGACCGGTCTCGCCGCCGACCGTGGCGCGAAACTGGTGGTTTTTCCCGAGAAATTCCTGAGCGGCTACGAACCGGACCTGATTGCCGGCGACCCCGCGAAGTACGCTTTCGAAGCCCACGACGCGCGCCTCGAACCGATCCGCGAAGTGTGCCGTCGGCGCGAGATCGCGGTGATTGTCGGCGCGGCGACTCGGCATGCGAGGGCCCTGCATATTTCGTCGCTGATATTCAACCGGTCCGGCGAGCAGATCGAGCCGTATCACAAGCAGTACCTATATAGCAGCGAGACGAGCATTTATCAGCCCGGCGCGCAAGGCTGCATGCTGGAACTCGACGGCTGGCGGCTTGCACTCGGCGTGTGCTACGACTCGGGTTTTCCGGAGCACGCAAGGCTCGCGGCAGTCAACGGTGCGCATGCTTATCTGGTGAGCGCGCTCTTCAGCGTGAAGAGCGGCTACCACCAGTCGCGCATCTGGTTCCCGGCGCGCGCTTTCGACAATACGATGTACGTGCTGCTGTCGAATCACGTCGGCACCACCGGCGGCTGGTCGACGTGTGGCGCGAGCGCAATCTGGAGCCCGTATGGCGACGTCGTGGCGGAGGCGAGCCGCGATCGCGACGACGTGATTACCGCGCTACTCGACCCGGCGGTGCTGGCCGACGTCCGCGAACGCGAAACCGTGCTTGCGGATTTCAACGCGCGCGACGAAGCGCCGACCGGCAGCTATACGACGCACGCCCTGGACTGACACACGGCGGCGCGCTGTGGTTACATCGAAAGCTACTTCGAAACGGCCGCCCGCACCGCACCAAGCGTTTTCGATTGCGGCGCCGGCACGGCCCACAGCAACGCAATCATGCCCGCGATCAGCAGCGCGGCGACCACCGCAAAACCGGCATAGACACTGCCGGTTTGCGTCTTCAGCATGCCGATCAGCGAAGGACTCACGGCGCCGCCGATTGCGCCGATCGCGGTAATCGTCGCAATTCCGGCTGCCGCGGCGCCGCCATCCAGATACGCGGTCGGGATCGTCCAGAAGATGCTGAGCGTCGCATAGATGCAGATCGACGCGACCACCAGCAACGCGACCGTGAACGGCACGCTATGCGCGGCGAGCGGCAGCAACAGAAAACTGATTGCCACCGCGAAGCCGCAACCCGCGACATGCCAACGCCGTTCCGCGCGACGATCCGAACTATGGCCGATCGCGACAATGCCGATCGCCGTACACACCGAAATGCCACCGCTCAGCCAGCCGATATGGCCGAGTTGCTGTACGCCGACGTGCCGTAGCAGCGTCGGAATCCAGAAGCCGATCGCATTGAGTCCCATGAACACACAGAAATAAATCGCCGACAGCAGATAGATGCGGGGATTGCGTAGTACATCCGCGAGCCGTGCCGGCGGCGCGTGATGCACGCCACGTTGTTTGCGGTCCGCTTCCAGCGCGGCGCTCACGTGGCCCTTTTCGGCGTCGCTCAGCCATCTGGCGTTCGCGGGGCGATCGTCGAGGTAGAGCAGGGCCATAATGCCGAGCGCGATAGCCGGTATGCCTTCAATCAGGAACAGCCACTGCCAGCCGCGCAAGCCGAGCGTGTCGTGGAAATGCACCATGATCCAGCCCGACAACGGGCCGCCGATAATCCCCGCGAGCGGCACCGCCATGATGAACAGGCTCGTAATACGCCCGCGTTGGCGGTCGGGAAACCAGTAGGTGAGGTACAGAATGATGCCGGGAAAGAAGCCGGCTTCGGCGGCGCCCAGCAGAAAGCGCAGCAGATACAGCATGTGCGCGCTCTTAACGAACATCAGCAGTACCGTCAGGCTGCCCCACAACACCATGATGCGCAGCAGCGTTTTACGTACGCCGACCTTCTCCAGCAGCAGATTGCTCGGTAACTCGAACACCAGATAGCCGACGAAGAACATGCCCGCCGCGAGTCCGAAGACGGCGTCGTCGAGTTTGAGATCTTGCAGGAACTGCAGCTTCGCGAAGCCGATGTTGACGCGGTCGATGAAATTGACCACGTAGCACATGAACAGAAACGGCACGATGCGCCGCGCGATCTTGCGATAAATCGCGTCTTCGGGCGCGAGGTCTGACGAACGCTGCATCCTGTGTCTCCTGACGTGCCGGCCGGATCGGTCGGCACGCCTGTGGTGTGATCTTATCGGCGGACTGGATTCGTTGTTATAGCCGCCTACGTCGCATTACTTTTTACCATTCGCCGAAGAACACGCCCCAATCCTTGTGCGTGTTGGTCTTGCTTTCCACGGTCGGATTGTCGATCGTGACGCGCTGCTTCAGCGAGCCGTACCAGTCCGCGAGTTTTGCGTGCATCCGCTCGCGGATCGCGGCATGACTGGCGTCGGCGCCGAGGTCGGCGTATTCGTGCGGATCGTTCGCCAGATCGAACAGTTGCGGCCGGTAGCCTAGCCAGTGAATGTACTTCCAACGCGAGTCGCGCACCATCCAGCCGCGGCATTCGTCGGGTTGACGTCCGAGCGCGAGCCGCGCGCCGCGGAAACTGTAGTCGAGTTCGGTGACCACGTAATCGCGCCAGCCCTGCGCGCCACCCGCTTCATTGCGTGTGAGCGGTAATACCGAACGTCCTTCGATACGCTCTTCATAAGCCGGCAGACCGAGCGCGTCGAGTACCGTCGGCACTACGTCGATACCGGACATAAAGCGCGTTTCGACGCTACCACGTGTTGCGTCGGCCTGGGTCGACGGATCGTAGACGATCATCGGCACGCGCTGCACGGTGTCGTAGAACAGTTCTTTTTCGCCGAGCCAATGGTCGCCGAGAAAATCGCCGTGGTCGGCGGTAAACACGATCAACGTGTCTTCCCAGCGGCCGAGGCGTTCTAGTGTTTCCCACAATTGGCCGAGATGGTCGTCGATCTGCTGGATCAAACCCTGGTAGACCGGTCTCACCGTGTTCGAGACTTCTTCGCGCGCGAAATTGACGCACTCTTCCTGAGTGCGATACGCGGCGACGACCGGATGCGCGTTGTCGAGTTCGGCGGCCTGCCGTTCGAGCGGCAGACATTGGTCGAGCGAATACAGGTTGTGATACGGGCGCGGGGCGACATACGGCCAATGCGGCTTTACGTACGACAAATGCAAGGCCCACGGCTCGTCGCCTTGTTGCTCGATATAGCGGATCGCCTGACTGGTCATGTACGCGGTTTCGGAATGCGGTTCGGCCACGCGTGCCGGCCAGCGAACGTTGCGCATTTTCCAGCCCGAGTGGACCGCGCCGCTATCGTCTTCCACGCTAATGGCGAAATCGCTCCACGGTTTGTCGCTAGCGTAACCATGTTCGCGCAGAAAGGCCGGATAGCCGCTTTCCTTGCCCGGTTCGTGATGACCGTCGTAACGATCGAGTTCGTCGAACGATCCTGTCGACAGGCGGCGGCCGAGCGGACTTTGCCGGGCGATGTCGAGCCGCTCCATTCCATGGGCGTCGGCCATGACGTGGGTTTTGCCGGCCAGCGCGAGTGAGCGGCCATTGAGTCGCAGGTACTCGCCGAGCGTCATTTCGCCGATCGAGAGCGGCACGCGGTTCCAGTTTGCGCCGTGACTGCTCATTGTGCGGCCGGTGTAATACGACATGCGCGACGGACCGCAAACGCCGGAACTGACAAAGGCATTGTCGAAGCGCACGCCGCGCGAAGCGAGTGCGTCGATATGCCGGGTTCGCAGGTAAGGGTGTCCGTAGCAGCCCAGATGATCGCGGCGTAGCTGGTCGCACATGATAAAGAGAACGTTGCGGGTGTCCGCCATCTGTAAGCACCGTCTGCGGCCTTGCGGCCTGAATAGAATAGAGAGAAGAAGCGGTAACGAACCGGAAACATGTTCGATGCTAGAAACGAACGCCACGATTGACCTAATCAAATATATGTGCGAATGCACAATAGGGCGGCGCCGTTGCGGGAAAAGCGCGTCATAATGGCCGGCGAGCCAACAAATTCCCTACACTCACCGTGTCCGATCCTTCATTGCCGCCTGTGTTGAAGCATCCCGAGCACATCGACGAATTCCTGCTGTACCGGTTGCATAACCTGGCGCGAGTGGCGGTTCAGGGTGTCGGCCTGATGTTCCGGCGAGAACTCGGCATCACCCGGCGTGACTGGCGCATTCTCGCGTTCGTCGGTAAATACCCGGATGCGAGTCTGACGCAACTCGCCGAACAGGCCGCGCTCGATATGGTGGTCGCAAGCCGCTGCGTCGCGAATATGGTCAACAAAGGCCTGATTGCGAAAACGCGCTTGCCGGAGAACAAGAGACTGACCGTACTCGCGCTGACCGAAGCCGGCCGTCAGGTCTACGAGCACGCACGAAAGAGCGGGCAACGCTATAACACCGAGTTCGCCGCCTGTCTGAGCGATGAAGAAGCCGTTCTTCTCGACGGACTACTTAAACGGATGGAGCAACAGGCGGTGTCATTGAATCAGCGTGAAATGGCGAAAAGCGGTCCGCTGATGGACAACAACGAAAACGAAGACACCGACGCCGAATAGATCCGCGCCGGTGAAAGCGCTGCCAGAACGCTGTTCTCATTGGGTCTTTCGCGGAGCCGATTGGCAACGTGCCAATCCATGGACTACCCGGGCCCGGGGTGCACGCCAGGTGATCCGTTACAATGACGCGCACCCTTCACCTGGAGACTTGCTTTGAAATCTATCGTTGCTTTGGTCGCCGCAGCCGTGTTGTCTTCGGCGGCAATGGCCGCCGCGCCCACCACCGAAAAACTGCCTTCCGGCGTGATCGTCGAACAACTGAAGCAGGGCACCGGCGCCCAACCGGCCGCTACCGACGTCGTCAAGGTCAACTACCGTGGCACGCTGGCCAACGGGACCGAGTTCGATAGTTCCGCGAGCCACGGTGGCCCGGCTACGTTCCCGCTGAACCGCGTGATTCCGTGCTGGACGCAAGGCGTGCAGAAGATGAAAGTGGGCGGTAAGGCGAAGCTGACCTGCCCGGCGGCGACCGCTTATGGCGATCGTGGCGTCGGCGTGATTCCGCCGAATAGCGACCTGACGTTTGAAGTCGAGCTGGTCGACATCGTCAAGCAATAAAGCGCGATCTGCGCAAAGAGAAAGCCCCGCTGCGGAAATTGCAGCGGGGCTTTTTTCATTCCGCGTACTGTGCGTGTCAGAAGGGTGTCGGAAGAGTGTCAGAAGCGAGTCGACGCGAGCGCGCTTTATTTAAAGTCCGGCCGGCGTTCTTCGTTTACTCTCTAGCCGTGCGCCGACGCGGATTCTGCCTGGCCGCACCAACCTGAACGATCCCACCGTCATTCGCCGCGCGTCTGGAGCGCCTGCCATGAATATCGACTTTCACTATGGTGTGGTCTATATCGCCGCGCGCATTGGCGGCATGGCGGCAAGCGACGCGCTCACCGTCGCGCATGCCTGCCAGTATGTCGACGATGCGACGACGGCCGGAATACTGCGCTTTGAAGGGGGCGAGACGTTCGAGCGCTTCGCCACCGCGCACAAGATGTTCGACTATGCCAACACGGAGAATGACCAGAACCGTCTCGTCTGGGCGCCTTTTCATTTTCTGCCGGCAGGCGAGGGTGACACGCTGCAGGAAAAAGCCGTGTGCCGTCCGGATAGCGAGGTGGCGCGCGAAATGGTGCGCCGGGCGATCCGGCAGCGGGGCGCGGAAACGGCATTGCACCGTCTCGGCGTGACGCTTCACACCTACGTCGATACCTGGGCACACCAGGGATTCTCCGGTATCGAGAGTCCGGCGAACCGGGTTCATTTACTGGAGTCGCAGGATTGCACGCGCAAAGGCTGGTTTGCCAGATTGAAACTGGTCACCCAGCATCTGATCGAACACATCGAAGAGGACGTGCTGACGGTGGCGCTGCCGGTCGGTCACGGCGCCGCGTTGCACTATCCCGACCAGCCATGGGCCAAATGGCACTACATCGACGGTCGAAACGAGTTCATCGAAAGACATAATTTGCCGGAGTTCGTGCAAGCGGCCGAGATGGCTTGCCGCGCGGTGCGCGCCTATGTCGCCAATCGGGAAGACTTTGAAACGCAACCCGGTTTGCCGCCGAACGTGAAAGAGGCGCTCACCGAGCTTCTCGATACCAATCGGAATCTGGACGATAACCAGCGCCTGAAGACGATTTGCGACGTGGTGAGTACGGGCGGCATTCCGGGTTTGCGGGAGTCGATTCCACAGTATGTGGCCAAAGGCCCCGGTTCCTGGAAGTGCAACGCCACCGGATTGCAGTTGGATGACGATACGGGCGATAAGCCCCAATGGACGGATGCGTTTGAGAAGAGCGATTACCGTCTATTTCATGACTCGGTCAAAGAGCACCGCTTCGTGACGACGCAGGAGATTCTGCCGGCTCATGGTGTGCGCATAGCGTAATTGCGCCGGTTGGTTGATCGGTGACGCGTTTGCGCGTTTGCCTGGTAGGCGGCGGCCGTGAAAACTGCCGCCGCCTCTCCGCCTTTTTAGTACTTTCCGGCTATTCCGCTCGCACCTGTTGGCGCTGCGCGGCCTGTTCCTGCGCGTGTTTTTTGGCCAGATGGTGTCCCACGATACAGCCGCCCACCGCGCCCACTACCGCATGATGCCCGGCGTAGTGCCCCGCCACCCCGCCTACGACAGCCCCCTTGATACAACCGGCGGCATTCGCCGTGCCGATCGCTGCCAAAGTGAGTGCCAGCGACGCGAGGGCCGTTTTGATGTAACCAGCTTTCATCTGAAAGTACCGTTCTGTTGAGTTGTCCCAAGGTGGCGCTAACCGGTGCTATTTCAATAGCCCGTTCAGCAACTCGGCTTGCCCACAATGGGATTTTTTAAAGCCGTTCAGCGTGCAAACCCACTCAAACGATAAAAAAACGACCGCTCTCCTTTGAATCTCCGAATGCTTGCCTATAGTAGAAGCGACTATTGCCGCCGCACGCGGCGGCGGCCTTCGCTTGACGCGTGACACGGGGAAACGCAAATGATGTTATCGAACGCTGCAATCTATCAGTCTCAGACTTGCACGCCGGAGTCGTTGCGAACGCTTGCCGGCTATCTCGAACTGGCGCTCGACGAGGGAGAAAGCGTGGTCCTGATGCGGATCGGCACGCAAGTGCGCAGTGTTTATATCGGCAATCCATCCGGCGCGCTGGAGCAATTGACGGATCACGGCGTAGTAGCCGCGACTCAGGCGGACGACATGCTGGCGCTCACCCGCCTGGGACTCAACCAGATTACCGCCGACGATCAGCAATACCGCTTCATACGCAGCGTGAGGTACATCGCCGATCGCCAGGCGGTAGTGTTTACGCCTGCGTGAGTGGTTCGGAAAAAATGATCGGAAGTAAAAGAAAGGCAACCGGCGAGGTAAGGGGAAGGGAAGTAAAAGGATGGCTTTCGAGTAGTGACGAGTAGAGAACCCGAAAGGTTCGGACTCCACGGCATGCATGATCGGGTAAGGCTGCTGCTTTATAGCCACATAGATCTGCCTTTCTCGTGTCATTCGTGGCATAGTTCGATCGATCAACATATAAGGAGCAATCAAATGCCTTCGTTAGAGCAAATCCAAGCAAAGCTTAAGAAGCTCCAGGCGCAAGCGGACGTTCTTATTGCCAGGAAAGCACAAGACGCAGTCGACCAGATTCGCGGTCTGATGCTCAAGCATGGCCTGACTACTACGGATATCGAAGCCAAAGCAAAAGCGCGGCGCGCGGCACAAGGCCTGAATGGCCACGGCGGAAACGTTAAGGTAAAAGCGGTAACGGGCGGTAAGCCGGCCAAGTACCGCGATCATAAAACCGGTGCGACCTGGACCGGTCACGGCCGCGCGCCGGGTTGGATTGCCGGTGTCAAAGACCGCACTCAATACCTGGTTGAAGGCGCGAGCGAATTGAAGTCCGTTGCGAAAGCGGCGCTCACGCACGCGAAAGGCGGTAAAGGTCAGCCTAAAGGCGCGCAGCCGCCCAAGTACCACAACCCGAAAACCGGCGCGACCTGGAGTGGACGCGGTCCGGCGCCGGCATGGCTGGCAACGGTCAAAGACCGTAGCAAATTCCTGATCGACAGCGCGGCAGCCGGAGCGAAAGAAGCGGGCAAAGCCGTGGCCAAAACGGCCGGTAAAGCAAAAGCGACGGCCACCAGCGGCGCGGTGAGCAAGAAGGCAGCGGCAAAGAAAGTCGTGGCCAGGAAAGCGACGGCCACCAAAAAGACCGCCGCAAAGAAGGTCAGCGCAGCGAGCAGAAAAACAGCGGCAGCGAAACCCGTAGCGAAGAAAGCCGCTGCAACCCGCGTAGCGAGAAAAGCGCCGGGCCGCAAACCCGCCGCAAAGGCAGCCGCTTCGGCCGCCGCAGCCGCGCCGCAAGCCTCAACCGTGCAAGCCGGCGCATAAGCGCCACGGAGTCGCGAAGTAGATGACCAGCACGCTTGCATCATCCCAGCAGGAGGACCAGGTCGTCCTGCTGGACTCAGTTCCTCAGCCCGCGGCAGACGCCGCCGAACCCTTCATCGTCGCGAGCGCCGGCCGGGTGATTCTGGCTTATCCGATCGCGGAAGCCGACTTTGAACGCTTCGGGCCATTCGATCCCGACGACGATCCTTACTGCACGGTGCTGTTTCCCGACGCGGTATTTCATCGGCTGGGACCGCCCGGCGATGTCGATCTGGACATTCATCCGCTCGCCTCGCAAGGATTAACCGGTTTGTCGGTTCACGAAGTCATGAATTCGTCGCTGGCGGCCGAGATTTCGGCAGTCGCGTCGCCCATTCCTGCACAGCGGCATTTCGTCATCACGTTCAGCGAATCCACCTTCGAGTGCGTGGCGTCGGACTATACGGTGGTCGGCGTTTATGGCGCCGGTGAAATTGCCAGCCGTGAAGCCTTCTCCCTCGTCAGATAAAGTAGTCGAGTAGCAAGGCGCGGGCCTGCAACGGGCACGCGCAATGCGTCCTGCGTTCGTGATAAAAGCCGGGCTTTGGGCCCGCATCTGTTCATCGAACCGCAGGGCGCGCATTCGGCGCGCCTCGCCGGTTAGCATCGAGGCCACGCATGCTGACAATACCTATTACCGCGTTCGTTACGCTCATTATCGTTCTGCTGATTGCCAATCTGTCGAGTGGCGAGAAGAAGATCGAACACAAAATAGAGCGTCGTTATGCCAGCGACGATCCGCAATTCCTGCGTTCCATGGGACTGTTGCTGGGGCCGCCGGTTATTGCCGGCAACCGCTTCGAGATGCTGCTTAACGGCGACCGCATCTTTCCTTCGATGCTCGAAGGCATTCGATCCGCGCGCCACACCATCACGTTCGAGACGTTCATTTACTGGTCCGGTGAAATAGGCGAGCAGATCGCCCAGGCGCTGGCGGATAAAGCACGCGAAGGCGTCGCGGTGCATGTGCTGCTCGATTGGGTCGGCTCGTCGAAAATGGACAAGCACTATCTGAATCTGCTGCGCGACGGCGGCGCCGAAGTCATTCAGTATCACAAGCCGCATTGGACCGGTCTCGGTCGAATGAACGACCGCACGCACCGCAAGCTGCTGGTGATCGACGGACGGATCGGGTTCACCGGCGGCGTGGGTATAGCACCGGAATGGACCGGCCACGCGCAGGATGAAAAGCATTGGCGTGACACGCATTTCCGCGTGGCCGGACCCGTGGTCGGTCACATGCAAGCCGTGTTCATGGACAACTGGGTCAAAGCGTCGGGCAATGTACTGCATGGCGCGGACTACTTTCCGAAAGTGGAAGCCGCCGGTGAAGGCCTCGCGCACATGTTCAGCAGCTCGCCATCGGGCGGCAGCGACGACATGCAGCTGATGTATCTGATGGCGATCACGGCGGCCACTCACAGCATTCATCTGGCGAGCGCCTACTTCGTGCCCGACAAGCTGACGATCAACGCGATCGTCGAGGCCGCGAAGCGCGGTGTGAAAGTGCAAATCATCACACCGGGCAAGCGCATCGACACGCACACGGTTCGCGAGGCATCGCGTGCATGTTGGGGCGATCTGCTTAAAGCGGGTGTGGAGATCTTCGAGTATCAACCCACCATGTTCCATTGCAAATTGCTGGTGGTGGACGAGTACCTGGTGTCGGTCGGCTCGACCAATTTCGACAGTCGTTCGTTCAAGCTCAACGACGAAGCGAATCTGAACATCTACGACCGCGACTTCGCGAAGCAGCAAACAGCGGTTTTCGCCGACGACCTCAAGCAGTCGCAACAGGTCACGCTCGACGCCTGGTTGCACCGGCCGTTCACCGAGAAGCTGATCGAGAAATGTATCCCGTTACTGGAGTCGCAACTCTGACAAATAGACTACATTCGCCTAAACATCGCATTTCTCATGCCGTCTGCATGAATAATATTTTCCGAAAAAATAGTTTTGAAATTGTTTTAAAAACTGGTTTGCTATCGTATATTGACATCTAGTCTTAACGCAGAAGTGACAGACTGGTATTCAATGAATAGCACGGTTGGGCGTTTCTAGCGTGCATTCAATTAGTGCATATAAGATAGTTCACGAGGCACCGGAAGCTAAGGCTTCGGTGCAGGAGCGGTCGTCGCGGATCAGACTTGCCGGCGTAAAGGCAGGTCGCATGGGCCTGATCCGCGGTGGCACGGCCGCAAGGCGTCCGCGAGTGCGGGCGCGGTATCGGTACGCATTTGCTTCCACGCAAGTGCATGCGAATACGCCATGCCCATCGAAAAACTCCTTGTTCCGCTGCCGGCGGGCCTGAAAGTCTACGTTGAACGTCACGTATTCGATCCGGCCTTCGAGAGTGTCATTCTGATCAACGGCGCGCTGGCTACCACAGCCTCGTTCGGTCAGACAATCAAATATCTCGGCGAACGCTATAACCCTATCTGTTTTGATTTGCCTTATGCCGGGCAATCGAAAACGCATAATAAATGCAGCTTCGTTCTGTCTAAAGACGACGAAGTCGACATTCTGCTTTATCTAATACGCTTATTCGAACCGAGTTTCCTGTTATCGGTTTCCTGGGGCGGCGTGGCCTCGTTGCTGGCGCTGTCGCGGGAGCGCACCAGTGTGAGGCGCGCGGTGATCGCGTCGTTCTCGCCGCGCCTGAACGAGGCGATGACCGCCTACGTTACCGCCGCGCGCGACCATATAGCAGCCGGTGAAAACCTGAAGGCCGCGCAACTGCTCAACGACACGGTGGGCAAGCATCTGTCGCGCATCATGAAGCTCTACAACTATCGCTATCTGACGACGCTGCCGCGCGAAGAGCAGGAGCAGGTGGCGTTTCACGTCGAGCAGATCCTGGCGATTCGTCCCGAGCAGTACCTGCATGAATTCCGCAATATCGATTGCGGGCTGAAGTTCATCAACGGCGATCTCGATGAGTACACCACGCCGGAGGACGTCCGGTCGTTGAGCGTGCATCTGAAGCGTGCCGAGTTCGCGACGATCGGACAGGCCGGTCATTTCCTTGACCTCGAAGGCAAGCCGGCGTTGCGCCAGGTGCGCACCGCGATTCTCGACTACTTCGGGCCGCCGCCGGTGCAGCGCGCGCTCGATTGCTTCGAGACGCTTGCCGCACGATCGTCCCTTTTGCCGGCGTCGCAAGCGCCTGTCGCTAACGTGGCCGGCATGGCCACCGTTGGCAACGTGGCGTTTGAGACAACCGCCGATCACTCGTTCCAACAGGCCGAACTGCCATGAATCTCGCTCAGAGCATTGCCATCGTCATGCCGTGGACGGCGTGGGTCGCGTATTGGATCGCGACGTCGAACCGGGTCAAGGCGACCGCGCGCAAGGAGGCCTCGCGATCGCGCACCTTGCAGTCGATTCCGCTGATTGCAGGCGGCGCGTTGATCGTGCTGCCGGACTTCAATCGCGTGGCGTGGTCGTTCGATCCGCAGTCTTTTGGCGTGGTGCAACTCGCGGGTCTCGCGGTGCTGTTGGCCGGTCTGGCATTTTCCGTGTGGGCGCGGCTGCATCTCGGCACCAACTGGAGCGTGTCGGTCACGCTGAAGGAAGGGCACGAACTGGTGCGCAGCGGACCTTATGCGTTGGTCCGCCATCCTATCTATACAGGGTGTCTGCTGGCGCTGGTCGGCGCGGCGATCATCGGCTTGCAATGGCGCGGCGCGGCCGGGTTGTTGCTGATCTTCGCGTCGCTGGCGTACAAGGTGCGTGTCGAGGAGAGCTGGTTGACCGGCCACTTCGGCGGAGCGTACGCACAGTATCGCCGCGACGTGGCCGCGCTGATTCCCGGTCTCTTCTGAGTCGCCGGTATGACCAGAGTCATCATCACCGCGATCGGCTCGGCGGGCGACGTTCATCCGCTGCTCGGTATCGGCGCGGCCCTGACGGCGCGCGGGCACGAGATCGTATTTTGCAGCCATCCGCCGTTCGAGGCGGCGGCGCGTCGGCAAGGTTTCGCGTTCAGGCCGATCGGTACGGCAGATGAATACGCGGCGGCCATGGCGAACCCGGCGCTATGGAATCCGCGCACCTCGTTTCGCACGTTGTGGGCGGTGATCGCACCGACCTTGCAGCCGCATTTCCAGACGCTCATGTCCTTGACCGACGACGACACGATCCTCGTCGGCACGCTGTGGGCGTTTTCCGCGCGGCTGATGCAGGAGTTGTATCGCGTGCCGCTGGTGTCGGTGCAGGTGTCGCCGTCCACCTTGCTATCGGCGCATGCTCCGCCGACGCATCCGCGTCTGACGATTCCGCGCGGCTTGCCGCTCGTCGTGAAGTCGGCGCTGCTGCGCGTAATCGAGCGGCAGGTGCTCGACAAGGTCTGCGGTCCTGCGCTGAATACGTTGCGCGCGCAACTGAGGCTGGAACCGGCCACGCGCATTTTCGGCCAGTGGCTTCACTCGACCGACGGCGTGCTGTGCCTCTTCCCCGAGTGGTTCGCGCGGCCGCAGCCGGACTGGCCCACGCCGCATCGGCTGAGCGGTTTTCCGCTGTTCAACGATATGGGCGAGCCCGCGCCCGATCCGCAACTGGACGAATTTCTCGCGACGGGGGAGCGACCCGTGGTGTTCACGGCCGGTTCGACGCTGATCGACCACGAGCGCCATGAAGAGGCCGTGCGCGGCGCATTGCGTGAAAGCGGGCTGCGCGGCCTGCTGCTGACGCCGCAAGCGCCGGAGCCGGGCGCGGGATCGTCTGCGCCGAGCGTGCTGCTGAAGCGGCGTTACGTGCCCTTGCAGACGCTTCTGCCGCGCTGCCGGGCGTTGGTGCATCACGGTGGCATCGGCACGGCGGCGCTGGCGTATGCCGCGGGTATCGCGCAGGTCGTCACGCCGTTCGCGCACGATCAGTTCGATAACGCGCAGCGGGTGGTGGCGAGCGGTTGCGGCGTGCGGCTCGACGGACCGTTGCACGCGCAAGCGCTTGCGCGCGCATTGAAGCAGGTGCTCGGCGATCCGTCGATCGCAACACAGTGTGGGCGCATGCAGGACCAACTGGCCGCGTCGCCGAACGGCTGCGAGGCGGCCGCGCGCTTTATCGAAGGTTTCATGCGCGGCGGTGCGCGTGTGTCGAGTCGCGAGCGTGTGCCTGGTTTCGCCATGGCGGCGAGCGGACACGGCGTATGAGCGCGGCCACGTCACGGCCGGAAGGCGCACGCTGGCCTGACGCGGAGCGCGAGCGGGGGCCGGACAGCATGCATCCGGGTTCGGGCAGCGTGGATAGCGTAAGCAACGTAGGTAGCACACCAGGCACGCCACGCTTGCGCGGCGCGCGGCTCGCGTTGCTGACCTTCGCGCTCTCGCTGGCGACCTTTATCGAAGTGCTGGATTCAACCGTCACCAACGTCGCGGTGCCCGCCATTTCCGGCGGTCTGGGCGTGTCCAACAGCCAGGGCACCTGGGTGATCAGTTCGTACTCGGTGGCCGCCGCGATTGCGGTGCCATTGACAGGTTGGCTTTCGCGCCGACTCGGCGAAACGCGGTTGTTCCTCGGGGCCGTGATTCTTTTCACGCTGACCTCGCTACTCTGCGGCGTGGCCGGCGACTTTCACCTGCTGGTGGTGTGTCGCGCGTTGCAAGGGCTTTTTTCCGGGCCGATGGTGCCGTTGTCGCAAACCATTCTGTTGCGCACCTTTCCACCCGACAAACGAATCGTGGCGCTCGCACTGTGGGCGATGACGGTGCTGCTCGCGCCGATCTTCGGTCCGGTGGTCGGCGGCTGGATCATCGATAACTTTTCGTGGCCGTGGATCTTTCTGATCAATCTGCCGATCGGCATCTTTTCGTTCGCGGTGTGCATGACGCTGTTACGCGCCGACGCACGTAACCCCGGCGCCGCCCGTGCCGCGCCGATCGATCTGCCGGGGATCGTGCTGCTGATCGTCGGCGTCGGATCGCTGCAAGTGGTGCTCGACCTCGGCCACGACCGTGGCTGGTTCGACTCGCCGTTGATCCTGACGCTGGCGATCGTCGCCGCGCTGGCGATCGTGTCGCTGCTGATCTGGGAGGCCGGCGAACGGCACCCGGTGATCGATCTGAGCCTGTTTCGCGATCGCACGTTTTCGTTCTGCGTGTTGATCATCTCGCTCGGCATGATGAGCTTCTCCGTGGTCGGCGTGATCTTTCCGCTGTGGCTGCAGGCGGTGATGGGTTACACCGCGTATCAGGCCGGGCTCGCCACCGCGCCGCTCGGCGTGCTGGCGTTGGTGTTCTCGGTTCTGGTCGGCATTTACGCGGCGCGTTTCGATGCTCGCCTGCTCGCCACATTCGGATTTCTCGTGTTCGCGGCCGTGCTGTGGTGGGACGCGCATTTCACGCTGACCATGACGTTCACGCAGATCATCACACCGGGCCTGATCCAGGGCATCGGACTGCCGTGCTTCTTCATTCCGCTTACGGCCGCGACGCTTTCGCGTGTCTCCGACGACAAACTGGCCGCGGCCTCCAGCCTGTCGAACTTCTTGCGGACGTTGTCGGCGGCATTCGGCACCGCGATGAGCGTCACGCTATGGGACAACCGCGCGCTGTATCACTACGACGTCGTCGCGCAGTCCGTGACGAAAGCGTCGGGCAATACGCAGCGTTTCGTGCAGAGCCTGCACGGCATGGGTATCGACGGTGCGCGCGAACTCGCCACCTTGCATCACGTGGTGCAGCAACAGGCCTACATGATGGCGACCGGCGATATGTTCCAGATGGCGAGCGTCACGTGTCTCGTGCTCGCCGCAATGATGTGGCTCACGCGCCCGAAACGCGGCGCGGCCATGACCATGGGGCACTAGGGAGATCACGATGACGACGCTGGGCGCACTGATCGTGCTGTTTCATCCGAGCGACGAGCAACTCGCGCGTGCGGTGGCTATGCGCCACCTGTGCGATCGCTTGCTGGTGGTCGACAACTCGCCGCAGCCCGACCCGCGCGCGGCGTCGCTGTTGAAAGAGGCGGGCGTCGCGTTGTTGCATCACGGCAACCGGCACGGCATTGCGGGTGCTTTCAATGGCGGCCTGCAGGCGTTGTTTGAGCAGGGCGTGGAGGCGGTCGCACTGTTCGACCAGGATTCGGAGACCCCCGCTGACTATTTCACAGTGATGCGCGAGCGTTGCGCGTCGCTCGGCGGTCACGCGTATCTGCTGGGGCCGCGTATCTTCGACGAAAACGATCAGCGCTTCCTGCCCGAACTCGCCACCAGCGGCCTCGCGGTTGAACGGCTGTCGGTGCGTGCCGACGCCGCGTTGCAGCGTTGTGCGTTTCTGATCTCGTCGGGCTGCGTGATTTCCAGCGAGGCGTTCGCGCGCCTCGGCCGTTTCGACGAGGCGCTGTTTATCGATCACGTCGATACCGAATACTGTCTGCGCGCGTTGTTACGTAATGTGCCTTTGTACGTGGTGCCGCAACTGGTGCTGTCGCATCGGATCGGCGCGCGGCGTCGCCACAAACTGGGCGCGTTCGAAATGACCACGATGAATCATCCCGGCTTTCGCCGCTACTACAGCGCGCGCAATGCGATGCAACTGGCGCTGCAATATGGACTGCGCTTGCCGGTTGCCGTCGTGCCGAACCTGCTGACGTTGTGGCAGATCGTGCAGATCGTGCTGGCCGAGCAGGACAAGCTGGCGAAGCTCGAAGCGATCGCGCTAGGTCTGTGGGACGGCCTGTTCGGACACATGGGGCCGCTCGAACAAACGCGTCCACGCCTCGCGGCCAAGGCGGCTCGGGCGCGCACTGCGATCACACCCGCCGGCGGCGAAGGTGCGTTGCATCAGCCGCGCCATTCCTGATGCGGCGCGAGACGCACGACATGAGCCAACGCCTTAAAAACCTCTCATTCACGCGAACTGCGTTGCCGCTTTTTCTTGCCGCATCGCTCAACGGCTGCGTGAGCGATGCCGGTCTGCACACGAACGTCGAGCCGCTCAAACCTTCCGCCGATTCGCTTGCGCGCACCGTCGGCCCAGGCGCGAACGGCGCATGGCCCGCGCCCGATTGGGTCAAACGCTACAACGATCCGCAGCTGAACGAGCTCGCCGCCGAAGCGTTGCAGAACAATCCCGATCTGCAGATCGCCAAGGCGCGAGTCGGCGGGGCGCAGGCGCAACTGGAACAGTTCGCGTCGCTGACTGGCTTGACCGGCACGGCGGTCGCATCGGTCAGCAAAACCCGCTTGCCGCAGCCGGACAATGTGGCCGACGTGTCGGTCGGCGGCCAGCAGATTCCGGTGCAGTTGTTCAACGATTCGACGGTGTCGCCGTCCGCGGTGATCGCCGGTTTGAGTTATCAACTCGATCTGTGGGGCAAGAATGCCGCGCTGACACGCAGCCTGCTATCCACGCGCGACGCCGCTCGCATCGACGCGGAACAGGCGCGTCTCACGCTGACAGTCGCCTTGGTGACGCTCTACTGCGAACTCGACCGCGCGTTCGCGATGCAGGAAATCCTGTTGCAAAAGCAACAGGCCGCGGACCACGTCGACGCCGTGCTGCGCGAGCGGGGCGCGCGCGGGATCGACAACGCGTACGACGCAGCCGATGCCTCGCTCAAACGTAGCCGCCTCGCGTCGCAGCAGGCGCTCAACGACGAGCGTATCCAGTTGACCGAGTTGCAGATCGGCGTGCTGACGGGGCGCGGTCCGGAGCGCGGCTTGTCGTTGCGCCGTCCGCGACTTGCCGCGACGGCTGACAGTCCGTTGCCCGCGCAACTGCCGGTCGATCTGCTAGGCCGTCGTCCCGATATCGTCGCGGCACGGTTGCGGGCCGAAGCGGCGCTCGCCAATACCGACGCGACACGCGCGCAGTTTTATCCCGATGTGAATCTGGTGGCGTTTGCCGGGCTGACTGCGTTGACGCCCGCCGCGCTATTCTCGCGCGCCGCGCTGACCGGTTCGGTGGGGCCGGCCATTTCGCTGCCGATCTTCGACAGAACGCGGTTGCGCGCGCAACTTGGTGGCGACTACGCCAATGTGGACGCGGCCGTTGGCCTCTACAACAAGACCATCGACCAGGCGCTCGGCGAGGTCGCCCAGCAGCTCACCTCGCTGCGCACCGTCGACACGCTCGCGCTCGAACAGGCGCGCGCGGTGGACGCGGCCTCGCGCATCGTCGCGATTGCCGAGGAGCGACACCGGCGCGGTATCGGCATGCAGAAGGACGTGACGCTCGCGGATCTGTCGCTGCTCGACGAGCGCGCGCAGCAGGTCGATCTGCAAGGCCGCCGCCGCTTGCTGCAAGTGGCGCTGGTCGGCGCGCTCGGCGGCGGTTTTGACGAACGCAACGTGGCCGGCGCACCGATCGCGCACTCGCAGCCGGCCTTTTTCTCCCACGCACGCATCATGGACACGCACTTCGATTGAATGCACAACGATAAACAGGCACAGCATGCCGCCGGCTGGACCCAGGAACAGCCCGACGCGGCCAGCATGGCGGACCATGCGGACCTGCTGCACGACCGCAAACGTGTGGCACGGCGGCGCCGTTTCGCCATTTTCTTCGGCGTGGTGGCGCTTGTCGGCGCGGCGTGGCTCACGTACTGGGGATTGAGCGCGCGCTTCTACGAGGAGACCGATGACGCCTACGTGGCCGGCAACATCGTGCAGATCGCGGCGCAAATACCGGGTACCGTCACGGATATTCTGGTGGACAACACGCGCCAGGTGCGTGCCGGTCAGCCGCTCGTCAAGCTCGACGACACCGAGGCCGCCGCCGCGTTCGCGCAGGCTCGCGCACAACTGACGCTGGCCGTGCGCCAGGTGGCGAACGCCACGATCTCGCGCAAGCTGTACTTGCAATCCATCGACGCGCGCCGCGCCGAACTCGCTTTGGCGCAACGCGCGCTGGCGGCGCGCGACCATGCGTCGGTGGAAGTCGTGTCGCCGGAAGAACTGGCGCGCGCCAAAGAGACGGTGGCGGTCGCTCAGGCGAATCTCGCGTCGGCGCAGGTTCAACTCGACGCCGCGCGCGCGTTAAGCGGCAAATTCCCGATCGAATCGAGTCCGACGGTGTTGCAGGCCGCCGCGCAATTGCGGCTCGCGTACCGCAATTTTCAGCGCACGACGGTGGTGTCGCCGGTGGACGGCACGGTCGGCCAGCGTTCGGTGCAGATCGGGCAGCAGGTTGGGCCGGGGCTCGCGTTGATGTCGATCATTCCGCTCGAACGTTTGTGGGTCGAGGCCAACTTCAAGGAAGGGCAGATTCGCAGCATGCGGGTGGGGCAGCCGGTGCGTATCGTGTCGGATGTGTATGGCTCGCAAGTGGTGTATCGCGGCCATGTGGAAGGTTTTTCGGCGGGTACGGGTAGCGCGTTTTCGATGTTGCCGTCGCAGAACGCGGCCGGCAACTGGATCAAGGTCGTGCAGCGCGTGCCGATTGTGATTTCGCTGGATGCGGCGGAACTGGCCGCGCATCCGTTGCGGCTGGGTTTGTCGATGCAGGTGTCGGTGGATACGCACCAGCGCGGCGGTCATCTGATCGGCAACGACACACCGGCGGCGACACAGACGACCCGCGTGCACGACAACGTGTCGCGCGATGCCGACGCATTGATCGCGCGAATCGTCAGGGAGAACAGCGACCGCGGTGGCTCAGTCGATTAGTTAGCGGTCGGCGCCGGATAAGTAGGTTTCAACGCTCAAGCCGAAGGTCGTGTTTTTGTTGAGGCTCTGTGTCGGCGCAGTCAGCACTGTTCTGGCGCGCTGAAACGCGTTAGCGAAGCCGCGCAGTTCCTGCGTGACCGGACGATCGTCGAGCCGACGGCGCAGCAATGCTTGCGCGATGCGGCATTCGATCAACGCGAGTTGACTGTCGATATAGTCGAGACACCACTCACGGCAGCGCACTGACGCGCCGGCTACGGCCAACAGCGCCGGCACGATCGAAATCGTCAGAGAGCCCCCGACGGGAATGCGAGCCAACGCGGTGGGCGATTCGAACAGATCTTGACGCAGCGATTCGAATACGGCGCGACCCCACATCGTCTTTTCCTGTTCGAGCGCGTGGCGGCGACGCGCCAACGCGTTTTGAGCGCTCGCGTCTTCGATTCGGCCCTCGGCAACCAGCAGCGTCGCGTCGGCGCGGGGTCCTTCCTGAATGCAATCGGCGCCGAGATAGAGCGCGCTTTGATTGCGCCCAGCCAGCACCAGATGTTGCAGCGTGTCCGGCACGAGCGGATCGAGCGGGACCACTTCGCACGTGACGGGTTTGCCCTTCAGGTGGATGCCGCAGCGTCCGTCGTCTTCGAGCGCGGGGCAGCGTGCGAGAGACGGGTAGTCGTAGCCCTGCGTGACGATGCTGAAGGTATCGCCGGCACCATGCAGAAACGTATCCGCTAGCGAAGCAAACGCGGCGGCATCCGCTTCGTCGAGGACGCTTTCGTGCCGACCCGCACGCAGCCGTTCGCCAGGCCGCTTGCGCGGCACGCGGCCAATCGCCAGACAGCCGACGAACAGATCGCGATGCCGGAACAACTCGGGCAACGTCATCGCCGGTGGCGTATTGCAGCATTTGCCGCACGCCGAGCACGCGAAGGAGAAGGTGTTTACCACGGCCGGCGCACCGAGTCCTGATAGCGCGTCAGGATGAAATGCGCGACGTCGGTCGAGTGATACGCGGCGACCAGTTGCGAAACCCACGGCAGCGCGCGGTCGGCGTCGCGCACGGTCAGCACGTTCGCGTACGGCGAGCGCGCGTCTTCGATGCCGAGACCGTCGCGTGCCGGATAGAGACCCGCGCGCGCGGCGTCGTCGCTATCGATCACGGCGAAGGCCACGCTATTCAACGTATCGAACAGGTGCGCTCGCGGCACGCGACGAATCTTCAGATTCAGCCGGTTGCTGGTGATATCGCTGAGCCTGGCATGCAGGCCGGCGCTGTCCCTGAAGGTCAGCAGCGTGAAGTTCTGCAGCAGGATCAGGGCGCGCGAGGTGCCGTCGGCGTCGTCGGGAATGGCGATCGTCGCGCCGCGTAGCAACTGCCCGAGGTTGGTCAGCGTACGCGAATACAGCGCGATCGGAAACGTCACGGTCGTCGTGACGCGGGTCAGCGGATAGTCGTGCTGTTTGCGTTGCGCGTCGAGACTCGGACCGCTTTCGAAACTCGCCGCATCGATCTGTTTCGCGGCGAGCGCCGCGTCGATGCGCTCGGGTCGATCGAATACAACGACGTCGAGCGTCAGTCCCTGGCTGGCTGCAACTTGGCGTACTTCATTCATGATTTGTGCCTGTGCACCGGGAATCACGCCGATCCTGACGACCTGCGATTCTGCGGCTTCCGCGCGCGGAAGCAAAAATGCCGCGCCCAGCAGCAGCGCGGTTGTAAATTTAAGGAGCTTCATGACGCGTCCCTCGACACAGTGCGAAAGCCGATATGCGAGGCCGGCAAATCCGCCTCCTGCTGTTCACGCGATGCCGCCCGATAGCGCACGCAATAGTCGCGCGAGCACAGGAACGAGCCGCCTTTGATCACCATCGGCGTATCGTGCTTGCGACCCAGCGGCGCGACCGCGGCCGTATCGCCGTTGGTGTGCGATTGGTGCGGACCCGTGTAGACGTCACGGGTCCATTCCCATGCGTTGCCGATCATGTCGTAGAGCCTGAAATCGTTAGCGGCATAGCAGCCGACTGGCGCGAGTCCGACGTGGCCGTCTTCATTCGTGTTCAATACGGGAAACACGCCTTGCCAGTAGTTCGCGCTCGGCTTGCCGTGTTCGTCGCGCGGCGCGGTGTCGAGATCCGCGCCTTCGTGTCCGGCTTTGCCCGCGAATTCCCATTCGGCTTCGGTCGGCAGATCGCGGCCGAGCCAACGTGCGTAGGCGAGCGCGTCGGCTTGCGTGACCATCGTGACGGGCTGGTTCAGGCGGCCGTCGAGCGTGCTGCCGGGCCCGCTCGGATGATTCCACGCCGCGCCCTTCACCCACGTCCACCACGCCAGATCGCGCGCATTCATCTCGTCGCGCGTCGGCGTGTGAAACACCACGGCGCCGCCCTGGCGTTCCGAATCGCTGACATAGCCCGTTGCTTTGACGAAGGCGGCGAACTGCGCATTCGTCACGTCGGTCTGATCGATCCAGAAACCGGCAACGTGTGTTTTGCCGTCGCCGGCAGGGCGCTCGTCTTCGTAGCCGAGTTTGCTGCCGAACACGAAGTCGCCGCCACGCAGATGCACCATGCCGGCTCGCGGATCGTCGCGCCAGCGCGCGGGCAATCCGCCGTAGCGCTCGCATTGCGATTCGGAGCCGAGTGAGACCAGCGGGCGCGAGCGATTGAGGTCGTCGAACGCGCCCGCCTTGCCGTTGCCGAATGCCGCCGAAGCGGCCATGGCAGCGGTAAAAGCGGCGGCAAACGCGGCCACGGCAATCGCGGCGTATGTGCCGTAAAGCGCCGTGGCGCGCTTCAACCTGAAACGTACTGTCATGGCGCGCTCGTTACTCAATAGTAGCCACGCGGGCGCAACGGCTCGACCCCGCCGACGCTGCTCATATAGCTGTTCCATTGCTGGATGAGACCATCGATTACCGACGGATTCTGCGTCGACACGTCCTGCGTTTCGCCGCGGTCGGCGCTCATGTCAAACAGTTGCCAGTGACCGTCCACGGGACCGAGCGGCGGCTCCGTCCAGAGTGCTTTCCAGCGGCCGTCGGCGCTGCGCAGATAGCCGCGCCCGTACGCTTCGTCGCCGAACGACGCGCTGTGTACGGCCGCCGTGGTTTGATCGTTCAGCAGCGGCAGCAGCGACTGCCCGGTGATCGGATACACATAGCGATTGTTGTAGACCACCTTGCCCTTGTTCTGATCGACGCCGGTGAGCGTGTTGATCAGCGGCGGCGCGGCTTGCGTGGGCGGCGGAATCTGCGCGACGGCGAGGAACGTGGCGGTGTTATCGGTCACGTGCGTGAAATCGCGCAGCGTCGGTTTTTGCGTCGTCTGGCCTGGCAGATGCACGACCAACGGCGTGGACACGCCGCCTTCGCCCGAATAGCCCTTGGTCAGCCGGAACGGTGTCGCGCTCACTTCGGCCCAACGCAAACCGTATTGCAGACGTTGCGCGTTCTGCTGGCCGTTGTCGGTGCCGAGTTGCGAGTAGACCGGGTCGGCGGCATTGGCGGTGTCGGTGGCGGTCGGGTCGGCGCCGGAGTCGATCGGCCAGCCTTCGGCGCCATTGTCCGACTGGAACATGATGAAGGTGTTGTCGTACTCGCCAATGTCCTTCAGATGCTGGATCAGCAGGCCGATGTTGTGATCGAGGTTCTCGACCATGCCCGCGTAGATTTCCATGTAGCGCGCCTGCGCTTTCTTCTCGGCCGGCGAGAGGCTCGCCCACGTTTTGTTCACCGTGCCCGGGCCGTAGTCGGTATAGCCTTGTACCGCGCTATGCACCGCGCTCACGTACTTCGCGTTGACCGTGCCGTTGTTCGGCGTGGCCGCGCTCGCCACGAGCGTTTCCGACGCGCCGCCGTACGGCACGAAGTCGTTCGGAATGATGCCAAGCGCTTTTTGCCGCGCAATGCGCGCGTTGCGGATCACGTCGTAGCCCGCGTCGTATTGGCCGACGTAGTTGTGCAGATAGGGATCGGGCACCTGCAACGGCCAATGCGGCGACGTATAAGCCGCGTAGGCGAAGAACGGCTTACCGTCGCCCTTGTTTGAATCGATGTACGAGATCAGGCGTTGCGTGTAGAAGTCGGTCGAGTAGAACACGGCGGGGCTGCCGCCCGCACCGCCCGGTTGTCCGGGTTGGCCCGGCTGCACGTACTTGCCGTCTTCGGTGTAGTTCTGCGAGTTCGCCAGTTCGTGCGCGAAGTGATTGGTCGCGGCGCCGCCGAGCAGCGCATAGCTGTGCTCGAAGCCCCATTGATCCGGCGTCTGGCCGCCGCCAGTCGCGCTGCCGACAATGCCGGAACCGATGTGCCATTTACCGGCCATATACGTGTGATAGCCGCCGTCCTTCAGCAGTTGTGCAACCGACAACGCGCGGTCGTTCAGATAACCCTCGTAGCCGGGCAGCCCTTTGCGTTCATCGGTTGGCACGCCCATGGTGCCTTCGCCGACCAGATGGTGATCGGTGCCGGAGATCAGCATGGAGCGCGTGATCGCGCAGACCGTGCCGGTGTGATGATTGGTCAGAATGCGGCCCGATTGCACCAGTGCATCGAGGTTCGGCGTGTTGATTTCGCCGCCGAATGCGTGGATATCGGAGTAGCCGAGATCGTCGGCCATGATGTACAGAATGTTCGGGCGCTTCTGCGCGACGACGGGGGGAGTCGCGCCGCCGGGCAGGTTGTTGTCGCCGCATGAAGCAAGGACGACGAGGCTGGCGACGGCTGCGCCGATGATGCCGAGACGCAGAACAGGGCGTTGCGATCGATGTGTTGTCATTGTTGTGGTGACCGGATATATGTCGGGTCGCCGATGTTAGCAATGACGTCAGGACGGCCAAAGATCGATTTCTGCGTTGCTATGTTCGATTGCCGATATAGGTGTTGCAGCGAAATAGTGGGTATGGCGCGTACGGTGTTTTCGCGTGTATTAACTTTTGTTAGTTACCGGGATCGAGCACGGGCTTGTCCGGATCCGCGAGCGTTTTATACGGCAGTTGCGCAGCATTCGGGTTGCTAGTCGTGTCGTCGATCACGCGCTCGACGTCCGCGGTTTTGCCGAGTTCGGTGAGAAAGGCCTGCTTGTCGAAGCCGGGTGCGACGCAACCTTGCACGTAGATGAAGCGGCGTTGCAGCGTGAGCCACAACGTCGACTGTTCGCGCCAGTGGGTCGCGTAGTTGATATTGCTGAGGCGCCGCTGCACGGCGTCGGCAATTTCCGTGTCGTAGAGGTAACCGTTCGATAAACGGCAGCGTCCCTCGATCCAGCAACTATTGCCGCGCTCGATCCGGTAATGACTGTCGTCGAGCCATTCCTGCTCGGTTTCGAGCGGACCTAACGGCGCCGGGCAATGATCGATGGCTTTGGAAATCTGAAAGTACGGATCGTGACCGCGATTGACGCGGACGGGTTCCGCATGGGCGTGCATGGTTGCGGCAAAGAACATCACACTGGCGAGCCGCACTGCGATTCGACGTGTCATTCTCATACGTTCACCTCTTCGTGCGCCGGTTCTCGACCGCGAACTTGATCAACTCCGCCTGTCCTTCGATATCGAGCTTGCGCTTCAGATTCAGCCGATGCGTCTCCACCGTTCGCACGGATAGATCGTTGCGCTGCGCGATCTGTTTGCTCGACAGGCCTTCCGCGAGCGCGTCGAGAATATCGCGCTCGCGCGGCGTGAGCCGTTCAACCGGCGACTGGTTGGCCGACGCCTGAATCAAACGCGCACCGAGCCCCGCGCTGAAAAACTGCTTGCCGTCGAGCACCACGCCGATCGCCTGAATGATCTCGGTGGCCGGTGAATCCTTGAGCACGTAGCCGCTGGCGCCCGCGCGCACGGCTTGCGTCACGTATTCGAGGTTGTCGTGCATGGACAGCATCAGCACGCGAATCGCCGGAAAGCGCTCATGAAACATGCCCGCCAGCGCGATGCCGTTCATGCCGTTCATGCCCACGTCCATCAGCACGAGATGAGGCGTGGCGTCGGCGGCGAGCGCGAGTGCTTCCTGCGCGTTGCCGGCTTCGCCGACCACTTCGAAATTGCCGCCCGCTTCGAGCCGGGCGCGCAAACCGTCGCGCACCAGCGGATGATCGTCGACGAGCAATAAGCGGGCGATAGCGGATGAGGAGTCGGTCATGACGTGATTAACTTTCCTGCAAGTCGGGCGCGTGACGCACCGGTGTGTCGAGCGGCACGCGCGCGGTCACGAGCGTATGGCCGGTTTGCGAACTGAGCGACAGCTTGCCGCCCAACGCTTCCAGCCGTTCGCGCATATTACGCAAACCCACGCCCGAGCGTCGGCCGACGAAGGCATAGGCGGTGTCGAAACCGCGTCCATTGTCGGCGATCGTCAGCGTGACGGCGTCGTGCGAGACTTCCAGCGTGAGCGCCGCGCTCGACGCTTGCGCGTGGCGCACGATATTCGTCAGCGCTTCCTGGGCAATCCGGAACAGCACAGTGTTGACCGCGTCCGGCAACACTGCGGCGTGGGTGTGCATGATCTGCGTGAAGCCGATCTCGATCGCCGACTGCTCGCCGAGCTCGCGCGTGAGTTGCTCCAACGCGGCGGCGACGCCGAGGTCGTCGAGCATCGACGGACGCAGCGCATGCGAAATGCGCCGCACTTCGCGCAAGGTATCGCCGAGTCGCGTCAAGCTGGTGGTGAGCGCGGCCTCCGCGGCGGGCACCCGCACTTCGCTGCGTTCGAAGCGCGCCAGCGCGGATTCGAGCAGCAGCTTCACGGACACCATCATCTGACTAATGCCGTCGTGCAATTCACGCGACAGGCGCGCCCGTTCGTTTTCCTGCGACTCGACCACCTGTTGCGCGAGCCGCTTCAGTTTCGCGTCGGCGCTGCGGTATTCGGTGACGTTGAGCACGAGCGCGCATAGCGCGATCACCGCGAGTCCGGCCATCGCGATCGCATCGATCCATTTCATCGTACGATCGATATTCGCCGCCGCGCGCGCGTCGATATCCGCGAGCGCCGCATCCACGTCGTCGAGGTAGATGCCGGTGCCGATCATCCATCCCCAGCGTTCGAGCGGCACCACGTAGCCGAGTTTCGATGCGAGCTTGCCGGTGGACGGCCGATGCCACACGTAGCGCACATAGCCGCCGCCTCGCGCGGACGCCGCGAGCAGTTGCTGGATGGTCAGAATGCCCTGCGGATCGCGCAGTTCCCACAGATCACGCCCAACGAGATCGGGTTCGCGCGGATGCATCAACGAGCGGCCGTGCGTGTCGTAGACGAAGAAGTAGCCGTCCTTGCCGTAGTCCATTTTTCGCAGCACGTCGAGCGCGCGGGTGCGCAGCATCGCGTCGTCGCGCGCATTTTCCTGGCCGGCGTTATACAGCGGCGCGATCGCCGTGGAGGCGAGCTCGACGTAGTGCTTGAGTTCGAGTTGCTTGCTGGCCAGATAGGCGGCCTGCGTGGTCGCGTGCTGCGACTCGGCAAGCGCCATGGCTTCCTGGCGCACGCCGATTTCGATGCTGGCGATAGCGGCCAGAAAGGGCACGATGGCCAGCAGAACAAGCTTCGCTTTGAGTTTCATTGTTGAAAAGACCGCAACGCACTGTGCGAGTCCGGCTACGTAGTATTACGTAGCCGGCGTACGTAGTCGCGCGCTTGTGAGGACGCTGACGAAGGCGAATACTACATCCCCGCGGCGAGCGGCGGCTCGCGGGCTGCCGCGCCGGCTGCAAACTCCGGGTTTGCCGTCTAATATCAGGTAACCGGTTTCCGCGTGCCGGGCCACGAGTCGTGGCGCGCGGTTTCAATAATAGACTTAGGAGAAGTGTGTGGAGACCTCCCCAACCGCCGGCCGTTCATGGCTCTGGCTCATTCTGCTGATCCCGTATATCGCGTTGTTATGGCTGCCGTTCTATAACGACACACGTCCGTCGTTCGCGGGCTTTCCGTTCTTCTACTGGTATCAGTTCTTGTGGGTGCCGTTGACCTCGCTCCTGATTTACGTCGTGTATCGAGGTGTCAAATGAGCGATGTGAACCCCGTGAATCCGGTTGCGATGACCGTCTTTATCGCATTCTTCGTGCTCGTCACCGTGATCGGCTTTTTCGCCGCGCGCTGGAAGCGTGGCGACCTGACCCAATTGCACGAATGGGGTCTCGGCGGCCGCCAGTTCGGCACGGTGATTTCGTGGTTCCTCGTGGGCGGCGACTTCTATACCGCCTATACGGTGATCGCGGTGCCCGCGCTGGTTTATTCGGTGGGCGCATATGGCTTCTTTGCGTTGCCATACACCATCATCGTTTATCCGTTCGTGTTCGCGGTGATGCCGAAGCTGTGGAAAATCGCGCATGCGAAGAACCACATCACGGCGGCGGATTACGTGCAGGGCGAATACGGCGGCAAGTGGTTTCCGGCTGCAATTGCGATCACCGGTATCGTCGCGACCATGCCGTATATCGCACTGCAACTGGTGGGCATGCAGGTCGTGATCAAGGGGCTCGGCGTGACCGGCGAAATGCCGTTGATCGTCGCCTTCGTGATTCTGGCGCTCTACACGTATGCAAGCGGCCTGCGGGCGCCGGCCATGATCGCGTTCGTCAAGGACATCATGATCTATATCGTCGTGATCGCGGCGGTGTGGCTGATTCCGGCGAAGCTCGGCGGCTATGCGCATGTGTTCGACGCGGCCGATACCTACTTCAAGGCCAAGGGCGGCGCGACCGGCATTATCCTGAAGCCGACGCAGTTCACCGCTTATGCTTCGCTCGCGTTGGGCTCGGCGCTGGCGGCGTTCATGTATCCGCATACGATGACGGCGGTGCTGTCGTCCGCGTCGGCGAAGACGGTGCGCAAGAACGCGATTTTCCTGCCGGCGTACACGCTGTTGCTTGGCTTGATCGCGCTGCTCGGCTATATGGCGATTGCGGCAGGCGTGCATGTGAAGTCGGCGTCGGACATGGTGCCGGCGTTGTTCAACTCGATCTTCCCGTCGTGGTTCGTGGGCTTCGCGGCGGCGGCGATTGCGATCAGCGCGCTGGTGCCGGCTGCGATCATGTCGATCGGCGCGGCCAATCTGTTCACGCGCAATTTGTGGCGTCCGCTGGTGTCGCCGAATATCTCGCCTGAGGGCGAGGCGTCCACGGCGAAGATCGTGTCGCTGGTCGTGAAGTTCGGCGCGCTGCTGTTCATCGTGTTCCTGCCGACGCAGTACGCGATCGATCTGCAACTGCTGGGCGGCGTGTGGATTCTGCAGATTTTCCCGGCTATCGTGTTCTCGCTGTACACGCGCCGGTTGAATACGCCGGGTCTGTTCCTCGGCTGGCTGGTGGGCATTGTGATCGGGACGAGCCTTGCGATCATTCAAGGGCTCAAGCCGGTGTACGCGCTGCATCTGGGCGATGCGGTCTATCCGGTGTATATCGGTCTGATCGCGCTGACGGCGAATATCGTCGTGAGCTTTGTGGTGTCGGTCGTGTCGCCGCGCAGGGTGGTGGCGGCTGCCTGATTGGTCGTTGTTAAAGGCGTCGGCAGGCTAAGAGGCCGATTCCCTGAAATCCCCCGTAGACGTTTCGTTGCGGGGGATTTTCTTTTGCCGGGATGTTTGCGGAGACAGCGATGGTGACGAATCAGAGAAGATTCGGGTCCACTAAACTTTCGCTCGTTGTGCGTGCCGTTCGTCCTTGTGGAACCCGGCTGACGTCAGCGAGCTATCGCCGCCGGATTGCTCCGGCATGTACCGCATCGCCTCTTCCTTGCCGGTGATGAGCACGCCGAGCCCAAGGCCAGAGAGCATTAGAAGAAGGCGGTCGACACCCACGAAATTGCCGTTTTCCAACCGTGAGAGGACATTCACCGCCACGCCGCAGGCGTGTGCGGCGTCGTCGATGCGCAGCGCCAATGATAAGCGACGGTTACGGACAAGCTCGCCCAAGGTGTCGAGGTCTAGCACTGTGGGCCGCGTTGAGAGCCTGGGGTTTCGAGAGAACGAGCCATAGTTTCCAATATTGGAAATAATCGAAGATTCGCGGGTGGGCCCTATGCACGTTTCCAATTTGGGAAACAATGGCAGAAACCCTTTGTGCCGACGAATTATTTCCCATATGGGAAACTTTAATGGTGAAGAAAAGAGACTGGGAGATGAGGCCGGCGCTTCCGCTTCCCACCCCCTCACGCATCCGCCCAACGCCGCAGCAGATTGTGATAAACGCCGGTCAGACTAATCACCGTCGCATCGTTCGCCCCCTTCTCGGCCGTGAGACGCTGCACGTCGTTGTCGAGCTGGAACAACAGCGCGCGCTCGCCGTCGTCGCGCACCATGCTTTGAATCCAGAAGAACGACGCGACCCGCACGCCGCGCGTGACGGCGCTGACGTGATGCAGGCTCGAAGCGGGGTAGAGCACCATGTCGCCGGCCGGCAGTTTGGCGCGATGCACGCCGTACGTATCTTCAATGCAGAGTTCACCGCCGTCGTACGACTCCGGCTCGGCGAGAAAAAGCGTGGCCGACAGATCGCTGCGAATCCGGAAGTCGGTGCCGCGCAATTGGCGGATCGCGTTGTCCACGTGCGTGCCGAAGCCGTCGCCGCCGGCGTAGCGGTTGAAGAGCGGCGGAAATACCTTGAGCGGCAACGCGGCGGAAAAGAAACGCGCATGGCGCCCGAGCGCGTCCTGAATCGCGTCGCCCACCGCGCGTGCGGCGGGCGAGCCTTCCGCTAACTGCTGGTTGCGTTTGGCTTGCGCCGACTGCGCGCCGGAAGTCGCGTTACCGTCGATCCATTGCGCCGCGTCGAGAGCGTCGCGGCATTGCGCGACCTGCGCTTTGCTGAGCACGCCGGGAAGATGCAGCATCATGCGCGCAACTCCCGTGTCGGGTTCATCGTGGCGCCGAACGTTGCTAGCTTGCTCGCGGGGCTCTCGGTATTGAAATCTTCCGCCAGAGCGCGAAATGCTTTCACCGGCGAAGCGGCCAGCCACGTTCGCATCTTCGCGACGAACGCCACGGTGCCCGTTTGCGGCACGCGCCGCAGCCAGTGCAACGCGCTCTCGATCTCGCCGCGCGCGGCCAGCAGCCGTGCGTAATTGAACTGTCCGCGAAAATCGCCGCCTTCCGCCGCGCGGCGGTAGTAGTCGAACGCGATGCTTGCGTCCGCATCGACTTCCCAGCCGTCCTCGTAAAAGCTGCCGACGAAGTTGAGCGACTTCACATGGCCGAGTTCGGCGGCATGCTGAAACCACTGCAACGCTTGCGCCCGATCGGCTTCGACGCCGTTGCCGAGCGCCAACGTCGACGCATAGTTGTACATGCCCCAATCGAGTCCGGCCCGCGCCGCGAGCCGGTACCAATACACCGCGACCGACGCGCAGGCAGCGGTGCCCCAGCCGTGCTCGTAGCAGCGGCCGAGCATGTTCATCGCCATCGGATGATCCCGGCGCGCCGCGTGGGTGAACCACGTGAAGGCTTCGCCGGCATCGTGCTCTACGCCATGTCCGTCGAGCAGATACTGACCGTAGACGGCCTGCGCTTCGACAATGCCGTTTTGCGCGGCCGCCGCGACCCACGCGGCGGCCTGCACAGGCGGCCCGGCGAGAATCGCGGCGAGTTCGTCATGCGACACGCTCGCCAACGCCTTCACGCTCACCCGTTCCATCGCGCCGCTGCCTAGTAATGCGCGTTGAGCGTCAGGAACGCCGAACGCCCGGCGGCGATCGACGCGTAATGCGCCGGATACGCCTGGTCGTAATACGTCCGGTTGAAGATGTTCTGCACGTTCAGTTGCAGATCGACCTTCTTGTTGATCCGGTACGTCGCCACGCCGTCGAAGCGCCAGTAAGACGGCACCGCGCGCAGGTTCGCCGTGTCGCCGTAAACCTGCGACATATAGAATGCGCCGCCGCCGATCGTGAACTTCGGCAAGACGTCGTAGGTGGTCCACAAACTGATGCTGTTCTTCGGCGTATTGGGGAACTGATGGCCGTTGTCCGACGTGGTCTTGCCGTTGTCGCGCAACTCGCTCTTCATGTACGTGTAGCCGCCGAACACTTGCCACTTGTTCGTCAGTTGACCCGCCACGCCGAATTCGACACCTTGCACGCGCTTGTTGCCCACCATCGCGTATTCGTTGTTCGGCAGCGTGACGCGCGCATTGGTCGTGTCGATCTGGAACAGCGCGCCGGTCAGCGAGAGCTTGTTGTCCAGCACATTCCACTTGGTGCCGAGTTCGATGCTGCGGTTCTTTTCCGGCGCGAGTTGGGCGGCGTTTGCGCCTACGCCGCCGCGGCCCGGCGTCAACGACTGCGTTTCGCTGCCCTGGCCGAGCAGGGCGCCGGCGGGTGTCGACGACGTCGCGATCGACGCGTAGACGCTGCCGTTCGAGGCCGGTTTGAAGACGAGACCGAACTGGTAGTTGAACAGCGTGTCGTCGCGCGAAACGCGATTGCCGCCGTTGGCCACCGTGTTACGCAGATCGGTCGAGTAATCGTCGACGCGCAGGCCGACGTTCGCCTGCCAGCGCTTCGTCAATTCGATCGTGTCGAACGCGTACACCGATTTGGTGACAGTGCGCTGTTCGCTCGGGTCGTTGGTCTGACGCACGGAACCGGCCCACGGGTCGTTCGGATTCGGCGACCACAGGCTCGTGCAGTTATAGCCCGCCGCCGCGCCAATGCCCCTGGTCTTGCAGATCGCGCCGGTCGCCGCGGCCACCGTGTACGAATCGTTCACGCTGGTTTCGCGTGACACTTCGAGGCCGGTGGTGAAGCTGTGCTTGAGGAAGCCCGTCTTGAACTCGCCGAACAATTCGGTCTGATTCGCGAGACTGTAGACGTCGCTCGCCCGCGTGTTCGCGCGGCGCCACACCATGCCGTTCAGCACGTTGCCCTGGCTATCGTCGGGCTGCGTCCAGATGTAGTCCTGGGTCGCCTTCGTATAGCGCGTGGTGTTGCGGATCGTCAGATTGCTGTTGATGTCGTGCTCAATACGCACCGTGCCGATGTCCGAAGTCGTCTTGCGGAAATCGCGGTCGATCAGGCCGTAGAAGTTGTGACGGTCCACGTTGGCCGGATAGATCGTGCCGACGTTGGCCGGCTTGTTGGTGGTCGTGTAGAAATACGGAATGCCGCTGTCCGGCAGGTCGTCGGTGGCGAGGTGGTAGTAGCTCGCGGTGACGCGGGTCGGCGTGCCGAGCCCGTAGGTGAACGACGGCGCGATGCCCCAGCGCTCGTTGTTGACGGCGTCGCGGCCTGGCACGTCGTTGTTGTGGCTCATCACGTTCAGGCGGAACGCCGCGTGATCGGCCATTTGCCAGTTGCCGTCGGCGGTGAAGCGGCGGTAACGGTCGGTGCCGAGACCCGCACTGCCGTCGGCGGAATTGCCCAGGTGCGGGGCCTTGGTGATCAGGTTGATGCTGCCGCCCGCGCCGCCACGGCCGCCGTAGGCGCCGTCCGAACCCTTGGTGACTTCGACACTTTCGATGTTGAACACTTCGTGGGTGGTCGCGCCGACATCGCGCATGCCGTCGATGAACGTGCTGCCCTGGGCGTCGTAGCCGCGAATGAACGGCCGGTCGCCGAGCGGGTTGCCGCCTTCGCCAGCGCCGAAGGTGATGCCCGGCACGGTGCGCAGCGCTTCGGTCAGCGTCGCGGCGCCGGTGCTCTTGATCAACTCCTGCGGAATCACGGTCACCGACTTCGGCGTGTCGACGAGCGGTGCTGTGAATTTGTCCGACGCTGAGCGATCGGTCTTGAAGCCGTGGTCCGTCTGACCCTGCACGGCGATCGGCGCAAGCTGACTCTCCTTGTCGGGCGGCGCCGTGCCGGCGGTGCCCTGCGCCAGAGCAGGGCCGGCGGCCAGCATGCCGCACAGTGTCGTGCTGATTTTCCCGAGCTTCGGTTCGTCGGACCGCAACTTCATTTTTTTCCCCGTCGAGTGCTGGCGACCCGGGAGGCCGTTTCACGAACCTTACCCGGTCATTCCATGTTTATTACAAAGTGTTTGCGGCGTGCATTCTATGCAATGCGGTTGTAATTGAGAAGCGTTCTCAACGGAAAATGTGCGGGCAGGACGGGGAAGGGGGGATTGGCGTCGGCGTACTTGCTCGAAGATGGCCGAGTTTGAGCCAGGAAGGGCGGGATATAAGGCTGTCGGTAAGGCGCGCGACGGCGTCTGATCGTTTAAATGTCTGGTGTGGTTTTTTGCCACCCGTCCTGCCGGCAATCTAGAACCGCTCCACCCTGAACGGCCGGGGATCGACCACCGTCTCCTCGCCCGTCATCATTTCGGCGATCAGGCGACCCGTGATCGGGCCCAGCGTCAATCCGTGATGCGCGTGACCGAACGCGAGCCACAAGTCCCGATGCTTTCTCGCGGGTCCGATGATCGGCATCATGTCGGGCGTGCAGGGACGGCGTCCCATCCACGGTTCGTCGTCCAGTCGCTCGCCGAGCGGGAACAGTTTGCGTGCAAACGGTTCGACCGCGGCGAGTTGCGTCGGCGTTTTGGGCGCATCGTACAAGGCGATTTCCGCGCCGGTGGTCAGGCGGATGCCTCGCGCCATCGGCGCGAGCACGTAGCCGGTTTCGGCATCCAGCACCGGATGATTCAAACGGGCCGCTCCGTGCGGCGCGTAGTGCATGTGATATCCGCGTTTGACGGCGAGCGGCAGGCGGTAACCCAGCCGTGTGGTCAGCAGATCCGACCACGGTCCCAACGCGACGACCGCCGATTGCGCCGCGATCGTTCCCGCTTGCGTATCGACCTCCCAACCCTCGCGAAGCGTGTCCGCATCGCCGATAAAAAAGCGGCCGCCCAGCGCTTCGAAATACTTCGTGTAGGCGGTGACGAGCGCATGCGGATCGCTCACTGAATCGGACTCGGGATAACGCACCGCGCCGAGCAGGGTCTTGTCGAGATCGGGCTCCGTCTGCTGCAGACGAACGGCGTCGAGCGCGTCGAACTCGACGCCGTACTCGGCGTGCCAGCGTTCGGCGACATGGATTTCCTTGTCGTGAGCCGCTGCGCTGCGAAACACCTTCATCCAGCCGATCGGGCGCAACAACGCGCTCGCGTCGGCCGCGGCGGCCAGCGCGCGGTGCTCGCTCACGCTGCGTTCGATCAGCGTCGAATACGACTTCGCGATCGCCGCGTGCGTGGCGGGATGCGAATTGCGCCAGTATTGCCACAGGAACGGCGCGACCTTGAACAGGGCGGCGGCATGGTAACGAACGTCCGGCGACTGGTTGCGCGCGTAGCGAAGCAAGGTGTCCAGGTCGCGCGGAAACGCGTACGGATAGACGCCTTCGCGCTGGATCAAGCCGGCGTTGCCGAACGACGTCTCATTGCCCGGCAGCTTGCGATCGACCAATGCGACCTGGCGACCGCGCTTCTGCAGATGCACGGCGACGCACACGCCGACAATGCCCGCGCCGAGTACCACGGTGTCGAATGGAATGCGGTTCATTGGCCTCGCCCGAAGTCGCTGTGTTCGAATAATTCCACGACCCACTCCACGAACGCCCGGGTCGCGCCGCTCGCGTTGCGGCCATCCGGATAGACGATCGAGACCGGCACCGGCGAGCTTCTCGCGTCGGCCAGCACTTCCTTCAGGCGGCCCGATTGAAGATACGGCAACGCGACGAACTCCGACAGTTGGATCAACCCCAATCCTTCGAGACCGCATTGCAGATAGGCCTCGGTTTCGTTGACGGCGAAGCGGCTCGGCATGCTCAGCGTGAGCTGCTCGCCCTGCACATGAAAGCGCCAGTCGAGCGGCCGGCCGGTCGCGTTCGAGATGTAGTTGACCGCACGGTGAGCGGCCAGCGAGGCCACGGTAGCGGGTTCGCCGTGCTCCTTCAGATAGCGCGGCGACGCGCAGGTAATCCAGTTCAACTGCCCGACGCGACGGCCGGTCAGTGTCGAATCCGCCAGCGCGCCGGTGCGAATCACGCAATCGATGCCGTCGTAGATCAGGTCGGCGGGGCGGTCGCTCAGACCGAGCACGAGTTCGATGCCGGGAAAGCGCTGCTCGAAATCCCTGAGCCGCGGCAACACCAGGCCGCGGCCGATCACCCCCGGCATGTCCGCTCGCACGCGTCCGCGCGGCGCGCTGGCGTCGGTCGACAGCTCGCTTTCCGCGCGCACGATCTCCGCGAGGATCGCGCGGCATGACGCGTAGTAGCGCTCGCCCGCGTCGGTCAGACTGAGCGTGCGGGTACTGCGGCGAAGCAGCGCGGCGCCTAGTTCACGTTCCAGCTGCTTGATGATTGTCGTGACCGACGAACGCGGCAGCGCGAGCGTTTCGGCGGCCTTGCTGAAGCTTTGAGCTTCGACGATGCGCACAAACGTGGTCATCGCTTGAAGTTTGTCCATGGGCCGGGCACCTGTGCGGTTCGTGTCGCGCTGTCCGTGAGCGCGTTGAAGCGGGGTTCATCTTACAGGGATACCCCCGCGCGTTGCGCGTGGCCGGCGCGATGTTTACACGCGGCCAAACCCGGCGTTCGGGACACTCGCGTTGTCAATTCCGTAGCGGCGAACAATGCCGATGCACCCCGCCACTAGACTCCAGATCGTCAGGCCGACTCCTGCCTGAAGCCACTTCGAAATACCGCGCGGGTAACGGCGAATCACGTTTGCGCCCGCACGGTTTTCAAACCTCGCTTTTCAACGTTATCGCCTGTCAGAAAAGGTCACCACCATGTCGCATCCTCAATCCATTCTCGTCCTCGGCGCCGGTGAGCTCGGCATGGCCGTCTTGCGCAGTCTCGCGCGCCGTGCCGCAGTGAAACCAGGCGTGTCGGTCGCCGCGCTGCTGCGCCCATCGGCGCTCGATTCGAACGATCCGACCAGGCAAAAAGACGTCGCCGAACTGCGCGCGCTATCTATCGAACTCGTGCCGGGCGACCTCAACGCGCTGTCCGAGGCGTCGCTTGCCGATCTGTTCCGGCGCTTCGATACGGTGATTTCGTGCACCGGGTTCGTCGGCGGCAAAGGTGTGCAGCTCAAGCTCGCGCGCGCTGCGCTTGAAGCCGGCATCAAACGCTATTTCCCGTGGCAGTTCGGCGTCGACTACGACGTGATCGGCCGGGGCAGCGCGCAGGATCTGTTCGACGAACAACTCGACGTGCGCGATCTGTTGCGCGCGCAACAGAACACGGAATGGGTGATCGTGTCGACGGGCATGTTCACGAGTTTCCTGTTCGAACCGTCGTTCGGCGTGGTGGACTTCGAACGCAATACGGTTCATGCGCTCGGCAGCTGGGACAACGCGGTGACGGTCACCACCGCCGACGATATCGGCAGGCTGACCGCCGAGATTGTCTTCACCGAACCGCGTATTGCGGACGAAATCGTCTACGTGGCGGGCGATACCGTCACTTACGGCCAACTCGCTGACGCTATCGACGCAATGCGCGGCGCGAAATCGCGCCGCGTGGCATGGAGCGTGCCTCAATTGAAGAGCGAACTCGCGACGCAGCCGGACGACTCGCTGCGCAAATACCGCGTGGTGTTCGCCGAAGGGGCGGGCGTGTCGTGGCACAAGGAGCGCACCTTCAACGCGCAACAGCAGCTCGACGTCTGCTCGATGGAGCAATGGATGCGCGAAAACCTGCGCTTCGACGCGAGCGTTTCGCCCCAGTAAAGCCGCGTTGTCACCCACCGGCGCGGCACGTTGAAGCCCGCTTCACGGCCGCGCCGCGTCCTTCGAAAACCCTCTCCCGTGGGCCCGCTAAATCGCGCGGCGGCAGCTTCCACCCCGGCAGCGTGTAAACTGCTGACTTTTTTGACTCCGGTGGTATGTTGCAAGCCCCCCAGCGCACAGCTCTCAGCGGCCCGGCGCTCATTCGCCTGTTGGCTCGTCTGGCGGATGTCGATGTCCCCGAATCCCGGCAATCGCTCTCGGACCGGCTTAGCCAATGGCTCGGCTGGACCGACGCTATTGCGCTGTCGTCGGCGCTGAGCGGCGCGCCGCCGGCCGTGCCGGCCGGTGCACGGGTGTTCGGCCGCGCCGAAGAGGACGAATGCGCGCGCGTGCGCGTTTCGCTGATGAAGTCCGTGGCGGGCGACAGCGTGCTCGTGGCGAGCAAGCGGCGCGGATTCGCCAACACGCAGGCCTTTCCGTACGCAAACCCGCACGCAAACCCGCACGCCCACATGTCGTCACAGCCCGCGCCGGCCGACGCGGCGCCCGATTACGCGGTGTTCCGGCAGCGCTACCAGGCGTTGCAGCAGTCGATGGAAACCGCAGTCGGCCCGTTACGCGTGCGCCTGCGCAGCCTGCTGGCCGCGAAAACGCCCGCAATGGCGCGGCTCGCGGTGCTGGACGCCGTCATGGAGCGTGCGCTCGGCGAGCGCGAACGGAATCTGCTGGGCAGCGTGCCGGGTCTGCTGGCCGGGCACTTCGAGCGCCTGCGCGCGGCGGAGCAGGCGACGCTGGCCGCCGCCGTTGCCTCGGACGACGCCGCGGCGGTAACGCCCGGCGCATGGCTGGACGTGTTCCGCAAGGACATGCAGAGCGTGTTGCTTGCTGAACTGGACGTTCGTTTTCAACCGGTCGAAGGGTTGCTCGCGGCTCTTCGCACCAGCTAACTGGGACACTATGTCCAGATATCGTATTGACCTCGTTGTGTTTCTGGCCGGTCTGGCCGCCGTGTGCTGGATCGCTGTGGGTTACCTCGGCTCGAACCCGCTGGCGCTGGCCGTCACCTTGTTGATTGGCGTGTGCTATCTGGCGGGCTCGCTCGAACTGCATCGTTACAACCAGGCGACCGGCACATTGACGCGCGCCGTCGCGGACCTGTCCGGACCGCCCTCGAGTCTGGGCGGCTGGCTCGACGCGTTGCATCCGAGCTTGCGCAACGCGGCGCGTTTGCGTGTCGAAGGCGAGCGGGTGGCCTTGCCCGGCCCCGCGCTCGCACCGTATCTGGTCGGCCTGCTGGTGTTGCTGGGCATGCTCGGCACGCTGCTCGGCATGGTCGCGACCTTGCGCGGCACCGGCATGGCGCTGGAAAGCTCGACCGATCTGCAAGCGATCCGCGCTTCGCTGGCCGCGCCGGTGAAGGGTCTGGGATTCGCATTCGGCACGTCGATCGCGGGCGTGTCCACCTCCGCGATGCTCGGGCTGCTGGCCGCGCTGTGCCGTCGCGAACGGTTGCAGGCGGCGCAAGCGCTCGACCTGAAGATCGCGACCAGCTTGCGCGTCTATTCGCAGGCTCATCAGCGCGACGAGAGTTTCCGGCTGCTGCAACGGCAAGCCGATGTGATGCCCGCACTGGTCGACCGCTTGCAGTCGATGATGTCGGCCATCGAACAGCAGAGCCTCGCGTTGAACGAGCGCCAGGTGGCCAGTCAGGAGGCGTTTCATGGCAAAGCCGAGGCTGCTTATACGCGGCTGGCCGCGTCTGTCGAGCAATCGTTGAAGGAGAGTGTTGCCGACAGCACGCGCGCGGCCGGCGCGGCGTTGCAGCCGGTGATGGAAGCAACCATGGCCGGTCTCGCGCGCGAAACCACCGCGTTGCACGATAGCGTTTCGCACGCCGTGCAGCGGCAACTGGACGGGTTGTCGAGCGGTTTTGAAGCGACGGCCGTGAACGTGGCCGATATCTGGAACAAGGCGCTGGCCGCACATCAGCGTTCGAGCGAGGAACTGACGGAGCATCTGCGGGCAACGCTAGATCGCTTCACGGAAACGTTCGAGCAACGCTCGGCCGGTCTGCTCGACGGCGTGTCCGCGCGGCTGGATGCCACCGCGCAGGGCGTGTCGCAGGCGTGGAACGACGCGTTGTCGCGGCAGGAGCGTGTCGGCGAGACGCTCGCGGACAACAATCGGCAGGCGTTGGCGGCCGCTGCGGCGAGTTTCGAGCAGCATTCGGTGTCTTTGCTCGCCAATGTCGGCGAGTCGCATGCGAATCTGCAGACGGCGCTGGGCGCGCGGGACGAACAGCGGCTGGCGGCCTGGACCGAACAGCTCGGTTCGATGGCCGTTGCGTTGAACGAGACGTGGGAGCAGACGGGCGAACGCACCGCGAGCCGTCAGCAGCAAATCTGCACGACGCTGGAACAAACCGCGCGCGATATCGCGGCGCAAACGCAAACGCATGCGAGCGCAACGATCGCCGAAATCGGTCGTCTCGTGGATGCCGCTGCGGAAGCCCCCAAAGCCGCCGCGAATCTGCGCACGGAACTGGCGGCGCAAGATGAACAACGTCTGGCCACATGGACCGGAAAACTCGATTCGATGGCAGTCGCATTGAGCGAGAAGTGGGAGCAAGCCGGCGAGCGTACCGCGACCCGTCAGCAGGAAATCTGCGCGACGCTGGAGCAAACCGCGCGCGACATGTCGGCTCAGACGCAGGCGCACGCGAGCGAGACGATCGCCGAGATCGGGCAACTGGTGCAGGCTGCGTCGGAAGCGCCGAAAGCCGCGGCTGAAGTCGTCGCCGAATTGCGGCAGAAACTGTCCGACAGCATGGTCCGCGATACCGCGATGTTGCAGGAGCGCGCGCGCTTGCTCGAAACGCTGGAGACGCTGCTCGATGCCGTGAATCACGCGTCCACCGAACAGCGTACGGCCGTCGACGCGCTGGTCGCGACGTCGGCGGATCTGCTGGAGCGGGTGGGCACGCGCTTCACCGACAAGGTCGAACTCGAAACCGGCAAGCTCGGCGAGATCGCCGCGCAGGTGAGCGGCAGCGCCGTCGAAGTGGCGAGCCTCGGCGAAGCGTTCGGCAGCGCCGTGCAGGTGTTCGGCGAATCGAACGACAAGCTGGTCACGCATCTGGAGCGGATCGAAGCCGCGCTCGACAAGTCGCTTGCACGCAGTGACGAACAGTTGGCGTATTACGTGGCGCAGGCGCGGGAAGTTGTCGACCTGAGCGTGATGTCGCAGAAGCAGATCGTCGAGGATCTGCAGCACCTCGCCGGGCAGCGCGCTTCGGCCGGAGCTGACGCCGCATGAGCGAGGAAATCGACGGCGGCGTAGAGACCACCGCGCCGATCTGGCCGGTTTTCGGCGATTTGATGTCGGTGCTGCTGGGCGCGTTCGTGCTGATCCTGGTGGGCGTCATCGGCGTGCAACTCGAACTGTCGACCAAGCTGGAGCAGGAGGTCAAGCAGCGTCAGGTGGAAACGCAGCGCCGCAAGACGCTCGAGCAGGCGCTCGCGGGTCCGCTGGCGGCGGGCCGCGTGACACTGGTCAACGGACGTATCGGCATTAGCGGCAATGTGTTGTTCGCGCTGAACTCCGACCAGTTGCAGCCCGAAGGCCGCGAGTTGTTGAAGAGCCTGGCCGGGCCGCTCACGGCGTATCTGCATGCCCGCGACGAAATTCTGATGGTGAGCGGTTTTACCGACGACCGGCAGGTGCGCGAGGCGAACCGTCGTTTTGCGGACAACTGGGAACTGTCGGCGCAGCGCGCGCTGACGGTGACGCGGGCACTGATCGATGACGGCGTGCCGGCGGCTTCGGTCTTCGCGGCGGCGTTCGGTTCGCAGCAGCCGGTGGGTTCGAACGCGGACGATCAGGGGCGGGCGAAGAACCGGCGGGTGGAAATCGCGCCGGTGCCGGGGCCGGCGAATGCGGCGGGGAAGGCGCGTGAGTGAGCGAGAAGGGGGGAGCGGCGTGGTGAACGCGGTGAGCGAGGCAAGCGCCGCGCTCGACGCATGGCGCGCGTGCCACGCCGATCGCTTCGACCCGATCCGCTTCCATTTCATCGACGCGCTGGCACGTCGCGCGGCTAATCATAATGGCGCGGCGCGGCGTATCCTGGACGCGAAGCTGGCGATGTTGATCGAAGCCTATGCCGCGGATTTACAGCGGGCCGAAACTTCAACAGCCGAAAGCGGCACTGCGGCCGCTGACCGCCCCGCTCGAAGCGCGCTCGCCGAATTGACCGGGCACATCGTCAGTCAGGCGCCAACGGAAGGCGAGCAACGCGTCGTCGCCCACGGTCTGCCTACCGCCGCGTCGTATCCGGAACTGGCGGCGCTCGATCACTTCCGGGAAATCTGGTCGAAGGTTCGGACCGAGAAACAGCTACGTCAGTCGCTGGAGCAAGTGCCTGGTAACGCCGGACCGCTCAATTCGAGCAGCCTGGTGCATCGTTCGCTTTCGCTGATGCGCGAGTTGTCGCCGGGCTATCTCAAGCAGTTTCTCGCTTACGTCGACGCGTTGTCGTGGATGGAGCAGATGAACGGTGGCCCGCCCGCGGGTAAAGACGCGCCTCGCGCAGCGAGCGCCGGTAAGAGCGCTCGCGGTAAAGCACGCTGATTGCGCTTGCGGCGTTGCATCGCACCGCCCGGTGCGTCGCAACCGTGCCGTGTAACGCGCAACCCCGAACCCCACGCTCAATCGAAATCGAACACGTCGAAGATCGAGCGCTTTTTCTTGTATCCCCGATACCCCGTACGATGCTCGTCGCGCCCGCGATGGCTGTCGTACGCGTGATCCCTGTCGCGCTCGCGATAGTCGTCCCGGCCCGCGCGTACCGTTGCGGGCGCATCGAGATTCGCGTCGTCCTGCGCAATCAGTTTGTCGAGTTCACCGCGATCGAGCCAGACGCCCCGGCAGTCCGGGCAGTAGTCGATTTCGATCGAGCGGCGCTCGGTCATCAGCAGGTCGGTGGTTTTGCAGACGGGGCATTTCATGGTGTCGCTCCTCAAGAGTACAAAAACATAGAACGCTCAGGTTCACGCGGTCGATCATTCGCTGCTGCTGGCGATCTGCTTCGATTTCGCCCGGCGCACCATCATGTTCATCCCTTCGACGAACGCGGAGAACGCCATCGCCACGTAGATATAAGCCTTCGGCACGTGGGAGCCGAAACCTTCGGCGATCAGCGTCATACCGATCACGAGCAGGAAGCTGAGCGCCAGTATCACGATGGTCGGATTACGCTCGATAAAGCGCGACAGCGGCTGTGCAGCGAACAACATCACCATGACGGCGGCAATCACCGCGATAAACATGATCGGCATGTGTTCGGTCATGCCGACCGCGGTGATGATGCTGTCCACCGAGAACACGATATCGAGCACGAGGATCTGGCCGATCGCAGCCGCCGCGGTCAACTGGATCGTCGAACTCGCTTTGCCGCTGACGTCGTCCTCGTGAGTGACGTGGTGCCGGATTTCGCCGGTCGCCTTCCAGACGAGGAACAGACCGCCGGCGAGCAGAATCAGATCGCGCCAGGAGAACGCATGGCCGAACAGCGCGAACGCGGGTGCGGTCAATTGCGCGATCCACGCCACCGTGCCGAGCAAAGCGAGTCGCAACACGAGCGCGAGCATGATGCCGATCCGCTGGGTGCGGGCGCGTTGCGCTTCGGGCAGCTTGTTGCTAAGGATCGAGATGAAGATCAGATTGTCGATGCCGAGCACGATTTCCATCACCACCAGCGTGAGGAGCGCGGCCCATGCGGCGGGATCGGCGAAGAGTACGAGCAAAGTGTCCATGGGAGTCGTCAGAAAATGGAGGCGTCAAACGTTGCGGTAGAGCTATCTTCGCCGTTATCGAGGTTCGGATAAATCAGTGATAAGCTGATCGATACATCGGTTTTTACGAAGTGTTTCCGACATGCTCAACTACCGTCACCTCTACTATTTCTGGATCGTCGTGAAGGAGGGCGGCTTTGCGCGCGCGGCCGAGCACCTCGACATGGCGGTCCAGACCATCAGCGCGCAGGTGCGCGAACTGGAAAAATCGATCGGCCGCCAGTTGCTGAAACCGGCCGGGCGCGGCGTCACGATGACCGAGGCCGGCGAAACGGCCTTCAATCGCGCCGAGCAGATCTTCCAGATCGGCGAAGCTTTACTCGACGAAATGCGCGAGCCCAGCGGCGAAGGCTTGGCGCGGCTGGCGGTCGGCCTCTCCGACGGCATTTCCAAGCTCGCGGCGCACGCGCTCCTCGCGCCGGTGCTGGGCACGCCGTCGCTCAGGCTGCTCTGTCACGAGGGCGAGCATTCGCAACTGCTGTCGGAGCTCGCGCTGCATCGGCTCGATCTCGTGCTCGCGTGTCAGCCCGCGCCGCATGACACCGACCTGCGGGTGTTCAGTCAGCGTCTCGTCGGCTCGCCGGTCGATTGGTATGGTCCCGCGGAAATCGTGCGCAAAGCCACGCGCGCGGGCTTTCCGCAGTGTCTCGCGGAGATCCCCGTGCTGCTGCCCACGCGGCACGCGGCGTTGCGCGCGCGGCTCGACCGCTGGTTCGAGGCGGCCGGCATCCGGCCGCGCGTCGTCGGCGAATTCGAGGACAGCGCGTTGATGGCGGTGTTCGCGGCGCGCGGGCTCGGCGTGTTCCCGCTCGCGGAGCTGGGCGCTGAAGACCTGACGCTGCTGCGCGGCGTGCGCTGGCTCGGCCGCGCGGAAGGCGTGGTCGAAGAGATCCACGCGATCCGGTCGCGGCGCGGGCAACATCATGCGCTCGCCTCTCAGGTGCTGGCCGCCGTGCGTTCGTAAGCGCGCGGCGCGCGCAGCAGCGCGCCGTGCCGGCTCAGCAGCGGGTTGGGTTGCGGCCCCCACGCGTTGAGAATGGCGGCGAGCAAGGCGATTTCGCCATCCGCCAGGTGGTTGTCCGCGATCGTGACGGCAATACACAGGCGGATCACCTTGGCGCGCAGCTTGGGGTCGTCGATTTCGGCGATCAGCTCGGTGAGCATGGGTTCGTCGAGCGGGCCGACCGTGGGCGCGAGCGACGTCTGCGCGCCGGAGTGGTCTTCACACATCGCCTGAACGATCTGCGCGAATTGCGCCGGGGCGAGGCCGAGTTGACCGGCTATATCGAGCCTGTCGAGGGCGCGCTCCTCCGAACTGCAGACGTGGCCGTCGGCGGTGAGGGCGAGCGCGACGATACGGGCTGCGGCTTGAGGGCTGTTACGGGGATAGGTTCGCATGATCGGGTTCCTTTCGCGGACGGTGTCCGCTGTGGTGATGAACCTCAGTCTGCGTGATGCGACGAATCGGATAAACCTGCTAATTGCGAAGTGACAGTTCGGAAACACCGAAGCAATTTCATTCAGTGTGATGCAGTGAAAACGGCTGCCAGGCCGAAACCCGGCAACCGCTTTTACCGCCTGCGCGTGAACAGCCGCTTAGAACGCGTGACGCATCCCGACCGTGACCGCCACCTGCGAGTTCGTCGACGACGGCGACAGCGTGTTGATCATTGCGTGCGAGAGCACGGAGTCGGCCGGCGCACCATGCACGTTCTGGTAGACGCCCTCCAGATAGAAGTCCGTGCGCTTGCTGAGCGCGTAATCGGTCTGCAGCATGGCGGTGTTCCAGCCCGGCGACGAGCCGTTATACGCGCCGCGCGTGTAGGTGTATTCGCCGGACACAGTCAACGCCGGTGTGAGCGCGTATTTCGCGTTCACTTCGTAGTTGTCCATGCGCAGCGACCCGGCGAGGCTGCCGGCGGAGGCGTCGTTCGCGCCCAGATAGCTGCCGGTGCCGAACGAGAACACGCCCGACGCGTTGTCGATCTGCGTATGGCTCCAGACCAGCCCGACGGTGGCCGGCCCGAACGTGTAGTTACCGCCGAGCGACCAGATGCGCTGCCGTTGCGCGAGGAAGTTCGCGCTCGTATCGCTCGCGGTCGTCGCGCCGCTGCCGTTGCCGGCATTATTGAATTGCAGGTAGCCGGCGGCCAGATTCACGGGACCCATCGCATACGAGAGGCCGAATCCGTACGAACGGTTGTTCGCGAAGTCGCCGGCTTTGTTGCTGAACGAGTACATGGTTTCGAACGTGACGCCGCGATAAGTCGGGCTCGCGTATTTGACCGAATTGTTGATGACGACCGAGTTTGCCGCGAGGTTGTCGTTCTCGAACGGATGCCCGGCCATGCTGCCGCCCCACGTATTGAACTCCGCCGTGAGCGGTCCCACCAGGTCGTTCATCACGTCGAACTGGCGGCCGAATGTCAGCGTGCCGTACGGATCGCTTTGCAGACCAACCCATGCCTGGGAGCCGAAGCCGTCGCCGGAGAAAGCCTGGGCGCCGTTGTTCAGCAGGAAGCCTTGCTCCAGTTTGAAGATCGCATGCAAGCCGCCGCCGAGATCTTCCGAGCCCTTGAGGCCGAACACCGTGTTCTGCGTCGAACCGGTCACTTGCTGCCAGTTGCTATGACCGAGTTGATTGTTCGTATAGACGAGGCCCGTATCGATGAGCCCGTATAGCGTGACGCTGCTTTGCGCATGCGCGGACATCGTGAAGACGCTGGACAGTGCGACGGCGAGTAAAGACTTTTTCATACGGTTGGAATGAAAATAAATGATGGGTCGAAAAGAAGGCGGTGTGGCGTCAAAAAGCAATGAGGTGTGAAGCTTAACGGGTTCCGGCGCGGGAAAGAAGCGTATTGGCTGATTCAGAACATTGGCGAAAGGCGCAGAAGAAAGCTCGATGTAATGCCGCATGTACTTGCTCGTACTCGCTTGTACTCAATAGCATTCGACCCATCATTCCCGGCACGGCATAACGGAGAAGGGATAACTTTCTAATTGGCGAGCGAAAGCGCGGCCGCAGGCGTCTTCTATTAATATCCCCGCTATTGTTGGCCGGATGCTTCGATACGCATCGAAACGTGCGACTATGTCGTCGCGCTATGCTTGATCCGACAACCGGAGACCGTCATGCATGCCCAGCCCAATCTGTCCGCCACCGCTTTTCTGATCGCCGACGCCGCGCGCGCCACGATGCTGATGGCATTGGTCGACGGCCGCGCGCTTCCTGCCGGCGAACTCGCTTATGCGGCCGGCGTCACGGCGCAGACGGCCAGCAGCCATCTGGCGAAGCTGCTCGACGGCGGCCTGCTCGCCGTGGAAAAGCAGGGGCGTCACCGTTACTACCGGCTCGCGAATCCGCATGTCGCCGTGGCGCTTGAAAGTCTCGCGTCGATCGGCACGCAACGGGTTGTACGTCGCAAATCGCTCGGCCGCGAAGCGGGCAAGTTGCGTTTTGCGCGCTGCTGCTACGACCATCTGGCGGGCCAGGCCGGTGTGGCGATTACGCAGCATCTGATGCAGCGCGGTTTTCTTTCCGCCGCGGACGACAAACGGTTCGAGGTCACGCCGGCCGGCGCGGCATGGTTTGGCAAGCTGGGACTCGATATCGCCACAGTGAAGCCGGGCCGGCACGGCATTGCGCGTCAATGTCTCGACTGGTCGGAGCGCCAGCATCATCTGGCCGGTCCACTCGGTGTGGGGTTTCTCGATCTGTTGTGTGCCAAGGGCTGGTTGCGGCGTGCCGATACCTCGCGGGCCGTGCAGATCACGCAGGAAGGCTGGGTGGGGTTGCGGGACCATCTGGGGCTGACGCCGGAGTCGATCGAACGTTGCGTGCCCGTCGAGGACCGTCCTTGAGTTTCCTCTACCGGCACGTTAAATTGCGGCTCGCGGTGCAGAGCGGTCTGGTTCGGAGAGGCAGTACGTCATCCGGTTTGTAACTCATTGGTAAGGATTGCAGATGTCGGATCAGGCTGGACGCGAAGACAGCGACATGCGTGCGCGGCTGGCCGAACGTAACGACGTCGCGCTGCTCGGCTGGGTCGCGGCGGCATTCGCTGCCGTGCTCGGTGCGTTGAGCCTGACGAAACGCTTGCCGGTCGATCCTCGCTGGTGTGCCGTGCTGGCGAGCGCCTTTGTCAACGTAGTCGTCGTCGCGATCTGGCGGCTGCTGCCACCACGCCGAGCGGCGGCGCCCGTCGAAGGACCGGCCTGGCAGCGCGGCGTCAGGTACCTCCGGCAATTCGTCTGGCACGACGCCGACACGCCTTCTTTCACCGGCATGCTGCGTCAGCTTCGCTGGCAACCGTGGTGCGTTCTTGCCGCTTGCTGTCTGGCCGTGGCGCTCGCGCTGACGGCGTTGAAGCCCGTCGCCCCCGCGATACTGATTCACGCGATGGTCTCGCCGTCGCTCGTGATCGTCAGCGGCGCGGCGGCGCTGGCGCTCGCGTTTCTCACCCTCGTCGCCGAACGTTTTTACGCGCATGCCGCCGAGCGGCCGGGCGCGTCGCGCGCGGTGTCGCTGGCCGGCATGTTGCGCGTGTTGCTGCTGTGCGCGCTCGCGGCGGCGTTGTCGGCGGCATGGTTTATTTACGCGCACAGGGCGCTCGATCTGGTCGTGCGGGCTGCCGCCGTGCTGTGCGCGGCGATTGCCGTCGAGATGGCGTTGCGCATGCTGTTGCTGTGGCTTTTCATGCCGCGTGCGGTCGACCGCGCGACGCATGTGCCAGCCAGCCTGCTAGCCGGGCTATTGCGTTTTGGCCGCTCGCCGCTGGCGTCGTTCGGCGCCGAATTGCACGACCGCTACGGCATCGATCTGCGGCAGAACTGGGTACTGCGCAGTTTCGTGCGCCTGCTGCCCGCCACGATCGCGGCTATGGCGGTTTGCGCCTGGTTGCTGACGTCGGTCGTCGTGTTGAACCCGGCTCAGCGCGCGGTGTATGAACGATTCGGCGCACCGGTCGAGGTCTGGTCGCCGGGCTTGCATGCCGGCTTGCCCTGGCCGTTCGGCAAGACGCGCGTGGTCGACAACGGCGCCGTGCATCAACTGATCGTGTCCGGCGGCGCGGACGACAGCAGCGTCGCGGCACCCGCTGCCGCGGCTGACGGTCCCACGCCCGAGCAATTGAATCGTCTCTGGGACGCGCAGCACCCGTGGGAAACGAGTCAGGTGATCGCCGGCGCGAGCGGCGATCAGCAGAGCTTCCAGATCGTCAACGCCGACGTGCGGCTCGATTACCGCATCGGTTTGAGCGACGCGGCCGCGCGCGCCGCGCTGTATCGCTCGGTCGATCCGGAGAGCACCGTACGGTCGATCGCCAATCGCGAGGTGATGCATTACCTCGCGTCGCATACGCTGGCGTCGCTGCTCGAAACCAGCCAGACCGTAATGGCGGAAACGGTGCGCAACGCCGTTCAGTCGCAACTCGACCGGCTCGGCAGCGGCATCGATGTGGTCGCGGTCGTGATCGAAAGTGTCCATCCCCCGGCGGGCGCGGCGGCGGCTTATCACGACGTGCAGGCCGCGCAGATCCGCGCGCAAGCCAGCGTCGCGCAGGCGCACGGATTTGCCGCGCAGGTGCTCGGCACCGCGCAGCAGCAGGCGCTGACCCAGGTCGCGAAAGCGAGCGCGCGGGCAGGCGACACGCTGGCGTCGGCGCGGGTGCAGCAAACCAATTTCTCGGCGGAAGCCGTTGCGTATCGCCTGGGTGGTCCCGCTTTCACGTTCGAGTACTACCTGGCCAAATTGCAGCAGGGCTTGCAGAACGCGCGCATTACCGTGATCGACGACCGGCTCGTCGCCGATCATCGCGCGACGCTCGATCTGCGCACTTTCACGGCCGGCGATCTCGCCGGCCTCCCTCGCGGCAACTGAGGCACGCGCCCCATGCCGGCGAGGCTGTTTTCAAGGTGAATTCATGAGTTTGTTGCATTCGCATGCGGATGGTCACGGGCATCACCATCACCACCACCATGGCGATCACGGTGACGCGCAGAGCAAACGGGGTGGCCCGTTCTATCTGCGCGTGCTGCTCGCGTTGCTGTGCGTCGCGATTGCGATCGCGGTGGCGAGTTTCATTTCCGTGCGGGCGGGCGAGGCGTCGGTGATTACGCGTTTCGGGCAACCGGTGCGCGTGCTGCTCGAACCCGGACTCGCGTGGCGCCTGCCTGCGCCGATTGAAGCGGCCGTGCCGGTCGACCTGCGCCTGCATACGACATCGAGCGGTTTGCAGGACGTCGGTACGCGCGACGGCTTGCGGATCATCGTGCAGGCCTACGTGGCGTGGCGCGTCGCCGCCGACCCGAACGACGTGCGCCGTTTCGTGCGCGCCGTGGGCAACCGGCCCGACGAGGCCGCGCAACAGATTCGCTCGTTGCTCGGCTCGTCGTTGCAGACCACGTCGGCGGGATTCGACCTGGCGTCGCTGGTCAATACCGATCCGTCGCGGGTTCGCGTTGCCGCGTTTGAAGACGCGTTGCGCACGCAGATCGACGCGCAGCTTTACTCGGCCTACGGCGTACACGTCGTGCAAGTGGGCCTTGAGCGGCTGACGTTGCCCGCCGTGACACTCGCGGCCACGGTCAGCCGGATGAGCGCGGAGCGCGAGACGGTCGCCGCGCAGCGCACCGCGGACGGCAATCGCGAGGCCGCGCAAATCCGTTCGGATGCCGACCGCGACGCCCGCCTCGCGGTGGCCGATGCCAACGTGAAGGCCGCGCAGATCGAAGCGCAATCGCGTCAGGACGCCGCCGCGATCTATGGCGCCACGTACGCGGGCAATCCCCGGCTTTACACGATGCTGCGCTCGCTCGACACGCTCGACACCGTGGTCAGCGCCAACACGAACCTGATCTTGCGCACCGACGCCGCGCCGTTCCAGGCGTTGGTGCAGGGGCCGCAGGACTCGAGCGGCGCAGGTGCGGCGGCCGCGCCGTCGGCGAAAAAAACCAGGGCCTCGCGATGAGCACCGACGCCGGCTTGCCGCCGCTCGGACCCGGCGCACAGGCGGTCCGCCTGTCGTTCTGGTTCGTCGCGGCCGTGGCGGTGCTGGCCGCGTGCGCGTGGGCAAGCTCGAACATCCAGCGTATTCCGCCGGATAGCCGCGCGGTTGTGCTGCGCTTCGGCGCGTTTGTCCGCACGCAGGACGCGGGCTTGCTGATCGCGTGGCCGCGTCCGTTCGAGACGACGTTGCTGGTGCCGGGCAGCGCGCGGGTGCTGGAGCAGCGTATTCAATCGCTCGAACGCGACCCGCGCGCGCGCGATGCCGATGCCCGCTTGCCGGACGCGTCGTCCCTGTCGCAAGCTTTGCCCGATGCGGATAGCGGCGCGGCCGGCCCGACGGATGTGCCGCCTGGCGGCATACCCGCTGTGTCGGACGAGAACGCCGCTCCCGAAGGTGCGCCCGCGCCTGGCACGTTGTTGTCCGACGCGCTCGCCGGCTCGGGTTATCTGCTCACCGGCGACAACGGCGTTTTGCAGTTGCGCGCCACGCTTTACTACCGCGTCGTCGACGCGTACGCGTACGTGCTGCAAAAAGACCGGCTCGATGCCGCGCTCGAACGGATCGTGTCGGCGTCCGCTGCGGCCGTCGTGGCGAAGCGGAATCTGGATGCGATTCTGGTCGCGCGGCCGGAGTTGTTGTCGGCGGATCAGCAACTCGCCGTGAAGCGCGAACGCTTGCGCGGCGATCTCGCGCAGGAGGTGGAGCGGCGTCTGCGGCAACTCGATGCGCAGCATGCGGGGCTCGGTGTCGAAGTGGCGCGTGTCGACGTCGAGGCGGCGTTTCCCGCTGCAGCGGTTGGTGCGTTCAATTCGGTGCTGACGTCGTTGCAGGTGGCCGAGCGCAGCATGGCCGAAGCGCGCACCGCTGCCGAGAAGATCCGTCAGGATTCGGAGCAGGACGCCGACCGGATCGTGCAGAACGCGCAAGCGAGCGCGGTCGAACGGGTGGCGACGGCGCGGGCGAAAACCTTGACCATTCAGCAACTGGAAGAGCCGGTGCGCAGCAATAGCGATCCGGGTCTGCTGGCGCGCGTGTATCGGGATCGCGTGCAGTCGATTCTCGCGAAAGCGGCCAGCGTGACGACGGTCGATCCGCACAACACGTCCAACCTGATTCTGCCGGGGAACGCGAAATGAGCGCGAGTATTGGACCTGTGAGGGGCGGGGAGGGGCGTGACGGACGTGATGGACATGCGGACGTGGAGCATTCGCACACAAAACATGCGCACACAGAACACTCGCACGCGGCACACGCCCCACATCGCCCAGCTTCCGCGCCGTCCATTCCACTCTCGGCCTCCGAGCAACGCACGGTAACGCGGCAAATCGCCTTGGCGCTTCTCGCCGGCGGCCTGCTGATACTGTCGACCGCCTGGCACGCGTTCGCGCCCGCCGATGAAGCGCTGTCCCAGGTGCTCGCGGGACTGGCGTCGCTGATCGTCGCCGGTCCGGTGTTTGCGGGGGCGTGGCACAGCCTCAAGTCGCCGAGTCTGCACGGCGTGACCGACCGCCTGATCGCACTCGCGATGCTGGCGGCGTGGGCAGTCGGCGACATGGCCACGGCAGCCTTGCTGCCGATCGTGATGACCTTCGGCCACGCGCTCGAGGAACGCAGCGTGCTCGGCTCGCAGGAAGCGATCCGCGCGCTCGGCCGTTTGACGTCGGGCAAAGTGCGGCGCGTCGGCGCGGACGGCTCGCTCGAAGAAGTGCCGTATGAAGCGTTGCAAGCCGGCGACCGGATCGAAGTCGCGGCCGGCGAGCGCATCCCTGCCGACGGCGTGGTGCTGCATGGCCAGTCGAGCGTCGACAATGCGGCGATCACCGGCGAATCGGTGCCGCTCGATGTCGACACGGGCGCGGCGGTGTTCGGCGGCGCGATGAATCTTGACGGTCCGCTGCGAATCGAAGTGCTGCACGCGGGCAAACAGTCGACGCTCGGCAAGATCATTGAACTGATGCAGCGCGCCGAGCAGGCCAAGCCGCCGATCACGCAGATGCTCGAACGCTACATGGGCGGCTATCTGTGCCTCGTGTTGCTGATCGCGGCGATCGTGTGGTTCACGTCGGCGAATGCATCGGCGATGCTGGCCGTGATCGTCGCCGCGTGTCCGTGCGCGCTGGTGCTCGCCGCGCCGTCGACGGCGATCGCCGGCATCGCGGTCGGTGCACGCCACGGCATTCTGTTCAGAAGCGCCGCGTTTCTCGACAAGTTCGCGCAGATCGATTCGCTGGTAATCGATAAGACCGGCACGCTGACTTACGGCGAATTGCGCGTTGAACGTGTGTTGCTGCAAGCGGGCGTCGATACGGCACAGGTGCACGAACTGGCGGCGCGCCTGGGGGGCAGCAGCGCGCATCCGGTGAGCCGCGCGCTGGTTCGCTATGCGACGGAGGCGGGGAGGGGCGGCGTGAGCGTGGGTGTGGGTGTCGGTGCCGGCGTCGAAGAAACGCCGCTGGAACATGCACGCGAATTGCGCGGGCTCGGCGTGGTGGCGGATACGGTCGACGGCGTCGCCGTGTTGGGTCGCCACGGTTTGCTCTCCGATTACGTGCAGGATTTGCCGGAGCCGCCGCGCGAGATCGACGGCCCTTGCGTCGGCCTGGCGTTGAACGGTCGACTGCTTGCATGGTTCGGTTTCGCCGACGCGCTGCGTGCGGAGGCGAAGCACGCGCTCGAAGATTTGCGCGCACTGGGGCTCACGCGTCAGACGCTGCTGACCGGCGACCGCGAGGCCGTCGCTCGTAAAGTGGCGGCGCAGACCGGTATCGAGATTGTCGTCGCGGAGGCGTTGCCGCACGACAAACTCGACTACGTGGTGCAGGAAATGGCGCAGGGCTATCACCCGCTCGTGGTTGGCGATGGCCTGAACGACGTGCTCGCGATCAAGGCCGGGCCGACGAGCGTGGCGATGGGCGAGCGCGGAATCGACATCGCGGTCGCCTCGGCCGATGTCGTTCTGTTGACCGACGACCTGCGTCGCATTGCGACCTGCGTGCGGCTCGGGCGGCGCTGTTTGCATACCGCGACGATCAACGCGGCGATCGGTCTGGCGTGGACCGTCGCGGTAATCGTGCTCGCGGCGACCGGCACGTTGGGCGCCGTGTGGATCGCGCTGCTGCATAACCTCGGCACGTTCATCGTGATCGCAAATGCGGGGCGGCTGCTGCGCATGGATGAGGATAGCGATTCGAGCGGCGTCGCACGCTCCGGCGGCGCGCAAGAATCGGGCGGCACAAGCGTTTCCGCGTGAGTGCGGGCGGGTTCAACGATGCAGCCCTGAAATGAAGTGGCACATCGGGCAAGCCCGCGGCCCGCGCTGGGATCTTGCCGCCGGCGAGGAGATCGCCGCAGCGGTTCCCAAGGCCGCATGGCAGCCTTGCGGTCATCAGCAGGTGGGCTGCGAGGCAGCTAACCCGCCGGCGCGCACCGTTCGTTACAGCCTTTACCGCGGCTGCATGCTGAATTTCATGGCCGCGCGCATGAACGTGAGCATCGATTCATTCGCCCATGAACCCAGCATCAACCCGGGCTCGGTTTGCAGCGCGTGACGGAGCCTCGAATGCGTCTCGGGATCGTCGCCCGCATAGCTTCGGAACAGATCGAGCCAACGTCGGGCGAGTTCGCGCGCGGGTGGCGATTCGGGTGTCGCGCCGGCGTCGAGCGCGTCGCGCACGTCGGCCATTAACTGCGGCCATTCCATTGCGCGCTTGCCGTAGTTTGCGCGCATGAAGCGAATCTCGTCGGGCGTCAGGTACTTTTCGTAGATCAGCATCTTCGTCTCGCTGAACGCGCGCAGCACGTAGTCGCGCAACTGGGTCGAAATGCCGATGTGCGCCTGCATCGACGGTTCGTTGTCGTGCATCAGATTCAGCTTCGCGACGAGGCGCGGGTCGCCGCCCGTGTCGCGCACCAGCATCGTCATCCAGCGATTCGACAACGCGCGCGCCGCTTCGCTTTCGGGCGGCACGCCGCTGTCCATCAACGCGCGGATCTCGCCGATCAGCGCCGTCCATTCCGGGTCCGGCGCCTGTGTATTGCGATACATCGGCAGGCGAGCGAGTTCGTCGGCGGAAAAATACTTGTCGTACATGGTCATCATCTCCAACGTGGTAAGCCAATCGCTCAGCTCCGGTTCCTCGCCGTCGAGCAGCATGCCGTGCAGATTCGCGAGGCGTTCGCGCAATCGCGCGGCCTGTTGAATCTGGCCGTCGAGCATTGCGATCTGACGCTCGACAATCACGGTGAGCGGGGTTTCAGGCTGAGCCAGATAGGTCTGAATCTCGGCGAGCGCGAGTCCAAAACGACGCATGGCCTGGATCTGATGGAGCCGGGCAATATCGTGACGGTCGTACAGCCGATAGCCGTTGTCGGCGCGCGCCGACGGCGTCAGCAGGCCGATTGCGTCGTAGTGGTGCAGCGTGCGGACGGTCAGTCCGCTGCGTCTCGCAAGTTCACCCACTTTCAACAGCATTCGAGCCTCCGGTCAGGGTTCACGATGGAGGTTAGAACCTTACGCTACGTGAGGGTCAAGAGGAATGAGCAGAGCACTCACGCTTAGGCAAAAAAACAAATTGTGGTTGTCTTGCTAACCAATTTGCGATTTAATGTAGCCATGTTCGATCACTGCCTTTACTTCAACTCTTCGGCACTCGCCCGGCTTACCGAGCGTGAGTGGACCACTGCGTACGCGCCGTTCGGATTGACGCCGGCGCAGGGTTTTGTATTGCGCGTGGTGTTGGCATCGCCAGGTTCGCTCAGCAGCGAGGTGGCGAGCCTGTTGGGCATCGCGCGGCCTACTGCAACGAGGCTGATCGACAACCTGTGCGACAAGGAACTCGTCGAGCGTTGCCAGGGCGAAGCCGACGCCAGGGAGTGGGGCGTTTATCCGACGCAGGCAGGGAAGGCGCTGGATCGACCCATCACCGAGGCCAGTGCGCAGATTGCCAGGACCTTGCGCTCGAAGATCGGGCGGGAATTGTTCGAATCGACCGTGTCAGGCATGCATGACGTGAGAAAAGCCCTCGCCTGAAGGGTTTTTCTATTCCAGATAGTTGTCTTGCTAATCAAAAAGGAAGGCCGAATGAAAACCAGCACGGCACATAGTGCAACGACGCGCCCACGCACGCCGTCGCCATCGTGGATAACGGAAAGCGGCTTGCGCTGGGCCTTGGGCGCGACGATCTGGCTGGTCGCCATGGTCCTCGTCGTCGTGGCGATCATTTACGCGCCGGACAGCACGCGCGCCAATACCCGGCTATGCCTGCAACAGGTCGCGAACGAAGAACACACGAGTCTCGAAGCCTTCTTCCAGAACCCGGCGCAGCAAGATGCGCTCGCGCAAGCCGTGACGATCTGCTCGCGCTGAACGCTGAGCGTTGCAGAAGTCGCCGCCTGCGCGATTCAAAACCGTCGCCATGCGACCTGATTTTCTAACTAGCGTGCTGCGGCATAGCCAGCGACTGATGCGCACTCACACCCGCCATCGCGCCCGCCGCCGAAGCGAACGTCGCGTTGGTCATCGCGTTGGTGGCGTCGCCCGCGGCATAGACGCCGTCGACGGTGGTTCGCTTGAATCCATCCACTCGAATGATGCGGCCGAGCGGCGCGTCGTCGAAAGCACAACCGAGTTGCTCGGCGAGCGGGCTCGTCATGTGCGTTTTCGGCGCGACGAATAGCGTGTCGATCGGGATCACGCGTCCGTCGGCGAGTCTCAGCGCGTCGAGATGGGGCGGGTCGCCGAGCAGTTCGACCACCGGCGAGCGTTCGATCCGAACGTCCCGCGCGGCCAGATGCGCGATCTGTTCCGCTTCAGGTTCGAAGTGGCCTTGCGTGAAATAGGTCGTCGGCCCCCACTCCGGAACGAGCAGCGCCTGATGAATCGACAACGCGTGACTAGCCAGCACGCCGAGACGCCGATCCCGCACTTCATAGCCATGACAGTACGGACAATGGACGACCGTCATTCCCCAGCGTGCCTGAAGTCCCGGAACGGCGGGCAATTCGTCTTTCACGCCGGTCGCGAGAATGAGGCGTGAAGCCGCCTCGATACGACCACCTGCGAGCGTGACCTCAAACCCATCCGCGACCCGTTCAGCCGCAACGGCTTCGCCTTTGACTATCTGAACCGTCGGGTACAACGCGAGTTGCGCCGCGGCCTCGTGGATGATCTCGGCTGGCGGTTTGCCGTCCTGGCCAAGGAAGCCGTGCGCGTGCGCAGCAAACCGGTTGCGCGGCAAGCCGGCGTCGACCACCAGCACACGGCGCCTGGCGCGCGCCAACTGCATCGCTGCCGACAACCCCGCGAAACTCCCTCCCACAACGATCACATCGTGCTCGCTCTGCATGTTTTCTCTCCCGTGTTGCGCGTGCGCCGCTCCGCCAGCCGGTTCGAGCGTCCGTTCGCATCTCATGAAACATCACGAGTTGCATGATAGGGCGATGCTATACTTCTTGCAACTTTTAATGTTGCGTGAGTTGATGCCACGCGATGCGGTGCGATAACGAGGTGAGCAATGAGAACCGACAGCCGGCTCTCGCGGATGCTGCACGTGCTGATTCACATGGATCGGCACGACGGTCCGCTGACGTCCGAAACGATCGCGCAGATGCTGCGCACTCACGCCGTGGTGGTGCGCAGAATGCTGGCGGGTCTGCGGGATCAGGGTTACGTGCGCTCTGAAAAGGGCCACGGAGGCGGCTGGGTGCTGGCCGAAGACCTCGACAAACTCACGTTGCTGGACGTCTATCGCGCGGTGGGCGAGCCGCCGCTTTTCTCCGAACTCCTGACGGACGACGACCCGCAATGTCTGGTCGAACAGGCCGTCAACGCCGGCTTGTCCAGGACCATGCAGGAGGCCGAGACCGCGCTGCTTGCACGGTTCGGCGAGTTGACGGTGGGCGCGCTTGCGCGTGACTTCGACGAACGCTTCGCGCGCGTCAAACAAGGCGAGCAGGGCGAGCAGGGCGGTTGAGCAGTAGACGAACCACCCGCCACCGCGTCGTCCCGTTCCAACGCAAACCCAACGCAAACGCCTTCGCGCCCGCCCGCAGAGGGTAAACACCCACAACATTTCCCCGCGACGGAAAGCAGCCAGAAGGCGTTGGTTTTTTATACTCCACGGCAAGCGCGGCACGAGACGATCCGTCAACATCGGACGAGTGCCCGCATATGGAGACCGTTTGACATGCCACCGTTCGCCCGCTTCACGGCGCTCGCCTCGACCGCCTGCGCGATCCTGCTCTGGACGCCCTATGCCCAGGCGGAAAAGCTGACGCTGATGACGGGCGGTGCCACCAAGATCGTCTACCTGCCGGTTACGCTGGCTTCGCGGCTGGGCTACTTCCGCGACGAAGGGCTCGACGTCGACATTCTGTCCGAACCCGCTGGTGTCGATACCGCGACCGAACTGATTGCCGGCGCCGTGCAAGGCGCGGTGGGCTTCTACGACCATACGATCGACCTGCAAAGCCGCGGCCTCGAAGTCGAAGCGATCGTTGTGCTCGCACGTTCCGCGGGACTCGCCGAACTCGCGTCGACGAAAGTGGCGAAGCCGATGCAAAGCATGGCCGACGCGCGCGGCCGGCGGCTCGGCGTAACCGGTTTCGGCGCCTCCACCGATTTCCTGAGCCGCTATCTGGCGCAACGCGCGGGTTTGTCCGCGAATGCCTATGCGGTTGTGCCGCTGGGTTCCGACAACAGTTTCGCCGACGCCATGAAGAACGGATCGATCGATGCCGTCATGGTCGAGGAACCCACCGCGTCGAAACTGCTCGCTGCCGGCACGGCGCAGGTGCTCGTGGACATGCGCAGTATCGAAGGCACGCGGCTCGCGCTGGGCGGCCCCTACGCCAGTTCCTGTCTGTACGCGCAGCGCAAGTGGGTCGCCGCTCATCCGGACGAAAGCCGCCGGTTGGTGCGCGCCATGGTGCGCTCGCTCGCGTTTATCGCCACGCACAGCGCCGATCAGATCATGGCCGTGCTGCCGCGCGATTTCGTCGGCGCGAACGAATCGCTGTACCGGCAGGCGCTTGCCGCGACGATGCCGTCGTTTTCGCGTGACGGCAGGATGCCCGACGGCGCACCGCAGACCGTGCTCGGCGCGCTCGCCGCGGTGAATCCGGAGATCGTGCCGCGTCACGTCGAACTGAGCCGAACCTATACCAACCGGTTCGCCGACGAAGTCAACGCCGTCGCGGCGCATTGAGCCGCATCATCTTCTTCAAGAGCACGGAACACGAGATATGAAGGCCATTCGCATCGAGCAATACGGCGGTCCCGAAGTGCTGCGCCGCGTCGATATCGGGATTCCGTCGCCGGGACCGGACGAGGTGCTGATCCGGGTGGGTTGCGCCGGCATCAATTTCATGGACGTCCATACGCGGCAGGGCAAATACCGCGAGTCGCGCACCTATCCGGTCCGCTTGCCCATTACGCTCGGCATGGAAGGCGCGGGCGAGGTCGTTCAGACCGGTTCGAACGTCACCTCGTGCGAGCGCGGCGACCGCGTTGCATGGTGTATTTCGTGGGGAGCCTACGCCGACTATGCGGTCGTGCCGGCGGCGCGTGTCGCGCGCATTCCTGACGCGATCCCGTTCGATCTGGCCGCCGCCGCGATCTTCCAGGGTTCGACCGCGCACTATCTGCTCGAAGACGTCGCGCGACTCGGTGCGGGCAGCACGTGTCTCGTGCATGCGGCGTCGGGCGGCATCGGCCAGTTGCTGGTGCAACTCGCGAAGCGGCGCGGCGTCACGGTGTACGCCACGACGAGTAGCGAAGCGAAAGCCGAGGTTGCGCGTGCGCACGGCGCGGACCACGTGATGCTCTACGACGACGGCGGTTTCGCCGACCGCGTGCGCGAGGCGACCCAGGGCCGCGGCGTCGACGTGGTGTTCGATGCGGTAGGACGCGCGACGCTGCGCGACAGTTTCCGCGCGACCCGCACGCGTGGCCTCGTGGTGAATTACGGTTCGGTCTCCGGCTCGCTGAACGATCTCGATCCGATCGAACTGGGCGAAGCCGGCTCCTTGTTCCTGACTCGCCCGCGTCTTGCCGATCACCTCGCCGATGGCGCGACCGTACAGCGCCGCGCGGACGAAATATTCGCCGCGCTGCAGGACGGCACGCTGAAAGTCGAGATCAGCGGCCGCTACACATTCGACGACGTCGAAGCGGCGCACGAAGCGCTCGAGTCGCGCAGTCAATTAGGCAAAGCCGTGATGACGATCGGCTGATCCCATCGCGTTTCCCTGAATCATGAAGCCGGACCCGGCGGCCACGCTGACCGCCGAGGACGTGTTCGTCCCTCACTACCGAGATCAACCCGACGATCGACGCCGGGCTCAACCACCGAGGTCACTATGACATCACCCTCCACGATCGACGCCACCGCGTCCGCCGACGCACCGCCCAAGGCGAGGGAATCGCGCGTCAAAGCGGTGTTCCGCGTCACCAGCGGCAATTTTCTCGAGATGTACGACTTCACCGTGTACGGGTACTACGCGGCCGCGATTGCCGCCACGTTCTTTCCGACCGGCAACGAATTCGCGTCGCTGATGCTGGCGCTGTCCGTGTTCGGCGCGGGCTTCCTGATGCGTCCGGTCGGCGCACTGGTGCTCGGCGCGTACATCGATCATCACGGCCGCCGCAAGGGTTTGATTCTGTCGTTGACGCTGATGGCGATCGGCACCGCGTGCGTCGCGTTCGTGCCGAGCTATGCGGCGATCGGTTTGCTGGCGCCGGCTATCGTGCTGTTCGGGCGCTTGCTGCAAGGCTTTTCCGCGGGCGTCGAACTGGGTGGCGTGTCGGTCTATCTGTCCGAAATCGCGACCAAGGGCAATCGCGGCTTCTATTGCTCGTGGCAGTCGGCAAGCCAGCAGGTCGCCGTGGTGTTCGCGGCGTCGCTCGGCGTGCTGTTGAACCGCCTGGTTCCGGCTTCGGAAATGAACGCATGGGGCTGGCGCATTCCGTTCATTGTCGGCTGCATGATCGTGCCGTTCCTGTTCTACGTGCGCCGTTCGCTGCAGGAGACCGAGGAATTCGCCGCGCGCCGGCATCGTCCGAGCATGGGCGAAATCGCGAAGTCGATGGTGCAGCACTCGCGTCTGATTCTCGCCGGCATGGGCCTCGTGATCATGACGACCGCGTCGTTCTATCTGATCACCGCGTACACGCCGACCTTCGGCAAGGTCGTGCTCAAGCTGTCCTCGCTCGATGCGCTGCTGGTGACGGTGTGCGTCGGCGTGTCGAACTTCATCTGGCTGCCGATCGCGGGCGCCGTGTCGGATCGTATCGGCCGTCGCCCGGTGCTGCTGGCCTGCACGGTGCTGGCGATTCTGACCGCCTATCCGGTCATGCAATGGCTGGTTGTGCAACCGTCGTTCGAGCGTCTGTTGATGGTCGAACTCTGGCTGTCGGTGCTGTACGCGTGGTACAACGGCGCGATGGTCGTCGCGCTGACGGAATTGATGCCGGCTCATGTGCGTACCACCGGCTTTTCGATGGCGTACAGCCTTGCCACGGTGATCGGCGGATTCACGCCGGCAATCTCGACGTGGCTGATTCATACTACCGGCGATAAGGCTTCGCCGGGCGCGTGGATGTCGTTCGCCGCCGTGTGCGGCGTGGTCGCCACGCTGATCCTGTACCGTTCTGCGCCGGCGCGGGAGCAATACAAGACCGCATGAACGCTTTGGGGATGGAAGGAATGAGGCTACTGCTCGTAGAAGACAATGACCAGCTCGCGCACTGGCTCGCGCGTATTCTGCTCGACGACGGCTTCATGCTCGACCGTGTCAGCGACGGCGAAGCAGCGGAAAGCGCGCTGCGCGCCGTCCCCTACGACGTGGTGCTGCTCGATCTGAATCTGCCGCACCTGTCGGGCAAAAGCGTATTGCGCCGCATGCGCGAGCGCGAGGACACGACGCCGGTGCTGATCCTCACGGCCACCGGCGCCGTCGATGAAAAAGTGGTGCTGCTCGGCGCCGGCGCGGACGACTACATCGTCAAGCCGTTCGACGCGCGCGAACTGGTCGCGCGCGTGAAGGTGCTGGCGCGTCGCCAGGCGCCTTCGCGCTCGAACAAACTCAAATGCGGCAATCTCACCTACGACATGGACCGCTGCCAGTTCGCGGTGGAAGGTGAACCGCTGGCGCTGACGCCGCGCGAACACGCGGTGCTCGAAGCGCTGATACTGCGCGCCAAGAAGACCGTCGCGAAGACCATGCTGGCGGATTCGCTCAGCAAAGGCGACGCGATGACCAGCGAAGACGCGATCGAAATCTACGTTTCGCGGCTGCGCAAGAAGCTCGAAAAGAGCACCGCGACGATCATCACGTTGCGCGGTCTCGGCTATCTGCTGGAAGACGGCGCCGATGACGAATAGCCTGCGGCTCAGGCTGCTGCTATGGCTGCTGCTGCCCATGACCGTCTACGTGATCGCCGCCGGCCTGATCGCCCACGACAACGCCGCGCGCACCGCGCGGCTGTTGCAGGACGAAGCGCTGCTGTCGTCCGCGCGCGTGATGGCGGGCGACATCGAATGGACCAACGGTTATCTGCACGCGGAGATATCGCCCAGCGCGATCGAGATTCTGAGCTCGCCGGCCGGCGACCATGTCTATTTCAGCATTCGCGAAGTGGGCGGCGCGACGATTGCGGGCACATCGGATTTCCCGCTGCGCGTGCCGGACGAATCGCCGCTCTGGTACGACGCGACGGTGAGCGGTCATCCGATCCGCGCGGTGTCGCTGATCCGGCCGATGTACGACGCGGGCGCCATCAAACACGTGGTGGTGTCGGTCGGCCGCACGCTGCTGCAGCGCGACGCTACCGCCGCTGCGCTGTGGCAACCGCAGATGCTGCATTTCGCCGGCATCGTCGCGATTGCGGTGGTGCTGGTGTGCGTCGGTCTCACGTTCGAACTGCGTCCGTTGATGCGACTCGCCAACGACATGCTCTCGCGCGCACCGAATGCATCGGTGCGGGTGCGGGCCGATCCGCTGCGCAACGAACTGCGCCCTATCGTCAGCGCGTTCAATCAGTGCCTCGATATCATCGAGCGTAAGACCGCGATGCAGCGGCGTTTTATCGCGGACGCGGCGCACCAGTTGCGCACGCCGCTCACGCTGCTCGGTACGCAGTTGCAATACGCGCGCCGTCAGGACGATCTCACGCAAATCAAGGAGACGTTGCTGGCGATGCATCGCAGCAATCTCTCGCTGGTGGCGCTCACGAATCAGTTGCTGTTGCTCGCGCAAGCGGAAGCCGCGGACTATGCCGATTTTCAGGGCGTGCCCGTCGATCTGCGCGCGGTGGCAACCGGCACGATCGAGCAATTGGCGTTGCTCGCGCAGCGGCGCGGCGTCGAATTGTCGGCGCAACTCGACGAATCCGCGGAAGTGATGGGCAACGAGCCGTTGCTGTCGGTGCTGCTGTTCAATCTGCTGGACAACGCGATTCGCTATACGCCGTCGGGCGGTCATGTCGCGCTCAATCTCGCCGCGAAAGACACGCGCTGGGTCGTCACGATCACCGACGAAGGGCCGGGCATCAGCGCCGAACTGCGCGAGCGCGTGTTCGAGCCGTTCTTTCGCGCGTCCAGCGAAGAGGGGAGCGGGCTGGGACTGTCCATCGTGCGCGAAATCGCGCGGGCGCATCTCGCCGAAGTCACGCTGGAAGCGGGTCACGACGGACGAGGGTTGAGCGTGTCGGTTATCTTCCCCGCCGTGCAGACATGATGTGACGCGGGCGATCGCGCGACCGTTCAGGCGCCGCGCGTTTCGCTCACTCGCGCGTCGAGTCGACGGGAACCCCGGCACCGCTCTCGTCCTCGGACGCTCGTCCAGGCCGCTGCACCGCGCGCACTTTTCCGCTATTACCGCCGCCGCAGAAGAAACGATCGGCGCCGTCGGATTCGAGCCCCGACACGCCGACGCCCGTCGGCAACTCAAGACTCTCCAGTACTTCTCCGGTGTTGGGATCGATACGCCGCAACTCGCTGGCGTCGTCTTCCCACGTGGCATGCCACAGGTCACCCTCGACCCAGGTTACGCCGGTCACGAAACGATTCGATTCGATGGTGCGCAGAATCGCGCCGGTCTGCGGATCGATCTGATGGATCTTGCGGTCCCGATACTGGCCGACCCATAACGAGCCTTCCGCCCACGCCAGTCCCGAATCGGCGCCGGCGCCGCCGGGTGCGGGAATCGTGCCGAGCACCTGGCCGGTTTGCGGATCGATCTTCTGGATGCGGTCGGCGGCGATCTGGAACAGATGCTGACCGTCGAAAGCGGTACCCGCGTGCGCGGCGACGTCGATCGAGCGCAGCGTGTCGCCGCTCGACGGGTCGAGCGAAGTCAGTTTGCTGCCGGCGGCGAGCCAGACGTGCTGACCGTCGTACGTGACGCCGCCCACACTCTCGACGCCCGGAAAGGGTCCATATTCACGCAGGATTCTGGCGGCTGATCGGTTCATGCTTCCATCCTAATCGTTGGAAAAAAGCGAGGGGAGTAACAAAGCCGTCGCGAATCCCGGGATGGGCGGCATCATCCAGCGGCGGGCCCGGCCGAGTCCGATCGACTGCACCTTGCCGGCCGCGGCCAGCGAATCCAGCGTGCGCTGCACGGTGCGCTGGCTGGCGCCGAGCGCCAATGCGAGCGCGGAGCTTGCCCACGATTCGCCGTCGGCGAGGCACGCGAGCAGCGCCGCGTGCGCTTCGTCCACGGGTCGCGCGAGCACCACGGCCGTGGCGGCTTCGCGCGGCGCCAACGCGAAGCCACGCTTGGTCGCGTTCACATCGGCCAGCGTGCCTAGCAATGCACGAAGCCGTCCGACTTCGACCCGCAGGCGCGCGCGGTGCGATTCGTCCGCGTGCTTTGCCCGGAATGCACGAGCGACGAGCGTGTCGCGCGGTACGTCGGCGGGCCATGCTTCGGCCAGCACGCGCACTAGCGTGAACAGCACCGGGCGGCTGGCGAGCGGGATCGTCGTCTTTGCGCTTTGTATGACGTGACGGCAAGCGTCCACCACCAGCACGTTCGACGAGGCAAGCAGCGCTTCGACTTCATCGAGCAGAAGGAGCCGCTCTTCGCCGCGTTCAATCAGACGCGCCGCGGGTGCGGTCAGTGCGAGGGCCGCGTGGTCGACCTCCGCGATCAGCGTGGGAATACCGGCTTGACGCGCGGCGCGTTCGGCGCGCGCAAGGGCGGCGCGCGCCGTTGCGGTCCGCACCCGGCGCAGCGCGATGCCGGCCACCATCAGTTCTTGGGCGGCGCGTGTCGAAGGCGGGAAGGGCGTGGGGTCGAGTCCGGCGAGCGCGCGTTCGGCTTCGTCGAGCTGACCGATCAGCAGCAGGCGCCGCACTTGCAGGTAGCGCGCATGGGCGGCGTTCAGTCGGTCGCCGTGCGCGTCGAGCAGAACGCGCGCGGCGTCGAGCGCTTTCACGGGCCAGTTCAGATCGCGCGACGCCAGCGCGATTTCGGCCTCGGCGACCACACAGCGCGCGCGGGCCAGCGGCGCCTTCGCGCCGAACGCGCGTGCGGCGCCGCGCACCAGCAGCCTGGCGCGCGGCAAGTCGCCGAGTTGCGCCATCGCGATGCCGCGCAGTGCGAGCGCGGGCGCGTCGTCTCGCAACGCAACATGATTCAGCGCGCCGAGCGGATCGCCCGCCGCGAGCGCCCGCGCCGCAGCCGTGACTAGCGAGTCCATTGCCGATCCGAATCACGCCACACTTGTCACTCCCATCGAACGATTGCTCGCGACTAATCTAGCACGACCGACAACCCCTACGCCGCGCCGGCCGCCGAGCGACCGAACCCGCGGCGCAGGATACCTAACGGAGTGAAACATGATGACGACGCATCCGACTGGAACCCGTGAACAATGGCTGGCCGCGCGGCTCGAATTGCTCGACGCCGAGAAGGCCTTCACGCGGCAGGGCGACGAACTGGTCCGGCAGCGCCAGGCCTTGCCGTGGGTCCGCATCGACAAGGCGTACCGGTTCGACACCGAGCAGGGCAGCGTATCGCTGGCCGAGCTGTTTCGCGGACGCTCGCAACTGCTCGTTTACCACTTCATGTTCGGACCGGACTACAAGGCGGGATGCCCGTCGTGCTCGGCGATCGCGGACGGGTTCGATGGACTCGTGGTCCGCCTCGCGAACCACGACGTGACCTTGTCCGCGATATCGCGGGCGCCGCTCGCGAAGCTGCTGGCCTATCGGCAGCGAATGGGCTGGACGTTTCCGTGGGCCTCGTCGTTCGGCAGCGATTTCAATTTCGACTTCAACATTGCGTTCACCGACGCGGAGCAGCGCGAAGGGCGCGTCGAGTACAACTACCAGCGCGGCGGACATGCGATGGACGCGGCCCAGGTGCCCGCGCCAGTCGCGCAATTCGCGGCCACCTGCGGGACCGATCCGGCGACCTATACGCAGGACCGGCCGGGGCTGAGCGCGTTCGTGCTGGAGGATGGCGTCGTGTATCACACGTATTCCACCTACGCGCGCGGTGTGGATGGCATCTGGGGGATGTACCAGTGGCTCGATCGCGCGCCGAAGGGGCGCAACGAAACGGGCGTCTGGTGGAAGCGGCATGACGAGTACGCCACGCGCTGAGGTGGGGTATGGCTTATGCGAGTGCAACCGGCCGCGGGCACTTGACGCGAGTCCGGGTCGGCGAGCGGGTCTTCGTTGTCGTCATTGCCGCGCTATTTGCCGCTAGCGTGGCTGTGACGATCGTCTGGTGCGCGTCCATGTCGAAGATGGGCGCGATGCCGATGCCCGGCGGCTGGACGATGTCGATGGCGTGGCGGCCGATGTGCGGACAAACCTGGGCGCGCGCCACGGCGTCGTTTGTCGGCATGTGGGCCGTGATGATGGTGGCGATGATGCTGCCGTCGTTCGCGCCGGTGTTGTGGCGTTATTGGCGCAACGTGCGTGGTACTGGCGAGGCTGGCGGCGTTGGTCTCGCCGGTCTCGCTGGCGAGATACGGGCAGGTGGATTGAGCACGCTGATGGGCATCGGCTACTTCTTCGTGTGGACCGCTTGCGGATGCGCGGCCTTTGCGCTCGGCGCTGCGCTGACGGCGCTTGAAATGCGCTGGCCGATGTTGGCGCGAGGCGTTCCGCTCGCCATCGGCCTGATCGTGCTGAGCGGAGGTGCGCTTCAGTTCAGCCGATGGAAAGCGCGTCGTCTGGCCTGTTGCCGTAAAGCGCCGACGTGCGCACAGACTCGGCCGGTCGACGCCCGTTCAGCGTGGCGGCATGGCGTGAGCATCGGTCTGCATTGCAGCTATTGCTGCGCCGGCTTCACGGCGATCCTGCTCGTGAGTGGTGTGATGGACCTGCGTGTGATGGCGGCCGTCACGGCGGCCACAAGCGCCGAACGCCTCGCGCCTGATGGCGTGCGCGTTGCTCACGTCATCGGCGTCGTGGTGCTTGGTGTCGGCATGTTGCTGATCGCGCAAGCGCTTGGGTTTGCATGACACGTCACATCTGAACGCACTTAGCGCGTATTCGATCACCAGCTTCCCTGCGTCGGAATCGAATCGACCGATCCCGTCGCCAGCGCAAGCGCCGCAGCCGCCGACAACGCGCCGCTATAACTATCCGCATCGGCATTCTTCGCCGCCAGCAGTTGATTCTGCGCGAGCAGCGCGTCGGTGACCGAGCCGACGCCGTGGCGATACGCGTCGAACGCGGCGTCGTACGTGGTCTGCGCGGCGGCGAGCAATTCTTTCGCGGCAGCCTGCGCGCTCAAACTCGTCTGCAGCGTGTTCTGCGCGGCGACGATCTGCCGGACCGCTTCCTCGCGGCTGCGGGCGAGGCGGGTGGTCGCGCTGTCGGCGTCGTTGCGCGCCTGCGCGAGCACCGCCGAACGCAACCCGCCGTCGTAAATCGGAATCGTCACGCCGACGATCACACTGCCGCCGTAGTGCCCGCCGCTCAGGTTCACGGTTGGCAATTGCTGACCGATGGCCGGCACCGCCGAGATCGACGAGCTGCCGGTGTGGTACGCGCCGGACGCCGATACGAACACTTTCGGCATGAACTCCGATTCGGCGGCTTTCACCCTCGCGAGATTGACCCGCTCGGCCGCGTACGCGCTCAACACGTCGGGGCGTCGCGCAATCGCGGACGACACGATCTGTTCGATCGAGTCGTTCATCGTGGCGGGTAGCGCATGCGTGGGCAGCGTCGCGATTCGTGGTTTCGACAGCGGCGAGATGCCCATCGCGGAGATCAGCATCAGATAGCTGTTGCTTTCGGCGCCCTGGGCCTGGACCAGCGCGAGCTTCGCCTGGGCGCGGTTCTGATTGGCCTGCGCGACTTCGATGACGGTGCCGACGCCATGCTTGTAGCGCGACTGCGCGGCGGCGAGGATCGCCTCGGCGTTGTCGAGCCCTTGCCGCGTCGTGTCGATGCGGGCACGTGCCGCCTGATAGCTGTAGAACGCGACGCTGACGTCGAAGATCACTTGCTGGTGGACGGCGGTGAAACCGATGTTGGCGATCACCGAGCCCTGCGATGCCGCCTCGACGCGCGCGGCGCGTCCGCCGAAATCGAACAGCAGCCAGTTCAACGCGAGCACCGAGGTTTCGCCGTGCCCCGACGCGGTCGCCGACGAATCGCCGAGCGCCGATGTGGAGGAGCCGTGCGCGTCGGCGTACAGGCCCATCGCTGCCGCCGACAGTTGCGGAAGGTAGGCGGCCTTCGCGATGCCGGCCGCGAGCGCGGCGTTGCGCGCGTCGTTCCACGCGATGCGGGTCAGCGGATTGGCCGATTCCGCGAGATCGATCAGTTCCGGCAGGTTGTAGTCGTGCGCCTGCTCCAGCGCGGGCGGAGGCGGTACAGCGGCGAGCGCGGGATTCGCGGGCAACGTGTAGCCGCCTGCAGACGTGGCTGAAACGCCTGAAGCACCTAAGGCATTCGAGGCACCCGCAGCGTTCGAAGCCCCCGAAGCCCCTGAAGCGCCCGCCGGCCCCGGCACGATCGCGCCGGACGCGTCCGTGCGCGGTTGCCAGGGACGGTCCGGACTATCCGGCGCCATGTCCAGCGACGACGTCGCGCAGCCGGCCAGACCCGCCGTCGCCAGGATCGCCAGAGCGAATGGTGCGTTAAACCGGCGCATGAGTCGCAAGGCCTTTCGCTGCATCGTCCGACGCGGCGTGTTCGAGTTGAGTGAGACGTGCGTCGCCGAGTTTCAATAACGCGGTGCGCGTGTCGTCGAGCGAGGGTTCCGGCGGCGTGGGGTGAGCGGCCTTCGCTTCGCCGCTCGCAACGTCAGCCTGACGCTGCGGCATTTCGCGCGTGATCCGCCGAAGCCAGCTATCGATCGCGACATCGCCCGGCCGCTGTTCGGCGAGCAGGAACATCGGTCCTTCGAGCGCGCCGAAGCCGGCCAGCACGTCGCGCCGCTCAGCGATCCACTCGGGTTCCGGCCGAACCCACGACGGCTCGTAATGCATCAGCGCGAGGTCCTGTTGCAAGGCGCCGTATTGCGCCATCGCGCTCGCGGCCTGAGTGCGGCGCGTGCCGCTTTGAGCGAGCGACGTCAGCCGTTGCCACTGCTGCTGCAAGGCGGCGAGCGCGACATCGACACGGGTGGCGACGCTCACCGGCCACACGCGCGTGAAGACCAGATAGACGACCACATTGCCGAGCAGAATGCCGATCGTGCGGTCGCGCGCCACCGTCAGATCGAAGGCGGGCGCCGCGCCCTGAACCACGCACAGGAAAAACGCGAAGGCGATCTGGAAGCCCGCATAGCCGATCCGCGGCGAACCGAACGCGACCCACGCCGCCAGCCAGGCGCCCACCATTACGAGCGCTATCAGGCCGACGATCGAGGTCAGCGCGGGCGTCACGAACACAATCGCCGCCGTGCCGACGAACGCGCCGACGAGACAGCCGACGATCCGCAACGTCAACTTCTCGACGGTTTCGGCGGTGGTGCCGAGCGACACGATGTAGACCGTGATGAAACAGGTATGAATACCCGGCCAGTCGATCTGCGAGTAGAGCAGATAGCAGAACAGCGCCGCGACGGTGGTCTTCAGCGCATAGCGGACGTGGTCGGGATTGGTGAAGGCGTCAGGCAGGAAGAAGCCGCCGGGTTTGGGCTTGGGTGTGGATGTGGGCGTGGCTGTCGGTGCGGGCGGTGTCGGTGCTTCGGCTTCGCTCGTGGCTTCGACGACGGTTTCGACCACGGCGAAACCCGTAATGGCGGCGCTCAGATTGTCGACGACCATCCGCGCGAGCGGCGGCAATGCCGTCGAACCAGGCAACGCGAGTTCGATCTCCACCGGATACCCACCGGCGTCGAGCATGTGCGCCATGTTCTCCAGCGTCTCCGCCAGCGGCGCGGCGAACGTGGCCGGCAAGCGGGCCGACGGTTCGCGAGCCCCCAGATCCGCCGCGACGAGAATCGCCAGCGTCGACGAGACGGCTTGCCGCAGCGCCGGAATATCGGCGCGCGCCGACGAGCCGTCCACCACCGACAGCTTCAGCCACGTCCCGAGTTGCGCATCGCCGTCACGCAGGCAGGCGGTCAGCGCGGCGCGCGCGGCATCGTCCGGCTCGCTCAGGCCGCGTGCCGCCGCTCGCAAACGCTTTGCCAGCTCGCGGCCGGCCAGTTGTCGCGGCGACGGCGCCAGCAGCATGTTCACGCAGATCGACACGCCGACCGGAATCGCGACGAACAACCACGTATAGAGCAGCGCGCGCGTCGCCACTTCGCCGAACGGCACGCTGCCGAGCTTGTCGAGCCCGAAGCCGACGATCATCGCGAGGATCGCGCCCACCGGCCGCAGCTTGCTCGCCGACGTCACGAACAGCAGCGCGAACGACAACCCCGCGATACACGCGACTCGCCACATCGGATCGTCGAGCGCGAAAATCGCCACGCCGAGCACGAGTCCGATCACCAGCGTGACCAGCACCATCAGCGCGGCGCTGAGCAGCACGCTCGTCACCCGGTCGGGCCGGTTGAGAAAGAACACGATATACGCGGAGAGCGCCGCTTCCGGCGTGCCATAGGCGCTCGTCACGAACACCGTCAACGCGCAGATCAGCGCGATGCGGGTCGCCATGGCCGCGCGCCCCGGATACGGCGCGAGCAGCTTCAGAATGTCCGCGGCGCCCGGGCGGGCCAGTTCACCGGCAGGCTGCGCCATGCCGGACCTCGACTATCGCGCTAGCGCCGACCCGCACCAGCCGGGCGGCCGGTTCGTCGAGACGCACTCGCACGGGGAACCGCTGGGCGACCCGTACCCAGTTCACGGACTGCTGGACGATCGGTAACGTGCGCGGCAAGTTGATGCGGTCCGAATCCGCGATGCCGGCGCCGATGCCGACCACCTTGCCGTGGATCGCCTGGCTGCGGTCGATCATCGAATAGACGGTCGCGCAGTCGCCCGGCGCAATGTGCGCCAGCGACCCTTCGCGGAAGTTCGCGACGGCGAACCATTCGTCGGCGTGGACCAGCGTGAAGATCGACTGGCTCGGCGCCACCGTCTCGCCGGCCAGCACCGACAGGCCGGTCACGAAGCCGTTGTGCGGCGCGCGCACGACGGTGTCGTCGAGACCGTGCTGGGCCAGCGCGACCGCCGCCTCGCGCGCATGCACCGTGGCGATCGCGTCGGCTTCTTCGCCGATGGTCTGCGCGCTCGCCTGCTTCTGCGCCTGGGCCTGCTGCAGCGACAGCGCGGCGTCGCGCTGCGCCACCTGCGCCTGGTCGAGTTGCTGCTGGGGCACGTAGCCCTTCGCGGCTAGCGGCGTGAGCCGCTGCACGGTGCGGGTCGCCAGGTCGTAGTTGTGGGCGGCTTTGCCGGTCTGGTCGCCGGCAATGGAGGCGTTCGCGCGCTCGCCGACGATCGTCTTGCGACGCGTGTCGAGTGAGGCGCGCGCCAGTTCCAGGTCAGCCTGGGTTTGCGCGAGCGCGAGACGGTAGGGCACCGGGTCGATCTCGAACAGCACGTCGCCCTTCGCGACCCGCTGGTTTTCCTCGACCGGCAGGCGGACGATCCGGCCGCCCACGGGCGACGCCACGTGGACGACGTCGGCGTCGATGGTGGCGTCGTCGGTGGAGGGGAAACGGGTGGAGCGGTCATACGCGTAGTACGCCGCCGCCAGACCGAGCACGACGATCACGCCCGCGATGACGCGGCCCTTGGACGAGGCTTTGCGCAAGCCGGCGATTTTCATAGGAGCAGTCCTGTTGCCGAAAGCCAGAAAAGAACCGCGACCGTCAGGCCGATGGCCACGCAGACAAAGAGAAGGTACGGAACGGTCCGCGCCCAACCGGTGGTCACGAAAATCCGCTGGGCGATCAACGAGCCGACCAGCCCAAGCAATCCGCCCAGCAGCCAGAACGGAAAATACGCGCCGAAGATTTCAACCGATGGCGCGCCGCGCAGCGCGCATCCCTGCAAGGACAGGCTCAAGGCGGCGACGGCCGCAAGCGTGCGGCCGTGGCGCGCGCACGGTCGCGGGCACGGTTCGCGGGTGCTTCGTTGGTTTGGTTTAAGCAGCATTGCGGCGTGGCCAGGGTGGTCAGGTGGTGGACGCGTCACGGAAGCAAGCGGATCACGCGCACTTTACCAGCGCCGCCCTCGCGATCGACGTTTTCGTGTGCAAGGCGGTTTTTGCTCGCGACCGGCCGTAAGCGGTTTGTTGGCGGCCGGTGTGGGCGCATGCCGTTTGCCCCCGTTCCGCGCCGCATATCCGATCGGCATATGCCCGATCGCAAGCCGCCAGGCAAGTTTGTGCCGTTACCTGAAGAGCCCTGTACTATATGGACCACAGGCACCGGCCCGGCGGCCAGCAGGCAATCCGGCGCGCAGCAGGTGCGCGGCGCGCCAGCATCGTCCCCATGAGCTTATGAACAACTTTATTCGCCCCCCCGTTTTCCATCCGGCCACGGTTGTCTTCGTCGACGATAACGATAGTTACCTCGACGCACTGCGCCGTTTCTTTCCGGATACGTCGACCAATCTGTTTTTCTCGCGGCCGCAAACCGCGTTGGCGTTCATTCGCCAGCATGCGCGCGAGAATTCGCTGGAGTTCGCGTCGGCGTCGGCGTGTCTGAGCGAAACCGGGATCGAGCGGCTGGTCGAGACGTCGGCAGAGCGCGATCTGCTCGCGCGCGGCGCGCGCTTCGCGGAGGTGGCGGCGGTCGTGGTGGACTACGACATGCCGGGCATGAGCGGGGTGGAATTCCTCGCGTCGATCGCCCATTTGCGCTGCGCGAAAGTGCTGCTGACCGGCGTCGCGGACGAAACCGTCGCGGTGAAGGCCTTTAATGCCGGCATCGTGGATCTGTATCTGCGCAAGACCGATACCGATTCGGCCAACCGGCTGGTCCATTTTCTGAACGACGCGAAGAACCGGCACTGTTCGGAAGGCGGTTGGCTGGCGTTGGGCGAAAACGGCTTGACGTACTGCGACCCGCGCACGAAAAAAGTGATCGGCGAAGTGGTGGCCGCGCACGGCATCGTGGAGTACTACTGGCGTCCCGAGCAGAACGCGATTCTGATGTTCGACCGTGCCGGTAATCCGAGCGTATTCGTTGCGTGGGCGGAGAACGACTGGATCTCGCAGGGCGAGATCGTCGCGGACGAAAGCGGTCCGGTCGAGCTGTTGCGGCAAATGGCGGTGCGCGAGGCGATGCCGTTGTTCTGGCCGCACCTGGCCTATCGCGCGGGACTGAATTTCCGTTCACTTACGCCGCAGAAGATTCCCGGCTGGGAAGACGCGTTCTACTGCTGGACGCGGATCGAAGCGGCGGAAGTCGGTATGGACCTTGTCACGTATTCGCAGTGGCGCAAGGAGAGCGTCCACTGATTGGGCGTTGAGCGACGGCCGAGAAACGGTTAACGGCCGCGATGGCTTGAAGCATCCGCGTCGAACACCGGCGCGGCGTGTGCCGACAGAAAATCGCACACCTGGCGATGCAGCATCCGCACACCAGGGCTCGATTCGAGCGCCCGCCAACATCCATGCACGAGCCCGGCGCCGATCCAGAGCCGGGCCTCGCCGCCAGCCGCCTCGATGCGTTCCACGAACACGCGCGCGTCATCCCTTAGCGGATCATGTTCGACCCCGATCGCGAGTGTCGGCGGCAGGCCGTCGAAGCGCGTGCCTTCGAGCGGAATCGTCCATGCCGGGTAGGGCGGCTGCTCTCCCCAATACAGATCACGAAACGAATGGACGTCGCTCAGCTTGAGCATGGGCGCTTGCGCTTCGGTGTCGCGGGCGGGCGGCTGCGGATCGGTGCCGAGCATCGGATAGACCAGCGCGAGCCCTTGCACGCCGCCAACGCCGTCGTCGCGCAGGCGCATCGCCACGCTGGCCGCGAGCGTGGCGCCCGCGCTGTCGCCGGCGAGCTGCAACGTCGTGCCGCTGTTCAGATTGAACGGTAGCCGTCGTTCCAGCGCGGCGAGTGTGACTTCGATACAATCGTCATGCGCGGCCGGCGCGCGGTGTTCGGGAGCCAGCCGGTAATCGACGGCAATGACATCGAGCCCGGTGTCGGTGGCAATGCGCGCCGTGACGAGCTGATGACTGTCCAGCGAGCCGAGCACGAAGCCGCCGCCGTGAAAGTACAACACGGCGCCGTGAGCGGCCTGCTCGCCGCGCGCGCGATGCCGGTAGAGCCGCAGCTTGAGCGCATGACCTGCGCGGGTTGGGAACTCGGCGTCCCTGACGCTCAATTCGTCCGGCAACGCCGGCGTCAGTGTGGCCGCGTAGCGATCGTAAAGCTCGCGCTGTTCACGCGGCGACAGCGACGTAGTGTGCGCGGGATAAATCGCCACGGCCCGTTCGATGAATGCGGCAATTTGCGGTTCGAGCATGTTGACTCACTGGTCTAGGTCTTCACCGGCAGGCCGATAACGCGCCCCGCGTATGTTGCCGCGGGCCGTTCGGCATGCGCATCGGCCAATGATCGCACGAGAGTCGCAACGTCAGGGTCGAACGTGACCGCGCGCGGGCCGCTGGTGTCGACGTGCAGCAGCATCTGTTCGCCGGCGGCGACCGGTTCAGCGCCATCGCCCGCGAACATCTCCAGATACAGATGCAGCCGCTTTGCGTCATGCCCGAGTATCCGCATGTCGACGCGAACCGGCGTGCCCTCCTTGATCTCGTGCAGATAGTTGATGTGCGCTTCGAGCGTGTAGATCGAGCGGCCGCGCGCCTTGCGCACCGCGTCGGGCAAACCGATCAGGTCGATCAACGCATCCGTCGCGAAGCTGAAGATCAGCATGTAGAACGCGTCGCGCAAATGGCCGTTGTAGTCGACCCATTCCGCGCGTACTGAATCGCGATAGCTGGGTAGAGAAGCGGGTTGCGGCATGGGCAAATCGTCTCCGTGGTCGGTTGAAATGATTCAGGTTCGGTACCGCTCAGGCCTCCGGACCGTCGGCCTGAGCGGCATAGGCGGCGTCTCCCACAGCGTCAATCGGCAGGCTGCAATCCATGCCGCGCTTTCGCGTCGCTGATCGCCGCCAGCACGCTCGTAATGCAATCGTCGCGATAACGCTCCAACTGCTTGATCGAGCGCGGGCCGACCTGTTCCGCCGTGCCGTCCACCACGCGATCGATCAATTCGTCCGTGAGCTTCGGCGCCACCAGTTTAGTCCATGGTAGTTCGAGCGCAGGGCCGAACTGCTGCATGAAGTGACGCATGCCGGCGTCGCCGCCCGCGAGCGTGTAGGTGAGGAACGTCCCCATGAACGACCAGCGGATGCCCGCGCCGAAGCGGATCGCGTCGTCGATTTCGCCGGTCGTCGCCACGCCTTCGTTCACCAGATGCAGCGCCTCACGCCACAGCGCTTCGAGCAGACGATCGGCGATAAAACCCGGCACTTCCTTGCGAACGAGCAGCGGCCGCATCGACAGTGCGCGGTAGATGTTGAGCGCGGCGTCGATCGTTGCCGGCGCGGTCGCGGCGCCGCCCAGCACTTCGACCAGCGGCAGCAGATAAACCGGATTGAACGGATGCCCGACGATGCAGCGCTGCGGATTCACCGCCCGCGCGTAAAAGTCGCTCGGCAACAGCCCCGACGTGGACGACGCGATGATCGCGTCCGGCTTCGCGGCGCGGCTGATCTGCTCGTGCAGCGCGAGCTTCAGTTCTTCGCGTTCGGGCGCGCTTTCCTGAATGAAATCGGCCTGCGCGACGCACGCTTCGATCGTCGCGACAAAGCGCAAGCGTTCCGGCGACGCACCCTCGGCCAGCCCGACGCGTTCGAGCGCCGGCCACGCATTGGCGATGTTCTCGCGCAACTGTTTTTCCGCGCCCGGCGCCGGGTCCCACGCGATCACATCGAGTCCATGCGCGAGCGCGCGCGCGACCCAACCGCTGCCGATCACGCCCACGCCGATGGCCGCAAATGTTTTGATATCGACGATCACTGCCATTGCTGAGATTTCCTTTGTCTACGAGTTCGAGAGTGTCGAAGCGTGTTGACGCGGCTCGACGCCGCGAGGCGTTGAATCACGCGTGCGACGTGAAGCGTGAAGCACCACGCTCACACCGCGCCATCACGCATACTGGCCGGCTGCACGCCGTTCCAGTTGCCGCTCGCCACGCGCCGGCAAGCCCAGCTTGCGGCGTCCTTCAGCCGGCGTCAGCGCACGCGCGCCGAGCCGTTCAATGATTTCCACCGCGCGCTGCACCAGCGTGCCGTTGGTTGCGGGCACACCTTTGTCGAGCCAGATGTTGTCTTCGAGCCCCACGCGCACGTGACCGCCGAGCAGCATCGCCTGCGCGACCATCGGCATCTGCATGCGGCCGATCCCGAAGCCGGCCCATTGCGCGCCGGGCGGCAGGTTGTCGGCCATCGCTTTCATCGACGTGGTGTCGGCGGGCGCGCCCCAGGGAATGCCGAGGCAAATCTGGAACAGCGGCGGCGCGTCGAGCAGGCCTTCTTTAATCAACTGCTTCGCGAACCACAGATGGCCGGTGTCGAAGATCTCCAGTTCCGGCTTCACGCCGAGTTCCTGAATACGCTGGGCACCGGCGCGAAGTTGGGCGGGCGTCGACACGTAGATGTAATCGCCGTCGCCGAAATTGAGCGTGCCGCAATCGAGCGTGCAGATTTCGGGCAGCAGTTCCTCGACGTGCGCGAGACGCGTCAGGCCGCCCACCAGATCAGTGTTGGCGCCGAAGCGCATTGGGTCTTCTCCCGGACCGATCTCCAGATCGCCGCCCATGCCCGCCGTCAGGTTAATGATCACGTCGGTGCCCGACGAGCGGATCCGGTCGACCACCTCGCGGTACAACTGCGGATCGCGGCTGCCGCGTCCGGTTTTCGGATCGCGCACGTGGCAGTGCGCGACGGTGGCGCCGGCTTTGGCGGCTTCGATCGCGGCTTCGGCGATCTGTTTCGGCGTGACCGGAATGGCCGGATGTTTGCCGACGGTGTCGCCGGCGCCTGTGACCGCGCAGGTCACGATGACTTCATGATTCATGCGTGCTATTTCCTGTGGATTGAGATGCGCGACGCTCAGAGGCCGAGATAGGCCTTCACCGCGGGCAAGCCGTCCTTGCCGTCGTAGGTCTTCACGCCGGCTAGCCAGGCGTCGAGTACTTGCGGGTTTTTCTTCAGATACGCCTTGGCGGCGTCGGCCGGTTTTTCCTTGTTCATGACCGACTGCATGACGACGTTTTCCAGTTGCGTCGAAAAGCGCAGATTGCTCACGAGCTTGCCGGCGTTCGGGCAACGCGTCAGAAAGTCGGGGGACGTCAGCGTGTACACGCGTGCTTCGCCGTCGTTCGGACCGAATACGCCGTCGCTGCCGGTCAGATATTTCATGTCGATCGTGATGTTCATCGGATGCGGTTCCCAGCCGAGAAACACCACCCATTTCTTCTCGCGGATCGCGCGATCCACCGACACCAGCATGCCGGCTTCGCTCGATTCGATCAGCTTGAAACCACCGAGCCCGAACTGATTGCTGGCGATCATTTTCTGGATCGCCGCGTTCGCGCTGCTGCCGGGTTCGATACCGTAGATCTTGCCGTCGAGCTGGTCGCGATGTTTGGCGATGTCGGCGAAGGTCTTCAGGCCTGCGTCGTATTCATAACTCGGCACCGCGAAGGTGGCCTTGGCGCCGCTCAGATTGGGCGGCTGCAGTACGTTGATCGCTTTCGACTCGACGAACGGGCTGATCGCTTTTTCCTGCACCGGCCACCAGTAGCCGAGCGACACGTCGATCTGCTTGCTCTTGAGGCCCGCGAACGAGATCGGTACCGAGGCGACGGTGGTCACCGGCTGATAACCGAGTCCTTCGAAGATGGTCGATGCCAACGCGGTAGTCGACGTGATATCCGTCCAGCCGATGTCGGCGAAATGCACCGCGCGGCAAGCGGCCGGATCCTGCGCGAAGGCGGGCGCTGCGGCGGCGATGGCGGCGAAGCCGACGAGATAGGCAAGCAAGGCATTGAGACGACACTTCATGAGGTTCCCCCTTCTGACACGTTGAACGGCGTGTTTCGAACCGGGCTGCGGCTCGAACGGCGAAGCGGCCTTCGGACTGGCGCGACGGTTTGGATACAGCAACAAACTGGGTGAGGCGGGACTGCAGGCATGACGTTACGTTAATGCCCCATATTCCCGCCAAAGCGACCGCCAGCGACCCGTTCTTGCTCTGACGCGACCCCGAGGGAAAACCAGCAGTGCGGGCTATGACGCGTGGCATGGCGGCATTGCAGTGCAACACGCATTCGCATCTCATCCCACGCGCATCCGGTCGCCTCGCAGCGCGGATTTTTGGCGCGTCTTGCCGGTTGATGCACTGCTTGCTACGCTCGCCGGGACCCCGCGCCCCCGCGTTGTAGTCCGCGTTGTATCCCTGATCGAGTCCGAGCACGATGCCCGAAGATATGTCGTTCCTGCTGCTGCCGGGCTTTTCGGCGATCGGTTTCATGTCGGCGGTGGAACCGTTGCGGGTGGCGAACCGCTTTCGCGATGCGCTGTACCGCTGGCGCATTCTCAGTCTCGACGGTGCGCCGGTCGCGGCCAGCAACGGCATTTCGATCAACGCGGATGCGGCCATCGGCGAGGTCGCTACAGCGCAGACGCTGTTCGTGGTCGCGGGCTTTGAACCGCTTGCCTGCTATAGCCGCGCGCTGGCCGATTCGCTGAAGCGGATCGAGCGCGCCGGCGCGACGCTCGGCGGCATCGACACCGGCAGTTTCGTGCTTGCGGAAGCCGGGCTACTGAACGGTACGGACAGCGTGACCGTGCATTGGGAAGCACTGTCGGCGTTCCGCGAGCGCTATCCGTCGCTGGATGCCAGCCAGGAGCTGTTCGAGATCGGCGCGCGGCGCATTACGTGCGCGGGCGGCACGGCGTCGATCGATATGATGCTCGACCTGATCGGCCGCAAGCATGGTGCGACGCTGGCCTCGGCCGTGTCGGAGCAATTCGTGGTGAGCCGTATCCGCCAGCGTTCGGACCATCAGCGCATGGAGATCGCCGCGCGTTACGGCGTGCACAATCGCAAGCTGATTCAGGTGATCGGCGTGATGGAACAGCACATGGAAGAGCCGCTTGCGCCGGACCAGCTCGCGCAGGAAATCGGCGTGACGCGGCGGCAACTGGAGCGGCTTTTCTGCGCGTCGCTGAAGGACACGCCGACGCATTTCTATCTGCAACTGCGCCTCGCCCGAGCGCGTGAGTTGCTGCAACAGACCGACATGTCGATCACGTCGATTTGTGTGGCGTGCGGCTTCGAGTCGCCGTCGCATTTTTCGCGGACGTATCGCGCGCGCTTCGGTGCGAGTCCGAGAAGCGATCGGCAGCCGCTGGGCGGGAGAAATGCCGCCGAGTCCCCGTTGCCGGACGCGCCGATGCCTGTTTCGGTGCTTTCAGAAAGCTAACGATCTGGCGATTATCTCGATTTTCACAACACTCAATTGGTACTTTAGGGGTTTACCCTAGGCGACCCGACTCCTACACTTCCTCCATCCGCTGCAGACATAACGCCTCGCAGCGCTAGACAAAAAAATCTCTGGAGGTAGTTATCATGAAGTCGCTGATCGAAGCCGCAGTTATCGCCGCCCTTATTACCGCGCCGCTGGCCGCTTTCGCCCAGTCGAATCAACCGGTTACCCGCGCTCAGGTGCGCGCTGAGCTGGTGCAACTGGAAAAGGCCGGCTACAACCCGGCAACCGCGAACGACTACGACTACCCGGCCAACATTCAGGCTGCCGAAGCCCGCGTCGCTGCCCAGAACGGCAATGCGCAAACCAGCGGTTATGGTTCGGCCACGAATGGTTCGTCGCAAGCAGGTAGCCGTGCAAGCACGACGCCGAGCTCGTACTCGGCACCGGTTGCCAACTACGGTCACTAATCGACTGCGGCGCGAGCCGATCGCTTGCGCCAGTTCGATACGCAGCAAACGCAACAGGCTTGCTTCACCGTGAGGTGACGCAAGCCTGTTTTGCATTCAGCGAAAAAAACGGCCACGCCGGATCAACCGACGTGGCCGTTCTTCATGCTTCAAGCGTCCTGACGATCAGATCCCGCCGATGCACAGGTATTTGATGACCACGTAGTCATCGATACCGTAATGCGAGCCTTCGCGACCCAGGCCCGATTGCTTGACGCCGCCGAACGGTGCGACTTCGTTCGAGATCAGGCCGGTGTTGATCCCGACCATGCCGTATTCGAGCGCTTCGGCAACCCGCCAGACACGGCCGATATCGCGGCTGAAGAAATACGACGCGAGCCCGAACTCGGTATCGTTGGCGAGGCGAATCACTTCCTCATCCGACGAGAAACGGAACAATGGCGCGAGCGGCCCGAAGGTTTCATCGCGCGCGACTTTCATGGCCGGCGTCACATCCGCCAGCACGGTCGGTTCGAAGAAGCCGTGACCGAGCGCATGACGCTTGCCGCCCGTGACGATGCGCGCGCCCTTGGCCAACGCATCTTCGATATGCGACTCGACCTTCAGCACGGCCGCTTCGTTGATCAGCGGACCTTGCGTGACGCCGTCTTCGGTGCCGCGCCCAACTTTCAGTTGCTCGACGGCGACGCGCAGCTTCTCGGCGAACGCGTCGTACACCTTGTCGTGCACATAGAAGCGGTTCGTGCAGACGCAGGTCTGGCCGCTATTGCGATACTTCGACGCAATCGCGCCGGCCACCGCCGCGTCCAGATCGGCATCGTCGAACACGATAAACGGCGCATTGCCGCCGAGTTCGAGCGACACCTTCTTGACCGTCGGCGCGCACTGCGCCATCAGCAGACGGCCTATCGGCGTCGAACCCGTGAACGACAGTTTGCGCACGATCGGATTGCCGGTCATTTCCGCGCCGATCGCTTTCGGCTCGCCGGTCACGACGTTGAACACGCCGCGCGGCACGCCGGCGCGTTCGGCCAGCACGGCGAGCGCGAGCGCGGACAGCGGCGTCGCTTCGGCCGGTTTGACGATGATCGGGCAGCCTGCCGCCAACGCCGGACCGACCTTGCGGGTAATCATGGCCGCCGGGAAGTTCCACGGCGTGATCGCCGCGCACACGCCGATCGGTTCCTTGGTCACGACAATGCGTTTGTCGCCGGCCGGCGTGGGAATCGTGTCGCCGTTCACGCGCTTGCCTTCTTCCGCGAACCATTCGAGGAACGACGCGGCGTACTGGATCTCGCCCTTGGCTTCGGCGAGCGGCTTGCCTTGTTCCGTGGTGAGGATCTTCGCCAGGTCGTCGGCGTTTTCCATCATCAGGTCATGCCATTTGCGCAGGATTACCGCGCGCTGCTTCGCGGTCGTGGCGCGCCAGGCGGGCCAGGCCGCGTTGGCGGTGTCGATCGCGCGACGCGTTTCCGCCGTGCCCATGCGCGGCACCGTCGCGATGGTTTCGCCGGTGGCGGGGTTCTTCACCTCGAAGGTCGCGCCGTCGTCGGCGCCTTGCCATTCGCCCGCGATATACGCGTGGGTCTTGAGAAGCGTCGGGTCTTTCAATGTCAACGTGTTCATGAGTCTCGTCCTTATGCCGCGACCGCGACGCTGTCCTTGATGACTTCTTCGAGGATCGTCATGGCTTCGTCGAACACGGCCTCCTGGATCGTCAGCGGGAACAGGAAGCGCACCACGTTCGAATACACGCCGCACACCAGCAGCAGCAAACCGCGTTCGAGCGCGCGCGTCTGCACGCGCTTGGTGAACTCCGCATCCGGCTCGGTGCCGCCGGCCTTGCAGAATTCCACCGCGACCATGCCGCCGGGGCCGCGCACGTCGGCGATTTGCGGCACGTCGCTTTGCAGCGCGATCAGCTTGGCTTTCACGCGGTCGCCCAGCAGCGTGGCGCGCTCGCACAGCTTTTCTTCGTCGATGATGTCGAGCACCGCATGTGCCGCGGCTACTGCCAGCGGATTGCCCGCGTACGTGCCGCCGAGACCGCCGGGCGCTGCCGCGTCCATCAGGTCGGCGCGGCCGACCACGCCCGACAGTGGCATGCCGCCGGCCAGGCTCTTCGCCATGGTCATCAGGTCAGGCACCACGTCGTAGTGGTTCATGGCAAACAGCTTGCCGGTGCGGGCAAAGCCGGTTTGCACTTCGTCGGCGATCAGCAGAATGCCGTGCTCGTTGCACAGCTTGCGCAGCGCGCGCACGAACTCGGCCGGCGCCGGATAGAAACCGCCTTCGCCCTGAACCGGTTCGAAAATGATCGCGGCCACGCGCTTCGGATCGATGTCGGCCTTGAACAGGAATTCGATCGCCTTCAGCGAATCGGCGGTGGTCACGCCGTGCAGCGGATTCGGGAACGGCGCGTGGAACACGTCCGACGGGAACGGACCGAAGCCGATCTTGTATGGCGCGACCTTGCCGGTCAGCGCCATGCCCATCATTGTGCGGCCATGGAAGCCGCCGGTGAAGGCGATCACGCCCGGACGGCCGGTTGCGGCGCGGGCGATCTTGATGGCGTTTTCGACGGCTTCGGCGCCGGTCGTGAAGAACGCGGTCTTCTTCGGGTAGTCGCCGGGCGCGCGCGCGTTGATCTTCTCGGCCAGTTCGACATACGACGCGTACGGCACGATCTGATACGCGGTGTGCGTGAAGTGATCGAGCTGGTCGCGGATCGCGGCCAGAATCTTCGGATGGCGATGGCCCGTGTTGCACACCGCGATACCCGCGGCGAAGTCGATGAAGCGGCGGCCTTCCACGTCCCACAGTTCCGCGTTCTCCGCGCGCGCGGCGTAGAAATCGCACATCACGCCGACGCCGCGCGGGGTGGCGGCGTCTTTGCGGCTTTTCAGTTCGGCATTCTTCATGGTCATCTCCTTCTCCTCGTTTTCGCGGACGCCGCGCTCTCAGCGCAGCACATGCAGCGACTATAATGAGATTTGGCTCTTAATTTCAGAGCCATTTCAATAAAAATGTAGGAGCCAATCATGCGCGCGAGCGTTTTGTCCGACTGGCTGGCGCAGCGCCTCGATCGCGGCAACGGCCAGCCGATCTATCGTCAACTGCATCGGCTGTTGCAGCAGGCGATCCTGTCGCGCGAGTTGCCGGCGGGCAGCAAGGTGCCGTCGTCCCGGCTGTTGGCGCAGGAGTTGGGCATTGGGCGCAATACCGTCACGCAGGTGTACGAGCAGTTGGTGCTCGAGGGCTATGTGAGTTCGGCGACGGGGCGCGGTACTTTCGTGGCGGATAGTGCGCCGGATGAGATTGTTGGGGCGCCGGAGGGGGAGTTTGGGGTTGGCTTTGGCTCCTCAGGCATGGATTCAGGCATTGGCTCCGGCATGCTCGGCCGGACAGATCCATCGAACGTGCCCGACCCGCGCCGCGAGCCGCCGCCGTTGCAGGCGGCGCGCGCGCTATCCACGCGCGGCGCGCGGCTGATCGCGGGTGCGGGTGTGTCGAAGCGGCAGTGGGGCGCGTTCATGCCTGGCGTACCGGACGTCACCAAGTTTCCGGCGCGTGTGTGGAGCCGGCTGCACAACAAGTATTGGCGCCGGCTGCGCCCGGATCTCCTCACGTATGCGCCGGGCGGCGGGCTGGCGTCGCTGCGGCACGCGCTGGCCGACTATCTGCGCACCTCGCGCTCGGTGCGTTGCACGCCCGAGCAGATCATCATCACGACCGGGATTCACCAGTCGGTCGATCTCGCGGTGCGGCTGCTGTCCGATCCGGGCGACCTGATCTGGACCGAAGATCCTTGCTATTGGGGCGTGCGCAGCGTGCTGCACGTGTCGGGTCTGCAATCGCGGCCTATCGCGGTCGACGACGAAGGCATCAATCCTTCCGCCGACGACCTCGCGCATCCACCGAAGCTCATGCTCGTCACGCCGTCGCACCAATACCCGCTCGGCATGGTGATGAGCCTCGCGCGGCGCCGCATGCTGCTCGAATACGCACGGCAAAACCAGTGCTGGATCATCGAGGACGACTACGACAGCGAATTCCGCTACGGCAGTCGGCCGTTGGCGTCGCTGCAGGGGCTGGACACGTCCGGTCAGGTGATCTATGTGGGCAGTTTCGGCAAGACGCTGTTTCCGGGGCTGCGCATCGGCTATCTGGTCGTGCCGGAAGCACTGGCCGAAAGTTTCGCCACGGCGAGCGCCGAGTTGTATCGCGAGGGGCAGTTGTTGCAACAGGCGATGCTCGCCGAGTTCATCGCCGAAGGGCATTTCACGTCGCATATCCGCAAGATGCGCACGCTTTACGGGCAACGCCGGCAGACCCTGCTCGATGCCGCCGCACACCGTTATGGCGATGTATTACCGGCTGTGGGCGGCGATGCCGGTTTGCATCTGGTGATGCAGTTGCCCGAAGGCAGCGACGATCGTCGCGTGGCAACGGCGGCGCTGGAGCGCAATATCGTCGTGCGGCCGTTGTCGGGGTATTACGCGCAGCCTTCGCTGGCGCCGTCGGGTTTGCTGATCGGCTATGCGTGCGTGCCGGATGAGGACATCGCGCCGGCGTTCAATACGTTGGCGGACGCGATCGACGCGACGTTGCCGCAATTCGCGTGAGAGTGAGGAAGCGAGGGGGCGAGAAAGCGGGCGTTGCGCGCGCAACAAATCCGAATCGGCACTCCTTTTAGCGTAACGAATGCGCATGCAACGATCCGGCGCGCGCCCGGTTTCTCGCGCGTGAACCAACACCCGATCGAATGACGCTTTCAGTTACACGGACTTAGCCGTGTCTTCCGATTCGGCGCCAGTTGTCTTAAGTCCGGCATCGAACAGCCAGTCGAGAAACAGCTTGAGTTCTCGGTCCTGCGGCGCCGCGCGATACAGGCAGTGAAACGGCGGTCCTTCGAGTCGGACTTCGGGAAAGAGCATCACCAGACGCCCGCGCTGCACGTCTTCCTCGACGATCGCGCGCGGGGCGAGCGCCACGCCCAGGCCGCTTGCAGCCGCCTGCACCAGCAGGAAGAACTGTTCGTAGAACGGGCCGCTGAGCGTTTCGCCGACAATCACGTTCGCGCAGCGGAACCAGTACTGCCATGCTTCGGGAATCCCGGCGAAATGCAGCAGACGCACCTGGCGCAGATCGTCCGGCGTGCGCAATGCCGCGAGCTCCCGCAGTTCGGGCGAGCACACCGGCACCGCGATGTTCGCGATCAGCATGCGCGAATCGAAGCCGTAGCGCCGCAGATTCGGCTCGAAGCGGCGGATGATCACATCGTGCGATTCGTCGGTGAGGTCGATTTTCTGGTCGGGGGCGGCGACGATCTCGACGTCGACGTCGGCTTGCAGCGCGTGAAACTGCGCAAGCCGCGGAATCAGCCAGCCGTGCGCGAACGAAGCGGTGGTATTCACCCGGATCGTGCGGCGTGTGGCGGGGCCGCCCATCTGCTCGGTGGCTTCGCTCAGGCGGCCGAGGCAACTGGCAACGTCGACCAGATAGTGTTTGGCGCGCGCCGTCATTTCCAGCTTGCGGCCACGGCGTTCGAACAGCTTCTGGCCGAGATACTCTTCAAGCAAACGGATCTGTTGCGTGACCGCGCTGTGCGTGACGCATAGTTCTTCGGCGGCTTTGCTGAGACTGCCGAGGCGGCCGGCGGCTTCGAAACTGCGCAAGGTATTCAGAGGCGGCAGGCGGCGCATCGAGAAAAGCCCTATATCCAAGTATTGCTTGTATTTCTAACAGAAACTATCAATTGAAGATACCGGCCCGGCGCTTTTACGATAACGCTTTCTCCACCCGGTTATCGCAATGGCTTTGTCCACGTCGCCGTATGCCAGATCCAAGATTTTCTGTTATTCGCTTGCGAGCGAGTGGCCGTTATGGCTGCGTGTTTTCGTCGGCGCGGGGGTGGTCGCGTCGGTGGGGGCGTGCAGCACGCCGGACCCGAATCAACGGGTCACGGGATCCGGCGGCACGCTGGTGAAATTCAGTTCGGCACAGGTGAGCGTCGATCTGACCGAGACCGAACGCAACGCGCTGGCCGGCATGCGGGATCACCACTTCGCGGGCGTTTCGAGTGAGCGGGTGCTCGCGGCCGTCGCGGCCGCGTTGAAAGCGAGCGGCTACGCGCCGGTCACCGTGGAAGCCGATACCGCGCTTGTGGAGGGCGGCCGCAGCGAAGTGCTGGTGAAGAAATGGCGTGAAGTGGTGCGGGGCGTACTGAAAGCACGTCTTGGCGCGCTACCGGCCAAACCGGATCACCAGTACACCACGGCGCTCGTCAGCGTGCGGCCGGCTGTTAGCGGTTCGGGTGTGATCGTGAGGGCGCGTTTCGACAATACCGTGTGGGACAGCAACGGCGACGCCCGGACGAAAACCGTGCTCGCGCGCGAAGACTACGATGCGTTTTTCACCAGGGTCGACGCGGCGCTGCGCGATGGCGCCGCGCCGCTCCGGCCTTGATGATAGCGGCGCGACACGGCATTGCACCGCTTTGCATCGCGCACGACGTTTCAGATCACGCGCTCACGCAGCCACGCGGAGGCCATGTCGATCGCCGACACCACCACGATCACCATGATCATGACCGCGGAGGTTTGCGCATAGTCGAACGAGCGGATCGCTTCGTACAGCACCACGCCGATGCCGCCCGCGCCGACCATGCCGACCACCATTGCCGAGCGCACGTTCGATTCGAAGCGATACAACGCGTACGAGATCCACAGCGGCAGCACTTGCGGCAGCACGGCGTAAATGATTTCGTCGAGCGGGCTGGCGCCGGTTGCGCGGATGCCTTCTGCCGGGCGCGGATCGATCGCCTCGACCGCTTCGGCGAACAGTTTGGCAAGCACGCCGGTGGTGTGAACCCACAGCGCCAGCACGCCTGCAAAAGGCCCGAGTCCGACCGCGACGATGAACAGCATCGCGAAGACCATTTCATTGATCGCGCGGCATGCGTCCATCAAGCGGCGTACCGGTTGCACGATCCACATCGGCGCGATGTTGTGCGCCGACATCAGGCCGCACGGTATCGCGCAGACGAGCGAGAGCGCGGTGCCCCACACCGCCACGGAAAGCGTCACGATCATTTCATGCAGATACGTGCGCCATTCGGTGAAGTTCGGCGGGAAGAAGTCTTTCGCGAACTGGCCCATGTTGCCGGAGTCGCTCACCAGATCCAGCGGACGCATGTCGGCGCTATGCCATGCGCTACCCAGCACCGCGAACAGGGCGATCCAACCGAGCAGCGAAAACCAGCTGCGCTTGCGTGCCGCCGGGGCGGGCTGAGCCACCGCCTGCGCGGCGAGCGTTTCGCTCGCGCGTGCCGGCGACGCGATCAGATCGGCCGTATTCATGGCTTGGCTTGCTCGGTGTTGAGCGCGCTCAGCTTGGCGTCGAGCGCGGCCAGTTGGGTTTTGCGATCGTCGTTGGACAGATGCGCGTCGGCCTCGATCTTCTGCTTTTGCTGGAACAGCGCGACCTGGCGAATCGGCAACAGTTGCGCATCCGACGAAGCCGAGAAACCGCTGTAGCCGAAAATCCCCGCCATCACGGCTTTTTCATGCGGGTCGCTCTTCGCGTAGTTCAGGAAGAAGTTGCGCAGTTTGTCTTTGGTGGCTTGCGGCAGATCCTTGCGCCACACCAGTGGGTCCGACGGAATCAGCGGCGAGGTCCACAGCACGCGAACCTGGGCGAACTTGTCCGGATGCTGTTGCTTCAGCGTGTCGAGCATTTCGGTGTTGTTCGTCGCGATGTCGATCTTGTTGTTCACCACGGCCAGCAGGTTCGCTTCATGGCTCGACGGCAGCACCGTCTTGAACGACGTATTGACCGGCGCGTTGTGCTTCGCGAACAGGTAATAGCCGGGAATCAGCGTGCCCGAGGTGGAGTTCGGATCGCCATAACCGAGCGTGACGTCTTTCGTGTTCTTGAAGACGTCGTCGAGCGTCTTGAAGCGGCTGTTCACGTTCGTGATCAGCACCGAGTTGTAGCCGGCGGCGCCGTTCGCGTACTGGACCTTCGCGAACACTTCGCCTTGCGAGCGATCCACCGCTTCGATCGCCGACGCATTGCCGAAATAGCCGACCTGTACCTTGTTAAAGCGCATGCCTTCGATGATGCCGGCGTAGTCGGTCGCGAAAAACGCTTTGATGTTCAGGCCGGTTTGCTTGTTCATGTCGGCGATCAGCGGTTCCCAGCGCTGTTTCAGCACCGAGGACGAATCGGTCGAGATGATGCCGAGGTTGATGTCTTCGGCGTAGGCGGTGGCGGCGCTGGCGAAGGCGGCCGCGCCGACGGTCAGCGTGATCAGTGAACGCAGGAATTTCATCGGTTGAGATCCGGTAGGGGGAGCGGAAAGGGTTGGCGCGCTCAGTTCGAGTGCGCCGGATTCAGGGCGAATGCGTAACGCTGGGACGGCGGGGCGCTGTCTTGTGCGGCTGCGGTGGGCGCGGTGTCGTGCGGCGCGTGATTTGCGTCCGTGCCATCGTGCGATTCAATGTGTAATTTGTCGTGCGCTTTGTCGTGGGTTTCGTCGAGCAGTTCGCGGGCGTCGTCGCCGTAGAGTTTCTTGAGCAGCGCGGGGCTGAGCGCGGCCGATGGGCCGTCGTAGACCACTTTCCCACGGCGCAGCGCGACGGTGCGCGGGCAATATTGCATCGCGATGTCGACCTGATGCAGTGACACCAGCACGGTGAGTTGATGCTCGACGTTCAGCGCGCGGAGCATGTCCATCACACGGCGTGACGATTCGGGATCGAGCGAGGCGATCGGTTCATCCGCTAGCACGATGCGTGCGCGTTGTACCAATGCGCGGGCCAGTGCGGCGCGTTGCTGCTGGCCGCCGGAGAGATTCGCGGCGCGTTCGCGTGCGTGTTCGCCGATGCCGACCTCATTCAACGCGGCCATCGACAGGGCTCGTTCCGCGCGCGGAAAAAAACCGGTCAACCGACGCCACCAGGAAAGGCGCGCGAGCGCGCCGACCAGCACGTTGGTTTCGACGGAGAGGCGGTTGACCAGATTGAATTGCTGGAACACGAAGCCGATATCGCGGCGAATGCTGCGTACTTCTCGCACGATGCGGCCGTTTTGCTGGATGGGTCGGCCGAGAATCGAGATCTGCGACGGTTGCGCGTCGGAGGGCGTGAAGCCGGCGATATGGCGCAACAGGGTCGATTTTCCTGAGCCTGAAGCGCCGATCAAGGCCACCATTTCGCCTGCTTCGACGCGTAGGTCGATTTCGTCCAGTGCCTTGCGGCCGTTGTTGAACGTCTTGCTGAGCCGTTCGATACGGATTGCTTCCTGGATTGACTTCATAAGTACCCCTGATGCGTCGAGCATGTGTGGGGCTCATTCTAGGAAGCGTCTGTGACGGTTGAGTGAAGGTGTTGCAACGTCTAGACGACTATATGTATTTGTGAAGGTTTTGCGGCGGGTTTAAGGCAGTTTTATGGCGTCAGGGGTTTGGGCTTGCGCTCTCTTTTGTGTTGGCCTTTCCTTGTGTTCTTAGTGGTCTATTAGCGTCGCCCCTGTGCGGGGCAGCACCTACTTCTCTTTGCCGCGGCAAAGAGAAGTAGGCAAGAGAAAGCCGCTCACACCGCTAAATCTTAAGCGGGTCCCCCGCACAGTCACGGTAGTGGCTCATCTGGAATCCGTGTCCTCGCACACTCCGCGTTCGTGACAAGGCCGTCATTCATCCCGCCTCGCGCTACGCCCTCGGCGGAACGGATTGGCCGGTAGCGTTGATTTGACTCGGCGGGGGCCGTCGGCTTCGCCTCGGCGGGACGCCGAAAACACCAGTGGTCAACACCGCTCGCGGGTTTGGACATTACCCGAGGGCGCGCGCAGCGCCGCCGGAAGAATGACTGCTTTGTCACTGCCGGTAAATCTGCGGGGGTACGGATTCCAGATGCACCACTGCCCGTCGCGCGCCACGAAACCCGCTTCAGAATTAGCGGTGTGAGCGGCTTTCTCTTGCCTACTTCTCTTTGCCGCGGCAAAGAGAAGTAGGTGCCGCCCCGCACAGGGGCAACGCTAATAGACCACTAAGAACGCAAGGAAAGGCCAACAAAGCAGAGCGAGAAAGCCCACCCAAAACCGCCGCAAAGCCCCAAAAAAAATGACACCACCATGACACGCCAATGACACAACCAACAAACAAACCCCACCGTCATGCATGACCCCCCACCACCAGGCTATATTGCACCATCACCGCAAGCCGTCCCCAATAACCTTGCAGTTCCCTTCACCGCCCTCATGCCGCAACCACTGAGCTTTCTGCCCGACAGTTTTGCGGAGTACGAAGATCTCAATACGATCCTCGACCAAGGCAGCGCGAGTTTCGAAATCCGCACCGTCTGCGACACAACGGTACGCGGCCGGCAATTCGCCGTACGCACGGCGAGCATCGGCTCGACCGATCCACTCGCGCCGGCCATCGGCTTTTTCGGCGGGATCCACGGCCTCGAACGGATCGGTTCGCAACTCGTGCTCGACTACATGCGCGCGCTCCTCGCGCGGCTCGAATGGGACGAGTTGCTGGTACGTCAATTGCAATCGATTCGTCTGATCTTTATGCCGATCGTCAACCCCGGCGGCATGTGGGCGGCCACGCGCGCGAATCCGAACGGCGTCGACCTGATGCGCAACGCGCCGCAGAACGCCGACGAACGCGTGCCGCTGCTGGCCGGTGGTCAGCGCGTGGGCGCGTGGCTGCCGTGGTATCGCGGCCGCGAAGGCGAGCCGATGGAGGCGGAGGCCGCCGCGCTGCTACGAGTGGTCGAAGCCGAACTGGCCGCGCGGCCCCTGAGCATCGCGCTCGATTGCCACTCGGGCTACGGCTGGAAAGACAGTATCTGGTTTCCCTACGCGCGAACCCGCAAGCTGATGCCGCATCTGCCGGAAATGTACGTGCTGAAGACCATGTTCGAGCGCGCGCATCCGCATCACGGCTACGCATTCGAACCGCAGAGCCATCAATATCTGTTGCACGGCGATCTGTGGGACTTTGCATACGACCGCGCGCCCGCCGCCAACGTCTTTCTGCCGATGACCCTCGAACTCGGCTCGTGGCTGTGGATCAAGAAGAACCCGCGGCAACTGTTCTCGCGCCAGGGCATGTTCAATCCGGTCAAGGCGCATCGCACCGCGCGCGTGTTGCGGCGTCATGCGAACCTGTTCGACTTCCTGGCGCGCGCGGCTTTTTCGTCGCAGCGCTGGTTGCCGCAAGGCAATCGCCGCGAGCAACTGCTGCAATGCGCGATTGACCATTGGTATACCCCGGACATCGTATGAGCACGTGGATTCTGTTGCGCGGACTCACGCGCGAAACACGTCATTGGGGACGCTTGCCCGACGCGCTGCGGGAAGCAACCGGCATCGACGATCCATTACTGATCGATCTGCCGGGCAACGGCGAGTTCGCTCATTTGCGCGCGCCGGCAAGCGTCGCGGACATGGTGAGTTTCGTGCGGCGTGCTGCCGCGCAAAGCGGTGTGCCGGGTCCGTATTGCCTGCTGGCCATGTCGTTGGGCGGCATGGTAGCAACGGACTGGGCGCAGCGCTATCCCGGCGAGCTCGAACGCCTGGTGCTGATCAACACGAGCATGCGGCCGTTCAGCCGCATGCAGGAGCGGCTGCGGCCTTCGGCGTGGCCTGGGCTGTTGCGCGTCGCGGCGCATTGGAGCGATGCGCGCCGCGCCGAACAGGGGATTCATCGACTGACCTGCAATAACGTTGAAACATTGGGCGCCGATCTTGACGCATGGAGCGCGATTCGCCGCAGCAGACCGGTGAGTCGCGGCAACGCGCTGCGGCAATTGTGGGCGGCGGCGCGTTTTACCGCGCATGCTGCACAGCCGCACTGTCCGTTGCTGATTCTGTCGTCGCGCAACGATAGACTGGTCGACCCAGTGTGTTCGATGAAACTCGCGGCCGCGTGGAAAGCGCCGCATCGCGAGCATGGTTGGGCGAGCCACGATCTGCCGCACGACGATCCGCTCTGGACCGCCGAACAGGTGCGTGCATGGCTCGCGCAAGACTACGCGGATTCGCAGCGGGTGGTCTGAGCGGCACGCCGGCGCACCAACGGACTTGCGGGCGTCAGCGGGTATAACCTAACGGTGCTCACGCATCGTGTGAAGGGTGGCAGGTGCATAATCCCCCTTCAGTCGATGCCTGCGAATCAATCGATACTCGCCGTAGCCACCAGCCGGGGGAGTTGATCATGCAAGCCAAGAACGAAGAATCCGTTACACACCTGCTGAACGATGTCATCGAATTTGCGCGGGGGCGTTTACCGGAGCCGACCTTCCACGTCGTCGAGCCCTTTCTGCGGCATTACTACGATTTCGTCGATGCCGACGATCTGCAAAGCCGCTCGATCGCCGATCTCTACGGCGCGGCGCTCGCACACTGGCAAACCGCGCAGCGCTTCGTGCCGGGCACCGAACGGCTGCGCGTCTATAACCCGATCCTCGAACAGCACGGCTGGCATTCCGATCACACGGTGATCGAGATCGTCAACGACGACATGCCGTTCCTGGTCGATTCGGTGTCGATGGCGGTCAACGGTTTGCGGCTCGCGCTGCATTCGGTCGTGCATCCGGTGTTCCGGATCTGGCGCGGCCCCGACGGGGCGATCACACGCGTCGGCCAGGGCGCCGAAGAGGCGACCGACTCGCGCTCGCAGCTCACCTCGTTCATTCACTTCGAAGTCGACCGATGCGGCGACGCCGCAAAGCTCGACGCGCTGCGCGACGAGATCGCGAAGGTATTGCGCGACGTGCGTGCCGCGGTTGAGGACTGGCCGAAGATCGTCGAACTCGCGCGCGGCACGATCAAAGGCATGAAAGCCGGGGAGGCCGGGCCGGAAGGACTCGAGGCGCGCGCGTTCCTCGAATGGATGGTGGCCGATCATTTCACCTTTCTCGGCCAACGCGATTATGAGTTGGTGCAGCACGATATCGGCTACGGTTTGCGGCCGGTGGCGGGCTCGGGGCTCGGCATTCTGCGTGACGAACTGCGGCCCATCGGCGCGCCCGACGTCACGCCGTTGCCGCCGGCTGCCGCCGACATCATTGCCGGTTCGTCGCCGATCTTTCTGACCAAGGCGAATTCTCGCGCCACGGTGCATCGTCCGGGCTATCTGGACTACGTCGGCATCAAGCTGACCGGTGCGGACGGCAAGGTGACCGGCGAGCGTCGTTTCATCGGGCTTTATACGTCGACGGCTTATTTCGTTTCCGCCGCCGAGATTCCGATCGTGCGGCGCAAATGCGCAAATATCGTGCGGCGCGCCGGATTCCTGCCGAAAGGTCATCTGGCGAAATCGCTGGTGACGGTACTCGAAACCTATCCGCGCGACGAACTGTTTCAGGCCGACGAGAACCAGCTCTACGACATCGCGCTCGGCGTGCTGCGTTTGCAGGAACATCAGCGCACGCGTCTGTTTATACGGCGTGACCGTTTCGACCGTTTCGTGTCGTGTCTGGTGTTCGTGCCGCGCGACAAATACAACACCGATCTGCGGCAACGTATCGCGACCTTACTGGCTGAAGCGTTCAATGGCGAGAGCGTTGAATTCACGCCGCTGCTGTCGGAGTCGACGCTGGCGCGCATTCATTTTGTCGTGCATGCGAAACCGGGCGGCATGCCCAACGTCGACACGCGAGAACTGGAGGCGCGGCTCGTACACGTGGCGCGCCGCTGGCAGGACGATCTCGCCGACGCATTGCTCGACGCATTCGGCGAAGAGCAGGGCAACCGTCTGCTGCAACACTACGCGGATTCGTTTCCGGCCGGCTATCGCGACGATTATCCCGCTCGCACTGCGGTGCGCGATATCGAGTTGATCGAACGCGTGCAAGGCAGCGAGCGGCTTGCGATGAACCTGTATCGCCCGATCGAAGCGGGCCCACGCGCGTTTCGCTTCAAGGTCTACCGTGCCGGTTTGCCGATCGCGCTGTCGCGCAGTTTGCCGATGCTGGAGCATCTGGGCGTGCGCGTCGATGAAGAACGGCCGTACCTGATCGAAGCGCTGGACGCTACCCCCGCGTGGATTCATGACTTCGGCCTGGAACTCGCGGACGACGCGGAGTTCGATATCGAACGGGTCAAGGATCTGTTCGAGGAAGCGTTCGAGCAGGTGTGGACCGGCGCGATCGAAAGCGACGATTTCAATCGACTCGTGTTGCGCGCGCAACTGAATGCGCGCGAGGTGACGATACTGCGTGCGTATGCCAAGTATCTGCGCCAGGTCGGCTCGACCTTCAGCGACGCGTATATCGAACGCGCAGTGACCGGTAATCCGGGAATCGCGCGAATGCTGGTCGAACTGTTCATCGCGCGTTTCGATCCGGTGCTGGGCGAGACACGCGAGGCGCGCGTGGACGGCTGGCTGCGCACGATCGATAGCGCGCTCGATCAGGTGCCGAATCTCGACGAGGACCGCATACTCCGGCAGTTTCTCGGCGTGATCAAGGCCACGCAGCGCACCAACTACTATCGCTTCAACGCGGACGGCCGGCCGAAACCGTATCTGTCGTTCAAGTTCGATCCATCGCAAGTGCCCGGCTTGCCCGAGCCGAAACCGATGTTCGAAATCTGGGTGTACTCGCCACGCGTGGAAGGCGTGCATTTGCGCGGCGGCCGCGTGGCGCGCGGCGGTCTGCGCTGGTCGGATCGGCGCGAGGACTTCCGCACGGAAGTGCTCGGCCTGATGAAGGCGCAGATGGTGAAGAACGTGGTGATCGTGCCGGTCGGTTCGAAGGGCGGCTTCGTCGTGAAGAATCCGCCGCCGCAAAGCGAGCGCGATGCGTGGATGCGCGAAGGCGTGGCGTGCTATCAGACCTTCCTGCGCGGCCTGCTCGACGTCACCGACAACCTCGCGGGCACGACCGTGGTGCCGCCGCCCGACGTGGTGCGGCACGATCCCGACGATCCCTATCTGGTGGTCGCCGCCGACAAAGGCACGGCGACGTTCTCCGACTACGCGAACGCGATCTCGCAGGAATACGGCTTCTGGCTCGACGACGCGTTCGCGTCGGGCGGCTCGGTCGGCTACGACCACAAGAAGATGGCGATCACCGCGCGCGGCGCGTGGGAGTCGGTCAAGCGGCATTTCCGCGAAATGAGCGTGGATACGCAGACCATGGACTTTACCGTGGTCGGCGTGGGCGATATGTCGGGCGACGTGTTCGGTAACGGCATGCTGCTGTCGCCGCATATCAAGCTGGTGGCCGCGTTCGATCACCGGCATATCTTTCTCGATCCGAACCCCGATCCGGCAAGCAGTCTTGCCGAACGTGGGCGCCTGTTCGTTCTCGATCGTTCGAGCTGGGCCGATTACGATCCTGCGCTGATCTCCGCGGGCGGCGGCGTGTTTCCGCGTACCGCCAAGACGATTCCTTTATCGCCGGCGGTGCAGGCGGTGCTCGGCATCAGCGTGCCGGCGCTTGCGCCGACTGAGTTGATGCGGGCGATTTTGCAGGCGCCGGTCGATCTGCTTTACAACGGCGGCATCGGCACGTATGTGAAAGCGAGCCGCGAAACGCACCTGCAAGTCGGCGACCGCGCCAACGACGCGATCCGCGTGAACGGCGCCGATCTGCACTGCAAGGTCGTCGCCGAAGGCGGCAATCTCGGTCTCACGCAACTCGGGCGTATCGAGTTCGCGCAGCGCGGCGGCCGCATCAATACGGATGCGATCGACAATTCCGCGGGCGTCGACTGCTCGGACCATGAGGTCAACATCAAGATTCTACTGGGACTGGTGGTGGCGGATGGCGAGATGACCGAGAAGCAGCGCAACGCGTTGCTCGCCGAAATGACCGACGAAGTCGGCCTGCTCGTGTTGCAGGACAACTACTACCAGACGCAGGCGCTGTCGATTGCGGGCCGCTACGGCGTCGAACTGCTCGATGCCGAGGCGCGTCTGATGCGTTATCTCGAACGCGCGGGGCGCCTGAATCGCGTGATCGAGTTTCTGCCGACCGATGAAGAAGTCGCCGAACGGCTGGCGGCGAAACAAGGCCTCACCACGCCCGAACGCGCGGTGCTGCTCGCGTACAGCAAGATGTGGCTATACGACGCGTTGCTCGACTCGACCATGCCGGAGGACCCGCTCGTCAGCGACATGCTGGTCGAGTACTTCCCGAAACCGTTGCGTCAGCGTTTCAGCGAACCGATGCAGCGCCATCCGTTGCGCCGCGAAATCCTCGCGACGCATTTGACCAATGCATTGGTGAACCGGGTAGGTTGCGAGTTCGTGCATCGGTTGATGGAGGAAACCGACGCGCAGCCGGGCGATATCGTGCGCGCCTGCATCATGGCGCGCGACGTGTTCGATCTCGACGACGTGTGGCGCAGTATCGACGCGCTCGATAACCGCGTCGCCGACGACGTGCAGGCGCGCATGTTCGTCGAAGTCGCGCGGCTTGTCGAACGTTCGGCGCTGTGGTTTTTGCGGCAGTTGCAAGCGGGCGCGGTCAGCAACGGCGACGTGGCCGGCTTGCTCGCGCGCTGCCGCGATGCGGCGCAGCGCCTCGCGCCGCAATGGCCCGCGTTGTTGCCGGACGCCGATCTCGACGCGTTGTCCGAGCGCCAGCGCGTGCTGGTGGATGCCGGCGTGGACGGCGAACTCGCGGTGCGGATCGCGAGCGGCGAGATCTCGGCCGCGTTGCTCGATATCGCCGAAGTGGCGTCCACCTGCGGACGCAGCCTCGAACTCGTGGCGGGCGTGTACTTCGCGCTCGGCACGCTGCTGAACTACAGCTGGATCAGCGAGCGTGCAGCGGCGTTGCCCGCGCCCACGCACTGGGACATGCTCGCACGCGCCACGGCGCTGGCCGAGCTTGCCCGCCTGAAACGCGCACTGACCATGAGTGCGCTAACCGGTGCCGACGACGCGTCGACACCGGATGCGCTGGTTCAGACCTGGCGCGACAAACGTGGTGCGCAGCTCGAACGTTACGGTCGTTTGCTGGCCGATTTGCGCGCCACGGGCGGCGCGAGTCTGTCGATGCTGCTGGTGATCGTGCGTGAGATGGCGGCGCTGGAAAGGGCGTGACACGGGAGTGGATCGGCGTACACGGGTCAGCCTGAATCAGGGCCGCCCGTGTCCGTATCCGTGTGTCGATCACCCGCCGCGCGACACGCTTACGGCGTCACGTCGATACGTCCATACACGCCACTCGTCGGCGTCGGCCCTGCCGCGAAAAACAGCGTATTGAGCGGCTGATTCGCGAAGCCGTTGCCGAAGCCGATGCCCCAGATACCGGGCTGCCTGAACGTCGTGCCGTCCGTGTTCATTAGTGCGCCCGCAAACGCGCCGGTATTCGGATCGAACGCGTCGATCGTGCCGTCGCCGAAGTTGCCCACCAGCAAGAGATTGCTCGCCGCGCCGAAATTCGCTGGCGCGAGCGCGACACCCCACGGCGAATTCAGCGTACCGGCAGTCGCGATGCGTTTGATGAAATTGCCGGCGGTGTCGAACGCGTCCACTACGCCGTTGCCCGCACCGTTGACCTGCGTACGACCATCGGGACCGAGCAGCGCGTACGTGACGTACACCGTGCTGCCGATCGTCGCGATGCCGAACGGCGACAAGCCGGCCGGAAGATTCGGATCGCTGAAGTGACCGGTGAGCTGGATCTTGTTGAACGATCTGTCGAACACATCCACCTTCTTGTTGTGGAAGTCCGCCGCGTATAGCAGATTCGCGCCGGCGTTGGCACCGATCGCGAGGCCCTTGTAGACCGCGCCGTCCGCGCCGTCGTCAAAAGCATTGACGGCCTGGGTCGGCAAGACCTTCGGCGACCACGCGGCAATCGTGCCGGCGTCGGTCGCCCACAGGAACAGCGCATTGGACGCGGCGGCGCCGTTCGCGCTGATCTGGAAGTCGGTGCTCTTGTTGAACACAATGCCGGTCGGACCCGCCGCGGCGCCGGCGGCATTCGGCGGGATGGTCACGACCAGCGACTGCACGACGCCGTTGCCGTCATACAGCGTCGACTTCTTCGTGTTGTTGTCCGACACCCACACCACGCCGGTCGGATTGAACGCAATACCCCAGCCGTTCTTCAGATTGGGATCGATGTTCGGTGCGTTCGCGCTGCCGTCCGAGACGAGCGTAGTGGCCTTGAATTGCGACGGCAACGTCGGCGTCGGCGTGTTCAGGTGGTTGCCGCCGCCGCATGCGACGAGCGTGACGGCCGTGACCGCGCACAGTGCGGCAAGCACTGCGTTTCGATGCAGTTTCATAGTGGAGTTCCGGTAGAGGGATGAGCGCGTGCCCGCCGCGCCTTCACGAGATCAGGCGAGCGAATCGACGACGCGAGCCGCAACGGCTGCGAGTCCGTCGGGGTGGACCGCGGATCATTCGACCGTCCTTTGCAAAACGCACGGCAACGCGCTTTATTCCACCCGCAGCGCAACGAATTTCTGTCTGCCGTCGTGGATGGGTTGCGGCTTGCCCATCGCGCGTAAAAAGTTGTTTTACGTTGGAATAGCCAGGCCAGGTCAACTGTTCTGTGTGAGTGGCCACGACTCACCGTCATTCGGGCGATGGCCGCGCTCTCTCCACCATCACGGTACCTGTCATGCTCAATTCGCTCATTTCCCGCCGTCGCCTGATTGCGACCGGGTCGCTGGCTTCGGTCGGTGTCGCGCTCTCCCGATTTGCTTTCGGCCAGACGGCGCCGACTGCCGCGAAGCCCGCGCTCAGCGTCGTGCCCGCATACCTCGGTGTGTCGCCGCAAGCGCTGCCACCGCTGCCGTACGCGGAAAACGCGCTCGAGCCGACCATCTCGGCGCGCACGGTTGGGATTCATTACGGCAAGCACCATCGGGCGTACTTCGACAATCTGCACAAGCTGCTGGCCGGTACGCCGCTCGAACAGGCGTCGCTCGAGCAGATCATCGTGCAGTCGCACGATCAGCCAATGCTCGCCGACGTATTCAACAACGCGGCGCAAGCGTGGAATCACAACTTCTACTGGAACTCGCTGAGTCCTGCCGCGACCACGCCGAGCGCGAAATTGCAGGCCGCGATCGAACGCAAGTTCGGCTCGATCGAAGCGCTATCGAAAGCGCTCGTCGCGACATCGGCGTCGCAATTCGGTAGCGGCTGGGGATGGTTGGTGGTCGATCGCGGCGAACTCGCGGTCGTCAAAACGGGCAACGCGGAAACGCCGTTCACGGCCGGCCTCGCGCCGTTGCTCACGGTCGACGTGTGGGAGCACGCGTATTACCTCGACTATCAGAATCGCCGCCCGGACTATCTGGTGGCGACGGTCTCGCGTCATCTGAACTGGGCGTTCGCGTCGGCTAACTTCGAGCGCGTCTGACCGGGGTTGGCTCCCTATCTCAAACGGCCGGATTGTCGGGTTCCATGCAATTTTTTGCGGCAGCAGCGGTATGACTAACGTTGTACAATCCGCGAACTTCGTGGCCTGCCCGCAACGGCCGGTTTTTCGGCCGCCTCGCCCGCCCGCAACCCCTGCTTCCAGCCAGTCAATCATGTCAACAGCAGATGCCGAGAATCTGCCGAATTTGCTGCCGGGCATGCTGCCGCGGCTGTGGGCATTCTCCTTGCGGCTGTGCGGAAATCAGCACGACGCCGAAGATTTACTCCAGCGCGCCTGCGTGCGAGGGCTCGAACGCGCCAGTCAATTGCAGCCGGGTACGTCGCCGCTGAGCTGGATGTTCTCGATCGTTCACTCCACCTGGATCAACGAATTGCGCGCGCGTAATGTGCGCAGCCGTTCGAGCATGGAATGGGACGATAACTTTCTCGAGACGGTGGCCGATCCCGGCGCGCGCAATCCGGAAGCGAGCTTGCTGAGCGGCGAGATCATCGCGGCCGTCGAGCGTTTGCCCGACGCGCAACGGATCGTGATGCTGCTGATCGCGGTTGAAGGAATGAGCTATGCAGAAGCAGCCGAAACGCTCGGCGTGCCGATCGGCACGATCATGAGCCGGCTGTCCCGCGCGCGCCAGACTATCGGCGCGCAATTCGGCGAGCGCGACGCGTCGGCGGCGCGCTCAACCGGCAACACACAGAGAGCGGCGCAATGAAGATCGATGACGCCATCCTGTTAGCCTACGTCGACGGCGATCTGCCGGACGACGAGTGCGTGAAAGTCGAACATGCGATTCATGAGTCCGCGGAGATCGCCTCGCGCGTGTCGATGTTGCGCGCGTCACAACTTCCCTATGCTGAAGCATTCGATCAGCAATCGCTGCCGCCAGTGCCTGAATCGTTGAGCCGAAGTGTCGACGAGATGATCCGTCAGCACCTCGCGAATGCGTCCGCGCAGCAGCACGCGGCCGGCGTTGCCGATGCGTCGTCCCGCAGCGAACCCGAGGAAGCGTCTTTGGGCGAGAACGTGCATCGTCTCAAGCCGCGCGCGAGATTGCTGCCTACGCTGTCGTGGCCGAAGCTCGCCGTCGCGTTCGTTGCGGGCGCATTCTGTTGTGGCCTTGCGTTGCGACTGGTGCCGCAATTGGCGGGCAGCGGCAACAACGGCAGTGGTGGCGTTGTCACTGCGTCGAACGACGCCGCCATGATGCCGTGGATCAGGGCGGCCGCCGGCTACCAGCAGCTTTACACGCGCGATACGGTCGCGCTGTTGCAGCCCGACATGAACGTGACGACCGCCACCGTCGCCGACATTCGCCACGTCGACAACCTCGCGATGCAGATTCCCGATCTGAGCAGCCAGGGCCTCACGTTCAAGCGTGTGCAGCGCTTACGCTTTCATGACAAGGCGCTCGTGCAGATCGTCTATTTGCCGCAGAAGGGCAACCCGGTCGCGCTGTGCGTGCTGAAAGAGGCGAAGGCGGACGCCGCGCCGTCGGACGGCAATGTGCACGGCATGGCCGTAGTTTCATGGCGTCGCGGGCAACTCGGCTACGCGCTGATCGCTGAACCCGGCACAGTGGATCTCGACGCGCTCGGCAAGCAGTTGTTCAACGGCCAGGTGACGACTACGGTCGGCAGCAACGACAACAGCGCGCCTGATCCGCGGGCCTGATCCGATTGTGATCGACGGATGCGCCGGGCCGTTCAGGTTGGCCCGCGCGCGGCTTCGACGGCCGCGTTGAGCGCGATGAATTGATTCAAACGGTGCGATCGGCGGAATTTATCGGCTGTCGCGGCCGCAAAAAATGTTTGGAATAAAGCCGACGAAACCGGGTTAACGCTGGAGTCACGCGTAAAAACCTGGCTCCGTGTCGCGGTCACGCCGCGATATCGAGTTCGTCGACCTTCATCAATCTATTCCGATCAGTCATGAAATCCTTTCGCCTCCCGCATGTCGTTGCACTTGTCGCGCTGACCGCGCCGCTGTTCTTTAACGAAGCATCGGCGCAAACCACTCAGCCCGTGCGCGCCAACAATGTCGTTCTGGTGCATGGCGCCTGGGCCGACGGCTCCAGCTGGAACGGTGTGGTGGAGCGTCTGCAGGCGGCCGGCATACATGTGACCGCGGTTCAGAACCCGCTCACGTCGCTCGCGGATTCCGATGCGGCCACGCGCCGTGCGCTGGCTTTGCAGGACGGTCCGACGGTGCTGGTCGGACACTCGTGGGCCGGCACGGTCGTGAGCGACGTGGGCAACGATCCGAAAGTCTCGGCACTCGTGTATGTCGCCGCACGCGCGCCCGACGCCGGCGAGGATTTCGTTGCGCTGTCGGGCAAATTTCCGACCATGCCGGTTCGTGCGGGCGTCGAGAATCATGACGGCCTGACCACTATTTCCGAAACGGCCTACCTGCGCTATTTTGCAAACGGCGTCACGCCCGACCAGGCGAAAGCGATGTATGCGGAACAATGGCCCACGGCGGCTTCGCTGTTCGGTGAGCGGACCACGGCGGCCGGCTGGCACGTCAAGCCGACGTTCTATGCCGTGTCCAAAGACGACCAGACGATCTCTCCCGATCTGGAGCGGTTCCTCGCCGCGCGTATGAAGGCGAAGACGATTGAACTCGATGCGGGTCATCTGTCGCTCGTGTCTCATCCGCAGGAAATCGCCAATCTGATTCTGGAAGCGGCGGGTCACGAAGCGGGCGCGGTAACGACATCAGCAACGACCGCAACGACCGCAGCGGTCAAGAACTGAGTCTTGAGGCGGCAAGGCGATATTTACGCCGATATCGCCGCTGAGGTTTCTCGGTCAAGGTGGGGCGTGTTCGTCGTGTGGAGGCGGTGCGGTATGATTGGCGCCGACCCCACCGACACCCTCCACGACGATGAAAGAAGAATCGCCGAAAGCCATTTTCTACGCGCTCGCCGCCAACCTGGGCATCGCGATCTGCAAGTTCGCCGCCGCTGCGTTCACCGGTTCCGGTTCGATGTTCGCCGAAGCGATTCACTCGACCGCCGACTGCGGTAACCAGCTGCTCCTGCTATTCGGTCTGCGTGAAGCGCGCAAACCGGCGAGCCCGTTGCACCCCATGGGCAGCGGACGCGAGATCAATTTCTATTCGCTGCTGGTAGCGCTGCTGCTGTTCTTCGTCGGCGGCGCGTTCTCGGTGTATGAGGGCGTGCATCGATTGTTCGAACGTGAGCCGCTGCAGTACGCGTATGTCGCGCTGGTGGTGCTCGGCGTGTCGGTCGTGCTGGAGGCCTTGTCGTTGTGGGGCGCGGTGAAGGAAATCCGCAAGACGCATCCGGACAAAAGCATGTGGCGCTGGTTTCGCGAGACGCGCGAATCCGATTTACTGGTGGTCGCAGGTGAGGATATCGCGGCGCTGGCGGGGCTCGCGATGGCGTTCGTCGCCGTGCTGCTGACCATGGTGACCGGCAATCCCGTCTATGACGCGCTGGGTTCGATCGGCGTGGGGCTGCTGCTGATGGTGATCGCGTGGCTGGTGGCGCGCGAGGTGAAGTCGATGATCGTCGGCGAGTCGGCGAGCCCGGAAGTGCGTCGCGCGATCGAGGCGCATTTGCAGGCGCGCACCGAAATTCGCAGCATCATCAACATGATTACGCTGCAATGGGGCCGCCACGTGGTGGTGGCCGTGCAGGCCGAAATGATCGACTACGCCAGCGGCCGCGCCATGGTGGACGCGATCAACGTGATCGAGGCGGACTTGCAGGCGGCGTTCCCGCAAGTCCGCTGGGTGTTTTTCGAACCGGACGTGCCGCGCGTTTGAAGCCGGCTTACTTGAAGCCGGTCACCGCGTGCGGTACATACAGTTCTTCAAGCTGACGGATTTCGTCGTCGCTCAGATTCAACGACAGCGCGGCGACCGCATCGTCCAGATGATGCAGCTTGGTCGCGCCGACAATCGGCGAGGTAATCGGCTGCTTCTGCAACACCCACGCTAACGCGACCTGCGCGCGCGGCACACCGCGGTCGCTGGCAATCTTGCTGACGCGTTCCACAATCTTGCGATCCGCGTCTTCGGTCTGCGCGTACAGCGTTTGGCCGAATTCGTCGGTTTCGGAGCGTGCGCTTTCCGTATTCCAGTCGCGCGTCAGGCGCCCGCGTGCCAGCGGACTCCACGGAATCACGCCGATGCCTTCGTTTTCGCACAGCGGCAGCATTTCCCGCTCTTCCTCGCGATACAGCAGATTCACGTAGTTCTGCATCGTCACGAAACGCGTCCAGCCATGGCTTTCCGCGACGTGCAACGCTTTGGCGAACTGCCACGCGTACATCGACGACGCGCCGATATAGCGGGCCTTGCCGGCCTTCACGACGTCGTGCAGCGCTTCCATGGTTTCTTCGATCGGCGTCTCGTAGTCCCAGCGATGGATCTGATACAGATCGACGTAGTCCGTGCCCAGGCGCCGCAAACTTTTGTCGATCTCCGACATGATCGCCTTGCGCGACAGACCGGCGCCGTTCGGACCAGGATGCATGCGGCTGTTGACCTTGGTGGCCAGCACGATCTCATCGCGTTTGGCAAAGTCCTTCAGCGCGCGGCCGACGATTTCCTCGCTGGTGCCGTCCGAATAGACGTTCGCGGTGTCGAAGAAATTAATGCCGTAGTCGAGCGCCTGTTTGATGAAGGGCCGCGACGCTTCGTCGTCGAGCGACCAGGGGTGAGTGCCGCGAGTGGGCACGCCGTAGCTCATGCAGCCAAGACAAAGACGCGATACATCGAGGCCGGTACGGCCGAGTTTCACATAGTCCATCGTGATGCTCCAGGTACGAAGTGAGGTGCACAAAGGCGGTGCACCTTTGAACGGGATTTCATTCGGGGCATGCTGCGAACCATCGATTATAAGAACCCGGCGAGAAATGCGTATTGAGCCGATTTGCATGCGATTTCGCACAGCGATCACATCGAGCACGGGAAATGATGCGCTGCGTAGTGGCAAATGATTTCCTCACACCTATACTTCTTCCGGCTTGAAAGCGGCACTCTTTCCCAACCTGCATCACAAGCAAAAAGGAAGAACTCGATGCTGACTCGCACACTCGGCGCTTTCTGCGCTGTTACGCTCGCGGCCTGCGCGGTTTTTACGCCAGGCCCGGCCAGCGCTGACGACAACGGCGATGCCTCGCAAGCCGACGCCGGCTCGCACGGCCGCCCCGTCAAGGTCATGATCATTTCGATGTTCGGACCGGAAGGCCAGGTGTGGCTCGACCGGCTTGGACCGTGGCGCGACATTACGGTAGACGGTTTGTCGCCCGATTACCCGACCGTCCATTGCAACAGGCAGGACGTGTGCGTGATGACCACCGGCATGGGGCACACCAACGCGGCGGCGTCGATCATGGCGCTGACGTTCTCGCCGCGTTTCGATTTGCGGCATACGTACTTCATGGTCGCCGGTATCGCCGGGATCGATCCGCAGCAGGGCACGGTGGGTTCGGCCGCGTGGGCGAAATATCTGGTGGACTTCGGGATTCAGTGGGAGATCGATGGGCGTGAAATTCCGTCGAACTGGAATACCGGGTACCTCGGCATCAATACCGCGGGTCCCACGGCGAAGCCCCCGTTGGACTATAAAACCGAGGTGTTCCAGTTGAATACGCAACTCGCCGATACGGCGTTCGCGTTGTCGCGTAACGTCGCCTTGTCGGACGACGCACAGGCTCAGGCCGCGCGGGCCAAGTATTCGTATGCGCCGGCTAACCGGCCGCCGTCGGTGGTTCAGTGCGACACGCTTGCGGGGGATACGTGGTGGTCCGGCACGCTCATCGGACAGCGTGCTCGTGACTGGACCAGGATTCTGACGGACGGCAAAGGGGTTTACTGCACGACGCAGCAGGAAGACAACGCCACCTACGAGGCGCTGAAGCGTGCCGCTTCCGTACACAAGGTCGATTTGAATCGTGTCGCCGTGCTGCGGGCGGGCTCCGATTTCGACCGTCCTTATGATGGACAGACGAGCGCGGACAACCTGCTCAATTACGCGTCGCAAGGTGGCTTCACGATTGCGATTGAAAACCTGTTCCGCTCCGGCAATCCGCTCGTGCAGGATATCGCCACGCATTGGGGCGAGTGGCGTGATGGCGTGCCGAAACGTTAGTTCTATCTAGCCAACAAACCTGGCTGCGGAGGATCGTCACCGCAGCCAGGCTCATCTGCTACCAACAACACACTTACCGTTGCGGCGCGCGGTACGGCGTCCAGACGGGTGCGTCAGTATCCCAATGGTCGAGTTCAGAGGGTGTCATGATGTGCTCCTTTTTGAAGAGTGCATGGTTGGCGCCGCGCTGAGCGTTTCTTTTGGAAACCGAATCATTGCGGCAGCTTCACTTCAGTGCGTTACTGTTTTTCGGCTACGCGCGTGACGTCGCCGTCGTGGCCTTCCTGCAGGGCAATACGTGCCGCCTGCGTTTGACCGACCAGGCCCTTGTTCGGATACGTGGTGCGATTCAGCGAAGGCAATGAACCGTCGCGATACGCGGCGACCAGTTCAGCCTGCACTTCAGCGCGCGTCTTGCCGGTCGCGGCCACTGTTGCGGCGGGTTGCGTTTCATAAGTACCGGCGCGGCCGATGCCGCCGCCATTGCTCTGTGCGAATACCGGTGCGCTTGCAAGCAGCGAGAGAGCGAGACCTGCCAGGAGATTGCGTTTCATGATTCACCTCTGTCGATTCGTTTGCAGCGCAAGCAGCGCCGCGACAGGGTGAAATGTAGACTTCGACGCAGTGCGGATAAATCGCACTTTCGCGAAATGAATTGTCGCGATTCTGGAACAATCGTTGTGAAGGCCGCGCGAATGGCGGTGGATCGAGGTAACCGCGGCATTAGCGCCGCGGTTGGAATTCACTGTTCCAGAAACTGTACTTCAATTGCCGTTCAATGCTAGTTGCTCACGCAACCCATTCGGTGATTACGGGTGTGTCGAGTGTCGGTGCAGACTCGCGTTCTTCGAAAGTACGCTTCGTACAGGTTGCGTCGAGCGTACCGCGTCCGCTCAACAACGGGCAACGATCGAACAGCTCCGCAATCCAGTCTACGAAAACGCGGACTTTAGGCGACAGATGGCGACTGTGCGGATAGACTGCGGAAATTGGCATCGGCAAAGGCTTCAGTTCCGGCAACACTTCCACCAACTGACCCGACCGCAGATGCGGCAGCACCATGAAGAGCGCCGGCTGAATCAAACCGAAGCCTTCCAGTCCGCAAGTCACGTAGGCGTCTGCGTCGTTCACCGACACGATGCTCTTCATCTTCACTTCAACTTCTTTGCCATCCACCATGAAGGCCCAATCGAGCGTGCGTCCCGTGCGGCTTGAGAAGTAATTGACTGCTTTGTGATTCTCCAGATCTTCGAGTGAAGACGGCATACCCGCCCGCTCGATGTAGTCCGGCGCCGCACAGGTCACCCCCTCGAACAGGCCGATACGTCGCGCCACCAGCGAGGAATCCTGTAGCGCGCCCACGCGCACCACGCAATCCACGCCTTCCTGCAGCAGGTCGACCGGGCGATCCGTCAAGCCGAGTTGCAGATCGATGTCCGGATAGCGTGTGTGGAATTCACACAGCGAAGGAATCACCAGCAGGCGGCCGATCGACCCCGGCATGTCGATGCGCAGCTTGCCGTGCGGCTTTTTATTGCCGCTCTGAAAACTGGCTTCGGTCTCTTCGACATCCGCAAGGATGCGCACGCAACGTTCGTAGTACGCCGCGCCGTCCGGCGTGAGCGACAGACGCCGCGTGGTCCGGTGCATCAGGCGCGTGCCGAGGAACGCTTCGAGATTCTGAATGATGGTAGTAACGGATGCGCGCGGCAGGTCGAGCGTTTCCGCTGCGCGGGTAAAGCTATTTGTGTCGACGACACGCGTGAACACTTGCATGGCCTGAAGCCGGTCCATTGCAAACCTCCGGAAGGGGCGGGCGCACCGGGCGGGAAAACGAATCCGCAGACAATCGCAGCTGATTGTTCAGGGGCGCCGAATTGTGTTGCCGGATTATAGGCATTTATTTACGAGTCTGCCGAACCCACAATTCGCACCATTGAAGTTCTATGCGCATTGCGCGGCTCGACATGGATGCATTTAAACCGCCGTACTCTTTCGTTCCCTCCGGCATCAGCCTGGCAGAGGCGGACAGCACGGCACTCGAAGTCACCGACGTGCAGATTGAAGGGCACGCTCAGGACATTACGTTGCGTTTGTACCGGCAAGGCAAGAAGACCGCACTGCCTGTATTGCTTTATTTCCACGGCGGCGGCTTTACGAAGGGCTCGATCGAGCAGGCCGACTACGCCGCACGGTATTTCGCAGAACACTTACCGGCACTCGTCGTGTCGGTGGGTTATTCGCTGGCGCCGCAGTTTCCGTTTCCCGCGGCGCCGGAAGACGCGCATCGCGCAGCGCTGTGGGTGCAAACGCGGGCGCGCGCGTTTGGCGGTAATAGCAGGAAGGTTGGCGTAGCCGGCCATGATGCGGGCGGGCAATTGGCCAATTGCCTCGCTTTCATCGCGCGTGATCGGGGTGACGTGCAGATTGCCGCGCAGGCGCTGTTCGGGCCGATGCTCGATCCGAGCCTCACGCGGCTCGGCGACGAAAAGCGGCTTGGCTCGGATATCACGGCTAAAGAGTGTGCAGCGTGTTATCGCGCGTACTTGCCGCAAGCGTCGCAACGCATGCATCCGTATGCCGCGCCGCTCGAATCGTGCCGTCTCGCGGGCCTGCCGGCCACGCTGATCGCGACGGCGCAAAACGACGTGCTGCACGTGGAGGCGGAGAAATACGCCAGCAGTCTGATCGACGCGGGAGTGCAGACCCAGGTGGTCCGCTATCCGAGCGTGTCGCATGCCGCACTGGCCGACCATCCGCCCGCCTTGCAGGAAGCGGTGCAATTTTTTCAGTGGCGCTTCGACGCACGCGCTCATCGATGAACAGAAATAAGCAGAAATCCATCAACGATACCGGGAGCTTTTCATGACTATTCTTCCTCTTTCCCGTCGCCGTGTGGCGATTGCAGCGCTTGCCGTCATCGTCGTGGCCGGGCTGGGAACGTTCGGCGCGATCCGCGTCGATGCGAGCTCGCCGGCCGCGCCGACCATCGTGCCGGAAGTCGACGTCGCCACGGTGGTGCAGAAGACCATTACCGACTGGCAGAGCTATTCGGGCCGTCTGGAGGCTGTCGAAAAAGTGGACGTGCGTTCGCAGGTGCCGGGCACGATCGTGTCCGTCAACTTCAAGGACGGCGCGCTCGTGAAGAAGGGCGACACGCTGTTCGTGATCGACCCGCGTCCGTACGCGGCGGAAGTGGATCGCGCCGAAGCGCAACTCGCGGCCGCCCAGGCGCGCACGGGTTACACGCAAAGCGACTGGGAGCGTGCGCAACGCCTGATCGTCGACAACGCGATCGCCAAGCGCGACTACGACGACCGCCAGAACGCCGCACGCGAAGCGAGCGCCAACCTGAAGGCCGCGCAAGCCGCGCTCGAAACCGCCCGCATCAATCTCGGCTACACGAAGATTGTCGCGCCGGTGGCGGGCCGCGTGTCGCGCGCGGAAATCACGGTGGGCAACGTGGTGGCAGCGGGTGCAAGCGCTACGCCGCTAACCACGCTGGTGTCGGTTTCGCCGATCTACGCCTCGTTCGACGCGGACGAACAGACCTACCTGCAATACCTGAGCCGTGCGAAAGACGGCAGCAAGGTGCCGGTGGAACTCGGCCTCGCGGATGAAACCGGCTACTCGCGCAGCGGCACGATCGAATCGGTCGACAACCGTCTCGATACGTCGTCCGGCACGATCCGGGTGCGCGCGCGCTTCGATAACCAGGATGGTGCGTTGATCCCGGGTCTGTATGCACGCGTGAAGGTGGGTGGCAGTGCGCCGCATCCGGCGCTGCTGATCGACGACGCCGCGGTCGGCACCGATCAGGACAAGAAGTTCGTACTGGTGGTCGACCAGAGCAATCACGTCGTGTATCGCGGGATTTCGGTGGGCTCCATGCAAGGCAATCTGCGTGTGGTCAAGGGTGGTTTGCAGGCGACCGACCGCATCGTCGTGAACGGTATTCAGCGTGTTCGCCCAGGCGACATGGTGCGCGCCCACATGGTGCCGATGGACGCCGATCAGGATCCGAACAGCGCGCCGCTTGCCCAGACCCCCACGCAGGCACGCACCAAAGCGGACAAGAATTCGTGAGCCGAGTGCGCCGCGGTTTGAACTGAGCGGCGCATGCTCCAACGTTAAGAGCATCCCATGAACATATCCAAATTCTTCATCGATCGGCCGATCTTTGCCGGCGTGTTGTCGGTATTGATCCTGCTGGCGGGCATTATTTCGCTCTTCAAGCTGCCGATCTCGGAGTACCCGGAAGTCGTACCGCCGTCCGTGGTGGTGCACGCGCAGTATCCGGGCGCGAATCCGAAAGTGATCGCCGAAGCCGTCGCTTCGCCGCTCGAAGAGCAGATCAACGGCGTCGAGAACATGCTGTACATGCAGTCGCAAGCCAATAGCGACGGCAATCTCACACTGACGGTGACCTTCAAGCTCGGCACCAATCCGGACCTCGCGACGCAACTGGTGCAGAACCGCGTCAATCAGGCGCTGCCGCGTCTGCCGGAAGACGTGCAACGGCTCGGTATCACCACGATCAAGAGCTCGCCCACGCTGACCATGGTGGTCCACCTGATCTCGCCGAATAACCGCTACGACATGACGTATCTGCGCAACTACGCGCTGCTGAACGTCAAGGATCGTCTGGCGCGAATTCAGGGTGTCGGCGAAGTGCAGTTGTGGGGTTCGGGCGACTACGCCATGCGTGTGTGGCTCGATCCGCAGAAAGTCGCGCAACGCGGGTTGACGGCGACCGAAGTGGTCAACGCGATCCGTGAGCAGAACATTCAGGTGGCGGCCGGTGTCATCGGCGCATCGCCTTCGGTGCCGGGCACGCAACTGCAGTTGTCGGTGAATGCGCGTGGCCGTCTGAAGACTGAGGGCGAATTCGGCGACATCATCGTCAAGACGACGCCGGACGGCGGCGTGACCTATCTGCGTGACATTGCGCGGGTCGAACTCGCGGCGTCGGAATACGGCCTGCGTTCGCTGCTCGACAACAAGCCGGCGGTGGCGCTCGCGATCAACCAGGCGCCGGGGGCGAATTCGCTGGCCATTTCCGATCAGGTTCGTGCCGCGATGAAGGAACTGTCGGAAGACATGCCGGCGGGCGTCGAATACAAGATCGTCTATGACCCGACGCAGTTCGTGCGTTCGAGTATCGAAGCGGTTATCCATACGCTGCTCGAAGCGATCGCGCTGGTGGTGATCGTGGTGATCGTGTTCCTGCAAACGTGGCGTGCGTCGATCATTCCGTTGATCGCGGTGCCGGTGTCGATTATCGGGACCTTCTCGCTGCTGCTCGCCTTCGGCTTCTCGATCAATGCATTGTCATTGTTCGGCATGGTGCTCGCGATCGGGATCGTGGTGGACGATGCGATCGTGGTGGTGGAGAACGTCGAGCGGAATATCGAAAACGGGCTTAGTGCGCGTGATGCGACCTACAAGGCCATGCAGGAAGTGAGCGGGCCGATTATCGCCATCGCGCTGACGCTGGTCGCCGTGTTCGTGCCGCTCGCGTTCATGACGGGCCTGACGGGTCAGTTCTACAAGCAGTTCGCGATGACTATCGCGATCTCGACGGTGATCTCGGCATTCAACTCGCTGACTCTGTCGCCGGCGTTGGCTGCGATGCTGTTGCGCAGCCACGGCGCCAAGGAAGACTTCCTGACTCGCGTCATGAATCGCCTGCTGGGCGGCTTCTTCAAGCGCTTCAACAAGGTCTTTCATCGCGGTTCCACGGCGTATGGCAAGGGCGTGACCGGCGTGCTGCGTCGTAAAGGCGCCATGCTCGCGGTGTACGCGATTCTGCTGGGCGGCACGGTGCTGATCTCGCACGTGGTGCCGGGCGGCTTCGTGCCGGCGCAGGACAAGGAATACCTGATCGCGTTCGCGCAGTTGCCGAACGGCGCGTCGCTGGACCGCACGGAAAAAGTGATTCGCGACATGAGCGCGATCGCACTGAAGCAGCCGGGCGTGGAAAGCGCGGTGGCGTTCCCGGGTTTGTCGGTGAACGGCTTCACGAATAGCTCGAGCGCAGGCATTGTGTTCGTCACGCTCAAGCCGTTCAAGGAGCGCGGCAACAAGACGCTCTCGGCGGGTGCGATTGCCGGTGCGTTGAACCAGAAATATGGTGCGATCAAAGACTCGTTCGTCGCGGTGTTTCCGCCGCCGCCGGTGCTCGGTCTCGGCACGCTTGGCGGCTTCAAGATGCAGTTGGAGGATCACGGCGCGGTCGGTTACGCGGAATTGAACAAGGCCGCGGAAGCGTTCGTGAAGAAAGCGGCGCAAACGCCTGAACTGGGCCCGACCTTCTCGAGCTACCAGATCAACGTGCCGCAATTGAACGTCGACCTGGATCGCGTGAAGGCCAAGCAACTCGGTGTGCCGGTCACGGACGTGTTCAACACGATGCAGATTTACCTGGGCTCGTTGTATGTGAACGACTTCAACAAGTTCGGCCGCGTGTACCAGGTGCGAGTGCAGGCCGATGCGCCGTTCCGTCAACGTGCCGACGACATCCTGCAACTGAAGACGCGTAATGCGGCGGGCGACATGGTGCCGTTGTCGTCGCTGGTGACGGTCACGCCGACCTATGGTCCGGAAATGGTGGTGCGTTACAACGGCTATACGGCTGCCGACATCAACGGTGGACCGGCGCCAGGCTTCTCGTCGGGCCAGGCGCAAGCCGCAGCCGAACGCGTAGCGGCGGAAACCTTGCCGCACGGCGTGAAGCTCGAATGGACCGACCTGACGTATCAGCAGATTCTTGCCGGCAACGCGGGCCTGTGGGTGTTCCCGATCAGCGTGCTGCTCGTGTTCCTCGTGCTGGCCGCGCTGTATGAAAGCCTGACGTTGCCGCTCGCGGTGATCCTGATCGTGCCGATGAGCGTGCTGTCCGCGCTGACCGGCGTGTGGCTCACGGGCGGCGATAACAACATCTTCACGCAGATCGGTTTGATGGTGCTGGTGGGCTTGTCGGCGAAGAATGCGATTCTGATCGTCGAGTTCGCTCGCGAGCTCGAACACGACGGGCACACGCCGCTGTCGGCCGCGATCGAGGCGAGCCGCTTGCGTCTGCGGCCGATTCTGATGACGTCGATCGCTTTCATCATGGGTGTGGTGCCGCTGGTGTTGTCGAGCGGAGCCGGTTCGGAGATGCGCCACGCAATGGGTATCGCGGTGTTCTTCGGCATGCTCGGCGTGACGCTGTTCGGTCTGATGTTGACGCCGGTGTTCTATGTGGTGCTGCGTACGCTGGCGGGCGGGACGATTCACGTCGCGCAGAAGGATTCGCCGCACTATGGCGCGTCGGCGACGGAAGCCTGAGGAGAAAACAATAATGAAACGCTATGAATCTTTGAGCGGATGGGGCCGCGCGGCAACCAGCGCTTTGCTGGTCGCGTTGCTCGCCGCCTGCTCGTTGGAACCGACGTATAAGCGGCCGGATGTCGACACGCCGACGGCCTTCAAGGAAGCACCGGTGACGACGTCGACGTCGGGCACGGCGGCATCGCCGCAAGAAACCGGCACGTGGAAAACGGCGCAACCCGCCGACGACGCGCATCGCGGCGAATGGTGGACGGTCTTCGGCGATCCGCAGTTGAACGCGCTGGAAGAGCAGGCGGCGGCCGCGAATCAGGACCTGAAGGCCGCAGCGGCGCGCGTGCAACAGTCGCGTGCGGTGACGCAAGCGGCGAAGTCGGACTGGTTCCCGAAACTCGACGCGGGCTTCGGCCCGACGCGCGAGCGTGCGTCGGCGGCCTCGCAGTTCTTGCCGGATAACGCGGGTGGCACGACCGGCACGATCTGGCGCGCGCAAACTACCGCGTCGTACGAAACGGATCTGTTTGGGCGTGTCGGTTCGAACGTGAACGCGTCGCGCGCGGACGAGCAGCAAAGTGAAGCGCTGTTCCGTTCGGTGCAGTTGTCGTTGCAAGCGGACGTGGCGCAGAACTACTTCCAGTTGCGCGAGCTTGACTCGGATCAGGATTTGTACCGCCGTACCGTGACGCTGCGCGAAGATACGCTGAAGCTGGTCGAGCGGCGTTTCAAGGAAGGCGATATCGGTGAACTGGATGTTTCGCGCTCCCGCAACGAACTCGCGAGCGCGCGTGCCGATGCGGTCGGCGTGGCACGTCAGCGCGCCGCGTCCGAGCACAGCCTCGCGATTCTGCTCGGCAAGCCGCCGGCGGATTTCTCGTTCGCGGAAGCGCCGCTCAAGCCGGTCACGGTGCAGGTGCCGGCGGGTTTACCGTCGGCGCTGCTTGAACGCCGGCCGGATATTTCGGCGGCGGAACGGGCAATGCAGGCCGCGAATGCGCGTGTGGGACTGGCGAAATCGGCGTTCTTCCCGAAGCTCGATATCACCGGTGCGTTCGGATTCGAGTCGGCCACGCTGGGCGATCTGTTCATGTGGTCGAGCCGCGCGTTCGTGCTCGGGCCGCTCGCGGGTGGCGCGTTGACGTTGCCGTTGTTCGACGGTGGGCGGCGTAAGGCGAATCTCGCGCAAGCGCGTTCGAAGTACGACGAAGACGTCGCGCAGTATCGTCAGCAGGTGCTGGTGGCGTTCCGCGAGGTGGAGGACAACCTGGCCGATCTGCGTTTGCTCGACGATCAGATGCGCGAGCAGAACAATGCGGTCGAAGCGTCGCAACGGGCGGCTCATTTGTCGCGCACGCAGTACACGGAAGGTGCGGTCAGCTATCTGGATGTGATCGACGGTGAGCGGCAGGTGCTGACTTCGCAATTGCAGGCGAGCCATTTGCAGGGCACGCAGGCGGTGGCGACAGTAAACCTGATTCGCGCGCTGGGCGGCGGCTGGGGTGATGGGAAGGCGCCGGATGCTGCGGTGGGTGCGGTGGCGCCGGCTTCGGGCGCGGCTGTGGTTTCGGCTGCGTCAGGCGCTGATGTGGCTGTGCAGCAGGTGGCGAAGCAGTAGTCCTCCATTCAGGGTACTGAACGGTGGTGGAAGCCGGGTCGCGCGGGAGCGCGGCCCGGCTTTTTTATTCCAAATCATTTTTCCCGCTTTCCTTCCAAAAATCCGTTCGTAGACCGTTGGTTTTCCGCCCTCTATGATGATTCGCACCTCATCTGGAGAGAGGCGATGACCTGTCCGACCTTCCGCTGTCCGCGCTGAGCGATTCGCGCGTCCTGTTGCTGCCACGACGCGCCGGCTAAGCCGCCCGTTGCAGTGTCCCGTTGCCCGATGCCGTACGGCTTGCCCGAGTTCACCTCGGTCAGGCCGTTGAATCCGCTCGCCTCGAAACGCACCACGTCTAACTCTACGAGCTCACCATGCGTATTCCTTTGCCCCAAGTACGGCGTTTTTTCAACGCACCGACGCTTGCGCTGATCGGCGCGATCACGTTCAGTTTCACGCTTGCGTTATCGGCCACGCACGCCCAGGCGGCCGATTCGCCCACGCTGAAAATCGGCACCGCCACCAGCCCGCAAATCGAGGCGCTCAAAGTCGCCGCGCGCGAGGCGAAAGAACAAGGCCTCGACGTAAAGATCATCGAGTTCACCGACTGGAACACGCCCAACGCCGCGCTCGCCAATAGAGACATCGACGTCAATTACTTCCAGCACATTCCGTTTCTCGAGAACGCGAAGAAGCAGGGCGGCTACAACTTCGTCGCGATCGCGCCGGGCACGATCATGAAGATCGGTTTGTATTCGAAGAAGATCAAACGGTTCGACGAGTTGAAGAATGGCGCGACGGTGGCCATTGCGAACGATCCAGTCAACGGCGGCCGCGGTCTGTTGCTGCTGCAACGCGCCGGACTGATCAAGCTGACGCCGGGCATCGACTATCGCGCGACCACGCTAGACATTATCGACAACCCGAAGCACCTGAAGATCGTCCAACTGGAAGCCTCGCAACTGGCGCGGTCGCTCGACGACGTCGATCTCGCGCAAGGCTACCCGAGCTTCATCAAGCTCGCGGGCACCGCCGACCCGAATAGCGCATTGCTCTTCGACGGGCTGGAAAACAAGAACTACGCGATCCAATGGGTCGTGCGACCGGACAGCGTCAACGATCCGCGTATTCGCAAGTTCATCGCGATCTATCAGCATTCGCCCGCCGTGCGCGCTGCGCTCGATAAAGCCTTCGGCAACCTCTACGCCGTGGCGTGGTAATCGCGGCGCGTAGGTCAGAGCCATAGAAAAGGAGTCGCACGATGGCGAAGAAAAAGATCCTGCTGAACGCGTTCAATATGAACGCGGTTGGCCATATCAATCATGGTTTGTGGACGCATCCGCGCGACCAGTCGGCTAACTACACCGACCTCGATTACTGGACGAGCCTCGCGCAGACGCTGGAGCGCGGCAAGTTCGACGGGATCTTTCTCGCGGATATCGTCGGCGTATACGACGTTTATCAGGGCGGACCGCAAACGCCGTTGCGCGAGTCGGTGCAGATTCCGATCAACGACCCGTCGCTGATCGTGCCCGCCATGGCGCACGTCACGAAGCACATCGGCTTCGGCGTCACGTCGAATCTGACCTACGAGCCGCCGTATCTGTTCGCGCGGCGCATGTCGACGCTCGATCATCTGACCAAAGGGCGGGTGGGCTGGAACATCGTCACCGGCTATCTGGACAGCGCGGCGCGCGGCATGGGGCTCGCACAACAGATCAGTCACGACGACCGCTACGATCGCGCCGACGATTACATGGACGTGGTCTACAAACTGTGGGAACAAAGCTGGGAAGACGATGCCGTAGTGCGCGACCGCGCGGCGCGCATCTTTTCGCACCCGGACAAGGTGCACCGCGTGAAGCACGACGGCCCGTACTATTCGATCGACGCGATTCATCTCAGCGAGCCTTCGCCGCAACGCACGCCGGTGTTGTATCAGGCGGGATCGTCGAGCCGCGGTGTCGATTTCGCGGCACGTCACGCGGAATGTGTGTTTGTCGGTGGACAGAACAAGCAGTTGACGCGCTCCATTGTCGACGACATTCGCGCGCGCGCGGTGAGCTTTGGACGCGCGCCGGACGATATCAAGATCTTCGCGGGCATTACCGTGGTAGTCGGTGAAACCGAGCGCGCGGCGCAGGAAAAATTCGAGGAATATCGCCGCTATGCGAGTGCGGAAGGCGGCATCGCGCATTTCTCCAGTTCGACCGGTATCGACTTTTCGCAATACGAGCTGGACGAACCGATTTCGTATGTGAAGACCGAGTCGATGCAGTCGGCCGTCGAAGCGATTTCGAAGAAGAGCGTGAGCGGCGTGTGGACCAAGCGCAAGGTGCTGGAACAGATGACGCTCGGCGGTCGCGCGAAGCCGGTGGTCGGTTCGCCGCAGCAGATTGCCGATGAGCTGGTGTCGTGGATCGACGAGGCCGGTGTCGACGGATTCAATCTGACGCGCACCGTCATGCCTGAATCGTTCGAAGACTTCGTGAATCTGGTGGTGCCCGAGTTGCAGAATCGCGGCGTCTACAAGGAAGACTACGATCCGGCGCCGACGCTGCGCGAGAAGCTGTTCGGCGGCGGCCGTGCGCGATTGCCGGCGGTGCATGTCGGCGCGCAGCATCGGCGGTCCGCGCAAAACAATCCGCAAACCGGTCCGCAAGTTAATGAGCAAGCTGACCTGCCCAACATTGTGCAAGTCTGACAGGAGCGCCGCCATGGCCCATATTTTCGACGCCCCGCAGTTCATCGAAGACTCGCCGTCTCTCGCCCCGAATCGCGATGCACCTCAGACGCCGGAACACATCGCCGTGGTATTCGACAACGTGAGCAAGCAGTTCACGAATGCGCGGGGCGTGTCGACCACGGCGCTCGCCAACGTCACGCTGAAGATCGCTCGCGGCGAGGTGTTCGGCATTATCGGCCGCAGCGGGGCGGGCAAGTCGACGCTGCTGCGGCTCGTCAACGGTCTGGAACAACAGGGATCCGGCGCGGTGCGCGTGAACGGCGTAAGCGTCGGCGAACTCAACGAGCGCGAACTCGTGGCATTGCGTCGACGCATCGGCATGGTGTTTCAGCACTTCAATCTGCTCTCCGCGAAAACGGTGCGCGAGAACATTGCGTTGCCGCTGAAAATCGCGGGCGTGCCGAAAGCGGAGATCGACAGGAAAGTCGCCGCGCTGCTCGAACTGGTGGGCTTGTCCGCTAAACGCGACGCTTATCCGGCGAGCTTGTCCGGCGGTCAGAAACAGCGGGTCGGCATTGCACGAGCGCTGGTCACGGACCCGGACATTCTGCTGTGCGACGAGGCGACTTCGGCGCTCGATCCGGAAACGACCCAGGCCATTCTTGCGTTACTGCGCGATATCAACCGGCGGCTCAATTTGACCATCGTGCTGATCACGCATGAAATGCAGGTGATTCGTGAAGTCTGCGATACGGTCGCCGTGATCGAACGGGGCGCCGTGGTGGAAAACGGTCCGGTGTGGCGTGTGTTCGGCGATCCGCACCACGACGCGACGCGCGCGTTGCTGCGCACGCTGGTGCATGATTTGCCCGCGGATCTGGCGGAACGGGTCAAGCCGCTACACGATCTCGCGCAAACCGATGCGCGGATTCTGCTGGACGTGCGCTTCACGGGCGCCGACGCGCACGAGCCGGATATCGGCGGCCTCACCTCGGCGCTGAGTAGTGAGGGCGGTAGCGTCAGTTTCGTGCACGGCGGCATCGACCGGATTCAAGGACATGCACAAGGGCGTCTGGTGGTATCGGCGCAAGTGCGGGAAAGCGCGGACAGTACCGTGCAGAAGCAGATCGCGACGCTGCTCGAACGCGCGCGCCGCTATGCGAACCATGTCGAGGTATTAGGCTATGTCTGATCTGTGGCTCTCCGAATTGGCCGATGCGATTCGCGACACGATCGTCATGGTTGGCGTGTCCGCGTTCTTTGCGGCATTGATCGGCATACCGTTGGCGCTGCTGCTGGTCACCACGACACGCGGCGGTATCTGCGAGAAGCGCGCGGTGAACGGCGCGCTCGGCGCGCTGGTCAATGCGTTCCGCTCCACGCCGTTCATCATTCTGCTGGTCGCGCTGTTGCCGTTGACGCGTTTGCTGATCGGCACCACGATCGGCGTATGGGCGGCGATCGTGCCGCTTAGCATCGCGGCGATTCCGTTCTTCGCGCGCGTCGCCGAAGTAAGCCTGCGCGAAGTGGACCGCGGGTTGATCGAGGCCGCGCAAGCCATGGGCGCGCAGCGCAGGCATATCATCCGGCATGTGCTGTTGCCCGAAGCGTTGCCGGGCATTCTCGGCGGCTTCACCATTACCGTGGTGGCCATGATCGGTTCGTCGGCAATGGCGGGCGCGGTCGGCGCCGGCGGTCTCGGCGATCTGGCGATCCGCTACGGCTACCAGCGTTTCGATACGACGGTGATGGTGACGGTGATCGTCTTGCTGATCGCGATCGTGACGGCGGTACAGTTCGCGGGCGACCGACTCGTCAGGCGCTTCGCGCAGCGTGTGTGATCGCAGGCCGCTCCACTTTTTCTAAACGGACTCAGGATGAACGACCCTCGCCCAGCCGCGGCGCTGCACCCACGCGACGCATCCGCTGCACCCGTGGCGAGCGACCTCGCCGGTTTGCTCGACGCATTGCGCGCGAGCGCGGCGCAGCGAGATCGCGACGGCGGCCACGCCGCGCAGGAAAAGCAATGGATCGCCGACGCGGGGCTGCTCACGCTCGCGGTGCCGCGCGAATTCGGCGGCGCGGGCGCGCGCTGGCCCGACATCTACGAAACGATCCGGCGGATCGCGCGCGTCGACAGCGCGCTTGCGCATTTGCTGGGCTTTACCTGCCTGCAGGTGGTGAGCGTCAACGTCTGGGGCAATCCGGCACAACGTGCCCGCTATCTGCGCGGCACCGTCGAACAACGCTGGTGGTGGGGCAACGCGGTCAATCCGCTCGATACCCGGCTGGTTGCGAGCGCAACCAGTGACGGCGGCTATCTTCTGGATGGTCAGAAAGGCTTTTGCTCCGGCACACGCGGCTCGCAAATGATGACGGTTTCCGCGCACGACCCCGTCACCGGCAAACCGGTGTTCGCCGTCGTGCCGACCGCGCGCGAGGGCATCACCGTGCATGAAGACTGGGATCCGATCGGCCAGCGACAGACCGACAGCGGCAGCGTCTCGTTCGCGCGGGTCGTGGTCGAGCCGCACGAAGTGTTGCAGCGAGCCGACACCCCTTACGCGAGTTTGCGCACGCTGATCTCGCAGCAGGTGCTGACCAATCTGTTTGTAGGCATTGCGCAAGGTGCGCTCGAAGAAGCGCGCGCGTACGTGACCCAGCATGGCCGGCCATGGATCAGCTCCGGTGTCGACAAAGCCACCGACGATCCCTACCTGATCCAGCGCTTTGGCGAGATGCGTCTGCAGGCGGTGAGCGCCGAAGCGCTGGCCACGCGTGCCGCGTATGCGCTCGACGATGCGTGGCAGCAAGGCACATCGCTCACGGCGGAAACGCGCGCGCACGTCGCGCTCGCTACGTCGGAGGCGAAGATCGTGGCGCACCGCGCGGCGCTCGACGTCAGCGAAAAACTCTTCGATGCCTGTGGCGCGCGCGCCACGCATGGGCCGCTCGCACTCGATCGTTTCTGGCGTAACGCACGCGTACACACGTTGCACGATCCGCTCGACTATCGGATCCGCGACGTCGGCCGCTACGCGCTGAGTGGGACATTGCCGGAGGTTTCTTTGTACACTTGAGGCGGCTCGCGGCGCCTCGATACGAGGCGCCGCGCTTTATCCTCCTCGAGAGATTCCACGCTTGCAGTTCAAACTACCCACCACCGCCACGGCGCCGTTTTGCCCATCCGAGGTGCAAGGCTCGGTCGCCATCACGCAAGGCGCGCCGTTCTGGAAAAAGATTCTGCAATTCGCCGGTCCCGGCCTGCTGATTTCGATCGGCTACATGGACCCCGGCAACTGGGCGACCGACATCGAAGCCGGCTCGCGCTATGGTTACAGCCTGCTGTTCGTCGTCGTGCTCTCGAGTCTCGCGGCCATTGCGCTGCAATGTTTGAGCATGCGCCTGGGTATTGCCACTGGGCGTGATCTTGCACAACTGTCGAGCGCGCGTTATTCGCCGGCGGTGGCGCGCTTTCAATGGGTGCTCGCGGAAGTGTCGATCATTGCGTGCGATCTGGCCGAAGTGCTCGGCGGCGCGCTCGCATTCCACCTGCTGTTCAAATGCTCGCTGACCACCGGCGTGCTGCTGACCGCCTTCGATACGCTGATCGTGCTGGGCCTGAAGGGCAAAAACTTCCGCGACCTCGAAGCGATCATGCTCGGCCTGATCGCGACGATCGGCGTGGGGTATATCGTCGAGCTAGCGTTGGTGAAGCCGCATTGGCCGTCGGTCGCGATGGGGCTGATTCCGTCGTGGCAGGCGCTGAATTCGCGCGAACCGCTGTATCTGGCCATCGGCATTCTTGGCGCGACCGTCATGCCGCACAACCTCTACCTGCATTCGTCGATCGTGCAGACGCGCGCGGTGAAGCGCGATCCCGCGAGTATCCGCTCGGCGATCGGTATGTCGCGGCTCGATACCATTGGGGCGTTGGTGATCGCGCTGCTGATCAACATGGCGATCCTGATTCTTGCCGCCGCCGCGTTTCATGCCAATGGCCATACTCAGGTCACTGAGATCGAAGACGCTTACAAGCTGCTTGCGCCGATCGTCGGCACCGGCTTCGCGGCGGTGCTGTTCGCCATTGCGCTGCTCGCGTCGGGACAAAGCTCGACCTTCACCGGCACGGTCGCGGGGCAGGTCATCATGGAAGGCTTCCTGAACCTGAAAATTCCGTGCTGGCAGCGCCGCTTCATCACCCGCGCGCTCGCGCTGATTCCCGCGTTGATCGGCGTGCAGATGATGGGCAACGGCGCGGTCGGCAAGTTGCTGGTCGCCAGCCAGGTCGTGTTGAGCCTGCAACTGCCGTTCGCGCTTTATCCGCTGATCAGGATGACCGGCGACCGTTCGTTGATGGGGGAATTCGCCAATACGCTGCTGACGCGATTCGTCGCGTGGACGCTGTTCGTGGTGATCAGCGTCGCCAACCTGTGGCTGGTGGTGCAGACGATCGGACTGGTCGGCTGAGAGTCGATGTCTCGACCGGCCTGCGTTCGCCGCGTTCAGTGTCGCGGCGCCACGACAAATCAGACGCCATCAAAAACAAAGGTCCGCTCAATGGCGGACCTTTTGTTTTTCAGGCTTCGGTTCGAGTCGGGCCGGACCAGCCCTCGTCGAATAACTTCAACTCAGGCGGCTTGCGCGATCTGCGCGGCTTCGAGCGCTTCCTGGCGAGCGGCTGCGGCCTTCTTCGTCTTGCCGGCGCGCGACGGCGGCTGGCAAGCGCCGCACACGACGTTGTGCTGCAGGTCGTGCTTATGCGCGACGAACTTGCCGGTGCAACGGCAGCACTTGGTCAGTTGCAGAATGTTGGCGTCGAAGAAACGCACCAACGTCCAGGCGCGCGTCAGATCCAGCACCGGTTCAGATTCGCTGTGGTGGCAATGTTCCAGATACAGCCGATACCCTTTGGTCAGCGCGTCCAGATGCGAGCAACGCGCTTCGTTCTTCAGGAACAGGTACGTGTTGTAGAACAACGACGCGTGGATGTTCGCCAGCCACGTCATGTACCAGTCCGCCGAGAACGGCAGCATGCCCTTGGGCGGCGATACGCCTTTGACCTCGCGGTACAGGCGGATCATGCGGTCGCGCGAGAGCGTCAACTCACTCTCGAGCACCTGCATACGGGCGCCCAGTTCGATCAGCGCGATCGCACGGAATACTTCTTGTGCGTCTTCCGTCAGGCTACGCTTGAGCATCGTCGTCACCTCGATTAAGCAAACTGCTCGGCAGGTTGGCCTGCCAGCAGGATCGCCGCGTGAGTCGGTGCAACTGCGGCGTGCTTCGTGGTTTGCGTCAACGCCGACAACATAGCGTGGTCGTTGAAGCGGAAAAAGCACAAAAGCTGATCGGAAGCGGCCAGCTTGACGATCTGCGCGAGGGACAAGCCCGCGAGCAAATCAGCCAGTTCCGACGACAGACCGAGACGGAACATGCCGACCGGTTTGTCCTCACGCAACATACGTTGCGCGAGCATGATGTAAGACAAGTTAATCTCGCGGATTGAATCCAGCGTCTCGCTGCTACGGTCCATTTTCTCTGTTTCCGAAGCCCCGAATTACTATGTCGGCATTTTTTGCCGTTATGTCTTTTCTGCCTCGCCGGAAACGATAACCTCCGGCTACATGTCACCGACTTGATACAGACGGCGACCTTTTGATACATCGCGTTACATTTCGTAACAGCTTGGGACGAATTGTATGAAGGGCAAAACAAGAAATCAATCCCTTCTATAAAAAATATCTCAAAAAGATACATTAAATTTCGGTAAGTCTTTCACGGTGCTGTAATAGTCAATGCCTAGCAGATTTTTTGCCGTCTTAAATTTTCGTCTGATCCATGGAAACCCTTGCCCAGTGGACATCTTGCTTAATCATATGAACAAATGATCGAGTGCGCCCACGGTGCGGTAATTTGCGCTGCGACAAGAAAGGGAACAGAAAGCGAACGCAATATTAAGTAATATATACCGCTCGCTGAGCCTGTTAGAGGGACAAATCGCAGGTGTAACTGGGCGGTGCGGCCCCAGTTACAAACTGGGCCGCATTTGTAACGTCTTACGTAACGTTTAGCAACGGGTCGGTCGAGCGCGTTCGATTTCGAGGCCGAAGAGGGGGCGCAGATGCGTGCCAGGCACGTTGCCGGCAAACGCAGCGACGAGCCGGAGCGCGCCGCGCAGGCTGCCTGACACACTGCCGCTGAGGTAGGCGCCGATGTTACAACCTTGGGCCAGGCAGGCGCCGTAGTCGAGTATCAGGCTGCTGGGCAGCGCGGAGGGCTCGCAGGCGCGACAAGCGCCGATTACCTGGCCGCACGAATAGTGTGCTGGTGGCTGCCGCCGAAAAACCGCGGCTGGCGAGTCTTGTTGGGATGTCGCGAGGAGGGGGCTGAAAAAATAGCGCGGGTCGCGCGCTGAGGCAGGCGGAGCGACCTCGCGAAGATCTGTTACATGAAACGCACCATCAGATCGGCATCGTGAAATACGCCGCCGACATTCAATGCGCCCACTTCACAGCCGTACTTGCTAAAGCCGACCGATTCGTAGAGCCGGCGCGCGCCCTCGTTGTGGCTGCCAACCATCAACTGGATTTGCCGCAAACCGTCGATCTGCGCAGCGCGCGCCAGCAACTCGCATAGCAATGCGCGGCCGATGCCGCGGCCCGCTGCTTCCGGCGCGACATACATGCCGACTACGGCCGCCTTGTGCCGTTCCTTGTCATGCTGGTTGCGCGACAGGCCGACTACGCCGAGTAGGGGTGAGTCCGCGGGTTTGTCCGCGGGTGTGTTTGCCGATGTGCCCACCGATGCAAAGGCGCCGAGCAAAAACTCGCCCTCGGCGGCGCGCAGACCTTGCAATCTCGCGTCGTGCTGCTCGGGGCCTCGTGCGAACGCTTCCTCATAGCTCTGCCCGAACGAATCCGGATGCGCCTTCAGCCCGCGCAAGCGAAGCTGAAAATAAGCGTCGCGATCCGCCGGGCCGAGCTGGCGGATGAATACAGCGGTGGCGTCGTTCAAGTGCAGCCCTCGGTGCGTGTGGGTTGAGCGGTGCATGTGCGCGCCGCCAAGCCCTCAAGCTTGCCCGCTCTCACGGCGTGACGCAATGGCTACGAGGCGGCTTCGGCACGTTGGCTGTCGGCGAAGTTGCGCAGTGCGGTTGCGGTTTGCTGATCGGCGGGAAAGAACGCTTCAATGGCAAGTTCCGATAGCGTTACATCCACCGGCGTGCCGAACACGGTGGTCGTACTAAAAAGCGATAGCTCGCCGATCGGTGTGCGCAACCGCAATGGCACGGCAATCTGATTGACCGCTGCATTGTCGTGCTCTGCGGCTTCGGCGCCGGGTGGCGCGGGGTAGGCGGCCAACTCGTCGCGCAGTGCGCTCAACGTGCCGTCGCCGCTCACTTCGATTTGCCGTTGCAATCGCGTAAGCGTGTGCTCGCGCCACGCATGCCAATTGACGATCGACCCGGCGATGCCTTCCGGATGCATACTCAACCGCAGCGCGTTGACCGGTGGTTTCAACAGTTCGGGACTGGCGCCGGACAGCAGCGGCGCGAGCGCATTGTTCGAAGCGACGATAGTCCAGTGACGGTCGATTGCCAGCGCCGGGTAGGGCTCGTGTCCTTTCAGCACCAGATCGACGGCTTCGCGTGCGGCGGCGAGTTGCGGGTCCGACAACGGGCGCTCGCGGAACAGCGGCGCGTAGCCTGCGGCGACCAGTAGCGCGTTGCGTGCACGCAGCGGGACGTCGAGTCGCTCGGCAAGATGCATGACCATTTCCCGACTCGGCAACGCGCGGCCCGATTCGACGAAGCTCAAATGCCGGGTTGAAACATCGGCCTCGGTGGCGAGCAGCAACTGGCTCATTCTTCGCCGCTGACGCCATTCGCGAAGCAGATCGCCGACGGTGCGACTAGCCGACGGCGATGTTGGCGACGACGGCGCGGTGTGCGCAAGAGAGAGTGTGTTCATGGCAACGATGATAGCCAAAGCACGCCAGCGATCCATTACCTGACAGGTAATGGAATACCCCGGGAGAATTTACGAATGCCCGTAACCGCTCCGAGCCCCTTTCGACGCCAACGCATACCACCCAACTCCCATGCCACCAGTAGACCGACCGCGAGCGCAACGCAGCAGACGCGAATCACGCGGCAGCCACACCTTCCGGCACGGCATTAAGTTTGACGCCCAGCGCGCGCAGCAGTTTGAACACGGTGTCCATACGCGGCTTGGAGCCCGGTGCGAGTGTTTTATAGAGGCTTTCGCGCCCGAGCCCTGCGTCTGATGCGACCTTGGCGATACCGCGTGCTTTGGCGATGTCTGCGATCGCGGCGAGCAGCAGGTCGGCGTCGCCTTCTTCGAGCGCTGCGTTGAGATATTCAGCGATCATTGCCTCGCTATCGAGGTAATGCGCCGCGTCGAACCGTGCGGTTTTGATCTTGCTCATGACAGTTCCTTTCTGAGTTCGGCCCACATTGTTTTGGCATGCTTGATATCAGCCGCCTGGGTAGACTTGTCGCCACCGCAGAGCAGCAGATACACCATGCACCCTTCACGCGCGAAATAGACCCGATAGCCGGGTCCGCAATCGATGCGCATCTCGGACACACCGTCTTCCAGCAACTTCATGTCGCCGAAATGACCTCGTTCCGCCCGCCGGATCCGCACGAGGATTTTTGCTCTCGCTCTTAAGTCCGCGAGGTGGGCAAGCCAGGTGTCGAATATTTCGGTGCGGTTGACCGTGTACACCGGTGGTGAAACGATCTGTCGAGGATTGTATCTACTAAGATACGTATTTACAAGTATGGAATCCATATTAATAAAGCGGCTCCTGCTCCGGTTCGTTCGGTTCGTCGTCTACCGCGCGACGACATTGCGCGGCTCCCAAATTCCCACATGAGATTAGCGGCTGCTTGCGCCGCTGACGATTCAGCCGAATGGCTAATCCGGTGACCCGGCAAGGTTCCGACGAAGGCCTCTGGATGGCGGCGCATCGAGATGCTTACCTCCTACGTAATCGACTCACCACACCGTAGCCGTCAATCTTCACTCCGAGCCCGCCGTCGACACCTGGTCCGCCGAGCGTTGCGCTCAGTCAAGTTCACGAAGGAGTCTGAGATGAATGCCCATACCGATCTGATCGACCGTTATTTCGACGCATGGAACGAAACCGATGGCGCACGCCGTCGCGAGTTGATCGCGGCGACCTGGAGCGCCGACGCCGACTATCGCGATCCGCTGCTGGCCGGCGCGGGTCACGACGGCATCGACGCGATGATCCGCGCGGTCCACGAGCGCTTTCCGCATCACACGTTTCGCCGTACCACCGACGTGGACGGCTTTGCGAACCGGCTGCGTTTTTCGTGGGCGCTGATTACGCCGGCGGGCGACGCGATCGTCAAGGGATCCGATTTCGGCATGGTCGATTCGCGCGGCCGTCTGCAAGCGGTAACGGGTTTTCTCGACGAGGCGCCGGGCGGCGCCTGACCCACAAACTTTTTCACGGAGAAAATCATGCATGAGCCCGCCGCCGTCACGGTTCCCGAAAGTGTCGTTGCGTTTACACGTTTGTCGGGCGCGGTCGACGCACTTTGCAGCGCCATCGCCGGTTTCGCGCTACTTGCCGGCACACGCGCCTTCACCTTTACCGCGCTGCTCGCCTGGCGCGAGCCGGTGCTGGGAGGCTTGGGTCTCGTGTTGCTGGCGGCGCTCGGGTGGCTGCGCTGGCAGTGCGGCGGGCGTGCTGTTGGGCATGACACACACGCCCGGCATGTCACACACGCCGCACATCATGCACATGACACATACGCCGCGCGCGAGGGCCGTCCGGCGCTAAACCCCGGCAATGCTTCATGCGCCGTGATCCGGAACTCCCTGCCCGTTGGCGCGGAACGGGCTGACGTTGCTTGCTACAATCGTCCGTCGGAAAGCGAGTCGAAGCGTTGCGCCGCCCGCGTCGGGCGTCGCTCGTCATTGGGCTCCCTCCCGAACGCAGGTGCGCAGATAAAGCGGGCGAAAGCGCGCGCGCAACAATCGCTTTGCGTTACCCGGACTTAGCGTCCACACCCGGCGGTAAGCCGCCAATCGGACCTCAAGGAGAGACCGTGCTGAAGAATCTGGACCCGCTGCTCAATGCCGACATACTGCATGCGCTACGCTCGATGGGCCACGGCGACGAACTCGTGATCTGCGACGCCAACTTCCCGGGCAGTTCGGTCGCGCGCGAGTCGGTGCTGGGCGAACTGCTGCGCCTCGACGGCGTGAGCGCGCCGCGTGCGATTCGCGCGGTGTTGTCGGTGATGCCGCTGGATACGTTCATTGACCATCCCGCGTCGCGGATGGAAGTGGTGGGCGAGCCGCAGACGATCCCCGCCGTGCAGCGCGAAGCGCAGATCGAGGTCAACGCTGCCGAAGGTCGCGACGTGCCGTTCGTGTCGATCGAGCGATTCGCTTTTTATGAGCGCGCGCGCAAGGCCTATTGCGTGATCTCCACGGGCGAAGAGCGCGGCTATGGCTGCTTCGTGTTCACCAAGGGCGTGTTGCTGGCGCCGGACGCGCCTCAGTCGTAAGCCCGGTTCGCTGCCGCTCGCTCGCTAGCGGCCACCCAGCGGCGCGCCTCACGTTACCTCGCAAGGACGAACCTCATGAGTTTCTCAATCGACACGCTCGATCACCTCGTTCTGAACGTTGCCGACGTGGAGGCCAGCGCCGCCTGGTACGCACGTATGCTCGGCATGCAACGCACCGAGTTCGAATCGCGCACCGGCACGCGGGTCGCGATGACCTACGGCAATCAGAAGATCAATCTGCGCCCCGCCATGGCCGATACCGTCGCGTGGTTCACCGGGCGTGAGCCGGTGCCGGGTAGCGCCGATCTGTGCTTTATCACCACCACGAGTCCCGCTGAAGTCAAAGCGCATTGGCTGGCGCAGGGCGTGGCGATCGAGGCCGGCCCGGTCGAGCGCGACGGCGCGCGCGGCAAGATGACCTCGGTGTACTGCCGCGATCCGGACGGTAATCTGATCGAAGTGGCGAGCTATCCTCAAGCCTGACTAATGTCACCCACCCCGCCCGGGCTTGGAAAAGACGGGCAATGCACATATTCTCAGGTGCACAGCGGGGAACTGCGGCGTTTTAGCCGGGTCTGCTGCTTATTCATTTACAGGAGTTCCTCATGACGCGTCCCGTCGATTCCGGCGTCATCCTCATCGCGCGTATTGCGCTCGCCGTGTTGTTTCTGTGGGGCGGCGTGATGAAACTGCTGGGCTATGCGGGCTTCGTCGGCTACCTGCATTCGAAGGGCGTGCCCTTCGTGCAGATCGCCGCGCCGATCGCCACCGCGGTCGAAGCGCTCGGCGGCCTGCTGCTGATCGTCGGCTTCAAGGTGCGCCCGCTGGCGCTGATCATGGCCGTGTACACGGTCGCGACGGCGGTGCTCGGCCACGATTTCTGGAACGTCACCGACGCTGCGCTGCAACGCGACATGGTGATTCATTTCTGGAAGAACATCGGGATCGCGGGCGGTTTCCTGCTGCTGTTCGTGACCGGCGCGGGCCGTATCAGTATCGACGGTGCGCGTGCGCCACGAGGCGGGCTGGGTCGCTGATCGACGGGTTGCGGTAGGCTGTATCGAGTGCATGTGATTCTGGCTGTAACCAAGGGAGCAAATAATGATTCAAAGTTTCGAGCAAACCATTGGCGGCAACGTCACGCAGTTGTGCGCGAGCCTCGGCGAAGGGCCGACCCCTCACCGGGTGATCATCAGCCTCGCCGATTCGGCCAAAACGCTGGTCGTTCTGGATGCCTCGGGGTTCCTCAGCGCGCTGAAGGCCGAGATCGAGGAACCGGAAAAGCTGATCGCCGACGCGATCGCCAAAGCGCAGAACGAAGGTCTGATCGAGCGCGCGATCGATACCGGCACGATTCAGGAGGCGTCGCTGTAAAGGCGTCGTAGCGGCGCCGGCGCAAGGTTTTTCGCGCGGCCGCTGCGCTGGAGCTACGCCGCAGTTTCGCTACGTCTCGTCGACAACAACCCCCGCATTGCTCACGCAATCGCGGGGGTCGTTTTTTGCGCGGATAAAAAGCGTAGGTTTTCAGCGGGACCGAGATTCGCCAACCCGCGTATCGTCCACGCCGCGCGATGACGATGACGACGTATGCGGCTGTGGATGAATGAAGCAGCTCAGCATGCCACCGAGCGCCAGCAGACCGACCGAGATGGCGGTCGCGGCCTGCATGCCCGCGACGATCTGCGGGGCGGCCGCACCGCTTGCCAGCGCGCCGAAGGCCGCCACGCCGACCGCGCCGCCGGCTTGCCGCGCGGTGTTCAATACCGCGGACGCGGTGGCCGCCCGCTTCGCTTCGGCCGAGGCCAGCACGGCGGTGGTCATGGCGGGGACGGCCAGCCCCATGCCCGACGGAATCAGCAGGAACGGCAGCAGCAAGCCGATCAGCGGCGTGCTGGCGTCGACGAAATGCAGCAGGCCATAGCCGAGCCCCGCGGTAATCGCGCCGGCGATCATCGGCACCCGCACGCCGAAACGTCCCACGACCCAGCCGCTCGCCACGTTCGAGATCAGGAAGCCGCCCGTCAACGGCAGGAAGGCCAGACCCGCCTGCAACGGCGTGTAGCCGCGTCCGCGCTGCAAGTACAGGCTCAATACGAACACCATGCCGTAGTACGTCAGATTTACGCAGATGCCGAACAGCACCGCCACGCTGAAACTGCGTTTGCCGAAGAGCGACAGCGGCAGCATCGGCGATTCGGTGCGCGCTTCCACGGCGATGAACGCGCCTGCGGCGACCAGCGCGAGCACGAAACCGCCGGCCACCAGCGGGTGGCTCAGCCCCAGCGGCCGCCATTCGATCACCGCGGCGACGAAGGCGGTCAGCGCGACGATCGCGAGGCACTGGCCGCTCAGATCGATGCCACGCGGCGCGGCCGGGTGGATTCCGGTCGTCTGTTGCGAATCTCGAGGGGTGGTTTCAGTACGCGGCACCCACAGCAACGTGGCGAGCAGGCCGGCCGCGCAAATCGGCAGGTTGACGAGAAAGATGCTGCGCCAGCCGAACGCCGCGATCAGCAGACCGCCAACCACCGGTCCCGCCGCGATCGAAATCGCGCCGGCGGCGGTCCATAGTCCCACCGCGCGGGCGCGCAGTTTCGGGTCGTGCCCGTACGCGCGGTTGAGCAGCGCGAGCGAATTCGGCAGCATGGCCGCGGCGCCGATGCCTTGCACCGCGCGCGCGGCGACCAGCAGGGTGGCATCGAGCGCCAGTCCGCAGGCCAGCGACGCCAGCGCGAACAGCACGATGCCCGCCGCGTACATGCGTCGCGTGCCGAGCCGGTCGCCGAGCACGCCGGCCGACAGCATCAGCACGGCGAACGCGAGCGTGTAGGCGTCGACGACCCACTGCAGGCCGGCCACATTCGCGTGCAGGTCCGCGCCGATTTTCGGCAGCGCGATATTGACGATGGTCACGTCCAGCTGGGTAACCACGAAGCCGACGCTGACGGTCGCGAGAATCCGGCCGAGGGCGGGCGAGAGGGAGGGTTTGGGCGAGTTCATGCGTTACATCGTAGGCGCGATGCAGCGCGTCATGTTTCGGGACTACGTGAAGTATGCCTGTCACGGGACTACGGAAAGGCGCGATGTCTCGCTCGCGACGGCAGGCCAATGCGGGCCCGTACGCCTGCTCCGATGCCTACGCACACGCCAGTTCAAACGACGACGGCGCGCCCGAGGCGCGCCGTCGTTGCGAAACACCGGCAGCGTAAGCCGCCCGCTCAATGCGCCTGCGGCGCGTCCTTGATAAACAGCGTCGTCAACGCCCCGAGCACGCAGATCGTGCCGACATACATCGGCGCGGCCATCGGGTTGGACTTCATCATCAGCGAAACGGCGATCGGCGTGAGGCCGCCGAACACCGCATACGCGACGTTGTACGAGAACGAAATGCCCGAGAAGCGCACCGCCGGCGGGAACGCCTTGACCATCACGAACGGAATCGCGCCGATCACGCCGACGAACAGCCCGGCCGCGCCATACAGCGGCACCAGCGCCGAGGTATCGGCGGCGAGTTGCTGGAACATCACGTAGTAGGTGAGCGCCAGCGCGAGTCCGCCGACGAAAATCGTGCGCCCCGCGCCGATCCGGCCGGCAATCGAGCCCGCCAGCACGCAGCCGATCGTCAGGCACAGCGTTGCCACGCAGTTCGCCAGCAACGCGGTGGCTGGCGCGACGTGAAACTGCTTCTGCAGCAGCGTCGGCGTCATCAGAATGACCACCACGATCGCGGCCGACAGCATCCACGTGAGCAGCATCGACACGATCACCGCGCGGCCGTGATCGCGCAGCACGGCCTTGAGCGGCACTTCGGCGGCAATCGCCTTGCGCTGCTTGAGCTCGGCGAACACCGGCGTTTCGTGTAGCCAGCGGCGCAGATAGACCGAGAACATGCCGAACACGCCGCCGACCAGGAACGGAATACGCCATGCGTACGCCGAGATTTCCGCCGGCGCGAAGTGGCGGTTGACCGCCGACGCGATCAGCGAGCCGAGCAGGATGCCGGCCGTGAGACCGGCCGTCAGCGTGCCGCATGCATAGCCGATGTGCCGCTGCGGTACGTGCTCGGAGACGAACACCCACGCGCCCGGTACTTCACCGCCGACAGCCGCGCCCTGCATCACGCGGAACAGCAGCAGCAGCACCGGCGCGAGCACGCCGATGCTGGCGTAGGTGGGCAGGAGGCCCATCATTAGCGTCGGCACCGACATCAGCAGCACGCTCAGCGTGAACATGCGCTTACGGCCGAACAGGTCGCCGAAGTGGGCCATGATGATGCCGCCCAGCGGGCGAGCCAGATAGCCCGCGGCGAAGATGCCGAAGGTTTGCACCTGACGCAGCCAGTCCGGCATGTCCGCCGGGAAAAACAGCTGGCCGATGGCCGGCGCGAAAAACACGAAGATGATGAAGTCGTAGAACTCCAGCGCCCCGCCGAGAGCCGCGAGGCCGAGCGTCTTGTAATCGCTGCGCCCAAGAGGGCGTGGGGTGACAGCCTGCGCTCCACCCAGATTTGTCGCTTGCATTGCCTGTTTCTTGTCTTGAATTGGAAGCCACACGTAGCGCGTGGAAATACGGCGGTCGTCGGGCGAGAAGTGTGGCAAGCGCGGGGTAGAGCACGGGACACCGGCGCGCCGGCCCGGATAGGGCGAGCGCGATGACGACCGGGGCCAGGCGGGATTTTACAGGATGAAAGCAGTGGCTTTCCGGAAGTGCTTAATTAGCTTAGGGAAAGTTCCCCGGCGCGGCATTTTTAAATGCCAGACAGGACGAAGCCACGCGAACAATCGGAAGCGCCTGTAGGAATACTGGACGCGTCTGTCAGCGTGAGCCGATATCTATGTAAATTAGGATTGCTCCTATGGGATCGAATGGGTGGGCCTCTGAGAATCGCGTCCGACCTATCCGTTGAGAGTTATCCCATGCGCATTGCCATTCTTCAGCATGACCCGCTCATGCGTCAGTCGATCGAAAAGATCCTGACCGGCGCCAGCCACACCTGTGTCACCTACGACGACGGCCTCGCCATGTCGAAATCGCTCGCGCGTTCCACCGTGGACTTGCTGGTGCTGGACTGGCAGGGGGCGCGCCTCGCCGGCGCCGAAATTCTGCGGCTGGTGCGCGCGGTCGGCGGCGACCGCTTGCCGGTTGTGTTCGCGTCGAGCGATACGTCGGAGGAGAGCATGGTGCGTGCCTTCGTCGGCGGCGCGGACGATTATGTCGCGTTGCCGGTGCGTCCGGCCGAGTTTCGCGAACGCGTCGCGGCGCTGCTGCGGCGCACGTATCCCGAGCGATTCAGCAATGCGAGCTTCGAGGTCGGACCGTACCGTTTCGATACACGCCGCCAGATCGTCCTGCTGAACGGACGGATCGTGGCATTGTCCGGCACGCAATTCCGGCTCGCGGCGCTGTTCTTTTCCAACATCGGCCGCGTGATGTCGCGCGACCATATTTTCGCGATGGTATGGGGCCGCGAGTTTCGCGAATTTACCCGCACGATCGACAGTCACGTGTCGCGCCTGCGCCTGCTGCTCGAAATCGAGGCGCCGAACGGTTTCCGGCTGCAGCCGGTCTATAAAAGCGGCTACCGGCTGCTGCATCTGCTGCAGGATGAAGCCGCCAATACGCAGAAAGAAGCGGCTTAAGCGGCCTAAGCAGGCTGTAGGCCGCCCGATTTTCAACCCGGCTTAAATCTGCGGCAGCGCCGGCCGCGTTTCCAGCGCGCTGCGAATCAACGTTTCCACCGCCTTGCGTTCTTCGCCCACGAGCGGCAGACGCGGCGGCCGCACCGGCTCCGTGCCCAGCCCCACAATCGCCTCAGCCAGCTTGATGTTCTGCACGAGTTTCGCCGACACGTCGAGCGCCAGCAGCGGCGCGAACCAGCGGTAAATCGCACGGGCTTCTTCCAGGCGTCCTGCTTTCAGCAATTTGTAGATCGTCACCGTCTCGCGCGGGAACGCGCAGACCAGTCCGGCCACCCAGCCGTGCGCGCCCATCAGGATCGCTTCCATCGCCAGATTGTCGACGCCGCACAGAATCGCGAAGCGGTCGCCGACCGCGTTGATCAGATCGGTCACCCGCCGCACGTCGCCGCAGGATTCCTTGATCGCGACGATTTTTGCTTCGTCGGCGATCTCGGCGAACATGTCGGGCGTCATGTCGACGCCGTACGCGAGCGGATTGTTGTAGATCATCAGCGGCAGTGCGCTCGCGTCCGCAACGCTGCGGAAGTGGTTGAGCGTCTCGCGGCGGTCCGACAGATAGCGCAGGCCCGGCAACACCATATAACCGGCCGCGCCGTGGCGGCTGCCGGCTTCGGCCTGACGGCAGGCGTCGAGCGTGCTGTTTTCGGCGATCGTCAACAGAACCGGCACACGGCCGCGCGCGGCTTCCACGGCGATATCGAGCACCTGCAACTTTTCGTCAAGCGACAACGTGGACGCTTCGCCCAGCGACCCGCACACGATGATGCCGTCGACGCCCGCGTCGATCTGTGCTTCGATATTCTTGCCGGTCCATGTCCGGTCTATGCTGAAATCCGCGTGAAACTTGGTGGTGACTGCGGGTAATACGCCTTCCCAGATATGCGCCACGACTGCTCTCCTGAGTGTGATGTGTTGAAGCGCAGTGTAAGCAGGGAAAATCCCGCCGTCTTGCGTCAATCGCGCGCGGTGGATGACGATTTCGGCATAGTCGTCAAGCTTGAGATGCCAGTGTCTCAAGCCAGCCGGCGTATATCGGGATAAAACGGTGATTATGCTGAGGCGGCGCGATCAGGCACAGTGAGGCACTTGTACGGTCGCGTGGATTGCGTATTGCATAGGCCTGATCGGGACAGGCTTCTATCAAGTAGGACGCGCCCGGCACGCGGTCGAAGCTATGCCGAAATCGTCACAATCCGCGCGCAAGCGCACCAAGACTTGAGCGTCCGTCGTTTCTACCATGGGCGTCATGAAAACCATCGATATCATCGACTCGCACACCGGCGGTGAACCGACCCGCCTCGTGGTGACGGGCGGCCCGGACCTCGGCGGCGGCACGCTGGCGCAGCGGCTCGACGTGTTCCGCACCCGCTTCGACGACTGGCGCGCGGGCGTTGTCACCGAGCCGCGCGGCTCGGACGTGGTGGTGGGCGCGCTGCTGTGCGAGCCGCACGACCCCACCTGCGCGGCCGGCGTGATCTTTTTCAACAACGTCGGCTATCTCGGCATGTGCGGACACGGGACGATCGGCCTGATCGTGTCGCTCGCGCATCTGGGACGAATCGGGCCCGGGCGTCACCGGATCGAGACGCCGGTCGGCGTGGTCGAGGCGACGCTCAACGAAGACGGCAGCGTCGGCGTGCGCAACGTGCCGGCCTACCGCTATCGCCAGGCCGTCGCGGTGGATGTGCCAGGCTACGGCGCGTTGACCGGCGACATCGGCTGGGGCGGCAACTGGTTTTTTCTCGTGGCCGATCATGGGCATGCGCTGGAGGCGTCGCGCATCGGCGAATTGACCGCTTTCAGCGGCGCGATTCGCGACGCGTTGATCGCGCAACGCATTACCGGCGTGGACGGCGCGTTGATCGACCACATCGAACTGTTCGGACCGGGCTCGCGTGACGGCCTCGACAGCCGCAGCTTCGTGCTGTGCCCGGGCAACGCGTACGACCGCTCGCCGTGCGGCACCGGCACCAGCGCGAAAATCGCCTGTCTCGCGGCCGACGGCAAGCTCGCCGAAGGCGCGGTATGGCGGCAGGAAAGCATTATCGGCAGCGTGTTCGAGGCGAGCTATCGGCGCGCCGCTCAGGGCGACGGTGACGGTGGCTCGGTGATTCCGACCATCACCGGTCATGCGCACATCATGGCGGAAGGGCGGCTGTGTTTTGATGAGCGCGATCCGTTCGCGTGGGGCATCCGCACGGCATGAGAGCGGACGCGCTGATCGTCGGAGCGGGCATTGTCGGCGCAGCGTGCGCGGCGGAGCTGGGCGCGCTCGGCATGCGGGTCGAGGTGCTGGACGCGCACGGCATTGGCTCGGGCGCGACGGCGGCCGGCATGGGCCATATCGTCGTGATGAACGACTCGCCGGCGGAATTCGCGCTGAGCCGCTACGCGCGAGATCTGTGGCTTGAACTCGCGCCGCGCTTGCGCACGCGCGACGCGTTCGCGCGCTGCGGCACGCTATGGGTCGCGGCCGATGACGAAGAGTGGCAAGCCGCGCGCGCCATGCAGGCCGCGTTCGAAGCGCAGGGCGTCGCCGCGCAACTGCTCGACGCGCCCGCGCTGCGAGCGTGCGAGCCGGCGCTGGCGGCGTCGCTGGCGGGTGGCTTGCGGATCGAGCACGACAGCATCGTCTATGCGCCTACCGTCGCCGAATGGCTGCTGACGCAATCGCCGGGCGCGGCGAATATCAGCGTGCGGCTCGGTGCCGCGGTGAGTTCGATCAAGGCGGGTCGTGTCACGCTGAGCAACGGCGAATCGATCAGCGCGGCTCATGTGATCGTGGCCAACGGTTTGGGCGCACGGCAACTCGTGCGATTTCTGCCGTTGCAGCCGAAGAAAGGCCATCTGCTGATCACGGACCGTTATCCCGACCTGATTCGGCATCAACTGCTCGAGCTTGGGTATATCAAGAGCGCGCACCACGCGGTGGGGACGTCGGTCGCGTTCAATGCGCAACCGCGGCCCACGGGACAATTGCTGATCGGCTCGTCGCGCCAGTTCGATACCACCGACCCCGCCGTCGAGATGCCCGTGCTCGCGCAGATGCTGCAACGCGCCGCGCGTTATCTGCCGACGCTGCCGACGCTCAACGGTATTCGCGCCTGGACTGGTTTCCGCGCGGCCTCGCCGGACGGTCTGCCGCTGATCGGACCGGCCGGCGATTTCGCGCCCGGCGTCTGGCTTGCCGTGGGGCATGAAGGGCTTGGCGTGACGACTTCACTCGCCACCGCGAAGCTGCTCGCGGCGCAGATTACGTCGAGTGCCGCGCCGATTCCCGTCGAGCCTTATTTGCCGGCTCGTTTCGCTCGTCAGGTGATTCATGAATAGTCTCGACGCAGCGCGTATTCGCTTGACGATCGACGGCCGGTCGATCGACGTCGAAGCCGGTACGACCGTGGCCGCGGCGCTGGTTGTCGCGGGCGTGAGCGGTGCGCGGCGGTCGGTGAGCGGACAACGCCGCGCGCCGTTGTGCGGCATGGGCGTCTGCCAGGAATGCCGCGTGACGATCGACGGCCGCGCGCACGCGCTCGCGTGCCAGACGCTGTGCCGCGAAGGTCAGATCGTGCTTACGGGTGATGGAGATCGCTTGTCATGACGCTTTATTTCTATGACGTCACGGTGAGTGCTGGGTTCGACTTTGCGCGGCGGATGGCGGCGGCGCGTGCCTATGTCGATGACTATGCCGATGCCGATGCCGATGCCGATGCCGATGCCGATGCTGCGAAGGCGACGCTATGACGCATCACTTCGATATCGTCGTAGTCGGCGCGGGGCCCGCCGGCCTGAACGCCGCCTGTGCGGCGGCGCGCGACGGCGCCACGGTCGCGCTGCTCGACGACAATCCGCGCGCCGGCGGTCAGATCTGGCGTCAGGGCCCAGCGCATCCGCCGCAAGCACCGCTCGACCATCTGCTGAGCCGCCTGAGCGGGCAGAACAACATCACCTACTGGCCATCGACGCGCGTCGTCGCGCCGCTGGCCTCGCGTGGTCTGTTGCTCGAATCGGCGGAACACGGCGGCGTGTCGATCAGCTACGGCCGATTGATCCTCGCGACCGGCGCGCGCGAGCGGCTTCTGCCGTTCGCCGGCTGGACCTTGCCCGGCGTGACCGGCGCGGGCGCGCTGCAGGCGTTGATCAAAGGCGGCATGCCGGTGCGCGGTGAACGGATCGTGATTGCCGGCAGCGGTCCGCTGTTGATCGCGGCGCTCGCCACCGCACGCGATGCCGGCGCGCGCGTGGTCGCGGTGGTCGAGCAGGCTTCGGCATTCGATGTCGCCCGTTTTGGGGTGTCGTTGCTGGCCACGCCTGCGAAGTTGCGCCAGGCTGTTGAGATGACGCGTGGGTTCGCCGGGTTGCGTTACTGGACCGGTAGCGTCGTCCACGAGGCGCACGGCGACGGCCGCGTCGAGCAGGTGACGATCCGCCGTGGACGCCAAAACGTCACCTTCGCTTGCGACCGCGTCGCCTGTGGTTTTGGACTCGTGCCGAACGTCACGCTGGCGCAGGCGCTCGGCTGCGAGATCAACGACGCGGGCGAGATCGTTGTTGACGACGCGCAGCGAACTTCGGTCGATGGTGTGCTCGCGGCGGGTGAGTGTACTGGCGTCGGTGGTGCGGAACTGGCGGTGGTGGAGGGCGAGATCGCCGGATTGTGCGCGAGTGGTGGCGTCGGGAGCCGCAGCGAATATCACGCTTCCAATCCCGTGCCTAGCGCCAACGCCAACGCCAACGCCGCGCTGCAAGCCCTACAAGCAAACCGCGCGCGCTGGCGCCGCTTCGGCCAACGCGTCGCCACCACCTTCGCCCTACAGTCCGCCGCTCGCACACCGCCCGCCGACGCCACACTGCTGTGCCGTTGCGAAGACGTCAGCGTCGGCGAAGTGCGCGCCTGCGCCGACTGGCGCGACGCGAAGCTGCATACCCGCTGCGGCATGGGCGCTTGCCAGGGAAGAATCTGCGGCGCCGCAGCGAACCTCTACTTCGGCTGGCCGTCCGCCGCGCCGCGCCCGCCCTTCAGTCCCGCGCGGATCGAAACGCTAATGGCCGCGAACCCAACGTCACCGGCAAGCGAATCACAATGACACGCCCACTCGCGCATACCCCGGATATTGTCGGCCGCCGCACGGTTCTATAATCGACCGCACCCGTTCGCCGCGACATAGGTCGAGACACAGGCCGCAACCTAGCGCGGGCGAACGCTTCCTCCTTCGCACGAACCACCGGACCCGCCGATGAACACGCTGGCTCACGCGCTCGAACCGAACGACACCACGCTGGCCGGCATGCTGTCGCATTTCCGGCTGCTCGAGCCGGTGTTCGACGCCATGCCGGACGTCGTCTTTTTCGTCAAGGACGCCGAGGCGCGCTATGCGCTCGTCAACCGCACGCTAGCCTCGCGATGCGGCTTCAAGGAAAAATCGGCGCTGCTCGGCAGCACCGCCGAAGACGTTTTTCCGCGCCGCTTCGGGCGCATCTACACGGCGCAGGACAAGGCGATCATCAACGTCGGCAATCAGATGATCGATCAACTCGAACTGCATCTGTATCCCGGTCGTCAGCCGGGCTGGTGTCTGACCTGCAAGCAGCCGCTGCGCGATCCGGCGGGCAAGGTGGTCGGCCTCGCGGGCATTTCGCGCGACCTGAAAGCGGACGAAAGCAGCCATCCGGCCTACAGCCGGCTCGCCGCGGTCGTGCAGTCGATTCAGGACAATTACGTGCAGCCGCTGAATCTGAAGCAACTAGCGCTGATGGCGGATATGTCGGTCGCGCAACTGGAGCGCTACTTTCATAAGGTGTTTCATCTCACGCCGCGTCAGGTCCTGCTGAAAACCCGCCTGGACGCGGCCACCGCGCTGCTGGTCTCGCACGACAAAGTCACTGACGTCGCCGCGCTCTGCGGCTACACCGATCACAGCGCGTTCACGCGGCAGTTCAAGGCGACCGTCGGCATTACGCCGACCGAATACCGGATGCTGCTGCACGGGACATCGCGGGCCTGAGCCGCTGCCTATGGTCCGTCGCAGGCATCACTACTACGTCTACGTCGTGGCGTTGGACGACACCGTCTGGAACGAGGCGCGCTTTCGCCGCGCGAATCCGGATTACCGGTTCGACAAACCTTGCGTGTACGTGGGGATGACGGGACTCGATCCAGACTTGCGCTTCGACCGGCACAAGGCCGGCATTCAGGCGAACCGCTATGTGCGCGATTACGGCCTGAGGCTTGTGCCCGAGTTGTACGAGATATTCAATCCCATGCCTTATCGCGGCGCACAGGACATGGAGGTGGAATTGGCGATCGGACTGCGCGAGGCGGGCTACGGCGTGTGGCAGGCTTAAGGCGGGGGGCTCACGGGTATTTTCCGTGGCCTGAGCCGGGCAGGCGCTCTCAACTGACACAAAACGCTACAAAAATCTCATGCACGAGTCGGTCGACTCGCGCAACAGGGCGCCTTACTTCACGCCAAGTCCGCGCAGCACCGCATTGCCTTCAGACGTCAGGCGGAAATGCGCCGCGCCGGTTTCGTTGCCGGCAACCGTCTCGATCAACCCGGCTTCGTGAAGCTGCGGAATCTCGGGTTTCGCGGAGGCGTCGATCGGCGCGTGCAGCAACAGCAGCAGGGTGGCCAGTTCGTGGTGGCTCAGCAGGCGGCGCAGGATGGTAGGACGCTTGGCCGGCGCGGGGGTGTCGTTCGTGTTCTGGTCTGGCTGGTTCATGGTGCGTACCTCGTGCGGATTAGTCGTCTGCGGTGGATCATGCGGACGAAGTCTTAAACGATTCTTAAGACACCATTATCCTGTAACACCGTGACACGAAGATTGCACAAACACCGGTTACCGCTTGTTTTTATTGCCAATTTTTACCGCCGCCGAGCGCGCCTGAACTGCGCGCTAATCGCGCATCAACCTTACGGTGCGCAGGTTTTGCCGGCCTGCTCGATCCACAGATTGCTCACATGGCGTTTGCCGGCGTAGAAGCGGTAAGTGGTCGCTCCATTGTCGGCGCGCACCTTGATGATGTTCGAATCGCCGAAGTCGAGCATCTGACCCTGCGGGATCGCGGTCGATTTGAAAGCGGCGTTGTGATTGGTCGCGACTTGCGTCAGGCAGGCGACCACGTCGTTGACGGAGCGCTGCGTGGTGGTGTCGGTGACGGGTTCACCGGCATCCGGGTTCTTCTGGAAGTATGCGCAAGCGCTGAGAAGGAGGGGCACTGACAGGACTACAGCAAACTTCTTCATATCTCTCCTGGCGTTCGTTTCGGCCGATGGGACAGTAACGCCCGCAGACGGGGCGCCATGGCGCGGCACAGGCCGCGCGTTCAAAGGCGCCATTATATCGATGCGGTGTGGCTGCTTGCGGCGGTGCCGCATGTGGCGTGCCTGACGGGGTGCTGACTCGTTCGCGAACGCCCGAACCGCCGCTATCCCTGACCAACTACCCGCACGCCACCGCCCACCGCTACTTCCGCCGCTGCGCCTGCGCGGCAAGCCTCACAGCCGCATTCGCCGCGCCATACCCGTCGTACCCGCCGCGCCGTTCCACGATCTCCAGAAAAAACCGCTGATCCAACTGCTCCGTGTAAGCGTGGAAAAACTCGCCACCTCGCTCGTCGCGGTCGTAAAGGACGTTGTGCGTGCGCAGCGCGTCGAGCGTTTCATCCGGCAACGCGTAGCGAGCCTCGAGATCGTCGTAGTAATTGCGCGGAATGCGCAGCACCGGCAAGCCATCGGCGACGAACCCCGCAATCGCGCCGAAAATATCCGCCGTGCTGAACGCCACGTGATTCAGCCCGGAACCGTGATAGGTATGCAGCGCCTCGGCCACCGCCGTGTGACGATCCACCGACGCATTCAGCACGATCCGCACCGAGCCGTCCCCGCTGCGCAACGCACGGCTGCGCACCAGCCCGTACGGATCGGGCACCAGCACGCCCGGCTCGGCCTGGAAACCCAGCGCGGTGCGCAAAAACAGCACCCACGTGTCGAGCGAATTCGCCGGCACCGACAGGCAAACATGATCGATGCGCGCGAGCGGGCCCACTTCGGCCGGTCCGTTGACGTCGGTGAGGACGAAATCCGCTTCGAACAGCGTCGGCTGATCCGGCGTTTCATCGACGAAATAATTCAGGCTGCTGTCGGGCGCCTGCACGGCGGGCAGCACGCGTTCGTTCGGGCCGATCTGGCCGGAAAACGGCGCATAGCCGAAGCCGGCTGCGCGTTCGAACGCTTGCCGCGCATCGTCGACGCGAAACGCCGACGCGCACAGCGACAAGCCGTGCTGCTGAAAGAACGCGTTGGCAAACGAATCCGGCTCGGCGTTCAGCACGATCGACGCCGCGCCATGCTGAAACAGCGTCACGTCTTTCGAGCGATGCCGGCCGGCTTGCCGGAAGCGCAGCTTGTCGAGCCAGTCGACCAGATGCGCGCGCGTGGCGGGATCGACCGCGAACTCCAGAAACTGATAGCCGACGTGCGCGGGCGCGGCCGGTGAACGGTAGAGATCGCCGGCCGGTCGTTGCTCCGCGTCCAGCACGGCGCGCGTCTGCTCTTCGAGGAACAGCAACGAGCGATGCCCGTCCGCCGCCGTGGTCGTGGTGGGCGCCGCGCGAAAACCGTCGTTGAAAATCTCCAGCGAAAGCGGGCCCTGATAGCCGGTTTTGACGACCTGCGCGGTGAAGCCGGCCAGATCGAAATCGCCCTGACCGGGGAAACAACGGTAATGGCGGCTCCATTCGAGCACGTCCATGGCGAGCTTCGGCGCGTCGGCAATCTGCACGAAGGCAATGCGCTCGCCCGGAATGTCGGCGATCGCGTCGACGGTGTCGTTCAGCGACAGCGTGTGAAAACTGTCGAGCACCAGCCCCAGATTCGGATGATTCACCGCGTTCACCAGCTTCCACGCGTGCCGGTAGGTCTTGACATGCTTGCCCCACGCCAGCGCTTCGTAACCGGCGATCACACCGGCGGCTTCGGCCGCGCGGGCCAGTGCGCCGAGCTGGTCGGTCATTAACATGTCGTCGCCGATGGTGTCCGGCGAGACGTTGCTGCACACCAGAATCCGCTCCGTGCCCAGCTCGTGCATCACGTCGAATTTGCGTTTCGCGCGTTCGAGATTGCGCGCGAGGCGCTCCGGGCTCACACCGTCGAAATCGCGGAACGGCTGGAACAGCATGATTTTCAGCCCGAGATCATCGGCGATGCGCCGCACGTCGGCGGGCGAGCCGTCGAAATACAGCAGGTCGTTCTCGAAGATCTCGACGCCTTCGAAGCCCGCCGCCTGGATCGCGGTCAGCTTCTCGACGAGGGTTCCGCTGATCGACACGGTGGCAATCGAACGTTGCATGAACGGCTCCTGCAAAAACAATCAAACGGCTGTTGAAAAACGCCCGGCGACGACCGGCTAAATAGGCTCGCGAGCGGGCCGGTCGCGCATGTTGCAATGCGCAAAATGGTCTAGTCCGTTACTCGTCATAGTAATTCGTGTGCCGGAATCGCCGACCATAGTCGCGGTTTTCGCTAGTTTATACAAACTAACTAGATGGTACAAATTCGTAGAAACCCCGAATGACGGCGTCGACGGATGCGCGCACACTTCGTACACGTTGTAGAACCGCCGCGATTGCGTGGCGGCTTCAGGTCTTACTTTGCAGGGGTGTCGCCATGAGTTTTGCCTCCGTCCTGGTCCTCAACGGACCGAACCTCAATCTGCTCGGCACGCGCGAGCCCGCCATCTACGGCTCGGAAACGCTCGACGACGTCGCGAAGCTGTGCCGCGATGCGGGCGAGCGGCTGGATCTGTCGATCGAGTTCTGCCAGTCGAACGCCGAGCATCAACTGATCGACTGGCTGCACGCCGCACGCGCCAAAGTCGATGGCATCGTGATCAATCCGGCGGCTTACACGCATACCTCGGTGGCGATCGCCGACGCGCTCACGGCGATCGAAAAGCCTGTGATCGAAGTGCATATTTCAAACGTGCATCGGCGCGAGGCGTTCCGGCATCACTCGTATGTGTCGGCGGTGGCGGAGGCAATCATCGTCGGATGCGGCACGCAGGGCTATGTGCTCGCGCTCGAGCGGATGACGACTATTCTCAAGAATAGGGCGGCTAAATGAACACACCCGTGAACGCACAAACCCACTCGCAGGCCTCGGCGCATTCTTATCTGGTCGGACTGATCGGATCGGGCATCGGCGGCTCGTTGAGTCCCGCGATGCATGAAGAAGAGGGCAGCCGGCTCGAGCTGCACTACGTGTACCGCCGTATCGATCTGGAAGCGTTGAAACTCGATATTTCAGCGCTGCCCGACCTGTTGCTCGCTGCCGAACGCATGGGCTTCAACGGTCTGAACATCACGTATCCGTGCAAGCAGGCGGTCATTCCGCTGCTGGACGAACTCTCCGACGACGCGCGCGCCCTCGGCGCGGTCAACACGGTGCTGTTCAAAAACGGCAAACGCATCGGCCACAACACCGATTGGTCCGGCTTCGCCCGTGCTTTCCAGCGCGGTTTGCCGGACGTGTCGCTGGCGCGCGTCGTGCAACTCGGCGCGGGCGGCGCCGGCGCGGCGGTCGCGCATGCCGCGCTGAGCATGGGCGCGCAAGCGCTCACGCTATTCGACGTGGACGCCGCGCGCGCAACCGCTCTCGCCACCGAGTTGCAGCAACGCTTCCCGGCCAGCACGGTCAGCGCCGGCGATTCGCTGGTGGACTCGCTGGCGGAATCGCTGGCCGCAGCCAACGGCCTGATTCACGCGACGCCCACCGGCATGGCGAAACTGCCCGGCTTGCCGTTGCCGGTGGACTTGCTGCACCGCGATTTGTGGGTGGCGGACATCGTCTATTTCCCGATCCGCACCGAGTTGTTGCAGGCGGCCGAAGCGCTGGGTTGCCGCACGCTGAGCGGCGGTGGCATGGCGGTGTATCAGGCGGTCGACGCCATGCGCATTTTCACGGGACTCGAACCGGACGCCGAGCGCGTCTACACGCATTTCCAGTCCTTGCTGCCCCGCACCGAGCGCTGACCGTCAGCACACGACCGCGCTACAAACAGGACCATAAACAGACCGAGGAGAGAGACACGCCATGCCCCAACCGATCCCATCCAGCCCCGCGAGCGCCCCGAAGGATATTCCCCTGGGGGATGCCACGCTAAGCACCGCGCGCCGCTCGAAAGCCCGCTACCAGATTCTCGGCCTGCTCGCGGTCGGCACGATGATCAATTATCTCGACCGCACGGTGCTCGGCATCGCCGCACCGCAGTTGACCAAGGAACTCGGCATCAACGCCGCGCTGATGGGCCTGCTGTTCTCGGTGTTCTCGTGGAGCTACGTGGCGTCGCAGATTCCGGGCGGGCTGTTTCTCGACCGCTTCGGCAGCAAGCTCACGTATTTTCTGTCGATGACCTTCTGGTCGCTCTTCACGCTTGCACAAGGACTGGTGCACGGAATCGGCGCGCTGTTCGTGTTCCGACTCGGCCTTGGCGTCTCCGAAGCGCCGTGTTTTCCGACCAATAGCCGCGTGGTCGCCACCTGGTTCCCGCAAAACGAACGCGCCATGGCGACCGGCACTTACACGGTCGGCGAATACATCGGCCTCGCGTTTTTCAGCCCGTTCCTGTTCATGCTGATGGGCGCGTTCGGCTGGCGTTCGCTGTTCTTCGTGGTGGGCGGCGTGGGGCTCGTGTTCGGCCTGATCTGGTGGGCGTTCTATCGTGAGCCGCGCGATCATCCGTCGGCGAATCAGGCGGAGCTCGACTATATCGAAGCCGGCGGCGGTCTTACGCATCGAAAGAAAGACGTGAGCGCCGCGACGCTTGCGGGTGCGTCCGCGAAAAGCGGCTTCGAATGGCGGACGATTGGGCGTCTGCTGAAGCACCGGCAATTGAGCGGCATTTGCCTCGGCCAGTTCGCCGGCAACTCGACGCTGGTGTTCTTCCTCACCTGGTTTCCCACCTATCTCGCCACCGAGCGCCATATGGCGTGGCTCAAGATCGGCTTCTTCGCGATCATGCCGTTCATTGCCGCGTCGATCGGTGTGATGTTCGGCGGCTTCTTCTCCGACTGGCTGCTGCGCCGCGGCAAGTCGCCGAACGTGGCGCGCAAGCTGCCGATCATCGCCGGCCTGCTGCTCGCCTCGACGATCATTCTCGCCAACTACGTCGAGAGCAATGCGGTGGTGATCGTGATCCTGTCGGTGGCGTTCTTCGCGCAGGGCATGGCCGCGCTGGGCTGGACGCTGGTGTCCGATATCGCGCCCGAAGGCCTGCTCGGCGTGACCGGCGGCATTTTCAACTTCGCCGCGAATCTGGCTGGCATCGTCACGCCGCTGGTGGTGGGCTTTATCGTCGCGGCGACCGGTTCGTTTGTCGGCGCGCTGGTGTTTATCGGCGCTATCGCCATGGTCGGCGCGCTGTCGTACATCTTTATCGTCGGCGATATCAAGCGGATCGTGCTGGTGGATTGAATGCGCGGAGCGAGACGTAGCAGCACATAGCCACATGGCAGCAAAAAAAACGGGACGTGGTTTGCACCACGTCCCGTTTTTCATTGCACGGTTGCCTGCCTCAATCTTCCTTGCGCACGAAACGCAGCACGGCGTCCACGATCATCGCGCGATGCCGCGCCCGCAAGCGCGGATGCGACGGATCGCGGCCGAACGCGGCGCCGAAGGTATGGCGATTGCCAACGCGGTGAAAGCACAGCGAGCTGATCATCAGATGCAGATCGATCGCGTCGATGTCATTGCGGAACTGCCCCGTCGCGATGCCGCGCGCGAGCAGATCTTCTATCGTATGAATGACGGTGACGTTGCGGCCTTTGAAGCTCTTGACCTGCTCGACGTACTTCGCGCCGTGAATGTTCTCGATCGTCACGAGGCGCACGAAATCGCGCTGCCGGTCGTGATAGTCGAACGTGAATTCGACCAGCGCGCGCATGCCCGCGACCGGGTCGAGTTCGCTGATGTGCAGATCCTGTTCGAGCGCGCGAATGTCGCCGTACACTTTTTCCAGCACCGCCTGGTACAACCCTTCCTTGCTTTCGAAGTAGTAGTACAGCATGCGCTTGGTGGTGTTCGTGCGTTCCGCGATCGCGTCGACGCGCGCGCCCGTCAGGCCCATTGCGGAGAACTCCTGGGTCGCGACCTCGAGGATATTGCGCCGGGTCTGTTCGGGATCGTACTTGCGACGCGTGTCGGTGCGCGGAGTGTCCGACGGGATGCCGTTGGTATCAGGCTCGGCGGCCTTGCTTCCCTTTTTCATTGTGTATTCGAGCGGCAGTGACGGCGCATTCTAGCATGGCGAAAACGGCGTCCTGAGACGGTTTCGGGCGCTAACTATGGCGCATTGACGGGCGTCACGAAGCGGACCGTGCCGGCCGGCGACGCTCGGCCAGCGCGTCGCGCGTTTGCATCGCCGTGTAGGTCAGTTGCGCGGCCGCGAGACCGAGCGCGCCGAAGGCGGGCGTCAGGCCGAAGGTGGCGAACGCATCGGGCACCGGCCGCTCGCCGACAATCGCCGCCGCCAGCAGTTCGCCGGAGACGGTGGTCGGCGCCATGCCGTGACCGCCGAAGCCGACCGCGTACCAGACGCCGTCCACGCTGCGGCCGATTTGCGGCATCTTGTGGCGCGCGTAGCTCATCAGGCCGCCCCACGCGTGCTCGATCCGCACGTCGTGCAATTGCGGATAGACCTTCAGCAGATCGCGCCGCAACAGACGGGCGATGGTGTCCGGCGCGCGGTCGCGCACGGAGATGCGGCCGCCCCACAGAATGCGCGTGTCCGGCAGCGGACGGTAGTAGTCGAACGCGAAACGCGTGTCGTAGACGGCGGCGCGGGTGTCGATCGCGTCGCTCAGGCGGGCGCCGAGCGGTTCGGTGGCCATCACGTAGGTGGCGATCGGCAGCACCGCGCGCTCGACCTTCGCATAGACCTTGCGCGCATAGCCGCCGCCGGCCATCACGACGTGTTGCGCGTCGAGTGCGCCGTGCGGCGTATGCACGACGAACCCGGCGCCGTCGCGCTGCAAACTGACTACCGGCGACTGCTCGTGAATCCGCACGCCGGCGCGCGCAGCAGCAGCGGCCACACCGAGCACATATTTGAGCGGATGAAAGTGGAACGCGTTGCGCTCGAACAGACCGCCGTAATAGCGGCCGGTCTTGAGTTGTGTTGCGAGTTGCGAGGCCGGCACGAGTTCCCAGTCGACGCCGAACGCGTCGCGCATCAGACGCCGTTGCGCATCGAGGCGCGCCGGTTCGTCGAACCAGTTGGCGAGGATCACGCCGGCGTCGGTCGCGTCGCAGTCTACCGGGTAGCGCTGGATACGCTTGCGCATCAGATCGACGGCGTCCGTGGTCAGCGTATAGAGCTCACGCGCACGAACGGGCCCGAGGGCTTTCAGCAGATCGGCGCAATCGAGACTGTAGCCGCCGAACACGAAGCCGCCGTTGCGTCCGGATGCGCCGAAACCCACCTGCTGGGCTTCGAGCACCGTGACGTCGGTCACGCCGCGTTCAGCCAGTCCCAACGCCGTGGACAACCCCGCGAGCCCGCCGCCGATGATGCAGACCTTGACGCTGCGCCGCCCGTCGAGCGGCGCATAACCTGACGGGCGGGTAACGGTGGCTTCGTAAAAGCTCTGCATGCGGTTAGGGTAGCGGCAACCGGGCGCCCGTTCAGGACACCGGCAGCAGCTTGCCGCTAAACACCACCGGACCGCTCGGCGCATTCGGATTCGGCGAGCCGCCCGGCGCTTCGATCGACACCGCCAGCGCCGCATAACTCTCCGGCTTCTGCAGACCGGCCGGCACCTTGCCGCTCGCGCTGTCAGGCAGCATACCGAGCGCAACCGGATGGCCGCTCGCCGGGATGCCCCACAATTCCATCGCACGGCCCGCAGGCAAATCGACATTGCCGAGCGGATGCAGCGTCATCGTGGAATGCGCTTCGTCCCACGCGACCAGCATGACCGGATGCGAGTCCTTGTTATTCAGCACGGCGACATGCGAAACAGCGGTTTCGGGCTGTTGCGCGACGACCGGCGCCGTGGCGGGCGTGGCAGCGGACGGCAACAGCGAGCGCACCGCGACCACCACCGCAACCGCGGCGAGTCCGGTCACGCCGAGCGCCCAGCCGCGCCAGAACGCGAGGTTCTCGAAGATGCTGCGCGACGGCCGCACCGGGGTTTCGACCACGGTGCGCGGCCGTGCCGCTTCACGTGTGGCGGTCAGCCCGAGACGACGTTCGATGGCTTGCCACACTTCCGCCGGCGGCATGCGCGGTTCCGCGAGTTCGGCCATCGGCGAGATGCGCCGCTGCCATTCGTCGACGGCTTTGCGCACGGTCGTGTCGTGTTCCGCGTACAACTGGAAGCGGCGCCGGGCGCCGCCGCGCAGCGTGCCGAGTACGTATTCGGCGGCCAGCAGATCGACCAGCTGAGGATAGCGATGCAGGTTCATCACTCGCCTCCCAGACAGGTTTTCAGCTTGGCCAGGCCGCGCCTGATCCAGGATTTGATGGTGCCGAGCGGCACCGTCAGCACGTCGGCGATCTCGCTATGGCTCTGATCGCGCAGGTAGGCGAGGGCTACCGCCTGTCGCTGCGCCGGTTCCAGCTGCTGCATGCAGCCGGCCAGCAAACGTGCCTGCAGGCTGACCGCGGTCAGCGCTTCGGGATCCGGATCGCCGGTTGCCACGAGATCGTCCAACGCATCGCTCCATTCTGTTTCCTGCTTGTTGACCCGCCGCAGGTGATCGAGAGCACGGTTTCGGACAATTGCCGACATCCACGTCATCGGGGCGGACAGTGCGCGGCTATAGTCGCCGGCAAAGCGCCAGATGTTGACGAAGCTGTCCTGCAAAACTTCTTCTGCCCACTCGTGCTTGCTCAATATACGGAGCGCGAGGCCAAACAGTTTCGGGGCGGCGAGATCATATAACTCTCGTAATGCCGCCGCGTCTTCTTTGGCAACACGTTCGAGCAGCTCGGCAAGGGTTTCCGGCGTTAATTCTCGAGGATTGGCGGTCATGGAAAGAGATAGGTTGGCGTGCGGGCCTATGTTACTCAATTTCGCCGCTGTCTTATATGCGGGTTTTTTTGCCGGCGCGTGCATCCATTGCGGCGGGCTCCGCGTATATGGCTGCAGAGCCCGGGGCTGCGGGCGGCGGCGTCATGATGGACAAGGCCGGCGCGGCGAGTGTGAGCGCCGGGCGGTTGGGACACGGGGTGCGTGTGCAGGGAGGGCAGTGCCGTTGTACGAGCCTGGGTGAACGGCCGGCAATGGAGCCAAGCGATGCGGGACAGATAACGCGTCGCGGGTGTGTTGAACGTTGTACGGGGAAGCCGGGCTCATTCCCGACAGGTCCGGACGGTGGTCGATCGTTGAATCGGCAACCGTCCGGACCGGAATGGGCGGGTTGGTTTTTTTATCGACGCCAGCGCTTCAGCGACCCCAACGCAGCACTAACGGGTCGAGTCGTCGTGCGACTTTGAGAAGTCCTTCACGCGTGGCCGGATGCATGGGCGGCAGCGGATGACGCACCGCGTCCGATTGGATCACGCCGCCTTCCTTCATCAAGGCTTTGCACGACGCGAGGCCGCCCTGGCGGTTTTCGTAGTTGATCAGCGGCAGCCACTGCTGATAGTGCGCGGCCGCCGCCTCGGTCTTGCCGCTCGCATAGGCGTCGACGATCAGCCGGATGCCGTCCGCGTAGCCGCCGCCCGTCATCGAACCCGTTGCGCCCGCATCCAGATCGGCCATCAGCGTGATCGCTTCTTCGCCGTCCCACGGACCGACCACCGCGTCGCCGCCCAGTTCGATCAGTTCGCGCAGTTTGTTCGCCGCTTGCGGCACTTCGATCTTGAAGTACGACACGTGTTCCAGCTCGCGCGCCATGCGGGCGAGAAACGGCGCGGACAATGCGGTGCCGCTGACCGGCGCGTCCTGGATCATGATCGGCAGATCGATCGCGTCCGACACCGTGCGGTAGAACTCATAGATACCCCGCTCGCCGATGCGGATCGTCGCGCCGTGATACGGCGGCATGATCATCACCATCGCGGCGCCCGCCTGCTGCGCGCGTCGGCTGCGTTCGGCGCATTGCTGCGAGCTGAAATGCGTGGTCGTGACGATCACCGGCACGCGGCCCGCCACATGGTCGAGTGCGAGGTGCATCAGCGTGTCGCGTTCGTCGTCGGACAGGGCGAACTGTTCGGAGAAGTTCGCCAGAATGCACAGGCCGTTCGAACCGGCGTCGATCATGAAGTCGATGCAGCGTTTCTGGCCGTCGAGGTCGAGGCGTCCGGCGTCGTCGAAAATGGTCGGCACGACCGGGAAGACGCCGCGCAACGCGGCGGATTGGGATGTCGAGATCATGATGGCGGTCCGTTCGAAGAGGGGTTTTGAATGTCTCCGGCGCCGACTATACGGCGGTGAGCACCCCGGGTATATTGAATTGTTTCCATCTTGTGATCGCTTTTGCGACTCACCCGCGAACAGCCCGCCGCGTCGCGGTTTGCCCTCAAGCCATGAAAGACACCCTGAACGTCCTGCTGTCGAAACTGCGCATGAAGCAATTGCAATTGCTGATCGCGCTCGACGACCAGAAGTCGCTGCACAAAGCCGCCGGCACGATGTCGATGACGCAATCGGCCGCCAGCAAGGCCTTGCAGGAACTGGAAGCGATGCTGGAGGCGCCGCTCTTCGAGCGCTCGAAGAGCGGCATGATCCCGAACCCGCTCGGCCATTGCGTGATCCGCTATGCCCGCCTGATGGCGACCGACCTCACCGCGCTGTGCCAGGATGTCGCCGAGATCCGTTCCGGGCGCGGCGGACGTCTCGCGGTCGGCGCGATCATGGGCGCGATTCCGGCCTGCGTGGTGCCGGCGCTGAATCAGTTGCATGCCGGGCAACCGGGGCTATCGATCGAGGTGATGGAAGACACCAGCGCGCGCATGCTGCAGCAACTCGACGACGGGCGGCTCGACCTGGTGATCGGCCGTGCGGCGGTCGCGGGCGATCCGTCGAAGTATCACTATCGTCCGCTCGGCGACGAGCCGTTGTCGGTGGTGGTGGGGCATGGCCATCCGCCGTTGCCGCGCAAGGAAGTGACGCTGCGCGATCTGGCCGGTCACCGCTGGGTGACCTACCCCTTGCATATGCCGTTGCACGCGCTGCTCGAACGCGAGATGGATCTGGCCGGTCTCGAGATGCCCGACAACCCGATTTCAACGGCTTCCACTTTCGTGACAGTCGCGTTACTGCACAGCAGCGCCGAGCTGGTTTCGTTGCTGCCGACCGCGATCGCCGAGATGTTCGTCGCGCGGAAGATGCTGCGCGTCGTGCCGGTCAAGCTGAAATCGCCGTCGCAAACCTTCGGCATCGTGACGCGCAAAGGCGGCGTGCTGTCGCCGCCGGCGGAACGCTTTATCGAACTGGTACAAGCCCAGACGGCGGAGCCGGCGCAACGCCACGAACAGCCCGAGCGGCCGGTGCGCGCACGGCGCCGTCGAGACGCGGCGCAAAAGCAAAAAACCGCCTGAGAGAGGCGGTTTTTTGTCACGCGAAAGACTTTCAATATCTCACGACAAACGGCCCGCCGCCATGTCTTGAGAAGGGTGTTGTAGCCGCGACACTGTCGGGTAAATCCGTACCAATCGCGCTTTCAGGTTCCGCGCTAAACTGCTTCGAAGGTGCGCCAGATCCAAGAGCTTGGCGCCCTGTCGGGGAGAGCAACCATGAATCGGCCACTGGTTCGGTTACCGTTTCGCGCAACAGGCATGACGCCTGTCCGGAAGTGGTTCAAATGGGTACTGGCGGCGGCGTTTCTGCTCGCGCTGGCATTCGCGGTGCGCTTTTGCCAGATCGAGATTCAGACCTCGCGGCTGCAGGCGCACTACCTCTCCGAACTGACTCGCGACGTGGGCTTTTCCGTCGCCGACGGTCCAAGTCATTCCATCCGTTTCCCTCAGGCAAACCAGGGTCCGTACGACAGTCGGCTCGGCTACGCGTTGCTGCCGTCCATCCAGCAGCGTCTGCTGCAACGCGGGTTTGAAATCAGCGCCCAGGCGCGCGATTCCGACCGGATGCTGTGGTTATCGGATAACGGTTTATTCCTGCCGTACGCCGAGAAAGATCAGGCGGGTTTGCAACTCTTCGACGGCACCGGCGCGCCGCTTTTCGGCGCCCAGTTTCCCGGCCGCGTTTATGACGATTTCGACGCGATTCCGCCGCTGGTCGTGAATTCGTTGCTGTTTATCGAAGACCGCTATCTGCTCGATCCCGATCAGCCGAATCGCAACCCCGCGATCGACTGGGGGCGCTTCAGCCGCGCGCTGGTCGATCAAGGTGCGCGTGTGTTCAACCATCATCAGTCGACGCCCGGCGGCAGCACGCTCGCCACGCAGATCGAGAAATTCCGTCACTCCGCCGGCGGCCGCACGGCGACGCCGCCGGAGAAGTTGCGGCAAATCGCGTCGGCTTCGGTGCGCGCGTATCTGGGCGGCCCGCAGACGCTGCCCGCGCGCCGGCAGATCGTCGTGCATTACCTGAACTCGGTGCCGCTCGCCGCGCAGCCGGGCATCGGCGAAATCAATGGGATCGGCGACGGTCTCGCCGCCTGGTACGGACGCGATTTCAACGACGTCAACCGCATTCTGAAAGCGCCTTCCACCGAGGCGAATTTGCCGGAACAGGGCATAGCGTTCAGGCAGGTGCTGTCGCTGATGATCGCGCAACGTGCGCCGTCGTATTTCCTGCATCACGGCTACGACCAGCTCGAACAGTTGACCGATAGTTATCTGCGCTTACTCGCGAGCGGCGGCGTCGTATCGATGCCGCTGCGCGACGCCGCGCTGTCCGCGCGGGTCGAGTTGCATCGCACGCCGCATAGCACGCCGAACGCGGACTCTTTTGTCTCGCGCAAGGCCGTCACGTCGATGCGCTCGCATCTATTGGCCGCACTCGGCGTGCCGAGTTTCTACGAGCTCGACCGTCTCGACCTGCAAGCCACGGGCACGCTGAACAATGCTGTACAGCAGGCCGTCAGCGAACGGCTCGCCGCTGCCGGCACACGTGACGGCGCCAAGGCCGCGGGTCTGGTCGGTTTCGAAATGCTGCGGCCGGCGGATGATCCGTCGAGAATCACCTACAGCTTTACGTTGTTCGAACGCACTGGCGGCGCGAACCTCGTGCGCGTGCAAACCGACAGCGTCAACCAGCCGTTCGACATCAACTCCGGCGCGCGGCTGAATCTGGGCTCCACCGCGAAACTGCGTACCGTCGTCACGTATTTGCAGATTGTCTCCGATCTGCATACGCGATATGCGCCACTGAGCAACACGGAACTGAAAGCGGTCAAGCCCGATCCGAACGACCAGCTCACGCGTTGGGCGCTCGACTATCTGACGCACACCGCCGACCGCTCGCTGCAACCCATGCTCGATGCGGCGGTGGAGCGCAAATACTCGGCCAATCCGGGCGAAACGTTCTACACAGGCGGTGGCGCGCAAACCTTCAACAACTTCGAGTCCGACGACAACAGCCGCATCCTCACCGTACACCGCGCGTTCCAGCATTCGGTGAACCTGGTGTTCGTGCGGCTGATGCGCGATATCGTCCACTACGAGATGGTGCAGACCACGGGGCCGTCATCGCAATGGCTCGACGATCCGGCAATCCGCAAACAGTATCTGACGCAGTTCGCCGATCAGGAAAGCCGCGTCTATCTCGGGCGTTTCTATACGAAGTACCACGACAAGAATCCCGATCAGGCGCTCGCGCTGCTGCTGCTCGGCGTGCGCAAATCGCCGCCCAAGATCGCGACGGTGTTGCGCAGCGTTGCGCCGGACGAATCGAACGCGTGGTTCAACGCGAAGATGCGCGAAGCGCTGAAGAACACGCCGGCCGCCTCGGTGCTGGACGATGAAGACCTCGCGAATCTGTACGCGAAGTACGCGGTGGACCGCTTCAATCTGAACGACCGCGGCTATATCGCGAGCGTGCACCCGCTTGAATTGTGGACGCTCAACTATCTGCGCCGGCATCCCGATGCCACGTTGAACCAGATGCAGACTGCGAGCCGCGACGTGCGTCTGTCTACGTATTCCTGGCTCTTCAAGACGCGCTATCACGCAACTCAGGATCGCCGCATCAAGCGCATGGTCGAACTGCGCGCCTACGAGGCGATCGGCAAATCGTGGCAGGCGCTCGGCTATCCGTTTTCGAACCTGACGCCCTCGTATGCCGCGGCGATCGGTGCGTCGGGTGACCGGCCTGCCGCGCTCGCGCAACTGATCGGCGTGATTGCCAGCGACGGCAATAAATTGCCGACCGAGAGCCTCACGCAAATCGACTTCGCGAAAGACACGCCGTATGAAACGCATTTCCAGCGCGCGGCGATAGCGCCGCAACGGCAGGTGTCGCCGGAAATCGCGGGCGTGGTGAAAGTGCTGTTGCGTGACGTCGTGCTGGGCGGCACGGCGAAGCGTCTCGCACAAGGCATGAGCTTCCCCAATGGCCAGACGCTCGAGGTGTACGGCAAGACGGGAACCGGCGATCAGCGCTTCAATGTGTTCGCCAAAGGCGCGCGGCTGATCGAGTCGCGCAAAGTGAATCGCAGCGCGACTTTCGTGTTCGTCATGGGCGATCGGTTCTACGGTACGTTGACCGCTTATGTGCATGAACCGTATGCGGCGCACTACGAATTCACCAGTGCGCTGTCCGTGCAATTGCTGAAGTCGCTGGCGCCGGTGTTGCAGCCGCTGCTGGAGAAAGCGCCGGTGAAAACCGCCGTGACCGCTACGAAGGTGGCCGCGCAATAAGGCTTTCTGCCAGCGCTTTGAAGCAACCGGCGGCGCTTAATAATCCGTATCCGCCGCCGGTTTGAGAAACAGCTCATGCACCGGCGCGAAGTGCGCGTAGAGCGGCAGAATCGCGCCGCCCATCGCTCGTGCATCCGCGCCGATCGCGCCTTCCAGTAGTTGCGGGCGCACCATGCCTTCCCACTCGAAACGATCGAGCACGCGTTCGGTACGGCGAATGATTTCCCGCACCAGTTGCCGATCGAATTCACCGTCGATCACCACGGCATCGAGGTCGAGCAACGCGGCCGCATTGGTCAGCGCGTTGGCCATGGCAGGGCACGCGCTATCGAGCCATTGTTCGGTATGCCGCCACAGTTCCGGCGACAGCGCACGATGATCGTGCGCGGCGGCGGCCGGCGCGCCCGCGTCGCTCAACAGTTTTTCCAGCACGAAGCCCGACGCTGCATGCAACAGTTGCCGCGCGGGCTTGCGCGCGCCGCTGCCTCCCGTGCCTCCACTGCCGCTGCCGCCGAGTGGAATCGAGCCGACCGCGCCGGCGTTATCGTGCGGGCCGCTATGCAGGCGTCCGTCGATCACGAGGCCGCCGCCGATAAAAGTGCCCACGAACAGATACAGAAAATTGTGGATGCCGCGGCCCTGGCCCATCACGAGTTCGGCGGCGCAGGCGGCCGTGGTGTCCTTCGCGAACTCGACGGGCAATCCGGTCATCGCGGCGATGCGCGTGCGCAGATCGATCTCGTGCCACGCGTCCAGCGCGTCGGGCGGGGCGCCGAGAAAATCGCGCCAGCCGCCCAGCCACAGCGGCGCTGCCACGCCCACGCCGACCACCTTGCTCGCCTTCGCGCCGAGTGTCTGGTTCACGCGCGCCAGTTTGCTTTCGAGCGCTGGAAACAACGTGCGCGGATCGGGGTAGGCGTATTCGAAAACGTCGCGACACACTACATGTCCCGCGAAATCCATCGCCAGTACGTCGAGACTGCGGCGTCCCACCTTGATGCCGATGGTGTAAGCGCCGTCCGCACGCAACGCGATCGGCACGGACGGCTGGCCGATCCGGCCGCGCACGCGCGCGTGCTTTTCGAGCAGGCCGTCGACGATCAGACGGTCGACGATCATCGACACCGTCTGCATCGACAGACGCGTCAGGCGGCCGACGTCGGCCTTCGGCAGCGGTCCGTGCAGGCGGATCGCCTGCAGCACGATCCGCTCGTTGAACTGCCGCATGCCGACCTGATTCGAGCCGACCGTGCGTTTGAGAGGCGAGCGGGCGCCGGTGGTATCCATGGCCGGGACGCCGTTCAGCAGGAGACCGGCATCATGCGATCGCCTTGACGTCGGCTTCCTTGGCGCCCGTCATGATCGCCACCGCTTCGGACATGTGCACGTCTTTCGTATTGACGAGCGCCGCGCGCCGCCCGAGGCGCTGGATATGGATGCGGTCCGCCACCTCGAACACGTGCGGCATGTTGTGGCTGATCAGGATCACCGGCAGGCCGCGTTCGCGCACGCGGCGGATCAGTTCGAGCACCATGTTGCCTTCCTTCACGCCGAGCGCGGCGGTGGGCTCGTCGAGAATCACCACGTGTCGCGCGAACGCCGCGCTGCGCGCGACGGCCACGCCCTGGCGCTGACCGCCCGAGAGCGTTTCGACCGCCTGGCGCATCGAGCGGATACCGATCTGCAGGTCCTTCATATGCGCGGTCGCTTCTTCGAGCATGCGGCGTTTGTCGATCATCTTGAAGATCGAGCCGCGCCAGCCCGGCTTCACCAATTCACGCGCGAGGAACAGGTTTTCGGCGATGCTCATGGCCGGCGCCACCGCGAGTTCCTGATACACGGTTTCGATGCCTTGCGCGCGCGCATCCAGTGGGCTGCGGAATTTGACCGGCTTGCCGTCGAGCAGAATCTCGCCTTCGTCCGGCACCGTGGCGCCGGAAAGCGCCTTGATCAACGACGATTTACCTGCGCCGTTGTCACCGATCACCGCGAGAATTTCGCCGGGCAGCACTTCGAAATCGCAACCGTCGAGCGCGGTCACGTTGCCGTAGCGTTTGACGAGGCCACGCGCCTGAAGGACAGGCATCGCGGTAGAAGCAGAAGTAGGGGTCGACATGACGGGCTCCTTTTGAACGCTCAACCGCGACGATGGGAAAGTTTGTCCGCGGCCACCGCGAGAATCACCAGCATGCCGGTGATCAGCACCTGGTAGACCGAGGACACGCCGATCAACGTCAGACCGTTGCGGAACACGCCGACGATCAACGCGCCGAGCAGCGTGCCGACAATCGAACCGCGTCCGCCGAACAGACTCGTGCCGCCGAGCACGACCGCGGTAATGCTGTCGAGATTCTCGGTTTGCCCTGCCTGCGGATCGCCCACGCCGGTACGCGACACCGACAGCAGCGCGGCGATGCCGTAGATCGCGCCCGCCAGCGAGTACACGGTCAGCAGGATTTTTTGCGACGACAGACCCATCAGCCGCGCGGCCTCGGCGTTATTGCCCAGCGCATACAGATGCCGGCCGGGCACCGTGTCGCGCAGCACGAACCAGGTGGCCAGGTACATGAGCAGCGTGAGGACGGTGCCGTACGTGACATCCGCGGGGCCGAGCTTGAAGGTGTTGCCGAGGAACATGATCGCGTCCGGCAGATTCGACACGCTCTCGGCATTCGAGTAGATCTGCGTGAGCGCGAAGGCGATATTCAACGTGCCCAAAGTAACGATGAACGCGGGCAGTTTGATGCGCGTGATCAGCACGCCGTTGAGCGCGCCGAACAGGGCGCTCGCGGCCACGCCGCACACAATCGCGAGCACCGGCGGCACGCCGAGCGTGACCGCGAACTTGGTCATGATGATCGAGCCGAACGCCATCACCATGCCGCACGACAGGTCGATGCCGCCGGTCAGCACGATCAGCGTCTGGCCGATTGCGATGACCGCGACGACCATGGTTTGTTGCAGGATCAACGAGAGGTTCTGGAACGACAGGAAGCGGTTGCTCTGCGAAATGAAGAACGCGCAGGCGAGCACCAGTGCGATCAGCGGGCCGACTTCGGCGAGCGACGGCAAACGGTCGGCGAAGGGGCGCGAGTGGCTGGCAGGCGCGGAAGGAGTCGACATGATGGAGATCCTCGATGCATGAGCGCGGCGCACGGGCCACGCGGCAAATCCGGTGGCGGCCCGCCGGTATAACGGCGAGCCGCCGGTCCGTACGCGTTACTTGTTGCCCCAGCAGTTGTCGAGGCCGAACTTGGTGTCTTTACTGTCGATACCGGACATCGGCTTGTCGGTGATCAGCGTCACGCCGGTGTCCTGATAGCCCGACACCTTCTTGCCGGTCTTCGCGTAGTCCACGCCCGCGGTCACGCCGAGCGAGGCCATCTTCAGCGGATATTGCTGCGAGGTCGCGGCGATCGCGCCGGCCTTCACGTTGCGCACGCCTTCACAGCCGCCGTCGATCGACACGATCATCACGCTCTTGTCCTTGCCAGCCGCTTTCAACGCGCGATACGCGCCGGCTGCGGCCGGTTCGTTGATCGTGTAGACCACGTTGATATCAGGCGATTTCTGCAGGCAGTTTTCCATCGCCGTCTGGCCCTTCGCCTGATCGCCGCGCGTGTCCTGGCTGCAGACGATCGACGCATCGCCTTCCTTCACGCCAAAGCCTTCCAGGAAGCCGTTATGACGCAGCACGCCGACCGACACGCCGGGCGCGAGGTCGAGCGTGGCGATCTTCGCCGGCTTGCCGTTCATCGCGGCTTTCGCGTATTTGCCGATCAGCACGCCGGCCTTGAAGTTGTCGGTGGCGAACAGGGCGTCGGTGGCGTCTTGCGGATCGGTCGGTGTGTCGAGCGCAACCACCATCACGCCGGCGGCGCGCGCTTTCTTGATGCTCGGCACGATCGCCTTGGTGTCGCTCGGCGTGATCAGAATCGCTTTCGCGCCGGCCGTCATCATGTTTTCGATCGCGGTGACCTGGCTGGCGTTGTCGCCGTCGAACTTGCCGGCCGCGGTGATCAGCTTCGCGCCGTCTTTGGCGGCGGCCGCTTCGGCGCCCTGTTTCATCTTCACGAAGAACGGATTGGTGTCGGTCTTGGTGATCAGGCCGACCACCGGCTGATCGGCCGCCTGGCTCGCGCTCGCACACCACACGGCGGACGCCGCGACGCACATCGACACGACTTTCCTGGCGACAGGATGCCTGCGGGAATTCAGATTCATGGGACGCTCCTCCGGTTATTGGCAACGACGTAATGGACTGCTGGCGGTTGCAGACGCGAACGCTGCGTGCCTGGCAACCTGGTCGGCGGCCTGGTTGGGCTCGCCTAAATCACTTTGGTTGATTTAGTACAGCAGGCGCGACGAGGCACGTCAAGCAACGAATCCGAACGAGGGATGACCCGCGCGAATCGGCGTGAAGGCTGCAAGCCTTACGTGACAGGGCGAGGGCGGCTTGGTGCGGTGCGAGATGGCGCGCCGGGGCTTCGGGAAAGTCCTGGCTCGATTGAAAGTGAGTTGAAGGGTGCGTGAGGGGGGATTGGCGCACGCGCGGCGTGCGCCATGTGGCTCGACTTACCGACGCGGCGCGAGCGTTTGCCGCTTCGTTTCAAGCTGCGTGACGACGCGTTGCAGAGTCCGTTCGGCCGTCCCCGGCAGTTGCACGAACTTGCAGCCGATCACGTAGCGCCGGTCGCCCTTCTGCGTGACCAGCCGACGCGGCGCGACGATTTCCAGGTCGAGGCGCAGCGTGCCGAAACCGCCGAGTTGCAGCGTGACGTCGCGCAGAATCGTGCCGGCGTCGAGCGAACCGACACGTTCGTCGGCGGTATTCAACGCGATGCCGCCTAGCGACAGATCCTGCAACTCCAGCCGGAACGAGCCGCCATCCACGTAAGCGCCGCTTGCCGTGTACGGATCGAGCACGGGGGTCTGCACGCGGAAGAACTCGCGCCGTTGCACGGAGTAGAGCAGCGCGGGAAAGGCGGCCTCGAAAGCGGGCAGGCCGTCGAACACGATCGGCGTCGCGTTGAGCGTCGTGAACTCGGTGCGGATGCCGCCCGGTAGGCTGCGGAACGTCAGTTGGCGTGCGCCGGGAAGCGCGCGGTTATCGTCGGCGACGTTACCCGCGTCGAAGATAAAACGTGCATTGCGCGAGTCGACGTCGAGCAGTTGCGTGACGATCTGCTTGCCGCCGAATTCCACCGTCACGAAGTCCTGATTCGCCACCAGGTTGCGCAGGCAAACGGCGATTTGCAACGGGTGACGTTGCGCGAAATTTGAATCGATATCCGAAGCCCGAGTGAGTGTCGGTTCGGCGACGTCGGCGTCCAGTTGAAGATCGGCGATCATTTGAGTATCCATGTGTTTGGGTGGCCTTTGCGTGTCTTATTGCAGAGACCGTGCCAACAGCATGGAGCGCGGGAAAGATCGCCGTGAAGCCTTGTGCCGCGTGGGTTTGAGACGAATTGACCGGACCGGCGTTACCGCCGTTTGCAGCGTTCGCTACGTAACGCCCGGGCGGGCGTTACGGCCACATCAGCGCGAACGCGGCGCGCCGGTGGAGGCACGCACGACCAGTTCGGGCGGCGACGAAATCCGCATCGGCACGCATGCCGCGTCGCGTCCCGCTTGCCCATACGACGACTCGATCAGCTCGCGCAACAACGACACCGCAAGCCCAGCGACTTCCACGGTCGGCACGGCCACCGTAGTCAGCGCGGGACGCGATTCGCGCGCGAGCTGAATGTCGGTGATGCCGATCACGGACAGGTCGTCCGGCACATGCAGGCCGAGATCCGCGGCGGCATGCATCGCGCCGAGCGCGGGCAAGTCGTTGGTCGAGAAAATCGCGGTGAGTTTGGGATCGGCTTCGAGCAGCGCGCGCGCCGCGTCGTAGCCGCCTTGAATCGTATCGAGCGCATGTTTGACGGGGCTTTTCGGCGCGCCTGCCGCGTGCAGCGCATCGACAAAACCCTGATAACGCGCCGCGTGAATCCCCGACGCCTTGCTGCCGACAATCGCGCCGATCCGCCGATGCCCCAGCCCCAGCAGATGCGCGCCGGCCAACTCGCCCGCCAGACGAAAATCCACCGCGACGCACGGCAATCCGGGTGGCTCGTTAGGCCGCTCCCACATGCACAGCACGACCGGCGTGCCGCGTGCTTCGGTGGTGTGCAGGTCGGCGAAATCGAGGTTCGCGTTCGTCACGAGCACGCCCTCGGACAACGTGCCGGCAATCTGGTCGAGATACGCGCGGCCGGTCTGCGGATCTTCGTTGGTATTGCAGATGATCACGAAGTGGCCGCTGGTGCGCGCCGCGCGTTCGACGGCCAGCGCGAACTCCGGATAGAACGGATTGGCGATGCTCGACACCATCAGCGCGAGCGTCGGCGCGCGACCCTCGGCGAGCGCGCGGGCGGCGAGGTGCGGACGGTAGCCGAGCGCGTCCACGGCATCGAGCACCCGCTGGCGGGTTTGCGCGCCGACCCGGCCGCGATTGCGCAGCACGTTGGACACCGTGGCAGGGGTGACGCCGGCATGACGCGCGACTTCGCTGAGTGTGGGCATGGTTTTTCAATATATGGGATGGGTGTCCGGCATTTGCATCGAGGCACGAGGCGCGGCACCATCTGTCTCATAAACAAACGATATCGGAGACAGGCAAGACCCAACGATCGCTCGCGATCGATTTTTTCGGGTCTGCTGATTAAGCGCTTAATCTTCGACTTCGAGCCGATTAAATCACGGAGTCGATGCGATGGCGAGCATTTCGTTAAGAGGCGTGCAGAAGGCGTATGGCGACGGCGCGTTAGTGATCCGCGACGTCGATCTCGAGATTGGCGAGAACGAGTTCTGCGTATTTCTCGGTCCATCCGGTTGCGGCAAGTCGACCTTGTTGCGGATGATCGCCGGCCTCGAAGACGCGACCGACGGCGACCTCTCGATCGACGGACGCCTCGTCAACGACGTGCCCGCCGCGCAACGCGGCGTGGCGATGGTGTTCCAGAGCTACGCGCTGTTTCCGCACATGACCGTGTTCGAGAACATGGCCTTCGGCCTGAAGCTCGCCAAAACCCCGAAAGACGAAATCGACCGCAAGGTACGCGAAGCCGCGCGCATTCTGCAGCTGGAGGCGTTGCTCGATCGTCGGCCGAAAGCGTTGTCGGGCGGTCAGCGGCAACGGGTGGCGATTGGCCGCGCGATCGTGCGGCAGCCCGGCGTGTTTCTGTTCGACGAACCCTTGTCCAATCTCGATGCCACGCTGCGTGGGCAGACCCGCATTGAAATCGCGCGGCTGCATAAGCAGTTCGCCAAAGCCAGCGTGGTCTACGTGACGCACGACCAGATCGAAGCGATGACGCTCGCCGACAAGATCGTGTTGCTGCACGCCGGCAAGGACACGGAGCGCTACGGCAGCATCGCGCAGATCGGCGCGCCGCTCGAGTTGTATCACCGCCCGAAGAGCCGCTTTGTCGCCGGTTTCATCGGTTCGCCGCGCATGAATTTTCTGCCGGGACGCGTGCAGTCGGTCGATCCGCAAGGCGTGCTCGTGACGCTCGACCACACCGGCGAAAACGTCCACGTGCCGGTGAGCGGCGAAGGCCTGCAGGCCGCGCACCCGGTCACGCTCGGTGTGCGTCCTGAGCATCTGGAGTTGCTCGACGCATCCTCCGCCGCCAGCGACGCCGCCGTCCTGACCCGCACCGTCTCGCTCATCGAACAGCTCGGCGAACACAGCTACGTCCACCTCGATCAACCCGGCGGCGCCGCGCTGATCGCCAAAGCGCCGGGCGACACACGCCTTGTGCCCGGCGACGAGGCGCGCTTGCGCGTGCCCCGTGCCGCTTGCCATTTGTTTACCGAAGACGGCTTTGCCGCCGCTTCGCTCGAATCCGTCGAACACTACGCATAGAGGACATTCGGATGCGCCTTGGAGTCTGTTATTACCCGGAACACTGGCCGGAGTCGATGTGGGAAGACGACGCTCGCCGGATGAAAGCCCTCGGCATCGAACAGGTGCGGATCGCCGAATTCGCGTGGGGCCGCATCGAGCCCACGCCCGGCGAATACGATTGGGGCTGGCTGGATCGCGCGATCGACGTGCTCGGCGCGGCCGGTCTGCAGGTCGTCATGTGTACGCCGACCGCGACGCCGCCCAAGTGGTTGATCGATCGTCATCCGGATATTTTGCCGATCGGCGCGGATGGGCGTCCGCGTGCGTTCGGCTCACGCCGTCATTACGACTTCTCGTCGCCGTCGTATTTCGTTGCATCCGAGAAGATCTGCACGGCGGTGGCCGAGCGTTACGGCAAGCATCCGGCGGTCGCGTACTGGCAAACGGATAACGAATTCGGCTGCCATCACACGGTGGTGAGCTACTCGCCGGCGGCGGTGGGGCGCTTTCGCGAATGGCTGAAGGCGAAATATCAAACTGTCGACGCGCTGAATCGCGCGTGGGGCACGGTGTTCTGGAGCATGGAGTACCGCAGCTTCGACGAGATCGACGCGCCGGTCGCGACCGTGACCGAAGCGCATCCGTCGCATCGCCTCGATTACCGGCGTTTCGCGTCCGACGAAGTCGCGCGCTATAACCGCATGCAGGTCGAGATCATCCGCGCGCATTCGCCGGGGCGGCCGGTCGCGCACAACTTCATGCAGCTCTTCACCGAGTTCGATCACTACAAGGTCGCCGCCGATCTCGACGTCGCGTCGTGGGACAGCTATCCGCTCGGCGCGCTCGAAGAACAATGGTTCGCGCCGGACGTGAAGGCGCGCTGGCTGCGTAGCGGTCATCCCGACTTTGCGTCGTTCAATCACGACGTCTATCGCGGCATGTCGAAGCTGCCGTTCTGGGTGATGGAGCAGCAGCCGGGTCCGGTGAACTGGGCGCTGTGGAATCCGGCGCCGCTGCCGGGCATGGTGCGCCTGTGGAGTTGGGAAGCGTTCGCGCACGGCGCCGGTTGCGTGTCGTACTTCCGCTGGCGTCAGGCGCCGTTCGCGCAGGAGCAGATGCATGCCGGGCTGAACACGCCGGATAACCGGCTCGACATGGGCGGTAACGAAGCGGCGCGGGTGGCCGACGAAATTCGCACGGTGCTTGCGGCGGATGCCGACGCTAACGCCGCGATTCGCTCGACCGTCGCGCTGGTCTACGACTACGAGGCGAAGTGGTTGTTCGAGATTCATCCGCAGGGGGCGGACTTTCACTATCCCCGCTTTGCGTTCGAGTATTACTCGGCGCTGCGCGCGCTCGGACTCGACGTCGATGTCGTGCCGGTCGATGCGCCGCTCGACGGCTACCGGATGATCGTCGTGCCGCCGCTGCCGGTGGTGCCGGACGATCTGGCCGCGCGGCTGGCAAGCTCGGGAGCGCAGGTGGTGTTCGGGCCGCGCACCGGCTCGAAGACCGCGGACTTGCAGATTCCCGCCCATTTGCCGCCGGGTGCGCTGGCTTCGGTGTTGCCGCTGCGGGTCTGGCGCGTCGAGTCGATGCGGCCGAACGTGACCGAAGCGGTGCGTTTCAACGATAGCGGCAAAGCGAACCACGACGCGAGCCGTGCCGATGGCTTCGCGCGGCATTGGCGCGATTTCATCGAAGCTGATGATGCCGATGCCCGTGCTTCGTTCGACGTGCTCGCCCAGTTTGCGGACGGCCAGCCGGCGTATGTGCGAAGCGGCGCGTTTCACTATCTCGCGAGTCTGTTCGACGAGGCGCTGACCACCCGGCTGTTCTCGCGCATCGCCCAGCAGGCGGGCCTCGAAACGATGTGGCTCGGCGACAGTGTGCGCTTGAGCCGACGCGGCGCGCTGACCTATGTGTTCAACTATGGCGACGACGCGTACACGCTCGCCGATATCGATGAACAAGCCATCGTAGTCGGCGCGCGTGAGATAGAACCGCAAGGCGTGAGCGTCTACCGATCGAACACGACGACATAACACGCGCGAGTACCGCTGACGAATAGCGCTGACCGGCAGGATTCCACGCAGTAAATACAACGACGCAAAATCAAGGCATAAAAGGAGACAGGCAACATGAAGCTGAAACCACGCAAGATTCTGTTGGCACTCGCGCTGGCCGCGGCGGCTGCGGGGACCTCCGTCGTCAGTACGGCGCAGGCGGGCACGCTGACGGCCAACATCGCGTTCAAGGGCGCGAGCCAGCGCGCGGTATGGCAGTCGGTGATCGACGACTTCAAGAAAGCGCATCCCGGCATCGACGTGAAGGTGTCGTTCGTCGATGAGGAAGCGTACAAGGTCCAGTTGCCCGGCTGGCTCTCGACCGTCGCGCCCGACATCGTCAACTGGCATGACGGCGAACGCATGGCGTATTACGCGCAGCGCGGTCTGTTCGAAGACCTGAGCGGCGACTGGGCGAAGAACGGCTGGAACGACATGTACGCGTCGACCAAAGAGGCGTCTTCGTATAAGGGCAAGCAGTATGCCGCGCCGACCGTGTACTACTCGTGGGGCATGTTCTATCGCAAGGATCTGTTCCAGAAGGTCGGCATTGCCGGCGAACCGAAAACCTGGGATCAGTTCCTCGACGACTGCAAGAAGCTGAAAGCCGCGGGCATCACGCCGATCGCCGTGGCGGGCCGCGATTCGTGGACGCTCGCCGGCTGGTTCGATTATCTCGACCTGCGTCTGAACGGCAATGCGTTTCACCAGAAGCTGATGGCGGGCGACATTGCGTACACCGATCCGCGCGTGAAGAAGGTCTACACGACGTGGAAGCAGTTGATCGACGCCGGCTATTTCATCGACAACTCGCTCTCGTACGATCTGGATTCGGTGCAGCCGTTCCTGTTCCAGGGCAAGGCCGCGATGATGCTGATGGGCACGTTCATCACCGCGGGTTTCCCGCCGAACGTGAAGCCGGACATGGGCTACTTCCAGTTCCCGATCATCGACGCGAAGGTGCCGACCGCCGAAGACGGTCCGGTCGAATCGCTGCATATCCCGTCGAAGGCGAAGAACAAGGCCGACGCGCACACGTTCCTGGCCTTCGTCGAAACGCCTGAGATCGGCGCGAAACTGGCGATCGGGCTCGGCTCGCTGTCGGCGAACAGCAAGTCGCCGGAGCCGGAAGATCCGATCTCCAAGATCGGCTTCCAGATTCTCGCGAACACGAAGGGCGGCATTGCGCAGTTCTACGATCGCGATATGACGAAGGAAATGGCCGACGAAGGCATGAAGGGGATGCAGCAGTTCATCTCCGATCCTTCGAAACTCGACGACGTTCTCGCGCAACTCGAGCAGACGCGTAAGCGGATCTACAAGAAGTGAGCGGTGGCGGCCGTGAGGCCGCCGTTTGTCGTGATCGAACGCACCAGTGCGTGGGACCGGGGTTAGCGCTCTCGACAGCGCTGCGCTAACTCCGGTCGACAGGAGAATGATCGTGTCGCAATCCGTCACCCGCCACACTATCGGCGGCTCTACTGAAACCGGTGGCCCGGGCTCGCCCGCGGCCGGCGGCGCGACGCGCGGCGGCTCGCAGGCCGCCACGCGTCGCCGCCGTCCGTCGCCGACCGCGCGCCGGCAAAGCCGTGCCGCGTTTCTGTTTCTCGCGCCCGCGTGCGTGATGGTCGCCATCTACGTGGTGTGGCCGGTCCTGTCGACCATCCGCCTGAGCTTTTTCACCTGGGACGGCATGACCGACCCGTCGTTCGTCGGGCTCGCGAATTACGTGGAGTTGTTCCACACGGCGACGTTCTACACGGCGCTGAAAAACAACCTGATCTGGTTGCTGCTCTTCCTGCTCGCCCCGCCGATGGGCCTCGCCGTCGCGCTGTACCTGAATCAGGCCGTGGCCGGCATCCGCATCGTCAAATCGCTGTTTTTCGCGCCGTTCGTGTTGTCGGGCGTGGTGGTGGGCCTGATCTTCTCGTGGTTTTACGACCCGACCTTCGGTTTGCTTGCCGTGATTCTGGGTCACGGTGTACCGGTGCTCGGCGATCCGCGCTACGCGACGCTCGGCATCGTGTTCGCGGCACTGTGGCCGCAAACCGCCTATTGCATGATTCTTTACCTGACCGGCTTGACGTCGCTGAACGCCGAGCAGATCGAAGCCGCGCGAATGGAAGGCGCACGAGGCTGGTCGATGCTGTGGCACGTGATCCTGCCGCAATTGCGGCCCACCACGTTCATGGCGATCGTCGTCACGATCATCGGCGCGTTGCGCAGTTTCGATCTGATCTCGGTGATGACCGGCGGCGGCCCGTTCGAAAGCTCGACCGTGCTCGCGTATTACATGTACGACCAGGCGATCAAGTACTACCGCATCGGTTATTCGGCCGCGGTGGCGGTGGTGCTGTTCGCCATCATGCTGGTGTACATCGTTTATCACTTGCGGCGAATGCTGCGCGCCGAGCAATAAGGAGCCGACCATGTTTCCGATCCCTATCGACAAATGGAAGCCGGTCACGCGCCGCGTCTACAAACTCACGTTGCCGCTCGCGCTGCTGATCTGGCTGCTGCCGATGATCGCCGTGCTCGTCACCTCGGTGCGTTCAACGGAAGAGTTGAGCGAAGGCAACTACTGGGGCTGGCCGAAGCACTTCGCGATGATCGATAACTATCGCGAGGCGCTGACCACCTCGCCGATGCTGCACTATTTCTGGAATAGCGTGCTGATTACGGTGCCGGCCGTGGTGGGTTCGATCGCGTTGGCGGCCATGGCGGGATTCGCGCTGGCGATCTACCGGTTTCGCGGCAATTCGGCCCTGTTCGCGACCTTTGTCGCGGGGAATTTCGTGCCGGTGCAGGTGCTGATGATTCCGGTGCGGGATCTGTCGTTACAGCTTGGCCTGTTCAACACCGTTGGCGCGCTGATTCTGTTTCACGTGTCGTTTCAGACCGGCTTCTGCGCGCTGTTCCTGCGCAATTTCATCAAGCAATTGCCGTTCGAACTGGTCGAGGCGGCGCGGATCGAAGGCGCCAATGAGTGGACGGTGTTCTTCAGGATCGTGCTGCCGTTGATCCGGCCCGCACTGGCGGCGTTGGCGATTCTGGTTTTCACCTTCGTGTGGAACGACTACTTCTGGGCGCTCTGTCTGACCCAGGGCGATGACGCCGCGCCGATTACCGTTGGCGTCGCCGCGCTGAAAGGGCAGTGGACCACGGCCTGGAATCTCGTGTCGGCGGGATCGATTCTGGCGGCGCTGCCTTCGGTAGCAATGTTTTTTGCCATGCAGAAGCATTTCGTGGCGGGTTTGACATTTGGCGCGACGAAAGGCTAGCGCGGGCTAACGCGACTAAAGCGCCTCTGGCTGGATTCCTGGTGAGGGATGGAGAAGGTTGCCCGCGAAAGCGGGCTTTTTTTCGGACAAAAAAGCGAGCTTCGCGGCTCGCGGTGGACGCGTTAGTTAACCCGCGGTGCAACGCGGGGACAGAGTGGTATGCTCGGTTGGCAGCGCCAGCATGTCATTCAACGTAAGCAGCTTCGAATTCCGAGGCTGAAAAGATCAAGATAAAGAGCAACATGAGAGCCATTTCAGGGGGCATCCGCTATCTCAACCGGTTGGTGACCGACTCCGCCAGGGTGTCGGACTACAGCATGTTGGCGGTGGGCGTAATCGGTACGATCGGACATCCGGTGTATTGGCTGTGGTGGACGTTCGTCGATCCTCAGCCCAACGAAAGCCTGCTGATGCGGGCTTTGGGCACCGTCTCCTGTGCGCTGCTGCTGTTGCGCCGCTTCTGGCCGGCTTCGGCGGTGCGTGTCCTGCCATGGTATTACTTTGTAACGGTTGCCTATTCGCTGCCGTTTTTTTTCACGTATTACCTGCTGACCAGCCATTATTCGATGATCTGGTCCATGGCCGAATTGGGGATGATGTTTTTCCTGATCGCCATCTTTCCGTCATTCGTTGCATTAGCAATCAATCTGCTGGCCGGCGTCGGGCTGGCTGTTCTGTGCGCCAGAATCTTCGTGCCGCAAGACGTTTATGTCGACGCGCATCTGTTTATCTATACGTACCTGCCGGTTTATATATTCGGTATTCTCGCCGGCATCACGTTCAGTTACAGCAGTGCGAAGGGGGTTGTCACGCACGCCAGGCATGGCGCGCGGCAGGCGCTCGCCGGCTCGATCGCCCATCAGATGCGCAATCCGCTCAGCCAGTTGAGGCATGTGCTGGACCGCGTGGAAGAAACGCTGCCCGCCGCCACGGACGCGAATCCGGCGCCCGCTTTATCGCCCGACAAGGCGGCGGTGTTGTACCGGCATCTCGCTCACGGTCAGTCGTCGGTCGATCGCGGGCTGCGCATTATTGACACGACGTTGGACGACGTCAGCGCGTGGCCCATCAGCCCGGATCAGCTCACCTATGTGAGCGCCGCGGTGGCGACGCGCAAAGCGCTGGACGAGTACGGTTTCGCCGATCAGAAGGAGCGCACCAAGGTCAGGCTGGTGGTGCTGGACGATTTCACGGTCAAGGTCGACGAGACGGTCTACCTCTTCACGCTGTTCAATCTGATCAAAAACGCGCTGCATCACATGGGGGCGGATCCGGTCGCGACGCTCACGCTGACGGTCGACCGGCAAACGGTCATGGTGCATGACACCGGTCCCGGCATTGCGTCCGAGCTTCTGCCGCATCTTTTCGACGCGCTCCCCGCCACGGGCGATCCGGTGGGTGCGGGGCTCGGCCTGGCCTACTGTCAGCGGGCCATGCGCGCGTTCGGCGGCACGATTAGCTGCCGTTCGGAAGTGGGTAAATTCACGCAGTTCACGCTGCAGTTTCCACCCGTCTCGGAGCGCGAACTCGCGGACCACGAGCGGCGGATTTTCGAGCGCGCCACGCCGTTTTTCAACGGCAAGCGCGTTCTTATCGTCGACGACGACGCCACGCAGCGCGACAGAGTGCGGCGCGCGTTGCTGAGGGTCGGCGCGGACGTGAGCGAAGCGCCGGACGGCGCAACGGCGCTGACGCTACTGGCTCAGTCCACGCCTTTCGACCTCGTGCTGATGGACATCAACATGCCGGTGCTGGACGGCTACACGACGACCGAAAAAATCCGTGCCGACCACCAGAGTCCGAACGCCAACGTACTGATCGCCGCGTACACCGTGGAGCCGGGCAACCTCGCGCGCGTGCTGGCGCGCCGCGCCGGCATGGACGAACTGGTCAATAAAGCCAGCAGCATGGTGGAATTGATCGGTGTGCTTCAGAAGCTGTTCGAGAGCGGCAGCCAGCATCATCCGAGCCAAAGCTTCGACGGGTTTATCGGCAAGACGATTCTGGTCGCGGACGACGACGTCTACAGCCGGTCGCTGGTCAAGGGCTATCTGAAACGATGCGGCGCGAGCGTCGTCGAGGCGGACCATGGGCGCGCGGTGCTGGCGCGTTTGCACGAAGGCATCACGGTCGACGCCATCGTGATGGACATGAACATGCCGGGCATGGGCGGCGTGGAAACCACGGCGTTGATTCGCGTGCGCACCGACCCGTATGCCAGGGTGCCGATCGTGGCGCTGACCAGTCAGTCGGATATGGAAGCCGTGCAGCGCTGCCTCGCCGCGGGTATGAACGAGGTGATGATCAAGCCGGTGCAGATTGGCTCCCTGTACGCGTCGCTGTCGAGGCAGTTCGCGCAGTACCGCGTCGCGAATGCGCCGGGCCGCGTGGAGCCGGCGCCTCTATCGGAGGCGTCGGCCGCCCGGTCCGTGCCGCTTAAGGAAGGGCCGTTGCTCGACGAAAAGCATCTGCAGGAACTGGTGGCGCTCGATTTGCTGGATCAGACGTTCCTCAACGGTATCGATCAGATCAGTTTGACGGTGGCGCGGCTCGCCGTCAGTGTCGCGGCTCGCGACCTCGCTTCCACGCATGGCGCGTTGCATATCCTGCTCGGCGTCAGCGGCAATATCGGTGCGAAGGCGCTGCATCAGTTCGTGCGGCAGATTTATCCGCGCGTGGTGGAAGGCGAGTGGCCCGTGGAGGCGGATTGGCTGGCGCGAATCGGCTCGTTGAGCAATCGTTCGGCGCCGGCGTTGCAGACGTATTTTGCGTCGGTGAAAGCGTCCCGCGATCATCGGGATGCGATAAACGATTGATCGTCATGCTGCAACGCAACGCCGGATCGGCGTCCAGGTTACGCGCCACCTTGCTGTCCGGCGATGCCGACCGAGGGCGCGCGCACAAAACGCACGCCATCAGCCGACCGGCACGCTAAGCCGACGCCGTAGGCAGCTTCCAGCCCGCCCGAATGAAGTGACACGTGTAACCGCCCGGATTGCGTTCCAGGTAGTCCTGGTGTTCCGGTTCGGCTTCCCAGAACGGGCCGGCCGGCACGATTTCGGTGACGGCTTTACCCGGCCACAGATCGGAAGCGTCCACATCCGCCACCGTTTTCAACGCCACCTGCTTCTGCTCGTCGCTGAGATAGAAGATCGCCGAGCGGTAGCTCATGCCGACGTCGTTGCCCTGACGGTTCCTGGTGGTCGGATCGTGAATCTGGAAGAAAAATTCGAGGATCTGGCGGTAGCTGATCCTGCTCGGATCGAACACGACCTCGAGGCCTTCCGCGTGCGTGCCATGGTTGCGGTAGGTCGCGTTCGGCACGTCGCCGCCGGTGTAGCCCACGCGCGTCGACAGCACGCCGGGATAGCGCCGCAGCAGTTCCTGCATGCCCCAGAAGCAGCCGCCGGCCAGCAGGGCGGTTTCGGTTTGCGTCGTCATTTCAATCTCTCCTTGAGTGGCGTCGCGCCACGCGGGGCGCAACGCGTCGGCGAACCGGCTCGCCGTCTATCGGACGATACGATACCGGAATGGCGCCGCGCTCGCAGCGGGCCTTCAGCTCAACCTGAGCCCGATCTCAACTCGATCTCAACTCGATCTCAACGGACGCAGCGGCAAAATGCAGGTCGCGGCGAACAGACCGAGCGCGCCGCCGAGCAGCGTTTCCCAGGCGCGCGCGGCCAGCAGCGGGACCGAGTGCACGCCGCCGGCCGCCAGCGTGACGATCAGCGTGAACGCGAACGCCGCGCAGGCGACGTCGTAGCGATTGGGCAGGGCCATTGCGTAGATGATCATGGCGACCGCCGCCGCGCCCCAGATCAGCAGCGGCGCGTGGACGGCGAGCGGCAGGCAGGCGAGCCCGAGCGGCACGCCGATCAGGGTGCCGACGATCCGTCGGCGCACCCGCGCTATCGTGCCGCTCGCGGACCCCGCGACAACGTAGGTACAGGCGGTAATCGCCCACGCCGATTCCCTGAGCCCGACCGCCTCGTTCAAGGCAACGACCACGAGCGAGCCGCTCGCCGCCTGCAGTCCCATCACGAGTTCGGGCGAGAGCCCCCAGCGGCCCGGCACGTCGACGGACGACAGCGCGGTTGGCGCGGGATGCTCAGCTGGACCGCTGAGCAGGCGCGGCACGATCGACGCCAGCATCGCGATCAGTCCGGCGACGGCGACCGCGGTGAGATCGATAGGGGTAAGGCGGGCGCCGTAGGCCAGCAGTTGCCCGATGTATATTTGCGAGCCCACGCCCGCGCCAAGCATGCCGAATCGCTTCAGATAACCGACGAGGAATGCGCCCGTGACCAGCGTCAATTCAGGGCCCGCCGTGGCGATGGCCCGCAGGGCCGGGGAGAGCGTGACGAATAGCGTCGCGCCAAACGCCGCGGCCGCACACAGCACGATCAGATCCCGGCTGGATTCGGCGCGCGTGGCGCGCGCTTCCGAGACGCTCGCCCACAAAGCAAAGCTGCCGGCGAGCGACCCCACCGATACCGCGCTGGGCAGGCTGTGGGTAATGTCCTGCAATGTGCCGAGCGCCGCCGCGATTCCATACGCGGTGACGAGCCGCAAGCCTTTGATCCGACGGTGCGTGCCCGGATCGATCTGCTCCAGCCAGCGGAGGGCGGACGCGATCAACGAGCTCAGCTCGGCGAATCCATACCCGATTGCTGGTAATTCTGAATACCGACCTTGTCGATCAGATCGAGATTCGTTTCGAGCCAGTCGATGTGCTCTTCGGTCTCATCGAGGATATGCACGAGAATCTCGCGTGAAATGAAATCCCGCACCGATTCGCAATAAGCGATGCCTTCCTTGCAGGTCGACTGCGAGATCCGTTCGAGCTTCAGATCGCATTCGAGAATCTCCTTCGTTTCTTCGCCGATCAGCAACTTGTGCAGGTCCTGCAAATTGGGTAATCCGTCGAGCATGAAGATACGGTTGATCAGCAGATCGGCGTGCTTCATCTCGCCGATCGATTCGTCGTACTCGTGCTTGCCCAGTTTTCCCAGTCCCCAGTGCCGATACATACGCGCGTGCAGAAAATACTGATTGATCGCGGTCAGTTCGTTCTTGAGTTGCGAGTTCAGGTATTCGAGGACCTTTGGATCGCTTTGCATAAAGCCTCCCTGGTGGGTTCGGGGAAACGTTCGGGAAACGCCACGGCGAGTCCGGCGCTTTATCGGGTAAATCGTTCTGGCGAAGTGTCGGCGGCTGGTCTGAGGATTATCGTGATGCGCGCGTACCTCGGACCTGTTAGACCAGCTTAGCGGATTACGCACGCAATGCTCAGAATGAGAATTGAAATCGTTACCACGCTGTAAGCGATCTGCAGCACATCGGTTGCGCGTTTCGATGCGGTGCTGTTTGCGCGTCGCGCAGCGCGGCCTAACGCAAGTCCTACAGCCGCGAAAAAGCGAGCGTCCGTTTTGACGATCTCCCAATCGGCCCGATTTCCCCCCGCTCTACCGCACCAAACGGGGCTTCGACTCGCCGCCGCCCCAGGGCGCTAAAGCGAGTAGCTAATGTGAGCGATCGCTCATAAATTAGAGGCATTCACCCTCAACCAGGAATCAACACGATTCCACCCGATGGGTTCGGTGCCGCGGTAGCCGGACTCAGGCAACGGGAAGCGACCGCAAGGAGCGACGTATCGATGCGAGTCATCATTGCAGGCGGCGGCATTGTCGGACTGACGGCGGGTATCGCGTTCAAGGCGATCGGCTGGGACGTGCTGGTATGCGAACAGGCGCCGGAAATTCGGGCGGCGGGCGCGGCCATCGGCTTGTGGCGCAACGCGCTGGACGTATTCTCGGAGGTCGGCGTGGGCGATGCGATCCACGAAATCGGCATGCCCATCGAAACATGGTTCTACGACGCCGCCGGCGCGCGCTTCAGGGCGCCCGGATTCGAGCCGGCCGATCATGCATTTCTGCTGGTGCCGCGTCCCGAGTTGAATCGCTTGCTGGCTGCGGCGGTCGGACTCGACAACATTCGCGTCGACACCAAGGTCGTCGCGTTCGAGGAAAGCGCGGATCACGTCGCGGTGAGCTTGAGCGACGGCACGATCGAACACGCCGATCTGCTGCTGGGCGCGGATGGCGCTTATTCGGCGGTGCGTGCGCAACTGGTGCCCGGCTACGGCGCTCGCGAGCACGCAGGTCATCACGTATGGCGCGGCATGCTAGCCGCAGGCGACGAACCCGCCGAGGGCTCGGTCCTCACCGTCGGGCATCAACGCACGCGCGGCGGCTACACGCGCACTTATGGCGATCAGGTCGTCTGGATGGTGAATCAGTTCGACAGCGCGGTGCCCGTCGGCACGAAAAAGGAAGAGGCTTTACTGCGCGCCGCGCATCTGAACGACAACGGCTGGAGCGATCCACTGGTGAAGCTGATCGAGCGGACGCCGGAAGCGCAGATCCTGCACAACCCGATCATGTTCGTGCCCGCGTTGCCACGCTGGACGTGCGCGCGCGTCGCGCTGATTGGCGATGCGGCGCATGCGCTCTCACCGCATATCTCGGCGGGCGGCACACTCGGCGTGGAGGACGTGCGCGTGCTGGTTCAATCACTGCAGAAACACGCTGAACTCGCGGCGGCTCTGTCGGTGTATGAAAGCAAGCGGATGCCGCACTACGCGCGAGTGCATGAATTGGCCTATGCGGTGGAACTGGCGCAAGACGCCCGCGAATACGCGCAGGAATACGCCCGCTTCAGCCACTGGATGCTCAACGACGGCTACCGTGCCTCGCGCGCATGATCGTGGCTTGTGAGGTCGAACGGCCGCGACGCCAGGTAGCGGCGCGTCCGGCTCACGCTTCGACGATCAGTACGAACCCATGTAGTCGCGCTTGCCGATCTCGACACCGTTGTGACGCAGAATCGCGTACGCCGTGGTGACGTGGAAGAAGAACTGCGGCAGGCCGTAGTTCTGCAGATAGGCGCTGCCCACCAGCTTCTTCTCTTTCGGCGTGCCGGGGCGCAGCACGATTTCCTTGTTCTCGCTACCTTCGAATTGCGCGGCGTCGAGCGTGCCGATGTAGGTCAACGCTTTGGCGAGCAGCGCTTGCAGGTCGGCGAACGTGACTTCCGTGTCGGGCCACGACGGCAATTCCACGCCGGCGAGGCGCGAGCTGACGCCCTTGCTGAAGTCGGCGGCGATCTGCACCTGGCGCACGAGCGGGAACATGTCCGGGAACAGACGCGCCTGCAGCAATGCGTTCGGCTCGATGTTGCGTTCGGTGGCGTGGGCTTCGGCTTTCTTCAGCACCTCGGACAACGCGGTCAGCATCTGCTTGAAAACGGGAACGGATGCGCTGTACATGGAATTAGTCATGATTACTCTTTCAATCGAGGTTGGCGGCCGGCACGGGAAATACCGCATCGGCCAGGAGTAGGGGGCGGGTAAACGAGCGGGCTCGTGTAGCGCAGCTCGGCAAAGGCTCAATGCGCCGACGATCGTGGCACCTTCACGGCACCTTCACGGCGTCTTCCTGGCACCGGACGAGCGCATAAAGCGCCGGAAGATTACCATTGTGCGGCCCAACTATGTCATGCGGAACCGGCCTTAGTTTTTTTGATGCGTCGCCATCAATTAAAGCTATTTCCGCCCGGAGTTCCCTGACACTACGATGTGAGCAAGGCCGCATTGCCTGTACCCCACACAGGCCGAGTCGTAGAGCACAAACGATCCAAGGAGCAAGCGCATGTCGACTGAAGCGAAGTGTCCGTTTAACCATACCGCAGGCAGTGGTACGTCGAATCGGGACTGGTGGCCCAATCAACTGAACCTGAAGATCCTGCATCAACACTCGTCCCTGTCCGACCCGATGGACAAGGACTTCAACTACGCGGAAGCGTTCAAGAGCCTCGACCTCGCGGCCGTGAAGAAAGACCTGCTGGCGGTGATGACCGACTCGCAGGCATGGTGGCCGGCGGACTTCGGTCACTACGGGCCGTTTTTCATTCGCATGGCATGGCACAGCGCCGGCACCTATCGCACCGGCGACGGCCGTGGCGGCGCGGGCTCCGGTCAGCAGCGTTTCGCGCCGCTCAATAGCTGGCCCGACAACGTCAGCCTCGACAAGGCACGCCGGCTGATCTGGCCGGTCAAGCAGAAATATGGCAACAAGATTTCGTGGGCCGACCTTATCGTGCTGACGGGTAATGTCGCGCTGGAATCGATGGGCTTCAAGACCTTCGGTTTCGCCGGCGGCCGCGAGGACGTGTGGGAATCGGACGAAGACGTGTATTGGGGTTCCGAGACCACGTGGCTCGGCGGCGATAAGCGCTACACCGGCGTGCGTGACCTCGAAAATCCGCTCGGCGCCGTGCAGATGGGCCTGATCTACGTCAACCCGGAAGGCCCGAACGGCAACCCGGATCCGCTCAAGGCGGCCGTGGATATTCGCGAGACGTTCGCCCGCATGGCCATGAACGACGAAGAAACCGTCGCGCTCATCGCTGGCGGTCACACGTTCGGCAAAACGCACGGCGCGGGTCCCGCGTCGCATGTCGGCGTCGAACCGGAAGCGGGCGGCATCGAAGATCAGGGCCTCGGCTGGAAGAGCACCTTCGGCACCGGCAAGGGCGCCGATGCGATCTCGAGCGGCCTGGAAGTTATCTGGACCACGACGCCGACCCAGTGGGGCAACGGCTTCTTCGAAAACCTGTTCCGCTACGAATGGGAATTGACCAAGAGCCCGGCCGGCGCGCATCAATGGAAACCGAAGGGCGACGGCGGCGTCGACACCGTGCCGGATCCGCATGATTCGACGAAACGCCGCACGCCGTCGATGTTGACCACCGACCTCTCGTTGCGCTTCGATCCGGCTTACGAAAAAATTTCGCGACGCTTCTACGAGAACCCCGATCAACTGGCCGACGCATTCGCGCGCGCGTGGTTCAAATTGACGCACCGCGACATGGGCCCGCTCGCGCGCTATCTCGGCCCGGAAGTGCCGACGGAAGAGCTGATCTGGCAAGACCCGATTCCCGCGGTCGATCACGAATTGATCAACGCGCAAGACATTGCCGAGCTGAAGAGCAAGGTGCTTGCGTCGGGCCTACCGGTGTCGCAACTGGTGTCGACGGCATGGGCGTCGGCGTCCACGTTCCGCGGCTCCGACAAGCGCGGCGGCGCGAATGGCGCGCGCATTCGTCTTGCACCGCAAAAAGATTGGCAGGTGAACCAGCCGGCGCAACTGGCCACGGTGCTGGAGACGCTGGAAGGTATCCAGAGCGCGTTCAACAGCGCGCAGTCCGCTGGCAAGCGCGTGTCGCTGGCCGATCTGATCGTGCTGGCCGGTTGCGCGGGCGTCGAGCAGGCCGCGAAAAACGCCGGACATGCGGTCACGGTGCCGTTCTCGCCGGGGCGTATGGACGCGTCGCAGGAGCAGACCGATCTCGAGTCGTTCGCCGTGCTCGAACCGATCGCCGACGGTTTCCGCAACTACCTGAAGGGCAAATACACCATCACGGCCGAGGCTTTGCTGGTCGACAAGGCGCAACAGTTGACGCTCTCCGCGCCGGAACTGACCGCGCTTCTGGGCGGCATGCGCGTGCTCAACGCCAACTACGAACAGAGCCAGCACGGTGTGTTCACAAAGCGTCTGGATACGCTGACGAACGACTTCTTCGTCAATCTGCTCGACATGGGTACGGAGTGGAAGCCGGTCTCGGACGAGAAGGACGTGTTCGAAGGCTTCGATCGCGCAACGGGCCAGTTGAAGTGGACCGGCACGCGCGTCGATCTGATCTTCGGTTCGAACGCGCAACTGCGTGCGGTGGCCGAGGTGTACGGCAGTTCGGATGCGCAGGAGAAGTTCGTGCATGACTTCGTTGCGGCCTGGGGCAAGGTGATGAACCTGGATCGCTTCGACCTGGCGTAACGCGGGCGTTGTCATGGACCGTGGTGATAGGCATTAGACCGTAGCGGTTTGATGCCGAAGCAAAAACGGCTGATCGTAAGATCAGCCGTTTTTTTATGGCGCGCCGGGCGGTGGTCCGGTGAGCCGCTATCATCGTCGCTCGTCCCCCAGGAGAACAAAAGATGCAGCGACCGGAATTCATCAAACACTGGACCGAACTGGAAGAACCCAACGCGCACTCCTATACAGGCTCTGACGAGTTGATGGCAATCGACTCGCCGCTGTCCGCCGCGTTGGGTATTACGCGCATTGGTATTCATCATGTGCGGCTTTTACCGGGGCGGCGCTCTTCGTATCCGCACTGCGAAAGCACCGAGCAGGAATTCGTGTACGTGCTGCATGGCACGCCCGATGTGTGGATCGACGGCGTGCTTCATCCGCTGGTCGAGGGTGACTCGGTGGGATTTCCGTCAGGCACCGGGATCTGCCATACGTTCATCAACAATACAAAAGAAGAAGTCAGGTTGATGGTGATCGGCGAGCGTCCGCGCGCCGACAATCTGATTCACTATCCGCTCAATGAGGCGCACCTGAAGACGCGCACGGATCAGTGGACGGACTGGCCGAGCCGACCGCTCGGGGACCATGACGGCATGCCGGATTAGGGCGCTGCGCGAGATGAACGCCCGCCAGCATGCAACGCACCGAGCCACCGGCCATTTCGATGGTCGGCACGCTGAGGGGTAGCAGGCGGGCCGATTGCCCGATCAACGCGCGCTGTCTTGCGCTCAGGCTGTCCAGCGCGCGTGTCGACAAGGCGAGCACTCGCCCATGGCGGCCCGACAACTCCAGCGCGTTACCCGCGAAATCGCCAATCTGCACGCTGTCGAGGGCGATCACCTTACGTCCGCTTTCGCCGAGTCGGCGCTGAATTTCCGCGCGGCGCACTTCGTCGGGAATGAGGTCGAGGCCGATCAGCGCGAACTCGGTGGCGACGCTCATCATCACGTTGGTGTGATAGATCGGCTGGCCCGACGCATCCCTCGTGTCGAAACATACCGGCTCAAAATTGAAATGCGTGCAGAAGCGCTCCAACGCAACGGGATCGGCACGCCGGGAACGAGCGGTGTAGGCGATGCGCGCCATGTGGTCCAGCACCATCGCGCCGGTCCCCTCCAGAAACACATCGTCCCGTTCAAGGCCCGAATAATCGATCACGTCCTGCACGCGATAATCGGCCTTGAGCATGTCGATGACATCCAGCCTGCGTTCACGCCGGCGATTGGCCGAATACATCGGATAGATCGCGACGTGGCCGCCGGGATGCGTGGAGAACCAGTTATTCGGAAACACCGAATCGGGCGTCTGTGCCGCGCCGTCGTCGTCGAAGACGTGGACGCGCACGCCGGCTTCTTCAAGCGTCGCCGCGGCGGCGGAGACTTCGTCGCGGGCGGTGGCGGCCAAGGTTTCCCATTGGGTGGCGTCCGCCTTGGGCAGCGTGCGCTGAAACGCGTTGTCGCCGGCGGTTTGTGGGTTGGGGTGAAAGCGGTGCGGCCGGATCATGACAACGGCGGCGGGGGCCTGAATGGAGAACGAGCTCATGAAGGTCTATCGTGCGAAAGCGGGCGCGTCGATGGTGTTGTGCCGGATCACACCGTTTTCAGCCGACGACTTCGATGCAAGGCTATCGAACAGATTCTTGGGATCGTTAGCGGGCGGAATCAGCGCGATCTCGATGCCGACGCGGCGGCTTTCGCACAGCGCGTGCAGATAACGTAACGCGGAATAGTCTTCGAGCGCGAAGCCGACGGAATCGAAAATGGTGATCTGGTCGGCTCGCTCGCGGCCGGCTACTTCGCCGCGCAACACGCGCCACAGTTCGACGACCGGCGAATCGGCGGGCATCTGCTGGATATCGCCTTCAATCCGCGTTTGCGGCTCGTATTCGACGATCACGCGTCCCATGCGCAACACGTCCACATGTAGTTCCGTCTTGCCTGGACAGTCGCCGCCTACCGCGTTGATGTGCATGCCGGGCTCGACCATGTCGGGCGTGATGATGGTGGCGTAGGCTTTATCGGCGGTCACGGTGGTGACGATGTCGGCGCCGCGTACGGCGTCCGCGGTGGATGCGGCGCGCACGATCTTCAGTGACGGCCACGCGGCGAGATTGCGCACGAGTTTGTTGGTTGCGGACGCATCGACATCGAACACGCGGATCTCGTCGATGCCCAGCAGCTCGTGAAAGGCGATCGCCTGGAACTCGCTTTGCGCGCCGTTGCCGATCAAGGCCATGGTTCTCGACTCGGGACGGGCGAGTGTCCGCGCGACGAGCGCGGAGGTGGCGGCTGTGCGCAACGCGGTGGTGAGCGTCAACTCTGAGAGGAACAGCGGGTAGCCCGTATCGACCGCGGCCAGCGCGCCGAACGCCATCACGGTATGTATGCCGCGTTCGGCGTTGATCGGATGGCCGTTGACGTATTTGAAGGCGAACAGTTTGTTGTCGGCCACCGGCATCAGTTCAATCACGCCGACGCTCGAATGACATGCGAGGCGCGGCGATTTGTCGAAATCGGGCCAGCGGAGATAGTCGGCGCGAATGGTTTGCGCGAGCTCGCGCAGCACCTGAGGCACGCCGACATCGGCGATCAGTCGATAGGCGGCGGGCACGTCGAGAAAGCGGGTCATGAGTTTGTCTCCATGGATTGATGTGGGGGAATGCATCGGCAATGGAGAAATTATTCCGGCGAATGACGTTAGCAAATAGTGGGCAAACTTAGCAAAATGAGCGAATCTGATGGCAAAATGCGCAGCATCAGTGCGCATTAAGCGTAACGACAGGCAAGCGGCTCGGAGCGTCCGGCTCGCAGCCGTGACAACTTCCGTTGGAAAAGATGAATCTCGATGATGTGGACAGGCAACTCCTGTCGCTGTTGCGTGACGACGCGCGGATGTCCGTTGTCGCGCTGGCAAAACAGTTGCGGGTCTCGCGAGCGACCGTGCAGAACCGCTTGACGCGGCTCGAACAGGACGGGGTGATCGTCGGCTACACCGTGAGGCTGAAGCCGGCTGCCGAGGCGCACCGGATTCGCGCGTTGATGTCGATTGCGGTGGAGGGCAATCGCGCGGCGGAAGTGCTGAAGGTGTTGCGCGGGCATCCCAACGTCGCGACGCTGCACAGCACGAACGGACGTTGGGATCTCATCGCGGAACTGCGGGCGGATACGCTGGAGAGCTTCGATCGCGTGCTGGGCGCGATTCGTTTGATCGATGGGATCGCGACGACTGAGACCAGTATTTTGTTGTCCACGCACAAGATGTGAAACGCGCGGGAGGTCTGCGCGCGTTGCTTTTCTAACAGGTAACGCTGCCAGGCTTACTGCGTGCTTGCGGTCGTTGCATTCGCAACCGCCACGCCTTTCATTTTCCGCACCGCATCGGCCGCCGAAGGCGCCAGGTTCTGTTTGGCCAGCGACGCATCGAATGCTTCGCTGCGCGCGTGTTTCGCCTGCTCGTCATCGGCATCCAGTTCGGCGATCCGCCGGTCGTACCAGCTCTTCACGCAAGCCTGATCGCTGCAGTGATGTTGACGCCACAACCATTGCTGGGTGCGTGCGGCTTCGAGCGCGCCGGCGTCGAGCGTGGTGTCTCTGGCGTGGTGCCAGGCCGTGGCGAGACGGTCGTCCAATGCCGACAAAGCGGGGTCCTTGCAGACGATCTTTTCCGACGCGGACGACTTGCCGTTGCACTTGAAACTTGCCGCGGACGCATCCGCGGCAAGGGTCGCGCCGGCGATCAACAGACCGATCGAGAATAACGCCGACGGTTTCGCGAGGCGTTGAAGCGCGGAAGAGAAAACAGGTTTGAAAGTGGACATGCCGAGCCTCTATTCAGGTAAGTAACCAGGCTGACGCGTGGCGCGAAATGGCCGACCCTGCGGCCACGCATTCAGGGATGCGATTGCTGCGTCGGCAGAATAGGGCGCGCGCGAATTTGCGATTGGCGGAGAACGCGGCGTGATCCAGAGGTGATTACAAGAAATTGCTTTTTCTCTTCGCAGCGACAGATCGAGGACTTTGCGCTCGCGTTGGTGCTAGTGCTGGTGCGGCGTTCAATCCACATTGAAATGCACGCGAATGTCCTGTCGGCTTTCGACTGGATGGCCGGTCTGCATTGCCGGTGAGAAACGCCATTGGTGCAGCACTTCAAGCAGGATCTGGTTGAGACGCGGGTTCGGCGTGGGCTTGATGAGGTCGACGTCGATCGAGCCGTCGGCGTGAATCGTGAAGCGTGCGGTCGCAACCGTTTGATAGGCTTGCTCGCGTAGATCGTCGGGTAATTCGGGTAACGGTTGCGCAATGGGGTGCGCGGCCGTGTCGCCCGTCGATGCGTTCCGTTTTTCGTTGGCTGGCGCGGGCGTGGCATGCGTAGCCGATTCGGCTGCTGGCCTCGATTCGTTCGTTACCGACGGCGGACTTGGCACGCTGCTCACGACGCTTTGCACTGGACGTGCATCAGTAGGCTTCGGCGCGATGTGTTCCGGCAATGCATTAGGGCGCGGCGCGACAGGTTTCGGTTGATTAGCTGCGGGCAGCGCGCGACTTACCAGCTCTTTCGGCGGCGGAGGAGGTGCAGGAGCAGGCGGAGGTTCGAGTTCCACCACGCGCATTTCCAATGGTGGCTCGTGCGGCAGCACCGGCGCCGACGTCCCCAACCAATGGCCCACCGCAACGAGAACCCCAAGCCAAACCAGCGCCGCAACGACAACCGCCAACACCATCCGGATGGTCGGTGCATCGTCGACAAAAACCGTCAAACGCATCCGGCTACTCACGATGAACCGCAACCAGAAAATGCACCGCCCCCGCCCGGCGAGCAGCCAGCATCGCCTGAACGACCACGCCGTGACCGGCGGCGTCGTCGGCGGCGATCACGACATCGCCATCGGCTTGCAGCAGACGTTTCACGGCCGGCTCAACCTGATCCGCCGATACACGCTGACGATTGACGAACACGTCGTTGTGGCTATCCACCGAAATAGTCAGCGGCTCATGCACGCTCATCTTCTGCGCTTGCCCAACGGGCAGCGTGATCTTGACCGCATCGAGCCGTTGCATCGCCAGCGAAGCCAGCATGAACGTGGCCAGCAGAAAGAACATCACATCGATCATCGGAATGATTTCGATGCGACCGCGCCTCGCCGCGCGCGAGCGCTTGAATTTCACGGCTGCGCTCCTGCGGCCGTGGCGGCAAGACGCACTTCGCTGAGTCGCGCATTCGCGAACGATTCGAGTTCGTCCATCAAGCGCTCAAGGCGGCGCGAAAAATAGTTGAACGCAAAGAGCGCGAACAGCGCGACCACGAGTCCGATCGCGGTCGCCACCAGCGACTGTGCGACGCCGCCGGTCACGCCGCCCGGATCGACGAGCCCTGAGCCGCCGAACAACTGGAACGAATGCATCATGCCGACGATCGTGCCGAGCAAACCCAGCAGCGGCGCCGCGGTCACAATCGTTTCGAGCACCCAGAATCCCTTGCTCATATCGCGCTCGATCTGCGAGGCCAAGGCTTCCGCCCTGGCCTCGCGCAACCAAAGCGGCGCTGAAGGATCGGGCGTCCACGGCGCGTTCATACGCCTGAACGCGTTCTGCCTGCCGGCCTCCTTCAAGCTGTCTTCCCAATCGATTTGCGAGCCGGGCATACCGATTTCGCCGGCGTTGCGTATCGTCTTGGGCAAACGTCCAAAGCGTAAAAACACATAGGCGCGATCGAGCACGATCGCCACCGCGAGGACGGCCAGAATCGTGAGCGGATAGATGACCCATCCGCCTACGCGTACCGCCGCCAAGATATTCGTCCAATCTTGCATGACCGACCTCTTTGCTCCCTGACCGATTTAGAAATGCTTGGTGATGCCGGCATAGACGGCGAAATGTGGACCGTACTGCGGCGCGCCGACGCCGATGCCTGAGCCGTCGCGCAACTCGTAGACGCGGTTGAACGCGTTGATCAGCATCAGGCGGGCGTCGAATTTGCCAACTAGCGGCTGGTTGAAATGCTGGATCACGCCGAGATTGACCTGCGCGTAGACCGGCAGGCGATCGGTGTTGGCAAAGCCGCTGCGCAGACCCGTGCCGACGAGGCCGTCGAACGTGAAGGTGGTTCGACCGAGATCGTAGGTGCCGCCGAACGACGCGGTGATGCGCTGATCGTGGTCCAGATACACCCAGTGACTGTTGATGTACGCGAGTTCGGCCGGGTCGAAATTGAATTGCGCGGAATCGATCTGCGTGCCCTGCGCGCGGCTGTACGCAAGGTTCAGATACGCGGACATGTTGTCCTGTTTGTAGTTCGCCGTGAACTCGAGCCCGTACACGCGTCCAAGCCGATAGTTGAATGGCGTATAGATGAGCGCGGAACCGAATTGCCCTTCATCGAGCAGATTGGTGGACTTCTTGTAGTACGCGTCGAGGCCGATCGTTACGTTCGAACCGAGGCGCTGCGTCACGCCGAGATCGAAATAGTGGCTGCGTTCGGGCTGCACCGGATCGTTCTGACTCGACGGACTCTGGTTGGTCGTCCCATTGAAGCGGCTGATGGTCGAACCGGAAACCAGTTCGAAAGCGGGCGGCGTGAAATAGCGCGCGTAGCCGGCGTGAAAGGTGGTGGTCGGCGTCAATGCGTAGACCAGCCCGATGCGCGGGCTCAACTGACTCGCGCTCACATACTCGTCCATCTTGTCGTAGCGCAAGCCGTAATTGAGCGTGAGCTTGCTGGTGATCTTCCACTCGTCCTGAACGTAAGCGCTATACAGGTAGCCGGTTTTGCTGCTCGAGTCCGGGATATTGAAGGGCTGGTCGGAGGCCTGGGCGCCGGTGCTGTCGGTGGCGAACACGTTCACGTTGTCGTCGAACACCGCATGTTCCTGCTGGAAGAACACGCCGGCGCGGATCGTATGTTTGTCGTTCAGCCGCCATGTGGTGTCCACCTGCGCGCCATTCGCCGAGTTGCTGTGAAAGTCCTGCGACGCCACGCCGTTGAACAGCAGATCGCCCACCGGATCCGGATTGAACTGGGTGCGCGTATAGCGGGTGAACAACGCGACCTGATAGTCCAGCGCGCCGCCGTTGGTGCCCTGCAACGCGACGACCGCGAAGTTGTTCAACTCGGATTGCGTTTCGTTCAGTTGACTCGAATTGAACGTGTTGTTGCCGTTCAGCGTGAAGTTGGTGGCCAGCCCCGGCGTGTTGGGAATTTCGAACTGGTTGCTGGTGGTGCCGAACATCAGGCTCACGCGCGTGAGCGGGTTGATGATGTAAGACATGTAGCCGAACGCATCGCCCTGACGCGTGTGGTCGTGAATGGCGTTCGCGCTGGAAGTCGGATTCTCGATGCCGAGATTATTGACGCCGAGCGAGCCGCTGAAGTAGTAGCTGAACGGACCTTGCGTGCCGAACACATCGGCGCTGGTCTTGAGCGTTTGATGGCTGCCGCCGAACACGCTGACAGAGCCGCCGTCGCCCGCATCGCCCGACTTCGTGCGAATGTCCACCACGCCCGCGGTGCGATAGCCGTATTGCGCCGGCAGCGCGCCGGTGAGCAGATTGACCTGGTCGATGATGCGCGTATCGAGCGCCTGCCCGAAGCCGCTGATCGGCTCGGGAATGATGATGCCGTTGATCCGGTATTGCAGATTGGCGTGGTCGCCGCGTACGTGCAACTGCCCGTACGAGTCGCTGGCCACGCCGGGGGCTTGCAGCAGCACCTGATTCAACGGCGTGTCCTGACCCGCGGGCAGCGCGTCGATGTCGGCCTGGCTGAAGCGGTACACGCTGCTGCCGGTTTCCGGCAGCAAGCCGTTGCGCGCGCGATCGAGTCGCCTGGCGTTCACCTGCACGTCGAGCGTGTCGCTCTTCGCGAGGTTGCCGGCAGGCTTGGCCGCCTGATCGGTAACAGCGTCGGTCGCCGGGCTTTCGTCTGTTGCGGCATGGGCATGAGCGGCGATAGCGAACAGCAGCAAAGCTGCATGAGAGACACGCGTGCGGTTTTTCATCGTTATGGAGGGTGGTGTTGGCGACTGGGTGGAAGCGTTGTCCGTCTTGTCGACGGTCGTCCTGGTTTTCTGCGGACGACCGCGATCGGCGTGATTGGTCTGGATCACGCGACGTCCCGGCTGGCGTCCGGAGCGAATAATGTTATAACATTGCATAGAAAATTAACAACGAAAACTTGAGCGGTGTTGTTTCGGCGGGGAGAGCACAGAGGGGAACGGGAGGGAGGCGCGCCGAGCGTGTGCGGCGGGGTGATTCAAGGTGATTCAGGCGAATGATCCGCGCGTTGCGCGCGGATCATGGTGCTTCGGTCAGATGGTCAGTGTCGATGCGATGGCAAAACGTGCGACAGCAAAACGTGCAACAGCATTAAGTCGAGCGAAGCGCCCGAGCCTGCGAAACCTGCCGCCCCGTTTGCAACAGATAGACGCCGGCGAGAATGCACGTCATCGCGATCAGATCCGCGCTTCGTACCGGCTCACCCGCCAACACCACGCCGAGCAGCAACGCGACAACGGGTGGAATGTAGGTCACGCTCGCAGCGGCAATCGCACCGAGTCGGCGGACGATAAAGTAGTAGAGCATGTAAGCGACGCCGGTACCCACCAGTCCCAGCCCCACCGTCAAACCGATGAACGCGCGAGTATCGGTCGCGATACGCGTAATGCCGTGCAAGTCCGTGAAGAGACTGATGATGACGACCGCAAAGCCGATTTGCCACGTCGACAGCGCAAGCGGTGAGATATCGAGTTGCGTCAGAAAGCGCCGCGCGTAAGCGAACGAACATCCCACGCTCAGCGATCCGCCGATCATGTACAGCACGCCGGGAAGACTCACGCCCGCAGCGGCGCCGGCCCATGGCCGCGCGATCAGCAGCACGCCGACGAATCCGACCGCAATGCCCATCATCATGCGTGGCGTCGGCCGCTCATCGCGTAACAGGACTAGCGCACAGAGAAACGAGAACAACGGTATCGACCCGCTCAACATGCCCGCGACGCTGGAGAGCAGTAGCGACGCGCCCTTTGCGAACGCGAAGTAGTAGAGCACGGTGGCCAGCAGCGACATGACCAGGAAGTGATGCGCGTAGCGCAGATGACGCCAACGCAATGCACGCGTTCCCAGCGCAACCAGCAGGATCGGCACGAATCCGAACAGGACGCGTAGCAACACGATCTGGGACGGCGACAGCGTCACGCTGGCCCATCGCATGAAGAGAAAGTTGGTTCCCCAGATGGCGCCGAGCAGGGCGAAGGCGAGATAGGACGGGTTCATGGCGGTCCACAACGGATTTTATCGAGGGCCCATTGTGATCAGCGCGTGCTTCCGGTACAACCGATATTATCTGATTGATGATGTAGGAAAACTATTTCATGAGCGTACACCCACCGTTGAAATCGCTGATTGTGATGGAGTCGGCGATCCGACTCGGTAGTTTTACTCTTGCAGCGGAGGAGTTGAACGTGACCCCGGGCGCGGTCGGGCAACAGATCCAGAAGCTGGAGGCGTGGCTGGGCGTCTCGCTGTTCGTCCGGCAGATCCGCCAGGTCACACCGACGGCCGAAGCACTCGCGTACTACGCGCAGATTCACCCCGCGCTTGGACAGATTGCGCAGGCAAGCCGGCGCATGCGGCAGCGTCAGAGCCGGGGTGTGAAATTGTCCGTGCCGCCGAGTTTCGCTGCCAAGTGGTTCGCGCCGCGCATGGCGAGCTTTCTGAAGCGCTATCCGGATGTGGCGCTGGATCTGACCACGTCGACCGCGTTTGTGGATTTCGAGCTCGACGGCGTGGACCTGGCGATCCGCTATTTCAATGGCGAGGATCCGTCACTCACGGTAGAAAAGTTGTGCACGGACGAAGCGCACGTGTATTGCGCGCCGGATTACGTGAAGCGTCTGAAGCTACGGCATCCTGACGATGTGAAGAAAGCGACGCTGTTGCATAACACGCTGCATCCGCACTGGTCGCCGTGGCTTGGTAAGTTCTCGCGTTTGTCCGCTGAACAGATCGCGTCCATTCCCGGGATTCAGTTCGATCAATCGCTGATCGCAATCGACGCTGCCGTTCGCGGGCAAGGGCTCGTCCTCACCAGTGCGATGCTGACCGACAGCGAGCGCGCAAGCGGCGCGTTGATCGAACCTTTCAAACAGGTGTTACCGCTTTCAACGAGCTATTACCTGGTCCATCCCGTTTCGAACGCGTTGCAACCGTCGGCGCTGAAGCTCAAGGAATGGCTTATCGATGAAGCGCCTGCCGTGCTGCGCTGAGCACCTTCGACTTCCCGCAAACCCTTGTGCAGCAAGGCTGCCAAACGTTTGCGATGTTTCCGCCGACCAACCCAAATATTAAAGAATGCGTTATGCATGTCGTTATCCCGTGAAATAAGTCAGGACCATCGGGCACCCGCGCATCCGGCAGCGCGTGGCTTGCACGAGGAATCAGCTCTACGGGGGAATGAATCTTGAATCACCAACGATCGCCATGGTCGCGCACAGCGGCTCCGGGCGAGGTCATCTATTCGGAAGGCTTCGCGGGCGACGCTGTCATCTACGTTATTGCAGATGGCAAAGTCGAAATCTCCACCCAGTGCGATGAAAAGAAGGTGATTCTCGCCACGCTAGGTAAGGGCGAATTTTTCGGCGAAGCGGCTTTGTTGCCGGCGGAACCGCGAGCGCATACCGCGAAAGCACTCAGCTTCCTTCAACTCACCGTGATCGCGGCGAACGTCGTGGAAGAAGAGCTCGAACGCGTGTCGCCGCTGCTGCGTCATATCGTGCGAACCATGATTCGTCGCGTGAAGAAGAAGGACGACGTGCTCGCCACCAATACGCACGCCGATTTTCTGCCGGGCGTGGTCTCGTATGCGCATGTTCTCGCGTTGATGGCCGGTGTCGAAAGCGCCGATCGGGATGCCCGCCTGCGCCGCGCGCAAGGCGAGGAATTCTCGGTGCCGCTTCCCGAAGTGATCAAGAAGTGCCACGCGATTGCCGGCCATTCCCGTCCCCACGTCATGGCCATGCTCAAGCGCATGGAGAAACTCAATCTGGTTACGCTCGAACCGGGCCGCTCCGAACGCCTGAGCAACACGTCCGCGCGTTATTCGTCGGAAGGCGCGGTGGGCCGCCAGCTCGTCACGTTCGATCCGGTGCGAATCACGGAACGCGCGCAGCAGGTCGCGGACCACGATCTCGATCTGTCGATCAGCAGCGAACTGGAGTTGATTGAACTCGACGATCTGGAAGCGTTGATCGGCGTCGAGAAGAAGGTCATTCTCAACAAGCTGTCTCACGCGGAAATCGCGGAAGACCTGTTCGCGTTTCGCAAGACCCGCGTGTTGAATTACGTCGAAGAAAAGGGCATTACGTATTTTTCGCGTCGCACGGTGCGGGGCGCCAGCGATGTGAATTCGCTCGACGATCTGGAGTTCGTCGACCAGCGCACGCTATTCGAAGCCGTCAGCGCGTTCGATACCTACGATCTGGCGAAACTGCTTTCCGCGGCGACGGGGCAACCGGCGGCCGAGCGGTTGATGTCGGTAATGACCGAGGCGAGAAAGAAAGAAGTGTCGTGGGTCATGCGGCGTGAAATCAAGATCGATCCGCTCGAAATTGCCGAGATCGAGCAGCGCTTCATCGACACGATACGCACGCTTAAAGCACCGGCTGGCAATGCGATGCCGCTTTCCAATCTGAGTGCGTGACGCGATTGGCGTGCTGGATTGCGTGCTGATGTGCGTCACCAGGCAGGCTGTTTTCATTGCAGGTTCGAAGGCTCGGGCGGCCATTCGAGAGGACGTATGGATCTTTTGACGCTATTGGGCGCCGTGTTCGGCGTAACGGCGATCGTCGCCGGTTTCTCGCTGGAGGGTGGGCACTTTACGGCGCTGTTTCAGCCGGAGGCGTTCGTCATCGTGCTGGGCGGCACGCTCGGCGCGGTGATGATCCAGAACACGTGGGCGCGATTCTTCGATGGCGTCAAGCAACTGCGGCTGGCCTTCGTGAGAGCGCGACAGGTCGACCGCAAGAGCCTGTCGGTTCTGCTCGAATGGGGCGATCAGGCGAAGCTGAACGGCATGCTGGCGTTCGAGTCGATCGAGGCCGGCGGCATCAATCCGTTTGCGCAGCGCGGGCTCGAACTGCTGGCGAACGGCGTGGCCACGGCCGTGCTCGAAGATGCGTTGCAACGGGAGCTGGATGCGTACGAGCGCAATCACGTGGCAGCCGCGCGAATCTGGCAACAGGCGGGCGGCTATGCGCCGACGTTCGGCATTCTCGGCGCGGTGCTCGGCCTGATTCAGGTCACGGGTCATATGCTCGAACCTGCGCAACTGGGGCAAGGTATTGCCACCGCGTTCGTGGCGACGCTCTATGGCCTCGCGTTCGCGAATCTGCTGTTTCTGCCGCTGTACGGCAAGATCCGGGCGCAGGTGGATAGCGAGTTGCGCTTCCGTCGTTTGTATCTCGACGGTTTGCTCGCGATCTCGCGCAAGGAGTCGCCGCATACGATCGAAACGCGTCTGGCGGGAGACGTGCGGGCGAGATCGGCTGAACTGCTGGGCTAGCGGGCTGTACGCATAGATATTCGGCAGCGGCACTCAAAGCTCGGTAGTGTGCGGCTGTTCAATCAAATGTGAATTCGAAGCAGGCGTTGCGGGTATGACTATCTCCTCGGGAAACAGACGCCTCAAGGCGGATAAAACCGGCTATCAGGACGCGGACGAAGGCGACGAGCAATCCGGACGCTGGCTGATTTCCTACGCGGACCTCGTTACCTCGCTGATGGTGTTGTTCCTCGCGCTGTACGCGTTGGAGCTGGCAAAGAACCGGGAACTGGAAATCAAGGCGCTCGAACATCGCGCGGAGAAGACGCTGGTGGTATCGAACGCAGGCGGCACGCCCGATACCGCTAGGAAACAACTGCTCTCTTTGCTGGAACCGCTCAAGAGCAACAGCCAGATTACGATTTCGAACGCGACGCAAGGCGTCGAAATCGCGATCAACGCGAAGATCCTTTTTAACGCCGGCGACGCGCGGTTATTACCCGAATCGTTCGACGTGCTGAGCCAGATTGCCGGCGTACTGCGCGACCGTTCAAAGAACAATATTCTCGTCGAAGGACACACGGACAGCGTGCCGATCGCCACAGCGAAATTCGAATCGAACTGGGAGTTGTCGTCGGCGAGAGCGGGGGCGGTGGTTCGTTTTTTCGCCGACAAAGGAATCGAGGCGCACAGAATGGCGGCGATTGGCCGAGCCGACAACTTCCCGTTGATCATCGGCGACGACGCCGCGGCTCGCGCCGCGAACCGGCGAGTGACGATTCTCGTCGAGTATTGAAAGCGTAGTGAGCGCGTATTGAACGACTGTTGAACGTTCCACCCGTTCCACCCAGCCTCCCATTCCGCGCTAAAGTATCGCCAGCGATGCGCGCTGCGCGTCGTTCCGGGAGCCCTCTACGTCATGCCAGTCAATACCTTGCCGGATCCGGTCGCGTCCGCGTGCAGCACCTCGCTAGGCAGCTTTCTGCGCGATCGCCGCTCGCGCCTGCAACCCGGGCCGGAAGCGCAAATCCGCCGCCGCACACCCGGCCTTAGACGAGAAGAAGTGGCCACCCGCGCCAACGTCAGCGTCGCGTGGTACACGTGGCTCGAACAGGGGCGCGGCGGTCCGCCGTCGAACGAAGTGCTGGAGCGGCTCGCCCGTGCGCTCGAACTCGACGCCGCCGGCCGCGAGATGTTGTTTCTGCTCGCGCAGCAACGCCCGCCGCCGCTCAGCCCGGTAGAGACCTCAAGTGTGACGCCGGCTTTGCAACGCGTGCTGGACGGCATGCCCACCAGCGCCGCGATCGTTAAAACGACGACGTGGGACGTCGTGGCCTGGAACGCGGCCGCCGTCGCGGTGCTGGGCGACTACGCCGCGCTGCCGGTTCGCGAGCGCAACGTGCTGCGTCGTCTGTTCAGCGATCCGACCATGCGCACCTGCCAGCCGCATTGGGAAGAGAGCGCACGCGTGGCGGTCGCCGTGTTCCGCTTCGATATCGCGCGGGTGGGCGGTTCTGCCGAAGCGTCGGCGCTGGCCGCCGAACTCCAGGACAGCAGCGAAGACTTCCGGCGGCTCTGGGCCGAGAACGACGTGCTCAACCACTGGGGCGGCACGAAGCACATGCGGCATTCGGTGGCCGGGTTGCTCACGCTCGAATACTCCGCGTTTCCCGTGGCCGGCGCGGATGGCCTGAGCATGGTCGTCTTCACGCCGGTGTCGCCGGCCGACGTCGACGCGGTCAAAGCGCTCGTGTCGCGACACACCCAACTCGCGTGAGCGCGCAACCTCTTCATTCGAACCCGATGCGTCTGCCTCGTCCACTCCCGCCGTTACTGTCCCTACGCGCATTCGAAGCCGCCGCCAGGCTGCTGAGTTTCAGCCACGCCGCGCAGGAACTGTTCGTCACGCAGAGTGCCGTCAGTCATCAGATCCAGAAGCTCGAAGCCGATCTCGGCGTAGCGCTGTTCGAACGTCGCACGCGCGCCGTCGCACTGACGTCGGCGGGCGTCGCTTATTACGCGCGCGTTCATGACGCATTCGAGTTGTTGCGGCTCGGCACGCAGGAGGTTCGCGCGCCGTCCGTCGAGCGGACGAGCCTGAGCGTCGGCATTCTGGCTTCGTTCGCGACGCGCTGGCTGGCGCCGCGCTTGCAGGCTTTCGCGGCCGCCTGTCCGCGGATCGATCTGCAACTGCGGCCCGAGATCGCACTCGCCGACGTGCCGGGCGGCGAAGTGGATGTCGCGATCCGTTATGGCCTCGGCGGTTGGCGCGGTGTGCACGCACAACGGTTGATGACGGAGCGTTTGTCGCTGGTGTGTGCGCCGTCGCTGGTCGCCGGCAGGAAGCGTCCGCGCGAACCGCAAGACCTGTTGCGCTTTCCGCTGCTCACGTCGTATTCGCGGCAGTCGTTCGAATGGGACGCCTGGAGCCGTCGCTTCGGCCTCGATCTGACGCAATCGCAGCAGGTGCATCTGCACGACTACAACATCGTCGTGGAAGCGGCGCTCGCTGGACAAGGCATCGCGATGGGCCGTCACCGCCTGATCGCGCGGCAACTGGCGAGCGGTGCGCTGGTCGAGGCATTACCCGATGCGCGACTCGACGACACTCGCATCGGCTGGTGGTTCGTCACGCCCAAGGGCAACCTTGGCGCGGCGGCAACCGCATTCCGCGACTGGCTCGCCGAGGCGGCGAACGAAGACGCTTTACAGTCGACGCATTAGTTTCGCTCATCCGTTGCGGGGAAAAATTGATTGGTCACGGGGTGGGCCGGGCTAATAGGATTGGACTTCCCCATCTTGCCTGGACAATTCGACATGACCTCTTCGATCTCAGCACGTGTTGCAAGCCTCGGTCTCACGCTCGAACCCGCCGCGCCCGCCGCCGCCAATTACGCGCCGTACGTGCAGGAAGGTCATCTTCTGCATGTGTCCGGTCAGATCTCGCGCAAGTCAGGGCAACCGGCCTATCTCGGCCGTCTCGGCGATACCGTGTCGGACGACCAAGGTATCGAAGCCGCGCATGCGTCCGCGTTGAGCGTGCTGTCGCAGATCGCCGCCGCCACCGATGACCGCCTCGACCGCGTGGCCCGCGTCGTGCGGCTGCGCGTATTCGTTGCCAGCACACCCGATTTCGCGCGCCACAGCGTGATTGCCAATGGCGCATCGGACCTGATGGTTCAGGTCTTCGGCGATGCCGGCCGGCACGCGCGCAGCGCCGTCGGCGTCGCCTCGCTGCCCGCGGGCGTGGCGGTCGAAGTCGAAGCGGTGATCGCACTGACCTCATTGGAATAACCATGTCCGCTCTTCTTTCGACCGCCGCCGTGGAGGCACTTCGCGCCCGCACGCCGGGCACGCAGCACACCACGCATTTCAATCACGCGGGCGCTTCGCTGCCGTCTTCGGCGACGTTGGAGGCGATTCACGCGCATCTCTGGCGCGAAGCCACGACCGGGCCGATGGAAGCCGGCATCGTGGGACGCGAGCAGACTGAACGCGCACGCGGACTGGCCGCGCGGCTGTTCAATGCGCAGCCCGCCGAGATCGCGTTGACCACGGGCAATTCGCCCGGCTGGGGCGCGGCATTTGCCGCGTTGGGTCCGTGGCGGGCGGGCGAGCGTATCCTCGTCGGCCGTCATGAATGGGGAGGCAATCTGGGCATGATGCGTGGGCTGGCGCAGCGTGTTGGCGTGTCGATCGACGTGATTCCCTGCGACGCCGACGGCGCGGCGGACCCGCTAGCGCTGGAGGCCATGCTCGACGAGCGTGTGCGTCTGATCGCGCTGACGTGGTTGCCGGCTAACGGCGGCTTGATCAATCCGGCCGCGGCGATCGGGCAGGTGGCGCGCCGTCACGGCATTCCATATTTCATCGACGCCGCGCAGGCTGCGGGGCAATTGCCGATCGATGTCGCCGAGCTGGGTTGCGATGTGCTGAGCACCGCTGGACGCAAGGGACTGCGCGGGCCGCGAGGCACGGGTCTGTTGTACGTGCGGCAGGCGTTTCTGCCGCGTTTGACGCCGCCGTACACGGACACGCATTCCGCGCCGCTGGACGCGAGAGGCGAACCCGTCTTGCGCGATGACGCGGGGCGTTTCGAATCGTCGGAGGCTGCGCTCGCGCTGCACTGCGGACTGGCGAATGCGCTCGAAGAGGCGCTGGAAATCGGCATCGAAACGATCCGCTCGCAGATCGACAGTGTGGCGCAGCGGTTGCGCGTGCAACTAGCCGAACTGCCTGGTGTGACGGTGCTTGATCTCGGGGCCGAACGTTCAGGCCTGGTCGCGTTCAACCTCGCCGGTCTCGACGCCGTCACGGTGCAGCGCAGTCTGGCCGCGCAGGGCATCGTGATCGGCAGCAACGGCGTCAGCTATACGCCGTTCGACATGACGTCGCGAGGATTGCAACAGATCGCGCGCGCGTCGATCAGCTACCTGACCACGGACGCGGAAATCGAACGATTGCTGAGCCAGATACACACACTGGTGGTGCAGTCGAACTGATTGCCGGCAGCGCAAAAAAACGGGGCGGCTCTCGCGAGAGAGCCGCCCCGTTGCCTGCGGATGAACGCGTTATTCCGCGCCGCGAACAATGCGCAGATCGCGTTCCACGCCGTCGCCCAGCGCCTCGAGCGCCTTCTTGTAGGCTTCGCTTTCGTACGCGGCGACAGCCTGTTCGTAGCTCGGATACTCGATCACGACCGTGCGTTCCTTCAGGCCTTGCTCGCGGGCATCCTCAGCCACGCCACGCACGATGAACTTGCCGCCCGCGGCCGCCACGGCCGGCGCCGCGAGTTGCGCATACGCGGCCAGTTTCGATGCGTCTTTGGTGGCGCGATATGCGGTTACCCAATAGCCCTTGCTCATTTGAATCTCCTGGTTCGGTGAGAATGCGGTCGCTGCATGACACAGCAGACAACCGGCATTATGTCGCTTTCCGGGACGGCCGGCGGCGCGGCATGACGATGATGACCCTCAGCCGCGTGTAATGCCGCGCTCAGGCCGCTCGGGCATTTGCCACCGGCAGATTGCCCGCGATCGTTTCCGCGATGATGTCTTTCAGACGAGCCACCGCCGGTTCCAAAGTACGCGTACCGTCGTGCAGCGACACCTGCAGCGTGGGCGCGCGCACCGTGGGCAGCGCGAGCGCATCGCCTACCACCTGAAGCTTCGCGGGCAAACCGGCCGCCGTGCGCAGCGTGACGCCGAGGCCCGCTTCCACGGCGGCCCACAAACCGGGCAAGCTCGGGCTCGTAAACGCGATTCGCCACGGCAGCCCGGCTTTATCCAACGCCTCCAGCGCGCGTTGCCGGAAGAAACACGGCGCCTCGAACAGCACCAGCGGAATCGGCTCGTCTCGGGCCCACAACCTTTCTTCCGATGCCGGTCCGATCCACACCAGATCCACCGCGCCGACCGGTTCGGCGTCGGCGCGCGCCTCCTGACCCAGCGACAGCACGAGGTCGAGTTCGCCCTTGTCGAGCCGTTCGAGCAGACGCCGGTTGCCTTCCACCACCGCTTCGATCCGCACCGCCGGATGCGCGCGTTTGAACCGGCCAAGCACGGTCGGCAGCCACGTTTCGGCGAAGTCGGCGGGCAAGCCGATGCGTACCAGACCGTCGATCGCGAAGCCGCGCACCGCGCTCACCGCCTCGTCGTTGAGCTCCAGAATGCGCCGCGCGTAGGCCAGCATCACGTCGCCGGCGGGCGTTAGCGCGAGGCCGCGACCCTGCTTCTGAAACAGCGCCTCGCCGACGCTTTCTTCGATCTTGCGCAACTGCTGGCTCACCGCCGACTGCGAGCGCCCAAGGCGGTCGGCCGCGCGATTGAAGCTGCCGAGCTGCTGCGCGGTGACCAGCGTGCGCAGCACGTCCATGTCGAGATTGATCCGGTTCATTGTTCGGTTTTGTGAATGTGTCGGATAAGAAATATTCAATTTTCTAATCATTCTAGGACGTTTAAGGTTCCCGAATTGGAAAACTTCGGGACTCCCGCCACTGCGCCCATGACTCCCCACACCATTCGGCTTTATGGCGCGACGACCGCCAGTTCGAAGATCGGCACGGGCTTTTTCTTCCTGATCAACACCTGGCTGATCATCGACATCACCGGGCATCCGTCGAGCGCGGCGCTAAGTTTGATCATGACGGTGCTGCCGGGTTTGCTGTTGTCGCCGGTGATCGGGCTCATGATCGACCGGGGCGACCCCGCCAGACTCGCGTATCGCGCCGATCTGTTTCGATGGGCCATGCTGCTCGCCTACGCGGCGCTCTATGCCGGCGGACACGCGACGGCGGCCTCGGCGTATGCGATCAGCTTTCTCGTCGCCCTGGGCAACGAAGTCCAGGTGCTGTCCTGGCGAGCGGCGCTCGCGCGCAACGCCAGCGCCGACGACATGCTGCGGCTCAACGCATTGACCGTGGTCACGGGCCAAACCGGGCAGGTGCTGGGCGCGGCGGCGTCGGGCATCGTGCTGGCGTCGATCGGTGCGGCCGCAACGGTCTGCGTCGCCAGCGTGACCTATTTGCTGGCGGGCGTTTTCGGATGGCTCACGGCTCGCCGGTTGACGGCGGCCGGAGAAGTGGCGCATTTATCTGAAGGTGCAGGTGAAGGCAAGCCGAAGCACTATTGGCGAGATCTGCGCGCGGGTGTCGCGCATATTGTCGAGCGTCCCGAGATCGGCTTTTTCTACGGCCTTTTCGTCGCGAACATGAGCGTGGTGTTCGGCATGAATGCGATGCTCGCGCCCTTCGTGCGGGAGGAACTGCATCTGAGCGCCGCGGCATTCGGAAAGATCGATGCGGGCTACGCTTTAGGCGCTATTGCCGGCGGGTTCTTCGTGGTGCGGCTCGCGAATCGATTCGGGCGGCGCACGGTCCTGCTGCTCGGTCTCGGCATCGCGGCCGCCTGCCTGCTCGCGTTCTCGGTATGCCGGGGACAGGTGGCCGCTTTCGCGATTTACGCCGGACTGGGCGCGAGCTTTCAGAGCAGCGTGATCGCCCTCAGCACGGCGCAACGCGCGACGGATTCCGCCTATCAAGGGCGCGTCAGCGCCAGCTTCAACGCGATCAATGGCCTGGCCGGGCTGGTGGTGTATGTCGTCGTCGCGGCGAGCGCCGGACATCATCTCTATCGCCAGCTTTATCTGGCTCAGGCGAGCGCGTTGGCGCTGCTGATTCCGATCGTTCTGCTCGCCAGCCGGCAGCGCCGCATCAACCCGCTTCTATCACCCGCGCCTTCAGTTTCCATGCCCGCATCGTCGTTGTCGGCGTCGTCCAATTGACGCGGACGTCGTGCATTTTTCCGCTTCGATTCCGTGACCCTTCCTACCTGAACATGAACCCAAACACGATGCTCAAACTCATCTTCCCAGCCTTGTTGTCCGTATCCGCTGCACTGGTTTCGCTGCCGTCGCACGCCGGTGACAACAACCCGCCGGATTCGCCGCTGGCCGGCACCTGGTCGCTCGTGGCCGCGGACGTCATCAAGGCCGACGGCGTACGCGCGCACGACTTCGGCGCCGCGCCGCAAGGCATGTTGCAGATCGACCGCGAAGGCCGTTACACGCTGCAGATTTTCAGAGCCGAGCGGCCACGGTTCGCGTCGGGCGATAAACAGAGCGGCACACCGGCCGAATACGCGGCCTCCGTGCTGGGGTCCAGCACGCACTTCGGCACGATCAAAGTCGATGCCGCCGCGCATACGCTGACGTTTCAGATCGATAAGGCGTCGTTCCCGAATTGGGAAGGGCAGACGCAAACCCGGTACTATGAACTGGTGGGCGACGAACTCAGCTATCGCGTCGTACCGCGGCCGAATGGCGACGTGCCGATTTCGGTCTGGCGTCGGCTGCGCTAAGCCAAACGCGACGCGCGATACGCCACGCGCAATATGCGCCGACGTGAAAGATGCATGAATCGTTCGAGCGCCGATGACCTGGTTTAACCCACCGCATCATCGGCGCCCGCTCAAGCGCTCAGCTCATCACGAGCCGGCCCGAGTGCTTACTTCCTGAACGAATGGCTGCTGATATACGAAGCGAGCTTCGCGATATCCACGCTGCCCCATCCCGTGGGATAGTCCCAGCCCGTGCCTGCCTTATAGCCGTAACCGCTGTAGCCGTTATTGCCCGACTTCACGTCATGCACGATCGACGGCGTCGCTTTGATCGCGCTGTACAAACTGGCCGCCGGGAAACCGAGGCTGTTCGAATTGGCGCTCTGCACGCGCGCCCACAGTCCGACGAAAATCGGCGAGGCGAGACTCGTGCCGCCGATCTGCTGAAGCTGACCGTAGTTGTAAATCATCGCGCCCGTGCTTTGCGCCGCGTCGAACGAAATGTCCGGCAGCAGACGCTGGCCCGGCGTGCCGGTCACCACCGACTGCCACGACGGCTTGCTCTCGAACGAACTGAAGCCGCCACCGGTGGCCCACAGCTTGCCGTTGCCGTCGAGCCCTTCGTTCCACACGGTCTCGTTCGACCATGCGCCGCCCGAGGTTGTGTAAAGCGTCGTGCCGCCGACCGCGATCACGTTCGGCGACGACGCCGGCCACGACACCGAATACGTGCTGCCGTCCGGATAGCCGCGGTTGTTGCATTCGTACACGCCTTCGTCGCCGGACGACACCGAGAACGTCTGACCTTGCGCAGCGCCGGCCGCGAAGATGCGGTCTTCGGCTTGCAGCGTGCCGTCCGCGTTCGCGTCCGCTTCGCACCAGCCGAGCGACACGTTGATCACCTTGGCGGTGTCGTCGGAGACGGCCTGGTTGAACGCTTGCGTGAGGCCGGTGTTGCCCGACGCGCTGTCGTCGGCCATATAGAACAGCAGTTGTTGCACCGCGCCGCCCGCCGAGCCGACGATCGACTGACTGTCGAGATCCCACTCGCCCTGGCCGTCCTGGTCGTCGCTGTAGTCGCCATCGGGCGAGCCGGTCTGGATCGCTTGCGTGTTGACCGAGGCGAGGTTGTTCGCGCTGGTGAACTGCTGCAAGTCTTGCAGCGTTTGCGACACACCGCCTTGCGTGATGATGCCGACCGTGGTGTTCGCGGCGGTGGGCAGGCTGGTGGCGTCATAGATCGCCGGGAATTCCGTCGGGTAGTGCGCTTTCGCGGTGCCGGAGGCCAGCGTCTTCGCCGCCGAGCGGTTGCCGATCTTCAGCAGCGGATGCGCACGCGCGACGTTCTGCAGGCCCAGCACCGAACCGACGATCTCGCCGAGGTTCTGCGGCACTTGCGCCGCCGCGATATTCGCGTAGCCGCTCTTGCCGTTCAACTGATAGCGCACCAACGGCGTATTGAAGGCGGCTTTGACCGCGCCGGCGCTGCCGTCGGCGGAGATCAGCAGGCGGTTCGCCGCGACCCTGATGTTGACGAAGCCGTTCTTGCGCAGATGCGCGACGACCTGTTGCACCTGCGCTTCGGTCGGCGCGTACTGATCGATGAACTGCTGACGCTTGAGGAACTTGCCGAACTGCGCGTTGCCCGGTTGATTGACCGACTGCGCGAACGCCTTCAGCTTCGCCTCGTCGCGAAGCTTGAGGCTGACCACGATATGCGTGCTCTCGCCGGCGGCGAGTTCGAGCAGGGGCGTGGCGCTGAGCGAGCGCGTCTGCACCTGGCTGGGCGTGACGAACGCCTTCGTGTCGGTCGTCGTCCACAAGGTGGACGACGGCGCCGACGCCGCGAACACGGCGCACGAAGCCATGGCGAGAGGCAAGGCAACGGCCGCGTGACGCTTCAGGCCGAAAGCCGTTCGATTGACGATTGACGATTTCATGTGACCTCCTGAGACAACAGCGCGAGGAGACGCCGGAATCTACCTTGTGGGTAATTCCGGTCGAATTTGAATAAAAAGGGAATACCGTCTCGCGGCGCAGTTATGGGTAGTAATTAAGGGGTGCTCGGTTAAATATCGTGAGCGACGCAAAATTACCGTTCATTACACGGAGTCGGTACCTATCAGAATGGATAGTTGATGAGCAGGCGAGTTATCCGTATTTGAACCATCATTTCGATTGAAGCGGTTGTTTTATTTCGAATTTATGATGCAAATTGGATGATGGTAGCCGCTGCTGGCGTGTTCTGACGCGAAATGGAAGCGAAAGTCTAATTAACTATTTTGATCTCAACTTTCGATTTAAATTACAATTTCATTTCGGTTTTATAATTCGAATATCGCTTATTGATGAAAGTAAAAAGCTTATTATGCGATTCACGATCTCATTCTTACCGTAATTGGATTCGGGTAATGTGATTATTTCCGAATTTGGCGAGTGGCCTTGCGTTCGTCGCGCTGAAGCGCGCTATGCGCGCAGATCGCAGTGCGCATTGGCAGCGCGGTCACGTCATGACGTGAGGACCGCGCTTGCGGTGTTCGCCATGTCGCGTTGACCACGCCGCGCTAGCGCCAGATTTCTCCTTGTATGTCGACCGCGTAGACGCGCCATCTGTGCGGTATTTTTTTCCTCAGACGATTGAATATTTTTTCATATCTGACGTTGTACATTGGCCAGCAGATAGTGTTCGGAGCGCGTTACGCATGGTCAGGCATCGGTTTTACCCCGTACTTTTTTGCGTGATGTTCGCCACGCTCACGTTGTTCTCATCGGCCAGCCGCGCGCAATACACCACCGACTGGCTGGCAAACACCTTCGGCACGCTCGCCACGCACGTAGGCAACGGCGCGCGCTCGCTGTGGGTCGCGCCTGAAGGCGTGATCTACACCGCCTCGCTGTGGGATGAAAACGAAGGCGGCGTCGCGATCTATCAGAACGGGCAAAGCGCCGGCTCGATCGGCACGCATGCCGATTTTCAGGGCAGTGCGATCACGGGCAACGCCACGTCGATCTTCGCGGCCTTGCAGTACAACCGCTCGTTCGGCAGCGGGTCGGTCGGGCGCTACAACCGCGTGACGCAGGCGCGCGATCTGGTGATTCCCGTCAGCGTATGGACAGGCGTGCCGCATGCCGATGTCATTACCGGCCTCGCGACCGCCGGCTCGCTGCTGTATGCGAGCGACTTCTTCGGCAATCGCGTACGCGTGTTCACGACCGACGGCGTCTGGCAGCGTGACATGACGATAACGAGCCCCGGCGCGCTCGCGTTGGATAGCGCGGGTAATCTTTGGGTCGCGCAGCAAAGCACGGGCACGATCGTCGAATTCAGCCCGGCCGGCGTGACGCTGAACACGATCCAGATGGCCGCCACGTCGCGACCGTCCGCGTTGTATTTCGACGCCACGTCCGGGCAACTGCTGGTCGGCGACCAGGGCCCCGATATGAACATCAAGCTGTACAACATCGCGGCTGCACCGACGCTTGTCGGCACATTCGGCATTCAGGGCGGCTATCTCGACACCACCAGCGGCATTAAAGGCCAGGTGGGCGACAAGCGCTTCACGCGCGTCGCGGGCATCGGCAAAGACGCGGCCGGCAATCTGTACGTGCTCAACAATCCGTGGGGCGGTAGCTGGGACATGGGCCGCAACGGCGTGACCGATCTGCACGCGTACGACAGCAACGGCAATCTGCAATGGAAGCTGCAGGCGTTGAATTTCGAGGCGGTCGCCGCACCGGATCCGTCGACGGATGGCGCCTATTTCTACAGCGGCGCGCACATCTACACCGGCACAGCGGGCGGCACCTTTGTCGCGAATACGGTCGATCCGTTTACCTATCCGTCCGACCCGCGTCTGAACATGAACGACACGCAACGCGACGAGCATTTCGGGCAACTCGTCACGGTGGGCGGCAACCGGATTCTGGTGGCGTCCGGGCAGAATCCCGGCATCTTCTACTTCTATCATTTCAACGCGGCGAGCGGCTATATCGCGATTCCGGACGCGTCGATTCCGGGCACGACGTTCAATACGGATCGCCAGGTCACGGGTGGCTTTTGTATCGACAGCCGGGGCGATGTGTGGGCGGGTCTGGACCGCACGAATCACATTTATCATTACCCGTTGAGCGGTTTCGACGGCACGGGCAAGCCGCTATGGGGACCGGCCGTGACGATCTCCATTCCGCAGACCATCCGGCCGTTGACGCGGATTCTCTACCTGCCTGAAAGCGACACGATGATTCTCGCCCAAGGCATTGCCGGCAGTTGGGACTGGACGGCGATGCAATCGCGCATCGAGGTTTATCACGGATGGAGCGCGGGCAACACGACGCGGCCTAATCCGGTGATTACCCTCAGCAGCGTGAATCCGAAGTCGATCGCCGCAGCAGGCAATTATCTGTTCGTCGGCTACGTGCACACGGTGCCCAATATCGACGCGTTCAATCTGACCACGGGCCAGCTCGACACCACGTTGATCAACGCGAGTCCGGCGACCGTGGACGTGGGCAACGACGTCGATTCGATGTACGGGCTGCGGGCGTTTCTGCGCGCCTCGGGCGAGTACGTGATCACGAAAGACAACTACAACGGTTCGAGTATCGTGGTGCATCGCTGGACGCCGTGACGGCAATTGCGGCGTGGCCTATCGGATAAGATACGGCCCGCGATGCAATTTTCCGAACACAAGGAGTAGTTTCAGTGATTCAACCGAGCAACGTATTCAAGGACAACCTCGCGCAAATGCCCGCTATCGACGGCGTCGCGCGTATCGATCTGATCGACGGCAATGGCGCCGTGGTGGCGAGCATCGAGAACAAGCCGGGCAAGCAGGGCTCGCTCGCGGTGTATCACTACCTGCAGCAGACGTTCGGTACGCTGGACGCCAACGCGGCCGGGCAGGGTCTCGCGCTGTTCGCTGAACACACCGCCGACGCGCGTAATCGTCCGGGCGCGCATCCGAACGTCGACCTGCTACTCGCGATTGTGGCGGGCGGCCCGGCGTTGCGGATCAACGTGGTAGCAGCGGCCTGACCGCACGCTGTGCTGGATGACGCGGCGCGCGATGCGGGATACCGAAGCGCGCCGCAAACACTAAGTGGCTATGACGCACGCGGGCCTGCAGGCCGCCCGCATTCCCATCAATGCGTCTTGTTCTGCGCCCAGCGCAACTGCCTCTCCCTGATCCGCAAATTGATCCGATCCGACGCGAGCGAGCCGAGCGTCGTGAGTTTGGCCTTCTGCGTGGTGTCGAATTGTCTCGGCACGCGGTCGAGCACGCACAGCGAACCGAGCGGATAGCCTTGCACGTCCCGCGCCGGCGTACCCGCGTAGAAGCGAATATGCGGCTCGCCGGTCACGAAAGGATTCCGCGCGAAACGGGCGTCGGTTGCCGCATCTTCGGCGACCAGCACGTCGTTCTCGAGAATCGTGAAATTGCAGAACGCCCACGACCGCGGCGTCTCCGCGCGTTCGAGCCCAAAGTGCGACTTGAACACCTGGCGCTCCGGTGTGAGCAGCGTGAGCAATGCGATCGGCGCGTCGAACAGTTGCGCGGCGAGCTGCGTGATCTCGTCGAAGGCGTCTTCTTCCGGCGTGTCGAGCAGGCCCGCGGCGGCAACGGCCTGCAGCCGTCGCGCTTCGTTGGCCGGCACGGGCATGTCCGGCGCACCGTCCACCGTCACCGGCTGCCGCGCGGCCTCGTCCACCTGACTGAGCAGATCCCGCACGCGCGTTTGCAACTCCGCTTCGGTCCACTCCGCGCCCAGCACATGCAGCCGCTCACCGAGCTCCGTTTCCGCCGCGAGATGCGCTGCGCCGAGCGGGCTGATCACCAGCAACTGAGTGTGGCCGAGCGCCGGATGCTGACCGATGCGCCGGATCATCGTCAGGCGGTCGCGGTCCATCCGGTTGAGTTCGACAATGACGATCGACGGCATCAGCACGCCGATCGACAGCAACGCGGCGTAAGCGTCGCTGTCGGCCACCACCGCGCATTCCGGCGTGGCTGCGAGCACGTCGCAATAGTGGCCGAGCCGATGCTCGGACGCATGAATCACGGCAAACGTGGAAGGTTGCGCGATTTGCGGCTTGAGCCGTCCCATCAATTCAGTCACGGCGCTGCGGCGTACGCGCCGGTGGCCGCCCGGCGTTTTCCACGACTCGATCGCGTTCTGTTCGATCCACACCTGCGCGGTGCGGATCGACACGCCAAGCAACTTGGCGGCCGCGCGGGTGGTGATGATGGGGTCGTCCATATTGGTATGAATTTTAGGTGCTTGCCACAATAGGCGATTCTTAGGCTATCGACAAGAACCCGGCAAACCTGAGCAATATGGAAAATATGAAACTTGGTGATACACTCTAATTTGAATCAACCGATTCAACGCCTTCGCGGTACCCCGACTACGAAGGACTTGCATGCCGGCCCCTGCCGGCATTTTTTTGCTCTATCGCCCGGTAGACAGACCTTTCTGGCGCAGTGACCGATTCGTAGCCGGTTCCCTTCGATCTGCCAACAATCCCTTTTTATTAGCTTGCAAAGTGGAAAATATGGAAGTCCTCCACTCAAGATGCATGGCGCCATGCCGTTAAGGAGTTCAATGCGCCGCCCAAAGGGGACTTCACATGAATGGTTTTTTCCAAACGATCCGCTTCAAAATTCTGCTGGCGATGGGGGTCTGCTTCGTCCTGATGGCGGCGATCAGCGTTTTCAGCCTGTCGGCGATTTCGCAGTTGAAGTCGAACGTGACGGATTCGTACTCGGGCGTGACCGTGCCGATTCTGGATCTGGCGAACTTCCGCGCGGCCCAGTTGCGGGTTCGCCTGAAGCTGCGACGCATCCAGGTGTTTCACGATCCTGCCATGACGAAGCAGACGATCGACGGCATTCATGCCGACATCGACGCCATGAACGGCGCGTGGTCCGACTACTATCCGGCCCGCGTCAGCGCGGCCGATGAGCGAGCCGTGGCCGACAAGGTCCGGGACGCGTTGCCGCAACTCAAGCAACTCACCGACCAGGCGACCGATCTGCTGCTGGCCGGCAATTACGACGGCGCCACCAAGGTGGTGAACGATCAGGCGGCGTTGTCCGACACGCTGCTCTCACTGGTCGGCGACGATCTGAAGATCAACGTCGATCAGGCCAAACAGTTCAACACGGACAGTGAATCGACCGCGAACACCGCGTTGATGATCGCGATCGGGTTGGTGGTCGCCGGCATCGCGGTGATGGTCGCGACGTCGATATTTCTGCTGCGCGCGATCGGCGGTCCGCTCAATCGGGCGATCGGCGTGGCCAACGAGATCGCCGCCGGCAATCTGGACAACCGCATCGTGCTGGATGTGAAGGGCGAGTTCGGTCAGTTGCTGCAAGCGCTCGATACGATGGACCGGCAGATTACCCAGACGGTGCGCGGCATTCAGACGTCGACGGAATCGGTCACGGTCGCTTCGCGTGAAATCGCGGCCGGCAATATGGATCTGTCGGCGCGTACGGAAGAACAGGCCGCCTCGCTCGAGGAAACCGCTGCGAGCATGACGCAACTCACCGAGACCGTGAAGCAGAACGCCGACAACGCGCGTCAGGCGAGCAGCCTCGCCACCGGCGCGACCGGTCTCGCCGATACGGGCGACGACGCGGTGCGCGCGATGGTCGGCACGATCGAACAGATCAGCGGCAGTTCGAGCAAGATTTCGGAGATCACCGGCGTGATCGAAGGCATTGCATTCCAGACCAATATCCTCGCGCTGAACGCAGCGGTGGAAGCGGCGCGCGCCGGCGAACAGGGCCGCGGTTTCGCGGTGGTCGCGAGCGAAGTGCGCAGCCTCGCGCAGCGTTCGGCTTCGGCGGCGAAGGAGATCAAGGAACTGATCACGTCGTCGGTCGCGATTATCGACGGCGGCACGCGCCAGGCGGCGGGTGTCGGCGAAACGATGGGGCAGGTCAAGCAGGCGATCAAGCGCGTCTCCGACATCGTCAACGAGATCGCGGCGGCTTCGGAAGAGCAGAGCCGTGGGATCGAGCAGGTCAATCAGGCCGTTTCGCAGATGGATGAGGTCACGCAGCAGAACGCCGCGCTGGTCGAGGAAGCCGCGGCCGCCGCGCAGTCGCTGGAAGAGCAGGCGGGCAACCTCAAGCAGGCGACCTCGGTGTTCCGGCTGGGTCAGGGTGGGGCGCGGACGTTGTCGACGGGTTGGGCTGCCGATCAGCATCGGCATGCGCCGGTGCTGGCCGAAGCGGCTGGTTGAAGCAGGTCGCTGAGGCGAGGTAAAGGCGGCTCATGGGGCCGCCGCCGGCGCTTAAAGCGCCGCGGTCGGCCCGTCCCAACCGTCGAGGTATTTCGGCAACTCGTCCTGAACCTCGACCAGGCGGTGCCGGTAAAACAGATGCAGGGTCGGCCGCAACGCTTCGGGCAGTTCACCGCCCGCGGCTCGCGCAACGAGGCTGTTGGGTAGAACCCGCATGCCGAGCCGATTGGTGCCGAACACGATCTCGCCGCACGCGGCGCAGAAGGCGCGTGTCAACTGTTTAGCCGGATGCCTGAAGGTCGACACGCTGCCGCGCGTGACAGTGACCTGTTCCGCGGGCCACGCGGTGGCCGACAACATCGAAGTCCCGTAGAAGTCGCGACATGATCCGCAATGGCAGTTCGCTCTTGCCACGGGTTCACCGCTCAACTCGATCCTGATCGTGCCGCACAGGCACTGCAACGCATTCGGTACGCTCATCGTGTCTCCAGGTTGTGCGCCGGAAGTATAGAGGCGCGCTTGCTCGTCGCTGATACGCACGCAGCTTTGAACTAAGCCGGACACAAAGCGCCTCGGGCGGATTTCAAACGCTGCGCCACCCGCTGCGCGCGATCTTTTTTATGACCCGCGCGTTCTATTGCGGTGCGCGCAAACGCCCTTGCTTTCGTCAAGACGCGCAGCCTGCAACGCGATGCGCAAGATCGGCCGTCGTCCGCACGCCTTGCCTGGCCTGCTCGCCTCGCGCAAAATTTTTTTTCATGACATCTCGATCCTGCGTGGCCCATCGGCACGCGCAGCGGTTTATTGAGCCCCGGTCAATCGCGCAATGCGAGGCACCGCACATAGCGAAGCACGCCATTGCCGCGTGCGGGGCCGCCACAGCGTCTCGCGTCAGCATTCCCGCGTCTCATCTTTGCGACATTCCGGTCCACGTCGGGTAAAAGCTACTTCGTCGCATCCAGGGCAAGCAGTTTTGACCGGAGCATTCGTCAAACCATTGCCAGTCAACGCGCCGACAGTTTTTCGGCGGCCCGATCGATGCACTACGCATCGCCATAGCGCACTTTTCCGGCCGCCAAACCACGTCTCACTTTCGACGCATCGCTCGTCGCGGCCCCCCTCTTATCCCGCGTGCCGGATCGCACATCGTTGCCCAGCAAGGCTTTGAGGCCTCATGGCACAGCCGTTGCAATAAGTCGATCACAAAGCGAAACACGCTGCAGCCGGGAAGCGGGAAAAGCAGAAACAGGCATCACACGCTACAGGCAGAAAAAAACCGGCAGCAGCAACAGTCTTCGTAAGTCGCGTTCGGGGAATTCAACGCGTTTTACGAGGTGCGGCGGGGCCAACGAAAAACGGATGTCAACGAACAACGACACGGGCGATCGATACGCGATATCGGCCACTCGTGATCGTGATGACGTGAAGCGCCGACCCCGCCACTTTTTTCCGTCCGATGGACGGACCTGAACGCCGCTTTGGCGAGCCTGTTTTCAGGCAGCCGCAGGGGCACAAACCGCAGTCAACTTTCACTCTTACGGGGGTTAGCATGAACAAGACGATCCAGCAATTTCTGCGCGAAGAAGACGGTGTGGCAGCGATCGAATACGGCCTGCTGGCCGGGTTGATCGCAGTGGCGATCATTGCCACGGTAACAGCGCTCGGCGGCCGCCTGAACAATGTGTTCACGTTCGTGTCGACGGCGTTGAACGGTGTGGCTAACCCGGCTGCCTGAGCCGGGTCGCGGAAGGCGGCGTGACCGATCGCTGCCCCTGTCTCGACGGTCCTTCGAGACAGGGTGGCGACGGCCCCGCGCCGATCCGGCCGAATTTCAGAGCAGGTGCAACTCGATCCTCGACACGGAGCAGGCGATGAACGGCGTTCCTTTTCCGGTGGGTCCGTGCGTGATGACGTTGGTGATGCTGGCAGCAGTGTGGGACATCCAGACACGCCGGATTCCTAACTGGCTGGTGGCGACAGGTTTGCTCGTGGCGATCCCGGTGCAGTGGTTCACGCACGGCGGAGTCGACGCGATGGTGATGTGGTTCGGCGGCATGCTGGCGGGCGGTGCGATCTTCCTGCCCGGCTACGCGATGCGGCTGATGGGCGCCGGCGACGTGAAGCTGATGGCCGCGATCGGCGCCTTCTGCGGCGCTTACGGCGCACTCGAAATTGGTTTGGTGACCTGTGCGGTGGGTGGCATCGGGTCGTTGGTGATCATGATCCGGCGGCGCCAGATGCGCGCCGGGCTGAGCGGGGCAGCCGCGTTGCTGGGCAGTTGCACGACGCCGGGAAACGGCGCGGCGCGACGCACCGGCAGCGTCGCCGGTAGTAGTGCGATGGGGACCATGCCGTACGGAGTGGCCATAGCAATAGGCAGCGCGCTCGTGTTGTTCGCCAGCGTGTGACGCGTGCCGGGTGGGACAACAATTCGGGGGTTGAAAATGAAAAACGCGCGCGCTGTAACGATGTTGCTGATCGCGACGCTGGCCGGGCTCACCGCAGTGGTGTTCGCCTCGCGCTGGATGGTCTCGCAGTCGTCGACCGCCACCACCAAAGTCGTGGTGGCCGCAACGGATATCAATCTCGGCCAGCGCATCGGACCGGACTTCCTGAAGCTCACCGACTGGCCTTCCAATAGCGTGCCGCCCGGCGCGTACACCGACATTCAGAAACTCGACGGCCGCGTGCTGAAAGACAGCCTGCTGCACGGCGAGCCGGTGGTCGACGCGAAGCTCACACCGGTCGGCACGCTCGGCGGCCTCTCGGCGGTGATCGGCGAGGGCCAGCGCGCCATCACGGTGCGGGTGAACGACGTGATCGGCGTGGCGGGCTTCGCGCTGCCGGGCAATTACGTCGACATCATCGTCAATACGCAGAAAGACGGCAGCGCCGCCGGCGGTCAGCACGACCAGAACATCTCGAAGATCGTGCTCGAAAAGATTCTCGTCCTCGCGGTCGCCCAGCAAGTGGGCCGCGACGAAACCAAACCGAAAGTGGTCGACGCGGTGACGCTCGAAGTGTCGCCGGAACAGGCCGAGAAAATCGATCTGGCGCGCAGCATCGGCACGCTTTCCCTGGTGTTGCGCAACCAGATCGATCCGCAGGCGATCGACACCGCCGGCGCGACCAAGTCCTCGCTGCTGAAGACGCCGGTCGTGGCGGTCGCCGCGTCCGAACCGAAGCCGGTGCGGATCGTGCGCAAGGTGGCGTTGCGCGCACCGGGCAACTGCGTGCGGGTACTCGACGGCGCCGACGCAAGACAAGAATGTTTTTGACAGGCTCGAGCCTGCAAGCCGTGACCGATTCGCGACTGAGTTCGACCGGCAGCGCGTAAAAAGCGGCACATAACGGGGGTAGGACATGAACGCCAGAACGACACAGCGCGCTTGCGCGCCGCAGCACCCGCTCGGCCCGCGCGAAGCGAATTTGCTTGCACCACGCAGCCGTACCCGGATCGCCGACGCCTGCACCTGCGTGCTGCTCGGGCTGTCTCTGGCGATGCTGCCGGTGGCCCAGGCCAGCGCTCAGGACGTGCCGGGTCTGCCGGGCACGCCGATCACGGTGGCCCCCAACGGCACCGTGCATCTGACCATTGCCGCCAGCGGCATGAGTGGCGGCGCAGCCTCACGCGGCATGCAGCAAACCAGCCGCGGACCGAATTGCAGCGGCCCGATCGCCGACCATACCGAAGTGACGATTCCGGTCGGCAAGTCGGCGATGGTCGACGTGCGCGAACCGGTGCGTTCGCGCACCGTCGGTAATCCGTCGATCGTGCAGGCCATGCTCGTCTCGCCGCAAACGCTTTATCTGCTCGGTTCGGACGTCGGCACCACCAACATGATCGTGCAAGGCCGCAGCGGCTCCTGCACGATCATCGACGTGAGCGTCGGCGCCGATCCGGGCGGCCTGCAACACACGCTCGCCGCGCTGATGCCCGAGGAAACCGGCATTCAGGTGAAGGCCGCCGCCGACACGCTGGTGCTGACCGGCACCGTCACCGACGCGGTCAAGGCCGAACGTGTAATGGAACTGGCGCGCGCCTTCGTGGCCCGTCCCACTGCCGCGCTGCAAAGCGGCGCGCCGATGGGCAGCGGTCCGCTGCCGGTGGGCGCTGCGCCGCGCGCGATGGGCGCGCCGGCGCCGGCACCGTCGCTCGGCGGCGGGAGTGGCGAACGCATCATCAACATGATGCAAGTGGCCGCGCCGCAGCAGGTCATGCTCGAAGTGAAGGTCGCGGAAGTCTCGAAGACGCTGATCGATCAACTCGGCGTGCAAGCGAATCTGAACGGCGGCATTGGCAGTTGGAGCTTCGGGCTGCTGGCGAACTTCCTGTCGGGCGGGCTCGGCGCGCTGACCGCGTCGAAAGCGAATAACTCGCCGCTTGGGTTGACCATCGACGCGCAGAAAACCGATCAGCTCGTGAAGATTCTCGCCGAGCCGAACCTGATGGCGATCAGCGGTCAGGAAGCGAGTTTCCTGGCCGGCGGCAAGGTGTATATCCCGGTGCCGCAAAGCAACGGTTCGGGCGGCACGACCATCGTGTTGCAGGAAGAGCAATACGGCGTGGGCCTGACCTTCACGCCGACCGTGCTCGAAGGCGGCCGCATCAACCTGAAGGTGTCGCCGGAGGTGTCGGAGCTGTCGTCCACGGGCGTGGTGGTGAGCGCCGGCAACTCGAATTCGACGACGATCCTGCCGCTGATCACCACGCGGCGCGCGTCGACCACGCTGCAGGTGTACGACGGTCAGAGCTTCGCGATCGGCGGCCTGATGAAGAGCAACGTGACCGGTACGCTGAAGGGCTTGCCCGGCGTCGGCGAACTGCCGGTGCTCGGTGCGCTGTTCCGCAGCACCAGCTACGAACAGGACAAGACCGAACTGGTGTTCGTCGTCACGCCGCGCCTCGCGAAACCGCTGCCGCAGCACTATCCGCTGCCCACGGACCATTTCGGCGATGCCGGTGAAACGAACGTGTACCTGACCGGCCACATGGAAGGCACGAAGCGCGCGGCACCCGGCGCGGACGGCTCGGCACCGGCGCCCATGCCGGCCCCGGCTCCGGGAACAACACCGGCGATGGCGCCGGCGCAGATTCCGATGCCGAAACCCGTACCCGCGCCGGCGCAGTCTTCGGCGGCCGACGTGGCGGTGATTCCGCCCACGCCCGACAGCCACGACGCACCCGCCGTCCATTGATGCGCGACCCACTGGAGACTGACATGACATCCATCCACACCTTGATCCGGGTCGCGCTGTGCGCGGGATTCTGTGCCGCGCTGGCCGGCTGCATGACCTCGACGCCGCAGTGGGACGCCACCTTTGGCGACTCGGTCCGGCAGATCCGCGAAATGCAGACGCTCAATCCGGACGGCCCGGCCAACACGAATCCGGTGGCGGGCATCGACGGCACGGCGGCCGTGTCGGCGCAGAAGAGCTATGTCAAATCGTTCACGGCGCCGGCCGCGCCGACCAACAGTTTCACGATCGGCATCGGCTCGTCGAGCAACTACTGAGCACTTGCGTGCGACGGTCCGGATTCAAGCCTGGAGACACACCATGATCGATACCCTTCTGATTTCGTCCAGCGCCGAGCGCGCGCCCCGCATCGCGGCGCGTCTCGAAGCGAGCGGCATGGCGTTCCGTCTGCGCACGCTGCACGGCACCGCGAAACAGTTGCGGGTACACGCCGCGGCGATCCGCAGCGCCGATCTGCTGATCGTCGACGACGCCGATCTGACGCCGCGCGACCTGAGCGGCGTCGAAGAGGCGCTGTCCCACACGCCGCATCTGCACTGCATGCTGGTGACGCCGTCGCCGTCCACCACGCTGCTGATGGCGGCGATGCGCGTCGGCGTGCGCCATGTGCTGTCCTGGCCGCTCGACGAAGCCGAATTCGCCGACGCGCTCGCGCATGTGTCGGCCAAAAAACACGCCGGCATGCGCCGCGAAGGGCGGGTCGTGTCGTTCACGTCCTGCAAGGGCGGCAGCGGCACCACGCTGATCGCCGTGAACCTCGCCTATGCGCTGGCCGCGCAGCGCGACAAACGCGTGCTGCTGATCGATCTGAACCAGCAGTTCGCCGACGCCAGCCTGCTGGTGGCCGACAAGACGCCGCCCGCCACGCTCGCGGACCTGTGCTCGCAGATCGACCGGCTCGACGCCGCGTTCTTCGAAGCCTGCGTGATGCATGTGCATCCGAATCTCGACGTGCTGGCCGGCGCGGGCGATCCGGTGAAATCGGGCGAATTGCGCGCGGCGCATCTGGAGCGGATTCTGACGTTGGTGCGCGAGCAATACGACGCGGTCCTGATCGACGTCGGCCAGAACATCAATCCGCTCGCGATCCACTCGCTCGATCACAGCGACTCGATCTGCATGGTCGTGCGGCAAAACGTGCTGTATCTGCACGCGGGGCGCCGCATGCTGGATATTTTCCGCGAGCTGGGCTATGCGGCGAGCAAGGTGAAACTGATCGTCAACCAGTACGAGAAGAACGCGCGCATCAACCTCACGACGCTCGAAGAAACCTTCGGCGCGAAGATCGCGCATCACCTGCCGCGCGACGAAAAGCAGGCTACCGAAGCGCTCAATCACGGCGTGCCGCTCGTCACCGCCGCGAAGGGCGGGGCGCTGGCACAAGGCATCGTGCAACTGGCCGACCTGTTGTGGCCGCCGTTGCCGGCGGGGCCGCGCAAGAGCGTGTTCGGCCGTCTGTTGCAGGGCCGGCCGAGTGCGGCGCCGCGCCTGAAGACCGGACACTGAGCGGCACGAACAGGTTCAAGCCGGTTCAAGCCGGCGACCCGATAAAACCAGGCGGAGAGCACTATGTCATTGCGCGAACAGTTGATGATGCAGAACGGCAACATGCCGTTCGATGCGGCCGGCGGCGCGGCGGCGGCGGGTGTCGCGGCTGAAAGCCTGGCGGCGCGGCGCGCGTATCAGGAACTCAAGATGAACATCCACCAGGCGATCATCGACCGGGTGGAACTCGACAAGCTGCAACGCCTGTCGCCGGAACAGATCAAGCGCGAACTCGCGCAACTGGTGGAACGGATCGTCGACGAAGACAAGATTCCGATGAACGAACTCGAGCGCCGCCGTCTCGCGCAGGACGTGCACGACGAAATGGTCGGCCTCGGTCCGCTCGAACCCTTACTCAACGATCCGACCATCTCCGACATTCTGGTCAACACGTCGCAGCACGTGTACGTGGAACGGCGCGGCCGCCTCGAACACACCGACGTGACGTTCTACGACGACGCGCATCTGATGAAGATCATCGAGCGGATAGTGTCGCGGGTCGGTCGCCGGATCGACGAATCCACGCCGATGGTCGACGCGCGTTTGCCCGACGGTTCGCGCGTCAACGCGATCATTCCGCCGTCCGCGATCGATGGCCCGCTGGTGTCGATTCGCCGCTTCGCGGTGAACCCGCTCACGGTTGCCGACATGGTGAATAACCAGAGCTTCACGCCCGCCATGGCGCAACTGCTCGAAGCGCTGATCAAGGCCAAGCTGAACGTGCTGATTTCCGGCGGCACGGGCAGCGGCAAGACCACCTTGCTCAATCTGCTGTCCGGCTTCATTCCGGAAGATGAACGGGTCGTCACGATCGAAGATGCGGCCGAATTGCAGATGCGCCAGCAACACGTGCTGCGCCTCGAAACGCGTCCGCCGAACATTGAAGGCAAGGGCGAAATCTCGCAGCGCTCGCTGGTGCGCAACGCGCTGCGGATGCGGCCCGATCGTATCGTGCTCGGCGAAGTGCGCGGCGCCGAAGCGCTCGACATGCTGCACGCCATGAACACCGGCCACGAAGGTTCGATGGCGACGTTGCACGCGAACACGCCGCGCGACGCGCTGACGCGTCTGGAGAACATGGTCGGCATGGCCGGCCTGACGATGCCGATCAAGGCGATCCGTCAGCAGATCGCCTCGGCGATCACGGTGGTGGTGCAAGCCTCACGGTTGACCGACGGCCGCCGCAAGCTGATGAGCATCCAGGAAATCACCGGCATGGAAGGCGACGTCATCAACATGCAGGAAATCTTCACGTTCAAGCGGACCGGCGTCGACGAAAACGGCATGATCAAAGGCTATTTCGGCGCGACCGGCGTGCGGCCGATTTTCTACGAGCGGCTGGCGAGCTTCGGCATTTCGCTGCCCGATCAGCTATTCGATCCGGCGCGGCGTCTGGAAGTATGAGCGGCGCAACGTTCAAACCGGTTGGGGGAGCGTGACATGAACACATCGTTTATCGCCTTCGCGGTACTTGCGTTTCTCGCGGTCGTGCTGCTGATCGAGGGCGTCTATCTGTTCTGGAGCAGCCATCACGGGCCGGCCGTCAAACGCATGGACGAGCGCCTGCGCGCGCTCTCGGCGGCGGGCAACGTCAGCAACGAATCGCTGTCGATTCTCAAGCAGCGTTTGCTGAGCGAGTCGCCGTTCGTCACGCGGTTGTTGCTGCGTATTCCACGCGTTCATGCGCTCGACCGGCAATTGCAGCAGTCGGGCCTGAAGTGGTCGGTGGCGCGCTTTGTCGCCTATACGCTGCTGTGCGCGCTCGCCGGCGCTTTCATCGCATGGCTGACCGGCTTGCCCTCGCTCGTGATCGTTGCGGCGGCGCTGACGTTGAGCCTGCTGCCCGCGCTGATTCTGCGCAGCAAGCGCGCCAAACGGGTGCTGCAACTCGAACGCCAGTTGCCCGATGCCGCCGATCTGATTTCGCGCGCGCTGCGTGCCGGGCATTCGTTTCCGGCCGCGCTCGGGATGGTCGGCGACGAACTGCCGGACCCGCTCGGCGGCGAGTTCGCGCTGGTGTTCGACGAGATCAACTACGGCGTGTCGCTGAACGACGCGCTGCTGAATATGGTAGGCCGCGTGCCGGTCGACGATCTGCGCTACTTCGTGATCGCTGTGTTGATCCAGCGCGAAGCGGGCGGCAACCTGGCGGAGATTCTCGGCTGCATCAGCGGGATCATTCGCGAACGGATGAAGCTGCTTGGCAAAGTCAGGGTGCTGTCGGCGGAAGGGCGCCTGTCGGCCTGGATACTCGGCGCGCTGCCGTTCGTCATCGTCGGGCTTCTGACGGTGCTCAATCCGGACTACGTCACCGTGTTCTGGAAAGACCCGGCCGGCATGCAAATCGCCGGCGTGTCGCTGACCATGATGCTGTTCGGCATTCTGTGGATGCGCAAGATCGTGCGGATTCACATCTAGACCACGGATTTCATCACGAGGAGCGCGGGCTGGGCCCGCAGACCATGAAAACAGAACAGATCGTTTTGCTCGGGGTGATGTTCCTGATCGTGTTCGGCGCGGCGCTGAAGGCAATGGCGCTGCTGCGGCCCGATCCAGTGCAACGGCGCATCGAGGGACTCGGGCAGACGGGCCCGACGGGCGGCATCGCGCTCGACGGCGAGGCCGGTTCCGGTGCACAAAAGAACTGGGTCGAAACCGTCACGAAAGTCTCGGAACGGGTCGCCCGGCTGTCGCTGCCGAAAGACGATTGGGACAAGTCGGCATTGCGTCTGCGCTTCGCGAATGCGGGCATCCGCAACCCCTCCGCGCCGGCGATCTACTTCGCGGCCAAGACGGTGCTGGCGCTGGCGCTGCCGGCGATCGCGCTGATCTCTCTCGGCAATGTCTTCGACGCCGACCAGCGCATGCTGTTGCTGCTGACGGTGCTGGTGGCGTCGGCGCTCGGCTTCTATCTGCCGAACCTGGTACTGACCCGGATGATCGAGCGCCGTCAGCGCACGCTGTTCGAAGACTTGCCCGATGCGCTCGACCTGATGACCGTCTGTGTGGAAGCGGGCCTCGGCCTCGACGCGGCGATGATGCGGGTCACCCAGGAAATCGGCGTGAAAAGCCTCGCGCTGAAGGACGAGTTCGAGATGGTGCTGCTCGAATTGCGGGCCGGTTCGGGCCGCGACAAGGCGCTGCGCAACCTGTCGTTGCGCACGGGCGTCGAGGATATCGACACGCTCGCCGCGATGCTGATCCAGGCGGAGCGCTTCGGCACCAGCGTGGGCGATTCGCTCCGTGTTTATACCGACAACCTGCGCACCAAACGGCGCTTGCGCGCCGAAGAGCAGGCTGCCAAGATCGCACTAAAGCTGCTGTTTCCTCTGATGTTTTTTATTTTTCCGACGCTGATGGCCGTGCTGGTCGGTCCGTCGGCGATCCGGCTGGTCCGCCAGCTGTTCCCGATCATGAACAGCATGGCGGGCGGCTGAGCGCCGGGTGCGCCGTTGATGCACCAGTACTTACCGGGGAATTCCATGTTTGCGTCGAGCGCGTTTGCTGATCTGCTGCACCACGCCGGCCTGTGGCTGCGCGGTTACCTGCTCGTGCTGGCGATCATGGCCGTGGGCGCGGTGCTGGAGCGGCGCTGGCCGGCCGACCTGCTGCAATCGCGCTCGGGGCAGCGTTTCAACATGGTGTACGCGGGACTGTACCTGGTGCTGGCCGAGGCGGTGAAGCCGCTCACGGCGGCCGCCAGCGTCGCGATCGTCAACGCGCTCGGCGGCGGCATGGTCGTGCTGGTGTCGCACGGGTGGGGCGCGCTGGCGTCGTTCGTGATCGTGTTGCTGACCATCGACTTCCTCGAATATGCGTTTCATCGCCTGCAGCATGCGTGGCCGCTGCTGTGGAAGCTGCATTCGCTGCACCACAGCGCGGTGGAGTTCAATGTAACGGTGACGCTGCGGCATCACTGGTTCGAAATGCTGATCAAAGGTTGCCTGCTCTATCCGCTGGTCGGCGTGATGTTCAAGGTGTCCCCGGCGATTGTCGGCGCAACGGCGCTGGTATTCATGGTCGGCAATTATTTCGCGCATCTGAATCTGCGCGTCGATCTCGGCCGCTACGGCACGTGGATCAACAACCCGCAATATCACCGCCTGCATCACTCGAACCGCGTCGAGCATTTCGACCATAACTTCACGCAGTTGCTGCCGTTGTGGGATCACCTGTTCGGCACGCGCTGGGTGCCGGCGAAGCATGAGTGGCCGGCCACCGGTCTCGACGACGGCGCGCAACCGCGCTCGCTGCTGGGTGCGTTGAGCTGGCCGCTGCGGCTGCCGGCCGGGCGCGGCGCGCGAATCGCCGGCAAGCCGATGGCGATCGATCAGGAGCCGAAATGAAAGCCGTTCGCCGCAAGGCCGCTCATGAAGCCGGCAGGGCCGCCGGCACACCCGTTACCGTCCGCACGGGAAATCGACGCAAGCAGGGCGGCATCGCCACGCTCGAATTCGCGCTGGTCGCGCCGGTGCTGTTCCTGCTGCTGTGCATCGCCATGGATCTGGGCGTGGCGCTGTGGGTCAACCTGACCATGCAATACGCGGTGCGGGAAGGCGCGCGCTACGCCGTGACGGGGCAAAGCAACCTCGATCCGAACACGACCAGCCAGCAGCGCTACGAGGCGGTCCTGCAGGAGATCAAGACCAGCTCGATGGGCTTGTACAACTACGTGTCGCCGAGCTACGTGATCACCATCAACGGCGGCACGAGCCAAACCTACGGCACTCAGGCGAGTTACAGCACCGGCATGTTCGGCAATCCCGGCGACATCGTGGTGCTGCAGATCAACTGCATCTGGCCGATGTTGACGCCGCTGGTCAAGCCGTTTTTCGCTAACGGCAAGTTCAGCTTCAGCGTCGCGGCGACGATGCGCAACGAGGGCTTCTGATATGCCCAGCACCACACGTACCCGTGCACGAACGCAACGCCGGGGCCGCCACGCGACGCGCGGCATCGTCAGCGTGGAAATGGCGTTGCTGTTGCCGATCCTCGTGGCGCTCGCGCTGCCGGTCTACGACATTGCGCGCAACATCCAGGCGCAGATGATTCTGATCAACGTGAGCCGCGAAGGCGCGAATCTGTCGTCGCGTGCGTCGCTCACGTATCCGATGCAGTCCATCATGACGTCTCTCACCGCGACCACGCCGCCGCTCAACATGACCGCGCACGGCATGATCTACATCACCGAGATCATGGGCAATAACAACTGCGACAGCAGCGGCAACAACTGCACCGGGATCGTGGTCGCGCAGTATCGGTGGAACGGCGGCAACTACTATCCGGCGAGCCATACCTGGAGTTGCGGCAGCGCGGGCACCAGTTGGGCGACGGACGGCACCGGCAGTTGCAGCAACATTCCGGCGACCGGTTCCAGCTCACCGGTGGTGAATCTGCTGCAAGGCCAGCTTTCTACCGGTCAGATCGCTTACGTGGTCGAGGCGTTCTATCAGCAAACGCCGCTGCTCGGTTCGCTCAACCTGGGAGGCGGGATCAGGACACCCGCGCTGTCACCGAATCTGTATGCGATGACGGTGTTCTGATTCAGACAAAACACATAAAACACAGTCGAATAAAAAACGCGGGTCGGGGGTGTCATGAAGAAAATAGCGGGATACACAGCACGGCAGAGAGGATCGATCAGCATCATCGTGGCGGTGTCGCTGATCGCGCTGATCGGCATCGTCGGGCTTGCGGTGGATTCCGGGCTCGGCTACATGATCAAGGCGCGTCTCGACGCGGCCACCGACGGCGCCGTGATCGCCGCCGGCGAGGCGGTGACGCGCGGCAACAACCAGACCCAGCAGACCGCCAACGCGCAGCAGGCGGCCTCGGCCTTTTTCGCGGCGAACTATCCGGTGGGCTTTCTCGGCTCGACGGTGACGGCGGGTACGCCGTCGATCGTGTTCAACGCGGGCACCGTGACGATCGGCATGACCGCGCAGGCGAGCGTGCCGGTCACCTTCATGCAGACCCTCGGCTTCAGAATCCTGAACGTGAGTTCCTCGTCGCAGGCAATCCGCAAGACGCTGGACATGGCGTTCGTGATCGATACGACCGGTTCGCTGAACGTGTCCGGCGTGCCGGCCGCGGTGCGCGCGAACGCGATTGCGTTCCTGAATAATTTCGACGTCACGAACGACCGCGTGGCGCTGATGCACTTCGCCTATGGCACGGTGGTGGACGTGCCGTTCAACGGCAACACGCGCGGCTTCAACCGCACGTTGATGACGACCGACATCAACGCCTACACCTTCGGCGGCAGCACCAATTCAGCCGAAGCGGTCTGGAACGCGCGCAACCAGTTGAATACGGTGATCACGCAACCTTCCAGCTTGCGGGTGATCGTGTTTTTCTCGGACGGCGCGCCGAACAGTTTCGCGTCGTATTTCACGACCAATCAGAGCAGTTGCAACAACACCCCGGCCACGCTCGCGAGTCCCGACACGGCAGGCACGATGACCGGGCTCTACAACATGAACGCACTGAGCCAGAGCCTGAGCTCGCCGTGTTATCAGAGCAACGTCACCCGGCTCGTGACCGCCATGCCGAAGTGGTACAACGCGCACAACGTCAACGAACAGCTCTTCCCGATCTGGCCCGTCACCACGCCGCGCGCGGTGCCGAATGGCAATATCACGTATGTGAACGTCAACCGGGCGTCGCGTAATCTGCTCGAAGCGATGGCGGCGCAGGCGCGTATCGAGGGCACGTATGTGTTCACGCTGGGTTATGGGCCGGAACTGGTTCAGCCGGAAGGCCCGGACAACGAACTGGGCTCGGACGTGCTCAAGTGCATGGCCAACACGCCGGATTCGCTGGCCCGCTGCTATAACCCGGCCCAGCCGGTCGGCGTGTATTGTTACGCCGCGACCCCGAACGATCTGAAGCCGTGCTTTACGCAACTGGCTTCGCAAATCCTTCGTATTTCCAAGTGAGCGCGCTATGACATCGCCGACACCGTTGCGAGATCTGCCTTCCGAGGCTCGTTCCAGGCATGAGTTAAGAGTGGAAGAGAAGGCGCCTGCGGCGAATGCCCCGGCCGCTTCCGCCTCTGCTGAAGATCAAAGCTCGCCCAGCCCGCGGCGCGCCCTGGTCGAAATCGCCGCACGGGTCGGCGCCGCGTCGATGCTGAGCCTGTTTGCCTTTGGGGCGATCCGGCAATGGCTCGCGGCGCCGCAGCGGATCACGTTGCTGCTGCTGGTCGTGTCGGCTTTCGTGACGATCGGCCTGTCGCTGTTCTCGCGGATTCCGGCGAAGCGCGACTGGCGGCCGCTCGCGTTTATCTGCTCGATGGGCGGCACCTACTACTTTCTGGCTGTGCGTCTGAGCCCCGGTTCGCATCTCGTGCCGGAAGACGTCGGCGCGGTGCTGCAATTGCTCGGAATCTTCTGGCAACTGTTTGCCAAAGCGTCGCTGCGCCGCTCGTTCGGCATCTTGCCGGCCAATCGCGGCGTCGTCTCGCGCGGCGCGTATCGCTTCGTGCGCCATCCGATGTATCTCGGCTACTTCATCACCGACATGGGTTTTCTGCTGGTGAACTTCGGCCTGCAGAACCTGCTGGTCTATAGTTGCCAGTTCGCGTTGCAGGTGGTGCGCATTGTTCGGGAAGAACAACTGCTGTCCGCCGACGACGGTTATCGCAGCTATAAAACCCGGGTGCGTTTCCGCGTGATCCCGGGCGTTTTCTAGGCGGCAAATTCGAGGCGACTTCCAGACGGCGCCTTAAGCAAGCCGTGTACTGCGCACGGCCTTGCCGCCCAGCAGGCAGACGGTCAACGCGGCCATCACCAGCACGCACAGCGCGACGCGCAGGCCGAGCAGGCCCGCGCCCAGGCCGATCAGCGGCGGCCCGACCAGGAAGCCCGCATAGCCCGCCGTGGCCGCCATCGACACGCCGATCGCCGGCGTGACCGTCGAGCGGCCCGCCGCGCTGAAAATCACCGGCACGATGTTCGCGAGGCCGATGCCGACCATCGCGAAACCGACGCACGCGGTGAGCACGGTCGGCCAGCTCAGCACCAGCGCGAGTCCGGCCACGGCGATCAAGCCGCCCAACGCGACCACCTTGCTCGAACCGAAGCGGCGCACCGAGACGTCGCCGACAATCCGGCAGGCCGCCATCGAAAACGCGAACGCGGAATAGCCGATTGCGGCGACGCTGGCTTGCTGGTTCAACGCCGAGCGCAAATACACCGCGCTCCAGTCGGCCACCGCGCCTTCCACCAGCATGCAGAGGAAGGCGAGCAACGCCAGCTTCATCACGGCGGCGTTCGGCCACATGAAGCCACTGGCCGGCGCGGCTGCTCTAGGCCCGACGTCGCGCAACGCAACGAGCGCAGCGCAGGTGAATAACACGGCGATCACGACGCCCGGGATCAGCAGTCCGCCGCTCACGCCCACGCCGTTCTTTTGCAGCATGGCGCCGGTCGCCGCGCCGAGCAGGCCGCCCGCGCTCCAGGCCGCGTGAAACGACGACATGATCGGCGCGTGCCATTGGCTTTCGATGGTGCTGGCGTGCCCGTTCATCGACACGTCGAGCGCGCCGTTTGCCGCGCCGAGCGCCAGCAGCACGATGCAAAGCACGGCCATGTTGGGCGCGAAGGCGGGCAGCGGCAGCGCCACGACGAAGGCCGCGCCGAGCAGCGCGGTCGCGCGGCCGCTGCCGAAGCGCGGCGCCAGTTGCCCCGCGAGCGGCATGGCGATGATCGCGCCCAGCGCGAACGCGAACAGCGAGATGCCGAGCGCGGTGTCGCTGAGCGCCAGGCTTTCCTTGATGCGCGGGACTTCGACGGCCCACGCGCCGATCCCGAAACCGTTGGCGAGAAACACCCCGAGGGTGGCCGCGCGTTCTTTGATGAGGGGCTGGGAGGCGCTCATGAGCGGGCCACCTCGACGTTGTCGCAGACCGCCTGGAGCTTCGCGAGGCGCGCGGCCGGCACGTCGTCCTCGACGAACAGATGATCCACAGCGGTTGCGGGCGCAACGGAAAACGGCGCGGCGGTCATCAGCTTTTCCGACGTCAGCGCGATCGCGATCTGACCGCTCGCTTTGACCATGGCGCGTTTGAGTTCGGCGTCTTCGGCGTCGAATGCGGCGACGCCTTCGTCGGGATCGAGCGCGCACGCGCCGAGAAAGCACAGGTCGGCGCGGATCTGCTGGACCTGCAACAGCGCGGTCGCGCCGACCGAGCCGGCCGCGCCCGTCGCGATACGGCCGCCGATCAGGATCGCGGTGATGCCCGGCCGGTTCAGGAGGCGTGCGCAAGCCTCGGGCGAGTTGGTAATGACGGTGAGGTCGGCATGATCGGGCAGCGCCGCCGCAATCGCGACGTTGGTCGAGCCGGCGTCCAGCAGAACGATCTGCTTCGGCCGCACGATCGAGACGGCCGCCGCGGCGAGACGGGCCTTGCGGTCCACGGCTTCGCCCATGCGTACGGCGGCGGGCTTGTCGGCGGGCGAGGCGAGCAGGGCGCCGCCGTAGACGCGCTTGCACAGGCCCTGATCGGCCAGATCGCGCAAATGACGGCGCACGGTGTGCTCCGAGGTCTGGAGTTCGGCCGCGAGCGCCGACGCCAGCACGCGCCCTTCGGCGCGCAGCCGCGTGAGGATGAGCTGTTCGCGCTGTTCGGGCAGCAGTCCATCGATGGCTTCCTGGCGGGTTCGCTGCATGGTGTCGGTCTCAGGTTGTCGGATGAATCGAGCATAACCGAGCAAAATGTAGCGTAAACGGTCGTAAAACACAAACGCCCCATGACGGGGCGTTTGGTTTGTTGTGAGGTGAACGGCGCGTTATCCGTTACCGGCTGATCTCCATGTCGTCGAATTTCTTCGCGCGGTAGATCAGCACGGACACCAGCCAGCTCAACACGAAAATGCCGATGATCACGTAGCCGAGCGTGCCGAAGTGATCGTTCAGCATGCCGATCGCATCCCACAGCGGACCTTGCAGTTTCAACTGGTCCGAGATCAAACCGAGTGCCTCGATACTGCCGATCACGATCGCCACGACCACCGACACCAGCGTGATGGTCATGTTGTAGTAGATCTTGCGGATCGGTTTCAGATACGCCCAGCCATAGGCGCCGAGCATCAGGTGGCCGTCGAGCGTATCGATCAGCGACATGCCGGCGCTGAACAGCACCGGGAACACCATGATCGCCCACGGCGACAATCCCTGCGACGCCTGCGCGGCGGCAATGCCGAGCAGCGCGATTTCGGTGGCGGTGTCGAAGCCCAGGCCGAACAGAAAGCCGAGCGGGTACATATGCCAGCTACGGCTGATCATGCGGAACAGCGGCTTGAACAGGCGCGAGAAGAAGCCGCGGTTGGCGAGCAGCAGGTCGAAGTCGTCGTCGACGTAGCGGCCGCCTTGCTTCACGTTGCGCCACGCCCGATAGATCGACTTCAGGATGATCAGATTCATCAGCGCGATGGCGAACAGGAACAGCGAGGAGACGAGCGTGCCGACCACGCCGCCGATCTCCTTGTAGTGGTCGAAGCGGCCTTGCATCGCGGAGGTGGTCGCCGCCACGGCGAGCGAGGCCAGCACCACGACCGTCGAATGACCGAGCGAGAAGAAGAAGCCGACCGTGACCGGACGCTTCTTTTCCTGCATCAGTTTGCGTGTGACGTTGTCGATCGCGGCGATGTGGTCCGCGTCGACCGCGTGACGCAGGCCGAAGCCGTACGCGAGCAATGCGGTGCCGAGCAACACGGGGTGATGACGGAACGCGATGAGCGCCCAGAGCCACGCGAGCACGTTGGTGGCGATCAGCACGCCGTAGATACCGAACAGGCGGGTGCGGACGTGACTGTTCGAGTCGCTGAAGATCTGTTTTATTTGCGAAATCATCGGGTGTTCACCTTGAGATGCCATGCTCTACAGGCTTATACACGGCGCCGTTGGCGTTGTCGAACTGATCAAAAGTATTACGCGTGGTAAGGCTGGCAAGCGCTTTACGGTCCGGGTGTTGGTGTGGATTCGGCCTGCGGCGTGCCGTGCACGAGGCCGGTGATCGCGGACGCGGCGATCCATTCGCGCCATTGCGACGTGAAATTGAATTCGTCGTCGATCTCAAAGGCTGCGTCGAGTGCTTCATTGAGTGTCGCTTCGCGTTGCAGCGCGCCGAACGCTGCGTGTGCGGCTGCGGATTGAACGAGTACTTCAGGGCGCCAATGCGGACGCACAACTAAAGCGTAAGTCGGCGAATCGATCTGCGTCAGCAACGAGCCGTCCGGTTGATGGGCGGTCCAGATATCGGCGATGGCGTAACGCGAAGCAACCAACGCACAAGCGGGGTGGATCGCGAGTTGTGCATCGAGCAGATCGTCAGGACGGATTGCGGCCCATTCCTGCTGCGTGAGCGTCGCCGTGTCAGCCGCGTAGTACGCCACGTGCAGCGACCATTCGAGTCGCGTGAGGTCGGCGAAATAGCGGTACGGTGCGTCAGTTTCGTAACGGCCGATGAAATCCGGCAGCGCAGCGCCGAAGCGATTCAGATCGCCGCTTTGCGACGGATGTTCGTGTGCGTAAGCGTTCGACAGTGCGCCGAAGTAGCGCTCGCCGACCAGCGCCCGCAACACGGGATAGGCGCTCGCGAGCGCGTCGCGCCGATGAGCGCGAACGTTGTTTCGATAGAGATCGATGCGCTTTTGAAGCGCGGCATCGGTGCGCAGTTGCGCAAGCACAGGCCGCTGTTCCGTCTCCAGCGACTCGGCAAACAGGTGCTGCAGTGACTCAAGCGAGGCGCGCATGGTTCTTTGGGTCTCCGCTAAGCGCCAGCCGTGCAGCGTGAACCGCGCTTTGAACCTCACGGGCGCGGTTGGCTTCTTCCAGCAGAATAGCCAGCGCAGGCAGATCGGTGTCCCATTCGATCAACGCCGGTATCGCGCCGAACCGTCGTACCGCGTACTCATACAGCGCCCACACCGGGTCCGCGACGCGAGAACCGTGATCGTCGATCACGGCCACGTCCGTCACGCTGTGACCCGCAAGATGAATTTCGCCGACCACGCCGCGCGGCAGCGCGTTCATCGCCACCATGGCGTCCTCGCCGTGATTGCATTGATTCACGTACAGGTTGTTCACATCGAGCAGTACGCCGCAACCCGACCGCGCCGCGAGTTCAGCGAGAAAGGCTGTCTCGCCGTACTGATCGTCGCGGAATCGTACGTACGTGGAGACGTTTTCCAGCAGAACCGGCCGACCCAACGCATCCTGCAACTCGCCGACGCGCGCGCACAGCAGTGTGAGCGCCGCGTCGGTTAGCGGCATGGGCAGCAGATCGTTCAGATGAGCGGCCGCCGTCGCGCCCCAGCACAGATGCTCGGAAACGAGCGCGGGCTCGATCCGATCGACGAGGCGTTTCAACTTCGCGACGTGCCGCGTGTCGAGCGGTGTCGCCGAGCCGAGACCGAGGCCGACGCCATGCAGACTGACGGGTAGATCGCGACGCACCGTGTGTAGCACATGCAGATCGAAACCGCCGTCGCCGAAATAGTTTTCGCTGTGGACCTCGACCCAATCGACCGGTGGCGTTGCATCGAGGAAATCGCGGTAGTGCGCGTGACGCAAGCCGATGCCGACGCCGCGCGGCGGCGCGTGCGCCGATGCGTTGGCGTTCGTTGGAGGCAGCGGAGTAGACGACACGGCCGGCCGATCGGGTGACTAGGTCTGTCCGTCGATCTTGCCGCCCATCTTTTTGCAGGTGCCCTTCGGGACGGTTTTGAAGTCGCCCTGATCGTTGTCGATCTTCGCTTCGCCGGCGCAGCTATGTACGCCGGTCTTGCTCGCGCAGTCGTTCTGGCCGGCTTTGGCGATGCCGTAGCACTGCACTTTTTCTTCGGCGTGTGCCGCGGTGATGGGCGCTGCCGCGAGGCCGGCGAGCGCGGCTGCGATCAAGGCCGGTCGACCAAGTTTCGAGTTCATCGTGCTTCTCCTGAGTGAGTGTTTGGGCTGGCCGCGTGACACAGGTTATGTTGCGGCGCCGGGCTTATCCATAGAGAGATTTTAAGCGCGCGGCGCGGCCTGTCCAGCGTGTCACTGACCCATCGTACCCGCACTCTTCACGGCGCAGGAAGCGGTGACTTTCTGGCCGTTGCTGAACGAGAAGGTCAGCGGAATCGACGAGCCGACCTTGAGCGCCTGCTTGGGCTCTTCCAGCATCGCATGATAATTGCCCGGCGCAAACTCGAGCGTGCCGTGCGCGGGCACCGCGACCTGTTCGATCATCGCCATCGACGACGTGCTGCCCTGGCTTTGCGTCTGATGCAGCATCGCCATGCCGAACGCGTTCGAGCTGATGCCGACGAGATTCACCGGCTGGTCGCCGGCGTTATGAGCCTTGAAATAGCCGCCCTTGGGCAGATCGCCCGGCAACGCGCGGATCCAGCAATCGGACACGCTCGCGGGCGCGGGGGCGGCCGCGAATGCTTGCAACGAGGCACCGCACAGCAAGGCGGCGAGGAGAAGTTGACGCGATGTATTCATGATGTGCTCCATGGTTCGACGGAATCGACAGAGTCGACGGAAGGAAAGGGTGTTAGGCCGGTTGCCGCGCGCTGCGGCCGAAAATCGTGCGGTCGGCGAGCCACACGGCCAGCAGCGTGGCGCCCATCAGCGGGAAGATCACGCCGAGCAGCACGAGGCCGGTTTTCCAGCCGCGCATCGGCGGGGCGGCGCGTTCACGCGACGGCGCGCCGAGCGAACGTTGCGGACGGCGCTTCCACCACATCACGCAACCGCTCACCGCCATCGCCGCGAGGCCGAGCGAAATCGCCGCGCAGAGAAGCTGATTGGCGAGGCCGAAGTAGCGGCCCATATGCAACGACGTGCCGTACGACACCGCTTTCGACACGGCGCCGTAGTCGCCATAGCGAATGTCTTTCAGCACCGCACCGCTGTATTGATCGATGTACAGCGTGCGTTCGTCTTTCGGATCGCCGGGGAAGTACGAGACCGTGTAGACACCGGTCGGCGAAGTGGGGAGCACGATGCTGTAGCCGTCGGTCACGCCGAGCGAGGCGAGTTGCGCGACGATGTGGCCGAGCGGCAGCGGCTTCGGTTGGGCTTGCGTTTGCGCTGCAGGTGGTTCGGCAGACGTAGGCACCGGCGAATTGCCGACGGCCCACGGCGTGAGCGGCAAGGGCAAATCGTCCATTACCATGCCGGGCATCGAATCCATGTCGGCGGCATTCGCGCCGTGGCCGGCGTGTTCATCGTGTGCCGGGCGGGTTTTATTGGCCGTAGCAGACGTTGCGGCCGCATCGATAGGCGTGCCGGCCGGCAGCACGGAACGCATTGGCAAGCCGCCCCACGAACCCGGCGGCGCGCCGAGATTCGCGGCGGTCGCGAGCGCCTTGAACTGCTTGCCCCATGATCCTGTCCACGGCAGGCCGCTCAGCACGAAAGCGAGGGCGCCCAGCGCGAGCCAGATACCCATCACGGCGTGCAGGTTCTTCCACAACGGGCGCCCTTTGAGCGCGAAGCGCGGCACCAGCACAGCCCGTGCAGTGGTTTTCTCACGCGGCCACCAGAGTGCGACGCCGGTGCCGATCATCACGAGCGTCCAGCACGCGGCGAGTTCCATCAGCAACTCGCCGGGCTTGCCGAGCAACAGCTTGCGATGCAGCATGCGGTCCACCTGCATGAAGCGATTCCCGACGCTCAGCGTGCCCAACACCTCACCGTTGTACGGGTTCAGGTAGACGCTCTGTTTTTCCCCGTTGGCAAGACGGAACACGAATTCCGTGCTGCGATCCGGCGCACTCGCAATCGCGGCGGTGACGGCGACGGCGTCTTTCGGCATGGCTGCGCGAGCTTTGCCTAACAGCCTGTCTTCGGTCAGCCTCGGCACTGCTTGCGGTTCGACGACCAGCCGATGCGGATACAGCAGCGGCTCGATTTGCGGCTGAAAGCAATACAGCGTGCCGGTGATCGCCAGGACGACCAGAAACGGCATCACGAAGAGGCCCGCATAGAAGTGCCAGCGCCAAAGCGTGCGGTAGCCGGGGTTGGCCGTGCCGGTTGCCGAGACGATGCGTTGGGCGGTGGTGGTGGACATGAAATCCTCCTGAGATAGGTTTTAGGCCGAGCGACTTTCGCCGCGCGACGAACGCGTTCATAGCGCGCGCTTACATGCGCAGCTTCGCTTCCACATAAAACGTGCGGCCCGGATACGGGTGGTAGACGAAGTAGCGCGCGTCGAACAGGTTGTCGACGCCGATACCGATCTCGCTCAGCTTCGTCGGCCGGAAGGTGAACTTCGTATCGACCACGGTGTACGAACTCGTGCCGCCGAACACGTCCGGATTGGTGTCGGTATTCGTGAGCGTGTTGTACTGGCGGCCCGAATAGCGCGCGGCGAGCGTAAGCGCCGCGCGTTCGTCGAAGCGATAGGTCGCGGCGAGATTCGCGCGCCACAGCGGAATGCGATAGAAGTACTTGCCGACCGTGGCCGGATTCTGCGCATTGGCGATAATCTTCGACTGCGTGTACGCAACGCTGGCAATCAGATCGAGGCCGCGCATCAACACGTCCTGTCCCGAGTAACTCGTTTCCACGCCACGCGAGCGCACCTTGCCGATGTTCTGGAAGTTCGTCACGTTCGGAATCACGGTCGTATCGGTCTGGCTGAAGATCGTGTTCTTCACGTCGTCCTGAAACAGCGAGAAGCGGAACACGCCATTCCAGTGCGCCCATTCGGCCGTCAGTTCTTTCGAGAGATCGTCTTCGGGCTTCAGGTTCGGATTGTTATTGACGATCGCCGAGCCGTTGATTTGCCCCTGGAACAGTTCGCTCACCGTCGGAAAGCGATACGCGCGGCCGATCGATGCGCGCAGGATCAGGTCGTCGGTAACGTCAAACGACAGCGAGGCTTTCGGCGAAAAGTGCTGCTGGCTCGCGTCGCTGAACGGCAACGCCTGGCCGGGCAGCGCCTGCGATCCGCCGTACGCTTGCCAGTCTTCATAGCGCACGCCATAAACGAGCTTCCAGCGCGGCAGAAAACGCCATGCGTCCTGTGCGTACAGCGCCTGGGTCTGCGTCTTGCCGCGGAATGCGTTGGCGAAGGTGGTCGCTCCGCCGTCGCGCCAGTTCAGCGTGTTGTAGCTCTCGTTATCGAGGAAGTAGTTGTCGTAGTGATAGCCGAAGCTCAGCGCGTGATTCGCGAGACCCGCCTGCTTCGAGGCGGGCGTGTAGGTGCTGCGCAGATCGAGCGTTTTCCAGCCGGTGCCGTCGCCGAAAATCACCGTGCCGGGACCGTTGCCCGGCGCGCCGGAAGCGGCGGTGCGCGCCACGCTGTTGCTGACGTCGTAGTAAGACGCGACCGCTTCGGCATTCCAGCCGGTGGCATAGCGCGTTCTCAGCGACACGCCGTACAGCCAGTTCTCGCTATAGCCGAGGCTCGGCGCCAGTGCGGCGGCGGGAATGTTGTACTCGTAGCCGCCAATCGCCACCTTGCCGCTATAAACGGGGTTGCCGTTCGCGTCGCGCAGGAAGGTGGAGGTCTGGCTGTTATAGGTCTGATGCCAGTAACCGAGCGTGAAACCGGCCTGCAATGTCGGCGTGAAGTCGTACTGCATCTTCAGCTTGAACTGGTCCTGAATCGTGTGCTCGATGCCTTCGCCGTTCACGCCGAGCACCGCCGTCGGCGCGTTGGTCTGGTTGTTGTACAGATACGCGCCGGTGACCGGAACGTCGCCGGCTTTCGCGGGCGTGCCGGATTTGGCGAGCGTGGCGAATTGCAGCGGCTGGCTGGTGTTGTCCAGATGGTTCACATCCAGCCGGTACGAGAACTTGCCGACCCGGTCGCCGATCGACGCGCTGGCTTCGCTGCCGTTGAAGTTCTGATTCACGCCGAACAGGCTGAAATGCTGCGTGAACGCCTTGACGTCGGCGCTGGCTTCGAACTGCTTCGGCATACGCGTGCTGATGAGCACCGTTGCGCCGAGCGAATTGCCCGGATAGAGCGCGGAAAACGGCCCGTAAATCACGTCGACCTGCTGGATCTCGTCGGGCGACACCATCGACCAGCGCGGCGGAAACGAATAGTTGTTGCCGAGAAGATTGCTGAGCAGCAGGCCGTCCGCGTAGACGAGACCCCGTGCGCTCTGCGAATTGCTGGTGCCGCGCACCGCGATGATCGAATTCAGGTCGCCGATAAAGCGCTTGCGCACCGCGAGATTCGGCATGTACTTCAGCACGTCTTCGGTGTTGACCACATTCCAGTTGTCGAACTGATCACGCGTGACGGTCTCGACCGAGGCGGGCAGATTCGGATCGACGGCGCGCGGCGCGGCCGCCGTATTCGCGCTGGCGGTGACGTTGACGGCCGGCAGTGTGGCTTCGGCGATCACGGTATCGGCGCGGGCCGTTGTCGAAACGAAAGCCGGCATCAGCGCCGGCACGAATGCCGGAATGAAAGCCGGCAGGCAGATAGGCAAAGACGGCAGCGGCAGGCGAGCGGAGATCAAGCCGCGTGCGCCGCGGCGGGCGCGAGCGGACAGGCTTCGCGGGGCGAAGTTGAACATGAACGTTTCCTTGATGCATTGAACAGACGACCGCGCGCGCCCTACACGGGCGCGACGAATGCGCGATCAGGACCGGCAGCGATCAGGAAACGGCAGGAGGGGCGCGAGGGCGTCCGGACGGAAACGCGCCGAGCGGCGTGAAGCGGGTGGAGAGCGTGGGCGCAGCGGTGCCGGCGAGCGTGAGCGACGCTTGCGGCTCGACGGCGGCGACCGTCGGCATGGCGACGTGATGTTCGAGCAGATGGCAATAGCCGCAGGCGCCGAACGCGTCGTTATGGCTCAGTTGAACCGGTGCCGGCGTGGCGATGACGGACTGGCTGAGCTCGCCCAGTCCACGCGGCTGAAGCGCCGAACAGAGCGCGGCGATGGGCTCGCCCGCGCGGTTCGACGCCAGCAGTTGACTCACGAGCGGCGCGAACACGACCAGGCACATGGCGATGAGGCCAAGCCAGGCGGTCATGCGGTTGTGGGCGCGTAGAGTCATGAGATTGAAAGTAAAAGCGGGGCGATTCTAGCACTGAGGCGCGAACTTTTCTCGCGTGATCCTGGTTATAGCGAGGGATTAGAGGGCCGAACACCGTTCATTTCCCGCCGTTACCCGCGCGCCGATTCGCTTAAGCTGCGTGGTACATGTTGCGCATTCCGTCCGGCGCGGCGCTTTGTCGCGGCACGGAATAAACGATCGACCTGGCCGGCGCAGCGCCGGCCTCCATGCACCACGACTCATGACCACGACGCAGACGACCGACTCCTCGATCACCGACCTCAACCAGCAGGCCGTCGCGCTATGTTCGACCGGACAGTTCGCCGACGCCTTGCAGCGAGTTACGCCGATACTTGCGCCGCTCCCTGACGGCGCAACGATACCCGACGACGCACGCGCCGACGCGCTGAATATCGCTGGCGCGTGCTCGTTCGCGCTGCGCAAGCTGGACGAAGCGGAAGACTACTGGCGCCAGTGTCTGCAGATCAAACCCGGCTACGTCGAGGTGTACGACAGCCTGGGCATGCTGCACAAATCGCTTGGCCGGCTGTCGGCGGCCAAGGCGATGTACCGGCAACTGATCGTTCTGCGGCCGGACCGGGCCGACGCTCACCACAATCTTGGCATCGTGCTGTACGGACTCGGTTACAAGGAAGAGTCGGAGGCGTCATACCGTCAGGCGATTGAAATCCGTCCGGATTACGCGGAGGCGCACTACAACCGCGCGATGGTGCTGCACGAATTGCGCCGTCTGCCCGAAGCCGAAGCGGCGTATCGCGCGGCGCTACTGGGTCTGCCCGAGCACGCTGAATCGCACAACAACCTCGGCAATGTATTGATGGAACTTGGCCGTCCGCTTGAAGCGGACGCTGCCTATCGGCAAGCGCTGACGATCCGGCCGCAGTATCCGGAGGCGCTGAATAATCTCGCCGGCGTGCTGAAGGCGACGAACCGGCTGGAAGAGTCCGAACTGGCCTGCCGGCTCGCGCTCGCCATGCGCCCGGATTACGCGGAAGCGCATCTGAATCTCGGCGCGGTGCTGACCGATTTCACGCGCTTGCCCGAAGCCGAAGCGGCCTATCGCGGCGCGATCGCCTGCCGTCCGGATTACGCCGAGGCGCACTACAACCTCGGTATCGTGCTGGCCAAACTCGAGCGTTTCGGCGACGCCGAGCGCGCGTATCGCGAGGCGCTGCGCTGGCGGCCGGACATCGTGCAGGCACACAACAATCTGGGCTGCGTGCTGCGTTTGCTCGACCGCCTGCCGGAGGCGATCGAGGCCTTTACGCAGGCGTTGGCGTTGTGTCCCGATCTGGCCGAGGCGCATTACAACCTCGCCGCGGTAGCGGCGCAACTCGGCCGGCTGACGGAAGCCGAAAGCGCTTATCGCCGCGCGCTCGTGTTGATCCCAACTTACGGCGACGCAAAGTTCGGCCTTGCCGTGTTGCTGCTCAGCATGGGGCGTTTCGAAGAGGGTTGGCAGCTTTACGAATTCCGCTATTTTCAGCCGGGTTTCGTCCATTACAAGACCCGTGACATGCTGGGTTGTCCGCAGTGGGGCGGCGAGACGCTGGCGGATAAAACGTTGCTGGTCTGGCAGGAAGACGGCCTCGGCGACATGATTCAGTTCAGCCGCTATTTCGCGTTGCTGAAGGCGCAAGGGGCGAGGCGGATCGAGTTCGCGTGCATGCCGGCGCTGCATCGGTTGATGGCCTCTGTCGACGGCATCGATGCGGTGGTCGACCATGACACGGCGTTGACGCGCACGTCCGGTTACGACTGCTGGACGAGCCTGATGAGCGCGCCGCTGCATCTGCGTACGCTGATCGATACGATTCCGCGTCCTACGCGTTTGAGCGCCGAACTGGCGTTGGTAGAGCGGTGGCAACCGGCGTTGGACGCGCTGCCTGCCGGCCGCAAGATCGGTCTCGTCTGGAAGGGCAACGTGGCGCACCATAACGACGCGCATCGTTCGGTCCCTTCGCTTTCGTTGCTGGCGCCGCTCTGGACCGTGCCCGGCCTGAGCTTCGTGAGTCTGCAAAAAGGGCAGGGCGAAGACGAAGCGCGCAACCCGCCCGCTTCGCAACCGTTGCTTCATCTTGGCTCACAGCTCAACGATTTCGCGGACACCGCGGCGATCATCGAACAACTCGATCTGGTGATTTGCGTGGACACGTCCACCGCGCATCTGGCCGCGTCGCTTGGAAAACCGTGCTGGGTGATGCTGCCGGAAAAAGACATCGACTGGCGCTGGATGCACGAGCGCAGCGACTCGCCGTGGTATCCGCACACCGTGCGGCTCTTCCGCCGCGCACCGAACGAAGATTGGTCGATGCCGATCGACCGGGTGCGTCAGGCGTGTATTGCGCGATTCAGCGCTGACGTGGCCGTTGAAGAACAGCACTGACAGCGTGAATCGGAAAGCGAACCTGTAGCGTTCACGATGTGTTCACAACGCGTTCACAACGAAGCAATCGCGCCGTCACGTGACCTTTACCGCGCGTTTGCGGCGCGTCGGCGTACTCGCATGAAAACGGCTTTCGGTCGTCTCGATCGACTGGCCGAGAAACTGCAGGAACATGCTCATCGCGACCGTGGTGCTCAAGTCCGCGCGTTGGTACAGACAACTGAACGATCGGGCGCCGGCGTCCGCTAGCGCCAACCACGCGAGTTTGCGTTGCGCCACGTCTTCCGCGACGTTCTCCGCGATCAGAAAGCCGATCCCCACTCCTTCCGCCACGAGCCGGCGCACCATCGACACCGAACTCGTCTCCACCAGCGGGCGCGCCTTGCGTTTCTCGCGGTGGTCGATCTGATCCACCATTGCGCGCAACTCGGTATCGGGCGTCATCAGAATGAGCGGATAGTCGAGGCAGTCACGCAGTCGCGGCCGCTTGTTCAGTTTGGTCAGCGGATGCCCCGGCGGCGTAACGAGCCCGAGGTGCTGCGAGAACGAGCGCACTTCCACGACGCCGGGCGGCGGTTTGCGGCGCAGTCCGTAACCGATGTCGGCTTCGCCAGTCTCGACCCACTTCAGGATACTTTCGCCGTTGCCTGACCGCACGCTGTACGTCACGCCCGGATAGCTCTGCATGGCCGCCATGATCGCATCGGGCACCAACTGTTCGGCCGACGAAGGCGACACCGCCAGGTTGATATGCCCGCGCCGCAACGAGCGTAAATCTTCGACCTGGGTCATCGCATTGTCGAAATCGCGCTGCCCGCGCCGCACTGCCGCAATGATGATTTCGCCGGCCGTGGTGAGTTGCATGCCGCGTGGCAAGCGATCGAACAACGGCGAGCCGACCTGCTCCTCCAGATTGAGGATTTGCTGGTGCACTGCGGCAGCGGTCAGGTGCAGCGATTCGGCCGCCTTGCGGATCGAACCGCGCCTGACCACCTCGTCGAAACAGCGGAATGTCTGCGATATTGGACGCATATTTGCACCGTATAGTTTTTCCGTACAGGCCGTATGGAACAATCATGTTTTCCTGACGGATCGAATAGCCTAGATTTTGCTCCATCATCTTAACGGAGCGAATCGTGACCACCACAGTCGACCAGATTACCCAGCGGCGCCGCGGCGTCGGTCTCATTGCTCACGACCCGCAACGGTCGGCTGGCGGGTATACGCTGATCGCGCCGCAGACGGCGGGCGGTCGCGTTTATCTCGTGGACATTCGCGGCGAAGTCGCGCACGAGTGGCAGATGCCGGTGCGTCCGGGCCGCCACGCGGTGATTCTGCCGAACGGCAATCTCGGCTACAACGGCAACCATGCGAATTCGGAAGACCGCTACGCGCCATGGTCCATGTGGCACGGCGGCGACTTCTATGAAGTCACGCCGCAAGGCGAGGTGGTCTGGCGCTACGAAGATCCCGCGCATCATCACGACGCGCAGTGGCTGCCGAACGGCAATCTGCTGTACGCCGCGTGCGAACGGGTGCCGGCCGGTTTCGCGGAGCGCGTGCCGGGCGGCACCGCGCACGGGCCCGACGAACCGATGTACGCGGACGTGATCCGCGAGGTGAATCGTGCCGGCGAACTGGTGTGGGAATGGAAGGCTGCGGAGCATCTGAATCCCAGGGACTTTCCGATCGCGGCGGGCTTTGGACGCTATCACTGGCCGCTCGTCAACGGACTCGGCGTGAACGCGAAAGGCGAGGTGCTGATGAGCTTGCGCACCACGTCGGGGATCATTGCGGTGGACCGTGAAAGCGGGCGTGTCACGACGCACATTCCGCCGAGCGTCGTGTCGCATCAGCATGCCCCGGTGGCGCTCGCCAACGGCCACATTCTCACGTTCGACAACGGCAACTTCCGCGCTGGCGCACATGTAGCGTTCTCGCGCGTGCTGGAGATCGATCCGTTGACTCGCGAGGTGGTGTGGTCGTACGCGGACGACATGGTCAACGCGTTTTACAGCGCGTTCATGGGTAACGCGCAGCGCCTCGCCAACGGCAACACGCACATTACCGAATCGGCCACGGGGCGTCTGTTCGAAGTCACGCCGGCAGGCGAGGTGGTGTGGGAATACGTGATTCCCTGGTTCGGTGAGTACCCGGACGAGGCCGCGCGCAAGACGGGCCCCGGCCAGTTGAACAGCGTATTCCAGACGTTCCGTTATAGCCGCGAGCAACTGCCGTGGTTGCCCGCGTGAACGTCGCGCGCGCTGTTGCGCCCAGTTGCGATTCGCCTCCCGGGGGTTACGTGAATTCAGATCCAGCCACACATAGCGTCGACACGCGGTTGCCCGCCTGGCAACTGGCGTTGTTCGGCCTGCAGCATGTTCTGTCGATGGCGGCCTCGCCCGTTACGGCGGTTTTTCTGGTGTCGCGGATGTTGTCGCTGCCCGGCGACATGACCGTGCATCTGATCGGCGCGACGTTTTTCGTGTGCGGCGCGGGCACGTTGCTGCAATCGCTGGGCGCGGGGTCGATCGGCGCGCGCCTGCCGTTCGTCATGGTGCCGGGCGGTGCGCCGGCCATGCTGTTCGCGGTGATCGCCACGCAGACGGATTTGCGTACCGCGGCGGGCGCCGCGATCCTCACCAGTCTGTTCTACTGGCTCGTGTTGCCGGTGTTCGCGCGCTGTCTGAGATTTTTCCCGCGCGTGGTGGTGGGCACGATGCTGGTGCTCGTGTCGGTCAGCCTGATCAAGATCTACGCGGGGATCGTGGTCGGGCAGCCGGGTACGCCGGGCTTTGCACGGCCGCTGTCGCTCGGTCTCGCGGTGGTCACGATCGTGGCGACGATCGCGGTGGCGCGTTTGTTCAAGGGCACCGTCGGACGGCTGGCCGTGTTGTTGGGGCTCGTGGTCGGCACGCTGGCCGGTTGGGCGGTCGGGCTGATGCCCGCCGCCGGTCTGTGGGACGGTCCGCTGTTCACGCTGCCGGCGCTGCTGCCGTTCGGCATGCCGCGCTTCGACATACTCGCCGCGTTGCCGATGCTGATTTTCAGCGTGATATCGATGGCTGAAGCGACGGCGCAGACGGTGGCCGTCGGCGAGATCACCGGCAAGCCGATCGACATGCGCCGCGATGTGCCACGAACGATTCGCGGCGATGCGCTCGCGTCATTAGTCGGCTCGTTGCTTGGCACGTCGCTCATCATCACCAGCGCGGAGAATATCGGCGTCGTGCAGACCACGGGCGTACGTTCGCGCTACGTTACGGCGACGGCCGGCGCGATGTTGATGGTGGTCGCATTGTTTGCACCGCTGGGCCGATTGGCCTACGCGATTCCCGCGCCTGTGGTGGGCGGCACGGCGCTGATCGTGTTCGCGATGATCGGTGTGATGGGCATCAACCTGCTCGGCAAGGTCGATCTGCATGCGCGTGGCAATCAATACACGCTAGCGGCGGCGCTCGTCGTGGGGCTGATACCGATTCTGGTGCCGAACGTGTATGCGTCGTTTCCGGGACCCGTGCAGATCGTTCTCGGTAATGGCATGGCGGCGGGCACGCTCACGGCGATCCTGGTCAATCTCGTGTTCGGTGCATGGCGTCTTGTGCCGACGGAAAAAATCCAACCCACCTGACTCTGCGGAACGCGGGCATCGACGCCTTCGTAATTCGTAATTCGTAATTTGTAGTTCGCTTTTCTCCTTCCAACGCTTCACCCCACACCTCATGAAAACCAAATTCGCTTTTCACGCGACGGCGTTCGCGTGCTCGGCCGCGCTCGGCGTTTCTTCAACGGCGCAGGCGCAGAGCAGCGTCACGCTGTACGGCAGTCTCGACGCCGGTCTCGGCTATGTGAGCAATCTGCACGGCGCAAAGGCTTATATCGCCGAGCAGGGTACGTTACAGGCGGATCGCTTCGGCTTCCAGGGCGTCGAGGATATCGGCGCGGGGCGCACGGTGCTATTCAGGCTCGAAAGCGGTTTTGTCACGACAACCGGTGCTTCCGCCAGCAGCAGTACATTCTTCAATCGGCAGGCGTATGTCGGTCTGGCCGATCCGGTATTCGGCACGATGACGCTGGGCCGTCAGACGGACTGGAATTTCGAGTGGCTCGGTTCGGTTTCCACGGGGCAATTGCTCGGCGACTTCTCGGCGTTTCATCCCGGCAATCTCGATGGTTTGGGCAGCACGTTGCCGGTGCAACTATCGAATACCGTGAAATGGAAGAGCGCGAATTATCACGGACTGTCGCTCGGGGCGATGTATGGATTTGCCGGTGCCGCGGCAAGCAATACCAATGGACGCACCATCAGCTTCGGCGCGAACTATAGGAACGGGCCGGTCAAACTGGTGGCGGTTTATTCCGAGTATCGCGACCGCTTGCTGCCGCTTTCCATCGGACTCGGGTTGACGTCGTTCGAAGGCCAGACGATTGCGCCGGGCGCGACCTTCAACGCGAAACAGGTGCGCGATATGGGCATTGGCGGGTCGTACCGGTTCGAGCGCGTGACCGTGCATGCGCTCGCCACCGACGTGAGGATCGAGTCGGCCGGCGGCGTCGAACATTTTCGCAGCGTCGACGGTGGCGCGAATCTGCGGTTGACGCCCGCCGAAGAGGTGTCGGCGGGGGCGTGGACCGCGACACTCGCCGGACATCGCTGGACGCAATTCACCGTGGCCAACGTCTATTCGCTGTCGAAGACAACCCAGCTCTACGCCGACCTGATGTTCGAGACCGCGGGCGGCGGCGCGGTGGCGAACACGATCGGTATTGGCGCGGCGTCAGGCGGACGGCAGACGGTGTTCCTCAGCGGGATTCATCACCTGTTTTGAGCATTACGCTTCGATCACCTGCACGTGGTACAGCCCCCACGGCGACAACTCGAAGCGATCTTTGAGCGGCTTGCTCGACAGTTCGGCGATGTTGTCGGCGTCGTAGGTGGCCCAGAGTGGGCCGACGCCACCTAAGGGCAGCGGCTTGCCGTCCATTTGGGTCGCGACGATGAAGCGGTAGGCGCGCACTTTGTCGAGCGTCGTCATCACGGCATAGCCGTCTACCGCGTGCATCAGAATTTGCGTGCTGCCCACGCCCGGCGCGCCGACGTGTTCGAGTACATCGGTTAATAGCGGGCCGCTCAATACATGCTGATGGGAATCGTATTCGGTGGTCGGTTTGATCGTCACGGCCGGCATGCTGGAGAGCGAGGCAAAGTCCATGCCGTACGCTTCCGAGAACTTTACCTGATGCTTCGCGAGCAATTGATCGAATGCCAGATCGAGTGCGCCGCGATTGTGGCGCTTGATTGAACCGGAGAGGGTCAGCACCACCGGTGACGCATTGCAGGCTTCGTGACGCGCTGGTTTGGCGGCGAAGGCGGGCGCTGCCGCGGCGCTCAATACGGCGGCGCGGGTCAGGAACTGGCGTTTGTTCATTGGCGTGGACTCCCGGGTTTTTTGTTAGAGGGCGACGTGTGCGGCTCAATCGTCGAGCGCTCTATTGTCGGGTAATAAGTGCTGTCTGTGCGATGACGGTCTTTTATATTGAGTAGATGGCTTGCGTTTCTTCGCAGGTTAAGCAGGGAAATGCCTTTCATGTTGTAACAGAAAAGCGGGGAGGGTGCCCTGACGCCGAGCGTATCGAACTTCTATTACATGGGAGGTAATTGGCGAGCGTCTCGCCCACGCCTAATCTTCGGTGGTCGCGCCGTTCACCCTGAACCGCGTTCACCATCGAGGACACATCATGTCGACGTTTCAAGTTCATACCCTTGACTCCGCGCCGGAACAATCGCGGCCCGTGTTGCAGCAGCTTCAGCAGACTTTTGGCTTTATCCCGAACATTGCGGGCGCGATGGCTGAATCGCCCGTGCTGATCGGCGCGTTTATCAATCTGTTTCAGAAGGTGCATTCCGGTACCTTCACGGAAGCGCAGATCCAGACGCTGTTGCTGACGAACGCGGTGACCAACGCATGTTCGTGGGCGGTCGCATTTCATACGGCGCTGGCGCTGAATGAAGGGCTCACGCCCGCCGACGTCGAAGCGATTCGCGCCGGCCGTGCGCCTGCGGATCGCCAGCATGCAGCGCTTTCGACTCTGGCGAAGACCGCAATCGAAAAGCGCGGCCATCTCGACGACCAGGACGTGAGCGCGTTTCTCGAAGCGGGCTTTCGTCGCGATCAAGTGCTCGAACTGCTTGCGGTGACGGCGGCGTCGACCATCACGAACTACGTGGGCAGTATTACGCAGCCGCCGCTGGAAGCTCAGTTCCAGGTTCACGCATGGCATGCCTGAGTTTCCTCAGGAACGAGCCGGTCGGCGACGCGTAGTATGCTGACCGGCGAGGTCCGGTTGATCGCTCAACGTGGAAGATTGACCACACGACGCCGATCACCGAACCGCTTCTGTATCGACCTGCGGATAAGAGAACGATGAACCCTCCGAACCCCAGCAAAAAGGCACCGCCGAACGATCTCGGCGTGTTGTTGCGTCACTGGCGAGATATGCGCGGCATCAGCCAGTTGGATTTGTCCTTCAATGCAGGCGTTTCGCAGCGTCATATCAGCTTTATCGAAAGCGGGCGCAGCGTGCCGAGCCGGCAGATGCTGATGGATATCGCGCAGACGCTGGATATCCCCTTGCGCGAACGCAACACGCTGCTGCTGGCGGCCGGCTATGCGCCGATGTATGCCGACAGCGCGTGGAATGCGCAAGAAATGCACGGCGTCACGAAAGCGCTCGACCGGATGCTTCGGCAGCATGAACCGTTTCCGGCCATCGTCATGGACCGTTACTGGAATGTGTTGATGACGAACGAGTCCGCGCCGCGCTTTTTTAATTGCTTTATTGACATGGCGGCGCGCAAGGGGCCGCGCAACATGCTGCATCTGATTTTCGATCCCGAAGGCATGCGGCCGTTCGTGTCCGATTGGAAAGCGGTGGCGGATAGTTTGATTCAGCGTGTTTATCGCGAGTCGGTCGGGCGAGTGATCGACGACAAAACGCGTGAACTGCTGGACGCGTTGCGTGCGTATCCCGAAGTGGATGCGAAGCTGCAACCCGGCGACGCGTTAAAGGCCGACTCCGCATCGGCATCTTTGCCGGTGATACCAATGGGCTTCATCAAAGACGGCCGCGTGATGAACTATTTCTCGATGGTCACCAGCGTCGGTACGCCGCAAACCATCGCCGCGCAGGAGCTACGGATCGAGTGCATGTTCCCTGCGGACGACGAAACCGAAGCGCTTCATCTGCAGATGCTCGATGCGAACGCAAAAGCAAAAGCACCTACCTAACCGCACCGAACCACCACCGCTTCAATCCGCGACCGGCCGTCGCAATCGCTCCTGCACCGCAGCGACACATTCAAGCGCGGCAGGCAGCACCGGATTCACCGACTCGCTGCTATAGAACAACTGCACCGTCTCCAGAAAGCTCGCACCAGGCATTGCGAGAATAGCGAGCCCGGCGCGGCCCGCTCGCTTGCGTGCAACCGCTAAGGGCATCAACGCGAGAAACGGGTAGCTCGCGAGCATCGCCTCATTGGTCTGCAGCGAGATGGATTGCACGCAGCCATCGGGAAATGCAAGTCCGGATTCGCCGAGCCAACTTTGCAACGCGAGGCACGTAGGCGCTTCTCTAGGCGGCAGAATCCACGGCGACCCGGCCAGGTCGGCCGGCGTGACATGCCTTCTGTTTGCCAGCGGATGATTGCGGCCACATACCACGACGATCGGATCGTCCATGATGATGTGAGAAGCGAATTCGGTTTTGCCGAATCCCACCGGCTCGGTCCGGCTCAACACGAAATCCAGCGACCCGTTGGCGAGCAAGGGAAACAGCCGGTCGCTGGTCGCTTCTTGCAGCGCGACATTCACATGCGGCGCGCGCCGTTTCAACTCGAGAATCAACTCCGGCGCGAACACCGGCAATACCGTCGCGACCGCGCCGACTGAAATCTTCCCGGATATGCCGCTAGTCAGCGCATCCACTTCATAGCGCGCCTGTTCGAGCTGATGAAACACCTCCCGCGCGCGCTTGGTGAGCGTTTCGCCGACGGCGGTCAACTGAAGCCGGTTACCGACCCGCGTCATGACCGACACACCGAGTCCGGCCTCCAGTTCGGCGAGTTGCTTCGAGACGGCCGGTTGCGTCACATTCAGCTTCTCCGCCACGAGCCGGATCTGCCCGAGACTATCGAATAGCGTGAGCAACCGCAGATGGTTCAGCTTCAATCCAGCCTGAAAAAACCGCTCGATCGGGTCCACAGCGCTCCTCCTGACGAATAACTTATGGTTATGCGCTTTCGACAAAATGTCAATTGCTTGTCATGCGCTCACGGACCATGATTAAGCTCAGGAGACAGCCGCATTCATAGCGCGCCCGGACACCCCCACCATGAAGCCCACGAACGTATTGTTCATTTTGTCGGACGAGCATCAGCACGACCTGATGGGATGCGCCGGCCACCCGTTCATTCACACGCCGAATCTGGACGCGCTCGCCGCGCGCGGTACGCGCTTCAGCAACGCCTATACGCCGTCGCCGATCTGCGTGCCGGCTCGCGCGAGCCTCGCAACGGGCCGCTACGTGCACGACATTCGCTGCTGGGACAACGCGATTGCGTACGACGGCAGCACGCCCGGCTGGGCGCAGTACCTGACGCACGACGGCATGGTCACGGACTCGGTCGGCAAGCTGCACTACCAGAGCGAGGCGGCGCCGGTCGGTTTTCGTCATCAGCAGCATGCGGTGCATATTCTCGATGGCATCGGTCAGGTGTGGGGTTCCGTGCGCAATCCGTTGCCGCGCACCATGGGACGCTCGCCGCTTTACGACAAGATCGGCCCGGGGCTGTCGAACTACAACCGCTTCGATATGCGGGTGGCCGATACGGCGGTCGACTGGCTCGGCGAGCCGCGCGACGACACGAAGCCTTGGGTGTTGTTCGCGGGACTCGTTGCACCGCATTTCCCGCTGATCGTGCCGCAGGAATATCTCGATCTCTACGATCCCGCCAGCATCGAATTGCCGCCGTTGCAGCCGTCGAGCGGTTATGTCCGGCATCCATGGGTGGAGCGCCAGGCGATTCATATGGATCACGACGCCGCGATCGGCACCGATGAACGCCGCCGCCTCGCGATGGCCTGCTATTTCGCGCTGGTCACGTTCCTCGACGCGCAGGTCGGCAAGATTCTCGCGGCGCTCAAGGACAACGGCCTCGACGAGGCGACCACGATCATCTACAGCAGCGATCACGGCGACAACCTCGGCAAGCGCGGCATGTGGAACAAATGCCTGATGTACCGCGAGTCGACCGGTGTTCCGATGATCGTTGCGGGCGCAGGCATTCCGCGCGGCAAAGTGTGCGAAACGCCAGTGTCGTTGATCGACATTCAGAACACGATTCTGGAACGCACCGGGTGCAACGCGCCCGCGAACGCGAGCCCGGGCGAGTCGCTCGCGAAACTCGCCAACGCGCCGGCTCAACCCGAGCGGCTGGCGTTCAGCGAGTACCACGCGGTCGGCTCGGAAACCGCCGCCTACATGCTGGCGAATGCCGACTACAAGTACCACCATTACGTGGGCTTGCGGCCCGAGTTGTTTGACCTGCGACGGGACCCGCAAGAACTGCACGATCTCGCGGGACTGCCGGAATACGCACCGGTGCTGGCTTCGTTCGAGAAGCGCTTGCGTGAACTGCTCGATCCCGAAGGCGTGGACAGGCTCGCGAAAGCCGATCAGGATCGTCTGATTCAGGCATTCGGCGGCCGTGAAGCCGCTTTGCAAACCGGCACGCCCGCCGCGACGCCCGTGCCCGTGGCATGATTCGCGGCCGGACGGCCGCTTGAACAGAACACAATAATTCGATGGAGACAACCCGATGGCCTCAGCAGACCTGGCAGCGGCGGCGCATGCGCCCGCGCGCCAAACCCGTTGGAAGACGGTCATTCTCGCGAGTCTCGGCGGATCGCTGGAAATCTACGACTTCATCATTTACGGCGTGTTTGCCCGCGAAATCGCGCGGCAGTTCTTTCCGGCCGCCGATCCGATCGCATCGCTGATCAGCACGTTCGGCGTGTTCGCCATCGGTTATGTGTCGCGGCCGCTTGGCGGCATCGTGCTCAGCAGTCTTGGCGATCGCTTCGGCCGCCGGCTGGTTTTTTTGGTCTCCGTGCTGGCGATGTCGGCCTCGACAATCGGCATTGGCCTGATTCCCGGTTATGCGTCCATCGGCGTGATGGCGCCGGTTCTGCTGATTCTGCTGCGGCTTGCACAAGGCTTCTTCCTTGCCGGCGAATTGCCGTGTTCGATCACGTATGTGGTGGAGGAGATTCCGCAGCGGGCGAGTCTCGTTAGCGGGCTCGTGATCTTCTGTTTGAACTCGGGTGTGCTGACGGCCACGTTGATCAGCCTCGCGCTGCATGCGGGCTTGAGCGCCGAGTCCGTGCTGGCGTTCGGCTGGCGGATCGCATTTATCTTCGGCGGTGTGATTGGGCTGGTCTCTTACTGGCTGCGCACGTCGCTGGAAGAATCGACGGAATTTCAGCGGCTGCGCAGTCATAAGGTCAAGCGGCCGTTCCGGATCGTGCTCACCGAGTATCCGAAGCAGGTGGCCGTCGGCGTCGGCGTGGCGGGTATCGTCAATGCGTCGAACAGTCTACTGTTCGTGGTGTTGCCTTCGTATATGACGACCGTGCTGCACGTCTCGCCGAGTCTCGCGAGCGCCGGGCAGAACATCGGTATCGCGACCATGTCCGCTTCGTTGCTGTTCTTCGCGTGGCTCGGCGATCGGCTGCCTTCGCGTTATTGGCACCGGATTGGCTCGCTCCTCATGCTGGCCGGCAGCTATCCGTTCTACCGGCTCATCGCCGCGCATCAGATCGATCCGGTGGCCGCTTTCGTGGTGATCGGTTTTGTCGGCGGTCTGGTCAACGGGTCGTACGCTTACCTGCTGGCGGATCTGTTTCCCACGCCCGTGCGCTTCAGCGGCATTGCGTTATCACTCAATCTTGCTACAGTGATTTTTACGGGCATTACGCCGCTGGTCGTGACGCAGCTATTGCACAAGACCGGCTCGGCGGCGGCGCCCGGATTATTTCTGACCGGCGTCGCGGTGATCGCGCTCGTCGCCGGCCTGGGATTGAAGCGTTTCGGCGGCCAGCTCGGGCACGTCGCGGAACAAGGCTGATTGTTGGATGACACGGCACCTACACGATATGACGGACTTACAGCAGGCACTCGTTGAACAACTGGGCGACCAATGCGTGTCGCTCGACCCTGGCGTGCTGGACGCGCATGCGGGCGACTGGAGCGACACGGAGAAGCGACGCCCGTCGCTCGTGCTGATGCCGCGCACGCCCGACGAAGTGGCGCGCGCGCTCGGCGTGCTGTCGGCGCTTCGGCAGAAGGTCGTCGTGCAGGGCGGCTTGACCGGTCTCGCAGGTGGCGCGACGCCGCAGGCCGGCGAGGTCGCGATGTCGCTCGCGAAAATGAATGTAATCGAAGAGTTCGACCACGTTGGCGGCACGATCACCGTGCAGGCCGGCCTCGCGCTGGAGCAGTTGCAGACCCACGTCGAAGCGCAAGGGTGGTTCTTTCCGCTCGATCTCGGCGCGCGCGGCTCGTGTCAGATTGGCGGCAACGCGGCCACCAATGCAGGCGGCAATCGCGTGGTGCGGTTCGGCGTGATGCGCGATCTGATTCTCGGCATGGAAGTGGCGCTCGCGGACGGCACCGTGCTGACGATGATGAACAAGGTCACCAAGAACACCACGGGCATCGATCTGAAGCAGTTGTTTATCGGCTCGGAAGGGATTCTCGGCGTGATTACGCGCCTCGTGCTGAAACTCGAACCGAAGCCGACGGTTGCGAATACCGCGCTCTGTGCGCTCGGTTCGTTCGATGCCGCGACGCGTTTGCTGAAAGAACTGCGCCGCCGTTTGCCGGCGTTGTCGTCGTTCGAATTGATGTGGGACGACTTCATGTCCGCAGCGATGGAAACAGGCGGACTCAAGGCGCCGTTCGCGACGCGTTCCCCCGTGTATGTGCTGGTCGAAACGCTGGGCGGCTCCGAGGAGAGCGAGCGCAAGGCGCTCGAAGAAGTGCTGGAATACGCGCTGGAAAACGAAATCGTGGATGACGTGATCGTCGCGCAATCGCTCGATCACGCGCGGCAACTGTGGGCGTATCGCGAGACCGTCGGCGAATTGCTGAGCCGCCTGAAACCCCACGCCGCGTTCGACGTGGGCTTGCCGATGATCGCAATGGACGGCTTCGTCACGGCGATGAAGCAGGCGTTGACGTCGCGCTTCCCTGAGCAAACGCATCTGTTCTTCGGCCATCTCGGCGATGGCAATCTGCATCTGCTGTCGGGTCCGTATGCGAACATGGCCGATATGCACCAGGTCGAAACGCTCGTTTATGAGCAGGTGCAAAAGGCCGGCGGATGCATCTCCGCCGAACACGGTATCGGTGTAGTCAAGCAGGAATTCCTGCATCTGAGCCGCTCGTCAGCGGAGACGGACCTGATGCGCAAACTTAAAAACCTGCTCGACCCGTGCGGCATTCTGAACGACGCACGCGTGATCGCGCCGGACCTCTCGCACGGCGGCGCGCAACCCGCAACGTCAGCGCCGCACTGAGCAATCAGAACTTGTGGCGCACGCCGATGCTCACAATCGCCTGCGACTGCGCCGCCGACGAGTGGCTATTGCCCTTGTCGCTGACCGACGCGGTGGCGGCGACCGGATTGCCCAGCGCGTCCAGCGTGCCGCCGGACGCGTGCTGATAGCCGCCCATCAGATAGACCGTCGAGCGCTTCGACAGGTTGTATTGCGCGCCGAGCGTGACGTTGTGATACTGCGCGCGCTCATCCACGCCATCCACTTCGCCGCCGCGCGTGTAGCTGTAGCCTGCGAACAGTTGCACGGCCGGCCGGATCGTCCATTGACCGAACACGCCCGCAATGTTGAACGTTGCGTGACCCTTGAACAGCGAGTCCGCGCCTGAGCGGTACTGCACGTTGCTGTAGTTCACGCCGACGAGTGCCGGGCCGAAGTCATACGTCGCGCCGGTCGCGATGATCTGTTGCGATTGCGCGCTGGCGTAGCCTTCGTTGATCGATGAATTGAACAGACCGTCGTCGGTGCCGCTCCATTTGCCGTAGGTGCTGTCTGTCGGGCCGCTCTTGCTGTTGTCCGAACGTTCATAACCAACGCCCACGTGCAGCGGGCCGTTCGCATAGCCGGCGCCCACGCTCCACGTATTCTGCTGCTTCAAGCTGCCCGGTTGACCACCGAATCCATACAGCGCGCCGAACGTGAAGCCCGCGTAATTCGCGCTGGTGTACTTGATCGAGTTGTTGACGCGCGCGGTCTGATCGAGATCGTCGATGTCGCCCGGATGCGCGCCGTAGCCGCCCACCAGTGCGACCGGTGAAACGGGCGCCACGAAGTCGTTCAACGACGTGTACTGACGACCCAGCGTGATCGTGCCGTATTGCTGGCTGCCGATCCCCACGTACGCCTGGCGGCCGAACAATCCGCCGTTCTGGCCGGTCTTGCCGTTCGTGATGTCGAAGCCGTCCTCCAACTGGAACAGCGCTTTCCAGCCGCCGCCCAGATCGTCTTGACCTTTGATGCCCCAGCGGCTGCCGGACAGGTTGCCGCTCGTCGCTGCAACGTTCGAATGGCCGCTGTAATTGCCGGCCGTGCCGGTGCGTTCACTGCTGCGATACGAGATGCCCGCGTCGACGATGCCGTACAGCGTCACGGAACTCTGCGCGGACGCAATGCCGGCGAAAGACAACATCAGAGGGGCGGCAATCCATTGCTTTTTCATCGTGGTAATAGCTCGGTTGGAACGTCTATTTCAGGTCGCCTGATGGCGATCTCTCTTTTTGCCGCGCACACGCGAGTCCGCGCCTTCTGTCGATGGAGCGGGTTCTAGGTGAGGCGGGGAACAGGGACTCACACGCACGGCGCGCCGTGCGTGTGTTGCGTGCGTTGCTTGGTGAGTTAGTGACTCAGCGAAGCGCCCGGCGGCATGTCAGGCGCGTGCACGGTGACGGTCTTGCGGACCTTCGCCACGTCGGACGCGTTGACCGTCGAACCGGTATTGCCCCAACTCGTACGCACGAAGTTCGTGACGTCCGCGACTTCCTGATCGTTCAGACGCCAGCCGAACGGCGGCATCGTGAACGAGGACGGTGCGGTCTTCGTGCCTTCGAGCGTGCTGCCGGTGAGCAGCACATGAATTAGCGACGTCGCGTCTTTACCCTGGACCACCGGGTTGCCGCCGAGTGCCGGGAATACGCGGTTGTAGCCGCGGCCGTCGCTGCGATGGCAGGCCGTGCAGTTGTCGCGATAGACGGCCGCGCCGGGTGCGGTGGCGTCGCCGGTGCGCAGTGCGTGCGCGGCGGTGTCGTTGTACGCGTACGGCGTTTCCTTCGGATCGGTGGACGGCAGCGTCTTCAGATATCGCGCGATGGCGGTGAGGTCCGCGTCGCTCATGTGCTGCATGCTGTGCTGCACGACGTCCGTCATGCCGCCGAATGCCGCGCTGTGCTGCGTGCGGCCCGTTTTCAGGAACTGCACGAGGTCCGCTTCGCTCCATGCGCCGATGCCGGTGCGCGGATTGGCGCGCAGGCTCGATGGAACCCAACCGTCGATAGCAGCGCCGCCCGCGAGGAACTCGGCGCCATCCAGATCGGTGAGCGAGCGTTCCTGCATCGTCACCGCACGCGGCGTATGGCACGCGCCGCAGTGGCCGAGGCCTTGCACGAGGTACGCGCCGCGTGCGATGACCGGGTCGGTGTAGTGCGTTGCGTCGAACGTGGCGGGTTCAGGGGCGAACAGATGACGCCAGATGCCGAGCGGCCAGCGCATGGACAGCGGCCAGACGATATCGACGGCGCGGTTCGCCTGGTTGACCGGCGCGACGCCATGCGTGAAGTACGCGTACAGCGCGTGCATGTCGTCTTCGTTCAGTCGCGCGTAGGACGGGAACGGCATGGCCGGATACAACGTGTCGCCGTTCGGCTTCACGCCCGCTCGTACCGCGCGATCGAACTGCGCGAAGGTCCACGAACCGATGCCGGTGTTGCGGTCCGGCGTGATGTTGGTCGAGTAGATCGCGCCGATCGGCGTGTCGAATTTCAGGCCGCCTGCGAAGGGTTTTCCTGCGGGTGTTGAGTGACAGGCAATGCAATCGCCAGCGCGCGCGAGGTATTCGCCGTGGGCGATGAGTGCCGCGTCGGATTGCTGTTGCGGCTGCGATTGAGTCGGCGCTGGCGTCGTTGCACTTGCCGTTGCCACTGTTGCCGCTTGCACCGTGAACGGTGCGCTTATCGCAGCCGCTACGAATAGCGACGCCGCGCCCGCATGTTTGATCGCCCGCGCGATGCGTTGGATTTGGTTGATCTTCTTCATACGCTCACCAGCGGCCCGGGGTTCTTCAGATACTGCGTGCGGATCGCTTTCGCCGACCAGTAGGCCAGCGCGGCGACGAGGCCCGTCGGGTTGTAGCCGATGCCTTGCGGAAACGCCGACGACCCCATCACGAACACGTTATGCACGTCCCAGCTTTGCAGATAGCGGTTCAACACGCTGGTCTTCGGATCCGTGCCCATTACCGCGCCACCCACCAGGTGCGTGGTCTGATAGCGGCGCGAGTCGAAGTGCGCGCCGAATTCGCGCGTGTAGACGTTGATCGACTTCGGTCCCATCTGCTGCGCGATCTTGTGCATTTGACCGGTCACGTAGCGGGCCATCTTGATGTCGTTGTCTTTCCAGTCGAAAGTCATGCGCAGCAGCGGCTGACCGTACGAATCGCGATAGGTCGGATCGAGGTCGAGGAACACGTCACGGTACGACATGTTCGAGCCGTGCGCATCCATGGAAATGGTGTGCGCGTAGTGGTCCTTCACCGACTTCTTCCAGCCCGAGCCCCAGTTCGGCGTACCGTCCGGCGTCGCGATGCCGCTGATCGGCTTGGTGCCCGCCTGATTCACCCACAACGGCGAACCGCCGACGAAACCCAGCGGGCCGTGATCGAAGTTGTCGGCGTTGAAGTCGTCCACCGCGACGCCGTTGCCGCCCGCGCCGATGAACGGATTGGTGAAGGTGTCCTTGTCGAAGAACGCGGTGATCGTCGACAGGTTCTGGTACGCGAAATTGCGGCCCACCACGCCTTCGCCCGAGATCGGGTCGTAAGGCTTGCCGATGCCCGACAGCAGAAGCAGATGCACGTTGTGATACTGGAACGCCGCGACGATCACGAGATCGGCGGGCTGGAACACTTCGTTGCCTGCGGGATCGACATACGTCACGCCCTTTGCGCGTTTTTTCGTATCGTCGAGATCGACGCGCAGCACGTGACAACGCGAGCGCAGTTCGAAGTTCGGCAGCGGTTTGAGCGCGGGCAGAATGTTCAGATTCGGCGAGGCCTTCGAGTACATGTAGCACGCGTAGCCGCTGCAGAAGCCGCAGAAGTTGCACGGTCCCATTTGCGCGCCGTACGGGTTCGTGTACGGACCCGAGGTATTCGCCGAGGGCAGACGGTACGGATTCAGACCGAGTTCGCGCGCGGCTTTGCCGAAACGCTCGGCGGAATAGGTGTTCAACTGCGCGGCGAGCGGGAAGTTGTCGCTGCGCGGCGCTTCGAATACGTTGCCGTCGCCGACTACCTTGCCGTTGACTTTATAGGCCTGGCCCGAGGTGCCGAATACTTTTTCGGCGAAGTCGAAATGCGGTTCGAGTTCGTCGTAGGTGACGCCATAGTCCTGGATCGTCATGCCTTCCGGAATGAAGCGCTTGCCGTAGCGTTCTTCGTAGTGGCTACGCAGATTCAGTTCTTCCGGCGTGATGCGGAAGTGCACGCCCGACCAGTGCAGACCCGCACCGCCGACGCCTTCGCCCGGCAGAAACGCCGCGAGTTGCCGATACGGCAGCGCGGTTTCGGCGATGTTGTGACGGATCGATACGGTGGTCTTCGACAGATCGAGGAACAGTTTCTTGCGGATGTTGTAGGTCAGTTCGTCGATCGTGTTCGGATACGCGCCGTCCGGATACGTGTCGCGATACTCGCCGCGTTCGAGCGCGACCACGTTCAGGCCCGCCTCGGTGAGTTCTTTCGCGAGGATCGCACCGGTCCAGCCGAAGCCGACGATGACCGCGTCGACGTGCGGTTTGGTTTGAGTAGACATCAGGTGCGCTTTCCTTCGATCGACACGGGGCCATACGGATAGGCCGCGCCGTTCTGATTGACGAAGTCCATGAAATCGGCGCGCGCGCCGGGGAAGCCGATCATTTTCCAGGCGGCCATGTCGCGATTGCCGCCGTGGATCGGATCGCAGAAGTAGCCTTCGCGCGTGTTCTGCAGGAGCTGGCCGAAGAAGGTGGTGGCGGGCACATCGGTTAGTTCGAGCTTGCCTTTTTCCAGCGCGCTGAGGACGGTGTCGCGGATGGGGGCGTCGAGGGCGTCGAAAGTGCGGGCGTAGGTTTTCGTGCAATACGCGTTGATGGCCGCGATGCCGAGGCGGTAGAGGTCGCGGGGGACCAGCTTGAGCTGGTAGCCGAGCTCCGGGACGCCCTGGGCGAAGGGGCCTTGCATGTACCACAGCGCGCCGTGCGCGTAGGGCGTGTCCATCTGACGATCGATGAATTCAGGGACGCCGGCTTCGAGCGCGCCGGGGCCTTCCGCGTCGGAGGGGATCAGGCGGTCGACGGCGGCTTCGATGAAGGCCCATTCTTTGGCGTCGAAGAATTTGGGCTTGTAGGGGGTGGCTTCGGCTGCGGGGCTTTGGCTTTGGTTTGAGCTTTGGTTCGAGCTCTGCGTTGCGGTTGCGGTGGGTTGCTTGTTGTCGCAAGCAGCCAGTGTGCTGGCCGGAACCAGCACGATCGCCGTGCGCAAAAAGCCGCGGCGCGAGCTTAGAGGGGATTGAGACATGTTGTTCTGGTCACCAGGTTGGAGCGCGTCATTGCGCTGCCACGCAGTCTTTGGCAGGTTCGATCGCATTTCGTCGCATGGTAAATGGAACCGGTTCCAAAGTCTTTCCGGGATTTTACAATAAGCTGTTTCGGGATGTGAGGGAATGGGGGTTTTGCGGTTGTAAGGGGTTTGGAATCAAGGGGTTGGGGGTTTTATTGGGCGGGGGGATTGCTGAGGTTGGGGCTGGGAAGGGTGATGCGGAAATGCGACGGTGGGGGTGCGAGCGGTGGTTTCGCGGCGGAGCTTGCTTTGTTGTGTGACTGCTTTTTCGCGAGATGTTTCGAGCAGCCCATAGGCCGCTCTGCAGAGTTGGTTTAGTGCTGGACGGCGACCGGGCGACGCGCATGGTCCTTCTTTACGATCGCCGCGCATTTCGCCGATGAACGTTTGCGCGGCGTGGTTTTGGTGGCTGCCGATGGTCGAGTTGCGATCTCGGTTGCGTTTGTTAGGAGGTGGGTTGCTTGCTTCGCCGTGAGCTCTTTGTTTGCGACGCCCTTTGCGTCGAGGGCGATCACACCGAAAAGTTCGAGATCGGCCGCTAACTGTTGCTGATATTCCTCGCCGGTGTGGGTGAGTAGTTCGAGCAGGGTGCGGTGACGATGGCGCTCGTCGATTGTGATGGGAGGATTCCTACACAATGTGGACGCGAGTGTTGTTAGGGTTTCCAGTTGACGCATCTGCCGGTGGCACAGGTCGAAGGCGGAGAGGGCGAGTTTTTCGTATTGGAGCGCGTCGACGGGTGGGCGGGCGGTGGTTTTTTTTGTTGTTGGTTTGGTGGTGGTCATGGTTGCGATCTCCCGGATGCTTTGAGGATCGCCCGACACTTGCTGGGGAGGTGGGTGAGCGGGCGCGTGACGAGGTTGGAAGACCGTAGTTAACCAAACCGGCGAGCCTCGCGGCTCCCTCATCACCGCCCGCCCATTGAAATATAGACGCGCAGAGACAGATGCACGCCCCACGTTGCGTGGGTGCTCCCGGTTAACTTGCAGGCTTCCAAACCTGACCACTGGGTGTTTCCAGATGGCTTGGAAATTGTAAGGGAGGGAGAGGCGCGAGTGAGCAACCCGGTGAGCTAAATTGGTGCGCGTGGTCGACTAAATGAGCCTCATTCGGTTACGCCTAACGTGAAGTCTATTGAGTCGTCGCGGCGGCCTGCTTCGCTGACAACTAATCGGCAGAAGAAAACATTCAAATATCATCGTAGGTCAGTCGGCTATGCGTCGATTTCCTGACGGTCGCAGATGGACTGACGCCCTTACCAGTCTCACGGATGCCGAATACGTACTCTCGACACGAAACAGTCGGATGCCTCTCCTAAAAAACCCACCACTCGGTTGATGCACTCACGCCTGCTGCGCTAATAAGCGTACGGCTTCTTGTTATCCCTCACCTCTTTTTAGCGCAAAACCTAGTCCGCCGGCCTACCCTAAGTGATATCCCGCGTGTGAGCGCGATGAGCAGTAAGGACACGCGGATCATCAGACTTGAAGCTCCGGGAGGGCAATTTCCAGGAAGCCCGAATGCATCGACGCTTCGCTAACCTACCGGCGGAGCTAGCCTCCATTCAATCCGGGGATGCGATTGTCCGCGTAGCGGCCGTCCTATCTCCACTAATCCAGCTGACATCCGCTGCCCCAATCGGATACTTAGAAGTTTCACGCGATATATGCAATTTGGATCGTTCCTGTTGTTGCAGAGATTGCCAACAGTTGAATATGGTGCGAGCATTCTGTGCGCTTGCATCTGGCTCCTGCAATTCGCCGCTGAGATTCCCACCTTGTGTCGAGAACCCGTATACATACTAAAATGACCAAATCGCTAAACGAATTCAAAAGATTTCTTGCCAAGTCAGCAACCGCTATGTCGGAGCACGAAAAAAGGCTTGCGAACTTGGTGTTGGATCGATTCGTTGATGTCGCGAATTCCGGAGCGGCAGCAGGCCGTCGTGGGAAGCTCATCGCGAAGTTGATCGTTGATAAGGGAGATTCTATCTCCTCTGAGTTCAAGCTCGAAACAGACGAGGCGCAGGGTAATGAAAGCCCGATCACCCGCCTCAAAAAGATCACGGTCGAGGATTTCCGAGGCTTCTCCGACAAGCTAACATTTGAGTTCAAAAATCCTTACACTTTCGTTTACGGGCCAAACGGAACAGGAAAAACTAGTCTCTGTGAGGCCCTTGAATTCGGCCTGCTTGGTTCGATCAGCGAAGCTGAGGCGAAGCGCATCCAGACTGCGGAATACATCACAAACGCGATCTCTAGGAAGTCTTCTAAGCCAGTGCTCTATGGCGACACGTCGGTTGCACAGGACGTTGTAGTCGGCCACGACCCAGCTCATTTCGAGTTCTGTTTCATCGAGAAGAACAGAATCGACGGCTTCGCACGCGTGGCGGCAAACACCCCTGCCGCTCAGCAGACCCGTTTGGCAGCTCTATTCGGACTGGAAGAATTCAACTCTTTTGCAACCCAATTCAACGAAAGCATTGAGTCATACATAGACTGCGTAGGCAAGAAAGGAAAAGATCTCTCTGACCGAGAGAAAGGGATAGCAGGACACAAAGCAATTCTCGCGGGGCTTCCCGAAAAAGCAAAAGACGCTGAGGCACGCAAGACCGCGTTATTAGCTAAATATCCAGAATGCAATGCTCTCGTCGAGGTCAAAGGCTTGCTGTCCGGTCTCGATGGTAGCGGCGGGATGCAGAAGGCGAACAACGCGGAAATCGGTCGTCTGCAGACAATTAAACCGGCTCTAGACCCAAGAACTGATGAAATAACCGACGCTGTCGATAGTCTGCTCAAGCTGTTCAAAGAGAAGGTCGAAGCGCAAATTCTGCTCGACCAGTACAAAGAGCAACTATCCCTTAGGGATCTGTATGACGCCGTTCTGAGCAATCGTGAGAAGTTCGATAACGTTTGCCCTGCTTGTTCGTCTGAACTCTATCATGACGGGATGCTAGTCGTGCCCGTCGATCCGTACGATCACGCGGCAGGAAAGCTTAAACAATTCGATGCTGCTCTGGAGGCTGAAAAGCGGATCAAGGAGATCCGACTCACTCTCGATAGTGGTTGGCGCGATCTACAAGCTAAGTTTGCGAAGCTACCATCGACGGCTTCTTCGGTGAGCTTTGCCCGAGCGGCCGAAATCGACTCCTTTTGTGAGGCGGCTGCAAACGCCAAGGCACAGGTTGATGTCGAACGGCTCTTAAGCGCGATGCACGCTCTGGATGAACTACTGAACGCGCTGAACGATGCGGTCGCAAAGTTCAACGTGGCGGTTGAACAGTCAAAGGCGGCAATCAAGACGCTTGAGGCAGGGAGTATCGTAATTACAAAAGACCTAGAAGAGATAGTCGCGATTTCCACTCTCATTGATGCGAATGCAGGGAGCGAAGCTGCTTCAAACGAAGCACTCGAGAACTTCAATCGAGCGAACGAGGACCTTATCAGAGAGGCTGCTTCAGAAAAGCCGGGAGTTGTACGAAATAAGGCCTATAGTCTCGCGTATGACTCGTTTCGACAAAAATTGCTGAATTACAACGCTGCACTGCCTATCTCGCTCGCCGCGGAGTTGAACGAGAAGACGCTAACGTTCTACAACGAGATTAACAAGAACGATCATCCATCTGACAAACTGAAATCTTTAACGTTGCCGACGGCAACCGGGGAAAAAATTCAGATAAAGTTCGAGAATGGTGGCACGTGCGACGCACTTCATGTACTTAGCGAGGGACATACCCGCTGTCTTGGGTTAGCTATCTTATTGGCGAAAATTACCCGGGATGATCTCCCATTCCTAATCTTCGACGATGTTGTGAATTCCATCGATGACGAACATCGGGGAGCAATCATCGACCTCATCCTGAACGCGAATGAAGTTGGGAAACGACAGCTGATCGTCACCACCCATGGCGAGGATTTCGTCAAACGTCTTGAAAATGCAATTCCGACGAAGCGGTACAAGGAGATGGTTACGCGCATCGATTTTATCACGCCACTTTCGGGAAAGAAGATTGCCGTGAGGCTCGATTCACCACGGCACTATCTTGTCGTTGCATCTCAGAGCTACGAAGAAGGCAGAATCCGTGACTGTTTGAGCTATGTGAGGAAATCGTTCGAGGACTTGCTTAACAGGCTTTGGAAAAAAATTGCGGGCAAGAAACTTTCCGCTCAACTTAGCATTGGTATGCGAGGACCAGGGTCTCCGGATCTCATGAGTCTTGCGACGGGACTCCGTGCGTTTCTCGAAAAGAAAGATGTTGAAGTATTTCAGGAAGCGATCCCACATTTGGCAGAAATCCTAGGGCAAGGGGAAAAGCATATGATTGAATGGAATTACCTTAACAAGGGCACCCATGAAGAAGACCAAGCAGAAGAATTCGATGCGAGCGTAGTCAGACACATGCTCGAGACCGTTATGAAGTTGGACGAGGCAGTAGAGGGCTCGTCGGGGGGATAGTATCTGCCGCTGTTTCCCCGCACTGTGGGTTGTCATTTGGGCGCTAAATTCGGTTGTTCCGAGTCGGGTTGCGTTCAACTTGGTTCGTCCTTCGTCAAGGATGGGCTATTGCGGCCGCCAATCTGACCACCGCTTGAGACGTTGACAGATGGGTCAGTTTTATAGGGGCGTCAACACCGTTCCGCCGCCGCCCTCCGCAACTCGTCACATTGCTGACGCAGGGTCCTGTCCACTCAGAGGTCAGCGTCAGCCAATGAGGGGGCATTCGTCTTTGACAACTAGATGACGAGTTGCGGGGCAGTGCCGACGCGTGAGCGTTCGAGCGAAGACACAATTGGACGGTAGCCAATGGCCATCAAAATAACTTTGAGGACAATGAGCGCGCGACTAACAGCCGTTCGCGGAGCACTTGCCAGTCCGACTTCGGCGAGGTTGCAGTGCCTGCCCCCACGCCGCACAATGTTAGCGATGTGCCCATCAACACCTTGATCCGGCGGGGCGTGCCACTTTTTCTCGATCAGACAGTAATGAGCTCCCACGTCCAAGGCGGCGACGATGAACATTGCTTAATTTCTATCCGTTTGTGCGGCGGACCGGTGGCGCGCATTCCATATCCGTGAAATCATAGACGGGAAAAATTTGGAAGAGAAGAAATGGTTACTGTAAGTGAATTCACTGTTACGGGGTTCTGGAAAAGACTCGACTCGTATTTGCGTGACGACTTCCCGATTTCGGACGAAGAGTTCTCACGCGTATCGCTTCTAATGCTTTTTGTGGTGGCCTGCGTTTTTGATCGTTCGACCGGCAAAATTAGACGTGCTCGATACGGATCCGATATATCCGTGCTTGTGGAGGAAATCGGCGATCATTTTGGTGACTTTCGAAATCATGATCGGCAGTACATGTGGCGGGACAAGCTGCAAGCGATTGAGCGTCTATTAGATGTTCCGATACCATTTCCAAACGTTTTCGTCCGTGCTAACAACGAACTCCTCGGGCGGCTATTCGAATACATGAGGGACGCATGCCAAGAGCGCGGCGTCGATGTGGCGCTTCTATTTGACCATCGGTTCCTGAGATTAGCCAACGATCAAATCGGTGCTGATCGTGCCCATTCGCATATGGTTGCGATCCTGTCGAATAAGCTGGCGTCGAAATCGGACTCTCTGGTCGAGGCTTTTTGCGGCACGGGTGAGATGTTTGCGCCTGCTGGCGAGACGCTTGGCGAATACAAGGTGGACGGGCGACCAGTGGGTCTTGTTCGACAAGTGGGATTGCTGGGTTTCGAACTGCGTATGCGATTCCTGCTACACGGAATTGATCCTCGCTTCGCGCTCGCAGCAAACGAATGGGCGCTTGCCCAAAGGCGTTTTGTTCAAATAGATGCGCCACGTAGCCTGACGAGGACCCGCAGGTCTCGGCGTGACCCCGATATGATACGCCCAGATGACGCGACAAACTCAATAGACATGCTCGCCTCGCTCAGGAGCCTCGGTGGCAGCTTTGACGGCATCGTGGTTGTCGCGGGCACTGCACGGACGAGCACGAACCATCGCCCATCCGAACTGCGCAGGTGGCTGTTAAACAGAGGAATGCTCAGCGCCGTAATCGACTTGCCGCGGACTGGTCAATCGGGATCCCAGCTTGGGAAATCCGTGTGGGTCGTGCGCTCGCATACTCGCCCGGGGGGGAGCGGTGTCCTGATGGTCAACGCCGGTGCGTTGAGAAAACCGCGTTCCTTGCAGGAATGGAGCGCGCTTGCGCAATTTGGAGCAAATCTTGTGCTTCTGTTCGAGAACCCCGAAAAGTCTAAGCTGTATTGGCAAAAAGATATCGACGCCTCCCCCGATGTTGAGCGTTTCCGCCAGATATTCTGGCGCGAATTTTCGGAGGGCTATCGCGACGTCGTCGGCCTTTGCTCTGTAGTAGGTTACACGCAACTGTCCGCTGATGACGTTCCACTTGTCGCGAGCACTTACGTCGGCCGCCATGAGCGGAATGCATGGCTGTCGGGCCTGGATGGTTCAAGGATCGTCGATGAACTGTCTGTGACGAGCGGGCGCGGCAAGTCAATCTACATCATCGGAAACAACGGTGCGGGTAAAAGCTTGCTGCTGAAAGAAATCGCCGAGCGTTCTGCGGAGCAAAGACGCAAGACCATCGGCATTGCTTTTGGCATGGTCGATCGTTTTACGTTTAGTAAGAAACGCGAGGGGGAACTCGACTTTTTCAACTACGAAGGAGCGAGAACGTCGGCCAATTCGACGAAATCGCAGCACATTGCAAACGACCTGTGTCGCAAGATGCTTGACATACATGCTGCGCCCGAACGTCGCGAAGCGCTTGACATGGCGCTGGGGATACTCGATTTCGAACGCCGGCGTTTTCTCATGCCGCTCGAAGAGGCGTCCGGCTCGACCGCATTCGACGACGTGGCCGCTCAGACGCTCGAACTGTCGAACAACGCCGCTGAAAATGATGAGCTGACTCGCGAGGTCAGACTGTCCACGATGCAGCCGGCGTTCAAGCTCGCGGACAAAGGTGAGATTGCCCCTTTTCTGAAGCTCAGTTCAGGCGAGCAGCAGATGCTCGCGCTGACGTTGAAGATCGTCGCCACTGCCGGGCATGGGAGCCTGATACTCGTCGACGAACCCGAGATCAGCCTGCACGTCAGTTGGCAGCGCACGTTGCCGTTGCTATTGCGCAGGCTTCGTGAGCATTTCCGGTGCGACATCGTGGTGGCTACGCATTCGCCGCTCGTTATCGCGAGCGCGCTCGATAAACAGGACATCTGCTTCGTCGCACGCGATCAGCGTTTGACGGAAATTGCCATAAATGACAGACATTCTGTCGAACGTATTCTATTTACAGGTTTCGAGACGTACACCGAAAACAACCGGCAGGTTCATGAGCGCTGCGCGGCCATGGTGTCCGAAGCGATTGAGAAGGCGAATTCCGGGCAGGGCGTACAGGATTTCGTCGGGCAACTCGATGAGGAGCTGACGCTGATGCGAAAGACAGTGCAAGCGTCGCGGGGACAGGTGAGCGCAGGTACGGTGTCGCGACATCTCGACCTAATCTCGAAAGCGCGTCAGGCACTGCGTCAACTGGTTAGACTGAGCCAGGGCGATAAGGACGGGACATGAGGTTTCTACCCAAGGGAAGGGACAGAAAGGCGGAAGAGGACGCTTTCCTCAATCAATGTCATCGGACCAAAATGCGCATTCCCGCCGTACTGACGATTCTCGAGGAGGAGTCGTTCTTCGATGCTGCGCATCGTCAACCTAGAGACGTTTGGGAAGAGTTTTACGCGAGCGGATGGACGAGCAAGGTCGGAGGTGTCAAGGGATCGGAAATTCAGTCTGCGCTGAGGGACCACCTCGCGCAATCGCAGGGAGGGCAGTGCTGCTATTGTCGCCAACCCTTGCTGAAGGGCGGTTATGCCCGCCCGATCGATCATGTACTTTCGCGTGCTAGGCACCCGCGATTTTCGCTCCATTTCTGGAACCTCGCCGTTGCATGTGAGCGCTGCAACAGAATCAAAAAGAAGCTGCTGTCGAGTGATTTCAAGAAGCAGCGAAAGCACTATCCAGGTGTAGATGAATTTAAGAAGCAGTTTCATCCACGATTCCACGAATATGATGCGCACGTGCAGTTTGTGAGCGTTGCGACTAACGACGTCAATATCACCGTGTATGTCGGAACCACCGATCAAGGCAAGGACTTGTGCAATACGGTGTTAAAGGAGGGCACAGAAGAACAGATGCTGACCTCTGGTGACAAGCAACTCGCCGACTCGGTGAATGCGATTCATGGTTTTGTCGGGAACCAAGATTCGGCAGCTCTTGCCAAAGTCGCACAGTTTCGCGATGCTCTCGTTGAGACAATCAAAAAGGCGGCTCGGTAGGCTTGCTTTTGCGGTGAGATTCCGAAACCGGATCGTCGCGGCCCTTTGATGAATCGAATTTGACTGCGGGAAAACTGACATTCACAGATGATGATCAACGAGCGCTGTACTTGATCCGGTTGTCGAAATCCGGAGACCGTCGCACTGAAAGTACCGATCATCTTGCAGATCCGGGTACCATGCAGGGTTATGCTTGTAAGCTTGCTCGCGGCCATTCAGCCTATCCTGGCCGTCGCGGCCTTGAACCATACCGCCTACCGTTGTCGTGTCGCTCTTTACGATGTCGTATCGGCGCATGCCGTCTTTTCACACTGCACCAGGGCGTAGCCGTAAGGTGTTCAACAACGCATCCCAAGTCTGCAACGCACCCGCCTCGTCGACGGGTGACGTTGTTTGTCCCGGCGCCAAATCAGAGCTGCTTGCGCCGAGCAATAGTTGAATCGCGGTATACGGTTTCGCCAGCGTACTCGAGTCGCCCGGTGCAAGAAGATAGAACCGATACGACGTGAGATCACCTTCTTTCAATTCAAACAGTACCTCTTCCGCATCCATCCCGGCAATCGTGCGCTTGCCTTGGCGCAAAATTCGATAGTGGCCCGGCAACCGATCCATCTGAGCGCGCAATTGAGGCAGTGTCATCGTGAGCGACGCTTTCTTATCCGCGTCCACTGCGTCACGCATCTGGATCACCAGGAGCACGGGTCGGCCCGGCATCAATGCGAATGACTGGCTGACTTCTTCGGTGTAGGTCGATGAACCCGTGACGATCCCGCCGTCGAAGCAGAATCCAGCCTCTGTGGGTACGGACCAGTTATCGCGAGCTTTGATGCGGCGGTAGGTGTCGTTGTAGATATCTTCAACGCTACTTAGAGCTGCCGCCCCGATGCCTCCTGACGTGTGGAAAAGACTCCCGTTGTCGAAGAAGTAACCTTCAGTCTTGAAGTCAAGATCAGATGATGCATCGAATTCCCTATAAACGAATACCTTGGCGTCGGCACTTGGAGAGAACGCCTTCTCAAGCCATACATGGCCCGTCTTTGCATTGGTTCCCGGATTCACCCTGTCACTGTGACGGAGCCTCTTATCCAGATCGCTTACCTGGTCTTGATATGACTTAGCGGAAAAATTTGGTTTCGTCTCTAACGTATCCCCCCGATACTCATAGCGTTGGTTTGATATCTCGCTCGCCGCCGGCCGGTCGAACACGAAGCGACCGATACACCACGGACGCGGTTTTGACAGCAAGGGATTATTCGTCGTCGGCTTCCCAGAAAAGACAAGCGAACAGGCGCACGCGCCTAGCACGAGCAACAGAAATCTTCTTACCTGCCTCAGCACGACGGAGCCGGCGCATCCTGCGCAATTTGTACGATGCTGTAGAGCCGTTGGTTTCATCGCCAGATTTTACGTATGACAACACGGCAAAAGCAATTGGACGCTTGTCATTAATTGAAAGATTGAAAATTTATTCCATGCAATGTGGATATTCTGCGAATGCCATCTCGCAGAGGCCTACGTGCAGATGGGCACTGCGTGCGCCACGGCATCGAAGAGTCGACGGCGGCGCGCTAGCGCCACTTCACCTGCTTTGAGTGAATTCCTAGTCCATCGTCAAATTGGACAGATTTATCTGATTCGTTTCTAAACTCGCTCAGCACCAAAACCACGATCCAGCATAACCCCCAAAACCTTGACCAATCTTTACCGAAAATACCTTAGGAACCCTCTAGAATCCGCCGCTCAATCATCAACCGCGTGGGCGTAATTTCACGCGAGTGGGAGCGGCGGAATGGGCAGCAATCAGGATCAAGCAAGAAAACGCTTCGAACAAAGCAGCAGTGACGCGTACTCCGTCAACCCGGAAATGTCCGTGCAACTAACGCAATCGGACCACAACCAATCCATCACGCTTTTCACCGATCGAACTTCGGTAGGGCACGCCGTTCGCTGCTTCCTTTCCCCATTCGATGCGATGCTCGACGGTCTCGGCCTGATTCCTCAGGAGCTGTCAGTGCATTTCGAAATCTGGCCTGTGAGGGACGTCGCGCCGGAAGCCTTTCTCTCCTGCCGGGGATTCCAGCGGCCGTTGTCATTTCACTTAGCCTGGTTAGCGCACGACTATCGGCTCGTCGTACGGGAAAACGGCTGTCTGACACGTCTGACCTTGACGCAAGGCAGGCGGCCGCGTGGTGATAGTGATCAGCAGTCGCTCCAGATCGACTCCGATGTGTGGACGATCATCGACGCCCTACATCAGCAGGCCGGCCTGTTTGCCTGGCGCGAAACGCAGAAAGCGGTGCGGCAGTGGCTTGATGCGCCGGCTTCCGCGCGAGATGCGTTGGAGCGAGCGTTCGGCTTGCGCGATAACCCGCCATTGATCCAACTCGCCCCCAACGAAGCGAAGCAATTGGCCTTATACGACCCGGAAGCGGCACGTTGGCATTTCGTGCAGCGTCAGATATTTGCCTGAGCGGCCCACGCAATCTCATACGTTTTCATCGATAGCGGGGGAAACCTGTGTCTACCAACCAAACCTTAAAAAGCTTTGCCACAGGCGCGGTCGACTGGAACAACCGTCCTGTCGGTTTGAACTTCGGGCGAGCCCAACGCACCGTAGGCCACCTGCTAGCCCTCCAGCACGCCACCCTCCACGAAAGCCTGATGGGCGGCATCAGCGGCCATCTCACGTGCGTATCGGCCCACGACAACCTCTCTCCGACGCTATTCATCGGCCTGCCCGTCTCCGTGCGAATCGTGACCGACCGTGGCCAACTCCACACGATCAACACGATCATCAAGCAGGTGCAGACAGGACAAAGCGACGGCGATCTCACCGTCTATCAACTAACGGTTTGCGACGCGTTGTCGTTAATGGAAAAGCGCACCAACTCGCGACTATTCCGCGGCAAGACCGTTATCGACATTCTCTCGATCCTGCTGAGCGAATGGCGACAACGTAGTCCAACACTAGCCCGCGCATTCGAGTTCGACCTATCGAAGCTCGACGCGAACCGATACCCCGCGCGCGAAATCACACGACAAGCAAACGAACCAGACGCAGCGTTCATCCGTCGACTGCTGCGTCGCGAAGGCATCACCGTATTCGCAAAGGCAGGCACCGCGAAGGAAAGCCGCATCGCCGACGACGCGCCCGTGCACACACTGGTGTTCTGCGACAACCCATTGCGACTGAAGCAGGCCCCCGCAGGCGCGGTTCGCTTGCATCCGCGCGACGCCGGCACCGAGCAGCGCGACACGGTCACGCTCTTCGCGCTACACCAACGTCTGATTCCGGGAAGAACCAGCCGTCCGTCATGGGACTACAAGAAGGCCCGCATCGACGAATCGATCGCGATAGCCAACATCGACCAGGGCGAATCGGGCAACGACCTCGCCGAGCTCTTGACCGACGTCGCAATCGAGATTCCTCACGTCGGCGATTCCTGGAAAGATCACGATCGCATCACGCGCGACCGGATGCTCGCGCATGAGTTCGAGGCCGAACAGTACGACGGTGTCAGCGGCATACGCGATCTCGCGGTCGGCCACTGGATCACGCTGACGGGCGACCCAGTACTCGACATGCAGCCCGCAGAGAAGCGGCAGTTCGTGATCACATCGCTCACGCACGACGTTTGGAACAACCTGCCGAAGGGACTGACGGAACGGGCACAGTCGCTGTTCCAGGCGAGCCATCATCTTGTCCTTCCGACATCCACGCCGGTACTGACGATATCGCGCGAGCAGGACACGCGCTACAAAAACACCTTCACCTGCGTGCGACGCGGCGTGCCGCTCACGCCTGCGTACGACCCCACGGTCGACTTGCCGCCGACGCATCTGCTAACAGGCGTCGTGGTCGCACAAGAGGGCGACGAGGTGACCTGCGATGAGCTCGGCCGCGTCTTCGTGCAGATCCAGGGACTGGATCCCGTCGATCACGCTCATGCACAGGGCGTCGGCACAAAAGGCTATCCCGGCGACAGCGCGCCGTTGCGCGTCGCCTCGGGCCTGGCAGGCGAGAGCTTCGGACAAACATTCATCCCCCGCGCGGGAATGGAAGTGCTGTTGGGCAGCATCGGCGGAGACCCTGATCGTCTGGTGATCCTGGGCGTCGTGTCGAACGGCAAGAACACGCCGACCCGGTTCAGCCATACCGGCGCGTTGCCGGGCAATCGTTATTTGTCGGGAGTCAAAACCCGTGAAATCAAGGGAAACCGCTACGGCGGGCAATTGAGGTTCGACGACACGCCGCAGCAGATCAGCGTGCAACTGGCGAGTCAGCATGGGGACTCGCAGTTGAACCTGGGGTATCTGACCCATCCGCGAGACAACGGCTATGGACAGCATCGCGGTGAAGGCGCGGAGCTGCGCACGGACGCGGCGGCCGCATTGCGCGCGGCGCAAGGCATTTTGCTGACGACCTATGCCCGCACACAGGCGAGCGGTGGTCAGCTCGATCGTGACGAATTGCTTCAACTGCTCGGCGAATGCTCGGATCTATTCAAGTCACTGGGCGACTACGCGGGGCAACACGGCGGCCAATCGCCGGATGCATCGGGACAGCATGCCGTCGCGTCGACTTTCGAGGCATGGACGCCCGGCGTCGGTGAAGGGACGTCGGAGGGTATGTCCCGCTCTCAAGGCTTGATGGCGTTAGGCGCGCAAGCCGGGTCGGTGAACCTCACGCCGAAGACGCACGTGACCTACGCGGGCGAGAACATCGATCAGGTCGCTCAGCAAAACCTGCAACTGTTGAGCGGGCAGCGTTTGCTGGCGTCGGCCGGGCAGGGCGTCCATGTGTTCGGTCGCGGCGAGGGCGTGCATGCGATCGCCGGCGATGGACCGGTTGTCGTGCAGGCACAGCAGGACACGGTGACGGTGACAGGGCAGAAGTCCGTCCACGTCAGTTCGGTGGGCGATGAAGTGATCGTCTCCGGCAAAACCATTCGACTGGTTGCGGAAGACGGCAGCTATTTGCAGGTCGGCGGCGGCGTTCGCCTGGGATCCAGTGGATCTTTTGTTGCCCATGCTGCTAGCCACGATTTCCTCGACCCCGATACCGATCACGTGAACCCGCCCGCATTCAGCGACGCCGGTGCAGACCAGAAATTCCGCTTGCGTTACTCAGGCACTGACGGTGGATCGAGCGGATCGCGTGATGGCGAAAACGGACGCGCGGCAGCGCATCCGGTGCCGAATCGCCCGTACGAAATCACGTTGCGCGATGGTCAGAAAATCACGGGCACATCCGACAGCGAAGGGCTGACGGATCTGCTGGCTCGCGACGCCATGCACATCGCTCACATTCAGGTATTCGACGCGAAAGGGTAATCCAATGAGCACGTCCCCAATCGGATCCGATCGCGTAGTGGGCGAGCGCAAAGCGCTGCTGTACCCGAACCGGCCGGCCAATGCACACGCGAACGTCGACGTGGAAAACCGCTATCCGTGCACGACGATTCTTATTCATGGCGTGAACGACCTGGGTACCGATTTTGGCGCGGTAGAAAGTGGTTTGTGCGAAGGCCTGAACGATCGGCTCGGTCGCTCGGACTTGAAGGGCGGCGAGTACACGCATGGGCGGATGGCGAATGACCCGAGCAAAGTGAGCGTCGCCGATCTGATGAAGAACCTCGACGATGTGATCTATCGTCGGCAGGAACCGCCGGGGACGAAGAGTCCGGTGATTCCGTTTTATTGGGGGTTTAAGGCGAGTGCGAGCGATCTGGCTAAAGAGCCGGAGAAGCAGACCAGGAACGGCCAGTACATTGATAAGTTCGGCAACCGTCTGGACAGTCATCGCGCGAAGGGCGGTGGCATGTTCGCTAATGCGACGACGAATATCCCCGATATGTTCGATTCGCACTTTCAGGGAGGCGCAAAGACCTGGAGTCTGGACACCTTGCAGGGGGACTTGACGCATCCACTGCGCGAAGCGCCGAACCGGCACTACATGGTGCTGGCCGCGAAACGGCTGGCGGCGCTTGTGCGGCAGATCCGGCTGATCGAAAGCAATGAGACGGTGAACATCATCGCGCACAGTCAGGGCACGTTGATTACGTTGCTGGCGCAGGCTTTCCTGATGGAAGGTTCGGGGCCAGCTAGTCGACCTGCTGACACGCTGATCCTGATCGACTCGCCGTATTCACTCAACGAATCTCGCACCGACCAATTCCTGCAGCGTAGCGACGAGCAACAGACCGTCTATGCGCGTGCGAAGACGCTGGCGAACCTCACTGCGCTGGTTGCGAACCACAGACACGGTCAGCCACCGCTTGAACGCCTGAAGGTGGTCAAGGGCGGTACCGACAACTATGGCGTCACGGGGCCCGCCTGGGATCCGCATCGGGCGACTCGACTGACGGGACCGGGGCACGCATGCGGAGTATTCGCCGAGCGCGACAACCGCGGCAAGGTCTATCTGTACTTCTGCCCTGAAGACGCGACTGTCGGTCTCAGGGGCGTGGCGGGGATGGGTTGTATCGGGTTGCCCGACGCACTTCAGGTGTCCGCTGCGCAGTTTGGCGCAAAAAAAGAAACCGTCACGCTGCTTTCCGGGTCGTTGTTGCAACGGGTCTTTACGCGTCGCGTGCGGAAGGGCAAGCCGGTGCAAGTGGGGACGCCGCCAGGGCCGCACAACATGCGTCTTGAGGGTGAGAGTTCACACGGAACGACCGGCGGGACAGCGCTCGCGAAACAGGCGCAAATCGCGAAGAACACGATGCGCACCATCAACGGCGAGGAACTCTCGCCGCCGTTCGATCCGGACATGGAGGCGAATGCGCTTCCGGGCAGCGGGGATGCACCGCTTGATGGCGTTTCCTTGAACGAGCGACATGCAGGGAGGCAGTCGATCGATCAGGTCGAGGCCGAGACGGCGCTCAGTGTGTCGGAGCTCGAGCTTTTGCCGCCTCAGATGATGCCGTGGCCAGGACTGAATCCTGGCAAGCCACCGGCTACTACCGATGTCGCAGGCGTGCTGAACGCGGGCAAGCAGCCCGACGACCAATGCAAGGTGTACCGGGCGTTCCCGCCGACCATTGGGGATTCGGATGTGCCGGTTGTAGCGGGGCAGATCGTGGTGATCCGGTATGAAACGCCAAACGAGGCGAAGGTGAGGCTGATGAACAATTATCGAGTGGATGATTCGTATCACTCGGCGGTGATGAGCGGGCGGCGCAATCATCGCTGCGCGACGGCGTTCGATGTGTCGATTGGGCAGGCGCGGGCGCTTGATGATCCGGATTGGGAAGAACTGTTGAGGACGATTGCGGATTGGCGAATAGCTGCGGGTGACTTGGAAAAAACTAGTCCTCGATATGGCAGCCTCGACTGGACGACGCGTGACGTTGTTGAAGCAAATACAGACTACTACAGGTACGCCAATTTCCCACCCGAAAAACTTGTACCTAGGACTCCGCCGCCAGCGGTAGTTAGTGAAATCATCAAGACGCGTAACGATTCGACTGCGCAGAAAATGCGCTCCAACGCACTGGAAAAAATTCGGCTTTTCTGATTTCTCATGACAACACCTCTGACTCGACCTCCGAGCCGTTGGCTCTTTCTCGTCCCGTCCGGGCTAGCGATTCTGACTTTGGTGTGGATCGCGATGCTCAAGCTGTTAATGATTGGCGGTTATTTATCTTTGGAAGATACCTCGATGATTCGACGACTACTGCTTCTAACTGTGCCCCCTGTATTGCTGGCGGCTGGGTTGTATGCCGGGTACTGTGTATGGGATCGCAAGGACGTGCAGCAGGTTGATCCGTTGGCCGTACGGAACACAGCTTTGCAGGCAGAAGCGGTCGCAGCCACCGCTCCGCGTGATCCGCGTTTCACGCTGGAGATACGTCGCTTTGGCGTGACCGTCGACAGATTCCGACAGCGGGCGATGCTAATGCGTCTCGACGAGGCTGGCGCTTCTGGCACTTTGCTATTGCAAGACCCTAAAAAATATCCCTACACAGGCGCCGACCGTTCTTTTGCCGGCAGGCAGCGCGAGAACAATGTATTCGGTTATACGCTGCGGCGCTGGGTTGACTTCTGGCCAATTCCCGTCATCGCTGTCGGGCCGCCCCGCGATCCTGCCGATGAGCTCGCTGATCGCATGGCGACACATATCGGCGACGCAGACAACGGCGCAGGCATCACCAACCCTCTATACATCCGCCTTGACGAGATCCATACCGAGCATGGTGACGATGTAGTGAATCGGTTATTCGAATTTTTCGATGCGCATCCGGACTTGCCTGCCGCGGTTGTGTTGATTGAGGACGGTCTCAATACCCGCGCATATATGCGAACTCCTGGAGATAACTATGTGCAGCAATCGAACCTGAAAGAGTACTTCTTTCCACCACAGCCGGACAGCTTCGTTGCTCTGCTCGTAACGCGCAAGGACCGAATAGATCGGATGATCCGACCTTACGTTGTCCACGCGCCCGAAGCAATCGACAACAGCAAAACACAGTATGACGTGATCAAGCTGTGGAATTACTTCTGGAATGTCCAAAAAGCCTACTGGGAGCACGACAAGGACGAGATGCCGTGGGACTACTGGCAAAGCAAACTTCCCGAGTTCTGGAAGACCACACCATTGAAGATCCCACACGGCTTCAAACCGAACCCCTGGGTCCCAATACCATGGACCACATGGCAATTGACGGAGTACGACAACTGGCCGGTACTCGCGTACCTGCATCGACCGGTACGTATCGATATGAGCAACACCCACGGCGAATCACTCAAAAAGGGCGAGCGCATCGAAAAACTGCGTGAAGGTTGGCAGCAGGCGTTAGGCACCCTCGCTCCCAACGATCAGCCTGGGCGAATATTCCACGACACCGGCATGTCGACCAACAATCTCGCGCTGCTCATCCAGGCACTGCACGACAACCCGCAGCACATCGATCTGGACGACCCGAAGGACGCGTTCGACATGCAGCGCCGCATCGGCGGCGACACAGGCACAAGCTCGACGTGGGTGCAAATGACGCTCGCGCTGATGATGGGATATAGCGATGGCAAAACAAGCGCCCTCATCAACCTGCGCGATCCGCTCCACGCGACCATCGTGATGGTGTCGCCACCTGACCAAACGTCGCGCGAGGCAAATCCGCAAACATTCAGCTGGGATTTCTAAACCCACGCGCTTCCAAATAAGGCCAACATGACTAAAAAACACTACATCGTCGAAGGCGACACTCATAGCCACGGCGGCCGCGTGATATCAGGTGCACCCACCGCCCGCATCAACGGCCGAGCGATCGCACGCCTGAACGACCCTGCTATCTGCGAGATCCACGGCCAGACTCACATCGCTCAGGTGGCCGGCAATGCACGCTTCGCAGGTCAGCCGGCCGCGTGCGATGGCGACAAACTCGCGTGCGGCGCACGTCTGATCGCCAGTCAGAAAAGCGCGGGCGGTTGACGATCGAATGTGACCGCCGATCGGGGACGAAGATGGCAAGCTCGACATGAGATGCCACGCTTACGTTCGTCAAATGCGCCAGGTATCGGAAGCATGTCACGCCAGTTTTCTACTGTTAGACTTCATCAACACCATTAGCCGCGAAGCCGCCATGAAAGAGAGAAAGTCGGACGCAGTTGCAGGGGGTAAGCCGTTTCAACCACCTGGCGGCGGCAATCGCGGCAACGCGGCGTCGCATGGTCCGTCGTCCTCGCCGGGGGGCGCCTCCTCAAGCAGCGTAACACCGGCCACACCGGCCACACCGGCCACGCTGGCCACACCGGCCACGCTGGCCACACCGCCGACACCGGCCGCGCCCCGCAGCACAAGCAAAAAACCGCCATCCGACAAGCCGCAAAATAAGTACAAGCGCGAACTGACCCAGGAAATCCATAGCCTGGCGCTTCCCAGCGGCGGCGTGCATACGCCGGACAATAGTCGTTTGCTTGGTCTCGGACGCACCACGCAGGAACTGAGCAAGTTCCATGAACAGGCGACCCGGGAACATTGGAAAGAGCGGGCCCGAACCGAAGGTCCCGCAGTGGCTGCGCAGGCCGCCAAAGCAAGCCAGTCGCGCATCGGCAGTGCATTGAGCGTACCCGAATTGCATAAGGAACTGGCGCCGCCCAAGGCGACCCGTTCCAGTGCGAAGGGGACCGAACGCCAGAGCCTCAAAATTCAGGACACGCACGTCGCCATACCGACCGAGCACGACAAGACCTATCCGGAATTCACCGTCTCGCTGAAAGACAAAGGTGGCCGGTCGACGGCCTATCCTGTCATGGCGGCTGTTTCAGTACATCCGGCAATAGGACGGGCACACTCGCACAAGGTGCTGACCACCCTCGAAGCGCAGCGCAGCGATGGCCGGGATTCTGCCTCGACGTTATCCAAATCGCGTCTTTTGCAACGCGGCGAGTTGACGCCTCTCGACGCTATCGCCGTCGATAAACACGGAACATTTGAAGTACCCGGCGCGCAAGCCACGGGCGACCATGCACGAGCCGAAGATGTGATCGCGAGAAATACGGGAAGAACCATCGAGCAATACGGACGCTCCTCGTCACCCAAAGGCCAAAGGCTTTTTGGCGTCATTCAGACACTGAACGATCCGGCTACCAAAAAGCGCAAACGTCGGGATAGTTTGCGCGAAGGCAGCAGGATTCTGGCAGAAATCGAACCGGCCGTATTCGACGCCCCGCGCACGCCGCCGGGGTCGCCGGATTATCACGCTGCGTACAGCCACTTTGGCTTATGGAGTCCGACACAGGATTCGGCGCCTGTGTCATCGTCGTCACGTGCGCTGTCGCCGCTACGGCTACCCCCCACGTCGCCTCCGGGCAACCAGAGCACGACTTCGTCGAGCCTGCTATCGCCGCTGTTCGCGAGTTCGCCCTCCGGGTCAGGCGCACGCAAGGTCGCTCGGCAAGCCGATACCGCGCTCGGTGCGCCGTCGGCCCCGGCGCTTAATGCGCCCACCTTAACGTTTGCTTTCCCGCCCCCGAGCTTCAGTTTGCCGACCCCGTCGCTGCCCTCGCCTGGCGGTTCGTCGCACGCGTTTTCCTCGTCGCTGTTTTCCGCCTTCAGTCCGGCGCCGCGACCGCAGCCGTCAACGTCGCTGAGTCCGTTTCCGCCGACGAGCCGGCATAGTCCGAACACGACGACTACAACGACTACGACGACTACAACGAGCTTGTCCGCGCCGAGCCCGGCCGGGAGCCACAACGGACAATCACACAGCGGGCCCAGCGCATTTTCGCCGTTCACGCGTCCATAAGAAAGGCCCGACTAAACGTCTTCGTGGCGTGTCCGCAGCGCACGCGTCTTCGAACGCGGGGCAACGACGTGCGGACGGGGTTCGAACTCGAACTGAAGGCGCTGCCGCTGAACAGTCCGTATCTGTTCGCCAATCAAAACTCGACAGCCATAAACAATAAAACTACCGAATCTGATGCCAGATGAATCAGTCTCGCGTATTCATACTCCCAACATCCGACCCATCGTGCAAAATACTCCCCCAGCCCAATAACCTTTGCCAAAAAAATTTATCGCAGCCTTACCAAGGCGGAATAGGGCAAGATAAAACCCGGCCTGATACCGACTACGAGTCCAACTTTAAATTCCAGCTATGAATACCCTATCCCAGCCCAACGGACCGCAACTGACAATACGCGGTAGCCGCTTTGCGATGCCGGCCTTCGGCGTCACGATTCTGATCATCCTCGGGTGTTTCTTCTTCCTCGCAGCATCGAACCCGTTCATGAGCTTTGGCACGGTTCTAATGACCTTTTTTACGCCTTTGATCGCGTTGGTCAGCATGAGCCTCACCACTCGCGCAGTTTTTTATGACGACCGATGCAAGGTGGCGCGCATCGAGATTTTTTACGAGAACATCGTGTTGATCAAGCGGGGCCGCTTTCTTCTCACGATCCACTACAACCGCCCGAACGAAGCACGCACCAAACCGCGTCGAGCGTCGCTATCGTTCTGGGAGATGCGGCGACATGAACAGGATAAGTGTCTGGAAATCCTGCGGCAAAACCTGACCGAAAAAGCGGTTTTGAACTCCACCTTTTGACGTCGGAAAGGCAGGTCCGCTCTGGATGAACATCGCCAGGCGAGATCTGCTATGAATCGGAGCCCCATTGCGTCTACACCGCTACCTCAGCCTCTCTTTCGCGCTCGTCACGTCCCTGGTGTCGATGTCCGACGTGTACGCGCGGGAATGCAAGCCGACCGTACGCGGGAACTCAAGGCATGGGTCGCCTATCTGCCCTGATCGAGTCGGAAATGCAGTAAGTTCAGCCCCAACTAACAATGCGCTATAGATAACCCGATTGCATTCACCACCCCGATATTTCGGAGTGAATAAACAACCCATACAAACGCCCTAAATAAATTGACATGTAATAAGATCGCCGTCGCAAAGAAAAATTTATAACTCACGCGCCACGGATATAACCTGTATGAAATCTGTCATCTTCGTAATAATCGCAAGTTTCTCGGCCAGTGCAATGGCAGGTCAAGGAATGAGTGAATTCATGGTCACGGGAAAAAACACCGTCAACGTGACCGGCGCCAACGGCGGCCACGACGGCGGCCAGGACCCGAAACGTGAAGAGTTGTCGGTCTCGGTAATGGGCCCAACCGGGCCGATTACCGACGCGAAATGCGCGCTCTCCAACGACAAAGGCGACTGGTCCGTCACCGCGCCCGACACCGTCACGGTTCGCCGGTCCGCGTCCGCGCTCAAGATCCGCTGTGAGAAAGAGGGCTACGCGGCGACGGAAGGCGCGATCGAAGCCACCACGGCCAAGATCGAGCCCAAACATTTCCGCTTCGGCACCGATGCCGGCGGTGACGGCGACGGTGACGGCGATGACGAGAGTTCGCTGATTACCGTCCCGCAATACTTGCCGTCGCTCGTCATCACGCTGCACGAGAAAGGCGCCCCTCAGGCAACGAACTAACACCGCTGCCACAGCAACGCGCGAAGCCCTGGTTCGCTTCGCGCGGTTCTCATCCGACCCATCGGCCGTCTCCGGCCCGTGCATAAAAAGATACCTTGCATTGAACGGTACTGGCTGCTAGAGTACCTACCAACAAACGGGGAAGACCACCTCCCGCCAGTGCATAACAAGGTACCGTGCTATGCACGCAACAGAATGGCTCTGAATGAAAACCCAGCTTAAGAAGGGCACCCTCGACATGTGTGTGCTTGCCGTCCTCGCAGGAGGCGACAGTTATGCATACGAGATCGTCTCGACCCTATCGGAAACCATGGAAATCAGCGAGGGCACGATTTATCCGCTGATGCGCCGGCTCCAGGCTGAAGCGTGGGTCACCACGTACTTCGTCGAATCCAGCTCGGGCCCGCCGCGCAAGTACTACACGTTGACGAACGCCGGCCGCGACAGTCTCGCGGAAATGCAGGACGAATGGCGCAGTTTTGTCGATGAGGTCAATGGCGTGCTGGCTCTATCCCGCATGCGCTCAGGAACAGGGGAACAGGAATGACGCAGGAAGAATTTATCCAGAAACTCCGTGTTGAACTGGGGAGTTTGCCAAAGCACGTAGTGGATGAAATCGTGGCCGACTACCACGAGTATTTCGGCGACGCACTCGCCGCTGGTCGCAATGAAGCGGACGTAGTCGCGGCGCTCGGCGATCCGATCAAACTGGCGCGTGAGTTGAAGGCCCAGGCGACCTTGCGTCAGTGGGAAGCACGGCGTTCGTTCGGCAATCTGGCGAAGGTAATTGTGTCGATCGCCGGGCTCGGGTTGTTGCAGTTGTTCCTGCTGATTCCGTTCATGTTTTATCTCCTGATGCTGACGGTCGGTTACGCGGTGTCCGGTGCGCTTGCGGTCGCCGGCTTCGTGACGGTGATCGCGCTGGGTAGTCATCATCTGTTGGGATGGCCGTCGTCGTTCACGTCGCTGCCGTTCACCTTCGAAAGCGACGATGTGGGCCATGTCAGCGCGAATTCGAGCAGTAAGGTGAGCGGCAAGGTATCGCACGACGACGACAACGATGACGATGGCGATGATGACGCCGCCGCCTCCGGGACTGACGACGCGCGTCTTGCGCAAGTGGACATGAAGGCCTTCAGAGTCGTGGGCGACCGTTTCTTTCTTCGGCCCGATGACGCCACGCGAATTTCGGTGGTGACGCTCGCGGGCCCGATAGACATCGAGAATAAAGACGGCAAGTTGAAGATCGACTCAGTCGGCGGCGGACGCGATCTGTTCAAGGTCGAGAAAGACGGTTCGTGGTCGATCGCACGGGCCGACATCATCGCACTCGATCTGAAGGATGCCGACGGCGACCATGTGTCCGTGGCGCGAATTGGGAGCGATCCGAAAGCCATGGCGTGGGACGTTTCGAATCACGGCGACCGTTTGTCCTTCGTACAAGGCGCGGGCGGCCAACCCAAAAGTCTGTCCGTACACAGCGGCTCGGATTCGGTGGTGATCGATCGTGACCACGTCGCGATCAAGAACGGTATCAATGACGTGATGATTTTCGGACCACGTCACTCAAGCATCGGCGTGATGATCTACGGATTCGCGATGCTGCTGGCAGGTGTCTTCGGTTTGTTTGTTTGTGTGTGGCTGACGCGCATGACCTGGCGCGCGCTGGCCCACTACGTTCAGCGGCAACTTGAGGTCATCACCACCCGGCTGGAAGCAGGGCACGTCTCCTGAACCGGGCGGCGCGGGTGACTCACGTCTGTCTACTCACTCCGTAAAAAGGAAATGGTCATGAAAATGCACTATTTGCACGACTCGGCAGTCCCGAACGGCGCACACAATGCGCAAGGCTCACGTCTTCCGAACGCTCGCGTGATCGGTTTGGCGAGTTTCGCAGGCTGGTTCGAGGAGGGCGCGCGCATCGCTCGTGTCCGGCCGGTGTTGTGGCTCGCGGCGGTGCTGGTCTGCGCCGATATCGCGACGGTATTGGACCTTGTGCCGTCGTTGTTGATGCTGGGCATGCTCGTCGCGCCGATCGTCATGGCGGCCGTCGTGATGATGCAGGAGCGCTCGAGCAATAATTCGCAGTGGTCGGTCAGCGAGATGGTCGACGTTGTCCATGCGCAGCGGAACGCATTGCTCTCTATCGGAGCGTGCTGCGTTGCCGCGACGTACATCGGTCAATTGATTTTGTTCGCGGCATTCCATGTGAGCGTGAAGGCATCCGTTGCGGCCAATGGTGTGCATGCTTTGACATTCGCTTACGCCACGCACAATGGCGCGGGCAATGCGCTGGAGCCGGTGTTCAATGCGTTGCTCCATGTGATTCCGGTTGCGCTGTTGTGGTTCGGCCCGGCGCTGGTGGTACTGAACAAGGCTTCACCGGCTAATGCGATGACAGTGAGTGTGCGTGCTGTGGTGTGCAACTGGCCCGTCGCGTGTTTGGGCCTCTTCGCGATCGTCGCCGGCGCATTACTGGTTCCTTTCGTACCGATGCTTGTGCGCGCACTCATCGTGACGCCGCTGGCCACAGCGCTGATCGTCATGTCGCTGTATGGTAGCTATCGTGGTGTGTTCGTCGAGCGATAAAACGGCGTCGCCTACTCAGCTATCAGCACGTGAGGGCCAACGCATGGATGCCGATCAATCGCTCAGTGCAGCGCAGCAGTCTGCTCATCGAGCGGTGTTGGTGTGGGACTTGCCCGTCCGTCTGTTCCATTGGTCCGTGGTGGTGCTGGTCGTCGCCGCCTACGTCACCATCCGATTGAACTGGATGGACTGGCACGTCCGGATCGGCGAAACCTTGCTCGCGCTGGTGTTGTTCCGTTTGCTGTGGGGTTGCTTCGGCAGCGAGACGGCGCGATTCCGCAGTTTTTTGGCGTCGCCCGTTGCCGCGCTGCAGCATCTGCGACACGTGTTGCGCCGCGATCCGGACGTGCAGGTGGGCCACAATCCCGCCGGCGCGTGGATGGTGCTTCTGCTGCTCGCTTTACTACTGACGGAAACCCTCACCGGGCTCTACGTCTACAACGACGTCGCCGACGTGGGTCCCCTTTCCGAATGGATGCCCGCACCGATCGCCAATGCAATTTCCACGCTGCATGCCGTCGTGTGGGACGTCCTGCTGATCGCCGTCGTGCTGCACGTAACGGCCATTCTGCTCTACGCGGCCGCCAAGGGGCACAACCTGCTGCGGCCCATGCTGACAGGCCGCAAGTCCCTGCCGGCGGACGTCCAGGCGCCGCGGACGGCGTCGGCGGCGCTGGCGCTGTTATTGCTCGCCATCGCGGCCGCCGTGGTCGTCGCGCTCGCCACCTATCTCTGACACGCGCGTTCTGCGCCGCACCTGAATCTGCGATCAACCGGACACAGCGCAAATAAGGCATCAATGCCAATGGTTGCGCGTCGACGGTCATGCTAGGATTTCCGCAAACAACTCCGGAGACAGCTATGCCGTTCATCTGCGAAAACGTTGAGTGTCGCGCGGTGCTCGCTCGCGGGCAGGTCAAACCCAAGCGCGAGGATAGCGGGTGGTGTTTTTACTGCCCGGATTGCAGGGCAAGGAATGCGTTGAACGATGTGGGGGTGCCGGGCGGTTCTCTGGAGCTGGTTCAGCCAGAGCGCTCGGGTCTCCCTCACAAAGTCGTGGCAACGGCCCGGCCACTGGAAGAGGGGGGCTATGCGGCGCAATTGCGCGTCCAGCGCGCGCTAGGAACGCGGGGTACCTACGCGGTGGAAGAACACTGGGATCAGCTCGGTGTCTTCCTCAATGCGCAAGAGGCCGTCGCGCATGCGAAAACTGTCGCGGCGGACTTGCTTGAGAGGAAAGCCTAGTCCTGCTTGAACGCTGGATCCCGCCGTGCGTAGCGCGCGTGGATCCGGCGTGCTTCGTTCGCTAAGCGTCGACGGCAGCGAGCCTGACAAACAGCCGGGCCGCTTCGTTGCCGTGAGACAAAGCGCGCAATGCTAGCGTGAGCGCGAGTTGCCCGTCGTGAGCAACCGCGCCGCGATCCTGATCGAAAAGTTTGACGGCGTGGCGCATATGCTGCGCCGCCTGCAGATGGAGTTCCGCTGCCGTTGCGTGCTGTTTCGCCGCCGCGCTAACAATGCTGGCATTGCTGGCGCCCGGCGCGGTCGAAGCAGGCGTTGTCGGCGGCGCGCCGGTGCTGTGCGCGCCGGCCTCGTGAGCCTCGTCGATGGCTTGCAACGTGTGGCCATGGGCCATCATCGCCTGATGCGCGGCGTGCGCATGATCCTGACCCTGAGCCGTTTCGAAGTGCCGGGACGCCCCGTGGTGATACCGCGCTGCCTGTTCGTGATGTGACGCCGCCGCTTCAAGATGAGCTTTCTTGCTGTGCTTGTTCATACGGGCTCCTGCGCGACTGTAGGACTGACTCACTCCGATAACGACCAATTAGAAGACGCAGTGGCGGGTCGGAGACCACTCGTTGCAAATGTACACGCACTTGCATCGTCTATAACGATTTCATCGAGTCTCTCCACACTATCAGTCGAGGAACAAGGCCATGGACAGCACCCAGGCAGTGGCAGTGGCGGCAGTCGCTTTTGTGGGCAGCCACTTTCTCTTGTCGCATCCATTGCGTGGGGTATTAGTCCGCGCGATTGGCGCAACGGGTTTTCCCTGGCAATAGGCTGTGTCGATATCGATGCTGCGGATTCGTCGTACGGGTATGTCCAACTTTTTTAGTGAAAGGTAAACACACCATGACTACCGGAATCATCCGTCTGCACCGCGTCCTGCACGCAACGCCTGAGCGACTCTATCGCGCCTTTCTGGAGGCCGACGCGAAAGCGAAATGGCTTCCGCCGTATGGTTTCACCTGCAAGGTTCATCATCTGGATGCGCGCGTGGGTGGCACGTACAAAATGTCTTTTCACAACTTCGGCACGGGTGAGGGCCACTCGTTTGGCGGCGAGTACCTCGAACTCGTGCCGTTCGAGAAGATTCGCTATACGGATCGGTTCGACGATCCGAATCTTCCCGGGCAGATGACTACGACGGTTTCCATTCGGCAAGTATCGTGCGGGAGTGAGCTCACTATCGTGCAGGAAGGCGTGCCCGAAGTCATTCCCGTGGAGATGTGCTATCTCGGTTGGCAGGAGTCGCTGGCGCAATTGGCGAAGTTGGTCGAGCCGTTGATTCCTTGATTGCGTGATCTCGCAGAAATGGAGGCAGGCAAACCGTGAGGCCGCAATAGTGCGGCCTCGACGGATTGCTCAGCGTGTCGTGACGCTACGCGTCACGAGCAACCACAAGCGTGCCACAGCCGCACGCATGCCGTTAGTAGATGCCCGCGCAGTGGTGCGCGAATCCTCTTCAGCAATGCGCACATTGAACGCGTGACTGTTCCGCTCTTCCTGAGTTGGAAGACTCCAGTACTCGTACGGGTACAACATCCGGCTGAGGCGAAAATGCGCGTCGCGCCTGTCGTCATGCCATTCGGTATTGGCGTCCGCACACCTTGTCAACTCTGGGCTTCTTTCGTCCATGATGATCTCCGCGAGTGATGCCGATCACGGAGACGCCATAAACAAAAAGGCCTCGTCCGTATTACGGCGAGGCCTTGTAAGCTGCGTATCTACTTGTCTAACGCGTACAGGCCCCCCGTGGCATATCCGAGCGGATTGCCATTTGGCGGAACATCGCGAAAGAGAAGAAGTTGAGCGTCAGCATGGAGTCAAGTTTCTTTGTAATTGCAACGCGTGTCAACACTTAACTGCTGCGTGAGTTCTTACGGTGAAATACCGTCGAGTGAAGTACCTTCGGCGCTAACCATCGCTTCACCGACCCTGTGCGCACAACCTTCAATAACACTCAATCATCTTCCTCGACTCTTCCGGCGAAACAGCCAACCGTTGCAGCCCACCAATCGCCGCTTCTCCCTCACCACGTTCCAGATGCCCGGCAATCAGCAGCAATTCACCAAGCACGCCGCCACCGTCGAGAATCGCCCCGCGAATCGATTCGGACACCGGCAACTCGTCGACGAAATTGCGCAACTCCATGTGATACGCGATATGCAGCAGCGACAGCATGCCGGTGAGATAAGCCGTAGCGAGCAGCGGACGCGATCCGTCCGGCAGCAGGTCGATTGCCTTCTCCATGAAATGCGCGCGCCGCTGCGCGAGCAGCACGAGCGGATCGTCGTCGATCGGCAGGCCGTCGCGATTGGCGTAAAGCAGAAGCCCGCACCAATGCAGCAACCGGCGGCTGCCGGCAATAGAAAGCGCCTGTTTCAGCGACGAGATGCGTTCGGCCTTGCCATTGGGTTGCTCGCTGCTATTGGCAAGCCGCAGCAGTTGCGCGACCAGCATGGGCGTTTCTTTCAAAGCTCGCGCGATACTGCTCAACGGCGCGTCGCTGCCGACCAGATCGAACACGCGAAGGATCGCCTTCACCGGCGGCATGGCGCGCTTGCCGGAAAAGATCTGTGGCTTCGAAAAATAGTAGCCCTGCAGCAGGTCGCAACCCAGTTCCCGGGCCAGTTCCGCGTCCTCGACGGTTTCAACCTTTTCGGCGAGCACGACCTTGCCGGCACGTTTGAACTCGGCGACCAGTTCCGGCAATGCGTCGCGATCCACGAACGGCCAGTCGATCTTGATGATATCCACGGACGGCAGAAACCAGCGGATTTCGTCGGTCATGCCGCGCACGTCGTCTAGCGCGATCTGGAAGCCCGTGCCGCGCAACTCGCTGCAACGTCGCGCGAGATTCGAAGTCAGCTCGACCGACTCCAGAATTTCCAGCACGAATCGGGACGCCGGCAAGACGTTCGGGTAGTCGGAGAACAGAAAGTCGTGCGGGCAGTTGAGAAACGCGGCCTTGTTCCCAACCAGACGTTCGAGACCGATCGACCCGACCGCACGCTGCACCACCGCCGTCGTGCAGCGCAAATCGTCGTCGATGCGGCCGGGTCCCGTGGGGCCGTCCCTGAAAAGCAGTTCGTAAGCGACGACGCGGCCGCCCCGATCCATGATGGGCTGACGCGCCACGAACACGGCTGTATCGCGCGGTATTGCAACTTCGGTAGGGACGCTGCTGACGGCGCTCATTCCTGTTTCCATTTCAGACAATGTCCGGGGTACATCGTCGGGGTACATCGTTATTGCCACTCCTGAAAGAGAGAATTCGGCACTGCGGAGTTAAATCTTTCCATCATATTCTGAATTCGGTTTTCGCCACCCGTAGGTTTACATCGCCGACATGTCGATGGCGCGAGTGGTCGGTCAGTTCGGTAAAAGCCTAGATTGTCACCGATTCGCGTAACGCCGTCGATTAGCGGTTTGTAGCTGACCCTTTTACATAATGCAAACGGCATATTACAAACCAGTACTGACGGGGCACATTACTTGTGAGCGACATTCGTGATATTCACGCCGCGTTGAATGTCGTTGAATGCCGCAACCCATGAAAAATATCATTCAATCTCTATCTCAGCCGCAGATCCCACAGTACGTCGAGTACATGTCGCGTTGATCGTTCGACATGTCCCGCTCGGTGCGCAATGCCGAGTTGGCGCCACAAGGCGGGCCGCAGCGGACGCATGACGATACGCGTGTCGAGCAAGGGCGTGGTGGCTTCATGAGGTAACAGCGCCGCGCCGTAGCCCGCCGCCACCAGACTTTTGATCGCGTCGTTGTAATTGACCTCGATACGCGGCGCCGGATGCTGCCCGCCGTTCGCGAACCATTCGGCGGTCAGGCGTGAGAGGCGAGTGGTGGTGTCGTTGAGAATGAGCGGCTGAGCGGCGAGCCAGGCGGGCGTGACGCGTGCCGGACACGGCCATTGAGCGGGCACGAAGGCCATGACCGGATCGCGGCGCCACGGTTTGATCACGAGCCCCGCCACGGGCGATTGCGGCAGCGCGACCAGCCCCACGTCCAGCGAGCCGTCCGCGAGTCGTGTGAGCGTTTCCTGCGAGGTGAGCACGGCGACCTGAACGTCGATGGCGGCGTGCTGCTGCCCCAGTACTTCGAGCGCCTGCGGCAACAGGTGCGCGATGGCGCCCGTCGACGCGCCCAGCCGCACGCGACCGGCGAGGCCCTGCACCTGGCGCTGCACCTCTTCGAGCGTGCGCTCCGCGTCGTCCAGCAGACGGCGCGCTTTCTCCACCAACGTTTCGCCAATGGCCGACGGCCGCACCTGCCCGCGTTTGCGCGACAGAAGCGGCGCGCCGATCCGGCTTTCCAGCTCCGCGATGTGCAGGCTGACGGTGGGCGGCGCGAGGTTCAACGCGCGCGCCGCTTCCGCAAAAGAGCCGCGCTCGGCTATCGCCACCAGCGTGCGCAAGCGGTCCAGACTGATCTCTCGCATGGCGATTTTCCTCGTTCAGAAAAGCTGAATCTCAGCGTCATGAAATTCAACTTTCCCTATTCTAGCTTCACGGGGAAGATAGCAGTTCCCGATTTCACCGTTCCCCCGATCACGCGAGAGTTTCCGATATGAGCGCTCCCCTTGTTTTCATCGATGGCGACCAAGGCACCACCGGCTTGCAGATTCACGAGCGTCTGCGCGGCCGGACCGATCTGCAACGGGTCACGCTAGCCGCCGCCGAACGCAAGAATCCGCAGCGTCGCGCGCAGGCGCTCAACGCGTGCGACATCGCGATTCTCTGTCTGCCCGACGCCGCCGCGCGCGAGGCGGTCTCGATGATCGCCAATCCCGCCGTCAGGGTGATCGACGCGAGCTCCGCGCATCGCACGCAGGACGGCTGGACCTATGGCTTTCCGGAGATGACGCAAGGGCAGGCGGAGCGTATTGTGGGCGCGCATCGTGTCACGAATCCCGGTTGTTATCCGACGGGGGCAATCGGGCTTTTGCGTCCGCTGCTGGAGGCAGGGTTAGTACCGCGCGATTACCCGCTTGGTATCCACGCGGTGTCGGGGTACTCGGGAGGCGGGCGTGCCGCCGTGGAGGCGCATGAAAACCCCGGTGCTTCCCGGCCATTGCCGTTCCAGACCTATGGCCTGGCGTTGTCGCACAAGCACCCGCCGGAAATTCAGCAGCACGCGGGGCTCGCGCATCGCCCGCTTTTTGTTCCCGCTTATGGTGCGTTCCGGCAGGGCATTGTGCTGACGGTGCCGCTCGAATTGCGTCTGCTCGCCGCGGGTGTGGACGGCGCGACGCTGCGCGATTGTCTCGCGCGGCACTATGCCGGGGCGGCGCACGTGCAGGTCACGTCGCTGGAAGAATCGCGCGCTTTGACCCACCTCGATCCGCAAGCGCTGAATGACACCGACGACATGCGCCTGACGGTATTCGCCAACGAGGAGCACGGTCAGGTGCTACTTGCCGCGGTGTTCGACAATCTCGGCAAGGGCGCGTCGGGCGCGGCCGTGCAGAACCTGAATCTGATGATCGAACGGTTGTAAGCGCATCCATTCATCGAAGAGAACTTAGGCGTTCCCAACCGGCGGGCGTCACGCCGCCCGCCGGAGCTTTCTGAACACTTCAGGTTCCCACACGCGCATTGCCAGAAGCAGGGCAGTGCCGCGCTTCTGCGTCAACGGGGCGGCCGACGATTCGTTGTGAAGCGCGGCCAGTTTGCCGCGCAACTTGCGCATTTCTACTTGCAGTTGAGCGTAGGCCGCTTCGGTCAACATGCCGTGAGCGAAGTCCATGGACTCGTCCGGCACGTCGAAGCGGCTCTCCATGAAATCGGGCAAGCCCTGTTCCAGAAACAGATGCCGGATCGGGCCGTCCTGCAGCCAGTCGAAATCTCGCGCCACCAGCAAGCGGATCCGGTTCCCCGGTTTCAGATCCGCAATTCCCATGCGGTCCAGCACGAGAAGATGCTTGATGCACTCGGCTTTCGACAACCGGTAAGCGGACACGATGTCTTCGAGCGACCAGTGACTCAGCGCACAGATCGCCACCAGCAGCAGCTTGTCATTCGAGACGAGCTGCGCCTCCTGTTCACGTGTGAGGACATGCAGGCGCGGAATCGACGACTCCGCGTCCTGCAGTAATTCGATCAGGGTGACACCGAGCAGATCGCAGATCTGCACGAGCCGCTCCACCGAAAGACTTTCCCCCGCAAACAGACGCTTGACGCTCGGTTCCGATAAATCGAGCGCCAGTGCGACGTGGCGATAAGTCAACCCGGCCGCTTTGAGTTGCTGCTTGATCGTTGCAATGAGCTGACGGGTCTCAGTCATGGGGGTATTGGATTTTGATACCAAAGGTATCAGTCTAAGCAATTTTCCAAGTAGAAGATGCGATATTTGCGACCGGCTTGCATACTGCGCTCCATCGAACAAGCGAGGAGATCAGCATGTCGAGACGAGCGGACGCAACGTCGTTGGCCCATCTACGCGTTGGCGATCTGGTTTTCATCCGCGTCACCGCGCGGCCGTTTCTTGAGGTGGCCAACGCCACGAACTCCTGGACGAATCACGTGGGTATCGTTATCGACGATCGCGGCGACGATCCGCTGATTGCGGAAAGCACCTTTCCTTTAGCGCGAACCACGCCGATGACACGCTTTGTCAAACGCTCCGAAAACGGGCGCTACGCGATCGCGAGACTCGCCACGCCGCTTGACGATACCCATCGCCACAAACTGATCGACGCGGTGACAAGCCGCATGGGCGCGTTCTACGACACCGGCTTCAATCTGAATTCGCGAGGGCAGTTCTGTTCGCGCTTCGTTCGCGAGGTCGTTTTCGACGCGACCCGTATTCAACTCGGCGAGGTGGAGACCTTTGCGACGCTGCTGCGGCGTCATCCCGATCCGAAGCTGGGGTTCTGGCGGCTCTGGTATTTCGGCCGGATTCCGTGGCACCGTCCCACTGTGACGCCAGCGAGTTTGCTTCGAAGCCCGCATTTGCGGATGGTGAGCGACACCCCTGAAATAGTGCCTGCGCTTTCGACAACGAGAAGCAGTCATTAAGCCATAGACCGTACTAACACTAAGACTAAACGGGGTAATCCATTTTTCTCGTGCTGGATCAATAAGTTTTTGCGGTCGCGTCTAAATCGCGTTACCCTTCGAGCAAATTAATCGACAAAAGGAGAGTTTTTATGGACCGTTCCACGCAACAGCCGTCTTTCGCATTCGTTGCCGCTTCATGGGGCGCATTACTGGCTGGATTCTTTGCGTTTCTGCTCGGCCTGTGGAATGCCGGTATGCAGCTCAACGAGAAAGGTTATTACTTCACGGTGCTCGTATTTGGTTTGTTCGCGGCGATTTCGCTGCAAAAGAGCGTGCGCGATCGCGTAGAAGGCATTCCTGTTACGGCGATTTACTACGGCCTGTGCTGGGTTTCGCTTCTGCTGTCCATCCTGCTGCTTGGCGCGGGGCTGTTCAACGCGACGCTGGCGCTGAGCGAAAAAGGCTTCTACGGTATGGCGTTTATTCTGGCGTTGTTCGGCTCGGTTGCCGTGCAGAAGAACACGCGCGATATCAAGGCCACCAAACCGCAATTCGCGGAAGTCGATCCGGCTCAGGGCACGCCGGAATAAGCGCAATTGCGGAATAGCGTCGCGCCCGTCTTTGCGCGCGACGCTGCGATCATTCTTCCGCTACCACGTCATGCAGCCTGCGCGACGGCTCGCTGCGATGAAGATGAACTGCATAGGTGTCCCACGGCAACTGCAAACTCTGCGGCGAGCTGGCCGATACCTGTTTCATGACCCGTCCTACTTCGCCGCGGTGATAGCCGCCGTGGATCACCACATGGGTCAGCATTTCTTCGCGCGTCATGGTGCCGCTATCGCCGTCGGTAAATGAAAAGGGAATTGAGTGGGACAGCATGTCAGGCGTGACGGTGCTCGCGTACTCCAGATACCAGTTGTCTATTGCCGACAGTTCCGCGCGCAGTGCTTCTAATGAAGGCGTGTCCGGCGTGTTGTCCGAAGCGAACCCATGACTGTTGCCCGCCAGATGACCGGCGAATATCTTCTCCACCACCAGACAGTGATTCATTAGCCGAAGGGCAATATGCCGTTCTTCGGCATGATGCGCGGCATCGAGCCCTTGCATGGAGTCCAGCAATTCCTGATTCGCCCAGGCCTGATAGCGGAACATCTTGAGCAATAGATTGGCTGCACTCATGGGGGGTGTTTCCTCGTTCGAATAGTGTGTGAGCTGCACCTACATTATTTTCGGAGAAGGTCCCGTTGTCCACTCGCATTCCCAATGCAGTGAAAATCCGTCATAGCCGCGCATCAGTTGAATTTCTGACCCCCGCAATGGGCGTTTATTGCGGCGAACGCTCACGTTCTGGATGCGTGGCTGAGTCGCCCGCTTCAGCGTCGACCGTTTCGCCCACGCATGTCACCAGCGAGTTTCTCCACGAGAAAATCGACGAAGCACCGCACCCGTAGCGACAGATGGCGGCCATGCGGATACAGCAGCACGAACGGCCTCGACGCGCCACCCAGCGCAGGCAGAACTTCGACGAGCGTGCCGTCACGAAGATCCCGCTCCACCACGAAGCGATACGTTTGAAACAGTCCCGCGCCATGACGCGCCAGCGTCACGCCGCCGAGCACGTCGCCGCCGCTCGAATAGCCGCCGTCCGTGATCAGCTCGACGGTTTCATCGCCACGCCTGAATGTCCACGAGATTCGCCGGCCTGTGCTCGGCCGCTCGAACTGGATGCACTCGTGATCCTTCAGATCCTCCAGCGACGTGGGCGTGCCGTTGCGCGACAGGTACTCGGGCGTCGCGACCAGAGTTAACTCGGCATCTTCGAGCTTGCGGGCGATCAGGTTGGAATCGACCGGCGCGCGCCCGCGAATCGCGAGGTCGTAGCCCTCTTCCGCGAAATCGATATTGCGATTGCTGATGTGCGCATCGACCTGCACGCGGGGATAGCGCGCGCGAAACTCCGGCAATAGCGGCAACACCCTGTAGTGCGCGTAGGGCGTCGGCATGCTGATACGCAACGGTCCCGCCGGCTCCGATTGCTGCCCGGTGGCCTGACGCTCCGCGTCGACCAGTTGCGACAGCGCCTCTCGACATTGCTCAAAATACGCGCGGCCCGCGTCGGTCAGGCGGATCTGCCGTGTGGTTCGTACGAACAGTCGCACGCCCATGCGCTCTTCCAGTCGCGACACCGAACGGCTCACCGCCGCCGGCGTGACACCGGCCGCCATGGCAGCCGCCGTGAAGCTTGCCAGCTCGGCTGCCAGACAGAAAAGTTCGATGCTGCCGAGCAGAAGGTCGTCGAATTGCCGTTTGCTATTCATTACATGGTGTATCAGGTGATTTTTAGAAAACCGGATTTATCGACTGAAACGGCATCAGTATAGTCCGCCTCAGGGAATCGACGAAGTGCGGCGGATTCCCTGCCGTGGCGCGCTGCGACGCAGATCCGCGAGCTTTCTCCGCGCATTCCTGGCAGGAGTTCAACCGTGAATAACGAAGCGAGAACCGTGGTCATTACGGGCGCATCCAGCGGGATTGGTTTTGCGTTGGCGCAGGCGTATCTGGCGCGCGGCGACAACGTAGTCGGCAATGCCCGCACGATCGAGCGTCTGGAAGCGGCTGCGCAGAAGCTGGGCAATCCGCCCAACTTCCTGACGGTCGCCGGCGATATCGCCGATCCGGCGACGTCACGCACGCTGTTCGAGCGCGCGATCGCCGCGTTCGGGAAAGTCGACGTGCTCGTCAACAACGCGGGCATCTTCATCGCGAAGCCGATCGCGAACTACACGGACGACCATCTCGACGCACTGATCAACACCAACCTGAAGGGTTTCTTTTATCCTACGCAGCAGGCGGCCGAGCATATGGCCCGCAACCGTCAAGGACATATCGTCAGCATCACGGCGAGCATCGCCATGCAGCCGACCGCGAAAGTGCCCGCGCTCTTGCCCGTGCTGATCAAAGGTGGTTTGAATCAGGCCACGCGAGCCCTCGCGCTCGAACTGGCGTCGAGCAACGTCAAGGTCTCGGCAGTGGCGCCGGGCGCAATCGACACACCGCTGCACGATCCTTCGCGGCATGCCTTCATGAAGACGCTGCAGCCTGCCGCGCGACTCGGTTCGACGAAGGACATCGTGGACGCGGTGCTTTATCTGACCGACGCGGAATACACCACGGGCGTGGTGCTCGCCGTAGATGGCGGCGCGACTGCGGGAACGTGGTGAGGCGCTGAGAAACGCACGCGTTTTCGGCCCCTCATCGACCGGTTGCGCGCCACGCTTTACCCCTGTCTGCATCGAAAAAATCTATGCAAGGCATCGGTAAACAGTGTTGGTCAAAGAAATATGGCCTCAGTAAATTGAATTGACACATGGGGCGCAGGCAACGGCAGAGGCCGGTCTGCCGCGCGACGTCAACGCCCTGGTCGCAACTTATCGAGCGCCAACGCGCAACAACGAAGGAAAGGGAGGGTGATATGGCCGACAGCCGCAGTGCGGTTCCACTGATCGAGAAACACACCATCGGTTACGTTCCGCACGAGGAACGACACGGAAAGGTGCGTGACCTGTTCACGCTCTGGTTCGGAGGCAACATCGCTCCGCTGCCGATCGTCACGGGCGCGCTCGGCGTGCAGATTTACCACCTCAACCTGTTCTGGGGTGTCATTGCGATTCTGGTCGGTCAGGCGATTGGCGGCGTGCTGATGGCGCTGCATTCCGCGCAAGGGCCGCAGATGGGTATTCCGCAGATGATACAAAGCCGGGCTCAGTTCGGCTCGTGGGGCGCGCTGCTCGTCACGGTGATTGCCGGCGTGATGTATGTCGGTTTCTTCGCATCGAATATCGTGCTGGCGGGCAAGTCGCTGCACGGTATCGAGTCGTCGATCCCGGTGCCGGTCGGCATTCTGGTCGGTGCGTTGGGGTCGGGACTGATCGGCATCATCGGATACCGGTTCATTCACATTCTCAACAGGATCGGCACCTGGGTGTTGGGTATCGGTATCGTGATCGGCTTCACGTATATCGCGACCCACGTGACGACCGCCGATTTCCTGACGCGCGGCGGCTTCAATATCGCCGGCTGGCTGGCCACGGTGTCATTGTCGGCGCTCTGGCAGATTGCGTTTGCGCCGTACGTGTCCGACTATTCGCGTTACCTGCCTGCCAACGTCGGCGTGGCCCGCACGTTCTGGGCGACTTATCTCGGCTGCACGCTGGGCTCGTCGCTTGCGTTCGTGTTCGGTGCGGTGGCCGTGCTCGCCGTGCCTCCCGGCGTCGACACGATGGACGCCGTGAAGCTGTCCACCGGCGCAATCGGTCCTTTCATGCTGGTTCTGTTCCTGCTGAGCGTGATCAGCCACAACGCGCTCAATCTGTATGGCGCGGTGCTGTCGGTGATTACTTCGCTGCAGACCTTTGCGTATAAGTGGATTCCGACTGTCAAGGCGCGTGCCGTGCTGTCGCTGATCATCATGGCGGCCTGCTGTTTTGCGGCGGTGGGGGCGTCGAAAGACTTTGTCGGCCACTTTGTCGACCTGGTGCTCGCGTTGCTCGTGGTGCTCGTGCCGTGGACGGCGATCAACCTGATCGACTTCTATGTGATCCACAAGGGGAAATACGACGTCGATTCGATCTTCCGCGTGGACGGCGGCATCTATGGACGCTTCAACATGCAGGCGCTGACCGCCTACGCCGTCGGCATCGTCGTGCAGATTCCGTTCATGAACACGCCGATGTATGTGGGCTCGTTCTCGGCGCACCTGGACGGCGCGGATCTCTCCTGGCTGGTGGGCCTTATCGTCACGACGCCGCTTTACTACTGGCTCGCCACGCGGGACACCGCGTATCGTCGACGTCAGAATCAGGCGAGCGTCACGGTTCACTGAGGCGGTTCACTGAAGCGCCCAATAAAATTGCCCTGCAGGAAAGCAGCGACGAAATCTTCGTCGCTGCTTTTTTTCATTCCGACGCAGCGTTAGTGTTGCCGAACCCGCGCCGCTCGATCACCGCTGAATCACCCCTCAATATGCAGCCGCCGGATATACGACTCGCAGAACGTCGAGAAGCGGCGCACTACCTGCCGCGGCTTCATCGCATTGGATTGCGCGATGCCGAGCGTGGTGGCGTTCACGTCGTCCTTGAAGCGCTTGATCACGAAGTCCTCGCCGTCCACGGTGCGGTTCGATTTCAGCGGGAAATTAAGGATGCTGTAACCCAGCCCGTTCGCCACCATGCCGCGCACCACTTCCGGTTGCGACGAGCGGAACGCGGCGACGGGACGGCTGCCGACCGCGTCGAACAACGCTGAAAAATACTCGCGACTGTGCGGCAGATCCAGCATCACGTAAGGCTCGGACAACAGCTCTTCGAGCGACACCTTGCGGGCGCGCGCGAGCCGGTGCGTCTTCGGCAGGATCACATACGGCGGCAACGACAGCAGCGGCGTGAAGGTAATGCCCTCGGTGATATCGAGGCTATACGTCAATGCAATGTCGAGCGAGCCGTCGTGCAGGCCGTTCAGCAGCGTGTCCTGATGCGCCTCCACGGTGCGGAACGCAATGCCCGCATGGTCCTGCACAAAGCGGCTGATGATGCCGGGCATCAGCGGCGGCGCCAGCGAAACGAGGCACCCGAGCGCGATGGTGCCGGTCATGCCGCCGTCCATTTCTTTTGCGGCCAGTTGCAGGTCTTCGGCATTCTTCAGCAGATTGCGCGCGTGACCCAGCAGGTCGCGGCCCGCCTGCGTGAGCGACAAACCGCTTGCGTGATGGCGAATGAACAACTGCACGCCGAACGATTCCTCGAGATCCGCCAGCGACGTCGAGATAGACGGCTGCGAGATATGCAGGCGCTTTGCCGCGGCGGTGAACGACAGCGCTTCCGCCGTCACGACGAAATATCGCAGTTGGCGCAGCGAGTAACGCAGCGGATTGCTTTCCATCCGTCTCTCTCCTCAAACAGGGTTCCACTGGCTGCATTGTGATCCACACAAAACGTCCTTGCATAGAAAAAAACGATGCTATGGATTTTTTAAATATGTTTTTCCAAATCAGGCGGCCAGCGTACATTTTCTTCATGGTTGAGCGAGGCGGTAGCGCCGGCGCTTGCCATCCAACGCTTTTCAAAAGGAAACAGCGATGACTGCTGAAAAAATTTCGATCGATACGCTGGTGGTGGGGGCCGGTCAGGCCGGCGTCGCGATGAGTGAACACCTGAGCAAGCTCGGTGTGCCGCATCTGGTGCTGGAGCGCGATCGCATTGCCGAACGCTGGCGCACCGGGCGGTGGGATTCGCTGGTCGCCAACGGTCCGGTCTGGCACGACCGCTTCCCCGGTCTGGAATTCGACGATCTCGATCCTGACGCGTTCGCGCCGAAAGAACGCGTCGCCGACTATTTCGAAGCGTATGCGCACAAGTTCAATGCACCGATCCGCACGGGCGTGGCGGTGACCAGCGTGGCGCGCCATGCGGGGCGGCCGGGCTTCACCGTGGAAACGTCGATAGGCGTGATCGAGGCGAGCCGCGTGGTGGTGGCGACCGGACCGTTCCAGCGCCCGGTGATTCCGCCGATCGCGCCGCAAACGGACACACTCACGCAGATTCACTCGGCGGATTACCGCAATCCACAGCAACTGCCCGAAGGCGGCGTTCTGGTGGTCGGCGCCGGCTCGTCCGGCGTGCAGATCGCGGATGAGTTGCAGCGTGCAGGGCGGCAGGTTTACCTGTCGGTCGGCCCGCACGACCGTCCTCCGCGCGCCTATCGCAAGCGCGACTTCTGCTGGTGGCTGGGCGTGCTCGGCGAATGGGACAAGGAAGCGGCGCGGCCGGGTAAGGAACACGTGACGATCGCGGTAAGCGGCGCGCGCGGCGGCTATACCGTCGACTTCAGAGCGCTCGCGCATCAGGGCGTGACGCTGGTCGGTCTGACGAAGACCTTCGACGACGCACACGTCACCTTCGAAGCCGATCTCGCGACCAACCTCGCACGCGGCGACGAGAACTATCTGTCGCTGCTGGACGCGGCGGACGCGTATATCGCCCGCAACGGCCTCGATCTGCCGGAAGAACCCGAAGCGCGCCGCACGTTTGCGGACCCGGCCTGCGTGAGCGATCCGCTTCTCGAACTCGATCTGGCCGCGGCCGGCGTGACCTCGATCGTTTGGGCGACCGGTTACGCGGTCGATTACGACTGGCTCCACGTCAACGCGTTCGACGCCAAAGGCAAGCCGCAGCATCAACGCGGCGTATCGAGCGAACCCGGCGTCTATTTTCTGGGTTTGCCGTGGCTGTCGCGGCGCGGCTCCACGTTTATCTGGGGCGTGTGGCACGACGCAAAACATATCGCCGACCACATCGCCACGCAGCGCAAATATCTGTCCTATCGCGACGCTTCGCAGCGCGAGACAACGCAGTCCCGCAAGGAAGCGCCGGCCAGCTCGCCGGCCGTATCGCGAGTTCAACACGTCAACGAATTGGGAGTGAATTAATGCCGACTCATACGCGCATCCGCATGTTCAACACGAAAGACACGTATCCGAACCAGTCGCTCGATAACGATCTTTGCCAGGCCGTTCGCGCCGGCAATACCGTTTATGTGCGCGGCCAGGTCGGCACGGATTTCGACGGCCGACTGATCGGCCTCGGCGATCCGCAGGCGCAGGCCGAACAGGCGATGAAAAACGTCAGGCAACTGCTACTGGAAGCGGGCAGCGACCTGTCCCACATCGTCAAGACGACGACGTATCTGATCGATCCGCGTTATCGCGAGCCGGTCTATCAGGAAGTCGGCAAGTGGCTGAAGGGCGTATTCCCGATTTCCACCGGGCTGGTCGTCAGTGCGCTGGGCCAGCCGCAGTGGCTGATGGAAATCGACGTGATCGCGGTGATCCCGGACGGCTGGCCGGCGAACCCGGCTTAAGGAGCAGGGCATGACATTCTCGATCGTTGGACGCTGTCCGGACACCGGGCAGCTTGGAATCGCCATCAGCTCGTCCAGTATCGCGGTCGGCGCGCGGTGCCCGTGGGTGCGCGCGGGCGTGGGCGCGGTCGCGACGCAGAACGTCACGCTGCCCGCGCTCGGACCGCGGATTCTGGATGGCCTCGAAGCCCCGCAGGGCGAACCGGCGGCGGCCCTGGACCACGCGCTCGGCACCGACGCGTGGCGCGCTTATCGCCAGGTGACGGTGATCGATAACGAGGGACGTACCGCGTTTTTCAGCGGTGACGAAGCGCTCGGTCTTCACAATGCCGTGGCCGGCAAGCAGTGCGTTGCCGCGGGCAATCTGCTGGCGGATCGCGAGGTGATCGACGCGATGGTTCATGCGTTCGAGAACGCGTCGGGGATGCTCGCGGATCGTCTGCTGTCGGCCATGCATGCGGCGATGGCGGCCGGCGGCGAAGCCGGGCCGGTGCATTCGGCGGCGCTCAAGGTGGTCGGCGAGGTGAGCTGGCCGATTGTCGATTTGCGACTCGACTGGGCGGATGAAGACCCGATCGGCAAGCTCGACGATCTCTGGCAAGCGTATCGGCCGCAGATGCAGGACTACCTGGCCCGCGCGCTGAATCCAACGGCGGCGCCAGGTTACGGAGTACCGGGCGATGAATAGGCAGTCGAGCCGCGCGCTGCTCGAACAACTGATCGGCTTCGCGACGGTGAGCCGGGATTCGAATCTGGAACTGATCGCGTTCATCCGCGATTACCTGGCGGATCTCGGCGTGCGGAGCGAACTGTTCTACAACCCGGAGCGCACCAAGGCCAATCTGTTCGCCACGATCGGCCCCGAGGATCGCGGTGGGATCGTGTTGTCCGGACATACCGATGTCGTACCCGTCGACGGGCAAGCGTGGACGGTCGAGCCGTTCCGTCTCACGGAGAACAACGACCGTTTGTATGGTCGCGGCACCGCCGACATGAAAGGCTTTATTGCCTCCGTGCTGGCGGCCGTGCCCGCTTTTCTCGACCAGCCGCTGACGTTGCCCGTGCACCTTGCGTTCTCCTACGATGAAGAGGTAGGTTGCCTCGGCGTACGGCCGATGCTGGCCGAACTGGCGAAGCGTGCGCACAAGCCGCGCCTGTGTCTGATCGGCGAGCCCACCGGCATGAAACCGGTGCTGGGCCACAAAGGCAAACTCGCGATGCGCTGCCAGGTGAAAGGCGCGGCGTGTCACTCGGCTTACGCGCCGTATGGCGTCAACGCGATCGAATACGCGGCGCGGCTGATCGGTCGCTTGGGACAGATCGGCGCGCAACTGGCGCAGGCCGAGCATCACGATCAGCGTTTCGATCCGCCGTTTACGACGGTGCAGACGGGCCTCATCAAAGGCGGCCGGGCGTTGAATATCGTGCCGGCGGAATGCGAGTTCGATTTCGAAGTGCGCGCGCTGCCGGGCTTCGATGCGCAAGCGGTCTCGAACGAACTGCGGTCTTATGCCGACGCCGAATTGCTGCCGGCCATGCGCTCGGTGCAAGCCGACACGGACATTCATCTGCAACCGCTGAGCGCGTACCCAGGACTGGCCACCTCGCCGAATAGCGAGGCGGCGCGTCTGTTGGCGCTGTTAAGCGGCTCGTCCGAATTCGGCACGGTGGCGTTCGGCACCGAGGGCGGTTTGTTCGATGAGGCCGGCATTCCCACGGTGGTTTGTGGGCCCGGCAGCATGGACCAGGGGCACAAGCCGGACGAGTTCGTCACGGTTCAGCAACTGGGCGAGTGCGATGCCATGCTGGTTCGGCTGGCCGGCTATCTCAGCGACGCTCGCGCAGCGGAACTGAGCACGCGCTAAAGCGGCACGAGCGGTCAGGAGACCGCTCGTCCTTTACGCGTGCTCGGCCACCAGCTCATTGAGCCACGGCCGCAGACCGCCCAGCGTGAATCCTCCATCGACCAGCAAGCTTTGTCCGGTGACAAAGCGAGCGTCGTCCGAGAGCAGCCAGAGCACCACGTCGGCGATATCTTCCGGCTGACCGATACGCCCCAACGGCGTGTGCGATAGAAACGGCCGCATCGCGCGTTCGTCTCCCAGCGCGGCGGCCGACATGGGCGTAGCGATCACGCCCGGGCTCACGTTATTGACGCGAATATTGCGCGAGCCCACCTCCATCGCGACGGCGCGCATCATCGCATCGAGCGCCGCCTTGCTCGCCGCGTAAGCCGAGGTGCCTGGCAGAGCGCCTTGGGCCGTCCACGACGACGTGTTGACGATCGCGCCGGCCACACCCGCGGCCAGGATTGCCCGCAACTCGTACTTCACGCACAGCGCCGCGCCGCGAAAGTTGGTCGCCATGACCGTATCGAAGTCCTCCGGCTCCATGTCGACGATGGGTTGCATGGCGCCCAGCATCCCCGCATTGTTCCAGGCCATATGTAGCGCGCCGAACGTGGCGACGCTGCGTTCGACCAGACGGCTTACCGCGTCGGCGTCGGTGACGTCGGTTGGAATCGCGAGCGCCCGGCCGCCGTCGTTCTCGATGGTGGCGGCCACGGCGTCGAGTTCGGCCGCGCGTCGACCGGCTACCACGACATTGGCGCCTTCGCGGCCGAAACGCAGCGCGGCGGCCTTGCCCATGCCGGTTCCAGCACCCGTGATCAGCACGGTCCGGCCGGCGAAGCGCTGCGGAAAAAGGGCGGGCGATTGAGTCGTCATGCGGAGGCTCCATGAATGGCGCGCGAGGCGGAGTGCCTTCGTCGGCGCGGAAGCCGCAGTATGATTTAAAAGAAAACGGAGATAATCTGCGAAACTCTTGATTCTGTCGCAACCGAGAGTGTCAAATGGATCTTCTGGATAGCATGCGGGTGTTCGTTCGCGCGGTCGACGCGGGAAGCCTCAGCGCGGCCGCCGCGGACTGCGGCATGTCGTCGACGATGGCCGGCAACCATCTGCGCGCGCTGGAAAAACGCACCGGCATGAAGCTGCTCAATCGCACGACACGGCGTCAGAGCCTCACGGAATTCGGCGAAAGCTATTACGTGCGCTGCCAGGAAATTCTTCGTCTGGTCGCCGCCGCGGACACCCATGCGGAAAACCGTCAGGCCGTGCCGAGCGGCACGCTGCGCGTGACGGCGCCCGTGTCGTTCGGCAGTGAAGCGCTGGCGCCCGCACTCGGCGATTACCTCGCGCGGCATCCGCAAGTCGAGGTCGAGTTATCGCTGAGCGATCACACCGTCGATCTGCTGGAGCACGGCTTCGACGCCGCGATCCGGATCGGCGCGATTGCGGACACGGGGTTGGTCGCGCGTGCTTTAGCGCCGTACCGGATGATGATCTGCGCGTCGCCCGCCTATCTCGCCGCGCGCGGAACGCCGCAGCATCCCGACGATCTGGCCGGGCATGAATGCCTCGCGTTCAGTTCGTCGTCCGGCGCGCCGTGGCGGCTGAGCGGCGCCGAGGGCACGAGTCATGTCGCGGTCACCGGCCGTCTGCGCGTCAACCATGGCCAGGCGCTTCGCGTGGCCGCGTTGCAGGGTCTGGGGATCGTCATGCAGCCCGCCGTGCTGCTGCAAGCGGATGTCGCCGCCGGGCGTCTCGTGCAAGTCCTCGACGCTTACGAATTGCCGAGTCGTCCCATGCATCTGGTTTACTTCGCGGATCATCGCTCGCCGAAGCTGCGCAGTTTTGTCGAGTTCGCGTTGCAAGCGTTTGGCGAATGACTTTGCTCTTGCGATACGAGGCTTGCCGATCTACGCTAGCCCGCATGCCGATACGGAGTGTTCGCGCATGGACGTGTTGCTGACGATCCTCAAATACAGCGTCGCGGTGGTGCTCGTGGCGTCGCTGGCCGAAGCCGTGGTGCTCACCGTTCGACGCGGCCGTCACGGTTACGACTGGCGCGCGGCGGCGGTGTCGGTGACTGACTTCCTGGTCCGCGAATATCCGCTGCGCTGGTTGCTGCCGCTGGCCTTCTATGGCGATGCAATGAACTGGGTCTGGCATCACCGGCTCTGGACTGTGCCGATGAACCATTGGAGCGGCTGGGTTGCCTGCTTCATCGGTCAGGAGTTCTGCTACTACTGGTTTCATCGCGCGGCGCATCGCACGCGCTGGTTCTGGTGCAACCATGCGGTGCATCATTCGCCGAACCAACTGACGCTGTCGGCAGCGTATCGTTTCGGGTGGGCCGGCCGCCTCGCCGGTTCGCAACTGTTCTTTCTGCTCGCGCCATGGCTCGGTATGCCGCCGCGCGTCGTGCTCATCTTTCTGTCGCTCAACCTGCTGTACCAGTTCTGGATACACGCAACCTGGATTCCGCGTCTCGGACCCCTGGAATGGCTGCTGAACACGCCCTCAGCGCATCGCGTACATCACGCGTCGAACCTCGAATACCTGGACGGCAACTACGGCGGTGTACTGATCGTGTTCGACCGGCTTTTCGGCACCTATATCGCGGAGCGGCGCGACACGCCATGCCGCTACGGACTCGTGCAACCGGTCACGACCTACAACATGCTGACGATCGAGTTCGATCATTGGCGCGCACTGTGGCGCGATCTGAAGACCGCGCGTTCGCTGGGCGAAGTCTGCGGGTATCTGTTCAAACCACCGGGTTGGCGTCCTGACGGCGACGGCGCGACCACCGAAGATCTACGCCGCCGCGCCGGCCCTCCAGGTATCGCCAGGGAAATACCCTGAGGTCCTGGCATCGATCATGGAAGGCCGGGCTTGCCACGGCCGTTTCCGTTTGCTTTCCGTTCCTAAACAAAGTCTCCCTGACTTGCCTCCGCCATATTTTTGTCACGCCACGTTCAGTGCCGCACAGAGCGTGGCGCAAAGATGACGCAAATTCGGTCGACGCCGCATCCGCCCTGATCGCCATGACAAGACGCCATCCGGGGAGCAAGCGACCAGGGAGGGGAGACAGTGAGATCGATCAGGGTTACGGCTTTCTCGGTGCGAGGAGGCCTTGGGCCGAGTGCGCCCACCTGGGTGTTGTTGCAGCAGGTCGTCGTACGCGGTCTCGTGGCGGTGAAGTTTCTTGCGCTGGGGCGCATTCTCGGGCCGTCGGCGATAGGCAGCGTCAGCATTGCGCTGCTCGCGGTGGCGATCGCGGAATCGCTGTCCGATACCGGTCTGGCGCAGGCGGTGATCCAGGGACGCGACACGCCCACGCATCAGGAACTCGGCGCCGTCTGGACCACGCTGACGACTCGCGGCATCGTGGTCGCGTTGCTGCTGGTCGCGCTCGCGCCGGTCATGAATCGACAGTTTCACCTCGGCAATGCGCTCACGCTGCTGCAACTCGCGGCGGCGTTGCCGCTGATTCGCGGCCTCGCTTCGCCGGCTTATTTCGTGGTGCAACGTAATCGCGGTTTTCAGCAGCTTGCGGGGATCGAGACGGCCGCCGCGTTCCTCGATTGCTGCACCGGACTCGCGCTTGCGCTGAGTGGCGCGGGCGCTTATTCGCTGCTGATCGGGATGATCGTCGGCGATACGCTGAAAAGCCTGCTCACCTGGATCACGATGCGGCCGCGTCCGCCGATCCGGCTCGCGTGGGCCGGCATTGGCCATTACATTGACTTCAGCCGCTGGATCTGGGCCGGCAGCGTGGTGAACCTGCTGCTCAACCAGTTCGACAAGGTGATTGTCGGCAAGCTGCTCGGACCGGCGCAACTCGGCGCGTATCAGATGTCGTCGAAGCTCGCGCAGATGCTGTTGACCGACGCCGCGTTCGCGATGGGCCAATACCTGTTTCCGACGTTTTCCGCGCAACACCGGCACGATGCGCGCGTGGCGGCGCGTCGCGTCAGGTTGTATCTGATGATCGTGGCCGCTGGCCTCGCGGTCCTGGTCGTGCTGCTGCGGATGATCGCCGAGCCGCTGTTCTCGCTGATTCTCGGGCCGGCGTGGATGTCGGCCGTGCCGCTCTTCAAGATTTTCGTCATCAACATGGCGATCGGCGCGTTGATCGCGGTGTTCGTCGCGTACCTGCGGGCGGTCGGCGATGCGAAGGCGGTCACGCACGCGTCGCTGATCCAGATGGTGCTGCTGATCGCCATCGTGCCGCCCATGACGCACTACTGGGGCGTGACGGGCGTCGCGTGGTCGATGACGATCGGCATGGGCTCGGCCGCTACGTGGATGCTGTATCGCACGTTGCGGCGGCATGATGCGCGTCCTGTGCCGCCGGTTGTCTGATTGACGCTCAAGAGAACCGGCTGTGGAAGGGACCGGGCGGAGCGGGCGGAAGCGCACGGTATGATCCCACTTTACCTCCGCTCGATTCCGGCATGCTCGCGCTCAAACTCACGCTCGTCCCGTTGTTTCTGCTGATCGTTTCGATGTCGGGCAAGTGGTGGGGGCCATCCATCGCCGGCTGGTTGGCTGGCCTGCCGGTGGTCGCCGGGCCGATTCTGTATCTGCTCGTGCTCGCGCATGGACCCGCATTCGGCGCGCGTGCCGCGACGCTATCGTTGTCCGCGATTCTCGCTTCGGAAGCCTTCAATTTCGCCTACGCATGGACCTGCCGCACGCGCTCCTGGCCGCTTGCGCTGGCGACCGGCCTGAGCGCGTGGTTCGTGGCCGCGTGCGGTCTATCCTGGTTGCCTGCGTCGCCGTTATGGGCTGCGATCGTGGCGCTCGCCGCGGTGTGTTTCGGCCAGTCGTTCCTGCCGCGCAGTTCGGCGGTCGCGGCCGGCGCGCCGCTGTCGCGCACCGACCTGCTTGGCCGGATGGTGGCCGGCGCGGTGTTGACGCTGCTGGTCACGTCGTTGTCGGGAAGGGTGGGCGCCGCGTGGAGCGGGTTGCTCGCGGTGTTTCCGCTGCTTGGCATCGTGCTGTCGGTGTCGTCGCATCGGGCGCATGGTCCGGACTTCGTCATTTCGCTGCTGCGCGGCATGGTGCTCGGCCGGTTTTCGTTTGCCGCGTTCTGTTTGCTGCTGTCGTTCGCGTTGCCTTATCAGCGTCCACTGGTCGCGTTTATCGAGGCCGCGTTGCTGGCGATGTTCGTGCAGTGGTGCACGAAGCGGCTAGCGACGACGCCACGCGCGAAGGCGGTTAGGCCGGGTGTCGCGGCCACTGAATGAGGCAGTCGCGCGAACGCTGAAGATGTCGCGCGCGTCGCACAACACGCGTGGCGCGCAGGGTCTCGCCACGCGAGCGAACCCGCGCGCTTCAGGCGAGCGTCACCGCCATAAAGGCTGCCCACGACAACAACGCCACGCCGAACGGCGCGCTAAGCCGCCTGCCCCAGCGCACGTTCTTTTCGATCGCCATCACGGCGGCCAGCAGAAGCATCCAGCCGAGGCTGCCGGTGCCGAGCGCGAACATCAACAGCATCAGCGCCCAGCAGCAACCGACGCAGAACAGCCCGTGGTGCGCCCCGAGTGCGAACGCCTGGCGGGCCTGCGCGTGCCCATGCCAGTGCTCGATAACGAAACTCAGCGGCGTGCGGCACCTGTCCATGCAACGATGTTTGAGCTTGCTGAACTGGAATGCGCCGGCCAATCCGACGATCGCGACGCCGATCATCCAGCCATGCCACGCGAGCGCGGGCACGCGGGCAAACAGCGCGAACACGGCGCTATGAAGTAGGTGCGCCACGAGTCCGAAAGCACCCCACACCGTCATATAGCCGAGGCCGAGCAGCATGAGGAGACGCGCATGATCGGGACGTTGCGCGATCAGGCGGTCGAATGCATTGAAGAGCGGCAAGGTGCTCGGCAGCATCATGGCTGCCGTCATCAGAATCCATGCGCCGGCGTAGAGCAGCGCGGGCAATAGCACATTGCCCGCGGGCAATGTGCGGCATAGAAACGCCGCCGGCCCCGAGGCGGTCCAGTCGCCGTGGTCGAGATAGCGTCCATACGGACTGCGCGCCCATGCCCACAACGTCGCCCAGGCGAGCGCGATCAACGCAGCCATTAGCGGCACGAACACGTGACGATGGCGCGAGGAGCCGGACGGTGCCCGGCTTGCCGGCGCGTTCATGCGTCGAAGACGAAGGTGCTCTGCAGCGCGTTATGGTTCTTGATATGGAGGTCGATGCCGAGCGCCGCGTTTTTCGATCGATAGGTGGGCGCCTTGCCGACAAAAACCGGCGCGCCCGGCACGGTGGAAAACACGGTGTCGGAGAGGGTCGTCTGGTTGCCGGTTGCCCCCGAGTAGGGCTCGAGCTCCGCGTAGTAGTTCGTGCCGATCTCGAGTTCGCCTTTGCCCGCGACCACGGTAAAGCGGATCGGCGCGCGCTCCACCGACACCACCTGGCCGATCAGTTTGGCCAGGTCGGCGACCGGGCCGCCGGCCTGGCCGGTGTAGACCTTCAACAGCGCGGCTTCCTGCTCCGGCGACGCCTGATCGCCGATAAAAATCGCGGCGGTCCAGTTGCCTTGCAGGATATTGCCGGGGACATGCGCGACGGCCGCGATGGTGTTGCCGCCCACATCCACACCTTCAACCGTTCCTTTGTCGATGTGCCATGCGACGATGGTGTCGCAGGTTCCGTTGTCGGGGTCCTCGCCGATCCAGCAAGGACACAGGACCTTGCAATTGCACACCTCGAGTAGACGCCCTTCCAGGTGATAGCTCATACGAATCTCCATGTGGAGGCACGCGAAACACCGTCTTGCGGCCGTCGTAAAACGACCGCAAGGGGAGGTAATTGTCCGGCTGCGAAGTCGCCGACGTCAATCGCTTTCACCGTGATCCGAGGTGGCCTGACGCGTCGCGATCAAGCCTGACGTCCCGCCATCACGCCGCCGTCCACCGGCAGCACCGTGCCCGTGATCCACGACGCTCGCGGCGACGCGAGGAACAGGATCGCTTCGGCGATATCGGCAGGTTGCCCATTGCGACCGAGCGGATGAAACGCGTTGAACGTCGGCAGCGTGTCCTTCACCTGATCTTCGCTCATGAACGTGTTGTAGACCGGCGTTTCGACGACCGCGGGTGCCACTGTGTTGATGCGGATGTTGGCCGACGCGAGTTCGATTGCGAGGTTGCGGGTGAGCGCATGCACGCCCGCGTTCGCCGCCGAATAAGCCGCCGACGGTGTCGCGCCGATCGCCTGCAAGGCCCACAGCGAACCGGTCTGAACGATCGCGCCGCCGCCGCGAAGTTTCATCGCGCGCGCCGCTGCCTGGGCCATAAAAAACTTGCCCTTCAGAATGGTGTCGAGGAACCAGTCGTACTCCGCTTCGTCGACGTCGAGGAACGCCTTCGGACGGAACACGCCCGCGTTATTGATCAGAATGTCGACGCCGCTGAACGCTTGCGTCGCGAGATCGACCAGCGCGTTGGCCGTCGCGGGCAACGCGATGTCGCCCGCCAGCGTGCGCACCCTGGCGCCGCCCGGATCGATTTCGCTGGCGGCCTGCGCGAGTTTTTTCGCGTCGCGGCCGCCGATCACTACCGATGCGCCGGCTTCGACCAGACGCCGCGCGACTTCCTTGCCGATACCCGAACCGCCACCCGTGACGATGGCGACATTAGAAGAAAAACTGTTCATGATGCTTCTCCGTGATAAGAATCGGGACAGCCCCGCGTGTCTTGCTTGCGTCGCTTTTTCCCCGGATATTTCGTTTAATTCACGAAGTGATTATTGGCGTCTCAAGCCACCCCGGCAAATGAGATAATCTTCGCAACCAGTAAAGAAATTCTTTTAATCATGAAGTCACCCGTCTATCTGAACGCGTTGCGCGCCTTCGAGGCGAGCGCCCGGCATCAGAGCTTTTCCGCGGCGGCGCTGGAGCTCAACGTGACGCCGGCGGCCATCGGGCAACTGGTGCGCAGCCTCGAAGACTGGCTCGGCACGCCGCTGTTTCATCGCAGCAGCAGCGGCCGCGCGCGTCTCGTGCCGACGGAAGTGGCGCAGCGCGCGCTGCCGGACATTCGCGCGGGATTCGATCGCCTGAATCTGGGGCTGTCGCGTTTGAAAGAAGGATCGGCGAACGGTGTGCTGACCGTCACGGTGAGTCCGGCGTTCGCGGCGAAGTGGCTGTTGCCGCGCATCGACCGCTTTCAGGCGGCATGGCCGGAGACGGACGTGCGGCTCGACACGAGCCTCAAGCTGCTCGATTTCGTCGCGCAGGGTATCGATATCGGCGTGCGTTACGGCACCGGTTCATGGCCCGGCCTGAGGGCGCACAAGCTGATGGACGAGGAGCTCTATCCGGTCTGTTCGCCGGTGCTGCTGCAGAACAGCCGCCGCTTGCGCAAGCCGGCCGATCTTGCCGGGCAGACGCTGATTCACGATCAGTCGGTGGAAAGTCACGCGGGGTTCGCGACGTGGGACGCATGGCTCGACGCCGCCGGCGTGAAAGACGTGGCGACGAAACGGGGCTTGCGAATCAACAACTCTGCCGCGGTGCTGCAGGCGGCGATAGATGGACACGGCGTCGCGCTGGCTCGCAGCGTGATGGCGAGCGACGACCTGGCGGCGGGGCGGCTGGTGCGTCTTTTTCCCGAGGTGGCGTTGACCTCGGCGCTCGCGTATTACGTCGTGTACCGGCCGGAATGCGGCGCGTTGCCGAAGCTGATTGCGTTCCGCGACTGGCTGGTTGAGGAAGCGTCGGCCGCTTAAATGAGCTTGCCATTCGCGAGCGACGACGGGCGGCCTAGGTCCGCGCGTCGTCGCTGTTGCATTTACAGATAGCTGCAAACGTAGTCGAGCGTTTCAACCACGTCGATATCGAAACGGCTCTTGCCCGGCACCGGGAACGACTCGCCGGCGCTATAGGTCTGCCACGTGTCGCTGCCTTCCAGACGGATGCGGCATTGGCCCGCTTGCACTTCCATGAGTTCCGGCGCGTCGGTGCCGAAGTTCAGCGTGCCCGGCAGAATCACGCCGAGCGTTTTGCGCGTGCCGTCGGCGAACAGAACGGTATGCGAGACACACTTGCCGTCGAAGTAGACGTTGGCTCGTTTGATAACGGAAACTTGATCGAATTGCGTGGCGGCCGTCATGGCGGTCTTCCTCCTGGTCATGATGAATGAAATACGTTGGCGCGCGGTGGCCATGGTGCTGGCCGCGAGTCAGGCGAGCCGCCTGGGCGGGCGGTCCGGCGCGGAGCCGCCATCATACAGGCTGGCGCTGTGTGGCTTGGCGCGCGCAGCAAAGTTGTAAAGCTGAATTTCGTTTAATCAAAACGCGCATTCCGTTCTTTTCAATGTTTCAATACGTTCGAGTCATACAGGCGCAGCGGATTTCCCAGCGAATAGGGTTCACCGTCATCGAGGTGTTGCATGGTTTCTGAAAGCCCATGAGTATTTCGACATTGCCCGAACGCTCACTTCGTTCGAACTGGCTGCTGGCCAGCGTGCTTCTCGGCGTCGGCGCGCTGATCGCGTCGCGGGCAGGTTTCGATAGAGTCTTCGATGCCGTCACCGGCGGCATGCCGTGGGCTCGCGTCGCCTTGTTTATCGTGCTCGGTGTCGTTGGGCTGTATTGTGCTCAGCGAAGCGGCCTGCAACTGGCGGCTCACGGTCTTCGTCATCCGCTTGCGGTCGCTTTTGGCATTGGCCTGCTCGTCGCGCTCTACGTCGCGTTCGTCGATCTTGTTGTGTTTCGGCGCTTGCTGCCTTCGAGTTACGTCGCCTATTTTTCCGGGTCTGCGCTGCCGGCACGCCTGATTTACTTCATGATGCGCGGGTTCAACGAGGACATTTTCTACCGTCTGTTTTTCATGTCGGCGGTGCTATGGGTTCTTGGACTTGTCTGGCGGGATTCGCAAGGGCGTTTGCCGAGCGCCGCTTACTGGTTCGCCATTATTCTGGCGCAGGCTGTACCGATGCTGATCAACGAGGCGCCGTTCTATCCGCCGCACCTGACACCGGGTTTCCTGCTGTATGTGGTCGTGCGGTTCATTCTGGCCGGTGTTTTGTGGGGTTTTCTCTACTGGCGATATGGCTTTGTCACGGCGCAAACCGCTCACATTGGCACCCATATTTTTTTGCAGCCGATCATGGGGTTTGCGCTGGGTACGGGATGACGAGGAACGGGATGCGGCGAATTGAAATGGAGGACCACTGATGCAAAGAATTTCGATGCCGAATATCACTTTGCGCCACGCTACCGAGTCTGATTGGGATTTTCTGGCGGCGGTCCACGAGACATGCATGCGCGACTATGCCGTACAGACGTGGGGCACCTGGTTCCCGGAACCGCGCGACGCGTGTCGGCTGGAAATCCACCAGATCATTCAAAGCGACGACGGTGAGATCGGTTGCATTGCGGTAGCGGAAGAGCCGGATGCCGTGATGCTGGAAAAGCTCTACGTCCTGCCGACGCATCAAGGGCGTGGCATCGGCACGTTGCTGTTGAGAGGTCTGATTGAAAGCGCCCACGCGAGTGGCAAGCCGATCCGATTGCGCGTGTTGCGTGTGAATCCGGCTCGACAGCTCTATGAGAGAAACGGCTTCAAGGTCGATCGATCGACGGACGAGCGGCATTTCATGTCCTGTTGGCCGCTTGAGCGATAGTGCGGCGCCCGTCCGCTACGAGACTCCTTACTCCGTGCATCTCAATCCCGATCATTACCTTCAGATAGACGGCCGACGGGTCTTTACACCCGAACGTAACACGGCGGCTTGGGAACGACTTTATGCCGACCTGGCCGCGGCGCTAGCGGACAGCCCGCGGCGAGTCTTTCTGGTAATCGGCGTGCAGGGCTCAGGAAAATCCACCTGGGTCAAGGCGCGCCTTCAGTCTGCGGCGGACGTCATCTGCGTGGACTCGACGCTCGCCACTGCGGCGCGCAGATCGCGATTGATTGAGATCGCGAGACGTGCAAAATCGCCCGTTACGGGGGTCTGGATCAGGGTTTCTCTGGAAACGGCTCTGGGCCGCAACAGAACCCGTCCGCACGACGAGATCGTGCCGGATGAGGCGATCGCCAACGTCTTCAGGCTATTCGAGGCGCCGTCGTTGTCGGAAGGATTGGACGAAATCATTCTCATTGATAACGATGCTCCCGCGCATACATCGAGGAATCAAACTTGAGTCTGCTGAACCGCTTTATTGTCGGCTTGCCTGGCCTGATTGTCGTAGTTGCGTTGGCGCTATTCGCGCTGCACCGCAATGGCGCGATAGAAACCGACGTGTTGATCGACAGTTCGCCGCAAGCAGTCTGGCAAGTTCTCACCGCAACCGCCGACTACCCCGCGTGGAATCCCGAGATTTCGCGGCTGGAGGGACAACTCCGCGAAGGCAACGTGATTGAATTCGCCGAAGGAACCGGGCCGGACGCCATGGTGTTTCATCCGCGAATTCTTGTGGTTCGACCGGAGCGGGAGTTGCGATGGAAAGGGTACGTCTGGCTTCCTGGTCTCTTCGACGGCGAGCATTGGTTCGTTCTTGAGCCGGTGGGCAACAGAACCCGCTTTATTCAAGGCGAAACATTCACCGGGGTTCTCGTCGGGCGGCTGACTCTCGGTGTTCTGAAAGCCACCGTCGACAGCATGCGCGAGATGAACGAGGCGTTGAAGCAACGCACCGAGCAGACCTCCGCGGCTTCGCCAGATCCGTCGAAAGAAGTGAACCGGCAGAAGCACGCAGGGTGACGCGGGCGCGCGGGGTCGCTCAGGACGTTGTCGACGTCAGCGCGTCCACGGCCGTGCGATGAACCGCAGCGTCCTGCCAACGTTCCACATAGTCGGGCGTGCCGCGCGGCGCGGCGACGACCACGGGCATTCCCGGTTGCAGCGCCAGCGGCAGCACGCCGGCCCAGACCGGCAGATTCAGATCGGCTTCGTCATCTTCGGGACCGCTGCTGCTGATCTTGCACGCGGCTTCATCGAGCGGAATACGCAGGATGGTCGTCGCGGCCAGTTCGTTGGCGTCGCCGGGGCGGGCTTCTCGTGAACGGCCCGGCGCGATGTGCTCCATCAACGTATCGAGCGCCGCGGACTTGAGCGCGTCCGCTATCACATCGAATTCACCGTAGATAACCGCCGAGCGATAGTTCATCGAATGGTTGAACGCCGAGCGCGCCAGCACCAGGCCGTCGAGGTGCGTGATCGTCACGCAAACCTGTGCGCGGCTGGCGGCCAGCTTCAGCATGCGGCTGCCGTTGGAGCCGTGAATGTACAGATAGTCGCCGTCGCGCCAGCACGCGGTGGGGATGCAGTGCACGCCGTGGTCGTCGGTGAAGGCGACATGGCACACGTACGCGGCGTCGATGACCGCGTGGAGTGTGGCGCGGTCGTAATGTCCACGTTGCGCGAGGCGGCGAATGCGGCTGCGCTCGGATGGCGGCGCGGCTTCGGGGGCAGTCATGGCGGAACTCCGTGCGTTTAATCGGGAAGGCTCACACGATAAGAAAATCGTGCCATGATTTGTAGACCCACGAATAACGCTATTTTTAGAGCCATGAGAATGAACCTGACGTTCGCGAACACAACTCACGGCGACGCCGACACGCTGGTTCAAATGCGTATCGCCGCGATGAGGGAAAGTCTGGAGCGGATTGGCCGCTTCGACCCGCAGCGGGCGCGTGATCGTTTTCTTGCATCGTTTGAGCCGGACCTGTGCAAGTTCATTGTGATCGACGGCGTGTCGGTGGGCTTCGTTTTAACGCGGCCCGAAAAGGACTATCTGAAGCTCGATCATTTCTATGTGATGCCTGAGCACCAGGGAAAGGGCATCGGCTCCACCGTGATGCAGGCGATCCTCGCCGATGCGGACGCGCGTTCCATTGAAGTCAAACTGGGCGCGCTTCGCGATAGCGACTCCAACCGCTTTTATCAGCGGCATGGGTTCGTCAAGGAGGCGGAAGAGGAATGGGATATCTACTACGCGCGGAAACCGCAATGAAGGTCGCGTAAAGCTGGAAGCGGATTACCGCGCCGGCCCCTGGATCCGATCGATCTGCTCATTCAGCCGCGTAATCGAGTTCGACAGAAACGTCGCTCTCGCATCGAGCCGGCTAAGCAGCAACGTCACGACAAGAATCGCAATCGACAACGGAATGATCGCAAGCGCCAGCCACTGAGGTTTAACGCCGCCCGCCGCACCGCAAATCGAGCCAACCGGAAAATCCGCCGCGGCCATGCCGGTGTAATGCATGCCGGCAATCGCAACGCCCATTACACAAGCCGCGCCGATACGTTTGCGCATCAAACGGTTCGGCCCCGCGCCGCGCAATGTATTGGTGAGCCAGAGTGCCGCCGTGGACGCGGCAATCGCAATCAGAATCGACGCGGCGAAGATGGTGGGCTCGTACTGAATAGCCGGATTCATCTTCATCGCGGCCATGCCCAGGTAGTGCATGCCGGAAATACCGAAACCCATTAGCGTGCCGCCGGCGATTAAGCCCGACATCTTCAGACGATCGAGCGTGACAACATGCAACGCGAACCACGAAACCAGAATGGCGATGACGAGCGAGTAACCCGTCACCGCAAAATCATAGCCAATGGGAATACTCAGGGAAAACGAGAGCATGCCGATGAAGTGCATCGACCAGATACCGATTCCCATGGCCAATGCGCCGCCGGCTAGCCATATGTGCCGGGAACGGGAGTAAGCGAGTAAGGAAATACGGTCGGCGAGATCGAGTGCCGTATAGGACGCCAGTGTCGCGACGACAAGCGAAAAGGCGACTAGCCCCAGGTTATAGCTGCTTTGCATAGGTTGACGGCTTTCAGAAGAGCTCGACTAGTGATGGATGACAACCTGGCAGGATTCTTCGTTGACGAAGAACCTGGCCCTGCGCCTAACGCTGGCCTGTGCGTTGATCGATTCGTTTAGTGTCTTTGCCGTTGCTGCGGTGCAGCCGGAGTGCCGTCTATTTTGCTTCTTGTCGACGCGATACGGCTTACGATAAAGCAGTCTTGAATCTAAAGCAAGTACGTCGGATGCCTCATTAAATGAGCGCGAGCGTTTGAATAGTGTGCCAGCTAATTTAATGCTCGATGCATTGTCGGAATGCAGCCCAACTTACTTTTCATTTCATGTGCCATCTAGCAAACCGGTTTAGATTAAAGAGCCAGGTAAGTTCTCGATCCCCAACTCCTTCAGTAACCAGCTCCTGAACGTGTCGAACGCCTGGTGATGATGAAGCCGTTTCGGATACACGAGATAGTGACCGACGTACGGGACTTCCCGCGTAGTGCCGATCAACGGAGACATCAGCGTCCCCTGATTCAACTCACGCTCGGCCAATAGGGTGGATTCGAGCACCACACCGAGCCCGCCGACGGCCGCGGCGATCGCCATTGAACTCCGATCGAAGCGCAATCCATATTGGTTCGGCGGGCTCAGATGGTTGGCCTCGAACCATCCTTTCCATTGGAACATCTGAACGTCGCACTGAATGAGCGTGTGTTCGTACAGATCCTCCGGGCGCTGAATTTTCCGCGCGAGTTTTGGCGCGCAAAGCGGCGTCAGTTTCTCGAGCGCGAGCGGAATCTTTTCATACGGCGACGGCTTGGGCTCGCCGTACACGATATCGAGGTCGAAGTCGTCGTCCTCGAAACGCGCGTAGTCCGTGCTCGCGGAAAAACGCAGGTCGATCCGGGGATTTTCTTTCACGAAGCCCGCGAGTCTCGGTAGCAACCATTGCGTGGCGAAACTCGGGGCGGTGTGAAGACGCAGCGGACTGGGTTCGTCGGTCGTGACGAGCGCGAGTCCGCGGCGCATCTCTTCCATGCCGCGCTGCACGTGTTCGAGCAGGATCGCGCCTTCGCGGGTCAGCGTGACCTCGCGTGTGCTGCGCTGGAACAGTCGCAAATCCACGGTTTCTTCCAGCTTACGAATGGAGTGGCTGACCGCGCTCGGCGACAGATCCAGTTCTTGTGCCGCCGTCGCGAACGACGCGGTGCGGCCGGCCGCCTCGAACACACGCAGGAACGGCAGCGGTAACTTGCGAATCGGCTTCATGCGTGAATTTCGTTCATGAATGGGTGCAATCTTTTCTTTTGTCAGTGGGTTTTTCCCAATGATACGCTGGCTCTGCGTCGAACTGGTTTGCAACTGATGAATGAAAAGCATCTGTTGCCAGCGAGTCAGCTGACCAGCCCGCCACGCCGGGCACCGCATTCCAAAGACATTCAGGACGGAGACATGACAGCCATCACCGAAACACGGCGACAGAGCGCCGCCAGCCCCAGCGATTCCCACGCTAACTCCCACGCCGACCTCGCGCGCCACGCGTACCGGATCCGCCGCTTTGCGCTGCGCATGGGCGAAGTGCAAGGCCAGGGCTATATCGGCCAGGCGCTGGGCCTTGCCGATGTGCTCGCCGTGGCGTTCTGCCACGCGATGAACCTGCGGCCCGACGAACCCGAGTGGGAAGGCCGGGATCGCTTTCTGCTGTCGCACGGGCACTACGCGATCGCGCTGTACGCGGCGCTGATCGAAGCGGGCGTGATTGCCGAGGCGGAGTTGGAGACCTACGGTTCCGACGACAGCCGCCTGCCGATGTCCGGCATGGCGAGCTACACCCCCGGCATGGAAATCTCGGGCGGCTCGCTGGGGCAAGGTTTGAGCATCGCGGTGGGCATGGCGCTCGGGCTGCGGCAAAAAGGCAACCCGGCGTGGGTCTTCAATTCGATGTCCGACGGCGAGCTCGATGAAGGCGCCACATGGGAAGCTGCGATGTCCGCGGCGCATCACCAGCTCGGCAATCTGATCACGCTGGTGGACGTCAACCAGCAGCAGGCGGACGGCCCATCGCAGCGCATTCTCGGTTTCGAGCCGCTGGCGGACAAATGGCGCGCCTTCGGCTGGCATGTGCAACGCGTCGACGGCAACGATCTCGCGGCCGTGATTGCCGCATTCGATCAGGCGCGCGACGTCAGCGAGCCGGTGCCGCGCGTGATCCTGTTCGATACGCTGATGGGCAAGGGCGTGCCGTTTCTCGAACAGCGCGAGAAAAACCACTTCATTCGCGTCGACCCGGAGGAATGGCAGCAAGCCATCGCCGTGCTCGATGCAGCGCAACCCGCGGGAGACCGAGCATGAGCACCGTCATCAATAAACCCCGCCTGACGACGTCGGCGATGATCGCGTCGATCGCGACGGAAGGCCAGCGCACCATGGCCGCGCCGTTCGGGCACGCGCTCGTGGCGGAAGCGGCGAAGCGGCCGAATATCGTCGGCATGACGGCGGATCTGTCGAAGTACACCGATCTGCACATCTTCGCCAACGAGTACCCGCAGCGCCATTTCCAGATGGGCATGGCCGAACAGTTGCTGATGGGCGCCGCCGGCGGCATGGCGAAGGAAGGCTTCATTCCGTTCGCGACGACTTACGCGGTGTTCGCCACGCGCCGCGCGTACGACTTCATCCACCAGGTGATCGCCGAAGAAAACCTCAACGTGAAGATCTGCGCCGCGCTGCCGGGCCTGACGACGGGCTACGGTCCGAGCCACCAGGCCACCGAAGACATCGCGCTGATGCGCGGCATTCCGGGGCTGACGATCGTCGATCCGTGCGACGCGCTCGATACCGAACAGGCGGTCGCCGCGATCGCCGCGCATGATGGTCCGGTGTATATGCGTCTGCTGCGCGGCAAGGTGCCGCTGGTGCTCGACGAATACGACTACCAGTTCGAACTCGGCAAAGCGAAGCTGCTGCGCGACGGCCGCGACGTGTTGATCATCTCGTCGGGGATCATGACGATGCGCGCACTCGAAGCCGCACAAGTGCTCGGGGACGGCGCCGCCGACGTCGCGGTGCTGCACGTGCCCACCATCAAACCGCTCGACGAGGAGACCATCGTCGAAGCGTGCCGGCGTTCGGGGCGTCTCGTGATCGTCGCGGAGAATCACAGTTGTGTCGGCGGACTGGGAGAAGCCGTCGCCACGGCGTTGATGCGCGCACGCGTGCAGCCGGAATTCCGGCAGATCGCGCTGCCGGATCAGTTTCTCGCGGCGGGCGCGTTGCCCACGCTGCACGACCGCTACGGCATCTCGACGTCGTCGCTGGTGGGCAGCATCAAACAATGGTTAGCGTGAGGAGACCACCATGAACGTGACCTTTGTAGGAGTCGGCGCGATCGGTTTGCCGATGGCGCTACGCATCCAGCAGGCGGGGCATGCGGTGACCGGCGTGGATGTGTTCGGCCGCGCGCGTGAAAACGCGCAGATGAGCGGGATCGAGGCGGTTGCCAGTTTCGACGCGGCGCCGGCGGCGGAGATCGTCGTCGTGATGGTCGCCACGCCGGAACATCTGTCGACGCTGGTCGATGAGGCCGTGAGCGCGGTAAAAGGGCAGACGTGGGTGATTATGTCCACGGTCGGTCCGGCGAGCGTGCGCGAGCAGGGCGCGCGTTTGCGCGAGGCCGGCGCGCGCGTGGTCGATGCGCCGGTGACGGGCGGCGTCGCGCGCGCGAAAACCGGCATGCTCGTGATCTTCGCGGCCGGCGAGCAGCAGGATGTGGACAGCGTGTTGCCGGTGCTGGACGCCATGGGCGGCGTGCATGTCACGGGCCAGCAACTCGGCGACGGGCAAAGCATCAAGGTGGTGAATCAGCATCTGTGTTCGGTGCATATCGTGGCCGCCGCCGAAGCGCTGAATCTCGCCGGCGCGCTCGGACTCGACCCGGCCGCCGTGCTGAAGCTGATCGAAAAAGGCGCGGCCGGCTCTTGGATGCTGTCGGATCGCGGCCCGCGCATGGTGACCGGCAGCGACGTCGAAGTTACCAGCGCGATCAATATTTTCGTCAAAGACAGCGGCTTGGTGAATGCGGCCGCCGTGCAATGTGGCGCCGACGTGCCGCTGCTGAAAATCGCGCGCGAGCGTTATCAGCAGGCCGCCGATGCGGGATTGGGATTGCGCGACGACAGCCGGGTGATCGAAACCTGGCGTTGACGGGCGGTTTCAGCCTCGGGCTTCGCCCTCAGCGCGCTATTCACCTACTAAAACGATTCGGAGACACAAGCCATGAGTACCTCATCCGCGACACTTCCTGCCAAGGACAATCCGATCAAGGTGTCTTTTGCATCGATGATCGGCTCGGCGGTGGAGAGCTATGACTTCTTCATCTACGGCACCGCTGCCGCCGGCTGGTTCGGCAAGATATTCTTTCATACGAACGAGCCGATCGTCGGCATCATGGCGGCGTTCGCCACGCTGGCGGTCGGCTTTCTGATGCGGCCGTTCGGTGGGTATCTGGCGGGGCACTATGGCGATCGTCTGGGGCGCAAGACGGTGCTGTTCTGGTCGCTGCTCGCCATGGGCGCCGCGACCGTGCTGATCGGCGCGCTGCCTACCTACGATCAGGTCGGTGTATTGGCGCCTGTACTGCTGATTCTGCTGCGCATGGTGCAAGGCATCGGTTTCGGCGCGGAATGGGGCGGTGCGGTCCTGATGGCGTGCGAGCATGCGCCGGCCAAACGTCGCGGATTCTTCGGTGCGGTGCCGCAGGTGGGGATTCCGTTGGGGCTGCTGCTGGCCAACGGCGCGTTCCTTCTTTCGTCGACGATGTTCGAAGGCAACTGGGTGTGGCGGGCGCCGTTTCTGGTGTCGTTCGTGATGGTGGCGATCGGCCTCTTTATCCGTTTGAGCGTGAAGGAGTCGCCCGCCTTCGAAGCGATCAAGGCCAGCGACACGATTATCAAGCAGCCCGCGTTGCAGGTGATTCGCAGCGACTGGCGCATGATCCTGAAGATCATCGGCTTGCGTCTCGCGGAAACGGGCGGCTACTACATCACGACCAGTTTCATGCTGTCGTACGTGATCCTCGCGCATGTGTCCGCCAAAGAGAATGTGCTGTGGGGGACGATGATCGGTTCGGCGCTCGGTCTCGGCAGCCATCTGTTTTATGGCATGCTGAGCGACCGGTTAGGGCGGCGTCCGCTGTTCCTGTTCGGTGCGTTGTTCACCATCGTGTTCGGCATGCCGATGTTCATGCTGATCAACACCGGTGCGGCGATCATGGTCATTACGGCGGTGACGTTGTCGCTGCTGTTCAGCCACGATCCGATCTTTGCGGTCGAATCGAGCTGGTTCTCCGAGCAGTTTCCGGCGAATGTGCGGTCGTCGGGGATTTCGCTGGGGTACAACGGGGCGTCGGTCGTGGCGGGCTTGCTGCCGTTTGTTGCCACTGGCCTGTATGGCGTGGTGGGTTGGATGGGGCCGGCGGTCATGTTCTCGCTGCTCGGCATTATCTCCAGCCTGTGCGCGCTGTCCATGCGGGAAACGGCGCCTGCCGTACTCGAAAGACGCTCCGATATGCCGATGAGCCAGCATAAGGTGGGCACGCGCTGAGGTTGCCGTACCGATGGGCCGAGGCGGGTCGGGTAGACTCTCTCGGCCCGGACTCCCGTCACGCTCATGGATACCCAACTGATCATCATCTGCGCGCTCACGTTCGTGATTCACGTTATCGCGACCCTGGCCTACGCCGTTCGGATCGCCGGGGTTCGTACCCGACGGATCGCCGTTTCGTTCGCGTTGTTCGGCATCATCGCGCTGGTGTCGCGCACGGCGAACTCGTTCCAGGGACCGTTTCTGGCGAAGCGGGTCGAAGAAGATCTCGCTCATCACGTACAGGCCGGCATGCTGGGGGATTTCCGGCTCTTCCTGTTGGCGGCGACGCTTGCCACGGTCGTGGGGGCGTTTCTCATTCCCACCTTTCAGCGCTACTTCAGCCGCGCGGTGATCCATTTCCAGGTGCATCGATCGATTCCGCGGCTGGCGCTTCATGCGTTCAGCCGCGGTGGAATCGCGTACATTCGCGGCGGTGCTCGCCTGCCTGCCAGAGAAAACGTGACGCAATTGACGTCCGATGCCGGCGTGTCGTGGAAAGTGATTACGCTGAATGTCTTCGCCATGTCGCTTTGGACGGTCGGCGTTTTTGCGTCGCTATACGCGGGGTTTTTGAAACCGGAGTTGCGCGTGACCTGCGCGAATCTTTCTTCGGTGATCAATGGATTCGCGACGATCGTGCTGACGGTCATTATCGACCCGCAAATATCCGTCATGACGGACGACGTCATAGAAGGGCGCGTCACGGAAAACCGATTCCGGCGCGCCATCACCACGCTGATCGGCGCCCGGGTCGTGGGAACCCTGCTCGCGCAATTGATGCTGGTGCCGGCCGCGTTTCTGATTGTGCGTGTAGCCGAGGCGATCTGATGCGCGCGATCGGCTAGCGAATCTCCACCTCGATGAACACGACCTCGTGATCGGTCGCGTTGACGACGTTGTGCTCGACGCCTTTCAGCCCGGCATAACTCTGTCCGGCTCGCAGTTGCGTTTCGCGATTGCCTTGCGTCGTCTCTAGCAGAAGCTGTCCGTCGGTTTGCGGCACGACGACATAGTCGTGCCCGTGGATATGCCAGCCGGTCTCGGCGCCTGGCGCAAAACGCCATTCAGTGACGATCACGCGCTCGTTCGATACCTGTTGCGTGGAAATTGCGGGCGGACGATTCATGGGCGTAGCCTCAGTGGACTGGGGACGAGGTTCGTTGCAGCACGCGTGACGCGCAACACGGCTGAAAGGCATTCTGAAGCTCACGCAATTCTTTTCATATGGACAGTGCTGTCGCCTCGACCAACACAGTTGAGCCGGCCTGGTCGCCGGGGTTCGCCAGACATCGCGCAAGAACGATCAAATGAAACGTCGGCCGATATCGTATATTCCCGTCGGACACTTATCTTGGGAACGGTATGAATCCGGTTACAAAGGCGCTGTGGTTTATTGAAATCGAACTTGGCGACGAACTCACGCTCGAGCGAATTTCAGCGACTTGCGGCATGTCGCGCTTCGGTCTGTCACGCCTCTTCTCGATGAGTACAGGTTGGCCTGTCATGCGCTACGTCCGTTCACGACGGTTGACGCGCGCCGCGCGCTCGTTGACGCAGGGCGCACCGGATATTCTCAGCGTGGCGATCGACGCCCGATAAAGTTCTCACGAGGCATTCACGCGCGCCTTTCACGATTTGTTCGGCGTCACGCCCGAACAGGTGCGGGCACGGCGCGATCTCGATGGTCTTTCTCTGGTGGAGCCGCTACGTATGAAAGAAACGAAACTCACTGATATAGCCGAGCCGCGTTTCGAAATGAGCGAAAGCTTGCTGATCGCCGGAATAGGCGGTCGCTTCACGTTCGAAACCAACGAAGGCATTCCAGCGCTTTGGCAGACTTTCAACCCGTACATTGGCAACTTGCCCGACCAGCTGAGTTGCGTGACCTACGGCGTGTGCTGCAGCGCGGATGGGGAGGGCGGATTCGACTACATCGCGGGTGTGCGGGTGAGAAGCCGGGACCGTTTGCCCGCCGCTTTCCGCTGCGTGGAAATCGAACCGCAGCGCTACGCCGTCTTTGAACATAAAGGACACATCTCGACGTTGCACGAAACGGTCCACAGCATCTGGAATAAATGGCTGCCGGAGTCGGGCATGGAGGCGGCGGAAGCGCCCGAGTTCGAGCGCTATAGCGAAGACTTCGATCCCTGCGCGGGGACGGGTGTTCTGGAGATCTGGTTGCCGGTCAAAGACGGCGTACGTCGGTCGGGTTGATCGGATCGACGTACGAGACAAATTTTGCAGGCACACAAAAACTTATTAGTGTGCGACTATAGAGAACATGGAACCCCGTAACGTCCCGAGCAAGTCTCATCATCATCACGGTCGCAATGCATTGCGCCGTGGTTCGTTACGTCCATAGCAAGGAACGCGGTATTTCAACTCCCTTCCCTGCACGTACAACCAAGGCGCCCCTCAGGCGCCTTTTTTTATTTCCAGCACCTTTACACCACTAAATTAGAGAGGTTTCTCATGACCATGATTCGCGGAACTCGCTTCGTCGTTGGGAAAGAGGCGGCACAGATACGCGCACTGGAAAATCAATTCCGGAGTTATCTTCATTGACCTTGGCGCGGAGGAGGCGATCGTTCCTGCGCTATGGTCGCAGGACACGTTTATCCAGAAGGCCGGCGGCAGCGAGATAATCGGCCAGATGTGGGCCTTCCCCGACAAGAAAGGGCGACCCTGTTGCCTGATTCCAGAAGCGACCGCGCTATTCCAGGAGCGTTGCGCCGAACTGCTGGATCGACAACCGGAACGGATGTTGTTCTATATCGCGCGGTGCTATCGCTATGAGCGGCCGCAGGCCGGTCGCTATCGCGAGTTCTCGCAACTCGGATTCGAATACCTGTGCGCCGATCCCGACTTCGCGACGAGACGCAGTCAGAAGATCGTGACGGGCTTTTTCGATTCGCTCGGACTTCGCTACGAGATCGACACCGCGGCGAGGAGAGGCCTTAGCTACTATCTGAACGGCCGGGGTTTCGAGTTGCGTTGTACCGAACTCGGCGCGCAACAGCAAGTGGTGGGCGGTGGGGCGTATCGCGAGGGAGCGGGTTTCGGTATTGGCGCGGAACGGCTGCTGCTGGCAATGACGGCTCAAGGGCTGATCTAGAGAGATTCATCGCGTGGGAAGGCTGGGCGATTGGAATTAGCCGCAAGCCTTCCCGCGCTTACGTTATCCGAATTGGGCGACCAGCGCGTTCCACAACGCGTAGACCTCTCGCATGCCGGGGTCATGATCGCTAGTCCATATGGCTGTTTGCACAAGTACGAGCTTCGAGCGTGGGTCGACGATAATTCTTTGGCCGTCCATGCCTTGCAACGCGAACATACGGTGGTCGCCGGGCAAAATCCACACCTGGTAACCATAGCCGAATAGCGGATTGGCCCTGCCCGGGGCGAGAAAGCTATCGGGAGAGGCGACGCTGGTCGCTTGTAGCACCCAGTTACGCGGCACGATCTGCTGCCCGTTCCACTTGCCGTCATAGGCCAGCATCAGTCCAAGTCTCGCCCAATCACGCAGCGTGGCGTTCACGCAGCAGTAGGTAATGTCCAGCCCGGTCGCGTCATGTCCCCACGATGCATCGGATTCCATGCCCATCTTCTTCCAGATGCGCTCGCTCGCATACTGCGCGACGGACTGATGCGTTGCATGACTTAAAACCAGACCGAGTACTTCCGTTTCGATACTTGCGTAGCTGAAATGCGTGCCGGGTGCGTGGTCGCGCTGATTGAAGCGCCTGACAGCTTCGATGGCTCCCGCGCCGTGCGGGCTGAAGAGATCGCGGCCTAGTTTGTCGCGATCGTCGCCTGCGTTGCTGTCTTCGAAGAAATGGACGCCGGAAGACATATGCAGCAGATCGCGAATTGACGTTTGGCCGTAGGCGGTGTCGGCCAACTGCGGTACATAGACATCCGCAAGATCGTCGATCGAGTGAATCGCGCCTTCCGATATGGCGATACCGATCAACATGCCGACAATCGTTTTCGCCATGGATTGCGACATGAAGCGATCGGTGTCCTTCCGGGCGTAGCGATAGTGTTCGTAAAGAATCGTGTCGCCGCGCGCGATCAGCAGGCCGGTCACCGGATTACGATCGAGGTAGTCGTTGACACTGCGATACTGGCCTCCGTACGGATAGTTCAGTACGAGTTCGTGTTCGGCAGTTTTGAGTGTGGACGCAACGCCGGCTTTGGCAATCAGATTGCTCGGATGAACCTCGTCGAAATGGCTGTAGTAGCCGACAAACTGCGCTTGCGTTCTGGGCTTGCCCGGCACGGGCAGCGGATAATGATCCGCGGCGCCGTAAGCGTCGGCGGCATAGCCGGTGTCGGAGAACACCGCGTCCGACTGCGCCACCGCACATGACAATGCAAGCATGCAGCCTGCGACTACCCTAACGCTTTGCCGCATTGCACCGCTCCTTTCTTGTTGTAATCGAGGTAGATGTTCGCCGCGAAACCGGTACTCACTCAACGGCCGAGAACTAATCCGGTTGACCAGGGTAACCGATTTTCAGGCGAGGTGAGAGTCAGCGGGCTATTCGCAAGGAATGGATTCACGTACTCTGTGCGATCTCTTTCTTCGAGTTGGCAGCCTTGATGAAACCATTGCCCAACGCACAAGCCATTACGATTGAATCTACGCGGCTTCTTATCCAACCGTTCTCACCCGCCGACGCCGACGCCGCGTTCTCATGCGTCACCTTATCGCTGACGCGTTACATGGCGTGGGAACCGGCGGCCTCGCGGGATGAATTCGACCGCATCTGGCAGGGCTGGCTACCGTCCATCGAAAACGGATCGGATTATGTTTTCGCCATCCGTCACCGCACCGACGGAGGCTTTCTCGGTTTGGTCGGACTTCACTACGTGAACACCGGGAAGCAGGAACTCGGCATCTGGATTCGGGAAGATCGTCATGGCGAACATTTCGGTCGCGAAGCCGTCACGCTGGTCGCGCGGTGGGCAACGCAAACCCTTGGCGCCGAGAGCTTTATCTACCCGGTTGCCGAAGAGAACCTGCCCAGCCGGCGCATTGCCGAATCGCTAGGCGGCGTGATCGTGGAGCACTGCGAGCGGCCGAAATACAAGGCGGTTATTTATCGGATCCCCGCCGTCTATTGCCAGTGAGCGCCGCTTGAGAACAATGCCGATTATCTCCACGTCATTGCCAGTGCGAGCTTTTGTCTGCTACTCGACATCCGTAACAGGCTCTCCCGGCAGGACGTAGTGCATTTCATAGAACAACACGTCGCCCCGCGTCGGTAAGGTAAACGGAGGAGACGCGGAAGCGAACCCGAGCGCCTCATAAAACCCTCGCGCGCTTTCCCGCGCCGTACACCAGACGATACGTCCGCCTTCCTTGCGCGCATGATCGAAGCACAGTTTGATCAGCATCTGGCCAAAGCCGTACCGCTGCATCGACGGTTCCACGGCCACGCCGCGTAATCTCCACGCGTGATCGCCGGGAGAGCCGGGAAAGGCTTCCTGACACACCGTTGCAGCCGCAACGATAGCGTCGCCGTCGCAGATCGCCAGATGCAACGTCGAGTCCTGATCGTCGCCGCGGAATCGGCACTGCGACGTATCGCCGTCCAGCAGAACAGAAGTCCGGATCGGATAGACCTGCTCGGCTGGAACCGAGCGTATGGCGAACAGCGAACGATCACGCAGCATAAATTGAGTCCGTACCTACAAAGTGAATGGCGCCCGAAAGGGGCGAATAGTTTATTTCGGGAAGCATCTTTAAACTTTGATCCAGGTCTCCCTGATCGGCCAACAGAGCCGCCTGGAATTTCATATCTATGCGCTTCAGATCAATCTGCAATCTGGAATGAATAGAGTGAGTACCTATCAAAAATAATAGTTGCGCGGTGCTCGCATTAGAGCAATCATCGCCAACGTTGTAAATACAGTTTATTCGAGAGAGCCAACTGAGATCTCAGATGTTAGAGGAAACTCAATCCGATACGCAGTCCGCATATGTCCAGCTCCGCACGAGAATTCTCGATGGGCGGCTGGCGCCGGGTCATCCGCTTTCGCCCCGCAATGTGGCGGAAGATCTGATGCTCGGACACACGCCAGTGCGTTCCGCGATTCAACGGCTGGTTGTCGAAGGGCTGGTCGAGGTCATTCCTAAAAAAGGCACCTACGTCTCGGCGCCGACGAACAACGATCTGCGGGAAATCTTCGAGGTTCGTCTGGCGTTGGAAAGCACGGCGGCGTATCTGGCTGCGGTCAACGGCGCGACGGAAGGATTGACCCGAGCGGCCGCGCAAATGCAGCAGTTGCTCGAACAACCTTCCACCAATCTATCGGTCGAGCAGCGCACGGGCTGGGTGTTTCATCAGGAGATGTTCGCGGCCTCCCGCAACGAACGTTTATTCACCACATACAAGGTGCTCCGCGCGCAAACGGGGTTGGCGCTGAACGAACTGCATCGCGACGACGTAGCGACGGTTCGACGCGGCACGCTGGAACACCTGAACATCTACGCCGCGATCAAGGCCAACGAGCCGGAGGCGGCGCGACGTCATATGTGGAATCACATCATCGATGGCACTGACGCAAGAATCAATCTAATAAGGGCTCAGAATGAAACCGTCAAGTAAGCGGATCTCCATGCCGGTGCAGATGCTGGTGGGTCTCGCGCTAGGCATCCTCGCCGGTATTTATGTCCCGGACCTCAGCGCGAAGCTGTCGTTTATCTCCGCGATTTTCGCGCACGCCATCAAGATGGTCGTGATGCCGCTGATTCTGTTGTCCGTCACGCTCGGCGCGTTTCGGGCGGGCGTGCAGCGCGGGCATCTGGGCAAGACGGCGATGCTGAGCATCGGCTTTTTTCTGCTCATGACGCTGCTGGCCAGCGCGCTCGGCCTGGGGCTCAATATGCTGTTCCGGCCGGGACTCGGCGCGAGCCTCGCGCAAACCGCCGTGATGCCGAAGAACCTCGCGCCGGGAATCGACTGGACGAAGTTCGTCGTCGACCTGGTGCCGGCGAATATCGTGGCGGCGCTGGCTGAAGGGAACGCGTTGCCGGTGCTGGTTTTCGGCGTGTTGCTGGGTTCGGCGCTGTCCGTGGTCGAGGACCGCGCGGCGCCGCTGGTCGCCGTGTTCGAATCTCTGCTGGCCGCACTCTTCAAGATGATCGAATGGGTCATCGCGTTGTCGCCGTTTGCCGTGTTTGCGGGGCTGGCGGCGTTGGTGTCGTCGAAGGGGATTGCTTCCATCACGCCGCTGCTCAAGTTGCTGGGCGTCGCGTACCTCGGCATGGCGATCCTGGCGGTGGTGCTCACGCTGATCATCAAGCTGGTCGGATTGTCGCCGCGCGCGGTGATCAAGCATGTCAGCGAGCCGCTGATTCTCGCGTTCAGTACGCGTTCGTCGGAAATCACGTTTCCGGTCCATCTAAAGCGGCTGACGGAAATGGGCGTGCCGTCGTCCGTCGCGTCGACCATCTTGCCGCTGTCGTACATTTTCAATCGCGACGGCGCGGTGCTGTACACGGCGCTGGCCGTCGGCTATCTCGCGGATGCCTATCACCTGGCGTGGACCTGGCCGCTGGTGTTCACGATCATCGTGCTGACGATCATCACGATCGACGGCGCGGCTAACGTGCCGTCCGGCGCGATCGTGGCGATCACGGCGATCCTGTCGGCGGTCGGCTTGCCGCCCGAAGCCGTGTTGCTGATTCTCGGCCTCGACGCGTTTTTCGACATGGGCCGTACGGCGCTCAACGTCTATGCGAGCACGGTCGCCACCGCGGTTGCAATGCGCATTTCCGGCGAGGCGCCGTCGGAGCCCATAGCCGGCAGTCACGCCGCGACGCTGCGGTCTTTACATGAGAATGCCTGACTTGGAGGCCGCTATGGCTGAGAAGTGGAGTTGTGCGGCGCATGGTCCGGCCGGTGAATCGCGAGTGATCAGCGGCAGGGCGAATCAATCGAACGGCTCGCGAGCTTCGCAACGGCGCGTCTGCGGCGATGGCGTGCTGGAAAAACGTGTCGCGGAGGTGTTGAACGCGCGCCCCGCCGCGCGTGCTCCGGGCGCTGCGCAGGCAACGCGGCGCGATAGCGGGGAACAAGGTGTTCATCCCATGCTGATGCGTGAACTGACTGCGATCTGGCAGCAGGCGGATACCGCTTACTCGTTCGGCGGGGAATGGCAACGGTCGTTCGCGCTGGGGGAAATCGCTGACCGGTTGGCGGTGATAATCAGCGACGGGGTGGCGTTTTCCGGCGAATGTGCCGCGCCCGCCGTGACGGAGAGGCTTGCGGGCGACATGGACGCGCCGGCGTCGTCCGATGGATTCGATGCGTTGCGCGAGCTTCTCGAACTGGAAGACCTGCGCGATACGATCAATGACCGCAAAGCGTGCGGTGACGATGGTCTGGATGCCATGGTGACCGAGTATGAGGCGCGGATGTCGCTCGCCTGGGCGCGTGCGCGCCGTGTCGTGGCGCGCGGGCTGGCGTCGGGTCAGTATGCGGAAGCGCAATCGGGCGCGGTGCGGTAGGGACCGTTGCGAGCGCGTGAAGCGGCAGCGACGTCCCGGTCAGACGGCGACTTAACGCGCCGCTTTCTCGTAGAGCGACGCGACGTAGTCCCTTAGCTCCGGAATGGGGCGGGTTCCGATCCGTACAAAACCGAGCGACTCATAGTGAGCGCAGAGCTTTGTATTCCTTTGGTCGCAATCCAGTCGAAGAAAACGCCGGTTTCGGGCGCTGACCTGATTCGCGCACCAGTCCATTGCGAAACCGCCAATGCCGAGTCCACGACAGCCATTGCGCACGGCGATCCGGTGGACATAACCGGCGACCGGCTCCTGAATCCCCCAGTACTTTTCGTCTTGCCACGAGAGCGACATGGTCGCGACGCAGACACCGTCCTGCTCGATGACGTAGGCTTCACTACGCGTAATGGTCTGCAGCACACCGGCCTTGGTCCATCCCGTCTGTCCCCACGCCACGTCGCCTTGCCGGAGCTTGTACGCGACTGCGTCGTTCAGGATCTCGGTGAGGTCGGAAACGTGTTCCGCCGCCGCTCGATGTACGGTTCTCGTTGGCATTGACAATGTCTCCGCGTGCCCAGTGTTTTTGTGCAATCTTTTCTTTTCAATCGACGTGTGAGCGTCTCTTCACAGGTCGGAAGTTGTCTAATAGTTGTGCGTGAATATAAATGAAAGCCGATTAAAGGCAAACGAATCTGAAGCGGACGCGGACGCCAAAATGGTTGAGGATTGTCGCACATTCGAGTGGGAGGACTCTCTCGTGTGTCCTGTTTCGAAGTAGTGCGGAGACTCTGGAAAGTACATTCCGTATTTAAATACCTGTCACTATTCGGCCGCCATGGCGAAGGCAATGCCCTTTTCAAGGAAAACCTCTAAAACGCATGGGATGTGGACACACCGGACCTCCCTGCCATTCACGTTGGCCGCAGTGGATGCACGTCGCCACAGGTCCGTTGTCTCGGCGCAGCAGTGACGACCAAATGATGATTTAATCGATGCCTTCGATTTTCATTCGTATGGGAGACCTGCTTTGACTCACGAACAAACCCTCGAACACTGGTTGGCGAAAGAACAGGAAGTCCTTGCTAGCGTCAACGCCGGTCCGGGACCGGGCCTTGCGAGTCCGGAGCAGGTTGCGGGCAAGACAGGACTGGAAGTCTTGCAGGCGATGATCGCCGGTGAATTGCCTTATGCCGCGATCGCCAAGACGCTCGACTTCACCTTGATCGAAGTGTCGGCAGGCCAGGCGGTGTTTCAGGGCACGCCGCTCGCCCAGCATCTGAATCCGCTCGGCACCGTTCACGGCGGCTGGATGGCGACGCTACTCGACTCCGCGCTGGGTTGCTCGGTGCACACCTTGATGCCGGTCGGACGCGGCTATACGACCGCCGAACTGAGCGTGAACTATGTGAAGGCCGTGCTGCCCCGCGTGCAGCGTGTGCGCGCCGAGGGCAAAGTGATCCACTGTGGCCGTCAACTGGCGACCGCCGAAGCGCGCCTCGTCGGCCCCGATGGCACGCTCTACGCGCACGCCACGACGACCTGCCTCGTGTTCGAAATCCCCAACCGATAAGCCATTACGTTGAAGACTTCCAGAACACGCCGCCGTCTTGCCCTTGGACTCCCTCTGCTGCTCGGTATAGGTTGCGGCATCTCCACACCGCTTTTCGCGGCGGAATCTCCGATAGCCGGGATCGAACGTCGCTACGGTGGCCGCCTCGGCCTATTCGCCGTCGACACCGGCTCAGGACGAACGCTAGCCTATCGCGCCGACGAGCGATTCCTGATGTGCAGCACCTTCAAAGGTTTGCTCGTTGCGCAGGTGCTCGCCCGCGTCGACGCCGGCAAGGAGACACTCGAACGCCTCGTGCATTACACCGAGCGTGACCTCATTTTCACGTCGCCGATTACCAAAGCGAACGTGGCGCAGGGTGCCATGTCGGTCGGCGCGCTCTGTCAGGCCGCCGTCGAGGTGAGCGACAACACCGCCGCGATCCTGTTGATGAGAAGCACTGGCGGCCCCGCGGCACTGACCCGTTTCATGCGAGGTCTCGGCGATTCCGTTACGCGCTCCGATCGTTACGAACCCGAGTCGAACCAATATAGCGGCTTGCTCGATACCACGACACCGAGGGCCATCGCGACATCGGCCGCGCGTATTCTTTTGGGCGATGTATTGAGCCATCAAGCGCGCCGGCAACTCGAAGAGTGGATGGTCGCCTGCAAGCCGGGACTCAACCGGCTTCGCGCTGCCTTGCCCGCCAACTGGCTTGCGGGCGACCGTCCCGGCACGAGCGTGGAACGCGAAACCAACGACTACGCAATCGTGCGTCCGCCGGGCCGGGCGCCATTGCTCGTCGCCGCTTATTACGATGCACCGGGCGTCAGCATGGAGCTTCGCGAGACCGTATTGCGCGAAGCCGGCCACGGTTTCGTGGAGTGGGCCAAGGCGAGCGCATGAACGAAGCCGGTCAGCGTAACCGGCGGATCGATCTGATTCGCGGCGTGTCGATTCTGCTCGTGTTGTTTCATCACTTCAATATTGCTTACCACCTGAACGACACGACGCTAGCCGCCACATTCGGCTGGAATGCCGTTCGTGCGGTTGCGCGTAACGGCAATTACGGTGTGACGATGTTCTTCGTGATCTCGGGCTTCCTGATCACATCGAATGCCGCGCGGCGTTGGGCGGGACTCGGCAGTGTCGATACACGGGCGTTCTACGCGCGGCGCGTGGCTCGCATCGTGCCTTGCCTGCTGTTGCTGCTCGCCATCGTCAACGTGGCCGCGCTGGCGGGGCTGGCGATGTTCCAGAATCACGCACCGGCCGGCACATCGGTTTCTTTCTGGATCGTGAACCTGGCGTCGCTGACCTTCTGGATGAACGTGCTGATCGCCGCGCGCGGCTGGGTCAATTATCCGCTGGGCGTGCTGTGGTCGTTGTCGGTCGAGGAAGTGTTTTATCTGGCGTTTCCGCTTCTGTGCATCGTGCTTCGTCGCGAGTCGCGGCTGCTTGCATTCTGGTTGGTGATTGCCGCTATTGGCCCGCTGTATCGCTTCACGCATCAGAGCGACGAAGGTGGGTTCCTCTACGCGTATTTCGCGTGCTTCGACGGGATCGCGATTGGTTGCTGCGCGGCAGTGCTCGCGAAACGATTCGTGCTGCGGGGTCGCGGGGCGGTCGTGCTGCAAGGTGTCGTGGTGGCCGGTATGGCGTACCTGTATCTATATGCGCCCATCGGCGAAACGAATGTTCTCGGCGTCACAGCCATGGCGCTTGGAACGGCGGTGCTGTTATTGGCCGCTTATGAACGGAACGACGCGCCGCGAGAAAAGGGCGCGTGGTATACGGCAACGGCGGGCATCGCGTGGTTCGGGCGGCGCAGCTATGAGCTTTACCTGTTCCACCTGATCGTGCTCGGCGCGATACGTACGGTGCGGTCGCCGCGTGTCGTGATTGGCGATGAAAAACTCCTGCTGCTGGCACTGTTCTTCGCGTTGTCCGCCCTATTGAGTGCCTGCGTAGTGCGGTTTTATTCCGAGCCGCTGAACCGCAAGCTGAGAAACTGGCTTCACGCGGTGTGATCGATTGCAGTCGGGCGGGTAGTCGCTGAGACCCGTCGACTGCCGCTTTAACTCCCTCGCTATCCCCCCCCCGCACCCCGCTTCTCCCTCAAGTTTTCCCCATTCCCGCCGTAGACCGTAAAAGTGGCTTCAGCATTGCGGCCCGGCTTTCGTTGTTTCAGGCGTTGTTTCAGGCGTTGGTTCAGGCGCTGTTTCAAGCTATTGCAGCAGGTATTCCGATTCGTGCAGTACCCATCCTCTCTTCACGAAAACATGATTTCCTCACTCCGAAGCCGCATCCTGATCATTTCTTCCGCCACGGTTATCGGCGCGCTCGCACTATCGGGCACCGCCGCCTACGTCACCGTGCGCGCCAATACGATGGAAACCATCGCGCAGAACCTGAGCGCCATTGCCGGCGCCAACACGCTGGCCATCGACAAGTGGGTCGATGCCAAAGTGCAGGCCGTCAAGGCAACGGCCGACGATGTCGAGCACGGCGATCCGCAAGGCTTTGTCAAGCATATGAGTCGCGCGGACGGCTTCCCGATTACCACCGTCGGCTGGACCGACAAGACCTTTTTCTCGACCAGCGGCACGCCGCCGGATTACGACCCGACCGCGCGTCCCTGGTACAAGGCGGCGATCGCTGCAGGCGGGCTCGTCGTGACGAAACCCTACGGCGACGCGTCGACGGGCATGCCGTTCGTATCGTTCGCCGCGCCGATGATCCGCAATGGCCAGCCGGCCGGTGCGGTGAGCGGCGCGGTGCCGCTCGAAGGCGTGCGCGAAGTGGTCGCCACCGTGCACCCGACGCCGTCGAGCCTCGCGTTCGTCGTAACGCGCGACGGCCAGGTCATCGCGCATCCGGACGCCAGGCTGATCCTCAAACAGTCCACTGACATCTCCACTGCGCTCACGCCCGCCGCGTTGGCCTCGCTCGCGCAAGCCGGCGCGCCGATGGAAGTGGAACTGGGCGGCGTGCCGAAACTGTTGAAGGCGCAACCGGTGACGGGCACTGACTGGTATCTGGTGATCGCGCTCGACAAGGCGGAAGCGACGGCGGGTCTGGCCAACGTGCTGCAGGCGCTCGGCATCGCGATGGTGCTGCTGACGCTGGCGGCGGTCGGTGTCGCCGCGTTCTTCACGTCGCATTCGTTCCGCAGCCTCTCGCAGGTGCGCGATGCGATGGACACGATCGGTTCGGGCAGCGGCGACCTCACGCATCGTCTGCCGGTGGTCGGCAACGACGAGGTGGCGCAGATTTCAGCGTCGTTCAACGCGTTCGTCGACAAGATCGGCACCGTATTGCTCGAAGTGCGGGCCGGTGTGGAGAACATGAAAACCGCGACCGGCGAGATCGAAATGGGCAACCGCGATCTGTCGCAACGCACGGAGACGTCGGCCAGCAATCTGCAGCACACGTCGGCGGCGCTCACGGAATTGACCGCGAGCGTCAAGCAGTCGGCTGAGAGCGCGGTGGAAGCGTCGCGGCTCGCGACCTCGGCGAGCCAGGCGGCGGCGCGCGGCGGCGCGGTCGTGACGAGCGCGGTCAGCACGATGGACGATATCGCGAAGTCGTCGGCGCGGATTACCGAAATCATCAGCGTGATCGACAGCATTGCGTTTCAGACCAACATTCTCGCGCTGAACGCGGCGGTCGAAGCGGCGCGGGCCGGCGAGAACGGTCGCGGTTTCGCGGTGGTGGCCGGCGAAGTGCGCACGCTCGCGCAACGTTGCGCGACGGCCGCGCGCGAGATCAAGGACCTGATCCAGTCGTCGGAAACGAGCGTGGGGACGGGCGCGCAACGCGTGCAGGCGGCCGGCGCGGCGATGCAGGAAATCGTCGATGGGATCGAGCGCGTGAATCGCGTGATCGGCGAGATCGACGGCGCGATGCACGAGCAGAGCGCCGGCATCAGCCAGATTGACCGCAGCGTCGCCGAGATGGACCAGGCAACGCAACAGAACGCCGCGCTGGTCGAGCAATCGACCGCCGCGTCCGCGACGCTCAACGAGCAGGCGCATGGCCTGTCGGGCATCGTGGGGACGTTCAAACTGCGTCACGGCGACGCGCGCACGTAACTTTCAAAAGCACGGCCGACGGCGCGACTGCGCGCCGTCGACGCTGCGTCACCGCTTCATTCCTCGTTTCTCCCAAACCCTCAGTCCCACGGTTCGCTAATTGGATAGCGCGGCGAGCGCAAGCATCGCCACGTCTGCCGCACGACCCTATTCAGACATTTTTTCTGTTTTTGACAAAATGTACAACTCTGGATAGTATGTCCAGATGACGAAACATACCGCTGAGCAGCGCGCGCTGCTGGACCAGATCAGCCAGATTGCAGACGGACTGGCGCAGACGTTCGCGCCATTCTGCGAAGTGGTCGTGCACGACCTGCTCGATCCGAAGCACGCCGTGCTGGCAATCCACAACAATCTGTCCGGCCGCGAGGCCGGTCACCCGGCAACGGAGCTCGGCCTTGCGCGTATCGCCGATCCGGAGTATCCGCAGGTGATCGCGAATTACGCCAACCAATTCGCCGATGGCCGGCCCGCGAAAAGCACGTCGATCGGGATCAAGGATTCGTCCGGGAAATACGTGGCCGCGCTGTGCATGAATATCGACCTGACGCTGTTCCGCGGTTTGCAAAGCGCGGTCGGACAATTCGTCCGGGTCGATGCGGGCGCGGCGACGCAGGAGTCGCTGGACCCCGCCGGCGCGGATCTGATCCGCGCGCGGATCGACCAGTTCGCCGCGCGGCTCGCGACCACGCCGCGTGCGCTCAAAACCGAAGACCGTCGCGCGTTGCTGAAGGAACTCAAGGAGTCGGGAATCATGGAAATCCGTCGAGCCATGGAAGTGACGGCACAGTATCTGGGCGTCTCGCGGGCCACCGTTTATAGCGATACCAAGTGATGCCGATCGACGCGTACCTTCTGTTGCTCGACAAAGACCAGGTCGAGCGTTTGATGCAACCGGCCGACGTCATGGACGCGGTCAGGGAAGCCTTCGTGTTGCACAGCGATCGCGAAGGCCGTGTGTTCCCGGTCGTGCGCGAGGCGCTCGCAACGGGCGGCATCTTCGGCATCAAATCGGGCGACGTGCCATCGCAGGGCTTGCTCGGCTTCAAGGCCGCGGGCTTCTGGCCAGACAACCGCAAACGGGGCGGCGAGCCGCATCAGGCCACCGTGATGCTGATGGACCCGGCCACCGGCCGGCCGCTCTGCGTGATCGACGGCAACGCGATTACCACCCTGCGCACCGGCGCGGCGGGCGCGTGGGGGCTGAAGACGCTGGCGCGCCCCGACAGCGCGAGCGTTTGCGTGTTCGGTGCGGGCGTGCAGGCGGCGATCCAGTTGCGCTTTGCGCTGGATCACCTGCCCGCGCTCGAGAAGGTTCGTTACGTCACCTATGACGGCCAGCCGAACCCGCCCTTCGAGGCCGCGTTTTCAGCGCGATGCGATGTGTCGCTCGCAACGGATAGAAACGACGCGGTCGCGACCAGCGACATCGTCATCACCGCGACTCCCGGCGCGGGCGCTTTATTCGACGCACAAGCTCTGCAAGCGGGCACGCATCTGAACTGCGTCGGCGCGGATACACAGGGCAAACGTGAGCTGCCTGAGGGCGTGCTGGCGCGCGTGACGCTCGTCGTGGACGACCGTGAACAGGCGAAGCGGATTGGCGAAATGCAATGGGCGCCGTCGACACCCAGCGTGGAACTCGGCGACCTGCTCACGGGCAAAGAAAGCTTCCACCGGCAGCCGACCGATATCACGCTGTTCGATATGACGGGTCTTGCGTTGCAGGATCTGACCGTCGCGCGAATGCTGTATCAGCGGGCGCTTGCCGGGCGAGTGGGGTCCAGCATTCCATGGCCTTGGTAGCGTGGTAGTGCGGTTGCGAGGCTGTCCGGCAGTACCCGCTTGAAGTACCCATCCCTACCGAGAGAAATCATGTCTCAAGCTCAATACATCGATCCGCTCACTGGAACCCACTATCCGTTCGACGTGCCGCGCTGGTGTTCGGATACGCAGACGCCGCTGCTGATTACCGCGCAGCCCGGCATTGGGCGCGACGACATCGACCGGGCTAATCGCTCGCTGTGGCGTTACCGGGCGGCGCTGCCGGTCGATATCGCCAAACCGATTTCGATGGGCGAAGGTTGCACGCCGCTCGTGCAGAAAGAGTGGAACGACTTGCGTCCGTTCTTCAAACTGGAGTGGTTCAACCCGACTTGCAGTTTCAAGGATCGCGGCACGGCGGTGATGCTGTCGTTCCTGCGCGGCATCGGTGTCGACGCGGTACTCGAGGACAGCTCCGGCAATGGCGGCGCGTCGGTCGCGGCGTTCGGCGCGGCGGGCGGCATGGGCGTGAAGATTCTCGCGCCGGCTTATACGTCGCCGGCCAAAGTCGCGCAGGTCCGCGCGTATGGCGCGCAGATTCAACTGGTCGACGGGCCGCGCGAGGAATCGCAGGCCGAGGCGATCCGGCAGTCGGCGGAGATCTTCTATTCGAGCCACAACTGGCAACCGTTCTTCCTGCAAGGAACCAAGTCGATCGCGTATGAACTGTGGGAAGACTTCAATTTCGAAGCGCCGGACAACATCATCATTCCGGTCGGTGCGGGCAGCAATCTGCTGGGTTGCGATATCGGCTTCAAGGAGTTGCTGGCGGCGGGGCAGATCAAGAAGCTGCCGCGACTCTTCGCATCGCAGCCGTTGAATTGTTCTCCACTCGACGCGTCGTTCCAGGCGGGTCTGGATGTGCCGGTGGCGCGCGTTGTTTCGAAGACCATTGCCGAAGGCACCGCGATCGCGCATCCGCTTCGCTTGCGGGAAATGGTCGCGGCACTTCGCGACTGCGGCGGCTCCACCGTTGCGGTTGCCGAAGACGACATCGTCGCCGCGCTTAAAAAGCTCGCGATTCAAGGCATTTTCGTCGAACCGACTTGCGCGCACGCCGCCGCCGCACTCGACGAGTTGACCCGTCGCGGCACCATCAAGTCAACTGAGCGAACGGTCGTGTTGTTGACCGGCACGGGTATCAAAGCAGCGGGTTATATCGCGGAGCTGTTCGCTCAGCCGGCGTAACCGACGCGGCCGCGCACCGGCAAACTCAAGTGCCGATGCGCGGCCCGCTCACCGACAGCGGCGTTACTGAGGCCGAAGCGTCACACTGATATTGATCGCGACAGGCTCGGTCGGCACCGGGTAGGTTCGCTCTCCGGGCGTCTCCAGGTCGATCTGCTTCAGATCGATTTCCATCAGCGTCGTGTTCCCGTAGGTGCGGATACCGAGTGACGGCGCGGTGAGCGTCTTGACCACCGCCCATTGCGTGTAATCGTCTTCGGTCTTGCCGTTTTCCGGCAGCGAGCGGCTGGTGCCCAGCGGAATATCCACGGTATTCAGAAGATGCAGCGCGAGATTGCGCGCCGACGCCGCGTCGGCGGGCTGGGTTGCAAAGCGCTTCAGATAGAACGCCCGGATAAAGCGGGACGGCGGCGTCGAATCGCCCGGCAGACCTCTCATGCCGCTGCCGTGGCCGCACGGACTGAACGCGGTGTGTCCTGCTTCGAGCGGTTCCGCGTCGCGGGCATGCAAGCCCACGAAGTTATCGATATTCGACAGATGCCACGGGAACGCCGGCGCATTCGTCAGCACGGCCGCAGGATTGTCGTAGACCGTGGGCTTGCCGGACTTGTCCGTAAACTCGATCACGATGCTATGGCCGTGCCTGTCATGAATCGCGAAGTGAACGGGAAGCCGTTGCTCCACCGCTTTGCCGCCACCCCAGATATCGACGCCCGACAGACTCTCTCTCACTTCGCCTACCGTAGCGAAACTCGCGAGTAGCCAGTTCGCGAGTTGCCCGACGAACAGGGCGCGCGAAGGATCGCTTGCGGTACTGGCATATTGCGTAATGCCCGGCAGCCATAGCACGCCGACCGACAAGCCGGCCTCGTTCACACCGTCCGTTGCAATGGGCAGGCCGAACGCGTTGATCGCGACCATGCCATGCTTGCAGGTCCAGCGCAGACCGTGCGAAAGATCCGGCGTCGTGCTGTGCATGGGTGTACCCCGGCCTATCACGAGAATTCTGGAATTCAGCTCGGCGCCGAACTCCATGCTGCGGCCATTCACTACGCTTCCATCAGCGGCTTTAAGAAGAAAGTCGGTGCACATTGTCTGTCTCCCCCGAAGTTGGTTTTCCCATCATAGGAGGTATTTTCAGAATCCTATGAACATTCTGGATGACGTAACAATTCAATTATTTGTATTGGATAGAAGCGGGCGAATGGAGCCAATTCATATCGGCGCTTCAAATTCGCGCTTCAAAAAAACCGGTTGCAAGAAGGTTGCGTTCACAATCGTTTTACATCGTTAGCGCATTCTGCGGGCAGGGCAGCGGCGCTGATTTCCTAAGCAAGCCGGGCCTCGCCAAACCCTTCAATCTGCCTCCAGTCACGCAAAATCCGTAATGTCGAGGTAAGCAAAGCGCCATTTCCCCGTAACGGCGCGGTGTTCCAATGTCGTCGGGTATTGAAACGCTCCCCACACGGCCGCTCAAGTGCAATAGAAAGCGGTTAAAGAATAACTAGCAGAACGACATCCGGAGTTAACACCTATGTTTTCCCGAGCATTCCTGTTTGGCGTGTCCGGCATTGCGTTAGCGGTCTCGCTATACGCATGCGGCGGCAACAACGGAAACGGCAACACGCTGTCGCCGATCTCCGTGCAGAACCAGGCCGCTACGTCCACGCCGATCAAGCACGTCGTGGTGATCTATAACGAGAACGTCTCGTTCGACCATTACTTCGCGACCTACCCGGTGGCGGGGAACCCGACGGGTGAACCGGCGTTCAGCGCAGCCGCAGGCACGCCGACGGTCAACGGTCTGAGCGGCACGCTGCTCACCGCCAACCCGAACCTGACCAACACGCTGAACGGCGCCGGCGCGGCGAACCCGTTCCGCCTGGACCGCACGCAAGCGGCAACGGCCGACCAGAACCACGCCTACACGGCAGAGCAGCAAGCCTACGATAACGGTTTGGCCGACCTGTTCCCGAAGTACACGGGTAAAGGCTCGAGCGGCGGCGCAGGCGCATTCGGCACGAGCGGCCAGGTGATGGGCTATTACGACGGCAACACCGTGGGCGCGCTGTGGAATTATGCCCAGCATTTCTCGATGAGCGACAACGCGTACACGGACACGTACGGTCCGTCGACGCCGGGCGCACTCGAAGTCGTTTCCGGTCAGAACAACGGCGTGAAGATCATCAAGACCTCGCACCCGGTATTCAATCTGACGACGGCGTCGAGCTCGTACTACGTCAACGACGGTCAAGGCGGCTTCACGCTGATCAACGACGCGGACCCGGGCGGCGACACCTGCTCGAGCACGACCGATCAGATCATGATGACCGGCAAGAACATCGGCGATCTGCTGAACGCGAAGAGCCTCACGTGGGGCGGCTTCATGGGCGGCTTCAACCTGAGCACGGTCAACGCGAACAATACGACGGGCTGCCTGCGCAGCACGGTGTCGCCGGTGGTCGGTCAGCCGACGAACGACTACATCCCGCACCACAACTGGTTCCAGTACTTCGCGTCGACGGCTAACCCGCAACACTTGCGCCCGAGCGCGACGGCCCAGATCGGCTACTCGCTGGAAGCCGACGGCAAGACCGCTGAACCGGCTAACCACCAGTACGACACGGACGACTTCTTCGCGTCGGTGAAGGCCGGTAACTACCCGTCGGTCAGCTTCATCAAGGCACCGGCGTTCCAGGACGGCCACGCTGGTTACTCGGATCCGCTGGACGAACAGGCCTTCACGGCCAAGGTGGTCAACTTCCTGCAGCAACAGCCGGACTGGAAGAGCACCGCTGTGATCGTGGCGTGGGACGATTCGGACGGCTGGTACGACCATGCGTTCGCGAACACGACGAGCTCGTCGTTCGACTCGCAAGCTGACCAGCTGAACGGCGCCGGCAAGTGCGGCACGGGTACGGCTCCGGTGGGCGTGAATGGTGGCGTGGTCAACGGCCGTTGCGGCCCGGGTACGCGTATTCCGTTCCTCGTGATCTCGCCGTGGGCCAAGGTCAATTATGTTGACCACACGCCGATCAGCCAGGCATCCGTGGTTCGTTTCATCGAAGACAACTGGCTCGGTAGCCAACGCCTGGGCGGCGGTTCGTTCGACGCCACGGCAGGCAGCATCATGAGCCTGTTCAACTTCAGCGGCAGCGGCAACAACCCGACCGTGTTCGTCGACCCGAATCTGGGCACGGTGGTCTCGTCGGTCCCGGCTATCTAAAAGTCGTGAATCGCATCGGCGCGGTTGCGTCGATGCGAAGCAGGCAGTATCCCCGTGTTGCCAGTCCATTTGGGCTGGCAACATTTTTCGCTTTCAGCTTCCCTTGTCGTCGCTCATATGCCCGCCTCCTCAGCTCGCCCAACGGAAACAAGTCCTATTCAGAACCCGCCCGGATCCGGTATCCGGCGTTTGCTTGTGCAGCTTGTCGTCGCAGTGATTCTCGCCGCCGTCGTGTTTGGCGTGTGGGCGCTGCTGTATCCGTCGCGCGTGCCCGCGGCCGTCGGCATGATGGTCGAGGACCTCACCGGCGCGAACGCCACGCCGATCGCGCTTCAGCGTCCCGTTGCACCGCCTCAATTGAGTGCCGTCGCGCAACTGGGCAAGAAAATTTTCTTCGATCCGACGCTGTCCGCGTCGGGTCGTCAGTCGTGTGCTTCGTGTCATAGCCCCGACCATGCGTTTGGTCCGCCGAACGATCTGGCAGTGCAACTGGGCGGCGCGCATCTGACGCTGGAAGGCTATCGGCCGCCGCAATCGCTGATGTACCTGTACCGTCAGCCGAACTTCAGCATCGGCCCGGATCAGGGCGACGCGGACGTTGCCCCGGATCTGACGGCGGCTGCGAGTGCGGCCACCGGCGTGGCTCGCGCGCAGAAGAATGCCGGCGTAGCGCCGGCCGCGCCCGCGATGGTGCCGCAAGGCGGATTGTTCTGGGACGGTCGTGCCGACACGCTGCAATTGCAGGCGTCCGGTCCGATGCTCAACCCGGTCGAGATGGCCAACGCGAATGCGGGCGACGTGTTGACGAAGCTTCAGCACACGCAGTACAGCAAAGACTTCCTGCAGTTGTTCGGTCCCAACGTGTTCCAGAACACGAACCTCGCGATGTCGGAAGCGATGTTCGCGGTCGCGCGCTATCAGGTGGAAGAGCAGGCGTTCCATCCGTACACCAGCAAGTACGACTACTGGCTGGAAGGCAAGGCGCGCTTGAGCCAGGCCGAACTGCACGGACTGCGTTTGTTCAACGACCCGAACAAGGCGAACTGCGCGGGCTGCCATCTTTCGAAGCCGGGTACGGACGGATTGCCGCCGATGTTCACGGACTATCAGTACGAAGCGCTCGGCGTGCCGCGCAATCCGCATCTGGCCGTCAACAAGGATCACAGCTTCTACGATATGGGCATCTGTGGTCCGTTCCGGACGGACATCAAGGACCAGACGCAGTACTGCGGCATGTTCCTCACGCCGACGCTGCGCAATGTGTCGACGCGCCAGGTGTTCTTCCACAACGGCGTGTATAAGACGCTCGAAGACGTGATGGCGTTCTACAACGATCGCAATACCGATCCGAAGAAGTTCTATCCGCTCGGACCGGACGGCAAGGTTCAGAAGTACGACGATCTGCCGGTCAAGTACCAGGCGAACATCGACGATAAGGATGCACCGTTCGACCGCAAATTCGGCGATAAGCCGGCCATGACGGATGCGGATATCAAGGACATCATCGCGTTCCTGAAGACCTTGAACGACGGGTACAAGCCTTAAGCGATGAAAGACCGCCCGGTGTGTAGCGAGCGGTCAGCAGGTTAGGTGGGCTCGGAAGGGTTGCGTCGGGATCGACGCAACCCTTCTGTTTTGGGTCTGGCTCAATCGCATCAAGCTCACTTCGAGCTCACCTCAAGCCGCCGCATCCGCCGCCGGCGTGCGTTGCCTGCCGATGGATTCCAGCACCGCTTGCACGACCCGCTCGACACCCGGCCAGTTGCGCGCGGGTTCGTCCGCTACAACCTGCTCGGGGGACACGCTGCGATACGGCGGCGGATAACCCCAGATCGCATCGTGCCGCTCGGGCCGCGTAATGCTGCCGCCGATCACTGCCACGGTCGGCCGGTGAAACGCCGCCGCGACGTGCATCAGCATCGACGAATTGGTCAGCACGACGTCGGCCTGTTCGGTGAGCGCGAAGGTGATGCGCATCGGCGCCTGGCCCGCCACCGAGCGGATCGATACGCCCATGCCCGCCGTGGTGATCGCTTCGGCGGCGCGCGCCTGATCCGCTACGCTGCCGACGATCACGACGTCGCAAACATCGCCGCCTTTGCCGATGGCCCGCGCGATCTGCGCGAGCGCGGCGCCTGCCTGACGCGCGTCCCATGCCTTGCTGCTCACGCCAGCGCCCACGCCCGCGACGATCCGTACGACGCGGCGGCCCGACGCATCCGCGCAGGCGCTCCAGATGCGTGTGGCGTGAGCGCGTTCGTCGTCGGTCAGGAAGAGTTGCGGGCGCGCTTCGGGCAGTTCCGTCGCGCCCAGCAACTCGGCTTGCGCGAGTGCCGCGCGTCCGCATTGACGCGCGGCGAATTCGATGTGCGCCTGACAGCCGCTCCAGCCGCCGCGATAACCGCGCACGCCGATGCGATAGCGCGCGCCGGCACGCATCAGCAGCACGGCGCCCATATAACTGCCGAGCACGTCGATGCCGACGTCGACGCCGCCGCGCGCGCGCAATGCGGCGACCTGCGGCGAGCGCCATAGAAAACGCAGGACGTTGCGATGCGAGCGGTCGTCGACCAGCTTGTTGTTCCAGGGCGCGTCGATCTCGACGATTTCATCGACGAACGGATTGTTCTCGAGGATCGGCCGTCCCCAGGCGCCGATGCCGGCGATCAGGCGCGTCGTCGGAAAACGCTTTCGCAGCGCTTCGAAGAGCGGCGTGGTGGTCAGAAGTTCGCCGAAGTCGTTTGGACGCAGCACGAGAATTTCGCGCGGCATGGCGCGCCGCGGATCGAAGCGCGGCGGATAGAAGCGGCCGGCCAGCCAGACCGGCGTTTCGATGGCAAGGCTCTTCCAACTCTTCCAACCCATGGTTGCTCCACGCGGAAAGGGGGCGGCCGCCCGGATATCGCCCCGATTGTGCATGGAGGCCTCACGAGCCTGTGTGGCCGGGCGTACAGAGGCGCGGAGGTCGCTGTCATGGCGGTATCGCGAGAGGAAGCGTCGAGATAAAACGTCGTCGCCGGATGGACGCGTAAGAATTGGCAAGCGGCGGTGCCGCTCGAATCGCGCATGGGGCGGGCGCAATTCTTCAGACTGTCACAACGCATTGCTAAGTTCTGCGACGACTTGTCGTCGACGGAGAACCGATGGACTCACAGGCATGCGCCGCAGCAGAACCCGATGTGTCCGAGCCGGCACGCGTGCGGCGCGCGCCGCGCCAGGTCGCGATCGACCGCCGCGCGAACCTGACGCTGCTGACGCTCGTCGGCGCGGCGATGGTGCTGCAGTTCGTCGCGTGGCCGTTTCTGTTACGGCACTGGGGCGTGGCCGCGCTCTGTTTTGCCGTGCCGCTCGTGGTGCTGGCGCCGACGCACTGGGGCTTGATCCATGAAGCGATTCACGGCCAGTTGCTGCCGCAGCGGCGGCTCAACGAAGCGCTCGGCCGCTTGCTCGCCATCGCCTATCTGTTGCCGTTCGACGCCGTGCGTTTCGGTCATCTGATGCATCATCGTTTTACGCGCGAGCCCTACGATCAACCGGACGTCCACGACGGCACGACGCTTCGCGCCTATGCCCGGGCCGGTTATACGCTGCGTTTGCTGGGCGGGTTGTATCTGGCGGAAATGGCGTTGCCGCTGCTGTCGTTTCTGCCGGCACGGTGGACGTGCCGGCTGGTCGCGTCGCAGATCGGCAATGAAGGCCCGGCGGGCGACGACGTGCAGCGGCTGTTCACCGGCTTTGCCGGCAACCCGGAGCGACGCGGTCGCATTCGGCGCGACTGGCTACTGTCGATCGTGCTGCATGGCGGCGCGTTCTATCTGTATGGCGCGTGGTGGCCGGCGCTTGCCGTGACGATGTATTTGCGCGGCGTGTGGCTCTCGATAGCGGACAACCTGCCGCATTACGACGTTTCGCTCGACACTCCGCAGCGGGCTCGCAACTTTCGTGTGCCGGTCGTCTGGCAAGGGGTGCTGATGAATCATCATCTGCACCAGTTGCATCACCGGCATCCCACCATGCCGTGGACGGCGCTTCCGGCGCTGGCGCGCGAGCTTGGCGCGGCGTCGGCGTCAGCGTCGGTTGTGGTTGAGGATGAGGCTTATTTCAGCGCGGCGCTAAGGCAGTTTCGCGGCTTCGGCCGGGTGCGTTGAGTGGGCGAGGGCGCTGAGTTAGCGGTTGAGTCGTGGACTAAGCTGGCCGCTGAATCGCGCTAACGGGTTTGACGCGCGAACCATCCGACGCGAGCGAACGCGGATCGACCGCACACGCCCCAGACGCCCGCATGCCGCTCAATCCTGCGTGCCCGCCGACGCGCTCGCATAGCGCGCGAGAAACATATCGGCCGTCGATTCCGCCAACCGCTGCTGTTCATCCAGACCCAGCGGCGGCTGCCCCATCGCCACCTGCGGCCAGAAAGCAAACGACTTCACCAGGCCTTGCAACTGATGCGCGGCGAACAGCGGATCCGTCGTGTCGAGACGTCCATCGGCAGCGGCTGCGCGGACCCAGACGGTCAGGTCTTCCTCGCGTTCGCCGAGCCGCGCCACCATCTCACGCGCGCGCTCCGGCGAATGAATTCCCGCCGCGATCGCGACCCGCGCCAGCGACAGGAACGCGTCGTCGTTAATCAGTTTCAGCTTGCGCGACAGCAGCGCGAGCAGTTGCGCGCGCAACGGCCGGTCGCCGCGATAGGCGGGCGGCTCGCCTTCGTGACTGGCCTCCCACAACTGCCGCAGGATCTCCGCGAACAGCGCTTCCTTGCTGGGGAAATGGTTGTACACCGTGCGCTTCGAGACAGTCGCGCTGGCGGCGATGCGGTCCATGCTGGTCGCGTCGAAACCGGCCGCGAGAAATTCTTCGATCGCCGCGCGGATGATGGCGAGGCGCTTGCGGTCGGTCAGGCGTTGGGGCGTGTCGTTCGGGTCCATCGCGAAATTTTACACCGGGTAGTTTACTTTTCTCAAAAATAAACTACACTGGGTAGTCTACTTTTTGCGTCGAGGCGTCTTACATGACTTCGCTCATCGGTTCCATCCGCCATGCTTTGGGTTTCACCGCCGCACGACGCGGGCGCGAACGTTCGCCAGGGTCGGCGCAGCATGACGGCGAGCGCTTTCGCAACGTCAAGCCGCGGCCGGTGGAAGGGTTCGCCAAGACCTTGAGCATTGCGTGGAACGTGCTGGTCAACAAACCGTCGGGCACCGTGCCGACGGGTGCGCTGCCGGTGGACACGTTGACGCGCGCGCAGCTCGACGCCGCGCCCGACCGCAGCCTCTACCGGCTCGGGCATTCCACGTTGCTCCTGAAGCTGCGCGGGCAGTTCTGGCTGACCGATCCGGTGTTCGCCGAACGCGCGTCGCCGTTCCGGCGGCTCGGGCCGAAGCGCTTTCATGCGCCGCCCATTGCGCTGGCCGATCTGCCGCCGCTGGCCGGCGTGATCCTGTCGCACGATCACTACGACCATCTGGACCGCGAGACGGTGCTGGCGCTCGCCGCCACGACCAACGTGTTTCTGACGCCGCTGGGTGTCGGCGACCGGCTGATCGAATGGGGCATCGACGCGCGCAAGGTGCGCCAGTTCGACTGGTGGCAGGGTGTGGAGATCGACGGCATCGCGTTCACGGCAACGCCCGCGCAGCATTTCTCCGGTCGCAGCCTGTTCGATGGCAACAGCACGTTGTGGGCGTCGTGGGTGATCGTCGACGGCGATCTGCGGGTGTTTTTCAGCGGCGATACCGGGTACTTCGACGGCTTCAAGACGATCGGCGAGCGGCTGGGTCCGTTCGATGTGACGCTCGTCGAAACCGGCGCGTACGACAAACTTTGGCCGTACGTCCACATGCAGCCCGACGACACCGTGCAGGCGCATACCGATCTGCGCGGCCGCTGGCTGGTGCCGATTCATAACGGCACGTTCGATCTGGCGATGCATCGGTGGTACGAGCCGTTCGAGCGCGTGATCGGACTGGCCGCTGTGCGCGGCATTGCGCTGTCGACGCCGCGTATGGGCGAGCGGCTGGATCTCGCCGCGCCGCATCGCGGCGAGCGGTGGTGGCGCAAGGTGGTCGAGGTCGTCGATGCCGTCGACGTTGCAGCGGTTGCCGACGCGCCGAAGACGCCGCGGCGCTGGTTCTCGTGCCGCGGTGCGGGGCCGGCGAATTCGTGATGACGTTGCGGGGCCGGCTTCATCCCCTTGCAGGAGAACGAAGCCGGCCCCGCTTTGAAAGCGCCGCCCGCTTACTTGGGCAATGCGCCGGTTACGGCGCTGAGCAGGTTCGTCACCGGTGCGAGCGCGGTCGTGCCGCTGCCCGTGTGCGAGGCGGCTGAGGTCAGCCCGGCGACCAGACCGGTTGCGGGGGCGAGCAGACCCGATGCCGCCGAGCTTGTCGAACCGCTTGTCGTCGCCGCTGCGCCTGCACCGGCGTTGACGACACTGCTGGATACACCGACACCCGCGTTGACGAGACCCGTGACCGACGCGGTAATGCCGGTCGTCGAGGCGAGCGTGTTGCCGAGCGTGGTCGTCACCGTGGTGGCCAGCGGCACGATCGGATTGCTCTTCGCGATACCCGACAAGGTGCCCGTCAACGAGCCGGCGGTCCCCGTGACCGTGCTGAGCGCGCTGGTGATCGGCACGATCGGGTTAGCGCTGGCGAGGGTGCTCGTCACGCTGTTGACCACTCCACTGATCGGCGCGGTTGCCGAGCTGAGGGCGCTTGTTACAGGGGCGATCGGGTTGCTGCCTGCGGCGCCTGCGAGGGTGCTGGTCACGGAGTTGACTACGCCCGTAACGGGAGCCAGCGGATTGCTTCCAGCTGCACCGGCAAGCGTGCTTGTCACGGAGTTGACTACGCCTGTGACGGGAGCCAGCGGATTGCTTCCAGCTGCACCGGCAAGCGTGCTTGTCACGGAGTTGACTACGCCTGTGACGGGAGCCAGCGGATCGCTTCCGGCTGCACCAGCGAGTGTGCTCGTCACAGAGTTGACTACGCCCGTAACGGGAGCTAGCGGATTGCTTCCGGCTGCACCAGTGAGCGTGCTCGTCACGGAGTTGACTACGCCTGTGACGGGAGCCAACGGATTGCTTCCGGCTGCACCAGCGAGCGTGCTCGTCACGGAGTTGACTACGCTCGTAACGGGAGTCAGCGGATTGCCCCCAGCAGCACCGGCAAGCGTGCTCGTCACGGAGTTCACCGCGCCCGTGACAGGCGCTAACGGATTGCTACCTGCTGCGCCCGTGACGATGCCGGTCAGCGAATTAACGGCGGTCGACACCGTGCTCGCACCTGAGTCCACCGCGTTAGCGACGACGGCTGTCGTTCCATTGACGCTGTTCGCCACGTTGGCGGTGGTCGAATCGACAGCCGTGGTGAGTACGCCGGTGGTCAAGTTGATCGTGTTCGACAGACTGCCTGTGCCGGAGTCGATTGCGCCGGTTAGTGCACCCGTCGCTGAGGTGACCGCACCAGTCACCGGGGCGAGCGGATTGCCACTCGTGGCATTGGCGAGCGAAGCCGTGACGGTGTTGACGACACCTGTGACCGGTGCGAGCGGATCGCTTCCGGCTGAGCCAGACAATGCACCCGTCACCGAGTTGATTGCGCCGGTCACCGGTGCCAGAGGGTTGCTACCGGCTGCGCCGGACAACGCGCTCGTGACAGTCCCGATGGCGCCGGTTACTGGCGCGAGAGGATCGCCTCCAGCAGCGCCGGAAAGTGCACCCGTCACCGAGTTGATTGCACCCGTCACCGGCGCCAACGGATTGCTACCGGCTGCGCCCGATAACGCACCCGTGACAGTCCCGATGGCGCCCGTTACTGGCGCGAGCGGATTACCACCAGCAGCGCCGGAAAGTGCACCGGTCACCGAGTTGATTGCACCCGTCACGGGTGCCAGCGGATTGCTACCGGCTGCGCCCGATAACGCGCTCGTGACAGTCCCGATGGCGCCCGTTACTGGCGCGAGCGGATTACCACCAGCAGCGCCGGAAAGTGCACCGGTCACCGAGTTGATTGCACCCGTCACCGGCGCCAACGGATTCGTGCCGCCCACTCCCGGCAAGCTCCCCGTCACCGTCCCCAGCAAGCCCGTCAACGGAGCAAGCGGCTGGTTGCCGAAATTGATCGCGACACCGCCCGCGCCACCCACCGTCACCGTGACGTCGTTAGCCGTGGCCGTGCCACCGCCGACGACGCCCAACGCAATCGAGCCAGGCGTCACGCCCGCGCCGACGCCCAATGTCAGCCCGGCGCTCGGCACCGTCGAATCTGCCATGGCCGCTCCGCTTGCAGCCATGCCGAATGCTGCAGCCGCGCACAACGCTATTGCGGTAACCGCAGTCCCTGCGAAGTTCTTTTCCATCGCCCTGCCTCTCTGTGTTGGTTAGTGCCGCTGAGGTGAATGCGAGGCGTGTAACTGCAGAGAACGTGCCAATTGGCACTTCGTCGTCGCGACGAGGCGGGGCGTCGCTACAGCGCGGGTTAAAGGCGGGTTGAACGGCATGCGTTCGCGTTGCGTGTGTCGCGTGTCACGAGAGAACAGGACACTGTTCCCACTCGGCGTAACGTGACATGACGATCGACGCAGGCATCGGATTCAATGCGCTTTAGCGCTTCTATTGATGCCCGGAACAAATGGCTCCCAAGGCAATGACGCATCGAATTGCATCGACGGATATCGACGATAAAGACGATGCCAAATAGATTAAACATAAGCGCGCATTAAACGACGCGTCACGAATGAGTCAATGACTCACCACAAAGAGCCACGCATCCGTGTCCGTTCATCAATGCGCTTCGTGTGCATCCAGGACACGCACATATAACGCAGCGAGCAGCGCAATCAGAGGGGGCAGCAGCATCAGACAAAGCGGTGCCGCCGACTTTGAACCCGGCGGTGATAGTGGCCATATAGAAGCCTAATGTTGCCGGAGACACATCGAACGCTGCCTGCGCGACTCAAGGCGCGCTTTCTTCTGGGCGGGTCCGGCGGCATTCGCACGATCGTGTTGTCCGGGTCCAATACGCGTCCGTCCGACGCGGGGACCATCTCCAGGAGGGGCTTCTTTTTCTTTCGGTGGATTTGTCTTTATATGCGATTTGGTTTGGCAAGGTGACTTTTCCGCGCGCAATAATTAGGTAATAAGCTCCTATAAATAGAGGCGTCGGAATAGTAGTGATGTGTACAATCAGCCAGCTTTTGATGTGGATAAGAACGGAACGTTTCTTCTCAGCTTAAAGATGCTTTCTGTTAGTGACCTACCTAAATGCATAGGCGGTATATGAGCGCTGTCCAGCATATCGAAACCGATCAGACCTCGCAGCAATCGGAGGTGCGCGCAAGCCGTGCGATCGGTGCGATCTTCTTCACTGTATTCGGCGCAGCCTGGCTGGTCTTAGGGTGCCTGCAGGTGTACGGTGCAGCGCTCGGCGTCCTGCTGATCATCGTGGCAGCGGGCGTCGGTCTTCTTCTGCTCTCGTCTGCCCAGTTCCGGCGTAATAGATCCGCCTATCGTGCTAATCAAGGCACACCGCGCAGGCTCAGGCAATCGCGAGCTTTTAACATCATCAACGCGGCTCAGTGGGCGATCATTATCGTCGGGGCCACAGTGCTTACGAAACTGAACCAAAGCATCTGGATAATGCCGTTCGTGATCTTTACGATCGGCGCGCATTTCATTCCTATTGGGGTTGTCTTCAAGTCGAAGGCACGGTACGTGATCGGAATTGCCTTGATGCTGGTGGCGCTTGTCTACCCCCATCTGACGGATGCGGGACCCGCGAGTTCTTCAGGTCCGTTTTGCGCGGGGCTGATTCTCTGGGCCGGCGCGATAGCTTCGCTGATACCGTACAGATACGGCGATGGGGCCGTCCGGAACGAATGATCGGTCCGATATCCCGCTGGAAACAATGAACGTCGGCCCCTGCCTGCGCCGCACCTCATCGATCACACGGGCAATGTGGCTGCCGTGCGAAGTACGTCATTGCCAGAAATCGCCAGCCGCTTCCCGTACGCGAAGCAATGCTTCGACTCAGGAAACGCTCCGCTACGAACCTCATCAGCATACTGTCTGATCGCGACTTCCATGACGGCGTTCGTCTCCGCGTATTGCTTGACGAAGCGGGGCGTGTAGGCGCTAAACGCGCCGAGCATGTCTTCGGCCACCAGCACCTGCCCGTCGCACGCCGGCGACGCGCCAATGCCGATCGTCGGCACTTGCAGTACTTCGGTGATGCGCTTCGCCAACGCTTCGGCCGTGCCTTCGATCACCACGCAGAATGCGCCGGCCTGTTCCATGGCTAACGCCGCGTCGAAGATCCGTTGGGCGGAGCGCTCGTCGATACCTTGCGCCTTGAAGCCGCCCATGGCGTTCGCCTGCTGAGGCATCAGGCCTATATGCGCCATCACCGGCACACCGCGTTCGCACAAAAAGCGCACCGTCTCGGCCATTTCGACGCCGCCTTCGAGCTTGACCGCTTGCGCATCCGTTTCGGCGAGCAGGCGAGCGGCGGAACGAAATGCCTCGGCGGGCGACGCCTGATACGTCGCGAACGGCAGATCGACCACCACGCACGCGTTGTCCGACGCGCGCACGACGGCTTTGCCGTGCGCGATCATCATGTCGAGCGTCACGCCCAGCGTGCTCGGCATGCCGTACAGCACCATTCCGACTGAATCGCCGACGATGATCACGTCCACGTACGGGTCCACCCGTTTCGCCATCGGCGCGGAATACGCGGTGAGAGAAACCAGACGTCCCGCGCCTTTGAGTGCGCGGATATCTATCGTGGTTTTGCGTGTCGCGGCCTTGTGCGTGCTCATTCGACTTCTCCGATGCTGATAAAGGAGCGTCACGTTATCATCCGCCTCCTGTGTGGAATTGCGCTGGGGGGACACGTTATGCTGCTCGCGGGAAAAACGAAAGACGAATACCTGGTGCCGCCGATGAGCGCGCTGCCGCGACCGTTATTCGTGCGTGCTTTCGCGATACCGGGCAATGGCACGGTGAGCGCGCACAGTCACGCGTGGGCGCAGTTCATGTACGCAACGGCCGGCGTGCTGGAAGTGAGCACGCCGCACGGCCACCATCTGCTACCGCCGCACTACGCGATGCTGATTCCGCCGCACGTCGCGCATACGGTGGTCACGCGCGAATGCGTGGCGTTTCATAGCCTGTATCTCGACGACAGTTTGACGGGCGCCAGCCTCGCGAGCGAGTGCGCGCTGCTTTGCATGACGCCACTGCTACGCGAACTGGTGCTGGCGACTTCCGAGTTGCCCGTTCATTACGATACGCACGGTCCGGACGGCGCATTGGTGTGCCTGCTCGCGGACCGCATCAGGCGCTTGCGGCCGGCGCCGTTAGTCGTGCCTATGCCGACGGATCCGCGGCTTCTGAAACTCGCGCGCGCGTTGCACGCTAATCCAGGCGATCCGCGTAGTCTCGACGAGTGGGGGCTTTATGTGGGCGCGACCCGTCGCACGCTATCGAGAGTGTTCCGCAGCGATACGGGCTTGTCGTTCACCGAGTGGCGGCAGGCGGTTCGTCTGCTCGCGGCGTTGCCGTTGCTGGAGAGAGGCGAGGCGGTGTCTGGCGTGGCGGCGTCGCTGGGGTATGAGTCGACGTCGGCGTTTATCACGCTGTTTCATAGCCGGTTCGGCGTGACGCCACGGGCGTTTGCACTGCGGGGCGTCAACGGGTTTGAACACATTCAGTGAGGTCGACGTGAGTCGGCGCGCCAGATGACGCGGCCTGGCTGGCGGTGTTGAGCACCGTCCAGCCAGACCGCCAGACGCGAACCGCCCGGATTCGCGTCTATGTCCGACTTGTTATCGTGTCGGCAAATCAGAACGAAGTGCGGATGCCGACGCGAGCGACGGTCTGGTTCGAATCTGACGATCCGCTGTTATTGCCGATCAAGGCAATAATACGATTCCCCGAAGCCTTCTGGTAGACGCCCTGTGCGTAGAGATCGGTTCGCTTCGACAGGCGATAGTCCGCCATCAGACCGACCTGATTGTCGTGTGAATGGTCGCGTCCGCCTGAATACGTGAGGGAAGCGTGAGTGTAGCCATACATGGCGGCCAGATACCACGCTGAAGTGATATTGACTTTAGCGTTGAACTCGATGTTGTCGAACTTGACCGTGCTGACGGGAAAGGTCGGCCGGTCGACGATATCGGTATGCGTGTAAACCAGGCCAAGCACGGCCGGTCCGATCGTGTAGTTCGCGCCGACGCCCGCCACGCGCTGTTGTGCCGACAGATAGGGCGACGCAACGACGGCGCCGGTCGTTGTAGCGCTAGCACCGTCGATATTCATATACGCCGCGGCGACCGACAACGGACCGTTCTGATATCGCGTACCCACGCTCCATGCCCGGTTATCCGCGAACGCACCCGCCTGATTGCTGAAGCCATACAAGCCACCAAACTGCAATCCCGCGTAGTCGGCGCTGGTGTATTTCACCGAGTTGTTGATCCGGATGGTTTCGTTAAGGTTGTCGGCATCGAACGGATGCGAGAACAACGTACCGCCCCAGCTTCCCACCGCCGCCAGCGGCGCGACATAATCGACTACCGAGTCGTACTGCCGTCCGAGCGTCACCGTCCCGAACTGGTTCGAGCCGATCCCCACATACGCCTGGCGGCCGAACATCTGCCCATTCGGCAGAGCGCTGCCGTTATTCAGGCTAAAACCGTTTTCGAGTTGAAAGACCGCGTTGACGCCACCGCCCAGATCTTCGGTGCCTTTAATACCCCAACGGCTGCCCAGTTGCTGGGTGTTACTCACCAGCGCATAGTCAGCATGGCCGCCCAGATTGCTGATGTATTCGAATCCTTCGTCGATCGATCCGTACAGCGTCACGCTGCTTTGCGCGTGAGCCAGGCTCGACAGGACGCCAAGCGTCGGCAAAAGGAGGTATTTGGCGAGTTTCATTAATTCCCCGAGCTCTCAGAATAGTTGATTTATTGGTTGGATTGCTGTCGTGGCGGGATTCTACGGAGATAAGCTTTCATCGCGATTGCGTCGTGGTGAATTGCAATATCTGTTGCGAATTCAACGAACTGAAAGTAGTTCGTTAGCGGAGTGCTGTAGAAAACCAGTCAGACTCGCCGAATAGAAAATCAATAGACTCATCAGGCGAGCACATAAGAATTAAAATTTTCGAGCGGGGGCTGTGTGAAAGCATTCCTGAAATGCGCGTTGTCTATTGCCGTGTTGTTGACGTCTTCATTAGCGTCGGCGCAAAGCGGGCAATACGAGGCCACCATGGCGACAATCAAGGCGATTGTCGAGAAGTCGGCGCTCGCGGGTCCGCGCAGCATCAAGATATCCGATGAAGCCACGTTTTCGCTGCCGGCGGGCGATGTATTCCTTCCCGCCGAGGCGGCGGCGCGCGTGATGCGAGCCTACGGACAAGCGGTCAACGAGAAGGTGCTGGTCGGCATGGTATTTCCCGCTCGGGACGAGGGGGGCTGGGGCGCGGTTCTCTCGTTCGCCAAAGAAGGCTATGTGCGCGACGACGACGCGCAAAACTGGAAGGCGGACGACCTGCTTCGCAGAATGCGGGTCCTTCAGGCGCAATCGAATCCGGTCCGCAAGTCGCACGGCGTTCCGGAGTTGGACGTCGAAGGCTGGGCACAGCCGCCCACGTACGACACGACGATGCACCGCGTGATGTGGGCGGCGATCTCTCACAAGCAGGGCGAACCCGATGACGACGCGCATCGGTACGTCAACTATGAGACGGTGGCGCTGGGCCGCGACGGCCACCTGCTGTTAGGCGTCGCCTCGCACCTTGCCGCGTTCAACCAGAGCAAAATCATCGCGGACGGATTGCTGGCCGACATCGACTTCGATAACGGCAAGCACTACGCGGATTTCGACAAGACGACCGATCACGTCGCCGAATACGGTCTTGCCGCGCTGGTCGTCGGCGTCGCGGCGAAAAAACTCGGGCTACTGGCCGTGTTCCTCGCGTTCGTCGCCAAGTTCGCCAAGATCGGCGTGGTGTTGCCGTTTGCCGCTGCCGCGATCAGGCGGCGCTTCAAAAAACGCGTGCCCGCGCCGCCGGTGGCGTCCGTCACAACGGACCGGCAGGAGCCCCGATGAGGCGCGCGCAATGAGCAAACTGCTGATCCTGTTGCTGGGAGGCGTGAAGCTCGGCAAGGTGCTGACGACGACCGGCTCGATGCTGTTGACCATCGCCGTCTATGCCGCGTTCTACGGTTGGCCATTTGCCGCCGGCTTCGTCGCGCTTCTGTTCGTGCATGAAGCCGGGCACTACGTTGCCGCGAGGCAGCGCGGCCTCGACGTCGGCTTGCCGACGTTCGTGCCGTTCGTCGGCGCGTGGATCCAGCTCAAGGAACTGCCGCACGACGCGGAGACTGAAGCCTATGTCGGACTCGCGGGTCCGTTTGCGGGCACGCTGGCGGCGCTGGCCTGCTATTTCATTGCGCGTCGGACGGATAGCAATCTGCTGCTGGCGCTCTCGTATGCCGGGTTCTTTCTGAACCTCTTCAACCTGATTCCGTTATCGCCGTTCGACGGCGGCCGCATCACGGCGGTGCTGTCGCCGCGTATCTGGTTTGCCGGCGTGCCGGTGCTGCTCGCGCTGTTCCTGTACCGCCCGAGTCCGCTGCTGGTGATCATGGCGATTCTGGCGTTGCCGCAGTTGAAGCGCGCCTGGCACTACGACGCCGCCGATCCGCAGAACGTGCGGTATTACGCGTTGCCGGCCTCGGTCAAGTTCAGCTACGCGTTTTATTATCTGGCGTTGCTCGTTTTTCTGGCGATGATGACGTTCGGCGTACGCACCATGCTCACGGACATTCACCACGGTTAGGCGAGGTATGACGTCGGGAAAAGCCGGCGGAACCCGGCAAAACCCACCCGGATTCATGCCCGGGTGGCACATCGGCGCAAGCGACGGTATACTCGCGCGATGGAAACGACATGGATCCCGCTGCAATTGAAGCGCTGGTGGCGCGCCTGAACGAGGCGGCCCGTTTCCGAACACACATTGAAAACGACGATGCCGCCAGCCTGGCGGCATCGTCGTTTTGGCGCGCTAGAAACTGGTAGTGTCGATCAACACGGAACACTCGGATCATGTCCCAAGAAACCCAAACACCTAAGCAACGCATCATTCTGACCGGCGACCGCACGACCGGCCCGCTGCATCTCGGCCACTACATCGGCTCGTTGCGCGCCCGCGTGCAATTGCAGCACGAAGCGCAGCAATTTCTGCTGCTGGCCGACACGCAGGCCATGACCGACAACGTCGGCCGGCATCAGAAGGTCACGGAAAACGTCATTGAAGTCGCGCTCGACTATCTCGCGGTCGGCATCGACCCGGCGAAGTCGACCATCTTCATCCAGTCGCAGGTGCCTGAACTCGCCGAACTGACGCAATACCTGCTGAACCTTGTAACGGTCGCGCGCCTCGAACGCAATCCGACCATCAAGCAGGAAATCGTTCTGCGCGGTTTCGAGCGGGATATTCCGGCCGGCTTCCTCACGTATCCGGTCAGTCAGGCCGCGGACATTACCGCGTTCAAGGCCACTCAGGTGCCGGTCGGCGACGACCAGTTGCCCATGATCGAGCAGACCAACGAACTGGTGCGGCGCTTCAACAACACGGTCGAACGCCAGGTGCTGGTGGAGTGCGAAGCGGTGCTCTCGAACGTGACGCGGCTGCCGGGTATCGACGGCAAGGCGAAGATGAGTAAATCGCTCGGCAACTCGATCCCGCTCGGCGCAACGCCCGACGAAATCACGAAGGCCGTGAACAACATGTACACGGACCCGAATCATCTGCGCGTTAGCGATCCGGGCCAGGTTGAAGGCAACGTGGTGTTCTCGTTCCTCGACGCGTTCGAACCGGACGTCGCGAAGGTCGATGAACTTAAGGCTCACTATCGCCGCGGCGGACTGGGTGACAGCGTCGTCAAGCGCGCGCTCAACGAGCGCCTGCAAGCCATGCTGGCGCCGATCGCCGCACGCCGTCGCGAGATGGAAGCGGACCGTGGCGAAGTGATGGCCATGCTGCGCAGCGGCACGATGCGCGCGCGGGAAGTCGCGGGTGCGACGTTGTCCGAGGTGAAGAGCGCGCTGGGTCTGGATTATTTCGCCGACTGACAAGCGCGGCGTCGAGTGAAGCGGGCGATTGCAGTTTCGCGGCAATGTGAATCGTTGCCGCGACCCGCGACTCATAATCCGCCAGCCGCCTGCGAATCTACAAACCCTTCAGAAACGCCACGAGCAGAGCGCTCACTTCCGCTGCGCGCTCGCGCTGAATCCAATGGCCGGCACCGTCGAGAATATGGCAGCCGCGCAGGCCGGGCAGCACGCTCGCAAGATGGTCGATGCGGGCCTGCGCGCCGGGAAACTTGAGCACGTCGTCTTTCGCGCCGGCCACGAACAGCGAAGGCTGCCGGATCACGCAGCCGCGCCACGCGGCCATTAATTCCGACGTGCGCCGAATCGCGCGATACCAGTTCAGGCCGCCGCGAAAACCGGTGCGCGCAAACTCGCCGGCCACATAAGCAATCTCTTCACGATCGAGCCATGCCGGCAGCGTTTCCGGATCGACTGTGTTGTCGAGAAATCCCGCGCCCGGGGCCAATATCCCGGCGACGATACGATCGGGCCCATCGCCCGACATGCTGAAGGTCACGCGCCGAATGGCGGCTTCGGGATCCGCCTCGAACTCGGCTTCGGCCACCCCGGGCGTCTGGAAGTACTGCATGTAGAAGGTGCGCACGCCTTGCCGTTCCAGTGCCGTCAGCAAATCGTCGCGGGCAGGGGGATAAAACGGCACGCTCATACCGACCACCGCGCGGAACAGGTCCGGCCGCAACATGGCCGCATGCCAGGCGACCGGCGCACCCCAGTCGTGACCGACGATCACCGCCTCGCGCTCACCGAGAACATTCACCAGCTCGACCATATCGCCGACGAGATGCAGCAGGGTGTAGGCATCCGCCTCGGGCGGCGCATCGGTGCCGCCGTAACCGCGCATGTCCGGTGCGACCGCGCGAAAACCCGCGGCGGCGAGCGCCGCCAATTGATGCCGCCACGCGGACCACGACTCGGGAAACCCGTGGCATAAAAGCACGAGCGGCCCGCTGCCCTGACTGGCGACCCGCATGCGCAGCGCGCCGACCTGCAACGTTTCGATATGAAGTTCGTGCAAGGAGAGACTCCGTAAAAGTCAGGTTAGTAGAGTGGTCGTCGTGTCGTTAGCCTTCTGGCCGCCGCCGCGCGGCGATTCGATCCGCGCATGAATGGCTTTGCAATGTCGAACGAGTGCGGGCCGCGATAGCACGTACCGTTTTAACGGCGTGTCGATGTCGTAATAGTAGATGTTCGCGACGAAGCCATAGATCGCTGCGTCGACGCTGGTAGGGCGAGGTCCAAAAACAAACCCGTCAGGGCCGAGGAGGTCCGCCACGACGCGCAGATCGTCGATACCTCGTGCATAGATCTGGTCCGGCTCATAACGGCCGATGCCTTGGTAGTGATACCGCAAGCGATTGTATTCACGCGCCGCTTCGAGGTCGCTCGCGGTGATGTCGGCGTGCGTGGTGAGAATGGCCTCGCGGAAAGACGGCCAGAAACGCTCGTCGCGCCAGCGCGAAAAACTCATCGGCCAGTACAGATCGTCGAGCGTCCGGCGGACCAGGAAATCGAGATTCAGTTGTCCCGGCGACAGTGCGCTGTCGATGCCTAAATCGTACTTTTCCTTCAGATAGAGAATGATGCCGTCGCTGTCGCCGATCGTTACGTCGCCGTCGGCGAGATAAGGCAGTTGGCCACGCGGCGCGAGGCGGGTGTCCAGGATATGGCGATGCTCGAAGTCCATTCCGCACAAGCGCATGAACGCGAAAACTTTCAGGCCGAACGGATTGTTATCCGCTACGCCGAACAGATCGGGATAGGAAAATAGCGTTGGCATGAAGTGCTCCTCGTGAACGGCGTTGTCTCGTCGAACAGCATAGGCCGGCAAGCCCGGCGTGCAAGTTTACTTTACCGGCCGGCGCAAACCGCGAGATGCCGCGATGGGCAGCACGCCGCTCGCCGTGTAAGAGGATCGATAGGTCAGCCCGGTATAGTCGGTCGCGACAGGCGTAGACACAAAATCGACGCAGAGCAGCCGCAGAGTAGACGCAAAATCGCGCCAATGCCCGCAGCCGGTATGGACCTTATCCCTTCAGTCAACGGACCACCATCATGAGCGACGCGAAACACGAGAAGCCCCAGCCATCACACGCGCAGGGCAATCATCATTATCGATTCCATCTGCCGCATGTTCATCTCACGTCGGTATTCGGCGACGACTGGTTCGCGCTGAAGGCGGAGGCCTTCGCGCGATTCTTCGGCACACCGACCTTCCTGATAGCGCAGACCTTGATCGTTGCGGTGTGGATTGTCGTGAACATGCTGGGCTGGACCAAGTTCGACGTCTACCCGTTTATCCTGCTGAATCTCGCCTTCAGTCTTCAGGCCGCGTACGCCGCGCCGCTGATCCTGCTCGCACAAACGCGTCAGGCGGATCGCGACAAAGTTCATGCGGATGCCGACGCGCGTCATCGCGAGGATATCGCCACGGCGAGCGAGCAGCGTCAGGCGCTGGCCGCGCGTCAGACCGAGCAACTGGTGGCGTTGCTCGAGCAGAACACGCAGCTCACCGCGCTGACCAAGCAGATGAGCGAACGCATTGAATCGTTGACGCTGGAATTGCACAACAAGCTGGCGCAATTCGGTCCCAGCGCTTAAATTCGCCGGGACTTCGCGCGCGGCCGTTCAACGGGCAAGCGCGGGTTCGGCGCTGTCGCGCGGCGGCTGCCCGGCGCCGTTCGTGAGCGGCTGATGCACGCATATCCTGTCGCGTCCCGAGCGCTTCGCGTCATCGAGATCGACGATCAGCAGCGAGACGGGCAGCACCAGCAGTACCAGGCTCATGGGTGCGGCGTTGGCGACGGCCACAGCGGGATCCAACATTCGAGGCATCTCCCCGAAATACGTCGTCAGTCTTTTTATGGTGTTCCGCTCGCCGGCTCAGGCTCGCGGCACACGCTGCCGAGCCGGCCGTGCTCCGCGAAGCCGAGCGATTCGTAGATTTTTCCGGCGTGATAGCTCTCGTCCGCCACCATCACCAGGTGATCGGCTGAACCCGCCGTCGCGCGGATAACCTCGCTGACCAGCATTTTGCAGATCCCTTTATTGCGATGCTGCTCGCTGGTGATGACCGCCTGAAAGCGCCCGATACGGCCGAAAAAGAACAGCCCGAGACTACCCACCTGCTCGCCGTCGATAAATGCCCCCCACCATGCGCCGAGGCCGCGGGCGATGACGTTTTTATGGGCGATCTGCTGCTGCGCCATGTAGCGCTGTGAGGTGGGGTCGGCTGGGTCCGGCATATTCGCGAGTTGCATGGCGGCCCAATCGTCCCAGTCGCGCTGTGAGTGGAATGCGCGGACTTCGAGGTTCGGGCGGGCGACGGCCGGGCGGATTCGATCGGGCGTTGTCGTCAGTACGCGGTACAGCGTGGCGTCGTAGCCGCGCTCGACAAACGCCGCGAGATCCACGGTGCCCACATCGTTTTCAGGCCACGTTTCAGACCACGTAAACGTGCGATGCGCGATCGCCGGCGGGACGCCGACGAGCCGCGCGAAATCGTCCTCCAGCTGGTCGATATCGCTGGCCGACGGCCTTTCGCTCAACACCAGCAGGTTGCCGAAAAAGTAGTCCGGCGCCTGAGGCGTGCGAACCACCACATAGCGATCTGTCGATTCCACGCTGCCGGTTTCCGCATGTAGCAGGAGATCGGTAGCGAGTCCAAGGTTCTCGGGCAGTGCTGGCATGAGGTCGATCGTCTCGGTGTGTGCGGCAGCGGTGCGCCGTCACGTGACGGCCGAGCCGCGATTGTCGATGATTTCATTGCCGGAGTCGATCGATCGGAGCGAGGGCGCTAATCGCTCACAACGCGGGCTTGAATACCATCAGCCAGTAGACCGCCACCATCGCCACGAACGCGGGATAGCCCAGCCATTCCCAGTAGCGTGCATAGCGCCAGTACTGCTGAGGCAATGTGGCTACGCCGCTCGTGTTCGCGCTGGCGGCGATCTTTGCCATCTCCAACTGAAGCCAGACGACCGGCAGCCAGCAGACGCCCGCTACCAGATACAGGCCGACGGCCGCGACGATCCAGGGGGTGCTCCACGGCCAGCCGGCCGTGTGCGCGAGCCACAGGCCCGACAGCGGCTGAAACACGACGGCCGGCGTGGTGAACCAGAGATCGGCCCGCACCACCAGCCGCGACACGGTCGCGATGGCGGGAACGCAGCGCGTGCGGTTCGCAAAGAACAGATAGAACGCCGTACCGAAGCCGGTGCCCACCAGCAGCATCGACGACATGATGTGCAAGGTCTTGATCGCGAGATAGAGGTTCATGGTTGGGCTTCTTCGCTAAACAGAATGAGCAGGAGCGCGAGGATCGGCAGGTTCTTCAGCAGCGGGCCGAACGGATGCCAGAGAAATTCGGGCATGGCGATCGCAATCGCGAGCGAGTACGCGGCGATCAGTCCGCCCTGCATCGCCCAGAGGCGTCGTCCCGGACGGACCAGCGTGGCCACGCCGAAGCCCAGATCCAGCGCCGAGGCGAGATAGAGCGCGGCGATGGCGCCGCCGCCGTGCAGATGCACGTGGGCGAGCAGAGAGAGACTGGCCGCCTGCGGATAGATGAATGCGCTGCAAAGCGCCGTCCAGATCCAGGTGATAGCCAGCGCGCCACGCAGCACGGCCGGGCGCCACGCGGCTAGCGCCTGGTGACGCAACGGCAGCGCGTCGGCGGGGGTGACGAAGGTTTCGATCCCGGCGGGCTCGCGACCCAACAACCTGGCGGTCGTTGCGACCGGCGCGGTACTGCCCGACTGCAACATGCGCCACGTGTCGCGGGTGAGCATGGCGTGCGGCACGCGATCGAGCAACGCCGCGCTCAAGCCGATCGCGGCGGCGGGAATGCCGATGCTTCTGGCGGGTGTCAGTCCCATCGACGCGCGATAGGTCGCCAGCATCTGCCGATACTCGAGTTGCGTGCCGCCGACCAGATCGAGCACAGGCTGATCCGTGACGCTGCCCTCGACCAGGCGCACGACGACTTCGGCGAGTTCGTCGAGATGAATCGGCCGCAACAATTGATGACCGCCCGCCGGCAACGGATGGACCGGCAAGCTCGCGACGCTGCGAAAAAAGCGCGCCGATGTACCGCGCGGCCCATACACCAGCGCCGGCCGAAGCACATGGTGCGCGACGGGCAACGACAGCAGATACGCGTCGGCGGCGCGCTTGCTGGTGAAGTAGGCCGTGTCGCCGTCTTGCGCGCCGAGCGCGGAGACCTGCACGATGTGCCGGACGCTTGCGTTCGACGCCGCCTCGAACAGCGCGACCGGTGCGCGTCGATGGATCCGGTCGAAGGTCTGATCGCCGCGTTCGACCAGAATGCCGACAGCGTTGATCACCACGTCGATATCGCGCAACCTGGGCAGCCAGACCGATGGGTCGAGATCGGCGGTGTAGTCGATCGCGACTTCGTCGTCGTGACTGGCGTTCCGCACGCCTTTGCGCACCCGATGCCCGCCGCGCACGAGCGCGTCGCACAGCGCTCGGCCGATGAAACCTTCCGCGCCGCAGACCAGGATGTTCATGCTGCGCGGTGCGATGGTCGGGCAAGCGAACGTCAGCGTTTGGCTCATTTTCATTCTCTTAATTACTGTTATTTCTGTATAGACAGAAATAACAGGGCAAAAAAACGGACGATCCGATCGTCCGCGCCATCGTGCTAACTCTTCGTCCGCCTCATCGTGCGGCTGAGCTTTGCGCCCATGCCGAGTGTCTTCATCAGCGTTTCGGGTTTCATGCGCAGCATCTCGTCGGACCAGGTGGTCAAGGTTTCGAGAAACTGCAGCGTGTCGCGAATGCGCTGCTCGGTGTCGCGGCTTTCCTGCGCCATTTCCGGGCTGTCCAGACTGTCTTTCAGCATGGTGAGCGTCGGATCGATCTCGCGCTGGCGGCGCCCCTCGACGATCAGCTTGAACAGTTCCCAGATATCCGTGGACGTCTCGAAGTGATCGCGCCGGTCTCCCATGACGTGCACCACCTTCGCGAGGCGCCACGACTGGAGTTCCTTCAGACTCGTGCTCACATTGGAACGGGCGACGCCCAGCGTGTCCGCGATCTCGTCCGCCGCGATAGGGCGGCCCAGCAGATACAGCAGCGCGTGGATTTGCGCGACCGTGCGGTTGACGCCCCAGCGCGAGCCCATTTCGCCCCAGTGGAGGATGAATCGTTCAGCGATCGGTGTGAGTTCCATGTCCCGGACTTTATTTCCTTCAGTTATTTCTGTCAAGACAGAAATAACGCTTGACGGAAAACTCGCGCCGATCTAATTTCTGTTATGACAGAAACGACGGAATAAACGGAATCCACGGAAGGAGATCGATCATGACGCATCCTGAACTCACGCTTTACATCGACGGAAACTGTCCGCTTTGCGTTGCCGAGTCGAACCGCCTGCGTCAATGGGATCGGCACGCGCGGCTGGGCTTCGTCGATATCGCGCAGCCGGGTTTCGATCCGGCGCCGCTCGGCGTCGAGCTGGCGGATCTGAACCGTCAGTTGCACGGGTGGACCGCGGGCGGGGAGTGTGTGGTGGGAATCGACAGCTTCATCGCCGCCTACACGCTGGTCGGACGGGGCTGGATGATCGCGCCGTTGCGCGTCACGGTAATGCGTCCGGCTTTCAAGGCGCTGTATCGTGGCTTCGCCCGCAACCGCATGCGCATCTCTAGATGGCTCGGCGTGCGTGCCGTTCCCGAGTGCGCGGACGGGACCTGTGCCGTCAAGACCGATCCCTTCCGCTGAACCCCTGCGGCGCCAGGCGAACGCAAGCAGGCGAAGCCAAACCAGGCCGCGCAAAGCAGAACGAAGCCCTTAAAAGTCCGAGCGCAGCGTCAGCATCACATTGCGGCGATCGCCGAACACGCTATAGAAGTTGCCCGGCGGGCGAATGTAGTAATCGCGGTTGAACAGGTTGTTCAACTGCAGCGACGCCTCGACATGCTTGTTGAACCTATAGCCGACCTGCGCGTTGAAGATCGCATAGGCGCCTTGTTCGACGCCGCGCGTAATACGCGTTTGCGCCAGCATCCCGCCGCCTATCGTCACGCCGCTCAGCATGCCCTGCCTGAAGGCATAGTTCGTCCACAACTTGAACAGATGTTTCGGGTCCGTGCCGTCCGTCAGATTTGGCACGTCGTTTTCGTAGTTGACGTTCAGGTAGGTGTAGCCCGCGTAGACGTTCCAGTTCGGCAACGGCTGGCCGGATATTTCGAGTTCGACGCCCTGATCGCGCGACTTGCCGCCCGCAATCGAGCCGGTCGGATGATCCGGGTCGGTGATCGCGCGGTTGTTGTCGTTGATGTTGAACACCGCGACCGTTGCGTTGAGGCGGTTGTGCAGGAAACTGCCTTTGAGGCCCGCTTCATACTGTTCACCCGTGCGTGGCGCGAGGCCGACGCCGGTATAGGTCGTCGCGGTCTGCGCGGCGAGGAACTTCGAGTAGCTGGCATACGCGGTTAGCCACGGCACGATGTCGTAGACGAGTCCCGCGGAGGGCAGGAAGCGGTGATTCAGTTGCGCCTGCGTCGCCCAGTCGGAGACGGTCGGCAGCGTGGTTTGCGCGGTCTGATGGTAGAACGCCTCGCGCGCGCCGAGCACGAGTGTGAGCGGCTGCGTAATGTGAATCCGCGCCTGTCCATACACGCCTAACTGCTCGAACCGGTTGTTGGCGCCGTAGCTGAACGGCACGTCGACCTTCGAGACCGCGTTCGGGTCGTACAGGCTAAACGTCCCGTCGGCGAAGGGACCATTGGCCAGCACGAAACCCGAGCTCTGCGTATTCGACTGCAGCGTGTAGTTCGCGCCGAACGTCAGCGTGTGGGTCTGCCCGAACAGTTGCACCGGACCGGACACGTTGGTGTCCGCGCCGAACCAGTCGTAGGTGTTGCGTTGCCGCTGCTCGCCGTACGACGACAGACCGCTCGCGCTCGCACCCGGACCGGCGTACGCGTAGTCCGCCTTCAGCAATTCGTGGCGATAGAACAGCGTGGTCTGCGACTGCCAGCCACTTTCGAAGCGATGCACGAGGTTCGCATTCGCCTCCTGCACCGACGTGTAGCCATAGTTCCAGCTCGGGCTGAAGTTCTGCGAATACGAACCCGGCACGCGGCCGATCAACGCGGTCTGGTCGCTGTTGACGATACCGCTCGCGCCGTAGTCGAGACCGGAAATCGGGTTGTTCTGATACCCCGCCGACAGCGACAACGTGGTGCGCGGCGTGATGTCGTAGTCGAGCGCGCCGTAGGCCATCACTTCCTTCTCGCGCACGCCGTCCACCGACTGCAGGCCGTCGCTGCCCACCAGCACCGCGCGGCCGCGCAACGAGCCGTCCTTGTTCAGCGGGCCGGTCACGTCGACCATCTGACGGATCGAGCCGAACGAACCGGCCTGCGTTTCGGTCGAGACATGGAAGGTGTCCAGCGGGCGCTTGCGCACCAGATTGACCGTGCCGCCCGGATCGCCCGCGCCGTCCATCACGCCGGACGGACCGCGCATGATTTCGACGCGGTCGTACATGGCCAGATCGAACTGCTGCAGATACTGCAGGCCGCTGACGATCGGCACGCCGTCGAACTCGACCCCGAGCATGTTGCCGCGCGCCTTGAAGTACGCGGTGCCGTCGCCGTAATCGACCGACTCGACGCCGGTCACATAGCGCAGCGCTTCCTGGATCGTGACCATGTTCTGATCGTCCATACGCTGGCGCGTCAGCACGGACACCGACGCCGGCGTTTCCTTGATGGCGACCGGCACCTTGCTGCCGACCGTCGCGGATCGGGCCGCATACGAGCCGCTGCCTTCGGTCGAGGCATCGGCATCCACGGTGGACGTCACGCTAACCGCGGGCAAGGTGGTGCCCGGCAGAGCGGTTTGCGCGTGCGTCGGCAGCGACCACGCGGCGAGCAGCGCGAGTGCGAGGCAGGTCATGGGCGGTGCGCTGAAACGTCGTGGTGGAACGTGGCGTCGGGCCTGGTCTGTCGTTGTTTTCATCGGGTGAAGATCGGGTGAAGAACTGGGTGCGTTTAAAAATAGAGGGACGAGCAATGCCCTTCCGGCCGAAAGCGGATTTCCTGAAACGAGTCGGGGAGGCGCGTGCGTCGTTATTCGATCCGGCGAATGGTGTCGCCGGATTTCAGCCGGTGCCGCGCGTGGTGCTCGCGAGGGCAGTCACACCCATGCCAGACGCATTCTTTCCGGTTAAGATGGCGTCCAATTGGATAATGAGACTCATTCCTAATATCTCGCGGGCTGCGGCCTAAGCGTTGATAGGCAAGGAGAATATCGGTTGCGCGGCACGAAAGGCCGACAATCGATGTCGATTTTTGGACAAAATGTGTCCAATCATCGGGATAGGCGGGATGAAACATCCCGGCGGTGGTCACGTGAACACGACGCACGCGTCCCGCCCGGCAAAGAGGAACCGATGAAAGAGTTTTTACTGAAGCGTTATCCGATGACGCGGTTGCCGTTGCCGCGCAGCGTGATGGCATCGTTGACGCAGCATCGGCACGGCGAACGGATTTCGTGGCATCAGCATCATCATGGGCAACTGGTGTTCGCGGTGCGCGGGGTGGTGCGCGCGCTGACGCCGCAGCACACCTGGACGCTGCCGCAATCGCGCGCGTTGTGGTTGCCGTCGAACGTCGATCACGAATTGCACGCGGTCGGCGCGGTCGAGTTGTGCAACGTGTATATCGAACCCGAAGTGTTCGAGTGGCAGTGGAGCGAACCGCTGGCGCTGTCGGCGTCGCCGTTGCTGCGCGAACTCGCGCTCAATCTGAGTGCCGGCGGCGACGACTACGCGCCCACGAGCCAGGCTGCGCTGTCCGCGCCATTGCTGCTCAAGGTCATCGCCGAAGCCGCTACGATGCCGGAAAGCGGTGTGCCGTTACCGCACGACGAGCGCCTGCTGAAGATCTGCGAACACCTGATGAACGACCCCGGCAGCGACACGTCGCTCGATTTCTGGGCCGCACGCATGGGCGCAAGCGGCCGCACGTTCGCGCGCCGCTTCAAGGACGAAACCGGCATGACGTTCGGTCTGTGGCGTCAGCATATGCGGGTCGACGAAGCCATTTCGCGCCTCACGCTCGGCCAACCCGTGGCGCGCGTGGCGGGCGAGCTCGGCTACAGCAGCGCGAGCGCTTTTATCGTGATGTTTCGCCAGATCACCGGCAGCGCGCCCCAGCAATACCTGTCCGCCTGAATTTGCCGGCGCCGCGCCTGAGAAAAAATTCTCACGGACGCCGATGGTGCACTGCGGTGTGATCTCCTGCGGCACGCGTGCTAAAAATCGTCCCATACGTTTCAGCTTTGGAGACGATGCGGCGCCCCAGGTGGCGCACAATGCCTCCAGCACCCGACAAGCGCTGAATTCGCCGGAGACTCGCGATGCCGTACGTTCCGTCAACCCGACATATCGACCGCGTGTGCAACGTCATCGAAGGGCGGATGGTGCGTCCTGGCGTGGACGGTGCGCGGCTCGCGTCCTCGTACCGGCGGTCGCTCGAGCAATATCACCTCGATCCGGGCGCGACCGTCGGGCCGCGCGTGCTTACCGTGCCCGAATTGCGCGACGTCCAGCATCGCGAGGAATCGTTTCTGCGTGCGTCCGGGCAGTGTCTGTCGCGGCTGCATGAAATGGTGCGCGAAGCCGACTACTGCGTGATGCTGACCGACGCGCAAGGCGTGACGATCGACTACCGCGTCGACCGCGAGCGGCGTCACGATTTCAAGCGCGCGGGCCTGTATCTCGGTTCGTGCTGGTCGGAAAGCGAGGAGGGCACCTGTGGCGTGGCCAGCGTGCTGCTCGACGCCGAGCCGATCACCGTGCATCGCATGGATCATTTTCGCGCGGCGTTCACGACGCTGACCTGCAGCGCGTCGCCGATCTTCGGCCTGCATGGCGAACTGCTCGGCGTGCTGGATGCGTCCGCGGTGCGGTCCCCCGACGAACGCGAGAGCCAGCGGCTCGTCAACCATATCGTGCGGCAGAGCGCGTTGCTGATCGAAGACGCGTATTTCCTCAACGCCGCAACCGACTGCTGGGTGCTGCTCGCGCACCGCAATCGCCATTACGTGGAAGCGCAGCCGGAAATCCTGATTGCCGTCGACGCCTGCGGCAACGCGATCGCCGCGAACCGGCGCGCGCGCGAATGCGTGCCGGCGCTCAATCAATTGCCGCGCCATGTGACGACGTTGTTCGACATCCCTGCTGAGCGCCTGTTCGACGCGAAGGCGACGCGCGGTCTCGTCTCGCTCAGGCTGAACGACACCGGCTCGCCGCTGTATGCGCGGGTGCGTCCGCCTTTGCTCGCGCGCACGGCAAGACGACCAGCGCAAACGGCACGCGATCTCGCCGCAGCGCAGACGGCGACGCAGACCGCAGCGCAGACCACGCCGCCCCTGTCCGACAACGACGCGCTCGAACGCAGCCGCATCGTCGCCGCGATGAGCGACGCGAAGTGGCGCACCGAACTGGCCGCGCAGGCGCTGGGTATCTCGCGTGCCACCTTGTACCGGCGCATTGCGCGGCTGGGCATCAAACCGCCGCACAAGTGTTAGCCGCGCTGCACCGATTCCTTTAGCGGGCGTAGAACCCGCGTTTCCCATCGAAGTTCGATCATCCGTTCTGTATGGAGGAGCAACCATGCCTGAAAATAACCTCAAACCTACGATATCCGGCGTGCTGGAGACGCTGGAAGGCGCGCTGAAACGCGGCGATGTCGCGGCCGCCGTCGAGCTGTTCCAGCCCGATTGCTACTGGCGCGATCTGGTCGCGTTCACGTGGAATATCAAAACCCTGGAAGGCCGCGAGCAAATCGCGGACATGTTGAGCGCGCAACTAGGCGCGATCAAACCGTCGAATTTCAAGCTCGCGGAGCCGGAACCCGCCACCGACGCGAACGGCGTCACGCAAGGCTGGATCACGTTCGAAACGGAGGCGGCGCGCGGCAGCGGCTTCATTCGTTTGAAGGACGGCCGCATCTGGACCCTGCTGACCACCATGGCCGAACTCAAAGGCCACGAAGAGCCGAAGGGAGCGAAGCGGCCGATGGGCGCCGAACACGGCGCGCGTGAGAACCGCACGAGCTGGAAGGAAAATCGCGAGGCCGAACTCGACGCGCTCGGCACTTCCACGCAGCCGTATTGCCTGGTTGTCGGCGGCGGGCAGGGTGGTATCGGGCTCGGCGCGCGGTTACGGCAACTTGGTGTGCCGACCATCATCATCGATAAAAACGAGCGGCCGGGCGACGCCTGGCGCAAGCGCTACAAGACGCTTTGCCTGCACGATCCGGTCTGGTACGACCATATGCCCTACCTGCCGTTTCCGGACAACTGGCCGGTCTTCACGCCGAAAGACAAGATCGGCGACTGGCTCGAGATGTACACGAATGTGATGGAGCTGAACTACTGGGGCGGCACGACCTGCAAGTCCGCCGTGTACGACGAAACCAAGGGCGTATGGACGGTGGAAGTCCAGCGTGGCGACCGCACGATCGTGTTGCACCCGAAGCAACTGGTGCTCGCGACCGGCATGTCGGGCAAGCCGAATCTGCCGAAATTCAAGGGCATGGATGTGTTCAAGGGCGAGCAGCATCACTCGTCGCAGCATCCCGGTCCGGACAACTATCGCGGCAAGAAGGTCGTGGTGATCGGCGCGAACAATTCGTCGCACGACATTTGCGCCGCGCTCTGGGAAGCGGGCGTCGATGTGACGATGGTGCAGCGTTCGTCGACCCATATCGTCAAGTCGGATTCGCTGATGGAGCTCGCGCTCGGCGATCTGTATTCGGAGCGCGCGGTCGCGGCCGGCATGACGACCGCGAAGGCCGATCTGACCTTTGCGTCGATCCCGTACGCGATTCTTCACGAGTTCCAGATTCCGGTGTTCAACGCGATCCGCGAGCGCGACGCCGAGTTTTACGCCAAGCTGGAAAAAAGCGGCTTCATGCTCGATTTCGGCGACGACGAATCGGGCCTCTTCATGAAGTATCTGCGGCGCGGCTCGGGCTATTACATCGACGTCGGCGCGTCGCAACTGGTGGCCGACGGCAAGATCAAACTGAAGAGTGGCGTCGACGTGGTCGAGCTGAAAGAACATTCGGTGTTGCTGAGCGACGGCAGCGAGCTCGAAGCGGATGTCGTGGTGTACGCAACGGGTTATGGCTCGATGAACGGCTGGGCCGCCGACCTGATTTCGCGCGAGGTCGCCGACAAGGTGGGCAAGGTGTGGGGACTCGGTTCGAACACGACGAAAGACCCGGGGCCGTGGGAGGGCGAGCAGCGCAACATGTGGAAGCCCACGCAGCAGCAGGCGCTCTGGTTTCATGGCGGCAACCTGCATCAGTCGCGTCATTACTCGCAGTATCTGTCGCTGCAACTCAAAGCGCGCATGGAGGGGATTGCGACGCCTGTGTTCGGGCTGCAGGAGGTGCATCACCTGTCGTAGCGTGAGAAGGGCGCGTGGGCGTGGGGTCGCTGACGATGGCGGCCCCGCGCGCCGCGCGCCGCGCCCCTGCAGCAGTCAATCGCTCAAGACATCGCCGGCAGCGTCACGTTCACTTCCAACCCGCCGCCTCGCCGGTTGCTCAGCGAAATATCGCCGCCATGCGCCTGAATCACCGCACGCGCCGACGTCAGCCCCAAACCCATGCCGCCCGTCGAGCGGTTGCGCGACTGCTCAAGACGGTAAAACGGCGCGAACACTTTTTCGAGCGCATACGACGGAATGCCGGGGCCGTGATCGATCACTTTCAGGTGGATCTGCGTGGCCGAGCATTTGAGCTCCAGCTCCGCGCGGTTGCCGTATTTCAACGCATTGTCGACCAGGTTCGCACACGCGCGCCGGAATGAAAACGGCCGTCCGCTGAACGCGAAACGCTCCGGGCCGGCGTAGAAAACCGGCTTGCCCTGATCGCTGTAGTCGTCGGCGATGGTGCGCAACAGGCCGGCGAAATCGAACACGGTCGCCTCTTCGTCCTTGTAGTCGTCGCGAAAGAAAGACAGCGCGGAATCCGCCATGGCCTGCAAATCGTCGACATCGCGGAACAGGCGCTCGCGCTGATCGTCGTCTTCGATAAATTCGCCGCGCAGCCGGATTTTCGTGAGCGGTGTGCGCAGATCGTGCGACATGGCCGCCAGCATCGCGGTACGGTCTTCGACAAACTTGCGCAACTGCGCCTGCAGCGCGTTGAACGCCGCGATCGCGGCGCGCAGTTCGCGCGGTCCCGCTTCGCGCACCGGGCCGGAACGCGGATCGCCGCCGAAACGGCGCAGGTCGTCGGCAAAACGCCGTAACGGCTTCGACAGGTAATACGTGGCCACGACCGAGGCCGCCAGAATGGAGAGCGCCACGAACCCCAGCGCAATCGCGATCTGTGCCGGCCGCGGCAGTCCCCACGCGCGGCGGGTGGCGGTGAACACGAGCCAACTGCCGTCGCTCAGTCCGGCGGCCATGAAGTACGCATGCGGGTCGCGCGTGCGGTCATAGCGCGGCAAGCGGCCGGATAGACCGTCGTCCGATTTGAACAGCAACACGGTGCGCGGGTGCCCGTTCGCCGCGAACCACTGCGTCAGTTCCGCGTCGGCGCGGGTTGTCCTGGGCGCCGTGGCGAGCACGGCTGCGGTCGGCGAGTTCACCGGATACCAGTCAACCGAGGTCGTCGGAATACGTGAAGCGCTGGCCACCGGCTGACGATAGCTGTCGGGTACGGCCTCGACCATCAGGATGATGTCGTTGGCCCGGCCGAGCAGCGCGGTTTCCTCGACCGAGGGCCGTGCCCATACGCCCGCGAAATGATTGAACACCACGCTCAGCAGCAGCACGCCGACAATCGCGGAGCCGACCGTGAGCGCGATACGCCAGCCGATGGTATCGGGCGGCCGCAAACTGAATTTCATCCGCGCCGCACCGTGGGGGTGAACATATAGCCGCCGCCGCGCACCGTGCGGATCACGGGCGGTTCCTTGTCGTCGAGATCGAGCTTGCGGCGCAGACGCGCGACCTGCACGTCGATGCTGCGGTCGTACACCTCATGCGCCGCGCCATGCGCGAGATCGAGCAACTGCTCGCGCGACAGCACGCGTTGCGGGTGTTCCGCGAACGCCAGCAGCAGATCGAATTCGGTGCTGGACAGGATCATCAGCGTGTTGTCGGTGGAGCGCAATTCGCGCCGGGCAATATCGAGCCGCCAACCGGCGAACGACAGCATCGGCCGCGTGCCGGTGCTCGCCACCGCGACATCGGATTGCGTCGTGCGACGCAAAACGGCTTTGACGCGAGCGAGCAATTCGCGCGCGTCGAACGGTTTCACCAGGTAATCGTCCGCGCCGATTTCGAGGCCGACCACGCGATCCACGTGATCGGCCACCGCGGTGAGCATGATCACGGGCACTTTCGACGTGGCGCGCAAACGCCGGCACAGGCTGAAGCCGTCTTCGCCGGGCAGCATGACGTCGAGAATCACCAGGTCGATGGGTCGGCTGTTGAGCATTTCGAAGAGCGTGACGCCGTCGGTCGCGATACTGACCTCGTGGCCATGTCGGCGAAAAAACCCCGTCAATAAGGACCGGATGTCCTCTTCGTCGTCAACCACCAGTACGTGCGGCATATAAGTCATTCCCAAATGCTAATCCTGAACGGCCGTTAATCTATGTCAGCCGTGCCCCGTCAATATTTCAGGGCTGACACATTGTATCGGGCTCGAAATATCGCGCACATCATGGCGTCGAATCGCCTGAGTAATCTCGCCGCTTCTGATTGGAGGTTACTGAATGGCGAGTTCGTCGAAATCCACGCGTCGTATTGCCGACGTCGTGAAGAAGGTCTGTTGCCGCGACTATCCGCTGCTGCTGGCCGCCGCGCTGCTGATGAGTTCCCGCGTCGCGTGGGCGGGCGGCGTCGACAACGAGGCCGATTCCGGCTTCACCGTGTTGAGCAACGCGACCAACGTGACGCACTGGGGCCTGGGCGCCGGCGTGGGCGTCGATGCGTCGCCCTATCGCGGCGATAAGGCGCGCATCACACCGATCCCGCTGTTCTACATCGACAATAAATGGATCAACGCGTACGCCACGCGGCTCGATCTCAAGGTCGGACAATGGAGCGGCGTGACAGTTGCATTGCGCGCGCGCGTGGGGATTCTCGAAGGCTATCGGGCCTCGGATGCGCCGATCCTGAACGGCCTGCCGAATCGCGACAGCCTGACGTTCTGGTACGGCCCGGTGGTGGGCTGGCATACGGCATTCGGCACGCTCACCGGCAGCTATCTGCTGGGCGGCAACAAAGGCCAGCAGGCCAGCCTCGAATTCAAGAAGGCGTTCGAAATGGGACGCTGGAGCATCGAGCCGCATGCCGACGCCACCTGGTTCGCCGGCAAATACGTCGACTACTACTACGGCGTGACGTCGTCGGAGGCGCGCGCCGGTCGGCCCGCGTATGACGGCAGTTCGGCACTGAATGCGACGATCGGCACACGCGTCGCGTATCAGCTCGCGCCGCGCCAGTCGGTGAGTCTCGATCTGCAGGTGACGCGCCTCGGCAGCGGCATCGCCGATAGCCCGCTGGTCGGCAGGCGCTTCATTCCCGCCGCGCGCGTCGGGTATCTGTATCAGTTCCAGTAACGTAAATAAAGTCCTGGGTATGCTTGGGCCTGCGCGGCTTTGCGTGGTTCGGTCGTACCCCGGAACGGAGAAGAACATGCTGTTTGCTACGCGTCACACCCGAGTCGTCCGGCGCCGCGCGTCCTGTGAGGCTGCGGAAAACGACTGCCGTAAAGATCACGACGCCGGGCGCGGCAGAGTGCGCCGTCAGCGGCCTGCGGGCACGTTATCCGGATCGAGCAATCTCGATGGATGGAAAACGCAGGGTCGTCTTCACTCGCACGAAGGGGGCGCGGCATCGGGTCACGAGCCGGTCGATGTCGCGAGTGTGCTGGACGCGGTTCAGCAGATCGCCGAACTGCGCGCGCAGTTGCGGGAAAAACAGTCGGAAGTCGACGTGCTGGCCGAAGCGCTGGCCTACGCGCGCGGCTTTAGCCCGGACCATTGAGGCGCGGGCGCGTCAGGCCGTCACATGCCTCACGTCGCTACATGCTTCGCGAACCAGTCCACCAGAAAATCGATCAGCACACGCAGCGCCGCAGGCATTTGCCGTCGTGAGTTATAGACGCCGTAAATGTCGAGCGATTGCGCTTCGTGACCCGGCAGCAAACGCACCAGGTGTCCGCTCGCGATCAGCGGCGCCGCCGCGAACACCGGTTGCATTGCAATGCCGGCGCCTTCGCGCGCGGCCGCCAGCAAGGTCATCGAGTCGTTCGCGCTGAGATTGCCGCCCACCGCCACGGCCGACGGCTCGCCGCTCGCCGTGTCCTTGAACTTCCACAGACTCTTGCCGAAGTACGAGTAAGTCAGGCAGTTGTGCACGGCCAGTTCCGTGACGTCGCGCGGCGTGCCGTGCGCGGCGAGATACGACGGCGCCGCGCACACCACCGACGGGCAGACGCCGAGCGGCCGCGCGATCAGGCTGGGGTCGAGTTGCTCCGTGATGCGGATCGCCAGATCGATGCGCTCTTCCACCAGATTCACCGTACGGCCGTCGACCACGAGATCGACCGCAGTAGCGGGATAGCGCTTCAGGAACGCGGTCATCGCCGCGCCGAGCACCTGCTGCGCCAGCACCTGCGCACAGGCCACGCGCAACAGCCCGCGCGGCGTCTCCGCTTCGGGACCGTCGGTCACGGCCATCTGGCCGGCAATCTCGAGCATCTGCCGGCAACGCGCCAGGGCCGCTTCGCCCGCGGAAGTCAGGCTGATACGCCGCGTGCTCCGATGCAGCAACCGCGCGCCCGACCACGCTTCCATCTGCGCCAGATAGCGCGTGACCATGGCGCGCGACATGTCCAGACCGTCGGCGGCGGCCGTCAGGCTGCCTCGTTCGGCGATCGTCACGAAAACTTCGGCGGCGGTGATACGGTCCATGATTCGATCGATTCATGCAACAAATATGCGCATGATAAGCGGCTTTTAGATCGATCGAAGAAATTTACAATGGCGGCATCGTTTCAGAACCCGCTATTGGAGAATCCATGTCGCGCTCTTTCCGCTTTGCCCCACTCCATCAGATCCTGCCCGCCGCACTGCTGAGCGTCGGCCTCGCCGCTCACGCGGCCGGCGCCGCGCTGCTTCATCTCGAGGTCTACAACCCAGGCGACAAGGGCGTGTTTCCGGTGTCGTCGGAGATTGTTACGGGCGCGCACGACGCCGTGCTGATCGACGCGCAGTTCCAGCGCAGCGACGCCGAAGCGCTGGTGCAGAAGCTCAAGGCCAGCGGCAAGACGCTGACCACGGTCTACATCAGCCAGAGCGATCCCGATTACTACTTCGGCCTCGACGTGATTCAGGACGCGTTCCCGCACGCGAAGATCGTCGCGACGCCGCAAACCGTCGCCGCGATCAAGGCGACGATGGACGGCAAGCTCGCTTACTGGGGACCGGTGCTGAAGGACAATGCGCCGAAGCGTCTCGTGTTGCCCGAAGCGCTGCATGGCGATCGCCTGACGCTGGAAGGCCGGACCCTCGAAATCAAAGGCCTCACGGGCCCGGCTCCCGAGCGCACGTATCTGTGGATTCCGTCGTTGAAGACGGTGGCGGGCGGCGTGGTGGTCAATAGCGGCGATCATGTGTGGATCGCCGATACGCAGACCGAGGCGTCGCGCGCGGCGTGGTTGAGTACGCTCGACGGTATCGTCGCGCTCAAGCCGGCCACAGTTGTGCCCGGACACTTCACCGGCCCGATGCCGAGCGGTATCAAGGCAGTGCGCTTTACCGCGGACTATCTGAAGACCTTCGACAGCGCCGCCGCGAAGGCGAAGAATTCGACCGAACTCGTCGATGCGATGAAGCGGGCGTATCCGGACCTGGGCGGCGTGTCGTCGCTGGAGTTGAGCGCGAAGGTCATCAAGGGCGAAATGCAATGGCCGGCGCCGGCGGCGTCGGATAGCAAACCTGCCGCCGCGGGCTCGGCGCCCGCTGCGGGTCAACGCGCGAACGGCACGCCCGCCGCGCAAGGAGGCGCATGATGCCGACGCTGCACTACATCTACGATCCGCTGTGCGGCTGGTGCTATGGCGCCGCGCCGCTCGTCGAGGCGGCGCGTGCCGTGCCCGGTCTCTCGCTGGCGTTTCACGGCGGCGGCATGCTCGCGGGTTCGCAGCGACGTCGCGTGACGCCGCAATGGCGCGACTACGTGATGCCGCACGACCGGCGCATTGCCGACTTGACCGGTCAGCCGTTCGGCGCGGGCTATTTCGACGACCTGCTGCGCGACGAGCGCGCGGTGATGGATTCGGAGCCGCCGATTACGGCGGCGTTGGCGGCGGAAGCGGTCGCTGGACGCGGGCTCGACATGATTCACCGTCAGCAGCGCGCGCACTATCAGGAAGGCAAGCGCATCAGCGACGCCGCCGTGCTGCACGAACTGGCCGTGGAAATCGGCTTGCCGGCGGACGCGTTTCGCGCGGCCTTCGCGCAGCAGAGCGGGGCGTCGACGCAGCAGCATATCGACGCTAGCCGTCGTTTGCTGGACGACGTGGGTGGCCACGGCTTTCCGACCTTCGCGCTGGAAGATGCGCACGGTCGGGTCGGTGTCGTCGATATTCGCGCGTATCTCGGGCGGCCGGTCGAATGGGCGCGCGAGCTTGCGCGTTTGACCGGCGCTTCGATGGGGGCTTCGGCGTCCGCTACGGCTTCATCGGCGCCGGAGAGCGGGCCGAGTTGCGATATCGACGGTTGCGCGTGAGCGGAACGTGATCGCAACGTGATCGCGACGTTAGCGGAATCGACCGGGTTCATAAGCGGACATCAGGCCGCGACACCCGGTCAGTCCGCTTGCGAAAGCTGGAACACGTTGCCTTCGGGATCTTCGCCGTCGCACATCCATTGCGGGAAACCGTCGTAGCGTTTCAGCCCGCGCATCGGTACGCCTGCGCGCATGAGTTTGTCGTGCAACTCGGTCAACCCGGACTCCACCGAGAACACCAGCTTCGCATTCGAATGATTCGGTTTGGCCGACAGCTTGCGATACGGCTCGCCGACCCGATGCAGTGCGATCTCGACCGCGCCCGCTTGCAGCACGACCCATTCGTGTTCGATTTCTTCGCTGACGGGCAGCGCGAAATGGGTTTGATAGAAGGACTTCAGCAGCGCGACGTCGTGGACATAAAGAATCAATCTCGACATGTGCAACGGCATGGATCTCTCCGAAGGGCATGGCGCTTCGAACTTCGATAGCACCGCCGGGTGAATGGGATCAGCTGGCAATTCGTGACCAGAAAGCCACCGGCGAAGTTTAAATGCTCCGCGACGAAGTCACCTTCGATGCGTCGGCGCACTTGCTGGCCGCAGCCTGAAAACACGCTTACTGACAGCTTTCCAGCGGCCACCCCGCGCCTTACCGTATCGACCGGCGCGACGCCACGCAAATAATTAGTCATTCAGCGACGGATTCTCTCCGTTCGCTCCGTTCAAGAGATCTGGGCAGCACGTTTGCGCATGGATTGCATCTGACTGACGGTTTTGAAAGCGGCGTTGAAAGCCAACCTCAAGATCCGGTCACTGCGAGTCGACCGCTAGCGTGATTGCAAACCCGCTTGCCATCCTGCGCGTCAGACTCCTTGATATGAATGCACAAATACTGGTCGTTGACGACGATGTCGAACTCGTCGAGGTGCTGACCACCCTGCTGGAACGGGCGGGCATGGCGGTTTCCGTCCTGCGCGACGTGAGTTTGCTGGCGCAAAGGATCGAACAGACGTCGCCCGATCTGGTCGTGCTCGATCAGATCCGGTTCGGCACCGAAGGTCTGGACGCATTGAGCAAACTGCGCGCGGCGGGCAACGAGGTGCCGGTGATTCTGACGGCGCGACCCACCGACGTCGACCGCATCATCGGCCTCGAAATGGGCGCGGACGACTGCATTGGCAAACCCTTCAATCCGCGTGAACTGCTGGCGCGTGTGCGGGCAGTGCTGCGGCGCTGCAATACGTGCCTGCCGGCCACCGCGCGGGAAGAAGACCGCGCGATCGTATTCGGTCCGTTCACGCTGGACCTGCGCTTACGCACCCTGGAGATGGACAGCGGCGCGTTCTTTCTGTCCGCGGCGGAGTTCGCGTTGCTGAAGGTGTTCGTGGAGAATCCGATGCGGACGCTGACGCGGGTGCGCCTGCTCGAATTGCTGCACGGCTCGGAAGACGAACGGACGGACCGTGGCGTCGACGTGCAGGTGTGGCGGCTGCGGCGAATTCTCGAGGCCGACCCGTCCGCGCCGAGGTTTATCCAGACCGTGCGCAGTCACGGTTACGTGTTCGTGCCGGATGGCGCGCGCCATTCGCCGGTCCGCAAGACGATGGCTCGCGTCTCGAACCGGCGCGCTGCGCTGGCATCCGCGCAACGGGGCAGTGTGTAGCCCGCGTTAGGCGCTTAGATCGCGTTGCCGGCGGGTGTGTCGGCCAGCAGCGCCCACCGCTCGTGATCGCGCCATTCGCCGTCGATGCGCAGATAGCGCGGCGAATATCCTTCCTTCTGAAAGCCCAACCGGCGCACCAGCGCGATCGACGCCTCGTTGCCCGGTTGAATGTTGGCTTCCAGCCGATGTAAGCCCATCTCGCCGAACGCATAGCTCGCCGCCGCGCGCAGCGCGTCGGTCATCAGGCCTTGGCGCGCGAAACCCGACATGCCGTAGTAGCCGAGATAAGCGCTCTGAAAAACGCCCGCGACGATCTCGTTGACATTGATAATGCCGACAATCTCGTTCGATGCCGTTTCCCGCGCCACCAGTCCGACGTTGGGTCCGGTCAGGGTGCGCGAGAACCAGCCGTCGAAGCCGGCTTGATCAGTAAAGGAGGCGACCCACGGCAAGTGGTAGTCCTGATTCGCGCGGTTGGCGGCGATCAGATCGGCGGCATCGGCGCGAGTTGCGCGGCTGAGTCGAACGGCGTTCATGGGTCTCCAATCGGCGATGAGTGGGCGCGCTTCAGGCCGCTGTGTCGAGCGCGGCGTGCAAAATGCGGCGTGCGCAAAGATAGCGGATAAGGCCGCGAAAACAAAGCGCGCGCGCCGAGGATGAACTCGAACGATTTACTATCGCGAGTGCCGGCGAGACGATCGGGCTGAGTCTGGCTTGGTTTGGTCTGGTCGGTTCGGTTCGGCGTTACGGTGACGGAAGCTCAATGGAAAATCTTCTCAAGAAACTCGATCTCACTTCGCTGCGATTGTTCGTCGCCGTTTGCCAGGAACGGAATATCGCGCGGGCGGCCGAACGCGAGTTCATCGCGCCGTCGGCGGTGAGCCGGCGCATCGCCGAAATCGAGGCAGTGATCGGCTTGCCGGTGATCCAGCGCCAATCGCGCGGCATTACGGTGACGCCGGTCGGCGAGACGGTGCTGCGTTACGCGCTGGCGATCATCGGCAACATCGAACAGATGAGCGCGGAGTTGTCGCGCTTTTCATCGGGCGCGAAGGGCCGGGTGCGGGTGGTGGCGAATCTGTCGTCGATCGTGCAGTTTCTGCCGGAAGATGTGGCCGCTTTCGGGCGCGCGTTTCCGGAGGTGTCGATCGAACTCGAAGAGGAGAACAGCGCCGAGGTGCTGCGTCTGGTGGCCGAGCATGCGGCGGACTTTGGTATCTGCAATCCGGTGGCGGGCAGCGAAGCGTTCGAGCAGGTGCCGTACCGGCAGGACCGGTTAGCGGTGCTGGTGCCGGGCGGTCACCGTCTCGCCGGCATGGCGCGCGTGGCGTTCAACGGTTTGCTCGGCGATAGCTTCGTCGGCTTGCGCAGCGAGAGCGCGCTCACGCAGATGCTCGCGCAACAGGCGGCCGCGGAGGGCAGGCAACTCGATGTGAGGATCCGCGTGAGCAGTCTGGATGCGTTGTGCCGGATGGTGCACGCGGGACTCGGTATCGCGATCGTGCCGGAGCAGGTGGGTTTGCTTTATGTGAATGCGCTCGACGTGCGCTTGCTGTCGTTGAGCGATGCGTGGGCGGTGCGTCGGTTGATCGTGATTTTTAAAGCGCGCGAGCAGTTGAGTGCGAGTGCGGCGGCGTTGGTGGGGTTTTTGGGGAGTGGCGCCTGATTTACGGCTAAGCCTGCAATCAGGCCGAAATCAGGCCGCAATAAACCCGCAACCTCAAGCCGGCACCGCCACCGGCGCCGACCCATCTCCCGCATCCAGCATCCGCACCGCAAACCCGAAGCATCGCTCGATCAGCGCCGGCTGCATGATCTCCCGCGGCGTGCCTTGCGCGATGATCGTGCCGTCCGCCAGCAACGCGATCGCATCGGCATAGCGCGCGGCCAGATTCGGATCATGCACGATAGCCAGCGCGCCGATCCGCCAACGGCGCGTCAACGCCCTGACGGTCTCCAGCAAGCGATGCTGATGCGCCAGATCCAACGCGGCAGTCGGCTCGTCGAGCAGCAGATAGCGGGTCGGTTGATCCGATGTGCCACGAGCGTCGCCGGCGTCGTCGTCCTGCGGCCAGATCTGCGCCAGCACGCGGGCAAACTGCACCCTCGCCAACTCGCCGCCGGACAGTGTGGTGATGTCGCGGCCCGCGAGAGCTTCAGCGCCGGCCAGCGCTAACGCTTCGTCGACGATCCGCCGATCGTTGCGCGACACGGCGCCGCTCGCCGCATGCGGATAGCGGCCGAGCAATACGATCTCCTCGACCGTGAACGGAAACACCGGGTTGGACGCTTGCGGCAACACCGCGCGCAACCGCGCCAGACGCTTCGGCGACATACCGTCGAGCGACTCGCCATTGAGCGTCGTCGTGCCGCTCAACTGCGGCGGCCGCGTCGAACCGCCGCCATGAAACTCGCCCGCGAGCGCTTTCAGCAACGTGCTCTTGCCGGCCCCGTTACAGCCGAGCAGCGTAGTCAGGCAGCCGGGCTTAACCGTCAGCGAAAGATCGCGCAGAATCGGCCGGTCGCCGCGGGTGATCGAGAGGTGGCTGGTCATGAGCATCGGATGCTCTCCGTCAGGAAGTCTGGATCGCTCACAGACCGAGTTGACTGCGGCTGCGCCACAGCAACGCGAGGAAGAAGGGCGCACCGATCAGTGCGGTCAGAATGCCGAGCGGCACTTCGGCCGGCGCGGCGACGGTGCGTGCCGCGAGATCGGCGAGCACGGTCAGCGTGGCGCCGAGCAGCATCGCGCCGGGCATCACCACGCGTTGATCGGGACCGCAGGCGAGCCGCACGCAATGCGGCGCGACCAACCCGATAAAGCCGATCACGCCGGTACACGACACCAGCGCGCCGACAGCCAACGCCGACGCCACCAGCACCGTGCGTTTGACCACTTGAGCCGGCACGCCGAGATGCTGCGCCTCGGTTTCGCCGAGTTGCAGCGCGTTCAGCGCGTGGCTGTTACGCGCGATGACTAGCGCGCCGATCACGACGAACGGTGCGACTGCGCCGAGCACCGGCCACTGTGCGCCGCCGAGACTGCCGAGACTCCAGAAGGTCAGTGACCGCAATTGCGCGTCGTCGGCGAGATAGGTCAGCAGGCCGATCGCGGCGCCGGCCAGCGCATTGATCGCGATGCCGGCGAGCAGCAGCAGCGGCAGCGCGAGCCGGCCACGCGCGGCGGCGAGCCGGTAGACGAGCGCCGCCACGGTCAGCGCGCCGAGGAACGCGGCGGCCGGCAGCCACACGAGACTCAAGGCGCCGATCATCGGACCGAGCACGATCAGCGTCGAGGCGCCCAACGCCGCGCCGCTCGAAATACCGATCAGCCCAGGATCGGCGAGCGGATTGCGAAACAGCGCCTGCAGCGCGCTGCCCGCCGAGCCGAAGCCCGCACCGACCAGCAGCGCCAGCACGACGCGGGGCAAACGGATTTGCAGCAGGACCGCGCGCGCCTGTTGAAGCGCCGGATCGTTGGCCAGCTCGGCGGGTGTCGCGAGCAACGCGGACCACACCAGCGCGGGGCTGATGCGATACGCGCCGATGCAGATCGCGACGAGCGTCGCCAGACCGAGCGCGACGGCTAGCGTCCCGAGCAGCAGACGGGCGGTGCGTCGTCGCCGCTCGGCCAGCGTGGCCGACTTCGGCTGATAGCGATTTGACGGCCCTGGCCCTGGCGCTGATGTTGGCCCTGACGCTGACGCCACGAGGTCCGACTCCATCACGCCTCCTGCAGCTTCTGGTTCAGCGTGGTCACCGCGCCGGGTAGGCGCGGGCCGAAGCCGAGCAGGAACAATGCGTCCAGCGCGACGACGCGCTTGTTCTGTCCCGCGGGCGTCGCCGCGAAACCGGGGCTCGCCAGCATCGCCGCTGCGCCGCCGACCGCGCTCAGGCCTTCGTCGGTGGTCAGGATCAGATCGGGCGCGGCGCTCACCAGCGCTTCGGCCGACAGCGGCCGGTAACCGTTGAAGCCCTGCATCGCGTTACGCGCGCCGGCATAGGCGAGCATCGCGTCGGCGGCGGTGTGCTGGCCGGCGACCATCGCGCTGTTGCCCGTGTGATTCAGCACGAACAGCACGCGCGGCGGTTGCGCGCGGCGCGCGAGCGGCGACGCCGCGACGGCCTCGCGCGCGCGCTGCCATTCGCCGTCGAAGCGCGTCAGTAGCACGTCTCCCCGCGGCTTCGCGTCGAGCGCTTTGGCGATGCCGGTGATCTTGTCGCGCACGCTGTCCACGTTGTGCTGTTCCGCGAACGAGACGACCGACACGCCCGCCTGTTTGACCTGCGTGAGCACGTTGGGCGGCCCGGCTTCCGCCGACGCGAGGATCAGATCGGGCCGCAACGACAGCAAGCCCTCCGCCGACAACGCGCGCTGATAGCCGACCTTCGGCAAGGCACGCGCGGCGGCCGGATAGCTGCAGGTCGTATCCGCGCCGACCAGCACGCTGGCCGCGCTGGTCGCGTTACCCTGAGCGCCGAGCGCGTAAATGATCTCGGCGAGCGCGCCGCCGACCACGATCACGCGCCGCGGCGGCTGCGCGAATGCGCGCGGCGCCGACGCGCCGAGCAACAGCGCGCCGCCGCCGAGCATCAGGCGGCGCCGCTGCCCGTTCAGGCGGGCGGCGTTCACGCTGCCGCTCCGTCTTCGAGAGGCGCGATACCGTCGATCAGTTCACGCCAGCCGGCGAGTTCCGGCTGACCCGGTTTGCGCGCGCCGAACAGCATCGCGACGTTCTCGCCGTTCGCGTCGAACAGTTCGAGCGAGGTGACGATGCCGTCGCTGGTCGGCTTGCGCACGACCCACGCGCTGGCGATCAGATCGCCGCGCAGATGCAGATTGAAGCCCGGATCGAGCACGTTGACCCACGGGCCCATCATGCGGATATTGCTGACCGGTCCGGTGTGAATCTGGATCATGCCGCGATTGCCGACGAACACCATGATCGGCAGCGTGCTCTGCGCGGCGCGTTCGAGCAGGCCTTGCAGCGCGTCGTTGGCGACCGGGTAGGCGTAGCGGCGTTCGGCGAGCCGCAATGCCTGGGTGCGGGCCAGACCGAACTTGCGCAGCATGCCGAAGAACTGGTGCGTGTCCGTCATCGCGTCCCACGCGCCATGAAACGCGGCGACGTCGATATCGCTATCCAGATTCAATGCGGGCGGCGCGGACGCTTCTTCCGTGGCGAGCCCCGGCGCCTGTTCGCGCATTTGCCAGCGGTCGACGAAGGCGTCGAACGCTGCGTGATTGCTGTGCTCGCGCAGAAAAATCTTGTGGACCGCGTGACCTTGCCTGTCGAAGAATTGCAGGCTTTTTTGCACGCCTTGCGCGGTGGTTTCGCGCACCGCGAAACCCGACGCCCATGCGTGATAGAACACCCGCAGATCGATCGCGCTGCCGAGCACGAGGCCGACGGTGCCGTCGTGACTCATGTCTTCGAAGACGCCGTCTTTCTCGTGCACGGCGGCCTCGTTGCGCGTGAGCGCCATCACGGCGCCCAGTTGCGGCATCTGTTCGTACAGCTCGACGAAGTTCGGTTCGAGCCGCACCACGTGTTCGCCGACGAACGCCGCGAGCGCTTCGCCTTCGCTAATGCCGAGCGCGTGCGCGGCTTCGCGGTTGCGCAGTTTCTGCGCGGCTTTCACAGTTTGAAAATCGTGACGAAGCTGAGTCAATGCAGCGACGTCGTGACGGGCGGAATTCAGCATGATAAGTGCCTCGCAATGCCGTATAGCGGGTTGAAAGAGGGGAGAGCGGCGTGCGCGTGCTGCATCAGAAGTCGACCTTCATGCTGACCGACACGTTGCGACCAGGGGCGGTGTAAGCGTCCTTGACCGGCGACGTCTCCGCAATGCCGCGCACGTCCGACCAGTTCCAGTACTTGCGGTCGAACAGGTTGTACACGCCGAGATACGCGACGACGTGCTTGTTGAAGCGATAGCCGCCGCGCAGGTCGACGACGAAACTCGAGCCCGGCGCGAAGCAGGTTTGCGACGCGCAGTTTTTCGGCGTGATGTCGCTGGTTTTCTTCGCGGCCTGGAACAGCAGATCCGTTTGCACGAACCAGCGTTCGCCCGGTTCATAACGAAGGCCGAACACGGCCGAGAAAGGGTTGATGGTGTCGAGCGGCTGATTCGCGCCGGTGCCGCCTTCCACGCTGCCTTTGGTGAAGGCCATCGCGGTCTTGACCGTGAAGCCGTACGGCAGCGCCCATTCCGCGCGTCCTTCGAGGCCGTGAATCGAGGCCCGCGAATAGTTGACGTACTGGAACACCAGCGGATCGTTCGGGCGGCCGCTGCCGCTCACGGTCTGTTGCGCGATGAAGTCGCGATAGCGGCCGGCGAAGATCGCCGCGCTATAGCGCAGTGGGCCGAGGCCGGTGCCGAGCTTGCCGCGCAAACCGGCTTCGATGGTGTCGCTGGTTTCAGGCTTCAGGTTCGGATTGCCGATCGACGTGTAGCCATACAGCGGATTCGCGAAGCTGTTGTTCACCTGATCCGGCGACGGCGCGCGGAAGCCGTGCGCGTATTGCGCGTACGGAATCAACGCGGGCGACACTTCGTACAGCACCGCGAGGCGCGGCGACAACGCGTTGTCGCTCGACGAAACCGGCTTGCCCAGATACTGCGGGTCGCCGGTTTTCGCGTTCAGCGCGTAGGTGTCGAAACGCAAACCCGGCGTGACGGTCAGGCCGCCATAGCTGATCTGATCCTGAATGAACGCGCCGAGCAGGCGGTAATTCGTATCCGGGAACGGCTTGTTCGGGAACGCGGCTTCGCCCACGCCCGGCACGGTGCCGTCGCGCAGCGCCGTCACGCGATCGAGACTGCCGTCGCCGCCATACAGCAGCTTGTGCGAGAGGATGCCCGTGCGGAAGTTGCTCTCCGCGAACGCCGAGCCGCCGAATACGCGCTCGCCGTAGCGGCTCAAACGCGTGCGCGAAGCGGACGAGCCACGCTTCTCATACGAGTTCTGATCCTGCCATGCGTCCTGGTAGTACACCTGAACGTGCGCGGTCTGGAAAAACGGCGCGGCCTCGTTATTGAAGTCGTAATCGAGGCTGTAGCGATTGCGTTCGAGCTTGTCGTTGCCGGTCAGCGCGAGCGTGGTGGGCGGGTTGATCGCCGAGAGCACGTTCGTGTCGATCCGTTCGCGCACGGTTTCGGCGGTGAATTTGAAGGTGTCGTGCGCGGTCGGTTTGACGACCAGCTTGCCGAGCAGCGTTTCGGAATACGTGTCCTGCGGATTCGCCGTGGTGCGCAGCGTCGTCGCCGAATTGTTCGAGCCTTTGTTGTCCACTTCGTGGCCGCGCCGGCCGTCGGCGATCAGCATGCCCTGAATCATGTCGTTGCCGCCGGCCGCCTGCACGGTCGCGCCGAAACTGCGATCGGCCGATTCATAGCTCGGACGCACCGAGAAATAAGTCGGCTTGTTGTAGATGTCGAGCAGATCCTGCGGGTCTTTGGTCAGGAAGTTCACTGCGCCGGTCAAGCCGTCGCTGCCATACAGCGCCGAGGCCGGGCCGCGCAGAATTTCAATGCGCTTGAGCGTGCCGAGATCCGCATAGTCGCCGCGACCCGATTCGAGCGGGCCGAACGTGAACGAATAGGGCAGGCGGATGCCGTCTTCCATCATCAGAATGCGGTTGCCTTCGAGGCCGCGAATGTTGATGCTCGAATCGTTGTCGCGACCGCCGCCCAGGGCTGCCGAGCCAGGCCGGTAAGGCGTGCGGCGCACCGTGACGCCGGGCTCGTAGCGCAGCGCGTCCTTGATGTTTTCGGCTTGCTGTTCTTCGAGGTCCTGGTCGGTGATCACCGAGACGGACGCGGCCGTGCGACTCTGCGCGGACGCGGTGCGGGTGGCGGTAACGGTCACCGGATCGAGCAGTCTGCCCGACGCGAGTTGTACCGCCGATGCGGCTTGCGGCGCCTGCGCGACCTGCTGCGCGGTGGCTTTCTGAGCCGGCGTGTTATCTGCTGCGTGAGCCGACTGCGCGGCCCAAAGACCGACGACGCCAAATACGCCGGACAGCATGGTGCACAGCGGACGTCGCGCTGTATTGAGGTGATGCACGTGTGGTTCTCCCGATCAAACGAGCCCGTACGCTGGCTGGGTGACGAGAAGCACCTGGCTGGCAGTTCGCATTAAATGCGGACCGTGTAGGTGAATTGGATGAATAAAGATGACTAAAGCCTTACAAATTTATGGTAAATGAGAATTATTGTCAACTGGCTATGCGGAATAATTTGCTGCTTCGTGTGCTGCGCGACGTGGGACGAGGATGCGCAAACCTCATGAAACGAGAGGTCAGCGTTGCCGCAACGGCACTTCGGCAGCGCTTGCGCGCGCCGTATAGTGAGCAGAAGGAGAGTGCTCATGAGCGATACGATTCGTCTGGACGGCCGCGTGCTGTTCCTGTCTCAAGACCCCGCGGTGATCGATGCGCAACTGGCCGGCGGCAACTTCACGCGCACGACCGCCGGTCCGCTGCGCGATAACGTCTCCACCGACGAGATCACGCCCGTCACCGTGATGCTCACTTACGACGAACGTCTCGGCCAGTATCCGTACGTCGGCTTCAAGGCCGGCGAGCGTCTGCCGATCGGGCGCAATGCGGTGAAAGGCGGCGGCTTCCAGATCACGGTTGCGGGCAAGCGCTACGGCAAGGGTTCGTCGCGCGAATCGAGCGCGCTCGCGGAGTTGTCGGCGGGTATCCGTTTGATCGTCGCGGAGAGTTTCGAGCGTATTTACCAGCAGAATTGCGACAACATCGGCATTCTCACCACCACCGATTTCTCCGTGCTAGAGCGGCTGATGGCCGGCGAGGCCGTGCCGATCGACGCGTTTCTCGAAGGCCGCGATGCGCTCACGCAGCAGATCATTCGCAGCGGCGGCCTGCTGGCGTATAGCAAGTTCGCGGATTGGCCCGCGCCGCGTGTGGCGGGGAGTGCCAATGCAAACGCCAATGCAAACGCTACGGCGAGCGCCGAGCCGATGACGCTGGTCGAGAAGATCATCGCGCGGCATCTGCATCCCGGCATGACGAACGCGCGGCGTGGCGACGGTGTGTTCATCGCCGCCGACTGGCGCTTCAGTCACGACTACTTCACCGGCATGTGCGCGCATCTGATGCATCGCGCGTTCGGCAAGCCCGCGCCGTTGCATGAGCCGGATCACATCATCGCGTTTCAGGATCATCTGGTGCTCGCGGCGCAGAGCATTCCGCACGTGCGCGATGGTTTACTGCCGGGCGTCGCCAATCTGATGGAAGGGCATACGTCGTTCTCGCGCGACTACCCGGTGCGCTCGCACGGCGCGCTCGATACGCTGCCCGGCTCCGAAGGGATCTGTCATGCGCTGATGGCGGAGCAATACGCGCTGCCGGGGCAAGTGGCGTGCGGCACCGATTCGCACACGCCGCATTCCGGCGCGCTCGGCTGCCTCGCATTCGGTGCGGGCGCAACGGAAATCGCCAATAGCTGGGTGACGGGCTATGTGCGCTGCAAGGTGCCGGAGACCTTGCGCATCGAGATCGACGGTGGTCTGCGCGAAGGCGTGACCGCCAAAGACGTGGTGCTCTATCTGCTGCAGATGGACGCGATCCGCTCGGGCGGCGCGATCGGACTCGTGTTCGAATATGGCGGCGAGGCGGTGCGCGCGATGTCGATCGATGAGCGCGCAACCTTGACGAACATGGTCGCGGAATTGGGCGGCTTCACCGGCATCGTCGAACCGGACGTGCGCACCGCGGCGTTTCTGAAAGAACGCCGCGGTGTCGATTTCAGCGTGGAAAGCTGGATGAAAAGCGATCCGGGCGCGACCTATCGCGACACGATCCGGATCGACGCGAGCCGCATCGAACCGATGCTCGCGCGTCCAGGCGACCCGGGCAACGGCATGCCGGCGCCACAACTGGAGCAGGAAATCGCGATCGACATCGCCTATGGCGGTTCGTGCACCGCGGGCAAGCGTGAAGACTTCGACTACTACCACGAGGTGCTGCGCTGGGGTGTCGAGCGAGGCATTCGTGTACCGGATCGCACGCGTCTGTTTCTGCAATTCGGCACCATGGCCGTGCGGAGGTATTGCGAGGAACAAGGCTATTTGCCGGTGTTCGAGCGCGCGGGCGTGACGCTCGTGATGCCGGGTTGCGGGTCGTGCGCGAATTGCGGACCGGGGCAATCCGCCGACGCGAATGACGTGACGATCAGCGCGATTAACCGCAATTTTCCCGGGCGTTCGGGACCGGGCGACGTGTGGCTCGCGAGTCCGTACACGGTGGCGGCGAGTGCGCTGGCCGGAAAAATCACTACCTTCGAACAATTGAAGCGCGCGCGCGGCTAGAATGCTCGCCGGACCTTGCGGCCCGGCATCGTGGTGCGTGCGCGTCATGCGCGAATCAGAGGAAGGCCGGCACAAGACTGGTTTCGGTGCGCCGTATTGCGGTGCGCCAGTATCACGTGCAACACGTTGCACGGATCGGAGCAGGCGATTCGGAATCCGGGTAAGCGCTCGGGGCGACACGCCGACTCCGGTCGACACAGGAGACAAACAACATGGCATCCCCCGATCACGCCGAGTCCGCTACACAGCGCAGCCCCGGCGTTGCCTCTTTTGATGCGGCCACCGCTAGCCCCGCCGCGTTGCTCGACGCCGGCAGCATTTCCGCGCGCCTCGACCGGCTTCCGGCCACGCGTTCCATCTGGAAGCTGGTCGTGCTGCTAAGCCTCGGCTTCTTCTTTGAACTCTACGATCTGCTGTACTCGGGCTATGTCGCGCCTGGCCTCGTCAAAAGCGGTTTGCTGACGGCGACCACGCACGGTCTGTTCGGCTCGACCGGGGTGGCGAGTTTCATCGCCGCGCTATTCAGCGGGCTGTTTATCGGCACGATCGCGTGCGGCTTTCTGGCGGATCGCTTCGGACGCCGTGCGGTGTTCACGTATTCGCTGCTGTGGTACACCGCGGCCAACGTCGTGATGGCGTTTCAGGAGACGGCTACCGGGCTGAACTTCTGGCGCTTTGTCGCGGGTATCGGTATCGGCGTCGAGTTGGTGACGATTGGTACTTATATCTCCGAACTGGTGCCCAAGCAGATTCGCGGGCGCGCGTTCGCTTGCGAGCAGGCCGTGGGTTTTACCGCCGTACCGGTGGTGGCGTTCCTGTCGTATCTGCTGGTGCCGCGTACCTTGCTCGGCCTGGATGGCTGGCGCTGGGTCGTGCTGATCGGCGCGCACGGTGCGCTGTTCGTCTGGTGGATTCGCCGTGCGTTGCCCGAGAGTCCGCGTTGGCTCGCGCAACAAGGGCGTCTCGCCGAAGCCGACCGCGTGATGAGCGCGCTCGAAGCGAAAGTGCGCAGCGAATACGGTCGTGAATTGCCGCCGCCCGCACCGGCGGTGCCGGTGGCGCCGCGCGGCAGCTTCCGCGATATGTGGGTGCCGCCGTACCGCAACCGCACGCTGATGATGACGATCTTCAACATCTTCCAGACGGTGGGTTTTTACGGTTTCGCGAACTGGGTGCCGACGTTGCTGATCAAGCAGGGCATTACGATCACCACGAGCTTGATGTACTCGAGCGTGATTGCACTGGCTGCGCCGATTGGACCGATCATCGGGCTCTTTATCGGCGATCGCTTCGAGCGCAAGACGGTGATCGTGGTGATGGCCGGTGTGAATATTGTTTGCGGGCTGTGGTTCAGTCAGGCGTCGGGCGCGGTGTTGCTGGTGAGTCTCGGTGTGTGCCTGACGCTCGCGGGCAATATCATTTCGTATAGCTTCCACGCGTATCAGACCGAGCTTTTTCCGACCAGTATTCGCGCGCGGGCGGTGGGCTTCGTGTATTCGTGGAGCCGGTTTTCGGCTATTTTCACGGCCTTCCTAATCGCTGAAGTGTTAAAGCAATTTGGCGCGGTGGGGGTCTTTGTCTTCATCGCCGGTGCGATGCTGGTTGTGATGCTGGCAATTGGGTTGTTGGGGCCGCGAACAAAGGGTATTGAACTGGAGAAGATATCTCAGTAGACCGCAGAGCAAGGCGGTGAGAAGGTTTGGCTGCAGTTGAGTGACGATCGCTGCCAGCCACTACGGTCAGTACACAATACCCGCGTCGTCGCGTGCCTTGATCTCCGGTGCGCTGAAATTTCCACGGATAACCGCACTGGGCTGACCCTGACGGTGCTGCGCCATGCGCAGCACCGAACGCAAATCGTTGACCATCGCCTCGAAGCAACCCGCGTTCAGCCACCGTTGTGCTGGCTGCTAGACCAGTTACCACTGCGGGAAGTTGGTCGGCAGCATGCGCCACGATCCACCGGCTCGCGCCATCCCGCGCAGCGCATTGAACTTTTCACGCAGTTCGTATCGGCGCTGCGGTGCGTCCAAGTCCGTCAAGGTGACGTATGAAACGGCGAAGCTCCATTCTTCTTCCAAAACATCCGTCGAGTATTGTTGCGTCCTGTCATCCCGCCAGGGTGCCAAGTCTGGCCGAGTGTGCCTGATACGCAATAGCGAGAGCCGACTCGGATGTTTTTCAGTCAGTCGATTGATCGAGCGCCACGGAATCAATAACGGACGCGAGAATGACGTCTTCTTCCACCCGAATCTCGCCGCGCTGAGGGGCGGGCCTGTATACGAACTCGCCGCGACTTATTTTCATGCCGCTCATGGCGCATCGAAATTCGCCCCTACTTCGAGAAAGCGTCCAGCGCCGATCAGTGAATCTCCCGCAAGTCGATCCGGCCCAAGAGAGCAACACGGTTTTTTCTTCAACTCGCTCGACGAGTGCAAACCTTTTAAAACCTCGTCCCGCTTCCTTGGCGTCGTCGGGTAGACCCAAGGATAGCGAAGCACATTCTGCGAACGAGTGCGCACCAATCCGAGGGATAGCACGTTCGAGTTTTTGAATCTCCTTTACTGGATTCCAGTGACCATCGCTCAGTGCCAGTTCCTCAACAACCCAACGCCACGCGGGCGCGTCAGTCATGCTCGAACGAGATACGGCATTCACCGGGCTCGCGTGACTATCGTATCTAACTGCCAGCGAAAGCGAACGGGCGTCTGGTAATCGTGCTTGCGTCATAGCGCTGACGTCCTGATGGTTCACTTCACTGGCCGATCGCCAGCTCTGCCCGATATAAACCGGACGCGTTGCTTCCAGACTGTGTCGCGGTGCCTGTCGGGGGCCATAAGCGGCGTCTGAGCGGAACGTGAACTGATTCTTTGATGCGAGCGCCTGAACCCTTTGGCGGCGTTTTGGAGTGGGTGCCCCTAACCTCGGATTGTATTGCGGAGCGCGGCTGTAGCCGCTCGCAAACACGGACGTAGATGCTATCAGGAGCGCGATCAAAAGGGGCCGTCGAAGACTTTGACTGCATGACGACTCCATGATTGATATCGGCAAATTGCGCTGGTCACGTCGTGAATCTGCTTCGCTAAGCTCTCGAAGAGAGAAGGTTCAGTCTATATCGCCGAGTCGGCTTATTAAACTGTGCAAATTGAATACACTCTTTGTATAAGACGAAGAATCACACGGTGCCACGTCGCCTCTACGTTCGCAGTCTCATGTCATCCTCCGTTTCGCCAGTCGAGAGCTTGCTGTCATCGTCAACTGACATTTCACACTGTGATAGAAACAGTCTCTTGGCGAGACCTGACGACTGTGCGGATTTCCGCCGCTGCGCACATCATCGCCGTGCTGGCGTTCCACGCCGACCAGCAGGCGCCTTCCTCCTTACTCGCGAGGATCGTCGAAGCAGATTCGACGCTCGGTCGACGCGCATTGTCAACGTTGTCGAAGGCTGGTCTCGCATCAAGCGAAGCCAATTGGCGTAAGGCCGTTCCAGGTGCGTTCGTTCAAGTGCCTGATTCGGATGAGCTGACGCAACGTGAAAAACCTTTACCACTAACGGGTTAGGCTCTTCGGTGTTTTTCAGCGCTACTTTCCGCAGCGATCGATCCGGAGGCCGAAGCAGGAGGTGAATCTGCCCATTGAACTGGCGCTCTGGTCCGGACAAACGTTCAAGCTGGGTCGTTTCGATCAGCCGGCGGTGAGGCTGCGCGCAATAGATTCCAGTGTCATTCCCGCATTGTTGAGTCCATCACTCGACACGCCAGGAGAGGCGTACGTTCAACAGAAACTCGATGTAGAGGGCAGTCTCACCGACGTCATCGGCGTGGCCTACAAACTCGCGCAGATCGTGCCGGAAAAACAGGGATTCATCAAAAATATCGCAAGACGCTTTGCTCGCTCAAAGACAGAAGATAAGGAGGCAATCGCGTACCACTACGACGTATCCAACGAGTTCTATCAACTCTGGCTTGACAAACGAATGGTCTACTCGTGCGTATACTTGGAGCACGGTGATGAAACGCTCGAGCAAGCGCAGTTGCAGAAGATTGATCATATCTTGAACAGGATTCAGGTAGCGCCCGGCAATACGCTGCTTGATATCGGTTGCGGGTGGGGGGCGCTTGTAATTCGAGCTGCTGAGCGTTTTGGAATCAGGTGCGTGGGCATCACGCTGTCTGATCGTCAGTTTGATCTCGCCAGGGAGCGGGTGGCGGATGCTGGATTGGATCATCTCGTTGAAATAAGGCTGCAGGACTATCGAGATGTGAGCGGCACATTCGACCGTATTACCAGCGTCGGAATGTTCGAGCATGTTGGTCTCGACAACCTCCCGGGCTACTTCAGAAATATCAATAGTCTGCTGGCAGACAATGGCGTCGTCCTCAATCACGGGATCACGTCGACGGATGCGCAAAGCGGCGATACACCTTTTGGCGGGGGCACTTTTATCGACAAATACGTCTTTCCGTCAGGGGCGCTACCCCATTTATCGTTCGCGCTGAAGTGTATGCAGGAGGGTGGGTTGGAAGCGTTGGATGTCGAAAACCTGAGGCGTCATTACAGGAAGACGCTTGAAATGTGGACAGCGGAATACGAGCGTCATGGTGCAAAGATCCGCAGCATGATTGGTGAGCAAAAGTATCGAATCGGGCGCGTGTATCTCGCCGGGTGCGCGCATGCTTTCTCAGTCGACAACGTGGCTATTTTTCAGGTTCTCTGTCAAAAGGCAGGAAAGCCGGCCACGTCGATTCCCACGTCGCGCCGGTACATGTACGACACGACGAGCGTCAGATAACCACAGGCCGACATCGCTGGTAGCGGTCAAATGTAGCGCGTTAGGCCGACGAACAGCTATCCGCTGCGATAGCGGGTGGCATTGCTTTGGTTCTTCGTCTTTCGACCGGTCGAGCACTACCTGTTAAAAGCGTTTCGCCGCTCCGCCGACGTCCGGTACTCAATGGTCGCGACGTGAACTCTTGCTCGAGACATTGTTGTCGCTGGATTGTAGGTTCACGTCGTCATGGCTAGAAAATCAGGTCAGGTCAGGTCCGGTCTTACGACCAAAGTGTCCGGCCGAAGAACGTTAGCGTTCGATCCCACGCCTGCTGCGACCAGGCAGCGTCGTACTGGGTACGCGAAATTCGTCCGTTTCCGACTGCGGTTTCATTGGCAAACCCGTGATGGGCAAGGTAGCGGTGAAACTCAAAATCCACCTTGGCCTCCCGAAAGCGTTCCTCGATCTCGCCAACCGTATCGATGGAAAAGAAAGCATCCTGGGTGGCCCAATGTCCAATCACTGCAGCCTTGATCCTGGACGCATCGATATACTCAATCGGCGGAAATCCGTACCACACGGCACCGGCCACCAACTCCGGATTGTGGGACAGCGACAGTAACGTTAGTGCACCACCCATGCAATAACCCATTACTGCGATCCGATCGGACTTCGCCTTGAGAAATTGCACTGCGCCGGCCACATCCTGAGAGGCAACCTCGGCAAAATCCAGACCGGCCATGAGGTGGTGTGCTTCTTCCTCTTCGACGGTTGATTCGCCGCGATACAGATCAGGAACCAGAGCGATATAGCCCGCGTTAGCCAGACGATCGGCCACGCCACGAATCTGGTCGTTCAATCCCCACCATTCTTGCAAGACGATGACCGCCGGTGCTCCCTTTTCCTCTTTGGGCAGTGCCAGATACCCTTCGACCTTCTTTCCGTCCGGACGCGAAAATGTGACTGCTGATCCTGGTGCTTGCATGGGTCTACTTCTCCTAAGGTAAGTGTCCGACGAACTGTCCCAGTCCGTAGGCACATATAAGTTAACAGGCGACTTTTGCCGGCCTATCGTTAAGGAGCGGCAGACGCCCGGGGACTAGAAACCGCATCAGGTGACGCGGCGATGTCGTCATACGTTCGACAAGTTTGGCCAGAGACATCGTCGCGGGTCGCTTTGTTGAATAACCGACGTTGGCGGCTCGAAACCACGCATAGGTTTCTTTCAAGACCTCATCGGAAAGTTTGGGGCCGTGGCAGCCCGCTCGTGACAGACGTCCTCTTTTTTTGCCAGGGCCATCAACCCATGCTTGACACTATACATGATAGTGATCATGATTACGTTAATCATGATGCGCATCATGATTATGAATTTTCACTACTGTCAATTTTTTAGAAATCGGAGATGCACTATGTCTGTCTCGCATGTCACAGCACCGACCCAATTTGTCGAAGTCGACGGAGTTCGTTACGCATATCGACGCTGGGGGAAGAAGGGCACGACGCCCTTGTTCTTCATCCAGCATTTTCGCGGCGGCATGGATCACTGGGATCCGCTGATGACCGACGGGCTCGCAGAGGGTCGCGAGGTCATTCTGTACAACGGTCGTGGAATCGCCAGTTCGTCAGGAGCCCCTCGGAATCGTTTCGAAGATATGGCCGATGACATCGCATCGGTGATCCGTGCGCTCGGAATCGAAAAGGTCGATATCGTGGGATTCTCTATTGGTGGGTTCCAGGCACAAGAGGTCGCTCTGCGTCACCCGGAACTCGTCCGCAAACTCTTGCTTCTCGGTACGGGTCCGCGCGGCGGTGATCCCTGGATCGATCCTGGAATGGCTGAGATTGCACCCAAGCCGGTGCATGATGCAGAGGATTTTCTCTTCCTGTTCTTCGGCCGTTCGGAGCAGGCCCGAAAGGCCGGTCTGGAGTTTTGGGAGCGCCGTCATCAGCGGAAAGATGCCGATCCGCTTAGCTCGCCGGAAGTGGCAGCAGCACAATGGGACGGTTACCAAGCCTATATGGTGCCAATCGGGGGCGACAAGCCCTACGAACATCTGAAAGCTATCAAGCAGCCGACGCTAGTGGTAAACGGCATTGAAGACATCATGATTTCGACAGTCAATTCGTTCTACCTCGGGCAAAACATTCCCGACTCACAAGTTATTTTGTATCCCGACGCAGGCCATGGTTCGCACTTCCAGTATCCGGAGCGCTTCCTGAAACACGCAATCCAGTTCCTGGACGAGTAAATCGAAGCATCACTTTCTCTGCAAGAGAGGTGACGCAAACATCGCTTACCAGGTCGCGATCTAAGGCGTCAGTGAGAGGCGAAGTGAGGCTAACCACTGGCGCGACAGGAAAAGCTCTGCTGGCCTGGGTTCTCGCGGCGGAGGTGCCGATTTGGGGGGGGCGCTTTTCCGGCGCCACATGGCGGCCGGTGACCTGTCTGCGCGTGACAGCGCGAGGATGGGCGAAGAGCTTGTGGTTGCCGGCGTTTCGCAGCAACCAGCGCGATTGCCTGCGCACGCCGGCGAGGCTACGAGTGCTGTTCACATTCGTATTTAGGTAGGCGTGCCGCTGTGCCTCCCCGCAGGATGCGAGTCAGTTTGACAGGGTATGAGTATTTTTGTCGCGAATCCAGGCGTAAGTTTGGTCTAGTACTTCGTCGGACAGTTTTGGGTCATCAGCAAGCCGTGCCAGCACCATTGCGCCGACCATTGCAGCCCAACTTCCAATCGCGGCGCGTCGTGCCTCTTCGGGAGTTGCGTCAGGCAAGCCTTCGCTAAATCGTTCAAATGTTCTGCGTTGCCCTTCGGTCATTGCCGCGCGAGCTTGACGAGATTGGCGGATGGTTTCTGCGCCAAGCGCCGCAGTCGGGCAGCCGCCGGCAACGTCGTCACGATGCGCCGGAGCAAGATATGCCCTGGCGTACTCGATCGGGTTTGTGGGACGCTCATCGTCCTGCGCGAGCACATGCGCCAAGGTCTGTGCTATCAAATCGTCTTTGGACTCGAAGTAGCCATAAAACCCGCCGTGCGTTAGGCCGGCTGCTTTCATCACTTCTGCGACCGTGACGGCATCGAAACCTCGCTCCCGGAAGAGACGGCCCGAGGCTTCGAGGATGCTTTGCCGATTCGCGGCAACCTGTTCGCGACTGACCTTCATTCTTCCCCCAAAATGCGTTCGTTTAGCCTCGATATTATACATGACAATTGTCATGATAAGAGTGCGCTGGCAGGGAGCGCTATGACCGCTGATTCGGAGGGAGACTGTCCGCTAGTGAACGGAAAGCCGTATAGGTTTTGTGCGAGGGAGGAGTCTTTGCGTTGAGGTTCTCAAGGCGCTTGGGAGGAGCGCGTATCACCCCAGGCCGCTACGCAAAAATCGAGAGGTTTCGCCGCTATGGAGTGGAGCGAAACGGTATCTCGCAGCGGGGCGGCGGTACAACGCGCGACGGCATCGAGTTGACGCCGCCAGAATATTCGCGCGAGTAGCTGAATTCGTCGTTCAACGTTCCGTTAGCCGGATCGCCCATTCGAAATGAACATATCTTTACGTATCGATTAACTTGCCGCGGTGCCCGCTTGCCATCCGGGGGGAGGTGTCAACGACTCCGGACCATATTTAAGTCCCCAATCCATGATGGCTTCGAGCACTGGTCCTAGCGCCAAGGCTTTTTCCGTGGGGTGATAGACCGATTGGCTTCTGTTTTCGGGGTCGTCTTCCTTCGTCACAAGTCCGTGTTCGACGAGATTTTTAAGTCGATCGGCCAGGATGTTCGTGGAGATGCCCTCGTCCGAACCCAGAAATTCCCGATAGTACTGCTTGTGGTTAGCCACCATGTCGCGGACGATGAGCAAGGTCCATCGATCCCCGAAGATATCGAGTGAGTAGCAGATCGGGCAGTTGCTGTTATTCCTTTGTTTCATTGAATACGATCCTGTTCTTGACTTGAAGGACGTGACGCTCACTGCTGCTTCGCGGTGCCTCTAAGCAATCCTTCAAAACGGGTAGCAGGCCGAGCGGTAGTTTCGTCATCGGCATCATGATGCTGATAGACGATTGTACCTGCTCGGCCCGATGCGGATCAGTCGTCAACTAAGTTTCAACGGTCGAGTCGCTCGAATTTCGCGTATATCTCGTTAGGCTGGCAGCCGCCATGGGCTCCCGTTTCTTCGGAAATCTGGTCAAGCTGGAGACCGTGCGACGTTCGACTCAATTCGATCCGTCCAGGAACGTGTTGACCTCGGTGACGAACGATTCGTGGAACTGGAACAGCGCGCCATGACCGGATTCGGGGTAGAGAACAAGGCGTGCATTTGCCAGATGCTGATACAGCACGTACGAGTTGACGGTCGGAATGATCAGGTCTTGCTTGCCATTGACGATGAGCACCGGCTGCTTGATATTTGCGAGTTCTTCGAAGTTCGACGGCGACATGCCCCAAGTGATCAGCGCCTTGGCCTGCGCCCCCATTGCTTCCTGGGATGCCGCTTCTTCAACGTCCACGGTATGGTTGTTAATGCGTTTGACGAATTCGTTCCCGGCAGCGATGCCGGCCGTTGTCGTCGTGAAGAAAAGCGCCACCTTGGGGTGGACTTTCATCTGCTCGGCTTGCGCGAATCCGGTACTGATCACGGTCTGAAGATTTGCGATGCCTTCGCCACCTCGCGGACCGCTGCCAGCCAGAATGATTTTGCGCAGGAGTTCCGGCCGATCCGTCGCGACCTGTTGCGCCACGGCTCCGCCGATCGAATAACCCATTACGTCGACCGACTTCAGGTCAAGTGCGTCGATGAAGCCTGCGGAAAATCGCGCCATTTCCGCAACCGAGTCAGGTGCGCTGCCGCCGGAGGCGCCGATGCCGGGGTTCCCCAGGATAATCACACGTCGTTGCTTCGCGAGTCCGTCGATGAGCGCCGAATCCCAGTCATCCATCGTTGCGGTGAAGTGATGGAACAACACCAGCGGCGGCACGTTCGAGTTGGACCCGATACTGCGATATGCGAGTCGCACGCCATCAACCGTTACATATTGATTCGGCGCGGTCACGTAGCCAGAGGACATGTTCATGGTAAAGCTCCTGTAAAGATGCGCGTTGTGCTTAGAGGTAAGTGAGGCAATTCTGCGGAGCGCTGTGCTTCAACTATTTGCGGTCTGCACTTCGTTTATTCACTTGCGTTTTGCAAGTTGAATTCACTGTAAATGTTTCGCTTGCGTTTTGCAAGTGGATTTCGTTTATTTTCCTGATTGCTTCGATTTTTCCCGGATGCGGCTGACGAAGAGGCAATGCGGAGGGGGCGGCAAATCATCGTCGGGTGTCGGCAGCGGCGAAATGACCTCGAGGCGGGGAGTGACCACGGCGGCCCGGTTTGCGAATTTGTGGGGGACGTGAGCGAAGGTCGCCGGCAACGACATCGATAGGTGATGGCTAACCGACACACGAAAAGTTACATATTTGCAAAGTAGTAACTCGCTGTCAACCTTGTATTGAGGGATAATCGTGGCCATGAACAAGACTACCAACCAGGCGCCCGAATCGCCGTCTCCGGGCCAGCGTGGCAGTGCGGACCATGAGCGGCGCCACCAGATCATTGCGGCAGCGGATGAGCATTTCCGCCTTTACGGTTATCGAAAGACCTCCGTGGCCGATCTCGGCAAGGCAATCGGCGTGTCCAGCACGTATCTCTATCGGTTTTTCAGCTCCAAGCAGGCCATTGGAGAGGCGGTCTGCGCAACGGTGCTGGAACGGATGGAAGCTGAGTTGCGAAGCGTGGTCGACGGGCCAGGCACAGCGACGCAACGCTTGCGGCGCTTTATGCAACTGACGCTTGAGCGCAGTCTGGAGATTTTCTTTGACGGCACCCGGCTTCACGAACTGGTGATCTCCGCGATGGAGGAGTCGTGGGGCACCGCGACGACACATGAGTCCGTGCTTCTCGGCATGACGCGCGAGTTGGTGCAGGCGGGAAGGTCATCGGGTGAGTTTGAGCGCAAAACGCCCATCGACGAGGTGGCCGTTGGTATATCGGAGGCAATGCGGTTATTTGCGCATCCGGTGGCCCTTCAGTTCCGTCCACGTGAACAGTTGGAAGCGGCACTTGCTGCCGTCGCCAGCCTCGTTTTGCGAAGTCTCGCTCCATAGCAAGAGAAGGAGTGTATTACGATTTTTAGAAAACGTAACATGAAAACCAAAATAGCCGCTCATTTTTCATAGCGCGCCATCGTGCATTTGCACGTTTTCCTCCGTACTGAGGCGCTCGGCGTGCCGTCCGGCACGTGGTAGCGACGCCTGATGTAGCGGAGCGCCGATCCCGTGGCCACACAAATCCTGTTCGTGCGGCCATCGTCTCTTGCGCCTCGAAAGACCCAAGCACGTCCGATCCCAATTATCAGCGCGGCTGGAGTTGCGCCGGCGCTCATGACTCGTGTGATCCCTAACGTGCGTTCCGCACGACCGTGGATCGGCAAACACCGAATCTGGCGATCTGGAAGATAATCCAAATCCACTTGCAAATTGCAAGTCCATACCCTAGAGTCTTGAACTTGCAATTTGCAAGTGCGCTGATGAAAGCTACCCCTCGGTTTCAGGGTGGATGCAGGCAGCGTTCTCTTCTCATCGAGATATCAAAGATGTATGTCTTTACTGGATTCCAATTATGAAAATCTCTTCCTGGCTGGTGGGTGGTTTGGTTGGCGCGTTTGCTATGGTCAGCGCGGCACTGCCTGGTGCCGCAGAAGCTGCGGAAAAGTACGTCAATACGCCCAACCAATACGTAACCGTTGATGGTGTCCGGCTTGCATACCGTAGCCTCGGTGCCAGTGAAAACGCGCCGCCGTTGGTGTTGTTGCAGCACTTCACGGGGACAATGGACGATTGGGATTCCGCGTTGATCGATGGACTTGCCAAGCGACGTCGCGTCATCATTCTGGCAAATCCGGGCATTGGTGCATCGGCTGGCCCGGCGCCGGACTCTGTCGCCGGGATGGCGCATCTGGCGGAAGGATTCATCGACGCGTTGAACCTGAAGTCGGTTGATATTCTCGGGTTTTCGATTGGCGGTTCGGTCGCCCAGCAAATAGTCGCCGATCGTCCGGATCTCCCCCGCAAGATGATTCTCGTCGGTGCTGGACCGCAAGGCGGCGAGGGTATCAAGGATCTCCAGAGCGTGATCGCCGATGGGATTAAACGGGCCGGCGAAATGAAGGTTCATCCGAAGGTGGCGTTGTTCTTTACAGCGACTGATGCGGGTATCGCTGCGGGGAATGCGTATGTCAAACGGAGTAACAACCATACCGTTGACGTCGAGCAGCAGGCTTCGCAGGAGTCGATCGGGGCGCAGGCCAAGGCGCTGATCACGTGGGGAATGTCGACTTCCAATTTTGCGCAACTTGAGGCGATTAAGCAGCCAGTACTTATCGTGAACGGTAGCCACGATCTGATCATTCCCACCGTCAACTCGTATGTGCTGTTCCAACATATTCCGAACGCGCGCCTGATTCTTTATCCTGACTCGGGGCATGGCTCGTTGTTTCAGTATCACGACCTGTTCGTGGCAGAGGCCAACGCGTTCCTTGATGGCGTGCATTGATCTCGCAGAGAGCTATCGACACAGGGCGGCCAACTTTCGGGAGACCTCGCATTGTTGGCCATCCGCATACTTCACTGCGGCATCACCCAGATTAGACGCGATGTCGATAAACGCGTCGACCTCGTTTCCGCATTCGACATTAACCCGCCGCTGGACCGTGCTTCTGTCGCCGCAGTTGCATGCTTGGCAACTCGTCCGCGCACGCCTTTCAGTATTCATGGGCCGTGGAACGTGTGCTCGATGAGCTCACGGACAAATCGGGTGTTCAGGCCCGGGAAGCCGAACACAAATCGATAAAAAATCGTTCCGTAGATCTGGTCATACAAAAGAAACGGTGAGCGTTTCGAGGGGATTGCGCCCGAACGTTGCCCGGCCGCGATTACGCGCCCGCCAAGCTCGCGCCGGTGATTCAGGTAGCGCTCGCAAAACACTGATGTGTCACCCGACTTCGTCAGGCACTCGGCGAGGACTACCCTCAGGACACGCCCCATCTCTCCGTTCAATTGCGAGAGGTACAGGACCGCGTGCCGATGGATCGCACGAATCGGATCGCCGCTTTCTGAAAGCGGAACCTGACGCTGGATGTGCCAAAGGAAGGCGTCGGTAAGCAGCGCCTGCTTGTCTTCCCACCATCTGTAAATCGTCACCTTCGAGACCCCGGATGCCTTGGCGATAGCCTCGATGGTTACGTTGCGTGCATCTTCCTGGGCAGCGCATGCATACGCCGCGTTGAGAACTGACGCAGCTGCGGCCTCGGACCGAGGCCGGCCCCGGGTAGGGGCGGTCTTCTCGAGTGATTGATCGACCTCCGAGGCTGTATCGACGGGGATCTCCCGGCTAGTGTTTGCTTTCTTCATAGCGCTCCCGAATTATTTTTCAAGGCGTTTCGTGCCACAGTCGTGCATTGTATACGCCATTCCATATATTTACTTTACGTGAAGTAACGAAAAGAGAGGCGTCGAGCGTACAAATCTCCAGATCTTCGAGGTTTAAGCAGACGAAAATGTGGCAAAGTGTCGACGCCCACAAATGCATGCATTCGTACGTCGAGCGCACAACCGATCAAGAGAGCGGATAAACTCCTGAGTGGGTGTGAGAGCGGAGTCGGGCGCACGCCGTTTTCGTATGTGACATATATGTTTACCGCATTGACATATAAGTTTACGATACGTACATTAAATAGAAACACAAAGCATGTAGCGTACTGCGGGCCCACCTTGCGATCCGACCTGACGCGCCATGGAGCTACCATCATGATGAAAGCGGAATTGGAGATCGATAACCTGGTTCAGGTTCGGCGGCATGTGTGCGGAGGTCTGGGCGTCGTGCCTGAAGAGCATCGCACGGCTGCTGCTGTTGCTGCACGTCTGAAAGAGCTCGGGGTAGATGTGTACACGGGCATCGGCCAGACCGGTGTGGTGGGCGTGATCGAAGGGAGGTCGAAGTCGAGCGGCTTGCGAATTGGGCTGAGGGCGGACATGGACGCGTTGCAGATTCCCGATCACCAAGATGTCGCACATCATTCTCTTTGCGAAGGCAGAATGCTCGGTCGCGGCCAGGATGTTCATACGGCGATACTTCTGGGCGCCGCCGAGGTCTTTGTGGACTCCAGAAATTTCGACGGCACGCTCATCCTGATTTTTCAGCCCGCCGACGAGGGGTCCTACGGCGCGAAGGCCATGCTCGAGGACGGATTGCTTGAGCGTTTTCCTGTCGATTCGTTTTGGGGCCTTCATGCCTGGCCCGGATTGCAATTGGGTACCGCAGCAGTGCACAGCGGCGAGTGCATGGCGGCCGTCGACTATTTTGATATCGATGTGATCGGCAAGGGCTGCCACGGAGGGATGCCTCAGGAAGGCGTTGACTCGATTTTGGCGGCTTCTCACCTGGTGACGGCCTTACAATCGATTCCGACACGCAATGTCCACCCGCGAGACTCTGCGGTGGTGGGCGTTGCAAAAATTCACGGCGGGTATGAATATCATGTGCATCCCGAAAGAGTGACGGTAAGCGGATCAGTGCGTGCGCACAAAGAGTCCGTGCTGGAAGTGCTGGAATTGCGAGTTCGTGAACTTTCTCGCTCGGTTGCGGCGGCTTTCGGTGCGACCGTAGACATCCGGTATCAACGGAACTATCCACCGACCATTAATGATCTGGAACTGGCGCGGATCGCAGCAAAAGTAGCGGAGACCGTGGTCGGGGAGGGCAATGTTTTTCAAAGCATGCTGCCGTCCATGGCTGCTGAAGACTTCTCGTATTTCGTGCGGGAAAGACCCGGTTGTTATGTCTGGCTGGGCAGTGACGAAGGTGGAGCGTCACACCAGCGTCAGCATCCTAAGCATGAATCTAACGATCAACTCGTTGACCTCGGAGTGTCGTACTGGGTGGAACTCGTCCGAAAGCTGTTACCCATTCAGACCGAATCCGAGCATGCACGGTTTCTTCTCAGAGAGTGAGTCATGTCATGGATCGGCTACATCGCAGTCCTCCCGTGTGTAGGCATATTCGTCGGAATATTCTTTGAAAATAAGGTCAGGCCGTTTGTTTTCGGCATGCCGTTCCTGTTTTTCTGGATCGTGGCTTGTGTGATAGCGGCGTCTCTGGCTTTATTCTTGATCAACCTGCTTAGCCCTTCCGAGGCAGACGCCGAGAGTGGAGAGCGGTCGTGAATCTTTCTGTGTCTGTCATCGTCATCACGATTCTGGCATCGGTCCTATTGAGCGCCGTCGCGCGCGTGGGGCGGCAGATGAACTTCGAACAGTGGAGCGTCGGAAATCGGCGATTTGGCACACTGTTCGTTTTTCTGCTGATGGCTGGCGAAAGTTTCACCACATTCACCGTGCTCGGCGCGAGTGGGTTCGCATATGGGCATGGCGGGGCCGTGTATTACATCCTGGCCTATGAATGCATCGCATATACGCTGTCCTATTGGCTCTTGCCGCTTATCTGGCGATACGGCACGAAACATCAACTCGTCTCCTTGCCGGATTTCTTGCGAAAAAAATACGACAACCGAGCCTTAAGTGTGCTTGCGGCTGTGGTCGGAATCATCGCGCTCATTCCGTATATCGTCTTGCAACTGAAAGGAATGGGGATAATTATCGGCACGGCCTCATACGGTGCGCTCTCTCCGACGGTAGGGGTGCTACTGGGGGCCGTCGCCATTGGGTTGAACGTGCTGCTGTCTGGCGTGCACGGCTCGGCATGGGTCTCGTCGGTCAAGGACGTGTTAATTCTGTGCCTTGTCGTCTTTCTCGGTCTCTTCCTTCCTATCCACTTCTACGGCAGCATTCCTGCCATGTTTTCCTCGTTAGACAGCAGTAGGCCGGGCTTTCTGGCGATTTCGTCAAGCGGGTTCAGTGCCGTCTGGTTCAGCTCGACTATTATTCTGTCGGCGCTTGGATTTTTTATGTGGCCTCATGTTTTTGCCGCTACCTTCACATCGGGTGGCGTGGCGATATTGCGCCGCAATGCTTGCCTGCTTCCTATCTATAGTCTTTTACTCGCCCTGGTATTTCTCGTGGGCTTTACCGCGGTCGGTGTGCTGCCCGAACTGAAAGGATCGAAAGCAGATCTGAGCTTGTTTGCGCTGTCGATGCAAGCATTGCCCTCCTGGATGATTGCAGTTTTGGGCGCTACGGGAGCGCTCTGTGCAATTGTTCCTGGGTCAATGTTGGTACTCACAACAGCCATCCTTCTTTCCAGAAACGTTCTGGCTACTGCCTATCCCAGGTTCGCGGACGATCATTCAGGTCGTCTGGCAAAGGCGCTAGTGCCGATTATCGTTGTCGTTAGTACTGTGTTTGCGCTTTCGGGGAACCAGACTGTCGTGGCGCTGCTGTTGATGGGCTATAACTTTGTTGCTCAGCTTGCACCCTCATTGTTCGCCAGCTTGTTGCGACGAAACCCGGGTACGGCGAGGGGCGCGATTGCCGGAATTGGTGTTGGGACCATCTCAGTTGCGCTCATGACGTTTGCCAATGCTCATCTAAGCACACTGCTACGGCAGTTACCGGCTGGAGTTCGTGACGTGAACGTTGGAATTATTGCGTTATTGCTCAACGTTGCCACCTTCGCGGCGGTGAGCGTCGCGGAACGCCGCATGAAAGTCTCCGTGAAATGTTGCGAAAGTGCGGACGTTGTACAGAACGGTTTGAGTTAAGACAATTGCCTGTCGACTCGCTGCTCGGCCGATACCAATTCCAGCGCGACGGACTCGCCTGGGGACGAGGGTAAGAGAAGGGCCGCTCGCGATTAAAGTCTAAAAACAGCATAGACAGCGAGACGTCCGGGGTATCTCCACGGATGCGCTTTTCTCAAGGCTTCAGGGGAAATTAAGTTTCGCAATGACCGATCCGACTTGTTGCGAGGAGGCACAAGGAGCGGTTACTTGAGTTCGTGCGCTTGCAACGCGATCGGTTGGTTTAGAAAGCCGGCAATGGAATCCCCAGCCAGACGCGGAAGTCGATTTCAGTGAATTTATCGCGTCGATAGATGATTTTGCTGGATGACGCGATGGCTGGTGCACTCGTAAGCGGCGGTGCGACTTTGGCAAATGATGCGGCTAGGGCAGCGGAGGCAGAACTCAATGCGAGTTTGAACGAGACCCATTGCGGGACACGCCAGCGCGCTTGATCCTGATTGACATCTACCCACCGATTGGATTCGTTGACCTCATTCGGCCAGACGCAGATGCCCCGCTAGACGGTGCGAGATTCCATCGACGGACGGCGATCCCGCTATCGGGCAACTATCAGGCAATAGATCCCGTGACTGATTCCGCGAGCGCCATGAGCTTGGAGTCCAACTTTAGTGCGGCCTCGTGCAACGAGGGATTGTTTATGCCACTCAATAAGCTGGATGGAATGTTGTAGGTGAACCTTGTGTCACCGCTGCGATGCTCGTAGATTGCAATTCGTACGGGAACATCGAGTCCCGCTTCAACATCATGCCGTAGCATCGTGATCGCGATGAACGGATTGCCGATGGTATACGTCACAAACCTGGATGGGTGTCCTTGCAGCGCCATCCATTTCCCGTGGTCGACGGTCAAAAATCGTGTGAAGCCACTCGACCCGAGACTTTCGTTGATCCGTTGCTCAAAGGCGCCCTTATCAGACGAGTCGGAAACGACCTGTTGCCAGTCCGTTTCTTCCAGCGAACCCACTTGTGACTCGAAGGCATGGATCACGTCATCGAACGGTCTGGTTGTCGAGATCGTTACCTGTGAAACCTGGATCTGTTTGATCACATCTGGCTCCTTGAGTGTGTTTTTTCGTCAACGCGACTCGCTCGGCCGACTTCGGGCAAGGCTGGGCTGACAGAGGGCTTGCGCAACGTGAAAACACTTGTGTTTGTCGCTGCATTTGCGCCGGAGAAGGCGAAACGGCCATAGGTCTCTCTGGGCGCTTCCCGGATGACAGGTTGGAAGAAACCTTGGCGGCGCCGGTGGCACTCGCGAACGAAACCAAGGAACTTTACATCCAGCAAGATAAATTTTGTGCGCGATTCGCGGTGCACGTACCGGCAGCTACTCGGAACTTCTCGTCAGCTGATTTCCTTGGGCGCCGCCGCATACTTCATCTATTCAACAGCGAAGCAGTTCAACGGATGATATAAACCGGCGGCGAATATGAGGTCGGCGTGAACACTGCTCTGGAGCCTGCCGTGGATCGTCCCGCAGCGCCACCACGGTACTCTGTGGAGCGAGTCGTCCGAGCTAGATCATCCGCCATTTCTGGAGAATTTCCCGCTTCAGTTATTCCGGTGGTTTTGCGCCCGGTGTCAATGCTATGAGAAATCACCGCGGGTTCCGTATTCGGGATGTCGTGCGCATTTGCGAGTAACGGCCCGACGCCGAAAAGCAGGGCAAGCAGCGCTTTTGTTGAGATGTTCATACTTTTTCCGTTCGGGTTGATAGAAGTGCGAATTGTCGGGTAGAAAGAGGCCGTCAATAAGTCGTCAAGGAGGCTTGGATCGATGTCATGTCTCAACGGCGGTCAGCGTGAAGGTTAGCTAAATTAGCCTCGGCGGATTCGCCATACTCAAGCCTTCGTGCGTTACAAGCGATACGCCCCGGCCACCTGGGTCCACAAATCGCTCCGCGCTCATTCAATCCTGCAACCCCATACCTTCGCATGGGAAGATCGTGATGTGGAGTATAGAACAAATCCACAAATCTTGTTGCCGGTGTTCGACCGCGTTGCGACGAAGGGCGACTTAGGTCTTGAAAGCGATGAGCGTGATCTGTTGTACAAACGTACCAGTCTGCGATTTGAGCGCAGCCTTCGTCAGTCGGGTGGCGTCGTCTTCCGCAGTGGAGGGCTTGCGCGAGTACGCCAATGTGTTGTTGAGAAGTTGAGCCGCTCGCCGGGCTGATGGAAGGCTGGCCTCTGTCCAGCGTGACGTCGCGGGGCGGCAAGAACAATGTCGCGAAGCCTGGAGAACCGGGTGCGGACATTTATTGTTCCACGCTGGCGAATTGTGTTCTGGATTAAAAGCATTTATCGGAAAGGTGCCAGACGTCAAAATCACGTCCTTGGCAAACGAAAAAGGGCGCCAGCGCCCAATCCGACATGTACGTGAGAAACGACTCGACGATCAGGACAGAAGTACTTTCTCTGGTGGGGCACTCGCAGGTCATCGCGATGCGGAGCTACAGGCCCGACGATGGGAAAGGGCTACCTATCGTGCTTTACTTTCACGGAGGCGGCTTTACGAGTGGATGTCTGGACGACGCAGCAGAAGCGGCCACGCAAATTTCGCGCATCACACCCGCTTGGGTCGTATCCGTCGGATATTCACTGGCGCCGCGGTTTCCGTTTCCAACAGCCCTTGAGGACACTTTTATTGCCATGCAATGGGCGGTTAGGAACGCAAAAGCCTGGGGCGCAGATCCCGGGAGAATTGGAGTGGCGGGTCACGATGCCGGCGGAAACCTTGCAACATGTCTCGCCGCTGTCGTGCGCGACCGAGCAGAATTCAAGATATCAGCTCAAGCGCTTCTCGCACCTTTGCTTGACCCGAGCTTGACACGGGTTGCGGGAGATTGGGACGCTCGGACCTCGGATCTGAACGCTCGCCAGTGTGCGCGTGGGTATCGAGCGTATCTGCCTGATCCAGTGGTAGGGATGCATCCGTACGCGGCACCGATTGAGTCAAGGCGCCTGAAAGGACTGCCTCCAGCGTTTATCGGATCCCCGGAAAGCGATTTTCTTCATGCCGAAAGTGAGAGATACGCCAGCCAATTGAGTGCCGCAGGCGTGCCGACGGAAATTTTTCATTGCCCGAATGCCTCACACGAGACGGTGGCGTCGAACTTCCACGTACTTGCGGAGGTGGCGGAGTTTTTCCAGAGGTGGCTTGCACCCCGACTCGGGAGGCGTAAAGCAACGCTGCTGCAATTTTGATGTTTCTACGTCTTCATACCCGCTGTCTGCACGCTGCGTGGCGTGACATGGTTGCCGACTCGCGGCCTCCGAACTTTCATTTCAACTCCGAATGAGTGCAACGACGTATGGATCATCGACGATGATAGACGTAGAGTCGCTCCCCCTCGCTCCATACGACTGTTTAACCGATGTAGTTCGAAGATCTATCATGCAAGAACACGATCCCTCGGAAGAGAATGCGGAGTTCGCCAATGCCGGGCACATATCGAGTAAATTTATGCTTGCCCAGCGTGGCTTTCGGACGCTGCACCATCGCCTGTCCCTCGCTCTCGAGCCGATGCGGTTAACCCCCGTGCAGTTCTCGGTGTTGGAGCAGTTGCGGGGCACGACTGACCTGTCTGTCGGGCAATTAGCTAAGAACCTGGGTTGCGACCAGACGCGCGTCTCGGCTCAGATCGGCGTTCTTCTGCGCCGCGCGCTGCTTGAATTGCATGTGGAGCGCGATCGCCGCTTCCGACGCGTCGAGCTTACCCCGCAAGGTCGGGATTTACTTGAGGTCGCAATGCAACTCTGGGAGAGCACGATGAATGACCTCTCTCGCGAAGTCGGCACTGACGCGCAACGGGTGATAAATAGTCTGGCAGCGTTGTCATTTGCAGACTCAGGCAACGCCGGGCAGCGCCGACCCGAATGAAAGCAGGTTGATTATGCTCTTCACGATTTTCGCACTTATCCGTTTTCGAAGCCGGGGCGAGTTGGGTCATTCGAATTCGCCCCCGGCCTTGTTGTCAGGAATTGACTGAACGTTGCGGCGCAGCCTGTTTTCTAAAGTCTCTGGGTGTCGTTCCAAAGGTTGTTTTGAAAGATTGGCTGAAGTGCGTCACATTATTAAAGCCCCACGCGTACGCAATATCGCCGATCGGCCGCATCGCCTGGCCATGGTCCTTCAGGTCCCCTGCACATTTGTGCAGTCTCCGTTCCCGGACGAAGCGCTCGAAAGATAGCCCGTCGCCGGCAAAGACGCTGCTTAGGTAGCGTGTCGAAATGCCCAGATGTTGAGCAACGTCCGTCGGCGAGAGCGAGGAATCCCGGAGGTTGGTTTCGATAAACGCCCGTGCGCGACAAGCAAGCATCGATCGGCTGACAGAAGACGTTGCCGGCTGATTTCTATCAAATACCGACATGAACGCCATGGCCACCATATCGAGCGCCTGTTCATTGAGGCGTCGAGCGGTCTCAGGGGGGAACTGCTCGAAATTCTGAGTTAATGCGCGAATGAATCCGCCTGTCATTTTCCCCAATGGGCTTTCGAAGGGCACGACCGTTGCTACGAAGCGCTCCAGCGTGCCCAGTTGCTTGCGGATGAGAGTCCGGGGCACCTGGAGCACCAGTTGGGCCATTTCGAGTGAAAAGTCCGCGACGAAGGGTTTCGATGCATCGAGCAGGGTGATGTCCCCAGCACGCAGAATCCCTTGACGGCTGTCTTGCTCGACAATGGCAACCCCTTTGATCTGGATACATACGAAGGCCCGCTCTTTGTTGGCTGACGTGGCAGTTGGATTTGCCCGCGCAATCCATCGGGTGGCCGTTTCAATTTCGATTAAACCCGCCGGGGCAGCGGGATAGGCCACGATCGAACCGAGGAAGTCGCCGTCGATAGGAGTGGAGCACTCCAGTTCGGTCAAATGACTTCTCACGTGGCGCGTCCAGAAATCCAGGCGAGATGCCGGCGGGACCCGCTCGGTCGAAACGACAGTCTTCATATCGTTCATGATCGTCCCGTTCGTTCAAGAAGGTGGGTATGCATGAATCGGCGACCTTCGGACGTGGTGCGAGGTTGATCATCGAATGCACGTCCCTCTGATCACGCCGATATGCGGGAAACAGAGGGGGCCGTGCTGCTTCTCGATCGCCGCGGTCGACGAAAGCGTCGCCGGCTTTCGAGAGCGCTTTCTTTCCTTGCGTCCGTTGAAGCTTTGCGGACGCCCCGCACATTTAGTTGCTCACGACGGTTTGCGGTGCTGTGGCGGGGTCGGCATCCCAGCCGCCGCCGAGGGCCTTGAACGAGGCGATCGCCGAGCGGGCGGTTGCGGACTGGGCGAGGATGCGCGCTTCCTGAATGCGCTGAAGCTGCGCATCGGCTTCCACGAGGTCGAGCTGGCTGTTCCTGCCGTTCCGGTAGCCAGCCGAGGTCGATGCACGTGCCTGTGCGAGCGAGTTCTCGCCGTCTTTCAGGATCTGCTGCTGCTGGTCGTACTTCGCGAGCGCGGAGAATGCGTTCTCGACGTCGGCGCTGGCCTGCAGCACGCTCTGGCGGTAAGCGGCGAGCGCTTCCGCGTTGCGCCCACGCGCGGCCTTGACCTCGGCGTCCACGCGACCGAAGTCAAAGAGGCGCCAGCGCAGGCCGAACACGCCGAGCGCCTCGTTGGCGGGCGACTCGAACAGGTGGCCGCCGACGGTAGTGGTCGAGCCGGCTAGAGCGGACAGCGAGAACTTCGGGTAGTAATCGGACAGGGCTTCGCCAATACGGGCGTTGGATGCGGCGAGGCGACGCTCCGCGACGACGATGTCGGGGCGGCGGCGCAGCAGTTCGGCCGGCCCGGTGGCGGTATTGATTGCGGGCGCGCCGGGAATCGGTGCGGCCGAATCAAGCGCGGGGTCGGGCGTACCGGGATTGCGGCCCATCAGGACGTCGAGTGCATTGCGGGCGGAGACGAGGCCGGCCTGCAGCGCGGGCATGGAGGCCGACACGGCGGCGAGTGCGCCTTTTGCCTGTTGTAGCTGGAAGTCGGGCGCGAGACCACGCGCGGCGAGCAGCCCGACCAGGCGGACCCGGTCCTGCTGGGTGGCGGTTTCCTGCTGGGCGAGTTGCAGCCGCGCCTGCAGCGTGCGCGTGAGCACGTAGGTATCGGCGGCGGAGGAGATGACTTCGAGGCGGGCGGCGACCATGGCCGCCTGGCTTCCCTCGTAGTCGGCGCGTGCGGCTTCTGCGCTGCGTCGCAGGCCGCCGGCGAGATCGATCTCCCAGGTGGCGCCGGCGGTGACGCTGTAGTCGTAGGAGTTGCGGTTGTACCCGGGCAGCGAGGCGGCCTGGGCGGCGACGTTGGGGTCTTCGAGCGAGAGATGGGCGCGAGCGGCCTGGGCGTCGAACTCGGCGGAGGGCAGTAGCGCGGAGCGTGCGCTCTCGAGGCCGGCGCGGACTTCGCTGACGCGGGCCATGGCCTGGGCGAGATCGAGGTTCTGGGCGAGCGCGATATCGATGACGCGGTTCATTTCGGGATCGGCGAAGCCCTGCCACCAGGTGGAGAGCGAAGGGCCGGGCTGGGCCGTGGCACGGCTTGCGACTTCGGGGGCGTGAGCGAAGGTCGCTGGCAAGGACACCGACGGGTTGTGATAGTCGGGGCCCACCGCACATCCTGCCAGCAGGACGGCCGCGGCGAACAGCGCACTGGCTGAACTGGCACTCATTTTGATTGTGGCACGCATGGCAAGTTAACACCGAACAGGAAAGTTACATTTTCAACAAATAGTAACTTCCTGTCAATGTCTGATTGACGTCATAATCCGTTGCATGAACAAATCACCCAACCGGCCGCCCGAGTCGCCGACCTCGGGGCAGCGCGGCAGCGCGGACCATGAACGGCGCCACCAGATCATTGCGGCGGCGGACGAGCATTTTCGTCTGTACGGTTACCGCAAAACCTCCGTGGCGGATCTCGGCAAGGCTATCGGCGTATCCAGCACGTACCTCTATCGGTTTTTCAGGTCGAAGCAGGCCATTGGGGAAGCGGTGTCTGCGACGGTGCTCGGTCAGATGGACGCCGAGTTGCGGCAGGTCGTCGACGGGCCTGGCGCCGCGACCCACCGGCTGCGCCGGTTCATGCAGCTTGCGTTGGAGCGAAGTCTTGCGATTTTTTTCGACGGCACGCGATTGCACGAATTGGTGATCTCGGCAATGGAAGAATCCTGGAGTGCCGCGACCGCTCACGAAGTCGCGCTTCAAACCATGGCGCGGGAGTTGGTGCAAGCGGGGCGAGAGTCCGGAGAGTTCGAGCGAAAGACGCCGCTCGATGAGGTCGCGGCAGGTATTGCCGAGGGGCTTCGACTGTTTTCGCACCCGGTCGCCTTGCAGTATCGCTCGCGTGAGCAACTGGAGACCGCGCTGGCTGCCGTGGCGAGTCTCATTTTACGCAGTCTTGCCCCTTAAGTTTTCAAGTTACGAGTTGACACATGCGTAACTCGACAACAAAATGTCGCTTTATCTCATTCTTGGATGGAGCGCCATCATGCACATGTACGTTTTGCGCCGGGCTGCGACACTTGGCGTTGTCGGGGTACTTGCAGGCTGCAGCCAGTCGCACCCCGCCGATCCGCGTACCGGGCCGCCGCTCGTAGAATCTTTTACGGTGAGGCCTGCGGGAACTTCCGATCGTAGCTTTACCGGTGTCATTGCCGCCAGGGTGGAGAGCGACCTTGGATTTCGGGTCGGTGGCAAGATCATCCGTCGTTATGTCGACGTCGGTCAGCACGTGCATCGAGGCGATCCATTGATGCGGCTCGACCCGAACGATCTCGTACTGGGAGTTACCGCCCAGCAGGGCGCAGTCGACGCGGCGCATGCACGCTCAGCCAAGGCCGACGCCGATCTCGCGCGACTGCAAGGTCTGGTGCAGCAGGGTGCGGTCTCTGCGCAGGACTACGATCTGGCAGTTGAAGCGGCACGCAGCGCAAAGGCGCAACTCGCGGCGGCGCAGGCGCAGTCCGGGCTTGCTCGTAATGCAGACGAGTACGCGATCCTCAGGGCTGACGTCGACGGCGTCGTGCTTAGCCGGAACGCGGATGCAGGGCAGGTCGTCAACGCAGGCCAGACGGTGCTCGTACTGGCTCAGGACGGTCCGCGCGAGGCGCTTGTTACGTTGCCTGAAATGGTCCGTCCGGAGCTCGGTTCTGGCGCGACGGCGTCGCTGTACGGCGGCGACGGCACGGGGGGCTTCCCCGCGAAGCTGCGAGAGTTGTCTCACGCGGCCGACCCGCTCACGCGCACTTATGCCGCTCGCTATGTGCTCAGCGGAGCTGCCGCGGACGCGCCCTTCGGCGCGACAGTAACCGTTAGCTTGCAGCGAGCTGACAACGCGAACGAAATGGTTGTCCCGTTAGGCGCAATTCTGGACCGCGGAAAAGGCCCGGGCGTATGGTTGATCGGAAGCGATGGGCATTTGACATATCGCCCCGTCCAGGTTCGCTCCGCCGGTTCCGAGACCGCCACGGTGGCTTCGGGTCTTTCTGCTGGCCAGAAGGTCGTGGCTCTCGGCGCCCATCAGTTGACCGATGGCGAGCAGGTCCGGGTTGCTACGCAACAGTGGACGGAAGGAAGTGCTGACGTAAGCGGCAGTCCCGGCGCGCAAGGGGACACAAAATGAGCGGCTTTAATCTCTCCGCGGTAGCGGTGCGGGAGCGGGCCGTCACGCTATTCCTGATCATTGCGCTGGTTCTGACCGGGGTGCTGACGTTCCTGAAGCTCGGACGGGCCGAGGACCCGGCGTTCACGGTGAAGGTGCTGACGGTGACGGCAGTGTGGCCGGGTGCGACTGCGCAGGAGATGCAGGACCTGGTGGCCGAGCCGCTCGAGAAACGCATGCAGGAGCTGGACTGGTACGACCGGGTCGAAACGATCACGCGGCCGGGCCTCGCGCTGATGCAACTCACGCTGAAGGACACGACGCCGCCCAAGGACGTGCCGGAGCAGTTCTACCAGGCGCGCAAGAAGCTCCACGACGAGAGCGCGAAGCTGCCGCAGGGCGTGCTGGGCCCCTTCGTGAACGACGAATACTCCGACGTGACCTTCGCGCTGTACGCGCTCGAAGCGCCGGGCCTGCCGCCGCGACTGCTGACGCGCGAAGCCGAGAACATCCGCCAGGACATGCTGAAGGTGCCGGGCGTCAAGAAGGTGACGATTCTGGGCGAGCGTCCCGAGCGTATCTTCGTGAATTTCTCGTATGCGCGCCTGGCCAACCTGGGGGTGAATCCGGCGGATGTGTTCGCCGCGCTGCAGAAGGAGAACGCGGTGACCCCGGCTGGGTCGATCGACACCAACGGTCCGCAGGTGTACGCGCGTCTCGACGGCGCACTCAACGACCTGCAGAAGATCCGCGATACGCCGATCGTCGCAAAGGGACGCACGCTCAAACTCTCGGACATCGCGGAGGTTTCGCGCGGCTACGAGGATCCGGCGACGTTCCTGATCCGTCACAACGGCGTACCGTCGCTCGCGCTGGGCGTGGTGATGCAGGATGGCTGGAACGGTCTTGAACTGGGTAAGTCGCTGCAGCAGGAGCAGACGAAGATCTCGGCGTCGCTGCCGGTCGGCTACAAGTTCAGCAAGATCACCGACCAGGCCGTGAACATCGCGGATGCGGTCGACGAGTTCATGCTGAAGTTCTTCGTCGCGCTGGGCGTGGTGATGCTCGTGAGCATCGTGAGTCTGGGCTGGCGCGTGGGGATCGTGGTGGCCGCAGCCGTGCCGCTTACGCTCGCCGTGGTGTTCGTGATCATGAGTGTGACGGGGCGCATCTTCGACCGGATTACGCTCGGGGCGCTGATCATTGCGCTGGGGTTGCTGGTGGACGACGCCATCATCACCATCGAGATGATGGTGGTGAAGATGGAGGAGGGTTACGACCGGATACGGGCGGCGACCTACTCATGGAACCACGTGGCGCCCGCGATGCTCGCCGGCACGCTGACCATCGTGATCGGCTTCACGCCAGTGGGCTTCGCGCGCTCCACCGCCGGTGAGTACGCGGGCAACATCTTCTGGATCGTGGCGTTCGCGCTGCTCACGTCGTGGCTCGGGGCCCAGACCTTCACGCCCTATCTCGGGGTGAAGCTGCTGCCGGATATCAAGCCGCTCGCGCACGGTTACGACTCGATCTATCACACGCCGATGTACGAGCGCATGCGGCGACTGGTCCGCGCCGGTGTGGACCACAAGTTCTGGGTGGCGGGTACGGTGGTGGTGCTGTTCGTACTGGCTATCCTGGGCATGGGTGCGGTGAAGCAGCAGTTCTTCCCGGAGTCGGACCGTCCCGAAGTGCTTGTCGAAGTGCAGATGCCTGAAGGTACGAGCATCGAGGCGACGCGCAAGGCAACGGTCGAGGTTGAACAGTGGCTCAAGAAGCAGCCGGAGGCGAAAGTCGTCACCAGCTACATCGGACAGGGCGCGCCACGCTTCTTCCTCGCGTACAACCCGGAGCTTCCGGACCCGTCGTTCGCGAAGATCATCGTGCTCACGCCCGATGCCAAAACGCGAGAGCAACTGAAGCTGCGCATGCGTCAGGCGGTGGCCGATGGTCTGGCGCCGGAGGCCCGGGTGCGGGTGACGCAACTGGTGTTTGGCCCCTATACGCGCTTCCCGGTAGAGTTTCGCGTGATGGGCCCGGACCAGACGCAAGTTCGGGCGATCGCACAACGGGTGTTCGCGGTGATGCAGGCGAACAAGCACATGCGCCAGGTGAACCAGGACTGGGCGGAACGGGTGCCGACGCTGCACTTCGTGCTCGACCAGGACCGGCTGCGACAGATTGGGCTGAGTTCGGAGGATGCCTCGCAGCAGATCCAGTTTCTGCTCACGGGTATTCCGGTCACGCAGGTGCGCGAGGACATCCGGACGGTGGAGCTTGTTGCACGTAGCGGCGGCGACACGCGTCTGGACCCGTCGAAGATGTCGGGTATGAACCTGGTGAATCACGATGGGCGGGTGGTGCCGATTAGTCAGATCGGTCACATCGAGATGCGTCCGGAGGAGCCGATCCTGCATCGCCGTGATCGACTGTCGACGATTACGGTGCGTGGCGACATCGATGAGACGATGCAGCCGCCGCAGGTGTCGATGGAAGTGGAGAAGCAACTCGGTCCGATCATCGCGGGACTGCCGCCGGGCTACAAGATCGAGATGGGCGGCAACATCGAGGAGGCGGGCAAGGCGAATGCGGCGCTCGCGCCGATTTTCCCGGTGATGCTGATGCTGATCCTGCTGGTGCTGATCGTGCAGACTCGCTCGTTCCCGACGATGGCGATGGTGTTCCTGACCGGTCCGCTGGGCATCATCGGGACCGTGGCGACGCTGCTGCTGTTCCACCAGCCGTTCGGCTTCAACGCGATTCTGGGCCTGATTGGTCTGGCGGGGATCCTGATGCGCAACACGCTGATCCTGATCGAGCAGATCCGCAACAACGTGCACGACGAGAAGATGGACCCGTATCACGCAGTGGTGGAGGCGACGGTGCAGCGTGCACGGCCGGTGTTGCTGACGGCGATGGCGGCGGTGCTGGCGTTCATCCCGCTGACCACGTCGGTGTTCTGGGGGTCGATGGCGTACACGCTGATCGGCGGGACAGCGGTGGGCACGGTGCTCACACTGGTGTTCCTGCCTGCTCTCTACGCGATCTGGTTCAAAGTGAAGCCGCCGAACGATGAACCGCCGGCGGGCACGCATGTGATCGAGCCGCATCCGCAGGAACCGCCGCCGGCGCTGCCGGACGGTAGCCATGCCTGATCTGGCGGGAGCATGAACGCCGGGGCCGCACGAATGCTGTTCGTGCGGCCCCGGTCTCATTGAGCGTGAGCGCACGCGAAATCAAAGTGCGGCGCAAACAACGTGGAACACGAAAGGCGACAGACGCATTTCAGGTGAAGCAGGCGACAGAGCAGGTTGTTGCAGCTGTTCGCCTGCCGATGTTTCTTCCGGCGTGCGTCAGGCGGTCGGCAAAGGACTATCGGCAATCATCTGGTTCAGATGATTCACAAAGCCATGTTCGTTGGGACCAGCGGCATCTCTGAGTTGCTTGCCAGTGCCTACCGTGACTTCAGTAGTCGCATCTTTCAGCAGCGCCATCGTTTCTTCGATGAACACCTCAAGCGGCATTGCACGTGGGTCTCCGCTCTTGAAGACCAGATCCGTATCAACCCATGGTGGTGCGATCTCAAGTACCCGTACCGACGTGTCACGCAATGCAAAACGCTGGGAAAGCGAGTAAGAATGAATCGCCGCCTTTGTTGCTGAATACAGTGCCGCAACGGAGAACGGAATGTAGGCCAACGCCGAACTGGTGTTGATGATGTAAGCCTCGGGCTGCTTCTTCAGGTGTTCGACAAACGCGCCGCTTATGCGAGCCGGTCCAAGCAGGTTTGTGTTGATCAGGTGAATCGACTCGGCGTCGTTTAGCGGTCCCGTTACATCGTCCAGCGGCATGATCCCGGCGTTGTTGATAACGACGTTGAGGGACGGAAACTTTTTGATCAGGTCTTTCGCCGCGTCGGCGATTTGAGCGGGGTCTGTGACGTCCATCTGAACGGTGTCGATCCCGGGGTTTGCCGCAGCAACTTCATCCAGCAGGGCTTTTCGGCGTCCGCTAATGATGACTTTATTGCCCTTGCGGTGCAAAGCTTCGGCGAGCGCGCGACCGATTCCAGACGTTGCGCCGGTAATGAAGATTGTGTTTTCAGTAAGTTTCATAACATCCAATCCATTTAGGTTCCATCGTTCGATAGCCAATGCTCGAACGCGACAGTCTCGCGTTCAGAGCGTCCCGACAGCGACAAGTGCATATGTCAGTGTCCATCCGTCGTAGGGCGGAGCGCTGACGTCGTCAGTTCGAGAGCAGCGCTGTGGTCTTTACTTTCACACGACTGTGAGGTCCGACATCCGATCGCCGAGCTGTCCGTGCCGACAGATCTCCATCTTTCATACTCATGCAGCTCGCGCGAGCGGATGTGATCACGTTATCCGTTCCCCACGAAGACCAATATCTCTACGCGGAACGGATTTTTTGGTGTCCCGGAACATGGGCCGTCCTGCTATGTCATCCGCCATCCATTTGCGGCAAGATTGGACTATGCAATAGCGCCGTAGTCATTCGGTCCTCGCGATCGGTTTGAAGGCCGTTCGATGTGTGTTCCGGCGTGCCCGTGAGATTTTTTGAGGCACGGCGGCGGTTCCGCGATCACCTTTCCCGTCCCTCATATCAAGTAGTTCCATGAGCGTATCCCCCCAGAGAAACGATAGTTCACGCCAACTTGAACCCTAGGAGAATGTTGATGAGCAAGCTGACGACTGCGTTCGGCGCACCGGTGCCGGACAATCAAAACACGATGACCGCGGGGCCTCGTGGACCGGCTCTGCTTCAGGATGTCTGGTTTCTCGAGAAACTCGCACACTTCGATCGTGAAGTGATACCTGAACGGCGTATGCATGCGAAAGGTTCGGGTGCGTTCGGAAAATTTACCGTGACTCACGACGTTACAAAATATACGCGTGCAAAGATCTTCTCCGAGGTTGGGAAGAGCACCGAGATGTTCGCCCGGTTCTCGACGGTTGCGGGCGAACGTGGCGCCGCTGATGCCGAGCGTGATATTCGTGGCTTCGCCCTCAAGTTTTATACCGAGGAAGGGAACTGGGATCTGGTAGGGAATAACACCCCGGTGTTCTTCCTGCGTGATCCGCTCAAATTTCCGGACCTCAACCACGCGGTTAAGCGTGATCCGCGAACGGGTCTGCGCAGTGCCGAGGGGAATTGGGACTTTTGGACGCAGCTTCCAGAGTCATTCCATCAGGTCACCATCGTGATGAGCGATCGTGGGATTCCGCGTACGTATCGTCATATGCACGGTTACGGTAGCCACACGTTTAGCCTGATCAATTCCAGTAACGAGCGCTTCTGGGTCAAGTTTCATATGCGTACCCAGCAGGGGGTGGAAAATATGACGGACGCAGAGGCGGTCGAAGTAGTCGGCGCCGACCGCGAAACACATCATCGCGATCTGTATGAGGCGATCGAACGCAAGGAATTTCCGCGTTGGAAGATGTACTTCCAGATCATGCCCGAACACGAAGCAGCGAATTGCAAGGTGAATCCTTTCGATCTGACGAAGGTCTGGTCAAAGAAGGACTACCCGTTGATAGAGGTCGGAGAGTTCGAGCTAAACGTGAACGCTGAAAACTGGTTTGCAGACGTAGAGCAGGCGGCGTTCAATCCGGCGAACGTTGTCCCGGGCATCAGCTTCTCTCCCGACAAGATGCTGCAAGGCCGTCTGTTCTCGTATGGCGATGCGCAGCGCTACCGTCTCACCGTCAATCATCATCAGATCCCGGTCAACTCGCCGCGTGCCGCGACGCACTACAACAGCTACCACCGTGATGGTGTTTTGAGAGTTGACGGGAACAAAGGCGGCACCACCTCGTATAACCCGAACACTCGGGGAGCATGGCTCGACCAGCCTGACTTTAGCGAGCCACCTTTGTCTATCGAGGGTGCTGCCGACCATTGGAATCACAGGGTCGACGATGATTACTTTTCGCAGCCGGGCGATCTGTTCCGTCTAATGTCACGCGAGCAACAGACGGTTCTGTTTGAGAACACGGCTCGGGCCATGCACGGCGTATCGACGCCAATCCGTGAGTTGCATATCGAGCATTGCACCCGAGCTGATGCTGCGTACGGGGTGGGAGTTCGTCTGGCACTGGAGTCGCTCAACGCACCAGGTACAACGGCCGTCCGTTCCGAGCCGGAGCTTTAAGCCGATCCGAATAGCTGATAGTCGGATCTCAAGCTTCTTCCCACGCCGGTGGGGAGATGAGTTCACTCTCTTATCCGCTTGCTCGAACCCACGCGCGGACGGCGCAGGGGTTCGAGCTTCAGCCGCAACCAACGCCAGTTCACTTATCAGGAGATCACCCATGAGTTTCAACGTTGACGGAATTTCAATTCCCGACAGCAAGATAGCGCGCGAAATAACCGAGCTGGTAAGGGACACTGCTTCGCCTTTGTTGTTCCACCATTCCAGTCGCGTCTACTACTTCGGTGCATTGGCCGGAAAACAGCGGGGCCTGAAGTTCGACCCGGAGTTGTTGTACTGCGGCTGCATGTTCCATGACATGGGTCTGACGCACAAACACAGCAGCCGGGACGAGCGATTCGAAGTGGATGGGGCGAATGCCGCGCGCGATTTCCTGAAGACACATGGCATATCGCAGCAAGACATCGACACTGTATGGACAGCGATTGCATTGCATACCACGCCGGGCATTCCTCAACACATGCACCCGGTCGTTGCTCTCGTGACTGCCGGTGTGGAAATGGACGTGCTCGGATTGACATATTCGCAGTACAGCGATGCCGAGCGGGAGCAGGTAGTGCGTGAGCATCCGCGTGGCGGAAATTTCAAGGAAGACATCATCCAGGCTTTCTACGACGGAATCAAACATAAGCCCGAGACGACTTTTGGGAACGTCAAAGCCGACGTTATCGTGGATAAAGATCCGTCGTTCCGGCCGGGAAATTTTTGCAGCGTGATTCGCGGTTCGGCGTGGGATTGTTGCTAAACGGGCAAGTACCGAACTAGCCCGGATTCACGTGGAAGGCGGACGATTTTCCGCGGCTTCTGTGTTACGGCCGGAATCGACTTTTCCCTCTCTGCGATCGGGGGTGATTTTCGATCTAAAGATGGCGGTTCGTCGATTGGGCGTTAGCTCGTCGACGACCTGTTCCCACTTCAAATCGAGAATTCATCATTGACCGCCTGGAAAAAACTGGAACTTCATGTCGCGAAGGCCTGTGCAGTGAAGAGCCATGAGCTATGAAAGCCCGATGCGATCCGTGCCGCATGATTTGCAAAAAAAGCACGGCCTAAGGCCGTGCCCGCGTCAAGGATTTGACAGGATTGGAGGATCACACAACCCCGCCGCGTATAAATCCGCGACTGGCCCGATGAATGGGACTCGTTGTCCGAAGTCCTTCACGGCATGAAATGTGTTGCGGAAACATGGAAATGACTGGGTGATCCTGCGTTGCCTGAGCCGAACAGCGGCTTGGCGCGATGAGACGACGCATTTGTGTGAGATCTTGTCGAATGCTTCCTCATTGTTTTGTCATAAGATGATTTCGTGAGCTTCGGCGCGAGTGCGATCGTGACTGGGATTTGATGAAGCGTTGCTCCTGTACGCATTTCCTGATTCTTTCGGCTCCAACGACATCAGGTGGCTGGTATCAAACAACGTCGCAATCCATTCTACGAAGACCCGAACTTTCGCAGCGAGATGACGATTGTGCGGATAGACCGCAGAAACAGGCATCGTCCGCGGTCTGGAATTTGGTAACACCTCGATTAATCTTCCTGAATCCAGGTGGTTCTGAATCATAAACCTGGGCGGTTGAATCAATCCGACTCCGTCGACACCGCAACTGACATAGGCTTCCGCGTCGTTGACCGCCAAGCTTCCGTTCACGTTGACGTCGGTCGTTTTGTCGTTGTATTCGAAGCAAAAATCCAGAACTCTGCCGGTTCTGCTGGAAAAGTAGTGCACCGCGGTGTGGTGTTGCAGGTCATCGATGCACTTTGGCTCTCCGAATTCAGCGATGTATTCGGGGCTAGCCGCCGTGACAGTCTGAAGATTTCCAAGGCGTCGGGCTACCAGGGTCGAATCTTCCAGGGGGCCGACGCGGATGGCGCAGTCAACACCCTCTTGTATCAGATCTACGCGGCGATCGCCGAAGCCAACCGTGAGGTAAATATCCGGATACATCTTCTTGAAGGAAGAAATCTCGGGCATCACGATGAGATGCCCGATCGATGGCGGCATTTCGACTCTTAGCTTCCCGCGTGGTCCGTTTCCAGTATTGGCCAGTGCTCCCTCAGTTTCCTCGACCTCGGCGAGAATTCGTACGCAACGCTCGTAATACTGGGCGCCCTCCGGCGTCAGGTTGAGCCGTCTTGTTGTCCGCTGCATGAGCCGAACGTGAAGATGCGACTCCAGATTCTTGATAATCGTGCTTACGGTCGCAGGAGGGAGGTCTAGAGAGTCGGCAGCGCGAGAAAAGCTGTTCATCTCGACGATGCGTGTGAATACGTGCATTGCTTGTAGCCGGTCCATGGTTCTCACCATCATCAACCTCGTAGCACCTTGAATTTCGCGCTACGAAGCATTACCTGATCGGTTCGTCAGCAATAGTTCGCAGCCGACAAGTTCAATTGAGGATTATAGGAAATTCTCGGAAGCTCGTCACCCACGACGCCAATTTTTCCAGAGCTAAGGTACATCCACGTTTGCTCTCGGGTGCGTTTCGTTGATCAGAGGATGCGCTTTAAAAAACGACGCATTGCTCCGCGTTCCGACGCGGCAAATGTCAATCTCGTTCCGGCGGCATAAGGCAGTTAGAAACGCAGAAAAACTGAATCTCGATTGTGCCCTGTGGCCCGGTCGACCAAACCATAGGTCGTGGCGATTGCCGCACGGAAGAGGGACGGCTCGAGCGGTACGCCCGCCCGATTTGCGTCTAAAGGTCTTCTGCGCCAGGGATCGACGAGGACCGGTTGCAGGTTAAAAACGTGCACTACGCATCCGTCGTCTCTTTGATAAGAGGAGTATGATTGTGAGCCAGAATAGAGGCGGCATCATCCGGGTGCTTGCCGGTGATCGCCGGGGGGGCGCCAGGCATGATCGAAGGATCAAAATTAGGAATTGCGGAATACTCGCGGGAAATGCAGGATATCGTGGGTTCGATGGTGGAGCGTCTGTCAGTGGCTATCGGGTTGGAAAGGTCACCTGATTTGGCAATGCAGTTCTCGGAGCTTGTGCTCCGGGAGGATGGCGCGATGGTTCGGGTGATTGCGATCGATCCACGGGGACCGGTCGTCTTCCTTGATGAAAAGGGAGTAGCAGAAACCTCGCTCCTGTACCCGGAAGAACTGGCGCCTCCGTGTCGACCGCTATCAATCTTGAGTAGAGGTGAGATCGACCCGATCGCCGAGGCAATCCGGGAGATAGGTGCTCGCGAAACTGCGCAAGAATGGATACACAACGTCACGGGCGAGCCAGGCAGCCTAACTCGATCTACCTTCAGTCAGCTTTCACGTTGGATAGATTTTTATGCGCCGCTCGCATATCGGTGGATCACGCTGGCGTCGATGCGCCTCGAAGCGGATCGAGCTGGCCTGAAGAAGAGCGTGAAGCAGCGGGATATCGCGCAAGAACATTCGGTGCAATTTTACGTGCGAACGATAGACGCGATCGGCGCCTTGATGATGCTCGTGTGTAGCAGCAAGGATAGAACCTGGCTCCAGGACATGGCGTTTGATCTGCCTTGGTATTCATGGACGCCTTCGCTTAGACTGTGCCGCGAGCGGTCTTTCGTGCCGGCGATCCAGGGCGCCATTGCGGCTTCGGCATTTGGGCCGCCCGTTTTGGAGCGGTATCTGGACATTCTGGAAACTTCGAGGACACCGCTCAGTTCTTTCGACGCTGTTTTGGGCATGACTGCTATTGCACGCAAGCATCCTGACTATGCTCGCCTGGTTCATGGGTGGCTGGAAATGCGCCTTGCCGAATCGGAGGATCGGGTGTTCGGTGAAGCGCTGCTGCGCTCAGCGAGTGCGGTATTGACTGCCCCGCATTCTGCACGATTTTTTTTAACGCAGTCGATGGGCAATATTGCGCACGAAGCGTCAGGAAGCGATGTCGACGTACTGTCCGATTTATTACTTCAAAGCCTGTGGAAAGACGTGGATTGCCTGACAATTGTCGACGGGTATTTTCCTGCCATATTGGGAATTACTCTTTTCGATGTCGATAAGCTGGAGGAGATGTACCCTTTAAAACGGTCTCGTTCACGTGCTCACACCCTCAAATCGATCGACGCGCGCGAGGCGATCTTACGTTCAGCGACCGAGCACTTTCTCGAGCCTGCAGCGACGTCGAGAACAGTGCACTAAGCGACGTAACAGGCGAACGGTGGACCTGAAGGGCCGGCTTTTTTCGAAGCCTGACGATAAGTTTGGATCGAGGGCGAGACGGGCAGAGTTTGGGGCTCCGATACGCATCGATTGTCCCGAAAGAAATCCGAACGTCTATCATTAATAGAAAGATCAAACCGTTTAGCACAAACGCATAGTGAGTTCAGTACAAAGTGCGATCTGCTCAATAGATTGCGGCTCAACCCGGTGACGCGGTACTGCAACGCAAGCTGCATAGCCTGGCGAATGTGCTGGTGATCACGCAAGCTCAGATTATGGAAGTGGTGGGTGACGGCAAGAAGGTTAACGGAATTACATACAAGGACGTGCAGTCGGGCGACACGAAACAACTCGAAATTTCAGGCACATTCGTGCAAATCGGCCTTGTGCCCAACACGGAATCACTGAACGGCGTTGTCGAGGCATGACGAGGTCATCGCCGATGTTGAAGACGTCGCTGCGGGTCTCGGCGCTGTCGGCCCCCAGTTGGCTGCAGGTTATGTTGTTGCGCCGGCTTGGCCACTACCCTTGGGAGCGGCTTTTTCTGGGGGCAAACAGCGTGACGAGTTCGTCGGCGACACTGTCCAGTATCTGTTGGGAAAACTTGGGATCTGCTACCGAGCGTGACAAGGCAAGCGCGCCCACGCAAGCGCTGAACAGCAGGATTGATTTGTTCCGTCGGTTTTCCGACGTGGCCGACGGCAACGCCTTTTCCGTTGCATCAAAAATGCGTTGAAGGTGCCCAGCGAACGTGTCTCGCGCCGCATCGCTGCTTCTACTAACATCGTTCACAAGTGCTGCAAAGGCGCAACTTGTCGCGACGTTATCGCGATGGGCATCCGAGAGATATGAACGAATTGCTTTGCGCAAGCTCGTCTTAACCGTCGACTCCCAGATATCCCAATCAACCAGGGCAGCTGCTAGAGCTTCGACGACCAATTCGTCGCGCGAGCCGAAATGCTTGTAGAAGCCGCCAACGGTTAGGCCGGCCTCCGTCATCAGGTCAGCTACGCTGATGCCCTCAAGCCCCAGCTCTCTGAAACGTTGGGCTGCAACGTTGACAATACGCTCATGCGTTGCAAGCTTGTCTGCTTGAGAGTGTCCCATGGTTCTTCGCTCGGTTGAGAAGGCGGTGAAATCTAAAGCATTATCGTAATCTTGTTTGTATGTAAAGAAAAGAGGGGAGGTTGGAAGCGCTCTGGTTGGCCGGGTATCGCAGCTGGAAATCGATTGCTGACGAAAATGATGAATATCGAGCGGATTCAATCTCGACGAACGGCTCCCGGATTCAGAGCGTTGGGGCCTACGCGCCCCGTCTAAACGCCTGCATGCCCCTGACAAATCCAGGCCGGGCCGTCACCCTGTCAAACCAGGTCTTCAAGTTGCCCAGCCTTTCCCAGTCGACCTCACCGGCGCTTGGAGCGATAACGGTGGCAGCGCAAATATCAGCCAGGGAATAGTGCTCACCGGCGAGATATGGGGAGTCTGCCAGGTAAAACTCGGCCAATTCAAATGCTTCCAGACTCATTTGTTGAAACAACGACGCCTGACGCGGTTGCTGCCACGCATTCAGGACATGCCCCGCATAGTTCGGCCCAATCACATCGGTGACAAAATACATGAAGCGTTCGAGTGCGATCGCATGCGAATGCTCATTCGGATTGGGCAGCAACGGTACAGCCCCCTTCCGCGCAACGTGCAGCAAGATGGCGTTCGACTGGGATATCACGCGGGTGTTGCCCGCGTCGTCGCGCTCTATGAGCACGGGAACCTTGCCGGCCGGATTCAAACGGAGATGTTCCCGGGTGCGGTGCCTGCCGGACCACAAATCAACGAAGGTGGCCTTGTAAGGTATTTCCGCCTCTTCCAGCGCCACGGCGACACGCTGGCAGTTTCCCGTCGGCGCGCCGAGCAGTTCATACGCGATTGCCATGTTGCCTCCAACGTCGCTCCTTGAATATTCCGTCGACAAGACAGCTTCGGCCGCACCTGCGAAAACAAGAAACGTCAGACTTTAAACGTTCGAACATAACCTCAATCCTCGCGTGCAGATGCGATGAAACTCGCCATATTTCATCAGATGAAGCCCGACGCCAATCTGTGCCGGGACTGTTTAAGATTATTATTGTAATCCAAAGTGCCGGCCGAATGCGCGCGTGCCCGGGTGATGCTGAGAGTGTGCCGCCAGAAAACTATGCCTCTTTCGGTGACGCCGCAGCACCAATCCGTCCGCAGTGAGCAGAGCATCGGTCAATGCACAGCGGTGGCGTGCAGTTCCAGTTGGCTATACACGGCGGCGAGCGGTGTTTCCACAATCGTGCAGATTGCGTCTCTCCGCGGCGCGGGGAAGATTCGGTGTGGACGTTCAGGGGGACTTTCAGGCAAGGAAGCGGCCATTGACCTGCCGCGGTTTCGACGCCTGTCGGCGTTTGCGTGCAGTGGGCCGTACTCAGGCGGCGATCGGCATCGGCCTCAGGTGGAGTGCGTAGCCCACCCAAGCCTACCGCCCCTCGGCGGCAACGTTCTTTGTACGATCGTGCGAACCCGCTGAACGGAAGCGACTCCGATAGTCAGCGGGATTGATCTGCAGCCGCCTTTGGAAAGTGCGTCGCAGTCCCTCCGCACCATCGAATCCACACCGTCGGGCGATGTCGCGCAACGGAAGGTCGGTGCTCTCCAGATAGCGCCTTGCGGCGTCGATACGCGCGTTGTTCAGGAACAATGCCGGACTGAGGCCGCATTCCTTCATGAACAGCCGGGTCAAGTTGCGCGCGCTCATATGAGCGCGCTCGGCGAGCGACGCCAACGTCTGCTCGACAGCAAGATTGTCGAGCATGTATTGCTGGATCACCACGATTTGCGAATCAGGTGCGGCCTGGGTTTCGAGCAGCGGACTGAACTGTGATTGGCCACCTGCTCTTCGCAGATACACGATCAGATATTTGGCGACGTCCAGCGCCATTTTTCTGCCGAAGTCTTCCTCGATCATCGCCAGCGAAAGATCGATCCCTGCGGTCACGCCTGCCGTGGTGTAGACGCTGCCGTCTTTCACATACACGTGATCCGGCTCGATCCGGGCGCGCGGAAACGTCGCGGCCAGACGCGGCACATCCATCCAGTGCGTGGTCACCACGCGGTCGTTGATCAGGCCGGCCGAGCCGAGCGCGAACAGACCGTTGCAGATGGCGGACACGCGCCGGGCGTGTTTGTACTGTTCCTTGAGCCAATCACTGAGCGCCGGATCGTCGAAGGTGTCGAATATGCCGAGGCCGCCGGGCACGATCACGGTGTCGAAGTGCGGGCACAGGTCGAAGATCGTACGATCCGGCACGACCGTCAGCCCGCTCGACGATTGCACGCTGCCGCGCGTGGTGCCCACGGTCAGCATTTCGTATTGGCATTCACCCTGGCTCAATACCTTGACTTCCGCGAACGCGTCCTTAGGCCCGGCGATATCCAGCAACTGGAAGCCCGGAAAGACAATCATGCCTATCTTGATCTGCTTCATTGTGTTCATGCGTTCAGGTCGTCAAGGTCACGGAGCGTCCACGGTATCGTCGGGGATGGTGGGCGCCCGCTCAGGCCGAGGCGGTCTCGCGATCGTATCCCTTCAACTTGTAAAGCAGAACGGACACCAGCCAGCCGGTCACGAACACCGCGACGATGCCATATCCTAGCAAGCCGAAATTATTGTTGAGACCAGCAATCGCTTGCCAGAACGGACCGGCCAGGCTCAACTGGTCGCCCAGCAGCCCGAGCGCCTCGATGCTGCCGATCAGCAGCGCGACGACCGTGGAAATCAGCGTGATCGTCAGGTTGTAGTAAAGCTTGCGTACGGGCTTGACGAAGGCCCAGCCGTAGGCGCCTAGCATCAGGATGCCGTCGGTCGTGTCGATGGTGATCATGCCGGCCGCAAACAGACACGGAAACATCAGGATGGTCCAGATCGAAAAGCCGGCCGATGCCTGTGCGGCCGAAGTGCCGAACAGCGCCATTTCGGTGGCCGTTTCGAAGCCGAGCCCGAACAGGATGCCGAGCGGCAGCATTAGCCAGCTCGAACGGACGAGACGAAACAGCGGCTTGAACAGACGCGCCAGCAGATTGCCGTCGAACTGCGTCAGGCGAAGGTCGCCGTCGTGACGCTGACCGCGGCGCACGCGTCCAAACGCGCGGAATAGCCCCAGCAGCACCACGATATTCATCGCGCCGATCATGATCAGAAACGACGCGGATACGACGGCGCCAACCGCCTCGCCGGTTTCTTTAAACGCATCGAAATGATGGGCCAGCGCTTTGGTCGTAAACGCCACGGCCACCGCCCCGAATACCACGGTCAGCGAATGGCCGAACGCGAAGAAAAAGCCGACCGTCACGGGACGTTTTCCGTCGTTCATCAGCTTGCGCGTCACGTTGTCGATCGCGGCGATATGGTCTGCATCCATCGCGTGGCGCAAGCCGAAACTGTAGGCGATAAACGCGGTGCCGATCAGTGCGGGCGACGCTCGCAGTACGATCCACGCCCACCCCCACGCGACAATGTTGATGAGGGCGAGCGCCGCATACATAGCGACGACCTTCCGGCGCGCAGGCGAGTTGGCGCGTGTCATCACGGCGTTAAGCATTTCCATGTGTTTCTCCTGGTTGGGGAAGACTCAAACTCAATGACTTTTTAAGTGTGCCGGACTCGTTGCCGCATGCGTTGCCGTTGCTATCGCCGGCCGTCTGGCGACCAGTATCTGCGTGAGCTCGTCGCGCGACAGAACTCCGCTCGACTCGACCACCTCCAGCAGTGCTTCGAGAAAACGCTCGTAGTAATCCCAGTGTGGCTGACCTTCGCACGGCGCCGACTCCCAGCGCGCGATCGCCGCGATCAGGCACTGGCGAAACTCTTCCCACTCGAAGTAGCCCGCTTTCGAAAGCGACAGCGCAAGGCCGAACACATCCCGCTCCCAACGACTGGAGAACACCAGTTTGCCGTCCAGCCGTGGCGGAGAGTCGTCAGCGCCGAGCATCGACGCCGCTGCATATTCCTCGAAGCGCGTAAACATGATCGACCTCACGCGGCAGCGGGCGAAGCGACCAGCGCGACACCCATCATCGATTCCGGTGTCACGAGCGCGGCCAACTCAGGTTCGCTCAGGTGTTCAGTGTTCGCGGGACGCTCCGGCACGACGAACCAGCGAATCTGCGCACTGCTGTCCCACACCTTGACCTCGGTTTCCGCCGGTACGTCGACGCCAAATTCGCGCAATACCGCTCGTGGCTCGCGGACGCCCCGAGCGCGAAACACCGGGTCCTTGTACCAGTAGGGCGGCAAGCCAAGCACAGGCCACGGATAGCACGAGCACAACGTGCAGATGATCAGGTTGTGCACACCGTCGCCGTTTGCCACGGCCGCCATGTGCTCCCCTTCCGCGCCGGACATGCCGGCCGGCAGGTCCAGTTCCGCGATCGCCTTTGGCGTATCCTCGACGAGGCGTTGCCTGAACGCCTCGTCGACCCACGCCCGGGCGACGATCTTTGCGCCGTTGAACGGGCCCGCCGCGGTTTCGAAGTGGCCGAGCACCGCGTCGACGGAGTCGCTGCCGATTACCCCTTTTTCGATCAGCAATGCTTCGAGCGCGCGCACTTTGGCGGCGCTCGACGCCTCACGGTCGCCGTCATACTGAAACAGTTGAGTCATGACAATTCCCTTTTTTTTTGCGCTGGTTAGACGGTTGCCTGGAGGTAGGCTTCGTACAGGTCCGCGTAGATCGTGGTGTGGGGCTCGCTTTTTCCCTCGCCCCAAATGTCGGCGGCGTCGAAGGCGACCCGGTAGACCGCCATCGGCTCGCCGATTCCATCCACACCGGTTGAAACGAAATACGAAAATGTGCCGGGATACACCTCGACGACCTTGCCGGTCTTGCAGCGCAAATACCCGGGCAAACGGGTGTGATCGACCGCTTCGGGATCCGCGATCCGCACGGTTTCTCCATTCGAGAAGCGCGCCGGAGCACGCGGCTCGTGATAGCCGGAATCGCCTTTCTCCAGATAAGCGTCGATCTGCGCTCTGATCGGATCGCTGGGTTTTTCTGGCAAAGGGGCCAGAGGATTGGCGCGATAGAGCGAAGTGCGTTCGGCGAGTTCAGCGGCCGTAATGTACCCCTGATCCACAAAAAACTGCGAGATACCCATCAGCCATTTCTCGTAGTAACGGTACTTGAAGTACTCGAAAGGTTGCATGTCTTCCGCGCCGGTGCGCAACGACGCCCATGTCCATGTGCTATTGAATGCGGTCGGCAGTGTCTTGATCGGGTAAGCCGGCAACGCATCGCCGAGGTGATTGCTCTCAGCCATCATGGCAGTGTGAATGCCGAAAATGCGACGCTCCCAAGGCTCCACGAAGACACGCGGTTCGACATTGACGGGGCCCAGATTCTCGACGCCGCCGAGGTGGTGCTGTAGTTTCACAGTTGACTCCAGTAAGTTAGCGAGTAGGGGAAGCGAGGCGCATACGCCCTATCCGAGCTTGTGCTCATGTTTGAATGCAAGCGCGTTGCCCAGCAGTTCCGATGCGAACCCGAATGCGGCACCGGTTATGAGCGCCGCGGCCGCGACGAGGCCGGGGTTGCTCAGACCGATCGTGGTGATGGGTTTGCCGGTCGCGACGGTTGTGCCCACCGTCGAGGCGAAGCCCCAGACGATCGCCGGCAGTACATCGAGCAGCTTGATCTTCGATGCCTGGACCATCGCAGCGCTGCCGACACCGACCAGGATAGCGACCGCCAGCGCGCTGCCGCTAGTCGTTGCGATGGCAAGCAGGGTGAGTGAACTGATCACCGCGCCGGCCAGATTCGACGCCACGGATTTGACGAAACCTGCACGTCCCGCGCCGAGTACGAAGAACGACGCCCACGCGATGAACGTGACCCACACGGGCACTGGAAAGACGGTGGCGGTGAGCCATGTATCGGCCACCGCGAGCACGCCGATGCTGAAGGTATAGGCTTCTGACTTTTTCATCTTTGAACTCCGGACGTAAGTGAACGTGGGTAAAAAAATAGGCACTCAGGCCATGCAATCCCGCAAACCATCGCGCAAGGTCGGCACGTCGAGGTCCCGGCCAATCATCACGAACTTGCTGTCGCGCGGTTCGTCCCGCGCCCACGCTTTTCCGAAGCTGGAGTCGAGCAACATGTGGACACTATGGAAATGCAGGCGACGACGCTCTTCGTGCAGGTTCAGCACCCCTTTCATGCGCAAGAGTTGTTGGCCGTGGGTCTGCACGAGCTGGTTGGCCCAGCGATTGAAGCGCGTGGCGTCCAGTGGCCCTGGAAGAACGAATGCACACGATGTGATGGAGCTATCGTGTTCATGGTCATGTGCGCCTTCGTCGAGTAGATCCGGCTCGACCGCGAGCAACGTATCCAGCGAGAAATGCCGTGTGCCGATAACCGATTTCACGTCGATCGCGCCGTGACGAGCAATGTCGATAACTGCGCTAGGGTTGAGTGTGCGGATGCGTGCGATGAGGCTCGTCACCTCCTGCGCATCAACCAGATCGGTCTTGTTGATGATGATGTGGTCCGCGAACACGACTTGCTCGCGTGCAATCTCATTGTGGAGTTGCTCGTGAAAATGATGCGCGTCCACGACGGCGACCACCGACTCCAGCTCCACCCGTTCGCGAACATCCGGGTCGGCAAGAAAGGTCTGTAACACCGGGGCGGGATCGGCCAGCCCGGAGGTTTCCACGATCAAACGCGCTAGCGGCTCGCCCGGGCGTTCGAGCAGTTCGGACACGCTTTTAACGAGGTCCTTGCGAACAGTGCAGCATACGCAGCCGTTGTTGATCTCCACCAGCGCATTTTCGTCGGCGACGATCAGTTCGCCATCGACACCGACTTCGCCGAATTCGTTGACGATGATGCCGATGCGGAGAGGGCGCGCATGTTCAAGAATGTGATTGACCAGCGTGGTCTTGCCGGCGCCGAGAAAGCCGGTGATCACCGTGGTCGGAATTTTGTTGAGCCGCATCTTCACTCTCCTCATATTCTTCGGCACACCTGCCGGAAGATGAGGCAAACAGAGCGACTTTCGGGCCGACAAGACTCAACTGGCTTGACGCGTGAAGCATTTGGCTTGAATCGCTGTGCCAAAGTGCCAGATTTGCCGGATTGGTCAAATCCAGCCAGCGACCGCCTTTAAAGAGGTCGCGATATCCGCTCGCCAGGGGCCCCGCGCCGGTGCACGTTTCGCCGAAATTGTGCCGAGATCATGCGCAGATGACTCTCCGAAGGGCACGCCCTGACAGATCAACGGGCGGGTGTTGCGCATTCAGGAAACATTTCGTCACGCCCTGACAGGTGGCGGGCCATGAAGACGAAGTTCGGGTGCGAAAGAGTGGAACTATCCGAACGAATCACGCGAACGTTGAGGCGCTTTCTATATCGTCGACCAGCTCCTGTCGAACTGGGGCAAGCTTCCAATGCGCGGTTTGGAAAAGAAGAATCCCTGCATTAGATCGATGCCCGTTGAACGAAGTGCGTCGATTCCGTACAGAGGGTGACAACTTGCACCCGGCATGAAATTCAGGGATAGATTGCAGTTGAGGCCTAACGCTACCGCGTCCTGAAGTGCTGGCGTTCGACATCGAAAATCAAATGCATACAGCGATTGCGACGCATGCGATTGAAGCAGTCCGGCGGGAATGCACCCGCTCGAATCCCGAGCCAATGCCTCATAGGCTTAGAGGGTCAGCGGCGGCAAAGGCCCTCGTCGACGCAGGCGCGGACGCGGTTAAAGTTGGTATCGGGCCAGGGTCGATATGCACCACCCGCATCGTGGCGGGGATCGGCGTTCCGCAGGTTACTGCCGTGGCATCTGTCGCTGATGCGATTCGCGGTTCAGGTGTTCCAGTTATCTCGGACGGGGGCGTTCGGTACTCCGGTGACGCGAGTAAAGCCCTGGCTGCAGGCGCAGACTCCGTGATGATGGGCAGCTTGCTTGCCGGTACCGAAGAGTCGCCCAGTGAGGTTTTTCTGTACGAAGGACGCCAGTTCAAGGCGTATCGCGGTATGGGTTCAATCGGGGCGATGAAAGACGGATCGGCGGACAGATACTTTCAGGATAATTCTGCGAATCTCGACAAGCTCGTTCCGGAAGGTATCGAGGCACGGGTTGAGTACAAAGGACCTATCGCGTCGATCATTTTTCAGATGGCTGGAGGCTTGCGTGCGAGCATGGGCTACTGCGGATGCGGTGCCGTCGAAGAGTTTCAGGACAGCGCGGAAACGGTGCAGATCACGGGTGCAGGCCTTCGCGAGTCACATGTGCATGACGTTCAAATCACCAGGGAAGCTCCGAATTATCGGCTGAGGTGACTTGCGACATAGGATGTGCGCGGTGTTTGCATGCGGACGCCGGGCTTGCTTGGCGCTCTTGTCTACGGCGACCCGATTCGCCATTCCGCCAACAACGCCGTCCGAAACATTGCCCTTTCGCTTCGCGGTCAACCCGCGCCGAGTCACAAAATCAGACTCCAGGGTAACTCGCCGAACTCGCTGGTAAGCAGCCGCTTGAGTGTTGTCCGATACTGCATTAACGATTTTCTGCCTCAGGTGCCGGGTGGTTCGGCTGAGCCCTGAGCAGGAACGACCAACATAATTTGCGAGACATCTTCCACTTGCGCGGCCAATGCGTCCAACGCTTTACCGGCCTCATTGCTGTCAATGATCAGACTTGACTGCACGCTCGATCGACATCCCGCCGTTCGTCATGCCTTCGAGTGGCAGGTCAAGTGAGAGGGTAACCCTTACCATCGTCAACACAGGAACTTCTATGACCAGAATCGTTCATCCCGCTCAACGACTGCTTGCGGAACCCGATGGCTTTCGGGTGGAGTTTAAAGAGGCGGACTCCCGTGCCGACATCGTATTTGACCGGCCGCCATTCAATATCGTGTCCATGTTGCAGCGCGATCAGCTGCGTGCCGCATTCGAGGCTTTGGACGATGATCCGAGGGTTCGCGTGATCGTGGTTCGCGCTGTTGGCGAGCACTTTTCGAGCGGTGGCGATATCAAAGGGTTTATCGAAGCCTCGCCTGAACATGTCTCGAAGCTGGCATGGAACATCGCGGCGCCGGCGCGGTGCAGTAAGCCGGTAATCGCTGAAAATCGGGGGTACTGCTTCGGCGTCGGTTTCGAACTGTCGCTTGCGTGCGACTTCAGAATCGCAACAGAGACGACGCTGTATGCGCTTCCAGAACAAAAGCTTGGTCAGATTCCGGGCTCTGGTGGCTCCGCGCGTCTGCAGAAAATGGTAGGGATCGGGCGTACGAAGGATATCGTCATGCGCTCACGTCGCATTACCGGAGAGCAGGCGTACAACTGGGGCATTGCGACCGAACTGGTAGCGGACGCAGAACTGGAAAGTGCGACAGATTCTCTTGTCCGTGAATTGCTTGCGTTCTCGCCTTTAGCGCAGCGTACCGCGAAGAAGCTGCTGAACGACACGGAGGATGCTCCGTTGTCGATTGCAATTGAACTCGAAGGCCACAGCTACAGCCGTCTGCGTAGTTCCAACGACTTCCGCGAAGGCGTCGAGGCGTTCCATGAGAAACGCAAGGCTGTTTTCAACGGTAGCTAAGGCGACCCGATTCAACCAACCGGTTGCATGTCGCGTTTGTGGCACGATACGTGATCCGCTGAACGCTTCAGTGAGATGACCGGCGATACTCTCGTGGCGCGTCTGCGAATTGAAATGACGGCGATTAGTTCCCATTTCCTGGGCGCATCAACGAGTGTTCTGCCCTGATGGCCAGCAGAGGAAGGTTGAATCGACTGCTCGTCCGGTCCATCTGGGCGGGCAGACACATCGCGGCGAAGTGCGGGTCGCATACGAGGAAAGAAAGCTCATAGCCGCCACGGGATTTTCGATAGCAGTCGAGGGCGCTACGGGTAAGAAGGAGACAACCACATCGCATGCGTGGCTCGATGCGATGTGTCTGCTATGAGGGACCAGACAAGTGTCCAGTGCGATCAAAATTTACCAGGGCAGGTTCGGTCGGGTGGCGTTGCTGGATATGGACGCACCGCTGGTTCAGCACGCTCATCACCATTGCCATTTGCTGATAAAAGCGGCCGGACCTGACACATTCTTTGCTGTGCGTGATGAATTGCAGCCCCTGACGGCCGATACGGCTGTGCTTGTAAATCCTTGGGAGTCGCACGCCTACGTACACAATAGCCAGGCGGAACAGCACACGATCATTCTTGCGATGTATATCGAGCCCGACTGGTTGGCTCAAGTGCAACATCCGCTCGGACACGCTGGACGCCCTGAGTTTTTCCCGCAGCCCTGCGTGCCCATGTCTGCCTCGGCGCGAAAACTATCGGAGGAGCTTGGACTTGAGATGTGGTGGTCCGATAGTATCGCTGCGGGGCGTCTGGAGGGGCTGCTTTGCGACTTGATGATCGCGGTCATAGACCCCGGAAAGAGCTGGCGTGAATTGTCGAGACAGATGGAAGTCGCCAGCCGTCGCCCGAGTGACCCTCGCATCCGGAAGGCGATATCCTGGCTTCGCGAGAATACCGGGGCCGATCCGGACATGAACGGACTGGCGGAGCATTGCGGCTTGTCACGTGCTCACTTCTTCGCGCTGTTTCATCGCTGCACCGGCGTCACCCCCAACGTCTACCTCAACGTATTGCGTATGGAGGCAGCCATCAAAGACCTGTCCTCAACCAGCAATTCGATGACCGATATCTCGTACGACCTGGGATTTTCGGCGCCTGGGCATTTCACGCGGTTTTTCCGTCAGCATCTCGGCATTACGCCGAGTGAATACCGCAAGGTCGTGGATATCTACGATCCCAATCTCGATCAGGTCGAAATCTGACGCGAGCGAACGGGACGGTCAAAATTTCCCCCAGGTTTTATCGTCTGCAACCCGCCGGCGAAACGACGACGCCTACCCGATTTGCGGGCGGCGAAAGCGTCTTTGCCGGAAACGCGTCGACTGCAAAGCATCAGACTCCAGGGTAATTGGGACGACGTTGAGGTAAGCCGATCCCGGCCCCTCCGCGTTACATTTCTCGTGCGGGTCGAAAGTGGCTGCGCCTGACTGTCAGGTGATCAGTCGTTCGAGATATGCCCGTGCGCGCGCACAAGCGACACGAGTCGCAAATTTTGATGCGGCAGCGCGACGAAAAATGCAGGAGACACAAATGAGCGAATCCGTGACCGAATTACTGGTTGAGCGGCACGCAAACCGTACGTCCATCCCCGCCACCCCCGAGGCCACGCCGGAGCGCACTCCTTACCTGGGGCGATCCATGGAACGGCTTGAGGATGCGGCCATTCTGACGGGAAGAGGTCGGTACGGGGACGACATCGCAGTCAAGCCCGGCACATTGCACGCTGCAGTGCTCCGCTCGCCTCATCCTCACGCAGAGATTAACGGCATTGACGTCAGCGCGGCGCTCACACAAAAAGGGGTGCACGCCGTCTTGACCGGCGAGGATATTCGACAGTGGTCGCAGCCGTTTGTGGTTGGTGTGAAGTCGGCCATGGAGCACTGGTCGCTTGCGATCGACCGTGTCCGTTACAGCGGCGAACCCGTAGCGGTGGTGATTGCAGAGTCACGTGCAATGGCCGAAGACGGAATCGAGCGCATCAAGGTCGACTACACACCGCTCGCTCCCGTGACTTCGATTCAGGCGGCCATGGCCGACGATGCGCCAATCCTGCATCCAAAGGTTGGGACGAACATCGTGAGCGACCGGAATTTTCGATATGGAGAGCCGGAAGAGGCATTCGCGAAGGCGCCTCATCGCGTATCGATTGAGGCGCATTATCCCCGAAACACCTGTACGCCGATTGAATGCGCGGTTGTCATTGCCGAGCATCTGCAAGGGGATGAAGGCTATGAGGTGACGTCGAATTTCATGGGGCCTTTCTCGCTCCACGCGGTGATGTCGATGGCGCTCAAGGTGCCGGCGAATCGTTTGCGCCATAAAGCGCCGCGTGATTCCGGTGGCAGCTTTGGCGTGAAGCAAGCCGTCTTTCCGTACGTCGTGTTGATGTGTCTCGCCTCACGTAAGGCCGGCGCGCCTGTCAAATGGGTCGAGGACCGGCTCGAACATCTTACCGCCGCCACGTCCGCGACGGCACGCTGGAGCACCATCGATGCCGCCGTTGAGAGCGATGGGCGTATTACTGCGCTGTCCTACGACCAGATTGAGGATTGCGGGGGCTATCTGCGTGCGCCGGAGCCCGCGACCTTCTACCGGATGCATGGATGCCTGACCGGGGCGTATGCAATCCCCAATCTCCTCGTGCGCAATCGTGTCGCCCTGACAACCAAAACGCCGACCGGGCTCGTGCGAGGCTTTGGCGGACCGCAGGTGTATTTCGCGCTCGAGCGACTCGTGCAACGAATCGCCATTGAGTTGCAGCTTGATGTACTCGACGTATATCGCCGGAATTTCGTGGCGTCCAACGCGTTTCCGTATCGGACGCCGGCGGGTGCGCTTCTGGACTCGGGGAATTATCAGGAAGCGCTTCGGCGTTCCTTGTCTGAGGGAGGTTATGACGAACTCGTTAAGCGCCGTGAGCTTGCGCGTAGCGAAGGGCGACTCTACGGAATAGGCTTCGCCGCAATCGTGGAACCATCGGTATCGAACATGGGATATATCTCGACCGTGTTGCCGGTCGAGGCTCGTCGCAAAGCTGGGCCAAAAAGCGGTGCGATCGCCAGCGCGACCGTGAGCGTCGACCTGCTTGGGGGCGTTGTGGTAACTGTGGCCTCCACGCCGGCGGGACAAGGCCATATGACCGTTTGCGCGCAGGTCGTCGCAGACGCGCTCGGTTTGAACCCGGCGGATATCGTCGTCAATGTTGAGTTCGATACGCACAAGGATGCCTGGTCGATCGCGTCCGGGAACTACTCGAGTCGATTTGCGGGCGCCGTAGCTGGGACGGTCCATCTCGCGGCAATGCGAGTGAAGGACAAGCTTAGCCGCATCTTATCTGCTCAATTCGGGTGCGAGCCGGAGGATATCGCTTTCGAAGACGGGCGGATTTTCTCGAAGCAGCAGCCGGAGAAGGCACTCCCGTTCAACCGTGTTGCTAGCAATGCAGCTCACTGGGCTCCCTCACTGTTGCCCGAAGGGGAGGAGCCGGGTCTTCGCGAGACCGTGTTCTGGACGCCGCCAAATATGGAACCGCCCGATGCGGAGGACAGGATCAATACGTCCGCCTGTTACGGGTTCGCATTTGATATGTGCGGAATCGAGATTGACCCGGCGACGGGGCGCATTCGCATTGACCGGTACGTGACCACCCATGACGCGGGCAAGTTATTGAATCCCGCCCTTGCCGACGGCCAGATTCGTGGCGCTTTCGCACAAGGACTGGGTGCGGCGCTCTACGAAGAGTTCAGATATGGCGCGGACGGAAGCTTCCAGTCGGGCACGCTCGCTGACTATCTGATGCCAACTACCTGCGAAGTGCCCGACCCGATCATCATCCACCTGGAAACCCCTTCGCCTTTCACGCCGCTTGGTGCGAAGGGGCTTGGCGAGGGCAACAACATGAGCACGCCGCCTTGCGTGGCTAACGCGGTGGCGGACGCTCTGGGCGTCCAGGATATTCGGCTGCCGCTCACTCCAGCAAAGGTAATGGAGATGATTGGCATCGACGAACCGGAACCGTCGCGACCCGAATATCGTGGGGCGACACCGAAGAAAAAGCAGGCGGGAGCGGGGAAGGCGCTGACGGCGCAAGGCAGCGTCGAGATCGAAGCCACGCCGGAAGCAGTGTTCGCCGTTCTGATGGACCCTGCTGCGCTCGCGAAGGTGGTTCCGGGCTGTAATGCGTTGGAGACCATTGGCGAGAACCAGTACCGGGCCGATGTGACCGTTGGCGTAGGCATGATCAAAGCCCGTTTCGAAGCAAAGATAGGGCTGTCGGATATCGAAGCGCCGAAGAGATTGCGTCTGGCCGGCGCGGGACTGTCGTCGTTAGGAAGCGCTCAGGGCGAGGGCCTCGTCGAACTCACGCCGACCGCGAAAGGCACCTTGCTGTCGTACGACTACGAGGCGCAGGTGTCTGGGAAAGTGGCCGCGGTCGGAGGGCGAATGCTGGAGGGTGCAGCAAAAGTCGTGCTTTCGCAGTTGTTCGAGTCCTTGGGCCGGCAGGCGTCCGGAATGCCGATCAAGGGCAGCAATTCCTGGTTCAAAAAAATTGCGGGATGGTTCAGGAGGTCTTCATGAAGCCGCCCGAGTTTAGTTACCTGCGCGCGATGGATACAGAGCATGCGCTCGAGGCGCTGCATCATGGCGGCGCGGATGCGCGTGTCCTGGCCGGCGGCCAGTCGCTTATGGCGGTCTTAAACATGCGATTGGCACAGCCTCGCTGGCTCGTCGACATCTCCCGTACCGAAGACCTGAACGTCGTGGAGGCCGATACACCGGGTGGTCATCTCGTTGTTGGCGCCGCGGCGACGCAGGGGCAGGTCGAGTGGCGAAAGACGCTCGCCGACGAGGTTCCGCTATTGACGCTCATTTTTCCGCATATATCCCACTTTCAGATTCGTAACCGTGGAACGGTGTGTGGCTCGGTCGCGCACGCAGACCCTAGTGCCGAATTGCCCCTGGCGTTGGCGACGCTTGGAGGAGACGTCATGCTGAGGTCTAAAAAGCGCAAGCGCGTCTTGAGCGCTGAGGCCTTTTTCCAGGGGATGTTGATGACTGCGCGCGAGCCCGATGAGCTTGTTGCCGCCGTACGTTTCCCCCTGGCGCGGCCGGGGCAGCGCTTTGGTTTCACCGAACTCTCTGCACGACACGGCGACTTTGCCTTGGTGTCGTGTGCGGCGGTGGTGACGGATGAGGCGATAAGAATTGGCGTCGGCGGAGTATCTGATCGTCCAGTCGTAGAAACATTGCCAAAACTGGACGGAGATGATCTACGTGGCGCGCTCAATGACCTCGCATGGAAGCTCTGTGCGCAGGACGATGCTCATGTCAGTGCGGCTTATCGAAGGCATCTGGTTCGACAGCTTGGTTGGAAGGCTATACAGGAGGCGACGTGATTAGAGGAAAAAGCAGTAATCCATTGCAGGCAGCGCATCCGCAAGGAGAGACACGCGTCGTTACGCTCGCTTTAAACGGACGTACGCGTCGAGCTGAGTGTGAACCGCGCGAACTCCTGTCGGACTTTCTCCGGAACGAGCTGGGCGCGACGGGTACTCACGTAGGGTGTGAGCACGGAGTCTGCGGCGCCTGCACGGTCCATATCGACGGCGTTGCGGGAAGGTCCTGCCTGATGCTCGCGGTTCAGGCCGATGGGCGTCGGATAGACACAGTCGAGGGTCTCGCGAACGGCAACACGCTGAGCGACCTGCAACTGGCATTCCGTCGGCGCCATGCGCTTCAATGCGGATTCTGTACGGCCGGCATTCTCATGTCGTGTGAAGACTATTTGCAGCGCGAACCCAATCCGACAGAAGACGATGTGCGCGAAATGCTGTCAGGGCACATTTGCCGATGTACGGGATACACCCCAATCGTGCAGGCCGTGCTTGACGTGGCTGCTTTGCGGCGCAATGAACGTGTCGTGGAAGAGGTGACTCATGCTTGATTTGGGGCGTACATTCCTGCAGGCCGTCGAGCGCAGTCCGAATGCGCTGGCGCTCGTCGACGGCGATCTCCAATTGACTTACGCGGAGTGGCACACGCGAATCAGAGATTTCATAAGTATCCTGAGTCGGCTCGAGCTCAATCGAGGCGATCGTTTGATTGCCGTTCTTCAGAACCGATGGGAAATGGCGACCCTGCACTGGGCGTGTCAGATGGCCGGTGTCGTAATGGTCCCCATCAACTGGAGAACCAAGCCCGAAGAGCTTGATTACACTGTGACCGATGCGGGTGCAAAGGTCATGGTGTACGAGCCGATAGCTAGCGACGCCGTGTCAAAAAGTGAGGCGGCTCAACGCACGATCAGAATCGGACTGGATGGAGTCGAGGGCGCGTCGTACGGCCTTGACGATCTCCTTGCGGATGTCCATGACAGGGTCGGTAAAGGACCGTTGACCCCGCTGGCCAGTCCTGAAGATTATTCGGTGATGCTCTATACGTCTGGAACCACGGGTATGGGAAAGGGCGTCCCACGACGGCATCGGCAGGAACGAGCTGCGGCACTGGCTCACGTTGCCCAGAATCTCTATGAGCGGGGGGAGCGCACGCTCGGGGTCATGCCTCTCTATCACACGATGGGTGTCCGATCGCTTATCGCGATGGCGATGGTCGATGGTCTTTTTGTTTGCGTTCGCCGCTGGAATGCAGCGTACGCGGCGGCCTCGATCGACCGCTTCAGGCTTACCTGCCTCTATCTCGTCCCGACGCTGTATCACGATCTCCTCGCGGCGCCTGAATTCCTGGAAACCGATATCGGTTCGGTCACCAAGCTAGGGTTCGCGGGAGCCCCGATGAACGACGGGCTGCTCAAACGGTGTTCGGCCGCCTTCAGGCCGAAGCTGTTTGTCAATCACTATGGTTCGTCGGAGGTGTACACGGTCGCTGTGGACCAGAACGCTACTAAAAAACCTGGAAGCGCCGGGCGAGCAGGATTCAACACTCGACTTCGCGTCGTGAGGCTCGATGCAATGGGTCCGGACGACATCGCACGAGCGGGAGAAGAAGGAGAGATCGTCGTCGAACTGGCCAGCGACGAAGCTTTTGAAGGTTACTGGAATCGTCCCGATGCCAACGCGAAGTCGTTGCGGAACGGCTGGTACTTCACGGGCGATACCGGCTATCTCGACCCCGACGGGGATCTTTTTGTCACCGGACGCGTTGATGACATGATCATCAGCGGAGGCGAGAACATATCGCCGGTGGATATCGAATCGCTCCTGTCGCTGCATCCGGCGGTGGACGAGGTGGCTGTCGTTGGACTTAAGGATGAGCGTTGGGGGCAAAAGGTCGTGGCATTTATCAAGCGATCCACTCATATCGACGGGGACGCTCTCGATGCCTTTTGCCGCGATTCCGATCTGGTGAATTTCAAACGTCCACGCGAATACGTCTTCGTGGAGGAGATCCCGAAATCTCCCGTAGGAAAGATTCTGCGCCGCAAGTTGTCCGGGGGCGATTACGTCCCGACCGAGGCGGTTGTTTCGGACGTCAGCAAGCGGTAGCCGGCCACATGAAATTCACGTTCTAAATATATACATTATAAATAGTATCGCTAAATAAATGACATTGGATGGAGATAGAAAATGGAAGAGGCTCTTCGTAGTGGTCAAATAGTAAGCACGGTCGGCGGGAAACAGGTCTTCGCCGCCGTCATGGCGTCCTGTCTTGGGTGGGCATTGGACCTGTTCGATCTCTTCGTCGTGTTGTTTGTGGCTCCGGTCGTGGGACGACTATTTTTCCCATCGACGAATTCCATGCTTTCGCTCGCGGCCGTATATGCATCATTCGCAGTGACGCTGTTGATGCGGCCGCTTGGATCGGCGATCTTCGGCTCGTTCGCAGACCAGCACGGTCGAAAGCGGGCGATGATTGTGTCAGTTGTTGGCGTCGGTGTCTCGACAGCGGCGTTCGGCTTGTTGCCGACCGTCGTACAGGTGGGGTTTCTCGCGCCCGTCCTATTTCTTCTGCTGCGTCTGGTGCAGGGCGTATTTGTGGGTGGTGTTGTCGCCTCGACGCACACAATCGGCACTGAAACTGTCAGCCTCAAGTATCGCGGCGCGGTTTCCGGATTTGTCGGCGGCGGAGGCGCAGGCTTGGGCGCCTTGCTTGCATCCCTCGTATATCTGGCAACGTCGGCAGCATTCCCAGGGGCGCTGTTCGACGTATGGGGATGGCGTTGCATGTTCTTTGCCGGAATCTTAAGTTCAGTACTCGGAGTATTCGTCTTTAATAGTCTCGAGGAGTCGCCGGTCTGGGCTGCACTTGCGAGGGAAAAGCGAAAGGAGCTGGCGTCAGTTCAGGACGTCGCCGAGAAGCCTGCTGAATCACCGCTACGCGTGTTGTTCTCAAGAAAATACCGGTCAATCCTTTTTGTGAACCTGCTGCTAACTATCGGGGGAGGGAGCGGATACTATCTGACTTCCGGGTACCTTCCCACTTTCCTGAAAGTGATCAACCACACACCTAACAGCGTCGCTGGGCTTGTGCTCCTGGTGTCTAGTGTGGCAGTTGTGTTGGCCTCGACGGCGGCCGGCCACCTAAGCACCTTGATCGGACGAAAACGCAGTTTCATCTGGCTTGGGGTAGGCCGGCTCGTCTGTTTTCCCGTGTTTTACCTTGCCATGGCCGGTACGGATAACATCTGGATGATTGGACTCTATGCGGTCTTGCTAAGCTCGATTGGGAGCGCGAGCTATGCTCCGATCCTTATTTTTCTGAATGAACGCTTCCCGACTGCGATACGCGCATCTGGTACTGGGCTTTCATGGAATATCGGATTCGCCATTGGCGGAATTATGCCGACAGTGGTTTCCGTGCTGGCCCGTACGCCACAGGAACTCCCATTGATCCTCGCCGGAGCGCTAGTCTCAGTAAGTGTTTTGTTTTTGATTGGGGCTCTTATTGTTCCGGAGACCATGGGGCGGCTGGACAAGGATTTGAACTAAGCTAGCGAGCGTTCGGGATTGCAGCCGGCATCATCCGTATGTCGGCTGCTCTGCTGATATTTTGCCCAGCGCAGCCCGAGCGACGTTGATCTAGCCGGCGAGCGGAGTTCTGTGAACAGCATAGAGCCATGAGTAACGCCCATTCAGCTTGCAAAAGTCGAGCGAAGTATCGGGGCTCCAATCCAGCCTGCGTTGCGAGGCTTCGAGCCGTAAACATAGTGGATCGGTCCGTTTTCCAGGTTTCGATCGAGGCGGTTGCCTGGAGCAGGATCATGAAAGGCATGGCTCTAGCGCTGCTCAACTGTTACTTTCTTTCTACGCTTTTGCTTCGCCAGAAAAACAGACATCTTCTTGTCAGAAGATCAACATTCGTTCACCACGCAGTCATCGGTTTTTCGGCCCAACGAAACTGGCACTACGAATGTTTCTTTCTATTTGTTCAATAGCATTATTCTAAATCGAAGAGGCTATTTTTGATCTTGCTGCGCCGCCACTCGCCCTTCCGACTCTAGGGACGAGGCCAAACGCTTGATGCCACCGTGATCCATGCGAAGACTCTGACTCCCAGCGCGTCCGCGACTGCCTGGATTTTTTGCGATTGCCTGCAGAGAAAAAATCTGGAGCATGGGTATAATCGTTTTATGGTTGTTGGCAGCATGCGTAGTCATATTGCGAGCAACGTCGCCATCTCCGGTCATAGGCTGTTGTGGGGACCGGAAATAACGGGAGCGCCGTTTTACAAAGGTTATGGTTCCCCCGAAATCTTCGTAGGAGGTCACAGATGTCCAAGATTACGATGTACTGCACGCAGGTTTGCCCATATTGTCAGCAAGCCCAGCGCCTGTTGAAACTTCGAGGTGTCGACGAGGTTGAAAAAATCTTTGTAGACAAAGACCCTGCTCGAAAAGCCGAGATGATGGAGAGAACTGGCCGTAGAACGGTTCCTCAAATTTACATCGGTACAACACATGTCGGTGGGTTTGATGAACTGTCGCGGCTTGACCGGACCGGCGGCTTGATGCCTTTGCTAGAAACGGTTCTGAACTGACGTCGGTTCGTGACACATCGTTTGCCTCAAAACATACTGGCGCGTTCGTGTTTATTGCGGGCGCGATGCTGATCGTGATGCTGGCGATTGGCTTGCTGGGGCCGCGCACGAAGGGGCTTGAGCTGGAAGTCATCTCGAAGTAAAGGGAAGAGACCGCCGGCCGAAACCCGGCGGTCTGACGCTTTCGATGTGCTGGCGCCTAGATATGCATGCCGCCCGCGACTTCGATACGCTGCGCGTTGACCCAGCCGAAATCGTCGGACAGCAGCGCCGCGATGACGGGGCCGACGTCGTCTGCCACACCCACCCGGCCCAGCGCTGTCATATCGGCGACCGCCTTGTTGACCTGAGGATTGTCGCGGACGATCCCGCCGCTGAAATCCGTCGCGATCGCGCCCGGTGCGATCACGTTGGCAACGATCCGGCGCGGGGCCAGTTCTACTGCCAGGTAGCGGGTCAAGGCTTCGACGGCCGCCTTGATCGGGCCGTAGCCGATGCGATTGGGCATGGCCACACGAGCGAGTCCCGAGGAGATATTGACGATGCGGCCGCCGTCGTTGATGAGCGGAAGCAGCTTCTGCGTCAGGAACAATACACCCTTGAAATGGACCTGATAGAGCGAGTCCATCTCCGCTTCGGTGATCGTTGCGAGGCTCGCGCCGGATGAGGTGCCGGCATTGTTCACGAGGTAATCGAAACGCTCGACACCGAGTTCGGCAAGCGCTTTTCGGACGTCGTTCACGAACCCGTCGAACGTGTTCGTGTCGCCTACGTCGAGTTGCAGCGCGATGGCCTGGGCGCCCGATTCCGCGGTGAGCGCAACCACTTCGTCAGCGTCTGCCCGACTCGACTTGTACGTGAAGATGGCATGCACGCCCTGTTTGGCGAGACGGAGTACCGCGTTGCGGCCGATTCCGCGACTGCCCCCGGTGACGATAGCGACTTTGTTGGCTGGCATAGCTTATTTCCCGTTAGGATTCCGTCATCTGCTGTCGACGTATGGGCTTATTATGTCGACGGCATGCCGGTGGGAGAATGCCGAAACCATCCAATTTCCTGCCTATTCCTACTCGTTCCTACTCGTTCCTGCCCGTTCCTTGCGGGCGTGCCGGAGCCCAGTGCAGAAGCGGCGTGAAAGGAGACCAGAGATGCCGGATCAGTTGGCCGAGGCGCTTCTGCGCTATACCGATCGTCAGCCTGGGGAGAGCCCCTTCATGACGGCGATCGACGGACTGGCCATCCTTCGATCAGACCACCCCAAGCAACCCACGCACCGGATCTCCAGGCCCGCGCTATGCATCGTGGCGCAGGGTGCGAAGTGGGCGACGTTCGGCGGCAGCCGCCTGGTCTACCGCGCCGGGCAGGCGCTGCTGATCGGCGTCGAGACGCCTTCGATAGGACGTGTGGTCGAGGCCAGCCCTGGTCAGCCTTGTCTCGTTCTGGCCTTCGAACTGGATCTCGCGGTCATGCGAAGTGTCGCGGACCAACTGGATGCAATGCCTCTCGCCAGCGAGGAGGCGATCCGCGGCATCTTCGTGACCGACTTCCAGGGACCGTTGGCCGATTGCGCGCTACGCCTCGCGCGCCTACTCGACACGCCCAAGGCGATTCCCACGCTGGCTCCGCTCATCCTGCGGGAGATTTGCTACTGGCTTCTCACGGGGCCGCATGGCGCCGACGTTGCCAGATTGACGCTGGCAAACGGGCCGTCGCACCGTGTGATCAGCGCCATGCACATGCGGAGTCGCTTCAGGGAAACGGTCCGAATTGAGGATCTTGCCGATATTGCGCAGATGAGCGCGTCGGCTTTTCATCGTCAATTCAAGGCGCTGACTTCATTGACACCGTTGCAGTATCAAAAGCAACTCCGCTTGCTCGAGGCTCGCCGATTGATGATTTCGTGTGCCGCCAATGTCGAGACGGCCTCGTTTGAGGTCGGCTATGAGAGTCCCTCGCAGTTCAGCCGTGAATATGCCCGCATGTTCGGCACGTCGCCGAAGCGCGATGCAACGGCGCGGCAGGCTGCGCTTCGGGAGGACCGCGTTGAAGCGGGCGAGAGGGAATCGTCCATTGGTCGGTGAGTTCGATCGGCTTTCGCCTATGTCGCCGATCCCTCACTTAAGCGGCGACGATTGCCATGGCGCCGCGAGTTATTTTGCGGACGTCGATTTGACGAACTCCGCCAGATCGTGATTGAAGCGATCGGGTTCTTCAGCGAACGACGCGTGGCCCGCGTCGGGGTACACCTTGGTCGCGATATGTGAGTTCAGCGCGGCTGCGCGAGCCAGTGTTCTAGGCGTGTCGACCAGCGCATCGTGGCCGCCATAGATAAACAGCAGAGGCACGTGCGCCTTGCTGATCCCCTCGGCGGCGAAGTCCGTCATCGTCGGGATTTCTTTCTGCATGTCCCACGAAGCCATCGCAGCATTCGCGAGCAGTCGGCTGAACGTGTCGCTATCCGGCCGATGGTTGAAACACAGTCCGACGAAAGTGCGTTCGCCGTCGAGATGCGTCTTCAGGTCCGGCGAATTCATGTCCCGATAGACGTCGGGATGATCGACGATCTGACCCGCCGCAAGTTCGACCACGCCATCGACATACACACCACCGGCGATATGGCGATCGCCATAGGTTGCGAGGTAATTGGATATCACGACGCCACCCAGCGACCAGCCGACTACGACGGGCTTTTTCGCATGCGAGCCTTCAATAACGGCGTCGAGGTCGTCGGCCCAATGGCGCCCGTCATGATAAGGCTCGGCGCCGGATGGCTTATCCGAGAGACCGTGACCGCGGAGATCGTACGTAATGAGTCGGTACTGACGCAATTCGGGGCTCTGCATCTGTTCTTCCCAGTTCAGGCGACTGCCGAGCAGACCATGGATGAAAATGATCGGCGGACCATCTGGATTGCCGCTTTCCTGAACTGCGAGCTTGACGCCGTCCTTCGATGTGACCATGTAGTTCGAGGGAGTGGCTATTGCGTCAGGTGTGATCGCCAACAGGCTTGCCACCGAGACTGCGGCGGTCAACAGGTAATTCAGCATTCGGGTGAACATCATAAAGTCCTTAAAAAATGAACAGATTACTTCGTAAGAATGACTAACTATTGAAGAAGATTTGCGCCGTATGGAGCGGACATTCGACGCTAACTAATTTTTTCGAATCAGACGCTAATGTGCCGTGCGAGAAACGGTAGTAGCGACGCCAACACTTCTTGCGGAGCCTCTTCGGGTTGGAGATGGCCGCCGGAAGTCGCATTCCCGCTTACGTCGTTTGCCCACCGCAGCCAGATATCGACCGGCGTCTGTTGCTCCGACACGCGATCGACCTGCGGCCAGAGTACGAGTACCGGGCATGGCATTTTTCGACCCGCTGCGAGGTCGCCATGATCGAGCGCGAGGTCTTCGTTTAAGGCGGCTCGATAGTCTTCGCAGATGGCATGTCGCACAACGGGGTCGCGAAACGCCGCTCGGTAGGCATCCAGCGCTGCCGGCTCAATCACGTCCCGGCCGTCGGTCATCCTGGCCAGCGCCTGTGCAATGAAAGCGTCTGGATCGGCCGAAAGCAGGCGCTCGGGCAAGTCCGCCTCCTGGGCGAAGAAAAACCAGTGGAAGGCGTGCGCTGCAGAGCGATAGTCGATCGCTGCCATGGCGTCCGCGGTCGGTATCACGGTAAGCGAGGTATAGGCCGTTACTCTCGTCGGATGGTCGAGTGCGAGTCGATATCCCACGCGCGCACCGCGGTCGTGACCGACGATAGCAAAGCGATCGTGACCGAGATGGGTCATGAGCGCGGCAAGCGCATCGCCGGCACGTCGCTTGGTCCATCGCGGCGACATGTCGCGGGGCCGACTGGCACCGTAGCCTGGCAGATCGGGAATGACGACTGAGTAGTGTTTCGCGAGTTCCGGAGCGAGCCTTCGCCACGCGATGTGGGTCTGCGGATAACCGTGGAGTAGCAAAAAAGGCGGACCGTCGCCGCCCATCGCGCCGGCAAACCGCACATCACCGGCCTCGATGTCGATGCGCTGCAACGACGGAAAAAAGGCTGGGGAAGACATGATCTACTCCTCTAGCGCGGCGGATTGGCCGACCACGAAACCGGCGTGCTCGATCACATCCGCTGTTTCTTGCGGCATATCGATCATGCGGCCGCCGTGCCATGCATCACGCACCAGGACGAGCATCGTGGAAGTGAAATCAGACCTGGTCATACGTATTTATTAGCGATCGTTAAAAAACGCATTCTGGTGGCCTTGACAGGCATCGTCAAGTGTTTTTTAATGATCGCTATGAAACAGACGATTCCAGCGGAGAAATCCGCTTCGACCCGTAAGACCGGCAGGCCGCGCGCTTTTGATGAAGACACGGCGGTGGAGACGGCTATGCGGCTTTTTTGGCGACATGGTTACGAAGGTGTAGGCATGAGCGAACTCACCAAGGCGATTGGTGTGGCGCCGCCTAGCCTGTACGGTGTGTTCGGCAGCAAGGCCGATTTGTACCGTCGCGCGCTTGACCGCTATTCGCAAGCGTTCAACCTGGTCGACCGGTCGGCCGTTCAGGAGGCTGATTCGCTCGCCGATGCGGTGCGCCGATTGCTGGCCGCCGCGATCGACACGGTGACCGCCGAAGAGGGTGAACGTAGTTGCATGGTGTCAAGCGGCATGCTCTGCGCGCACCCCGATCATCACGAACTGATCGCGGAACTGGCGCAGCGCCGTGACGGGATTCGGCAGGACATTGCTGCGGTACTGACGCCATGGCTGGAGGATCCTCGGCTCGCATCCACCGCACGACATCTGGCGTCCGTGCTGCTCGGGTTCTCCATCCAGGCGCGCGACGGTGCGTCGCGTGAAGAGTTGCTGGAGACCGCGGAAGACATCGCTCTGTTGTTTGAATAGGTTCGGCGCCACATCGAACACGCCATTCTCGAATGGCGCAATCTAAGGGTTCTCGGTAAAATACGTCATTCAACGTGTTGACGGTTAACTCCCTCATGACGCATCGAATTGGATTTTTCGTGTGCGATGGCCACGACGCTCTGGATCTTGGCGGACCACTTTCGGCGTTTAATCAGGTGGCAATGGCCGCCGGCCAGACTCCCTATGTTCTCCATGTCATCTCGCAGCCCGGAGGCCCGATTGTCGGCAACACGGGCCTTTCTATCGAGACGAAGCCCGCGCGGAGGCGCACGTTCGACACGGTCGTATTCGTGGGCGGCGATATCGATCCGATGCAGACACCAGAGAACATCACCGCGGCCAGGCGATTGGCTGCCAACGCCTCGCGAGTGGCAAGCGTATGTACGGGCGCGTTTCTGCTGGCGGAAACCGGCTTGCTGGATGGGCGGAGAGCAACCACGCACTGGCGCTACGCTGCTCAATTGCAGTCGCGCTTTCCTCGCACCAAGGTCGAGGGCGATAGCATTTATATAGCGGACGGACGCATGTGGACATCGGCGGGCATCGCCGCGGGAATAGACCTCGCGCTTGCCATGATCGAAGCGGATATGGGCGCGACAGTTGCGCGCGCAACCGCCAGGCTTTTGGTCGTTCCCTACCGTCGACCAGGCGGTCAGTCCCAATTCTCCGCGATGTCGCAAATGGAACCGGAGTCGGACCGCATTCGCATTGCTTTGAATTTTGCCCGAGAACATCTGGCGGAGGCGCTACCTGTCGAGCGACTCGCCGAAGCCGCAAGTTTAAGTCTGCGACAATTTGGCCGGGCATTCCGCCGGGAAACGGGTGAAACACCGGCCAAGGCGGTCGAGCGCTTGCGCGTTGAAGCCGCGCGGTTGCGCCTTCAGGATGGTAGCGAACCGATTGAACAGATTGCTCTGGCCGTGGGATTTTCCGATCCGGAACGGATGCGGAGAGCGTTCGTCAAACTGCACGGACATCCGCCGCAATCGATCCGGCGCACGAGTAGATTGAGCTCGGGGCGCTGATCCTCCGACGGCGCACTAACGGATTTCAAACCACGCCGCGCGGAGTACTTTCACCGCTGGCTCAATGGTCGTCAGATTTCACGGGCGCGTAAGCATTCCAGATGTCGCGATGTAGTTTCCAGATGCCGTCCTGCTTCTGGAAGATGAGAATCTGTTTACCGCGAGATTTAAGCTTTCCACTGTGATCGCGGATCTCGGTATCCGAAACTTCCGTCACGATCCGATCGTCGCCATAGAACTCGGGATGGCTGAAGGAGACCGTATCCGGCTTGGCGCCTGCATAGCCTTTAGTGAAGTATTCGGTGATCGCGCTGGCCCCGATGACTCTGTCGCCCCCGGGCGGTAAGAGTGCGCCATCTTCCGTATAGAGGTGGCCTATCGCTTCATAATCCCCGCGCCGGAAGGCGTCGGCCCATCGTGCGTTCTCGGCTCTAATGGCCGCCTCGGGTTGAGTCTGTGGGCCACTGGACGTGGCGGACGCCGCAAAGGCGAAAAGGGAGAAGCAGGCTGCAAGGGCAGCGGCACAAAGACGAGTCTGTCGCATTGAATGAATTTAAATCCGGAGGTGAGTGGGAGAGGGCCGCACCCGATTGGGCAGGCGAATCAGGCAATGTCGGATGCGGCCTTCATCGAGGCCAGCAGTGTGGCCTCGTGCAGATTGCCTGCAGGTGTTTCAGCGAATGCCCGGAATGCGTGCGAGCCCTTTGGATGCACCGGGCAGTTCTTTTTCGACCATCGCAACGATTTCCGGCCGAGCGTCCCTGGGATGACCGGAATGGAACGGCGGCGCGGGATCATATTCGATCAGGAGTTGCGCGAATTCGGCGACCTGTTGACCGCGTAGTTTCGCGGCGACGCGCAGTGCGAAGTCGATGCCCGCCGTAATACCACCGCCGCTCATGAACCGGCCGTTGTCGTCTTCCACGAAGCGGTCCGGAACGGGGATAGCGCCATATTCCTTCAGGTCGTTGATAAAGGCCCAATGGCAGGCGCTCCGCTTACCCTTGAGAATGCCCGTTGCGGCGAGCACGAGCGAGCCATTGCAAACCGACGTCACATATCGGGCGCCGTCCGCCAGACGCCGGATCTGCGCCTGATACGCCGGCTGCATCGGCGCCGTCAGATCGGAGCCGCCGGGAACCATGATCAGATCGGCCTTGGCAACATCGGCGAGCCGTTCAGTCTTGCCATACACCACGCCATATTCGAGGGTCACAGGCCCTCCATCCAGGCTTGCGTAGCGAATGTTGGTATTGGGCAGCCAGTGGAAAACCTCGCTGGGGCCGGCAAAATCGAGAAGCGTTCCGTTGGGATACACCGCGATGACGATGTCGAGCGGTTCGGTCGGGGAAAGTATTCCTGTACTGGCCGCCTCGGCGAGAGCAGGCGTGGCGCGACCAAGTAGGGCGCCGCCTCCCAGCAGGGCGCCGAGTGTGGCGAGACTGCCGAGCTTGAGAACATCGCGGCGGGAAGGGCGCGTGTTGATCGATTGCGCCGGGAAGGCGTTGTGGTCGATGGGGTCTGTCACAGTGTTTTTTCCTATGCTTCGGCCTTCTCTGCAAGCGCAGCCAGGTCGGGCCGGGATGACGGGGAGCGTTCTCGAATCGAGAGCCGAAGCCTCAAAGTTGCGAGGCGCCGCCATCGACGACAAGTTCGGTGCCGACGACGTAGCAGGATTCGTCGCTGGCGAGATAGAGCGCCGCGTAGGCAATGTCGTCGGCCTTGCCCATGTGGCCCACCGGAATGGTTTTGGCGAACTCGGTCTTGAGGCTGCGAACCTGCTCGTCGGGCATTCCCCATTTGCCGAGCAGGGGCGTGTCGATCGCGCCGGGCGCAATCGCGTTGAAGCGGATGTTGCGGTCGAGAAACTCGTAGGACCAACTGCGCGCAAGCGACCGAACGGCGGCCTTCGCCGCCGCGGTCAACGAGATGCCATGCTTGCCGGTCTGCGCAACGAACGACGTATTGAGAATGACGGAGGCGCCTTCTCTCAAGTCCGGCAACACCGCCTGAAGTGTGAACACCACGCCTTTGACGTTGACGTCCATGATCTCGTCATAGAGCTGTGCGTCGATGTCGTTGACCGGGGACGGGAATGCCCAACCCGCATTGGCGAACACGATATCCAGGCCGCCGAACTTCTCTTTCACCTCCGCGGCAATTGACCGCATGTCTTCTATCGAGCGGACATCGCCCTTGAGAACGAGCGCATTCTCGCCAAGCTCCGTTTTCACGCGCTTAAATGCGGCCTCGTCTCGACCCGTAACCGCGACACGTGCGCCTTCTGCAATGAAGAGTCTGGCCGTCGCCAGACCGATGCCGCTCGTACCGCCTGTAATCAAAGCTGACTTGTTCTTAAGTCTCATCGTTAAGTCCTTTTCTGCTGCTTCGTGATTGATCAAGCCGAAGGTTGAAAGCGCAACCGGTTTGATCTTCGAGGCAAATTATGGAAGGCGACGCGGATGGCGAAAAGGTCGTATATCCCTCAAAAAACGCCGTCACGCGACGCTGAAAAAACCGACGTGATCGCGGGTGTTAACCGGGCGTGGTATGCTCGGTGCCCATGTTTGCACGCGTGTGCAGGCGCAGGTAACAGAGGCGCTTCTGGAACGCAGTGGGTGCCCGTCGCGCCAGCCACAACATTCAATCGGAACCCGGAGAGCTTTGTCGTGCGCCATGGTCTGAATCAGTTTTTCTCGCGTGAAATGCGGGTCGATTTGCCGTTCAAAACTCACAGCCTGGCACTTGCTGGAGCGCACGCATGACGGTCATTGAATCGCCGACACCACTCCCGATCGAGCTCGACGCCCGCTATACGCTTGCGCGCAAGATCGCCCAGCAAGCCGGCGAACGCGCGCTGCAGATGTTCCGCAACCGTGCCGCGCTCGAAGTCGAGCATAAGGGCGTGCAAGACTTCGTCAGCATTGCCGATCGCGAGGTGGAGGGCATTGTCAGGACAGCCGTGAGCGAAGCATTTCCAGACGACGCGTTTCTCGGCGAAGAAAGCGCGGCCGGTGCATCCGCTACGTTGTCGAGCGAGCGGGTGGTCTGGGTGGTCGATCCGATCGACGGTACGAGTTGCTTTCTGAATGGCCTGTACGCGTGGTGCGTGTCGATCGGCATTCTGGTGGACGGCGAGCCGCTAATCGGTGTGGTGTTCGATCCGAACAGCGGCGAGTTGTTTCATGCCGCGCGAGGACGCGGCGCGTTTGTCGGCGAGACGCCGTTAAACGCTAGTCCGGCGCGTAACGTTCGCGAAGGCCTGTTAGGCGTGGGCTTTTCTCATCGGCTGAAGCGGGAGGCGTTCTTGCCGTTTCTCGATCGGCTACTTGGCGACGGCGGCATGTTCATTCGCAACGGCTCGGGCGCGTTGATGCTGGCGTATGTCGCGGCGGGGCGGTTGATCGGCTATTACGAGCCGCACATCAATTCGTGGGACTGCCTCGCGGGAATCGTGCTGGTGCGCGAGGCGGGCGGCACGGTGAACGATTTCCTCGCGAACGGCGGACTGTTACGCGGTAATCCGATCATCGCCGCGGGTAGCGCGCTGTATCGGCCGTTGACGGCGCTTATCGACGGGCGTGTGGATTGATTCTGCTAGCGACTCGAAGACCGGCGAGCGCTCAGGCGTCTGCGATGCGATCCTGGCCTTCGAAATGAAACAGCGGCAGCACCTCGTCCGCCAGTTCCTCGATGGCCTCGGCAACAGGCCGTTCCGGCGACAGATTGAACGTCACATGATGCGTGCCCCCGGCCCGCATCTCGTTCAATATCGCAACGAGTGCATGCCGTCCGGTTCGATAACCGAGCGAGAGAGGTTGCACCGGCTCATGCGGGTCGTGGCTGAGTTCGAGCCGCATCGCGACACCGAACGCGCGGAGCGCGCCGGGCGCCGCGCGTTCGACAGCCGCGCGCCACATGCTGTAGCGGGCGCGCTGTGCATCGGGCTCGCGGTGATAAGTCATCCACCCCAACGAATGGCGAGCAATCCAGTCGACGCTCTGTCCACCCGAACCCACCGCAAGCAACGGCACCGTGTCGGTAGACTCGGGCAGCAGATTGAAAGTCGGCGCGCCTTCGGGCGTTTGATCGGGTATCACGCGGGAAGGGTTGCCCAAAGCCGCGGCCACCGTGTCCCAGTGGTCGCGATAGAGTTCGCGCCGTTCGTCGGCGTGTCGGCCGAACGCCGCGTATTCCGGCGGACGGTCGCCTGAACCGAGACCCAGAATGAAGCGTCCGCCGCTCAGCGTGTTGACGGACAGTGCCGCCTTGGCGATATGCAACGGATGCCGCAACGTGAGCACGATCGCGCCGCTCGCGAGCGCGATACGCTGTGTGCTCGCGGCGAGCGCGCCGAGCAATACCCACGGGTCGAGGTGTCCGACCGGGTCCGGGTAATCGGCGCTATTGAGCGGCACGTCGCGGATCCAGAGTGCGCGGAAGCCGCGCTGATCGGCGAGGCGCGCGAGCGCGACCTGTTCCGTGAAATCGGCCACGATCGTGCCCGGACGCAGCAAGGGCAGCGTGAGTCCGATACTGAGCGCGCCGTCTGCAAATACACGACCCGCCGTGCTCGCCGCGTCGTGCTGTGGTTCGTCTGCCGTTTGCAACGTTCGACTCCTTCACGTAGGCCGCTTCTGCCGGACACCGCAGATTCAATCGCGACGACTGTTGATCGTATGACTCCGTACCCGATGCTAGCACCGCCTCAAAACAACTGCCTTTGCCCCGACACCAACCTCGTAAAATCATCGCGCAGCAGCGGCAAGATTGCATCGGCAACGGGCTGCAATTGTCGCGTGAGATAGTGCTCGTAGTCGATCGCCGAGCGCAACGTTTCGAGCGGCTCGGGTCCGGCGATCGTCATCACATAGCTGATCCAGCCGCCGTTCTGATACTGCAGCGGCCGCCCTTGACGACGATTGAACTCGTCGGCCACGCGCGCCGCGCGCACATGGGGCGGTACGTTGCGCTCATAGTCGCCGAGCGACCGGCGCAGGCGCTTGCGATACACCAGTTGATCGTCAAGCTTGCCTGCGAGCGTATCGCGCACGTAATCGCGAACATAGTCCTGATACGGCTGCTGCTTGAAAATGCGCCGGTAGAGCTCCTGTTGAAACTGCTGCGCGAGCGGCGTCCAATCGGTGCGCACGGTTTCGAGCCCTTTGTAAACGATGTCTTCGCTACCGTCCGGTCGGATCGTCAGACCGGCGTAGCGTTTCTTGCTGCCTTCCTCGGCGCCGCGAATGGTCGGCATGAAGAAACGCTGGTAGTGGCGCTCGAATTGCAGTTCGAGTGCGCTATCGATGCCGAACCGCGCTTGCAGATTCTCCCGCCACCACGCGTTGATATGCTCGACGATCGCGCGGCCGATGCGACTCGCGTCTTCCTCGCTATGCGCGTGTTTGAGCCAGACGAAGGTGGAATCCGTGTCGCCGTAAATCACCTCATAGCCTTGGCCCTGAATCAACTCACGCGTGGCGTGCATGATTTCATGGCCACGCATGGTGATTGACGACGCGAGGCGCGGATCGAAGAAGCGGCAGCCGGTCGAACCCAGCACGCCGTAAAACGCGTTCATGATGATCTTCAGCGCCTGCGAAAGCGGGGCGTTGTGCTCGCGCTTCGCGACTTCGCGCCCCTGCCAGACCTGTTCGACGATCGACGGCAAACAATGGCGTGACCGCGAGAAACGGGCGCCGAGAAAGCCGGGCACGGATTGATCGTCGGCGGGATTCAGCATGCCTTCCACGAGGCCGACGGGGTCGATCAGAAACGTGCGGATAATCGACGGGTACAGACTCTTGTAGTCGAGCACCAGCACCGAATCGTAGAGCCCCGGCCGCGAATCCATCACGAATCCGCCGGGACTCGCGGCGCCCGCCACGTCGCCGAGATTCGGTGCGACGTAGCCTTGCCGATGCATGCGCGGCATATACAGATGCGTGAACGCCGCGACCGAGCCGCCGCTGCGATCCGCGGGCAAACCGGTCACCGTGGCACGCTCCAGCAGAAAGCGCAACAACTCGGTCTTCGCGAAGATACGCGTGACCAGCTCGCAATCCTTGAGGTTATAGCGCGCGAGCGCGGGCTTGTCCTCGTCGAAGCGGCGCTGGATTTCGTCCATGCGCTGATACGGATTGTCGATCGCCTTGCCTTCGCCGAGCACCGAGCGGGACACGTGTTCGAGACTGAACGACGGGAAACTCCATGTCGCGGAACGCAGCGCCTCGATGCCGTCGATAATCAAACGCCCCGCAGCGCCCGCAAAAAAGTGGTTTTGCTTGAGACCGTGCTCGCGCCATTCCATTACCGCACCGCCGCGACCGAGCCGCAACGGTACGCGATATTGTTCGGCGTGCTGCTGCAGCACCCGCAAATCGAACTGCACGAGATTCCAGCCGATGATCGCATCGGGATCATGCTTCTCCAGCCACGCGTTCAGCTTTTCCAGTAACAGCGCACGGGTTTCGCAGTAGTCGAGGTCGAAGTCGAGTTCGTCTTTATTACCCGCATCACCATTCGGCGGCCCGAGCATATACACCTGGCGCTGCCCGCATCCTTCGAGCGCGATCGAATACAACTCGGCATGCGCGCTGGTTTCGATATCGAGTGAGACCAGTTTTAAGGGTGGCCGGTAATCCGTGGCCGGTTTGAGTTCCGCATTCAGCAGCGGACCGCCGTTTTGCGCCTCGCCGCCGAACCACACCGGCGCCGTGATGAAACGCTCCATCATGTAGCGCTCGGGCGGAAAAACGTCCGCTTCGTAAACGTCGACACCGCCTTGTTTCAGGCGCTTTTCGAAGCCCGTCAATTGCCGGTACTGCGCACAGTAAAGCCCCATGACCGGCCGATGCTGAAAGTCGCGCAATTCGAGCGGACGCAGATCGAGCGGCGCTTCGCGGCGCAGCACCGTTTCGGCGCGCTCGCGATGCTCCGCGGGAATGAACGCGACCGATGGTTGCGGCCGCAAGCGGATGTGACGAGGCCCGCTGTCTGTTGCCAGCCAGAAATCGACTTCCGTGCCGGCGGGCGTGTCACGCCAATGCCGGGTCAATATGAAACCCTGTTCAAGCTCAGTCAAACTGCCACCTTTAATGCGGGCGTCATCGCCGTGCATAATTTTACCGCTATGCGCATGGTGTCCTGGCACGCTGGGTGCAACCGCGTCGCGCAGTCTGTATCATCGTCATGCAGCGATTCCTTCGGCGCGGATTCCGCGCCGGTCAAGTCTACTAAGAACGGAGTAAACGATATGACTTTGAGCAAGCTTGTGATTGCGGTCGCAGTTGCTGCAACCAGCCTGGGCGCGCAGGCGCAAGTCGCCGGCTCGCAGCCGTTGAGCGTCACGGTCGAACAATCCACCGCGCTGTTGAGCGGCTGGAGCGTGAAGAAGAGCATTCTCGGCAAGGCTGTGTACAACGATCAGAACGAGAAGATCGGTACGGTGCGCGATCTGGTGGTAGCGCCGGACGGTTCGCTGTCGGCGGCCATCGTCTCCGCAGGCGGATTCCTCGGCGTGGCGTCGCATGACGTCGCGGTGCCTATCGCTGCGCTGGATATTCGCGGCGGCAATTTCTATCTGGCCGGCGCGACGAAAGACGCGTTGAAGGCAACGCCCGAGTTCCAGTACAACAAGGTTCAGGCGCCGCCGAAGCCGAAGAAGCTGACGGCCCAGTAATGCAATAAGCCGGCGTGATCGCCGGCTGGGCGCAGCCAACGCGTCCAAACTGATGCAGTAATAGAAAAGCGGCGCTCGTGGCGCGAAACGGTAGAAGGTCAAACCGTTTCGCGCTGAGGGCGCCGCTATTTTTTTACTCGCTTGAATGGGCGATCGAGCTTTAACTCACCCCAACTCCGCCATCACGCTTCCAGCGCGAGCGTCGCGAACGTGCCCAGCCAATGCTCGCCCATATAGTCGCCCGCCACATGCGCCAGCGCGCTATGCAAATGCCGCTCGGCCGCCTCGAACAACACCGTGCGGCGAATGTCGCCGGCGGGCAGCGCGCGTGCCAATGAGCGCTGACACCACGCACGGCTCAGATTCAGGCCATCCAGATGCGCGATCTTGCCGTCGGTGCGATCCGTTACGGTAACGGGTTCGAACAGCGTAGCGGGCTTTTTCGCGCCAATGTCCGGCAGAAAGCGTCCGAACCAGTCGACGAATTGCGCCGGCGGCAAGACGCGCCGCATCAACTCCGCTTCCATGAGCGAAGGCGACAGGAACTCATCGCCTGCAGGCTCCCATGCCTGACAGCCCACGTCGTTCAGAAACCAGCGTTCCGCCGTGCTGACGAGCAACGCCTCAAGCGATCCGCGCGAGGTTTGCCGCGCGAAATCCAGCGTGAGCGACAGCGCGAACGCCATGTTGAAATGCGTGCCGACCCGCAACGGGTAAGTGGCCTTCGGTAAAAACTCTTCGAAACGTTCGACAAAGACCTCGGTGAGCGGCGCGAAAGTTTTCGCCCAGCGCGCGGCGTCCGAGAGTTTCAGCGATTCGAGTTGCGCGCTGAGCGCCAGCAACCACGCCCAACCATAGGGACGCTCGAATCCGCGGTTATGCGCCAGATCGAGATACGCGCGCTCGCCGGCCACATTGGCCGCGGTGAAATGTTCATCGACCACGGCGACGATACGCGCCGCTTCCGGTAGATCGGGAAAACGCTCGAGCAGATGCAGGATCAACCAGTAGCCGTGCACGCACGAATGCCAGTCGTAACTGCCGTAAAAAATTGGGTGCAATGCGCGCGGACCCTGCACGTCTTGCGGTCCATCCAGCGAGTGCGTCAGCTTGTTCGGATATTCGCGCGTGAGGTGAGCGAGCGCGAGATTGGCGAATCGGGAAGCGAGTTCGGGAGTCAGTAGAAGGGTCATCGGCGCCTCCTCAGAAGTGGCATACGAACGGACACGCCAGTATGGCGGTGACGATAAAAAATAGTAAAGCGGGCGGCCATGACGTTTTAGATCGCGCTGTTACGGTCGACACCCGCGTAATCGCGACGCCGGCCGTCACGCAGATTAATAGCGCGAATGCGGTGAACATCAAACCTGTCAGCCTGTACAGGTGACGCCACTCATGACGGCGAGGAAATGTAACACGATAAATTATCGATAAATAGTCAACAAAGTGTGTGCTGAGGGTAAACGCCGAGTCGCGCCGGCTTAGAGGACTTACAGCGCGCTCGCGGGTCGATCAGGTGGGGGATGAGGGGCGAAGAAGCACCGTATACCGCGATCAGCGGGCCGTCGTTGCAACGGCCGCCGCCTTATTTCTGGAGGACTTCGAAACCGCCTAGAACAGTTCGAGGATCCGGTGATACATCATGCCGAGTTCGAGCGCGGGGCCGCGCAACGCCGGGCCGCCGGGAAAGCGCGCGTGCCGTAACTGCGCAAACAGATCGAACGCCGCCGTCTCGCCGGCCATGGCCTTGGCGACGACGCGCCCGGCGATGCCCGTCAATGCCACGCCGTGCCCTGAAAAGCCCTGCACGTAGAAGTAATTCGGATCGATCGAACCGAAATCGGGCGCGCGATTGCGCGTCACGTCGACGAAACCGCCCCACGCATAGTCGATTTTCACGTCGGCGAGTTGCGGGAACACGCCGATCATGCGCTCGCGAATCTCCGCGCCGAGTTGCACCGGCGACGCGCCCGTCGAACTCGCGCGACCGCCGAATAACACGCGGTGATCCGCCGACAAGCGGAAATAGTCGAGGAAAAAGTTGTTGTCGCAGATCGCTTCGCGCTGCTGGATCAGCGCGTCCGCGCGTGCTTTGCCGAGCGGTTCCGTGGCGACGATATACGACGCGATCGGTGCGATGCGCGCCGCGATCGGCGCGGGTAGAACGTCGCCGATCGTCGCGTTGCCGCATGCGGCGACGAAGCGGCAGTGCACTTCGCCGCGCGCGGTTCGCACGACCGGCCGCGCGCCGCGCACCACATCGATTACCGGCGAATGCGCGAACAGTTGTGCGCCTTCGCGGCGCGCGGCATCGGCGAGACCGAGGCAGTATTTGAGCGGATGCAGATGGCCGGAAAACGGATCGTAAACGCCGGCGAGATAACGACGCGACGCGACTCGCGAACGGATTTCATCGGTATCGAGCCACGAGAGTTTTGTGTAGCCCCAACGTTGCGACGCCGATTCCATCCACGCACGCAAATCAGGTACGCGTTTCGGTTTCGTCGCCACCGTTAAATAACCGGCCGTGAAATCGCACTCGATGCCATAGCGTTCAATGCGCTCGCGCACCAGTGCCACACCTTCCACCGACATGGCCCACGCGGCGCGTGCGCCGTCGAGTCCGAGCTGTTTCTCGAGGACCTCGTCTTTCGCGAAACCCACCAGCGTCTGGCCGCCGTTGCGGCCCGACGCACCCCAGCCCGGCCGGTGTGCATCGAGCACGATCACCGAAAGGCCGCGCGCACGGCATTCGAGCGCCACCGACAAGCCGGCGAACCCCGCGCCGATCACGCACACGTCGGCTTCCAGCACGCCGTCTAGCGTGGGATCGTCGGCGGCCGGACGGGGCGCGCTGGCCTCGTAGTAGGAGTTGGCGATCAGCGCGTCGGCGCGCAGGTCGAGTGTGTTGAAGCCGGGAGTCGGTGCATTCATCAAAGCAGGTCCTTCATTCGATACCAGGCCATCGCGAGTACGAGGGCAGGGGTGCGCAGTGTAGCGCCGCCGGGAAAGTCGAGGTGGCGGATCTTGCCGAACAGATCGAAGCGCGACGCCTGGCCGTCGATCGCCTCGGCGATCAACTTACCGGCGAGACCCGTTGTGTTCACGCCATGCCCAGAGAAGCCCTGCGCAAAATAAATGGTGGGCGACAGGCGCCCGAAATGCGGCGCGCGGTTCATCGTGATGTCGACGAAACCGCCCCACGCATAGTCGACTTTGACATCGTCGAGTTGCGGGAAAGTCTTCAGCATATCGCGGCGCATCGCTTCGCCGAGGTTGCGCGGTGCGAATTTCGAATAGCTGACTTTGCCGCCCCACAGCAGGCGATTATCGGGCGCGGGCCGGAAGTAGTCGAGCACGAAGCGGCTGTCGCAAACCGCGGCTTTGGCGGGCATCAGCGCTTCGGCGCGGTCGGCATCGAGCGGTTCGGTGGCGATCACATAGGTGCCGACCGGCATGATCTTGCTCGCCACCTCCGGCGCGAGCTGGCCGAGATAGGTATTGCAGGCGAGCACGACGAACTGTGCATGCACCTTGCCGCGCGCGGTTTCGGCCACATGTCGGCCGTTTTCTTCACGCAGCGCGGTCACGCAACTGTCTTCGAAAATCTGTACGCCGGCCTCGCGCGCCGCGCGCGCAAGACCCAGCGTGTAATTCAACGGATGCAGATGGCCGCTGTCCGCGTCGAACAGACCGCCCAGATAGCGCTGCGATTGCACGTACTGGCCAATGCCGTCGGCGTCGACATAACTGAAGCGGTCATAGCCGAAGCGGCGTTGCGCTTCGTCGCGCCATTTTTGCAGCGCATCCGTATCGCGCGGTTTGTTCGCCGCGGTCAGATAACCGATCGTCAGATCGCAGTCGATCTGGTGCTTCGCGATTCGCTCCTTGACGATGTCGAGCGTTTCGAGGCCCATGGCCCAGACCCGCTTCACGTCGTCCGCGGGCATGAACTTCGCGAACGTGTCGATATCGCACGCAAAGCCGCCGATCAACTGGCCGCCATTGCGGCCGCTCGCCGCCCAGCCGACTTTCGACGCTTCGAGCACCGCGACCGTGTGGCCGCGTTCGGCGAGGTTCAGCGCAGTGGAAATGCCGGTCAGTCCCGCGCCGATCACGCAGACGTCGACCGTGATCGAGTCGTCCAGCGGGGGATGGCGCGTGTTGTCGTTGGCCGTAGCGGCGTAGTACGAAGGTACGTGAGGCTGGTTCGAGAAGCGGAGCATAGGCAGTGTGCGGGGTAGAGTGCCTGAGCGCGCGGCGCGCGCCCAGGCCGTGCGGATTAGAACGAGTAAATCAGCTGCGTGCCGAGCAGGTCGTTGGACTTGCCGTACGAGCCGTCGTTCTTCAGGAACACCTGCTTGTTGGCCCAATCGTGCCGGTATTCGACCTTCACCGTCACCTGCTGGGTCGGGTAGAACAACAGGTCGAGCGAGACGTCCTGATGGGTGGCGCCCTTGCATTCGAAACCGAGGCCGCCGTTACCCTTCGAATTGGCCAGACAGTCCGCGCCGATACCGAAGCCGTCCGCGGTGTCCATGCCATTCGCGTTCAACGCGACGCCGCCACCACCACCACCGTTCTTGCTGTCGACCAGCACGTCATAACGCGCGGTGAAACCCATGCGCCCGAGGCCCGGCATCGAGAACTTGCGATGCGCCAGCAACGACAGACCGTACCACTGCGCCTGGCCGCCGTTGAACGCGGCATTCTGCTGCTGGCCGTAGTCGACTTCGGCGTTGTACTGCACGTCCGCCTGCGTATAAGCCAGATCCGCTTCGCCGAAGAAGAACGTGCCGAATGCGCTCGACGCCTGACCGCCCACGCCATAGACCGGAATGGTGTTGCCGTTCACGTTCTGCGTCGCGGCGGAGAGCGTCTGACGACCGATATTGAACGAGCCGCCGATATCCAGCGCGCTCGACCAGGTGTAGTCGACGCGGGCCGTGAAGGTCGGGATCTTGTTGCTGCTCGTGATCGGATCGCCCAGCGCATTGGTGCCGGTCTGCACCACCGAACCGTACGTGCGGTACTGCTCGTTGCCGAGCATGAACTTCCATGCCCAGTTGCTGCCGTCGCCCGTGTAGTTCAGGCCGACGCCGAGATAGCTGCCCGGATCGGAGAAGTCGTACAGCAGGTTATGCGTGAGCGTCAGCATCTGATTCGACTGCTGCACTTCATAACCGCCGAAGCTCGGCATCAGGCCGGCCACGAAGGTCGTGGTCGCCGTCATCGGAATCGTCACAACGGCCGTGTTCAGGATGTTGTTGCCGATATTGCCGTGCTCGTTCTGCAGCAACGTGATGCCGTTGCCGCGGTTCGGCATCAACGTGATTTCGGCCGACGGCGCCATCGGGCCGACACCGAAGGTCTTCTTGATGTCGAGGTACAGATCGCCGAAGGTACTGTTGAAATAGTTGTAGCTGCTTTCGTGGTTCGCGAACAGGAACGACGAGCTGCTAGCCGCGCGGTTGTAAATGTAGGTCGGATCGATATAGCCGGTGACCGACAGGCCCGCGAGCGGTCCGGTGTTGGCGGCATCGACCAGCGAATCGACCTTCAGTTGCTGGTTGGCGATCTGCTGCTTCATCGTGTCGACCTGGTCGTTGGTCAACGCGGCGCGCGACTTGCCATAGTCAGGCGACGAAATGTCGACCGGCGCCTCGGCCATGGCCGGGGCAGGTGCCGGAGCCGCCACTATCGCCGCGTTGGCCTTCGGTTTGGTCGCCACTTCCGAGCGCAACTGCTTCACTTCCTTTTGCAGTGCGTTGAGTTGGGCCTGGAGCGCCTTGATCTGGTCGCTGGTGGCGTCTGCCATGGCCATGCCAGGCAAACTCCCCGCCACCAACAGACAGATGAGCTTCTTTCTCATGCAAATTCTCCTTATTGGTCGTATTGCAAAAGGACTTCTTATGCGCGTGCCGTATCGAGCGGTTTCCGTACGGCGGCTTGTTGTGGTGCGGAAGGTAAAGGGTCGGCGGCTTCGGCGAGGGCGAACGCCTGCTGCATGTCGCGATTGCGCTTACGCTCGCGGAGCTGCATCCAGCGGTTCACGGCAATCACGCCAATCGTCACCGTGGTGATGAAGATCGTGGCGAGCGCATTCATTTCCGGATTCAGGCCGAGACGGACCCGCGAGAACACGACCAGCGGCAGCGTGGTCGAACCCGGGCCGGAGAGGAACGCGGACAGCACGAGGTCGTCGAACGACAGCGTGAACGACAGCAGCCAGCCGGACATCAGGGCTTGCGAGATCAGCGGCAGCGTGATCAGGAAGAACACCTTGAACGGCGTGGCGCCGAGATCGAGCGCGGCTTCTTCGAGCGACTTGTTGAGCTCTTTCACCCGCGACTGCACGATGATCGCCACGTAAGAGACGCACAGCATCACGTGGCCGATCCAGATCGTGAAGAGACCACGGCCCTTCGGCCAGCCGAGCATCTGTTCAAGCGCAACGAACAGCAGCAACAGCGAGATGCCCTGAATCACTTCGGGAATCACCAGCGGCGCGTTGATCATGCCGGCGAACAGCGTGAAGCCGCGAAACCGGCCCATACGCGCCAGCACGAAGCCGGCCCATGTGCCGATCACCACGGACGCGAACGCGGTGAGCAGGCCGATTTTCATCGAGAGCCACGCGGCGTTCAGCAGTTCGTCGTCCTGCAGCAGCGCGCCGTACCATTTGAGCGAGAAGCCGGACCAGACGGTGACGAGCTTCGACTCGTTGAACGAATAGACAATCAGGCTGATGATCGGGATATACAGAAAGAGAAACCCGAACGTCAGCACGCTATTGGAAAGCGCTCTATTAGGCTTGATCATTTCGCGTCCTCCAGTTCCTTGACCTGGTAGTACTGGAACACGGCCATCGGCACGAGCAGCAGCAAGACCATCGCGACGGTGACGGCGGATGCCATCGGCCAGTCCATATCGTTGAAGAATTCATCCCACATCACACGGCCGATCATCAGCGTGTCGGCGCCGCCGAGCAGTTCGGGAATCACGTACTCGCCGACCGCCGGAATGAACACCAGCAGACTGCCGGCGATAATGCCGTTCTTCGACAGCGGCAACGTGATGCGTGTGAAGGCGGTCCACGGTTTGCAGCCGAGGTCGTAGGCCGCTTCGAGCAACGTCAGGTCCATCTTCACCAGATGCGCGTACAACGGCATCACCATGAAGGGCAGGTAGGAATAGACCATGCCGATATAGACGCCAATATCCGTGTGGTAGAGGCGCAACGGCGAATGAATCACGCCGATCGCCATCAGCGTGTGATTGAGCAGACCGTCGTCTTTCAGGATGCCGATCCATGCATAGACGCGGATCAGGAACGACGTCCAGAACGGCAGCATCACGCCCATCATCAGCAGGTTGCGTTTGGCGGGTTCCGAGCGGGCGATGTAATACGCGATCGGGTAGCCGAGCAGCAGGCAGAAGAAGGTCGAGACGGCGGCCATCTTCAGCGAGCTGATATAGGTCGCCACATACAGATCGTCCTGCAGCAGGAACGCGTAGTGGCCCAACTGGATCGCGAAGTGCACGATGCCGTCTTTGATCGTCATCAGATCCGTGTAGGGCGGAATGCCCAGACGCAGATCGGCGAAACTGATCTTCAGCACCAGCACGAACGGCAACGCGAAGAACAGCGTGAGCCACAGGAACGGCACGCCGATCACGGTCGTGCGGCCCGACGGCACGAACATCGCAAGGCGTTTTTTCAGCGAGCCTGACAGCCGGCTGCCGGACGGCGCGCCGAGCGCCGCGGGGGAGGAGGTGGGATGGCTCATTGCGTCAGCACCACGCCGCTAGCCGGCGACCAGTAGACGAACACGTCGTCGTTATAGGACGGCGCACCTTCGCTCATCAGGTGCGAGCTGGAGAGATTCGACACGACGGTCTTGCCGCTCGGCAGGCGCACGTGATACAGCGAATAGCTGCCCATGTAGGCCACATCCGAGACCACGCCGCGTGCCCAGTTGTGCGGCGTCGACGGTTTGTCGAGCGACACCTTCACGCGTTCGGGGCGCACCGAGATGCCCACCGGCATGCCGAGCGGGCCGGTAATGCCGTGGCTCACGTAAATGCGCGATTCGAGCTCTTCGCTTTCCACGAAGATGTGATCCGGTTCGTCCGCGACCACCGTGCCTTCGAACAGATTGGTCGAGCCGATGAACTCGGCGGAAAAGCGGCTATTCGGAAACTCGTACACCTGGCTGGGCGAGCCGATCTGCACGATGCGGCCTTCGCTCATCACCGCGAGGCGGCCGGCCATGGTCATCGCTTCTTCCTGATCGTGCGTGACCATCACGCAGGTCACGTCGACCTTCTCGATGATGTTCACCAGTTCGAGCTGGGTCTTCTGACGGATCTTTTTATCGAGCGCCGACATCGGCTCGTCGAGCAGCAGCAGCTTGGGGCGCTTGACCAGCGAACGGGCGAGCGCCACACGCTGCTGCTGGCCGCCTGATAACTGGTGCGGCTTGCGCTGGGCGTACTTGCTCATCTGCACGAGATGCAGCACGTCGGCGACGCGTTCCTTGATCTCGTTCTTCGGCGTGCCTTCCTGCTTCAGGCCGAAGGCAATGTTCGCCTCCACGCTCATGTGCGGGAACAGCGCATACGACTGGAACATCATGTTGACCGGCCGCTTGTACGGCGGCATCGCGGCGAGATCCTCGCCGTCGACGAAAATGCGCCCGGACGTAACCGTCTCGAGCCCCGCGAGCATGCGCAGGAGGGTGGACTTGCCGCAGCCTGAGCTGCCGAGCAACGCGAACAGTTCGTTCTTGGCGATGCTCAGATTGACATTGTCGACAGCGGTGCTGTCGCCGAATTTCTTCACGACGTTTTCGATGCGGACGAACTCCTCCGGTTTCGATTTTGTCGCTACTGCGGGGCGGGCCATCTGGGTGGCGCCGGCTGCGCTTTTTGAAGTCGTCGAGTTCATGATGTAACCATTCCTTGCGGATCGCGAGCGCAAGTGTCTCCCTACGAGACGCGGGAAGCGCCTCGCAACGTACGCTGCGATCGGAATACATGGGACTGCGCGCGGCTGGGACGCTATAGCGCGCAGGCTGACTGCCGTTACTGCCATTCATGCGCTCAGGGTTCGAGCGATCCCTGAGCGCGGGATCGAGGTTTTATCAGACTGGTTTAATCAATGACCGGTTTTAAGCTGTGCCCAAAGACGGTTTTCAAGGCGCAGAATATCGGTCGGCATAGGTTTCATCAGCGTCATTTTGCTGAGTACGTCGTCGCCCGGATAAACGGTCTTGTCCTGGACGACTGCCGGCGTCACGAACTGGCGCGCGGCCTTGTTCGCGGTCGGGTAGAACACTTCGTTGGTGATCGCTGCGTTGACCTTCGGATCTTCAATGTAGTTGATCCACTTGAGAGCGGCTTCGGCGTGCGGCGCATCTTTCGGAATCACCATCACGTCGAACCACAGCAAGCCGCCTTCCTTCACGTTCGAGAACTTGATCTGGTACGAGCGTTTCGCTTCCTCGGTGCGGCGGCTCGCAATGCCGACGTCGCCGGACCAGCCCACTGCGACGCACACGTCGTTATTGGCGAGGTCGTTGATGTAACCCGACGAGTTGAATTGGGTGATATAAGGGCGGACTTTCTTCAGCACTTCGAACGCAGCCTGATAGTCGGCGGGGTTCGTGCTGTTCGGGTCCTTATGCATGTATTGCAGCGTGGCGGCGAATACGTCGACAGCCTGGTCGAGGAACGATACGCCGCAACCTTTCAGCTTCGAGAGGTTGGCCGGATCGAACACGAGGGCCCAGCTATCCACCGGTGCATTGGCGCCGAGCGCTTTCTGCACGGCTTGCACGTTGTAGCCGATACCGTCGGTGCCGTAGGCCCAGGGCACACCGTACTGGTTGCCCGGGTCGGCGTCGGCGATCATCTTCATCAGCACGGGGTCGAGATTCGCGAGGTTCGGCAGCTTCGATTTGTCGAGCTTCTGATACACGCCCGCCTGAATCTGCTTGGCCATGTAGTTCGACGTGGGCACCACGATGTCGTAACCGGAACTGCCTGCGAGCAGCTTGGCCTGCAGCGTGTCGTCGCTATCGTAGTTGTCGTACTTGACCTTGATGCCGTCCTGCTTCTCGAAGTTCGGAATCGTGTCTTTCGCGATGTAATCCGACCAGTTATACACATTCAGTTCCGTGTCGGCCGCAAGGGCCGGCGTAACCGACAGCGCCGTAAAACCCGCGAAGGCGAGCAGCGCGGCCCCCGCGACCGCATGACGAAGATGACTAACGCTCATGGTTTTTTCCCTTGATGTGAAGAACCGGCATGAGCGTGAGATGTGGGTGCCCATGCCGGAACGGACTGCCGTTACGAAATACCGAGTTGTTGTGCGGTCGCATCGATGGCTTTTTTGGCCTTCGTGACGATCTCGTCGATTTCCAGCTTATTGATCACCAGCGGCGGCGACAGGAGCATGCGGTCGCCGGTGGCGCGCATGATCAGGTTGCCGTTGAAACAGAAGTCGCGGCAGATCGTGCCGACGTCGCCGCCGTTCGCGAAACGCTTGCGCGCCTGCGGGTCTTGCGCGAGTTGCAGACCGGCCACCAGACCTGCGCCGGAAATTTCACCGATGATCGGGTGATTGGCGAAGGTGTCGCGCAGCTTCTTCTGGAAGTACGGACCCGTGTCGGTTTTTACGCGCTCGACGATCTTCTCGTCGCGCAGCAGCTTGAGGTTGGCGACAGCGACCGCGGCCGCAACCGGGTGGCCCGAATAGGTGAGGCCGTGGTTGAAGTCGCCGCCTTCGATGATGACTTTGGCGACGCGGTCATGCAGACCGACCGCACCCATCGGCACATAGCCGCTCGTCAAACCCTTTGCCATCGTGATCAGATCCGGCTCGAAACCGAAGTGCTGATGCGCGAACCATTCGCCGGTGCGGCCGAACCCGCCGATCACTTCGTCGGCGACGAGCAGAATGTCGTACTTGCGGCAGATGCGCTGAATTTCCGGCCAGTACGTGGAGGCCGGGAAAATTACACCGCCCGCCCCCTGGAAAGGCTCACCGATAAACGCGGCCACATTGTCCGCGCCGATTTCGAGAATCTTCGCTTCCAGTTGTTGCGCGCGGGCCAGAGCGAATTCTTCCGGCGTCAGATTGCCTTGCGCTTCGCCGAAGAAATACGGCTGGTCGATATGCACGATGTTCTCGACCTTCGAGGGCATCTGCTCGTGCATGTAACCCATGCCGCCGAGCGTGCCGCCCGCAATGGTCGAACCGTGATAGCCGTTCTTGCGCGAGATCACGACCTTCTTCGACTGCTTGCCTTGCGCCGCCCAGTAATGGTGGACGATGCGCAGCACGGTGTCGTTGCCTTCCGAGCCGCTGTTGCAGTAGAAGAAATGGTTGAACGGCGCCGGCGCGAGTTCGGCGAGCAACGCCGACAGTTCGATCACCGGCGGGTGCGTGGTCTTGAAGAAGGTGTTGTAGAACGGCAGTTCCTGCATCTGCTTATACGCGGCATCGGCCAGTTCCTTGCGGCCATACCCCACGTTCACGCACCACAGGCCGGCCATCCCGTCGATCACCTTGTTGCCGTCCGAATCCCACAGATACACGCCTTCGGCCTTGACGATCACGCGGCTGCCGCTGCGGTTCAGCGCGCCCATATCCGAGAACGGATGGATGTGGTGCGCGGCGTCGAGCGCGCGGTATTCGGCGGTGCTGCGTTGTTGCTGCGCGGCCGGCGCGCTCGCCTGCACGGCCGGTTGGACGTAAGCGACTTCTTCTGTTCTGTAGCTCATACTGCCTCCAGTTTTTCTTGCGTTTGCCTTAGACGTGCAGCAGCAAATGCCGGCGTTCCCACGAACTGATCACGCGGAAGAACGCTTCGTATTCGGTTTCTTTCAGTGCGAGGTAAGCCTTCACGAACTTCTCGCCGAGTACTTCGGCGATCGGCTCGCAGGCGCCCATCAACGTCAGGCCCTCTTCGAGATTGCGCGGCAACTGGTACGGCAATTCGTAGCCGTCGCTGAGCAGCGGCTCGGTGGCTTCGAGGTTCTGCGTCATGCCGAGATAACCGGCGGCGAGCGTGGCGGCGATCGCCAGATACGGATTGCAGTCCACGCCCGGAATGCGGTTTTCGATGCGGCGCGCAGCCGGGCCCGAATGCGGAATCCGGAAACCCACCGTACGGTTGTCGTAACCCCACGCCACATTGATCGGCGCGGCCATGAAGCGCGACAGACGGCGATACGAGTTGATATACGGTGCGAAGATCGGCATCAGCGCCGGCGTGTACTTCTGCAAACCGGCGATATAACCGGTGAACATGGAAGTCGGCTTGCCGTCCGCACCGGTGAACAGGTTCTGACCCGTTTCTTCGTCGACCAGGCTCTGATGCATGTGCATCGCCGAACCGGGTTCGCCTTCCATCGGCTTGGCCATGAAGGTCGCGTACATCTTGTGGCGCAGCGCGGCTTCCCGCACCGTGCGCTTGAACAGGAACACGCTGTCGGCCAGCTTCAGCGGATCGCCGTGCATGAAGTTGATTTCCATCTGCGCGGCGCCGACTTCGTGAATCAGCGTGTCGACTTCCAGTTCCTGCACTTCGCAGTATGCATAGATGTCTTCGAACAGCGGGTCGAACTCGTTGACCGCTTCGATCGAATACGCCTGACGTCCTGTCTCCGGGCGACCCGTACGGCCAATTGGCGGTTGCAGCGGCAGATCCGGGTCCTTGTTCATGTCGACCAGATAGAACTCCAGTTCGGGCGCGATGACCGGCTTCCAGCCCTTGGCCTTGTAGAGTTCGAGCACACGGCGCAGTACACGGCGCGGCGAGATCTCGACGGGCGTGCCGTCGAAGTGAACGCAATCGTGAATCACCTGGGCGGTCGGGTCGATGGCCCACGGAATCATGCGAATGGTGCTGGCATCGGGAACGCAGACCATGTCCGGATCGGTGACGCCGGTCAGCGTGCCGTCTTCCGGATAGTCGCCTGTGACGGTCTGGATCATCACCGCCTGCGGCAAGCGCATGGACTCGCCGGATTCGAACTTGCTGCGCGGAATGATCTTGCCGCGTGCGATCCCGGCCATATCCGGAATGATCGCTTCGATTTCGGTGACGCGGTTCTTCTTCAGAAAATCGTCGATTTCATGCATTTTTATCTCTCTGTTTTGGTGCGCGACCGGCTCAGGCATGCGTGGCAGCGGCGGATGCCGCGCCATAGCCGGCCTTGGTGCGCATTCGATCGCGGCAGGCGTCGCCGAACGCGCGAAAGATCGCGGTGGATAACGTGTCGTTCGCATGCTTCCATTCCGGGTGCCACTGCACACCCAGCGCAAAAGCACGCGCTCCGCTTACGCTCACCGCTTCGATCAAGCCGTCCGGCGCGATGGCTTCGGCCGTGAGGCCGGCGCCTAACCGCTCGACGCCCTGACCGTGCAATGAATTCACACGCGCTTCATTCGTGCCGCCCGCGAGGCGCTGCAACAAGCCACCCTGCGTCAGCGTGATCGAATGCGAGGGTGCGTATTGCACGTCGAGGTCGTCTTCCTTGTTCTCGCGATGGTCGTTCAAGCCGGCCACCGCGTGAACGCTTTGATGCAACGTTCCGCCGAACACCACGTTCATTTCCTGGAAGCCCCGGCATACGGCGAGTACCGGCACACCGGCGGCGATCGCCGCGCGCAGCAGCGGCAGCGTCGTCGCGTCGCGTGCGGCGTCGTGCAACGTGCCCGGCGCGCTGGGCTCGCCGCCGTAGCGGTGCGGTTCGACATTCGAATAGCTGCCGGTAAAGAACAGGCCGTCGACCGTCGCCAGGACCTCGGCGACGGACTGACGTTCGCCGAGCGCCGGCAGCAGCATGGCCAGCGCCTGCGAGCCGTCCACGATCGCGGCGACGTACTTTTCGCCGACCACGTGCGATGGGTGGACTCCCATCATCGTTCTGTCGGCGCTAATGCCGACCAGGGGTTTGTTTCGCATAACAGATAGACGTGTGTGTTCCCCGCGGGACGCGGCACGAACAACGTTAAACACAGCGCGGCACGATTCCGCAGCCGGACGCAGAGCGTCAAGCCACCGGGGTGGTGCAGGCGGTGGGCGTTTGCGAAAACGCGCCGCGCGTGGTCTTGGGGCGGGTCGTTCGATTCAATCCGTTGCGGTGCACCAGCACCCGGAGTCGCGTGAAATGCATGGGCGGCAGACAGCACCGCACACGCGGGAACGCAGGACTCTTGAGAGCGCGCTCACGCAAACGGATGAATCGAACGACGAAAAGGAGGGAGGCGCTACGGCAGCAGCGACGCGACTTCGTCCGTGCGAACGGCAATGAAGGCGCGCGCGGAGATAGAGTTGTGACGTCGAACGGAACGGCGGGACAGGATCGTGAAGACGGACAGGAAGCGGCGGAACGCAAGGCTGCCGTTGCTGCCGTCGGCGATGGCGCCGTCAGCGCGAGGACAACTCGCCTGACTTCGATTCCATCTCACCAAAGGGCCTCGGACTCTCACGATTACACTCGACTGGCGACGTTGAAAGTATTGAACGGCCTGCTCGAAATCCGCACAAGGCGTTTAAAGAAACAGGACGCTGGGATGATCTTCTCTTACCGGTGCGAACCGGGTTCGCTGCGCCGCAAACACCCTTTCGGGTTCTGTGACGTTGGTATGAAGATCGCCTGTGAACCAGCATATACGAGCCAATAATGCCGTCAAATCATTTTTATAAAAGATTTATCAGGGCTTTCCCGGGGGGCTAGCTAGAATCCCAGCCGGTGGGAACATTCGTTGCGCAAGTCGTATTTCGGAATCCTTTCAGGGTTTTCCCCAGCGGCGCAACGATTAAAGTGACTAGAATATTCAACACTCGCGGGCACATGTTGCCCGAGTCCACGCGCCCCGATCGTCTTCCATGTCAGAGAACCTAGCGATGTCCATAGAAGTAGCAACCCGTCTGCAGTACATCCGCAAGAAGAACGGCTTGTCCCAGCGTGAACTCGCGAAACGGGCGGGGGTGACCAACGGCACGATCTCGCTGATCGAGCAGAACCGTGTAAGCCCCTCGGTCGGCTCGCTAAAGAAATTGCTCGAATGCATACCCATGAGTCTCGCCGAGTTCTTCACCTTCGAGGTGGAAGTAGAACGATCGGTCGTATCGCGCCGCGCGGACATGCCGAACCTCGGCAATGAGTCGATCGAGTTCTATCTGGCGGGCTCGAGCATCAAAGACCGCAACATGGGCATTCTGCGCGAGGTCTATCAGCCGCTGTCGGACACCGGGCCGGAAATGCTGGAGCACGCGGGGCACGAGGGCGGCGTGGTGGTCCGCGGGCAACTCGAACTGACGGTGGACGGCGTTACGTGGCTGCTCGATCCCGGCGACAGCTATTACTTCGAAAGCCGTTTGCCGCACCGTTTTCGCAATCCTAGCGCGGAGCATCTCTGCGAGGTCGTGTCGGCCAATTCGCCGCCCACGTTCTGAAGACTCCGCGCCAACGCGCCACGCCGCAGTTCAACCGTGCATGAAGTCGATGCCGGTCTGCGTCGAGCGCATAACATTGAGGCATCCTGATGGACAAGCAATCTCTCGCTTTCTGGCAAGACAAAGCCGCTACGCTTTCAATCGAAGGCCGTGCGTTTATCGACGGCGAATACCGTGACGCGGCAGGCGGGCGCACGTTCGACTGTCAGAGCCCGATCGACGGCAAGCTGCTCGCGAAAGTCGCCGACAGCGGCGCGGCCGACGTCGACGCGGCCGTCGCCGCCGCGCGCCGTGCGTTCGACTCGGGCGTGTGGTCCGGGTTGAATCCGCGCAAGCGCAAGGCGGTATTGCTGCGCTGGGCCGCGTCGATCCGCGAACATGCCGACGAACTGGCGCTGCTCGAAACGCTCGACGCCGGCAAGCCGATCGCCGACACCACCACGGTCGACGTGCCGGGCGCCGCGTATTGCGTCGAGTGGTTCGCCGAAGCGATCGACAAGGTGGGCGGTGAAGTCGCGCCGGCCGATCATCATCTGGTCGGGCTGGTCACGCGCGAGGCGATCGGCGTGGTGGCGGCGGTCGTGCCGTGGAATTTCCCGATCCTGATGGCGTCGTGGAAATTTGGCCCGGCGCTGGCCGCGGGTAATAGCGTGGTGCTCAAACCGTCGGAGAAGTCGCCGCTCACGGCGATCCGTCTCGCCCAACTTGCACTCGACGCCGGCATTCCCGCCGGCGTGTTCAACGTCGTGCCGGGCGCGGGCGAACCGGGCAAGCTGCTCGCGTTGCATCAGGACGTGGACTGTCTCGCGTTCACCGGCTCGACGAATGTCGGCAAGCTGATCATGCAGTACGCCGGCCAGTCGAACCTGAAGCGCGTATGGCTCGAACTCGGCGGCAAGTCGCCGAACATCGTGATGCCGGATTGCCCGGACATGGACCGCGCGGCGAATGCGGCGGCCGGCGCGATCTTCTACAACATGGGCGAAATGTGTACGGCGGGCTCGCGCCTGCTCGTGCATCGCGACATCAAGGAGGCGTTCCTCGACAAGCTGATCGCGGCGGCGCGTAGTTATACGCCGGGCAATCCGCTCGATCCGAAAACGTCGATGGGCGCGATCGTCGACAAGGTCCAACTCGAGCGCGTGCTCGGCTATATCGAAGCGGGCCGTGCCGAAGCCAGGCTGCTGCTGGGCGGCGCGCGCGTGAAGGAAGAGACGGGCGGCTTCTATATCGAACCGACCATCTTCGAGATCCCGGCCACGGGTGCGAAGGTGGCGCGCGAGGAAATCTTCGGGCCGGTGTTGTCGGTGATCACGTTCGACACGGTCGAAGAGGCGATCAAGATCGCCAACGACAGCGAGTACGGTCTGGCCGCCGCGGTCTGGACGTCGAATCTCACGACCGCGCATGAAGTGTCGCGCAAACTGCGCGCGGGCACGGTGTGGGTCAATTGCTACGACGAAGGCGGCGATATGAATTTCCCGTTTGGCGGTTACAAGCAATCGGGCAACGGCCGCGACAAGTCGTTGCACGCGTTGGAGAAGTACACCGAGCTGAAGTCCACGCTGGTGCGGCTGCGCTAAAGGATTCGCAAGCCAGCGCGGCGGCGTGCGTGTGAGGCACGCCGCCGCGTTCCCAATGAATCCGAAGCCGGCGGTTGCGCGCACAACGGGAAGCTTCGCGCGTGGCGCCGGTATGTTTATCAGGTGTCAGGTCATCCATGACTGAACTCGTCTATGGCGACGGCGCAATCCGCCGTTCGTCGCTTTATGGCTCGTCGATCGAAAACACCTATGCGGGTGTGTTGTCTTTCATGCGCCGCAAGTACACCCGCGAACTCGACGGCGTCGACGTTGTCGTTTCCGGCGTGCCGCTCGATCTGGCCACCACGTTCCGCTCGGGCGCGCGGCTCGGTCCCGCGGCGGTGCGTGCGGCCAGTGTGCAGTTGTCGGAGCTGCATCCGTATCCGTGGGGTTTCAATCCGTTCGACGATCTCGCCGTGACTGATTACGGCGATTGCTGGTTCGACGCGCACAACCCGCTGACGATCAAGCAATCGATCGTCGAGCATGCGCGCACGATTCTGCGTTCCGACGCGAAGATGCTGACGCTCGGCGGCGATCATTACATCACCTATCCGCTGCTGATCGCGCACGCGGAGAAGTACGGCAAGCCGCTTTCGCTGATTCATTTCGACGCGCACTGCGATACCTGGGCCGACGACAGTCCCGACAGCCTGAATCACGGCTCGATGTTCTACAAGGCGGTGAAGGACGGTCTGATCGATCCGAAGACCTCGGTGCAGGTCGGCATTCGGACGTGGAACGATGATTTCATGGGCATCAATCTGCTCGACGCCGCATGGGTTCACGAACACGGCACGCGCGCGGCGGTGGAGCGGATCACGTCGATTGTCGGCGAACGGCCTGCGTATCTGACCTTCGATATCGACTGTCTGGACCCCGCGTTCGCGCCGGGCACGGGCACGCCGGTGGCGGGCGGATTGTCGTCGGCGCAGGGGCTGGCCATCGTGCGCGGACTCGGCGCGTTGAATCTGGTGGGCGCGGACGTCGTGGAAGTGGCGCCCGCTTACGACCAGAGCGAAATCACGGCGATCGCCGCCGCGCATATCGCCTGCGATCTGCTGTGTTTGTGGCGGCAGCGCAAAGTAGGCGCCGCACGCGTCGCGTAGGCGTTGTTGTTGCGATAAGCCCGGCGTTAGCCCATCGATGAAGATCGACCAGGCTGGCGCCGGCCTTCGCGTAAACCCAGCGTGTAGACCGCCAGCGCGCCGCTCATCAGCGCGAGTTGCCACATCAGCATGTCGCTGCCGCGCGCTTTCATTGCGAATCCCGCGGCGAGCGGGCCGACGATCGAACTCGCGGTGAATGTGAGCGACACCAACCGCATATTGCGCGTCAACGCGGCCTTTTCGCCGCAGGCTGCCGCGACCATCCCAAGCGTGATGTACGAACTGTTCATGCCGCCGAGCAGCACCGCGCTCGCGGCTGCAAGCGCCGATGCCGGCGCGGCGGTCGCGAACCCGCAGATCGCCAGCGTGCTGAGCGCCGCGCAGACGATTACGGCGGCGGCGAGCCCGGCACGATCCGCGAACCAGCCCACCGGAAATTGCAGCGCCATGCCGCCGACGCCGAACAGCATCAGCAGCGTTGCCGTTTGCGTGGAAGAGAGACCGTGCGCGTGGGCGAACAGGGGAAACAGGCCGTACAGCGCGCCGTCGCCGATGCCGCCGGCCGCGACGACCACCATGCCGAGGCTGACCAGTGGACCGATCGGCACGCGCCGGTCGCTTTGTGCGGGCTTTAACGGCTCGCCAGCAGGCCGTTTGTCGTCCGATGCGGTCAGCCACAGCGGCAGCGCCGCAGCGGCCGTGAAGGCCGCGCCGGCCGCGAAGATGACGCGTTCGTCGACCGCGCACCAGGCGGCCAACGCGGGACCGACGACACCGGCCGTGGCGATCAGCGCCTCATGCACGCCGACCACACGTCCGCTCGATGCCGGCGGCACGAGGCGATAGAGCCAGGTTTCGTTGGCGATCCAGCGCAAGCCGATGCCGAGCCCGGTCAGCAGTCCGGGCACGAGCCACAGCGGCCACCCCAACTCGCCGACGGTGGCGAACGCAACGAGTGTGGCCGCGAGCCCGAGCGACACGGTGCGCTTTGCGCCGATGCGCGCAATGAGCCACGGCGCCAGCAACAAACCGCCCAGCATGCCGGCCCATTGCGCAGCCGAGAACAGGCCGGCGCGCGGCGCATCCAGGCCGCGCTGCGCGAGCCAGACGGGCAGCACCATGAAGCCGATGCCGAACTGGCCGATCTGCGCCAACGCCGACACGGCGGTCAGCGCGGCGATCGCCGACCAGCGCACCGTGGGCGCGGGGGCAGTCATGCACCGCTCCGTTCGGGCATCGGCAGGCCCTGTTCGCGGCATTCCACCGGACAGCCGGCCTTCAGGCACGGCCCGTCGTCGCACAGGCGGCACAACTGCATGGCGTGCGCGGGGTCGCGTGTCTCGCTATAGAGAATCTTGATCAGCAGGTTTTCCAGCACGTCGCGCTCGCGGTCGTCGAGCCGCCCGACCACGCGTTGCAGCATCCTGTCGCGCGCCGTGCGCAGGCGTTTGACCTCGCGTTTGCCGTCCGCGGTCAAGGAAAGGGCGACGGCGCGTTTGTCCGCTCCGGCGTTTTTCTCGACGAGGCCCGCGTCGACCAATCCTGCCACGGCGCGCACGGCGGCGGGATGCGACAGATCGACCGCCTCGCGCAGTACTTCAATCGATGAGTCCGGATATTGGCCGATCGCGTTGAGCATGGCGCGCGCGGTGGGGCCAGCGAGCGCCGCCGCGTCGGGCGGTGCGTTCATCTCGTCGGTGACCAGCAGGGCGAGCACGCCGAGCAGGTTTTCTGTGCGCTGCGTCATGGGGATACCTCAATGTGTGCAACGTGCATATATGCATGTTGCACACATTGTGTGATGGGCGCAAGGGGATTCTTAGCGCGGCGACATGGCGAACGGCCGCTTAGTCCGCGAGTCTTGCGCGCACCGTATATTCGCCCTCGTTGCCTTCATCTTCGATCAGATGAGCCTTCGCAGTATAGAAATCGTGCGGCAGCGGTTCCACGGGATAGCCGCGCTTTTCCCACGCGTCGAGGCCGCCCTTGAGCGCGCGAATATGGTGGATATTCTTGCGATGCAACTGGTTGACGATCCGCTTGGCGGTCGCTTCGTTCGGACACACGCAGTAGACGACAATCGGCCGCTTCAGCAGTTCGGGACGAATCGGCTCGGGCGAGTCGAGATCCAGCGGCAGGGCGCCGGCAATCCGGTGCGATTCCTTCTCGCGCACGCTGTGCGGTCTGGCGTCGAAAATCAGCGGCGGCTCATTCGACTTCATCAATTCGTCGAGCTGATCCGGCGAGATGCGCGTGTGCGCGAGCCAGCGGCGAAATTGCAGACGGCGTACCCAGCGATAGAGCAGCGCGGCGACGAAGATCGCCGCGAACGCGTCGACGATCGTGCCGCCGTTCTGCCGCACGAGCAGCATCAGTTGCACGATCTGGTCGTGCAGCGCCGCGCCGCCGATCACCCATACGCTCGCCCACAGCGTCGCGCCGATCAGGTCCCACAGCAGAAAGACGCTGACGTTGATCGCGGTCGTGCCGAGCAGCGGCGCGGAAATCAGGCCGAGCCCCGGCAGGAACTTGGCGACCGTGAGGATCGGCGCGCCGTGCCGTTCATACGTGTTGCGCGCGACCCGCACCGTGGTATCGAGCGACAGCGAGAAGCGCACCAGATAGTTCAGCAGACGCCGGCCGTAGGCGCGGCCGGTGAAGAACCAGAGCGAATCGGCGATCAGCGTGGCGGCCACGGCGGCGAACACGACGCTCGCATACGAGGTCTGTCCCATGGCCGCCATCGTGCCGCCGAGAATCAGCATCGGCGCGGCCGGAACCGGCAGGCCGAGCTGCGTGACGAGCACGCTCATGAAAACGGCCCAAACGCCGAGCGAGGGTGGAATCGCCACTGGAAAATGCCACACAACCGCGCTCCTCGGAATGCATTAAGGAAGGTGTAACCGGCCACGCCCTGGCGGCGCGCCGTGACCCGCCGCGCAGGTTCCGTTCCCGCACGACGGCGTGCAGTGTACCCGCTCGGTCGTTACGCGGACATGGCACGGCACGGCAAAGGCCGATTTAAGCACAGGCGGGAAAAGGGTGCTGCGAGCTTGCCCGACGCGGCGTGCGCGACGGGGCGAACGGCGGTTGCTAGAATCGTCGCCGTAGGTAAGCGAATACCACGCGAATACCACGCGAATACAACGGAGACATGCCATGACCCAAGCCAGCCCGATCAGCCGCTATCCCGTGCCCGAACCGAACGACTGGCCGGACGATATCCGCGCGCGCATCCTCGAGGTGCAGGAGAAAGCGGGTTTCGTGCCGAACGTGTTCCTGACGCTCGCGCATCGGCCGGACGAATTCCGCGCTTTCTTCGCCTATCACGACGCGTTGATGCTGAAGGAGGGCGGCCTCACCAAAGGCGAGCGCGAGATGATCGTGGTCGCCACCAGCGCGGTGAACGAGTGCCTGTATTGCGTGGTCGCGCATGGCGCGATTCTGCGCATTTACGAAAAATCGCCTTTGCTGGCGGATCAGGTCGCCGTGAATCACCGCAAGGCGGATATCAGCGCGCGCCAGAAAGCGATGCTCGATTTCGCGCTGAAGGTGTGCCGCGCGTCAGGCAGCGTCGACGAAAGCGACTTTCAGGCGCTGCGCGAGCAGGGCTTCACCGACGAAGACATCTGGGATATTGCCGCGATCACGGCGTTTTTCGGTCTGTCGAACCGCATGGCGAATGTGATTTCCATGCGGCCGAATGATGAGTTCTTTTTGATGGGGCGCGTGCCGAAAGCGGCGGGGCAGAAGACGACGGCGTAGCGCGGGCCGTCCTCCGCGCGCCGACCGCGGCCATGCCGTAGCTTTAGCCGTAGCTGTAAGCCTGTAGCTGTAGCTGTAGCTGTAGCTGTAGCTGTAGCCGCAGCCGCAGCCGTCCGCTTTTCCTCCGCCCGCTCACGCGCTAGCCGGTTCGGCGCGCAACGTGGGCGCGTTGACCGTGGCGTCGTCGATCGGGAAGTGCAGGATCGCGGCGAACAGTCCGGCCGCGACGGTGGCTTCCCACAGCAGCGAATACGAGCCGGTCAGATCGAACACCAGGCCACCGAGCCACGCGCCGAGAAACGAGCCCATCTGATGGCTCAGAAAGCAGACGCCGAACAGGCTGCCGAGATGCCGCGTGCCGAACACTTTCGCGACCAGTCCGCTGGTGAGCGGCACGGTGCCGAGCCAGGTCAGGCCCATCACCGCCGCGAAGACGATCACCGACGTGGACGTTTTCGGCAGCGCGAAGAACGTGCCGATCGTCGCGCTGCGGATCAGATACAGCCAGCCGAGCACATGATGCTGACGGTAGCGTCCGCCCAGCCAGCCGCATGCCCAACTGCCCGCCATATTGAACAGGCCGATCAACGCGAGCGCGGTCGCGCCGAGACCGACGGGCATATGACAGAGCGTCAGATACTCGGGCAAATGCGTGGCGATGAACGCGAGCTGAAATCCGCAGGTGAAGAAACCGAGCGTCAACAGCCGGTATCCCCGATGCCGGACCGCGAGACCCAGCACCTTGCGCAGCGGTTCGGCGGCTGTTTCCCGCACCGGCATGCCAGTGCGTTGGCGACGGTCGAGCACCATGCCGAGCGGGGCGACCAGCAGCATCAGAAAGGCCAGCACGAACAGCGACGCGGCGATGCCCCAACTGAGCCGCACGCCTTGCGCGAGCGGCACCATCAACACCTGGCCCGCAGAACCGCCGGCGCTGACCAGGCCCATCGCCATGCTGCGTTTTTCCGGCGTGGCGATGCGACTCACCGCCGGCAATACCACGCCGAAGGTCGTGCAACTCACACCAATGCCGACCAGCAATCCCATACCGATGATCAGCATCGCGCCGCTCGGTGCGACCGCGGCGAACGCCAGACCCGCGGCGAATGTCGTCGCGCCGAATGCGACCACGGGCGTCGAGCCGTAACGATCCGCGGCGGCGCCCGCGAAGGGTTGGGCGAAACCCCACACCAGGTTGTGCAGCGCGATGGCGAACGCGATTTGCGTGACGGGCAGGCCGCGGTCGAACGAGAATGGCCCGATGAAGAGCCCGAAGGTCTGGCGGATGCCCATCGCCGCGCTCAGCACGAGCGCGCCGGCGAGGATCACGAGAGTCGTCGGGTTGAAGACGGGGGCGTAGCGTTTGCTGTGGGTCGTGGACATGGTTCTGATCTCCTTCGACCCCATGGTCGCAGCGAGCATCAGAAGCGGCAAAAGAAAAGATTTTGATGACAGGTGAGTGGGGCTCACTTGTTCGTTTGCGGCGTGGTTCGTGGCTGGTATCAGGCGGCTTCGGATTGCGCGTCGAACTGTTGCGCCTCGCTGACCAGCCAGCGTCTGAAATCAAGCAACTCCGGGCGACGTTCCGCGTTTTCCGCGCTGACCAGCCAATAGGCTGTGTCCGACGCGATCGTTTCCGCTCGGGCTTCGACCAGCGCCCCGCTAGCGAGATCGCTATCCACCAGCGGCCGGCGTCCGAGTGCGACGCCAAGGCTCATGCCGGCGGCTTCGAACGCGAGTTGAATCGTGTCGACGCGTAAGCCATCGGCGGTTTCGATATCGTCCGCACCGGTCGCGTCGAGCCACGCTTGCCAGTCTTCGCTCGCGGCGTTCACGTGAATCAACGTCGCGCGTCGCAGGTCGAGATGGCCGTGCGCGTCGCGCAGATTCTCCAGGTACGCGGGGCTGCATACCGGCACGAGGCGCTCGCCGAACAGCCGCGTCCACGCCGCGCCGGCAACCGGCGAACGGCTCATGCGGACCGCGAAATCGAAACCGTCGACGGGGAAACCCACCTGCCGATGCGAGGTGTCGACGCTCACATTTACATTCGGCCAATGCGCGCGAAAATGGGCGAGGCGCGGCAGCAGCCAGCGCGACGCGAAGGTCGGCGCGCAGCTCAGCGCGATCGGACGATTCGCGCGATGGTTCGGCAGACGCTGCGTGCCGATCGCGATCAGCGAGAACGCCTCGGACACGTAGGACAGATAGTCCGCGCCCGTCGCGGTCAGCGAAATGCCGCGCGGTTCGCGCACGAACAACTGGACACCGAGCGCTTCTTCCAGCCCGACGATGCCATGACTCACCGCGCTCGGCGTGACGTGCAGCTCGGCGGCGGCGAGCTTGAAACTTTGATGCCTGCCGGCGGCTTCGAACAGGCGAAGCGCCGGCAGAGGCGGCAGACGAAGCGGCATGATGCATCCTCTCAGGACGGCGTGTGGCGCGCCGTGGCAGTGCCGTTGCGCAGCGGGCGCGCGGGCTGTTTCTGGGCAGAAGGATACCTTGCGGGGGGCGGCCGGTTGTTGGGCGCCTGGCGCGATGCGTCGACAGCTCGTGCCGGAGAGGGCAACGTTAAAGCTGATGGAATGCAAAAAATGGACTGGGGTTGTCGATTTGCTGTCGCGTTGTTCGTCGTGTGGATAGGGGGCGAGTCAATGACGGCGCCGTGATTTGAGCGAGAAGTAAAGTCAAACCGGGTCGTTTGCTCTTTGTAACTCACCTCTGATCCTTTCCCGCAACCGCAACGATCGTGCATGGGAGATAGCTGATGACCGAAGCAAACACATCCGCACAGACACTGAAGCCGGCGCGCCTGCTGGCCGATTCGCCGCCGCGCTTTCCGAACGAGAGCGCGGCCTATCGTAGTGCGCGCAACGATTTACTCGCCGAAGAAATCGAGCTGCGACGCCATATCGAACGGGTCGCCGCGCAGCGCCGCGCGCTGCCGCCAGGCGGCATCGTACCGGAGGACTATCGCTTCGACGGTGAAGCGGGGCCGGTGACCTTATCCGGCCTGTTCGGCGCGCACGACACGCTCGTCACTTATAACTGGATGTTCGGTCCGCAGCGCACGCGGCCTTGTCCGATGTGCACGTCGCTGCTGAGCGCATACGACGGCGAAATGCCCGACATCCTGCAGCGCGTGGCGTTCGTCGTGATCGGCCGCGCGCCGATCGAGAAGCTCGTCGCGTTCAAGAAAGAGCGGGGCTGGCGGCACTTGCGGCTGGCGTCGTCGGGCGGCAACACCTTCAATCGCGACTACGCGGCGGAAGATCCCGCGGGCGACGACAACCCGGCGTTCAACGTGTTCACGCGCGCCGCGGATGGCACGGTGCGGCACTTCTGGGCGGAGGAGATGGGACCGTCGACCGCCGATCCCGGACAGGACCCGCGCGGCGCGCCCGATGTGATGCCGATCTGGACCGTGCTCGATATGACGCCGGGCGGACGGGGAAGCGATTGGTATCCGAAGCTGGACTATCCGGCGCCGCCGGGTTAGCCGCGGTTCGGGTCAGGCTGCAAGATGCGTAGTCGCGGCCGTTCAGCCGCAGCCGCCGTTCAGCCGCGGCCGCCAGGCGCACAACTTAACTACGCCTGTCCCTCAACCGCATAACCCTGTCCGAGCGCCGTCTGCAAATAAGCGGCGATGGCGCTCGCCCGCATCGGCCGGCTGAACAGATAGCCCTGCACGGCGCGCGCGCCGAGCGCGGTCACGACGGCCGCTTGCGACGACGTCTCCAATCCTTCCACGACACATTCGAGCCCAAGATTGCGGCACAAATCGAGCACCGACTTGACGATCTTTTTGGACGCGCTGTTCGTATCCACATCCGTCATGAAACTACGGTCGATCTTGATCGTATCGAACGGCAGCCGGTGCACATAGCTCAGGCTCGAATACCCCGTGCCGAAGTCATCCAGTGACACACGGCAACCGGCTTTCTTGATCATGGTCAGCGAGGCGCGGGCCTGTTCGAAATCGCGCGTCACGGCCGTTTCCGTAATTTCGAACGACACGCGGTGCGGCGGCACGCCGCTCGCCTGCACGATGTCGATCAGACGGCGCGCGCGCGCCGACGTGCAGATGTCGATCGCGGACAGGTTGAACGACAGATAAAGCTCGGCGGGCCAGCGCGCGGCTTCGTCGAGTGCTTTGTGCAACAGCACTTCGGTGATGCGCAAAATCAGTTCGGTGCGCTCGGCGATCCGGATGAATTCCTCCGGCTTGACCGCGCCGAGCCGCGCGTTGTGCCAGCGTCCCAACGCTTCGAGACCGATCGTGCGCTGCGAGATCACGTCGTAGATCGGCTGAAACTCCAGAAACAGTTCCGCGTCGAGATCCGCGTGGCGGAGTTCCTGCGTCACGAGACTCGAACGGCGAATCCGCGTTTCATGTTCGGTGGAGAAAATCACCGGCGTGCCGCGACGACTTTCCTTGCCGACGTACAGCGCCGCGTCGGCGCGTTCGAATACCTGCGCGACCGTGGTGCCGGCTTCGGGAAACGCGGCCCAGCCGATCGTGCCCGACAGTTCCGCGACATTGCCGGCCACCCGGTATGGCTGGCTCAGCGCGTCGCAAATGCGCTGCCCCAATTCGACCAGTGTTTCGTTCGACTGCTTGTGCTGCGCGAGCACGCCGAATTCGTCGCCACCGAGCCGCGCGAAGAAGATGCCGGGTTCGGCCAGCGCCAGCAGACGCACGCCCACTTCCTGCAGCACGAGATCGCCGCTCGCGTGGCCGTAGATATCGTTGACCTGCTTGAAGCCGTCGAGATCGATCAGCCCCACATTGAAGCCACCGCCGCCGCTGCCAAGCGCCTGTTCGGACAGCGCGCGCAACGACGCGAAGAAGCTGCGCCGGTTGGGCAGGTCGGTCAGACTGTCGATGCTCGCGAGCCGGAAATTGTCGTCGCTCAAACGCTGGGTTTTCTGCTGGCTTGCCAGCAATTCGCTCTGCGCGTGAACCACACCGGTAAACGTGCGGTAATACTGCTCGACGATAAACGCGAGGGCAATGCCGACGAGCGTCATGTCGATCGCCATCGCGATGAACACGGGCGAGCCGGTGAACACCATGAAAGTCGCGAAGCTTAGGATCACGATCGACAACACGAGCAAAGCCGCCGCGCGCAGATGCATCAGGCAGAACACACCGCCCATCACGGTGGTCGCGATATAGAACGCGACGTGCGCCTGTTCATATGCGGTGCCGTACGGAAACAGCAGCAGCGACCAGGTGCTGAACGCAATGCCGAAAATGCTCGACAGCCAGATCAGCTTGCGTAACTCGGGCACGGCTTTGTCGTGAGTCAGCACGCGGTGGCGGGCGCGCCACCAGCGCACGCAACGAATCACGCACAGCGCGCAGAGGGCGGTCGGAGCATAGATGGACAGCCAGGCCGGCGCGCAATTCACATGAGTGATCGCGACGGCCATGGTGTTGACCAGCAGGATGAAATAGAGCAACGGGATCTGTCGACCGAACGCCTGAAGCTGCGAACGCACGAGCTCCGGGTCGCCTTCCGCGACAGATAGCGCCTCCCTCAATCTGGCTAGTCGAACCATGCCCGTCCTTTTAACGTTTGCGCCGCCAACGCAGCTTTGTATATCGGCAGGACTGGGGCAAGCTTGAGGGTGATTAACGCAGAAATAAATCCGGTGCGGTAACTCCGACCTGCCGAAAACGGGCGATATGTCAATTGTGCCGCCCGTCGATTAATGCATATTGATTGAGTCCAGCGACGTCGAACCGGTAGCCGTAACGAGGCTCGCGCAACCGCTTGCGGCGGCCGCAGCGGCCCCGCAGGGCGCCAGGACGAGCCGTGCGGATGTTGCAATATGGCGAAATTTCATTTTTTTATTCTCCCGAATTCTTTACTACCGGGCGCTGCCACCGGTTCTGGCCGTGTTTCAGGCGATCCACCATAACATAGTAAAAAAGCCCGTCGACATCGGCTTGTGTCGCGCTAAAGCACTGAAATTGCAACGGATTGTGATTCGGATTTAACGCTTGCCGGACGCGAGAATCACGTAAGCGCACGATTCTTATGGCACTTTGCCAAAAAAAATCGTCAAATTGCCGCTGGGCGGGTGATACAAGGCTTACACCCAAGGTTTGCGCGAATATGCGCCTATGCGTTAGTGTGTCGGTCCCGGCGCAACAGATGTGGCGCCGGTTCCATGATTACCATACGGGAAGTGCTATGAACAAACAGGAACTGATTGATGCAGTCGCCGCAGCGACGGGCGAAAGCAAAGCGGCCACCGGCCAAACCATCGACGCAATCGTCGAAGCGGTGACCAAAGCCGTGGTGGGTGGCGATACGGTGCAACTGGTCGGTTTCGGTTCTTTCTCGACCGGCGCGCGCGCAGCTCGCGTGGGCCGCAATCCGTCGACGGGCGCTGAGATCCAGATCGCAGCGGCCAAGACGGTGAAGTTCACCGCAGGCAAGGCTTTCAAGGAAGCTGTCAACGCGTCGTAATGCAACGCGCTTCGCGCCGGAGTTTTGCGCGCGCGCAGTCTTTGCGCGTGACTAGCGAAACATCGGGCGTGAGGAATCACGCGCTGCCCAACCCTCGGTGAGATCAACCATCGGTGGCTGGTGCGGCGCGTGGGTTTTTGTCGTCAGCCCGTGTTGTTAGTCCCGGTCGTCAGCCCGCGCGACGCTTGCGGGTGGCGGCGGCCAATGTTTCCAGCACCGGTTCGGTTTGCGTCCAGCTCACGCACGCATCCGTGATCGACACGCCGTAACGCAGCGGCACCCCGGCTTTCAGATCCTGACGGCCTTCTTCCAGATGACTTTCCAGCATCACGCCGATAATGCGGCGGTCATGCTGCGTCAATTGTTGCGCCAGATTTTCCACCACATCCAGTTGACGCAAATGCGATTTGCCGGAGTTTGCGTGCGAACAGTCGATCATCACCTGCTCGCGCAGGCCGGCTGATTTGAGCGCAACGCAAGTCGCGTCCACCGACGCGCTGTCGTAATTCGGTCCCTGCTTGCCGCCGCGCAAGATCACATGCGCGTCGTCGTTGCCGCGGGTTTCGAAGATCGCGGCCATGCCCATTTTCGTCATGCCCATGAACGCGTGGCTCGCGCGCGCGGCGACGATCGCGTCCGCGGCGATCTGCACGCCGCCGTCCGTACCATTCTTGAAACCGATCGGGCAGCTTAAGCCCGAAGCGAGTTGCCGATGACTCTGGCTCTCCGTCGTGCGCGCGCCGATCGCGCCCCACGCGATCAGATCGGCAATGTATTGCGGACTCAGCAGATCGAGAAACTCGGTGGCCGTCGGCAAGCCGAGACCGTTGATGTCGAGCAGCAGTTGCCGCGCGAGACGCAGGCCTTCGTTGATGCGGAAGCTGCCGTCCAGACGCGGGTCATTGATATAGCCTTTCCAGCCTACCGTGGTGCGCGGTTTTTCAAAGTAGACGCGCATCACGATCAGCAGATCGTCCTTGTACGACTCGGCGGCGTGCTTCAGCTTGCGGGCGTATTCGATGGCCTGATCGTGGTCGTGAATCGAACACGGACCGACGATCAGCACGAGCCGGTCGTCGCGGCCATGCAGAATGTCGGCGATTTCCGCGCGGGTCTTTTCGACGAGCGTCTGCACCGAAGGCGGCACCGGCAATTCGTCTTGCAGCAGCGCGGGGGAAATCAGCGGACGGACCGCGCCGATGCGCGTGTCGTCGATTCGCGTGGTGTCCTGGGTGGCGTCGGCCGAGCCGACTTCCTGATCGTGCAGGGGATTGTCGAGGGCGCTCAAGATATTCTCCCGGACCGGGTGAGGCGACAGCCTCACGGCCTGTGTATGTGAGTGGGGGGGGCGGATTCGCTGCCGGGATTATGACACTCGCGCATGACGGCCAGCATGCTGGCGAGGACGCGGCTAAGGCACGGGCCAGGGCAGGCCGCTCAGAGCCGTTCGATCAGCGCCATGGCGGCGGCCGGATTGCGTTCCTTGAAGCCGCTGATCACGTAGAGATAGACGTCGCGGGCGGCGAGTTTCGATGGCGGTTCGGCGGAGGTTTCCAGATCGTCGGGCGTCGTGCCCGCAGCAAGTTGACGTGCGCGTTCGGCCCAGGCGTCGAGCGTTTTCGTGGCGTAGCCTTTGGCGTGTTTGTCGGTGGTGCCCATGATGCGGGCGTACACGAACGGCGCGGTCAGGTCCGCGATCTGCGGGTAATCGCTGTCGCCGGCCAGCACGATGGCGACTTTGTATTGCCGGGCGAGCGCGATGAATTCCGGCGTCTTGAAGCTGTCGTTGCGGACCTCGATGGCGTGGCGCAGCGATTGTCCTTCAATGCTCGCCGGCAGCAGTTTCAGAAAGGCTTCGAAGTCTTCGGGATCGAACTTCTTGGTCGTCGCGAATTGCCAGTTGATCGGGCCGAGTTTCTGTTTGAGCAGCAGCACGCCGCTCGCAAGGAAACGCTCGATCGTTTCGCTGGCGTCCGCGAGTACTTTGCGATTGGTCGCGTAACGCGGGGCTTTGAGCGAAAAAACGAAATCGTCCGGGGTTTCCTGATACCACTTCTCGTAGCTCGACGGCTTTTGCAAACCATAAAACGTGCCGTTGATTTCAATCGACGTGAGGTGCCGGCTCGCGTAGTCGAGTTCGCGGCTTTGCGTGAGATCCGAGGGGTAGAACGGCCCGCGCCACGGCGCGTAGGTCCAGCCGCCGATGCCGACGCGGATGTTGGCGACCGGGGTGGTTTTAGAGGCTTTGGCGGCTTTGTCGGGCGTGGCAGGGCTTGCGGGTTTAGCGGTTTTTGCCGGCTTGGCTGCCTTGGCCGGCGTTGCGGGCTTTGCGGGTTTTGCTTCAGGCACGTGGACGCTCCTTCAGGCTTCAACTCGGAAGCCGTAGATTAGCGTTTTTTCGCCGCCGCCTCGAACCGCCGGTTCGCCTCCGCCACTTCCACCCGGAACTGCTGCAACGCGCTAACCGCCAGGTCCGGCGGTGTGAGCGCGGCCCACAACACGTCGATCAACTGATCGGCGGTCGCGTCGATGTCGATATGCCGGTTCGCCAGCGTGGCGTCCCACAGTACGTGTTCCATCGGCCCGAACACCATCGAACGCAGCAGGCGCAACGGCATGTCGGCGCGAATCTGTCCGCTCTCCTGGCCCTGCGCGAGGACGCGCATCAACGGGGCGGTATAGCGGCGCTGCAACTCGGTGAGCGCCTCGCTCAACTCGTGATGCCGCGCGCGCCCTTCGGACAGCACCAGCGCGCACAGATCGGTGCCGTTCACCAGCATCAGCCGTAAATGCGTACGCACGATGAACGCGAACTGCTGACGCACGTTGCCGTCGCGCGGCAGGCCGGATTCGATCGCCTCGATGATCTCGTCGTACCAGTCGCCGATCACCCGCGCGCACAGCTCGCGCTTGCCGCGAAAGTAGCTGAACACGGTCGCCTCGGAAATGCCGAGGCGTTGCGCGATCTCCGCGGTCGTGGCGCGCTCGTAGCCTTTCTCCGAGAACACGTCGCGCCCCGCCTGAAGAATCTCCTTCACGCGCTGCTGCGACTTGCGCCCGGCCGGCTGGCGGCGCGAGGCGGGTAACTCGGCCTTCAGGGCAACCGTCATATGAGTCAAGTTCAGATTTGGGAGGCGGAAGCGGCCGGAAGCACGGCCGGAACGCAGGCCGGATCAGCCTGTCTATGCCGATGCTATCACGCCATGCCCGCTTCGGATGCGCTCCGGATGATTTCTGAGTGACACTCAAAAATACCTATTGACGCTTACGTCAATCTAGCGTGAAATGCGGCTTGAACGTTTCGCGCCTCGTGCGTGACGACTGGGGCGGCTCACAAGGCCGCCGCCGTCCGCCGAGCCGCACTCGGATCCGCCGGCAGCCTGACCTGGCTGCCCGGCCGCCAACGAACTCTGGAGACACCGCAATGCGCAACCTGCCCGGTTTGCAATTCCCGCTCGGCGAAGAAATCGAAATGCTGCGTGACAGCATCGCGGGATTCGCTGCCAAAGAAATCGCTCCGCGCGCAGCGGAAATTGATCGCACGGACCAGTTTCCCATGGACCTGTGGCGTAAATTCGGCGATCTGGGCGTGCTGGGCATGACGGTCTCGGAAGAATACGGCGGCGCGAACATGGGCTACACCGCCCACATGATCGCAATGGAAGAAATCTCGCGGGCGTCGGCGTCGGTCGGTTTGTCGTACGGCGCGCATTCGAATCTGTGCGTCAACCAGATTCACCGCAACGGCACCACCGCGCAAAAAGAGAAATACCTGCCCAGGCTGGTCTCCGGCGAACACGTCGGCGCACTCGCCATGAGCGAGCCGAACGCCGGCTCGGACGTGGTCAGCATGAAGCTGCGTGCGGAAAAGAAGGGCGACCACTACGTGCTGAACGGCACCAAGATGTGGATTACCAACGGCCCCGATTGCGACACGCTGGTCGTCTACGCCAAGACCGATCCCGAAGCGAATTCGCGTGGGATTACCGCGTTTATCGTCGAGAAGGGCATGAAGGGTTTCTCGGTCGCGCAGAAGCTCGACAAGCTCGGCATGCGCGGCTCGCACACCGGCGAACTCGTGTTCGAGAACGTCGAAGTGCCGGAAGAAAATATTCTCGGTCAGCTCAACGGCGGCGTGAAGGTGCTGATGAGCGGCCTCGACTACGAACGCGCGGTGCTCGCGGGCGGCCCGACCGGCATCATGGTCGCGGTCATGGACGCGGTCGTGCCGTATATCCACGACCGCAAGCAGTTCGGTCAATCCATCGGCGAATTCCAGTTGATTCAGGGCAAGGTGGCCGATCTGTACACCACGTTGCAGGCGTGTCGCGCGTATCTGTACGCGGTGGGCCGTCAACTCGACACGCTCGGCGCCGAACACGTGCGCCAGATGCGCAAGGATTGCGCCGGCGTGATTCTCTACACCGCTGAAAAAGCCACGTGGATGGCCGGCGAGGCGATCCAGATTCTCGGCGGCAACGGCTATATCAACGAGTATCCGGTCGGCCGTTTGTGGCGCGACGCGAAGCTCTATGAAATCGGCGCGGGCACGAGCGAAATCCGCCGCATGTTGATTGGCCGTGAGCTGTTTGCCGAGACGGCGTAAGCGCTAGCCCATCTTTCGCGGCAACTGGAGAAGACTCGCAATGCCGATCATCGAATCAAAGCTGAATCCGCGCTCGGACGACTTCCGCGCCAACTCGGCGGCGCTCGAAGCGCTGGTCGCCGATCTTCGCGCGAAGATCGAAAAGCTCGCGCTGGGCGGCGGCCAGGCCGCGCGCGACAAACACACGGGCCGCGGCAAACTGCTGCCGCGCGAGCGCATTGCGCAACTGCTCGATCCGGGCACGCCGTTTCTCGAGTTCTCGCAACTCGCCGCGTACGAGATGTACAACAACGACGCGCCGGGCGCGGGCGTGATCACCGGCATCGGCCGGGTCGCGGGGCAGGAGTGTGTGATCGTCTGTAACGACGCAACGGTCAAAGGCGGCACGTACTATCCCGTCACCGTGAAAAAGCACGTGCGGGCGCAGGAAGTCGCCGCGGAAAATCATCTGCCGTGCGTGTATCTGGTCGACTCCGGCGGCGCGAATCTGCCGAATCAGGACGACGTATTCCCCGATCGCGATCACTTCGGCCGCATCTTCTTCAACCAGGCGAATCTGTCGGCGGCAGGCATTCCGCAGATCGCCGTGGTGATGGGCTCGTGCACGGCGGGCGGTGCGTATGTGCCGGCCATGAGCGACGAGTCGATCATCGTCAAGAATCAGGGCACGATTTTTCTCGGCGGCCCGCCGCTCGTGAAAGCCGCTACCGGTGAAGTGGTGAGCGCGGAAGACCTCGGCGGCGGCGACGTGCATACGCGTCTCTCCGGCGTGGTCGATCATCTCGCGCAGAACGACGCGCATGCGCTGGGGATCGCGCGCAGCATCGTCGGCAATCTGAATCGCGTGAAGCAGGTGCCGGTCGCGTTGCAGGAACCGAAGCCGCCGCGCTACGACGTGAAGAGCCTGTACGGCGTGATTCCGGTGGATACACGCAAGCCGTTCGATATCCGCGAAGTGATCGCGCGGATCGTCGACGACTCCGCTTTCGATGAATTCAAGGCACGCTACGGCACCACGCTCGTCTGCGGTTTCGCGCATATCTGGGGGCACCCGGTCGGCATCATCGCGAACAACGGCATTCTGTTTTCCGAGTCGGCGCTCAAGGGCGCGCACTTTATCGAACTGTGCTGCCAGCGCAAGATTCCGCTGGTGTTCCTGCAGAACATCACCGGTTTCATGGTGGGCCGCAAATACGAAAACGAAGGCATCGCGCGTAACGGCGCGAAGATGGTGACGGCCGTGGCTACGGCGAAGGTGCCGAAGTTCACGGTGATCATCGGCGGGTCGTTCGGCGCGGGCAATTACGGCATGTGCGGTCGTGCGTATTCGCCGCGCTTCCTGTGGATGTGGCCGAACGCGCGCATCTCGGTGATGGGCGGCGAGCAGGCGGCGTCGGTGCTGGCCACGGTCAAGCGCGACGGCATCGAAGGCAAGGGCGGCGCATGGAGCGCCGAAGAAGAGGAAGCGTTCAAGCAGCCGATTCGCGACCAGTACGAACATCAGGGCCACCCGTACTACGCGAGCGCGCGGCTGTGGGACGACGGCGTGATCGATCCGGCGCAAACGCGCGACGTGCTCGGTCTCGGTCTGTCCGCCAGCATGAACGCGCCGATCGAAGAAACGCGTTTCGGCGTGTTCAGAATGTGACGCGCGCACAGCACAGTCACGCAACCCCGCGCAGGAGCCACGATGCAATACGAAACGCTGACGCTTGAAGTGTCCGCCCAGATCGCCACGGTCACGCTGAATCGCCCGGACGTGCGCAACGCGTTCAACGAAACGATGATTGCCGAGATCACCTCGGCCTTCACGTCGCTGAACACGCGCGACGACGTGCGCGCGGTGGTGCTCGCCGCGAACGGCAAGGCCTTCTGCGCGGGCGCCGACCTGAACTGGATGAAGAAAATGGCCGGTTACTCGGACGACGAGAACCGCGCCGACGCGATGCTGCTGGCGAACATGCTGGCGTCGATCTATCGCTGCAACAAGCCGGTGATCGCGCGTGTGAACGGCGACGCGTACGCGGGCGGCATGGGCCTGATTTCGGCGTGCGATATCGTGGTGGCGGTGGAGAGCGCGCGTTTCTGTCTGTCCGAAGCGCGTCTCGGCCTGATTCCCGCGACCATCGCGCCGTACGTGATTCGCGCGTTGGGCGAGCAGGCGTCGCGGCGCTACTTCACGACTGCCGAGCAGTTCGATTGCGCGACGGCGTTGCGCCTCGGTCTGGTCAGCGAAGCGGTGAGCGCGGAGCAACTGGACGCGACCGTGCAGCAGATCGCCGGCACGCTCTGCGCGAACGGACCGCAGGCGGTGCGCGCGTGCAAGCAGCTCGTCCAGGACATCGCGGGCCGCGAGTTGAACGACGCGCTGATCGAAGACACGGCGGCGCGCATCGCGCGCACGCGGGCCGGCGCGGAAGGCCGCGAAGGCGTCGCGTCGTTCCTCGAAAAACGCACGCCGTCCTGGCGCGATTGAAACAGCACGAACCCGTGAGCGCCGCATCTTCTCCAGGGCGCCGCACGGTTCTGACCAGAACAACAGCCCCGAACCACGGCACACTTCATCGAGACATTTCATGTTCAACAAGATCCTGATAGCCAACCGCGGCGAGATTGCGTGCCGCGTCGCCGCGACCTGCAAGCGGCTCGGCATCGCGAGCGTGGCGGTCTATTCCGATGCGGACGCCAACGCGAAACACGTAGCCGCCTGCGATGAGGCGGTGCATATCGGCGGATCGAGCGCGAAAGAAAGCTATCTGCGCGTCGAGCGCATTATCGAAGCCGCGCGCGCCACCGGTGCGCAAGCGGTGCATCCGGGCTACGGCTTCCTGTCGGAAAACGAAGACTTCGCGCAGCAGTGCGAGGCGGCCGGCATCGTCTTCATCGGACCGCCGGTCGCGGCGATTGCCGCGATGGGCTCGAAGGCCGCCGCGAAGGCGCTGATGCATGCAGCGGCTGTGCCGCTCGTGCCGGGCTATCACGGCGACGATCAGGATCCGCCGTTGTTGCACCGTGAGGCGGATGCGATCGGCTACCCGATGCTGCTGAAGGCGAGCGCCGGCGGCGGCGGCAAGGGTATGCGCGTGGTCGAACGCAGCGAGGATTTCGTGGCGGCATTGGCGTCGTGCAAGCGCGAGGCCGCGAGCAGCTTCGGCAACGATCGCGTGCTGATCGAAAAGTATCTGACGCGGCCGCGTCACGTGGAAGTGCAGGTGTTCGCGGATCGCCACGGCGGCGCGGTGTATCTGTTCGATCGCGATTGCTCAGTGCAACGGCGTCACCAGAAGGTGCTGGAAGAAGCGCCGGCGCCCGGTTTGTCCGCTGAAATCAAACGCGAAATGGGCGAGGCGGCCGTGGCCGCGGCGCGCGCGGTGAATTACGTCGGCGCGGGCACGGTCGAGTTCATCATGACCGCCAGCGGCGATTTCTACTTCATGGAAATGAACACGCGCCTGCAGGTCGAGCATCCGGTGACCGAAATGGTGACGGGGCAAGACCTGGTGGAATGGCAACTGCGCGTCGCGGGCGACGAACCGCTGCCGCTCACGCAGGAACAACTCAAGCTCGACGGCCACGCGATCGAAGCGCGAATCTACGCGGAACATCCGGCGCGCGGCTTTTTGCCGTCCACGGGTACGCTCAGGCATCTGCGCATGCCGGAAGGCGTGGAGTTCGTGATCGGCATGGGCGAGGCGGGACGCAAGGCACCGGTGCGGATCGACAGCGGCGTGCGCGAAGGCGACACCATCACGCCGTTCTACGATCCGATGATCGCCAAGCTGATCGTGCATGGCGCCACGCGCGAGGAAGCGCTGGCGCGCATGAGCCGCGCGCTGCATGCGTGCGAGGTGGTCGGCCCGCATACCAACGTCGAGTTTCTGCAGCGCATTGTCACGAGCGAGCCATTCGCCACGGGCGATCTCGATACCGGCTTGATCGAGCGTCATCACGATGCGTTGTTCGCGCTGGTGAAGAAGCCATTCAAGGAAGCGCTGGCGCTCGCTTGCGCCGCGCTGCTGACGCGCGAAGGCGGCACCGCCCATGGCGCGTCGCCGTGGGACGCGTTGTCGCATTGGCGGCTGAATAGCGGCTACACGCAGACGCTCGGCTGGCGCAATCTCGACGACGAAAGCGCGTTCATCGTCACTTTCGCTCGCGACGGCGACACGCAAACGCTGGAACACGACGGCGTGCGCGAAGGCTTCAGCTGGTCGGCCGGCGCGGGCGAGCATGAGTTTCGCGCGACTATCGGCGACGCGCGGGCAACCGGCCGCGTGTTCGTGGATGGCGATACGTTCCACGTGTTCTGCCTCGGCGAAACGCTGGCGTTCGAGTGGCAGAACCTGCTCGCGCATGCCGCGGATGCGGAAGGCGGCGAAGGCCGTCTGACCGCGCCGATGCCGGGCAAGGTGATCGCGGTGCTGGTCGAACCGGGCACGGTGGTGGAGAAGGGCACACCGCTGATCGTGATGGAAGCAATGAAGATGGAGCATACGATCGGCGCGCCGGCCGCGGGAACGGTGTCGGAAGTGTTGTATGCGGTGGGCGATCAGGTGGCCGACGGCGCGCAGCTTCTGGTGCTGGACGTGAAGTCGGCGTAACGCTCAGAGGTAATGCTCAGGCGAGGCGCGGATAACCGGCGGCGCGCGCTTCGTCTTCGAGTTGTTCGATGCGTGCGTAGTCGGCGAACGTCAGTGTGGAAAAGCCCTGCAAACGCAGGCGTTTTACGCGTTCGGGCTGATTGAGCAGCGTGTCGTTCAGCGCGTCGCGCAGTGCTTCGATAGTCTGCGACGGCACCGTGTTCGACGCGATCAACGGTAGTCCCGGCGACGGCGCCGTCACGCCGATCCGGCGCACTTGCCGCGCGAGTTCCGGCATTTCATCGGCGATAAACGCGAACGTCACGCAGTCGATCGCGGCGACGTCCGCGCGATTTTCCGCAACCGCGCGCAACGAACCGAGATGCGAACCGGTCCGCACCACGGCGCTGAAAAATGCGCCGCCGTCTGCGAGCGGCGCTACGGCGTGGCGAAACACGTTCATGCCGCTATTCGAGTCGTCCTGGTTGTAGGCGGCGCGCGCGCCGCGGCAGGCGGCCAGCGTGTCGAACGGCGCGTCGAAGCGAGTCACCAGCACGCTCGAATAGTCCGCGCCTTCGCAACCCGGCGCGTCGTAACGCGGCGTGGCGATCAACTGAACCTGCTCGTGCAAGCCATGCATCAGCGGATAGCCGCAGGTCTGCGAGATCAGCAGGTTGGGGCGACGCCAGAAGCCGTGCAATTCTTCGTCGGGTTCGACGATGCGGCAGGCGGGCTTGACCCGCAGCAACACGTCGGCCAGCCACTCGCGCCATTCGAAGGCGAGAGCGGGCGTGACGTTATACATCGGCAGGGCGGCGATCCAGGTCATGAGCGCGATTCTGGCACACCTAATGTCTGACCATTCGGAATTCGTCTAGGCCGAGCCGCACCGCCTCGGTCGGTCTGAACGTCCATTTGTGTGCGGCGACGGACAGGATTTCCTGCTGCGCGTCTTCGAACGCGATCAGCAGGTCCTGCTTGCGCTTGCTGGCCGCGCCGCAGAAGGTGATCAGCGCTTCTGCACTGACTTCGAAGATCTGCACGCGATCATCGCAGCAGACCCGGAACGCGACCGTCGCGCATTCCGTGACACAGGGCCGAAACCCTTCATCGACATAGACCGACATGGCGACCTCCCCACACACGCCCGAAGTGTCAGGATGACAAATCGTAAGGCGGAGGTATGTGGGGGAACCGGCATTCGGGGTGAATTGGAGGCGACCGACGCAAGTTGGATCTGGTCGGAAAAATCCGGTCGGCTATTTGTGCGCGCCGAAGCCTCTTCGATCTAGTCGCGGCGGGGTTTGCGGGCTGGATCTTCGCCCAGGTCTCTCAAACGTGCCCGCAAGCGCTGGTTGTCGGCGAACAACCCGGCAAAGGCCAGAACGAACAGCAGCAGGTAGAACCACTGGCCCGAGTAGTGAATGAGCCCCCACGCAGCGCCGGCGCAGGCGAGGGCCGCTAGCAGAAGCGCTGCTTTATCGTAGATAAACTTCATGCCGTTACCCGCTGGTGCGATGCCAGAAATGCGTAGTTGCGCCGCGACGGCGTATCAATCAGCACTTCGGGATGACGTTGAATAAATACGAGTATGGAGTGCGGGATAACCCGCCTATTTCGACCTACCCACGTCTGGAGCGTTGAAGCGACAGTAGCTCGGCTTGTGCATTTCATGGCGGTATTGGAGGCGACGATCAACGAACCGATGCATGCGCCCGCATAAAACGACGCCGATAGCGCGCCGACTACGGACAGCAACTCAAGTGCGGTCGTCGCGCCAATGAGTTCGGCGATCGTCGCGCCAGGTCCTGGCGTTTTCAGCGCGGCTAACATCGTGGCGACATTCGATGTCGCGGCCTGAATGGTCCCGAACAGACTCGATGGAGCCGGCAAACCCAGCGCATTCATATTCTGTTCAAATGCTTTTCCAAAATCACCTCAGACAACGGCCATAAAGCTCTCAGTGCAAAGGCAAAGAGCGGCGAGTTTAACTGACAAATAGCGAAAATCGCCGCGATTGACGGTCAGACAAAGAAGTTAATGCGGCCCGCATGCCAGCCCAGGCCGTTGTCTGCGATTCAGTCGAGAATTTTCCTGATGCTCAATCGATCGGGTTGAAAATGAGCATCGTTATCAGACGTGTCGCTACCGAATTCGCGATTTATCCGAACGCCTGATCATCAATCAAACTTAACCAGATCCTGAAAAATAAGCCGCCCCCACGTGCGGCCTCGCGCCTGAACAAGCAGCCCACCCTCGCCGATTTTCCCCAGTTCGATCGGCGCGAAGCCAAGCCGCTCGGCGAGCGCCGCCACCGATGCGCTGGCCGCGTCGTCGTCGCTGGAAACAAACACGACTTGCCGGCCGCCTGCGGGTGTTGTCGGCCCTTGCGCCAGCGTCGCGGCCGCCACGTGGTTGAAGGCCTTCACCACCTTCGCCCCCGGAAACGCTTTCGCCACAGCGGCAGTAGAGGGCAACCCGTCCAGCTCTTCCGGCGGCACGCCGAATGCGTTGGTGGCGTCGATCACGATCTTCCCTTGCCAGTGGTCTGCCATCCGCCCGATGTCCCGATGAGCGGCGAAAGGCACCGCCAGGATGACGACATCGGCCTTGACCGCGTCCTCAATATGCCTGGGCACGAGCGACGGCCCGATCTGCGCCGCGAGCGTGTCCACCGGCCGCCGGCCGGCCACGATGACTTCGATTCCCTGATGGGCGAATGTGTGAGCGATGGCCGTACCGATCTTGCCAAGTCCGATGATTGCGTAGCTCATTGATCTCTCCATGAATAAGTTGTCGGTTCTTTCAAACCTGCCCGACGCCACCGTCGTTCATCAGATCCGCGCCGGTCATATAGGAACTCTGCTCGGACGCGAGAAAAACCGCCGCGTTAGCCATCTCCTCGGGCTGCGCGAGTCGTCCGATCGGGATCATGCTCAGGTACATCTTCACCAACGCTTCCCGGTCTTCCGGCGAGGTGCCTTGCGAGTCGAGCATCGGCGTGTCGGTCACGCCAGGACTCAGCGTGTTCACGCGAATGCCGCGATCCTTGAATTCCGCTGCCCATGTGCGCGCATAGGACCGCAACGCCGCTTTCGTCGCCGCGTAGGTCGTATGACCCGGAATACCCATAACGTGCATCGCCGACGACACCAGCACGATCGATCCGCCACGCGTCATGAGCGGCAATAACTTCTGCACCAGAAACACGGGGCTGCGCGCATTGAGATTGAAGGTCCGGTCGAAATGCTCGGGCGTGAGCGTATCGATCGAAGCCTGCTCCACCAGCGCCGCATTCGACACGACGATATCGACGACACCGCGTTCGCGCTTGACTGCCGCCACGACCCGGTCGAGATCGTCGAGCTTCGTGGCGTCGGCCTGAATCGCGGTGACGTTGCGGCCGATCCGTTCGACGGCCTCGTCGAGCTGCGCTTGCCGGCGGCCGAAGATCACCACATGAGCACCTTCGGCGACGAAGCGTTGCGCAATCGCCAGACCGATACCGGTCGTGCCGCCGCTAATCACGGCGATCTTGTCTTGGAGAAGAGAGGACATGAGACACCTTCTGTGTGTTCGTGAATGTTGAGACCATCGTAGTGGCGGGTCCCCGCATTGATAATCAGCGGATGGTTCATAAGGTTTATTCTTCGAGAGAATTAATCGAGGAGCAGGCCACGATGGACCGGTTTCAGGAATTGAATGCCTTCATCGCCGTTGTCGAAGCGGGCGGTTTTTCCGCCGCGGCACGCAGAACCGGCGAATCCCAGTCCGCGACCAGCAAGGCCATCGGCGCGCTGGAGAAACGCCTCGGCGTGAGGCTCTTCAACCGAAGCACGCGCAGCGTGACGCTGACCGATCAGGGGCAGCGCTACTACGACCGTACGAAACCGCTGGTCGACGAGATGGATGAAGCCGACGGCGAACTGACCAGCAGCACGCTGGAGGTCTCGGGTCCGATCAGGATCGCGGTGGCCTCGACGTTCGGCCGTCTTCACGTTCTGCCGCTCATCCCCGAGCTGTTGTCGCTCAATCCCGGCCTTCAGGTCGATCTGATTCTTTCGGACTTCGTGCGGGACATGGTGGACGATCGAATCGATCTGGCGATCCGCGTGGGTCCGGTCGACGATCCCGATGCGGTCGTCAAACGTGTGGCTTGCACGCCGCTCGTTTGCGTCGGTTCGCGCCATTACTTCGAGCAGCACGGCGTCCCCCAAACGCCCGCCGAACTCGTCGATCACAATTGCTTGCTGTACGGCGGTTTACTGGAATCGGCGAATTGGCCGTTTGTCGGACCGGAAGGTCGCTTCAGTGTGTCCGTGCGCGGCAATCTGTCGTCGAACAGTGTCGAAACGATCCGCGCGGGTGTGCTGGCCGGGGTGGGAATCGGTCTGTTCGCGAAGCTCTCGCTCGCCGATGAACTGCGGCATCCGGACGTGATCACGATTCTCGACGACTTCATCAGCGACGTCAGAGACGTCAGCCTCGTGTGGCCGAAACGCCGCTTCATACCGGCACGCGTGCGCCGCGCGACGGAATTCTTTGCCGCAGCGCTCCCACCGCGTATTTAGACGAGCTCGCGTGCCATGGCTGCGCGTCGATCGCAATCCGATACCAAATGGCACAAGACCATGCAATCTTCCGCGGGCTCCGCTTCCGTATGCTCTCTGCGCTGTTGAAACTTGTGACACAATAAAACGTCAGGATCGCCGCAGGATACGGGCGTTCGCCCTGCAGGCATGACACGTAAGGGAGGCGCACATGGCCGCCAGCTTCGCATCACGCACCGCAGCGGCGCGACAGCCCTCCCGGGTCGCTCAGTCGACCTGCCATGCACCACCTTCGGCGTCCGGCTATCGGCGTCAACGGAGCCTTGCTCGTGGATAACACCGTGGCTCAGAACCGGCTGCCTGCGCTGGCCCATCCGAAATTGATCTCCATCGACGAGATCCTGAGCGCGCGCCCCCAGCGGCCGATTGCCACCACCCGCGAGCGCGGCTGGAGTGGCGTGACGGCCGACCTTCACCGTCCGTACTTCGGTTGCGCCGAGCGCCACGCGGGCCTCGATCATCATCTGATCTGCTATTGCCCGTCGGGCAGCGCGAAACTGGTTCAGAGCCGCGCCGGCGTCGTTCATGCAAGCGTCATTACGGCCGGCACGTCCTATATCATGCCCGCCGGCTACGAGTCGGCGTGGGAAGGCGATTCGGGATTGTCCGCGCGGCTACGCGTGCCGACCTCGCTGGTCGACTCGGCGGCGGAGCAGGTGGGTCAGCGGCCGGGCCAGGTGGAAATCCGCAATGTGTTTCAGGTGCGCGATCCCGTGATCGAGCGCCTCGCGCAGACGCTGCTCGTGGAAATGGACCGGCCGGCGCATCCCGTTCAGGTGTTGATCGTCGACGCGCTATCCACCGCGCTGGCCGCCCATATGCTGCGCGGCTATAACGCATTCGAACGGGTGGAGGTCTCGCCGGAGCGCTCGCTCTGCAAGCTCGAAATCGCGCGCCTCACGGAATTCATCGAAGACAATCTCGATCGCACGATCAGCCTCGAAGATCTGGCCTCGGTCGTGAATATGAGCCGATTCCATTTCAGCCGGCTGTTCAAACGCAGCACCGGCAGCACGGCGATCAGCTTCGTCGAGCAGTGTCGGATTCGCCGGGCGCAATCGCTGATTACCGACACCGACCGGCCGCTCGCGGAGATCGCGTTGACGGTGGGCTTTGTCGATCAGAGTCATTTCACGCGGCGATTTCATCGGCATGTCGGCTGCACGCCCGCGGTGTTTGCGCGCGAGCAGGGACGACGACGCTCGGGGCTGCGCTCGGCGCAGTCCATCGGCAAGCGCGAGCCATAACCGTTCGCGGGAATCGCTGACGCGCGTCGATTCACCGCGTTGACTGCAGTATCACCGTCAACGAGCGGACGCCCTGCGCGCCGTGAATGAGCACGCCTTCGATATCCGCTGTAGCAGACGGACCGGTGTGGAAACTCGCATAACGATGCTGGTGAAATTCCGCCCGGCGATAGGCTTCCTGAAGCGTCGGCAGAATGTCGTTCGGCGCGAGCAGCACGATCAGATGCTGCGCGAGATAGGCCACCGCGTTCGATATCAGCGCGTCGTCGGTTAGCAGGACAGAGCCCGTCTCCGCCACGCCGAATCGTGCCCGCACGATTGCCACGTCGACATCGGCCAGCTCGCGCGGGTCCGCAATCGATCCGGGATCGCGATTCCCGGCGTAGTCGGGAACCGCAGAGGCGATGACTTTCGCGGCGGGAAACCGCTCCCGCAGAAGGTCGGCGATACCACCGCCCGCGAAACCATTTCCGCCCATGGCTTCGAGATTGTTGATGAAGAGCGTGCTTCGTGCGCCGCCGTCGTCGAACGGAAAGATCGGCAGGTCGGGCAGCGCGTAGTCGCCCTGCGGCTGGTTGGCTCGCACCGTGGCGAGGATGGTGTCGCGTGCGCTCATTGTTCGTCCTCCCGTCCGCCCTGGGTTCGCTCGTACCATTGATGGAAAGTCTCTTTCGGCGGTTCGGGCATGCTGCGCCCCGACGCGGCCCAACTGTTGAGCGGATTCGCGATCGCGAAGTCCGGCAGCACCTTCAACGCGCTGTCGGCGACCGCGATGGCCGCGCGATAGAGTTTCGGATGGGCAAGGACCGTCCCCGCCGCCTTCATCAATGCCTGCTTGCCCACGCCGATGTCATGACTCTCCGCCAGCACCTTGCGCCACGCGAAGATCTGTTCGTGAATGTTGATCTTCACCGGGCAGACATTGCTGCACGAACCATTGAGCGTCGAGGCGAACGGCAGCGTGGAATAGCGGCGCCGGTCGAATGTCGGATCGAGAATGAGCCCGATCGGTCCTGAGTAGGTCGCGCCATACGAGAGTCCGCCCGAGCGCCGGTAAACCGGGCAGGTGTTCATGCACGCGCCGCAGCGGATGCACTTCAGGCTCTGCCAGAATTCGGGCTCGCCGAGCCGCGCCGAGCGGCCGTTATCGACCAGCACGATATGCATTTCGCCGCCGTCGCGCGGCCCGCGAAAGTGCGACGTGTATTGCGTGATCGGCGAGCCCAGCGCGGAACGCGACAACAGGCGAATGAACACGCCCAGATCGGCGACGCGCGGGATCAGCTTCTCGATGCCGATCGAAGCGATATGCAGCGGCGGCACATTCGCGGAAAGGTCGGCATTGCCCTCGTTGGTGCAGACCACGAAGCTGCCGGTTTCCGCCACCGCGAAGTTGGCGCCGGTCATGCCGGCCTCGGCGTCGAGAATCAGCGGGCGGGTCTTTTCGCGCTGCTGCTCGGCCAGATAGTGCACGTCGTCGTTGGCCGGATCGGTGCCGAGCGTCCTCGCGAACACCTCCGCCACGTCGGCGCGCAGCTTGTGTACGGCGGGCACGACAATGTGGCTGGGCAGCTCGTCGTCGAGTTGCTGGATGCGCTCGCCGAGATCGGTCTCCACGACCTCGATGCCCACGCCCGCCATGTAGTGGCGCAGGCCGGTTTCCTCCGTAAGCATCGACTTCGACTTGATCAGCCGCTTCACGCGATGATCGGCCAGGATGCCGTGGACGATGCGGTTATGCTCGGCGCCGTCGCGCGCCCAGTGAACGTGGATGCCGTTGGCCTGGGCCTGCGCTTCGAACCGTTCGAGATGGTCGCCGAGATGAGCCAGCGTGTGCTGTTTGATCGACGAAGCGAGTTCGCGCAGCGCCTCCCATTCGGGCATGGCATGCATTTGCCGGTCGCGTTTCTGGCGCAGATCCCACAGGCGCTCGTCGTGCATCTTTTCATGGCGTGGGGCGTCGATGAAACGCTGCGCCGCTTCGTTGTGATCGACCGGCTGGCGGCGATGCAGCACCGCGCCGCGTGGCTGGGGCTCGTGCGGCGGCGGCTGGAGTGGGCGCGAGGTGGCTTCCGCATGACTCAGCCGGTCGCCGGCCATGCTCTTGGCGCCATGATCGTTGTCGCTGTGCAGTTCGTCGTGAAGCAGCGCCGGCAAACCGTCTTGCGCGTGACGGGATTTTTCCTGAGCGCTCATGTCGGATCTCCGTTCAGCACCTGCGCGATATGGCGAAACCTGAGCGGCAGGCCGAGGTGTTTGGCGCAACCTTTCTGGTGCAGCATGCACGAACTGTCCGCGGAGACGACATAGTCCGCACCGGCCGCGGCATGGTCGCGGACTTTGTCCTGGCCCATTTTCACGGAGACTGCCGGTTCGAATACGCTGAAGGTGCCGCCAAAACCGCAGCATTCGTCCGGGCGCGCCTTCTCGACCAGTTCCAGTCCCTTCACCATGCGCAGCAGGTCCAGCGGCTTGGAGTGGGGCGTTTCGCGCCGCTCCGACATACTGCCGTGGGAGAGACCGCGCAGCGCGTTGCAGTTGTTGTGATAGCTGACCTTGTGCGGAAATTCGGCCCACGGAAAGCCGTCGACCTCCAGCACGTCGTGCAGAAACTCGACGAGGTCATAGGTCCGTTCGCGTAGATGGCGGACCTCGTCGGTCTGCTCGACCGCGGTCATGTGACAGCGTATCTGGTGCGTACAACTTCCCGACGGCACGACGACCGCGTCGAAGCCGGCGAAGTTGCGCACGAACAGTTCCTCGGTCGCTTTCGCTTCGGCGTGGCAGCCTGAATTGACCATCGGCTGGCCGCAGCAGGTCTGGTCGAACGGATAGTGCGGATCGATGCCGAACCGGCGTAACAGGTTCAGTGTGGCGATGCCGACCTCCGGCTCGAAGGCATCGACATAGCAAGGCACAAACAGGGCAACGCGCATCATGGGCCTCTCGGTGGCAGGGTTGGATCGACCGCGCGCGGGTCAGGGTTGCATCTTCATGATCGGCGACAGGGGCATCGTCATGTGATTGAGGTTGGCCATGATCCACAGCGACCTCACCACGACGACAAAGACGATGACGAGGCCAAAGACGAGTAACGTCAATGAAGGCTCTCCACATGGTTCAGGCGGGGAGCATTCGGAAAGTTGCGTTGTCCGGGACACGACATCACGAGGCGACGATACTTGCGCGAGCGCGCGGAGGATTGCACCTTCTTGCTCGAAATTGTTGATCGGTGCTCTTTAGCGGGAACGAATCGAATCGAGTCGTTCAGACCGTTTTTTATAGCCTATTATCTGGATTCCTTCTTTCCTGACCGGCGTGCAAGCCCGCGGGCTGAACTTGGAAACGATCACCCTCACTCTCGTATTGCTCGCGTGTGTCATTGCGAGCAGTATCGTCAAACGTGCCGCGCGGATTCCGCTCCCGCTTGCCATCGTGCAGATCGCCATCGGCGCGCTGATGGCGCAGATCTTCCGGTTCCGGGTTTCGCTCGCACCCGACGTTTTCCTGCTGTTGTTCGTGTCGCCCTTGCTGTTTCTCGACGGCTGGCGCATTTCGAAAGAAGGCCTGTTCCGCGACAAGTGGACGATCGGTGCATTCGCTCTCGGGCTGGTTCTGTTCACGGTCCTGGGCGCGGGGTTCTTCATTCATTGGCTGATTCCGCTCATGCCGTTGCCGGTGGCCTTTGCGTTGGCGGCGACGCTTTCTCCGACCGACGCGGTTGCCGTGTCGGCCATTGCGGAACGTGTACCGATCCCGCAGCGCTTGATGAATGTTCTCGCAGGCGAAGCGCTACTGAACGACGCGTCGGGCCTCGTCTGCCTGCGTTTTGCGATTGCCGCCGCGGTAACGGGCTCGTTCTCGGTCGCCGAAGCGAGCGGCACCTTCCTGTGGCTGGTGGCGGGCGGCGTGGCGGCAGGCGCGGCGGTCACGCTGCTGGCGAATGCGGCGAAGGACTGGACCGCGCGATTGTTCGGCGAGGAAACCGGCACGCAGATTCTGATCAGTTTGCTGTTGCCGTTCGGCGCGTATGTCGTGGCCGACCGGCTCGCCGCATCGGGTATCCTGGCGGCCGTGACGGCGGGCATCGTGATGAGTTACGAGGAGCTGGCGGGAAAGGCGTTGGCCAGTACACGCATTCGCCGTGCGGCGGTTTGGGATGCGCTTCAATTCGCCGGCAATGGCGTGATCTTCGTGCTTCTCGGGCAGCAGCTTTTCAGCGTGATCGATCGGGGTGGGCAAGTTATCGGCCAAACCGGAAGGCAGCAGGAAATCTGGCTGCTGATCTATGTCGCCGCAATCAGTTGCGCGTTACTTCTCATACGGTTCTTGTGGACCTGGGCTGCCTTGCGCGTGATTGTGTTTCGCACTGGCCCGGGCAATCAGACGATCAACACGTCCGGCTGGCGCCTGATTACGGCGACGTCGTTAGCGGGCGTACGTGGCGCGGTTTCGCTCTCCGGCGTGATGACGCTACCGTTGCTCGTTGAAAACGGTTCGCCGTTCCCGGCAAGAGACCTCGCCATTCTGCTTGCCGCCGGCGTGATCATCGTTACCCTGATTGCTGCGAACGTCGGCTTGCCCTATGTGCTGGGCGGTATCAAGGTGCCGCCCGGCACCTTGGCGCGGCGGCAGGAGGACGACGCTCGCGGCGCTGCGGCTCAGGCAGCAATCGTTGCTGTTGAGCGCGCGCTTCATGAGACGCGCCAGGCAAGCGAAGACGCCGACCTTTTTTCGCAGGCCGGCGCGCGGCTTATCGCACACTATCGCGAGCAGATCGCATTGCGCGGCGATAGCGGACTGGACGCGAGGCGCGGCTTGCAGATCGATGAGATCGAACGCCGGCTGCGTCTGCTGGCGCTCGGCGCTGAACGGGACGAACTTTATCGCGTCGCCCAGTCGGGCAAGCTGACGGACGAACTGGTGCGAGATCTGGTGCGGGAAGTCGATCTGCAGGAGTCGCGGTTTAGCGGCCGCGGCTCGCGAAGCTGAGGTTGGGCGTGTAGTGGCATGCATGACGCCATGATGCCGTGCGCTACGCGTTACGCGTGCATCATCCATCCGCCCGCGGCCATGGCTGCCTGACGCAGTGCCTCGGACCAGACGGGATGGGGATGACAGATACGCGCAAAATCCTCGCACAGCATTGAGGCTTCCATGGCGACGGCCACCTGCGAAACCAGATCGGCCGCGCCAGGGCCAACCAGATGAGCGCCCGCAATCAGGTTCGTCTGCGCGTCGACCAGCAGTTTCACAAACCCGTCGGTGGTGCCGCCGATTGCGGCACGCGCGTTGCCGGCGATCGGGCAGTAACCGACGCGATATGCCACACCGCTTCCGCGAAGCTCGTCCTCGGTTTTGCCGATCATCGCGACCTCGGGGCGCGTGTAAAGCGCGTAGGGGATCGCCGCGTAATTGACGAAGCCGGGCAGACCGGCAATCCGCTCAGCGCACGCTATCGCTTCTTCTTCGGCTTTGGACATGAGCATCGCGCCGGCGGCGGCGTCGCCGACTACCCAGATTCCCGCAGCCTGGGTCAGCAGACCTTGCTGAGCCAATACGTCTTCCTGCGCGGAGGGCATGCCCACGCTCGCAAGATTAAGGCCGGCCGTCGACGGTCGGCGGCCGATCGCGACGAGCGCGATATCGGCGTCGAGCGTGGTGATCTCGCCCGATTCCGCCGTGCGCAGTCGAATGGAAACACTGTCCGTGCGCTTGTCGATATCGATCACGTCGCTCGACAAGCGGATCGCCATACCTTGTCGCCGCAGCGAGCGTTCCAGCGTGGCGGTCACGTCGCGATCGAGCCAATGGCAGAGACGATCGCGACGCTCGATCAGCGTGACGCGCGCGCCGAGGCGGCGCCAGATCGAACCGAGTTCCACGCCTATTGCACCCGCGCCGATGATCGCCAGATGTCGCGGTACCCGATCGAGTGACAGCGCATCGGCCGAATCGAGAATCCGCGTGTGATCGAAAGGGGCAAAGGGGAGCGGGATGGGTTCCGAACCCGTGGCGATCACAACGGCGGTTCCGCGCAAGGATTGCTGCACGCCGCCCGCTTTTCTGACGACCACCTGTCCGGCGGCGGCAAGCAGCGCGTGACCATAGATGAGCGTGACGCCGTGCTTGTGCAGCAGTTTGTGAACGCCGTTCGACATCTTCTCAACGGTGGCGGCTTTATACGCCATCATTTGCGCGAGATTGAGCGTGGGCGCGCAGTCGATGCCCAGCGCGGCATTCTTGCTGGCCAGCTCGTAGATTTCGGAAGTATGAAGCAGCAATCGCGACGGAATGCAGCCGCTGCGCATGCCCGCTCCGCCGACATTCGACGCTCGTTCGACACAGGCGACAGAGAGGCCGAGCTGGGCCGCGCGAATCGCGGTGTTGTAACCGCCCGCGCCGCACCCAATGACGATGACATCGTAATGTTTCATCAAGCTAGCGCCCTGAGCTCACACGAACGGGGAGGAAAGAACGGGATTGGGCGGTCGCCCTCGCGGCCAGTCGAAATGGGTCGCGACATAGAAAGGTGACTTCAGCGTAGCAGAACGCGCGAGCGTTGAATTGAACACTCGTGCTCAGTTTGGTTGATACTTGATGCCTGAAGAACACCATCGCGGCGTTCATGATGGAACGCTGGATCGTGTGCTGATTTTTCGTTTTCCAAAGTGATTCACGGCGTCCCGAGCGGGACTATTGTCGTGTTAGCATTTCGGCTCGAAGCAAGCAGATCCGGCACTGTGACATGTCAACGATTTCTCAAACCGCGGATAAACCTGTCACCATCGACGAGATCGTGCATGTCTTGTCGCATCGTCCCACGGCGACCACGCGCGAGCGGGAGTGGCCAGGCGTCACGGTCGACATGTACGCTCCGCTCCCCGACGTATCCGAGCGCTATCCCGCGCTCGATCATCATCTGATCTGCTATTGCCCGACCGGCAGCGCGCGCCTCGTGCAGGGCCGCGACGGGACCGTCCACGAAAGTCTGGTTACGGCAGGCGTTTCAATGCTCATGCCGGCCGGATACGACTCGTTGTGGGAGGGGAGTGCCTCCGCAACGGCAAGATTGCGTATTCCGACCGCGCTGATCGAGTCGGCCGCCGAGCAGATTGGCCGCCGTAGCACGTCGCAGATCGAGATTCGGAATGTGTTCGAGACGAAAGATCCCATCATCGAACACATCGCGCAGGTGCTGATCGGCGAACTGGACCGGAAGGCGCATCCCGCGCAGACGCTCATTGTCGATCAGATGTCGTTTGCGCTCGCGGCCCACCTGCTTCGTAGTTACAACGTCTTTGAAGCCGTTGTACCGCAGGTTTTGCCGGCGTTGAGCCGGGTCGAAGTGGCGCGGATCACCGCGTATGTGGAAGAGAATCTCGATCGACCGATCGGGCTCATTGAACTTGCCGGCATAGTGAACGTAAGCCGTTTCCACTTTACGCGCCTGTTCAAGCAGAGCACGGGAATGACGGCGATCGGCTTTGTCGAACAATGCCGGATTCGTCGCGCGCAATCGCTCATTCTGGAAACCGCCATTCCGCTTTCGGAAATCGCACTCATGACGGGCTTTGCGGATCAGAGCCACTTTACCCGGCGTTTTCACCGTCACGTGGGCTGCACGCCGGCTGCGTTCGCGCGGGAAAACGGCAGGCGGCGTGCGATGAAAGGCGCGCGCGAATAACGTCGAACCCTGCTTACTGCGCGAGTAAATCGCACGCCTCCTGAGCGGTTTGCTCGACTGCCGATGCGAGGATCATCGAGTCGCCATTGATCGGCTTATAGCCACGGGCCCAAGGCCGAAAAACTGCGTCGCCGCGACGAATCCGCAAACCGCTTAACGCGCAAGTCGCCCCGGCCCGCGCCGTGACGGCTTTCCACAATTGCTCGCCATAACACCCGGAAGTCGCGTCGCGCCAGCAGACCGCGATCGCCGAACTCGAATATTTCTCCACGATGTGCAGATGGACAGCCCGCTCGCGGAGCACGCGAGCGCGTCGCTTGCCACGGGTGGCAACATCGGTGCGCTTGCCACAACCGTGCGCGTCCGCGCCGGAAACGGAACGGGAATCGCAGCGCGGTTTCGGCAACTGCATCCGCATGAGCAAGTCGAGAGAGTACTTCCACGCATCGGCGGTCTCGGGGTGGTCCATTGTTTCTCTCTGGAAAGAATCTAAACGCGAGTCGTGCGGATTGACCGGCGCAATGGCATTGATGCGATCGTCAGCTATCGCGTGAATAGAACCAGCGGCTTATCAGACGATCCAGCGACACAGGTCCCGCACCGAGCGCCATGATCGCCACGGCGAGCGCCGCCCAATAGAGATGGAAATTCGCCCAGCCATCGGGGAAGACCAATTGGATCACGCCGGTCATGACCAATAACGCCAAGGCCGCGAACCGGGTCGCGAATCCGAGCACCAGCAGAATAGGGAAGGTTATTTCCGCCACGGCCACCAGAAGCGCGACCGTGTCGGGTGCCGGGAAACCATAAGCGCCGCCGAACACGTGAACCTTGAATTGATTCTCGAACAGGTAAAGCGTGGCAGGCGAAATGGACAGCAGGCCGTCCCATCGCGTCAGACCGGATCGAAAGAACGGTAGCGCGAGGGCGATTCGCAGCATGGGCGGTGCAAGCATGCAGCCGAGCGCCTGAATGTGCTCCAACGCCGTGCAAATCAGCAGTTCGAAGCGGCCCTTGGTCCGTGCGCTAATCTGATTCATGCGACCCTCTCGGTGGGGCTGAATTCGGCGGCTTCCTGAAGACGCCATCCGACGATCGCGTTGATCGCGAACAGGTCTCGAAGGGTGCCGGCCAGATCGAAATTGGCGTCTTCGTCGAAAGCGAGGGTCGTCGCTTCGGCGACCGACGCGTGCGCCGCAACGCTCTGGATAAAAGTCGCTGCGCTTGCCGGCACCTGGCGAACCTCCACTTCGGCAAGCGGGCGTACGACGAGGGCATTTTCGCTGCCGCTGGATAGGTCGATAGCGGTGGGCTCACCGCCGTCGATGTTCATCTGCCATATCCGCACGGCGGGAAACGACGACCGTACGACGCGTAACGAAGGATGCAGCGCAAAGACGACCTGAGGCAGGCTTTGCGAGTCGATCGTGGCGAGTCGCGCGGGGTCGATCGGCAGCGCCTCCGCGGCGTGATATGCCTCGACCCACGCCCGTTCGAGTCGGGCGACGTCGGCCAGATACGGCACGCTATTCGCCGGCTCGAATCGTTCGATGAACGCCGCGAACGTTTCGCCATAGTTGAGCATGATGGGCGACCTCGGCGGCTCGAGTGCGACGTAGACGCGCGCCATCGCCGCGAAGAAGTCGTCGCCGACAAGGCGGCACACGGCAGGATAAGCCGCCCGTAACGTCTCGACGAGGCCAACCACGACGTTGTTCCGATAGACGTTAAAGCGCTTTTCGCTGGGTTCGCGATCGGGGCCGACCAGGCCGGGAGGAACGGGGCTACCCGAATCCAGTAGCGCCGCAGCGAAGTGCCTCTGCCGGTCGCATAAGCAATCGGGCAGCAGACCCGCGCGGACGTCGGCTCTGCCGCTCGACGCTTCAGCGGATGCCTGGAACAAGTTTTGGTGTGCCATTACGCGCTCAGGTTCGTAGCGGGCGTTGAACGACATTCGTCCACAACTCGCGAAGACTGTCGACACCGCCAGCCGTTGAACTCCAGAGCGTCGTATCGCTAACGAGCAGGCTGCCGGCGAACGTATCCGGTCGAGACTGCAGGAGGGCATCGAAGGTCGAGCGGTTAGCGGTGAACGGATGCGGCGGCGCGTGGAGATCGATTCGCTGACGAACCAGTACATCGAGTTTTTCGACGGCCTCGCCGAGTCGTTCGAGCTGCGGTAAATGCGCGTGCAGATTGAACGTGCCAACTCGTTGAAGCAGGCCCAATCGATCGAGTGCCGTATCCGCTTCGATTGGCGTTGGCGTTCCATCCGCTTCAGCCAACGGCCTGAGTCCGAAGCGGTTTTCCACCGGTACGCCAAGGGCCGCAAGCAACGAGCGCGCGAAGCCGCCGAACCGTTGCCGCGGTGGAATCGTCGTGTCGCCGTGATGATGAAATTCGGCGATCTGACGATCCAGTAACTCGTTTTCCGGCAGCCCCGTCACATCGCCGATATCGTGGTGCGGGCAGATGAAGGCGAGATGGTCGGCTTGTCCGAGGAAGGCGCGCAGCGCGTCGATCTCATCGCTGCCCGCCGTTTGAGCGGTGCGCAGCGAGTCGAAACTGATGACGATCAGCGTGTCGACGCCGTTCAGAAGATGCGCGTCGAGCGGCGTGAGGGTGCCGTCGTCCGCGACGCGCTCGATCTCCATCACGCTCTGGCCCGTCAACGCCGCCGCCAGTTCGACAAAGGCGGTGAAGTTGCGCTTCATGATGTGGTCGAGGAAGCCGGTGATGCTCTGATCGAACACGCGCGGGTCGGAGAATTCATGGAATCGCGGGAAACCCATCCTGCGACTTTCGAAGAGCGCCGGAAACCGGTCGTCGATTACATGGAGCGGCGCGCCGTTCTCGCCTGGCCGGCTCCACGCGTAATACACCAGGACTTGTCGCTTGATCATGTTGTCTGCACCTCTGTGTGTGGGTGACGCGTGGCGATGAATGGCGGCCGGCTGCTTACGTGGTCGATACCGACCGGTAGCATGACGGTCTGAACGACGCTGTCGGCGCGCTCGGCTTCCGCCTTGAGCGTCGGCCAGTCGGGTAAGTTCGCGTCCCATTCGATCAAGGTGGGAAGGGGACCGGTCCGGCGGATCGCCCGTGCGAAGAGTTCCCACACGATGTCCGCAATGCGACGATCGTGTGTATCGATCAGCAGCGGACGGTTCTTTTCGTCTGCCTCGCGCGTGTGACCGGCCAGATGAATCTGTTGCACGGCCGCGAGCGGATAGTTGTCGATATAGGCCAACGGGTCCCACTGCTGGTTGATCGACGCGACGTACACGTTGTTGATGTCGAGCAGAAGACCGCAGCCGGTGCGCTGTGCGACGGCGGCAATGAAGTCGGTCTCCGAATACGTGCTTTCCTCGAAAGCGAGGTACGTCGACGGGTTTTCCAGCAGCATCGGCCGGCCGAGCACCTCCTGCACCTGGTCGATGTGGTCCGCTACGCGCGCGAGGCTCTGGGCGGTGTAGGGAACCGGCAGCAGGTCGTTGAGAAAGCCGCAGTCGTGGCTGGACCAGGCCAGGTGTTCGGAAAACAGGCCTGGCGTATAGCGGGCCATGAGCGATTTGAGCCGCAGGAGATGATCCCGGTCGAGCGGCCGGTCCGCGCCGATCGACAGACCGACGCCATGAATCGATAGCGGGTAGCGCTCGCGTATGGCGGACAGAAAGCGGTGTGGCGGACCACCGGCGCCCATATAGTTTTCCGCATGAACCTCGAAAAAGCCGATGTCCGGCCGCGATTCGAGGATCGTGTGGTAGTGCTGCGCCTTAAGCCCAACCCCGGCGCGTTGAGGCAGGCTCTGTCGGGCGTCGTGCGGGAATGACTCTGACATGGCGAACCATTGTTGCGGTGAGCACTGCGAGGCCGGGCTCGACGAAGCCCGGCCGCCGATCGATGTTAGGCCTTCGGCGACAGGCTGCCGGGGCCGCTCGGTGTGGAGATGCCGGTGCAGGTTCCTTTGGGCACCAGCTTGAATGCGTTGCCCTGATAGTCCGTCGTGCTGGTGCCGGCGCAGGTGGTGCCCGCCCCTGCGTAGCAGTCGTTTTGCCCCTTCATTGCGGTGCCGAAGCAGGGCTCGACCTTGCCCGACTTCACGAGCGCCGTATGCTCGGCCTGAATCTTCTTCTGCGCCGCGGTGAATTCCTGTGCGCTGGCGGAGGTGGCCGTCAAGGCGGCGAGAGCGGCGGCGAACGCACCGACGACGAGAGTGGTGGTTTTGTAATTGGCCATACGATTTCTCCAACGTTGAGAGAGAGCAGCGATCTGGAGGCCCGGTGACCACGCTGATGCCGCGTGTACGGTATGAACAACGGTCGTGCCCGGCCCCGTTCTGGTATGCCAGCGATAGTGGGTCGCTGCACAGAGAGCATACGGAACCAGACCCGGCCGAAGATTGCACGGTCTTGTGCCATTTGGTACGGGATTGCGATCAACGCCCGGAACCGGGCGGGGCACGACAAACCGCTTCGTTTCGCTCGCCGCGTATCCTGATGGCTGTGCCACGCCTGCGCGGCTCTCCCTGGCTGCGTGAATCCTGTGTTTTCAACCGAAGGAACCATCATGATCCAATCGCAAGTCAACCCAAGCTCCCGCCAGAACCTGACCGATGTCGTCATCGAAGCGAAGATTCGCAAGAACCTGACGTTTGAAGAGATCAATGAAGGGACCGGTTTAAGTCTCGCCTTCGTCACGGCCGCGCTGCTCGGCCAGCATCCACTGCCCGCGGACGCGGCGAGGGTCGTCGCCGCCAAGCTCGATCTCGATGAAGACGCCGTGCGCCTGTTACAGACCGTGCCGGTACGCGGCAGTATTCCGGGCGGCGTGCCGACCGATCCGACGATCTACCGGTTCTATGAAATGGTGCAGGTCTACGGTTCGACGCTCAAGGCGCTCGTGCACGAGAAGTTTGGCGACGGCATTATCAGTGCGATCAATTTCAAGCTCGATATCCAGAAGGTCGACGATCCGGAGGGCGGTTCGCGTGCGGTGATCACGCTCGACGGCAAGTATCTGCCGACCAAGCCGTTCTGAGCGGGAAGCGAGTCGGGTCAAGTCGAGTCTAGTCGATGCGTCATAGCCGCCGAAGTCTGCCAGCCAGGCGAGGTGTTCCGCCTGGCAACTCGCCGTGCCAAAGCCCAATGGCAGCTTACACGGCAACGTTGGCAGACTTCAGCGGCCCATCTTCGTTGCCCGCCGGCGGCCGTTAGCCAATACTGGTTTCACCGCGAGGCCTGGACGCAAAACCACCGCACCAGGCGGACATCGGGAGGGCGTGCGTGTCCTCCCTCCACCCATCAGCGAAGGAACCGACATGACTAACACCATCATCGCAGGCATCGAAATACCCGACAGCGCCATTGCACGCGCCGCGACCGAACTGGTTCGCGATACCGAAACCGATCTCCTGTACAACCATTCGCGCCGCGTCTTCCTGTTCGGCGCGCTGAGCGGCAACCGCAAAGGCCTGAAGTACGACCCGGAACTGCTGTACCTCGGTGCGATGTTCCACGACATGGGCCTGATGCCGGCCTATAGCAGCGAGAGCTATCGCTTCGAAGTGGACGGCGCGAATGCCGCGCGCGATTTCATGACGCAGTACCGCATGAACGAGTACGACATCGAGCAGGTGTGGGCTTCGATCGCGCTGCATACGACGCCGGGCGTTCCCGAACACATGAAGCCGGTGGTCGCGCTCGTGACCGCCGGGGTCGAGATGGACGTGCTGGGTCTGACCTACCACGAGTTCAGCGACGATCAGCGCAACCAGGTGGTGGCCGCCCACCCGCGCGAAAAGACCTTCAAGAACGGCATTATCGACGCGTTCGCGCAAGGGACGATCAAGAAGCCCGAGACGACTTTCGGCAACGTCAAGGCCGACGTGCTGGAGCTTCGCGATCCGTCGTACAAGCGGCTGAACTTCTGCCAGATCATTCTCGGCTCGGCATGGGACGACAGTCGCGCCGACCACGCTCATCATGCCGGTTGCGCATGCACAGGCGGGGCAGCGGCACAGGGTGAATGACGCCAGCATTCGAACAGTCCCCACCGGTCATGACCACGCGTGTCATATCGGTTTGATACAGGATCTCCGATGAAAAAGCTCACTACCGCTTTCGGCGCACCCGTCGTCGATAACCAGAATATTCGCACCGCCGGTCCACGCGGCCCGGCGCTGCTCGAAGACGTATGGTTTCTTGAGAAGCTGGCTCACTTCGACCGTGAAGTCATTCCCGAGCGGCGCATGCATGCGAAAGGGTCCGGCGCATTCGGTACGTTCACGGTCACACACGACATCACGAAGTACACGCGGGCCGCGATTTTTTCTGAAGTCGGCAAGAAGACGGAAATGTTCGCGCGCTTTTCAACGGTGGCGGGCGAGCGCGGCGCGGCCGACGCGGAGCGCGACATTCGTGGCTTCGCGTTGAAGTTCTATACCGAAGAAGGCAACTGGGATCTGGTGGGCAACAACACGCCGGTGTTCTTCCTGCGCGATCCGCTGAAGTTCCCGGACCTGAACCACGCGATCAAGCGCGACCCGCGCACGGGGTTGCGTAGCGCGGAGAGCAACTGGGACTTCTGGACGCAATTGCCGGAAGCGCTGCATCAGGTCACGATCGTCATGAGCGAACGCGGCATTCCGAAGACGTTCCGCCATATGCACGGGTTCGGCAGCCACACGTTCAGTTTCATCAGCGCCGCGCACGAACGGTATTGGGTAAAGTTCCATTTCCGCTCGCAGCAGGGCATTGAAAACCTGACCGACGCGCAAGCCGAAGCGCTGGTGGGCCGCGATCGCGAAACGCACCATCGCGACCTGTACGAAGCGATCGAGCGGCGCGAGTTTCCGCGCTGGACGCTGTTTGTGCAAATCATGCCGGAGAAAGAAGCAGGCAGTTATCCGATCAATCCGTTCGATCTGACCAAGGTCTGGCCGAAGCGCGACTATCCGCTGATCGAAGTCGGCGTGATGGAGTTGAACCGCAATCCCGACAATCACTTTGCCGATGTCGAGCAGGCCGCCTTTGCACCCGCCAACGTGGTGCCGGGTATCAGTTTCTCGCCCGACAAGATGTTGCAAGGCCGGCTGTTTTCTTATGGCGACGCGCAACGTTACCGGTTGAGTGTCAACTATCACCAGGTGCCTGTGAATGCGCCGCGCGGTGCGAAGTACGTGCACAGCTACCATCGCGACGGGCTGTTGCGGGTGGATGCGAATACGGGCGGCGCCACGCCGTATGAGCCGAACACGCGGGGCGAATGGCAGGAACAGCCCGACTATCGCGAACCGCCTTTGTCGATAGAAGGCGCGGCCGATCACTGGAATCATCGCGTCGACGACGACTATTATTCGCAGCCGGGCGCGCTGTTCCGCAACATGACGGCCGTGCAGCAGCAGACGTTGTTCGATAACACGGCGCGTGCGTTGAATGGCGTGTCGAAGCCGGTGCAGCAGTTGCATATCGAGCATTGCAGTCAGGCGGATCCTGCTTATGGTGCGGGTGTTGCGGGAGCGATCGAGGCGCTTGAACGGGAGTGAGGGTGGCGAGGGAGATTTGTTTCTCCCTCGTTCGCCTGGAATAGCCGAGCGCGGGAAGGGGATTCATCGCTCATGACGCCAGGGTTCGATTCGACCCACAGGGGTGGTGGATCTTTTCCCATCTTGCACCCGACGAAACAACCTCGGACAACGCGGACCCACGCGTGACGGAAGTGTGGTTTCGCCCTCGTGGCAAGCGCCGACCTGGGTGAAATTGCGCCCATTGCACGGCGCGCGCGAGAGTCGCCGGATTGCGGCGTGGGTCTTGTGGAGCAAGGCGCGCGCCACATTGACGGCCAACTGGCACGAAGTTTGTTTGAAGGAGGGATGAGAGAAGCATTCGATCAGGCTGGGTCTGTTCGCCTTCTTCTTGAGCTTACCCACCTGACGCCAGGACAATCTCATGCGGCAATCCGATGGCAACGGAAGTAAAGGCCCGAAGCCGCTCAACGCAAAAGGCGATCCGGTCTTCCATCCGCCGACGCCCCGCTACGACCCTGGGCACGGAGCGGTCGGCAGCGGCAGGCCGCCGCCTCTCCCGATCGGTATGCATTCCAGCAGCCCGGTGCTGTCGCCGATGACCCCGCCGCCGCACAGCAGCCCCGAGCGTGCGGCCACACCGCCCGTCAACCGGTCGCAGAACAGTGCGGCGACGCTATCGCCGATGCGTTCTCCGCCGTTGAACCGATCGAGCGGGACTGGGCTGACACCGATGCAGCACAATCCGTCCAGCGGCTCGAACTCGCCGGTGCTGTCGCCGATGCTGCATCGGCCGTCGGGCAGCGAGGCTTCCGGGCCGCGTCCCGACCATGTCGCGATCGACCTGGCGCCGTCGCAACCGCTTCATCCGCCCGTGCAGCCGCTCGTGCAACAGGGTGGCCAACAAGCGATACAGCAGGTGGCGCAACAGCCCGCGAGCCCCGAAACCACACGGCAAAAAGCGGGCAAATTCGCGCCGCTGGTCGATGGCCTGGCTGCGGGGGCGTCGCTGGTGGCGTCGAGAGTCGTACCGGCTTCCGTCGCATCGACGGCAAGCGGCGCCGTAAGCGGGCTGTTATGGGGCGGCGCTGCGGGGTTGTCGGAGGCGAGCAATACGCAGCCCTCCAGCCGGCTGGCATCGTTCGGCAACTTCATGAACTTCAGCGCGGGGGCGTTGAGTACCGCGTCCGTGTTCAACACGGACAGCACCCAGACGAATCTCGGTTATGCGTCGTCGGCGGCGTGGGGCTTGAGCGCGGTCACCAGCATGGCGCACGCCGCGCTCGACGGAACGCGCGGCAGAGTCAGTCGCGGGCTGCAGATCGCGAGCGGCGTAGCGAATCTCGCGGCGGCCGGGTTGTCGGCGGCGTCCGTCCGTGCGTCGTCGGAGAACGATACGACGAGTGCGGCCTGGTACGGCACGGCGTCCTCGCTATCGTGGATGGCGGGTGCGGCGTTTGCCTACGGGTCGGCACGCACGGCGTCGAATCCGTCGCCTCGCGTGGTGCCGGCGCTGCCTTCCGAGTTGTCGTCGCTGCGGTCGGGGAGCGCTGGACGTTCGTTTGGGACGATACAGTCGGTGTAGGGGGAGACGCGATCAGCGCCGGATGAGCGACAGCCGCGAACGTATGTCGCTTTATCCATTCGCCAGAGCCTTTCTCGCGTTCCCTACGGGCTACACGTCTCAAGCTCGCGAGGTTGAAGAACCTCATCCGCGTTCTCAATCTGGGCAGACTGAATAAGGTTACGGACGGATAGTGACGGGTCACTACGATTCCGAAGACCCATCGTGTCACTGATGTAAGCAATCAGGCCGCGCACCCGCTCAGGAACGAACTGACGAGAACGATAGCTGATTGACACCGGCACTGGTAGCGATCTCCAGGCTTCAAAAACGGGGAAAAGCTCTCCGGCTTTCACGTGAGGATTCGCTATCGCGGACGAAAGCAAGGCAACTCCAAAACCTTGTACAGCAGCCGATGCAATGGCTTGCGGGCTCGCTGAGCGAAAACGGGAGCTGCAAGGAAGCACCAGGTGCCTTTCTGATCCACGGGCTATTAGATCCCAGTGGCTTCCGCCAGGTGACATGCGCTGTTGCGGAAGAAGGTCAGAAGGGAACAAAACACGGGTCTCCGCCAAAAATCGCTTGCCGCCGAAGAGCGACATGCCCAAAGAATCAATCTGCCTGGCAATGTAGACATCACGAACTTCGCTCTGCAACGAGATGGCTAGGTCTGCTCCAGAGGCGAGGGGGTCATCTCCGGCGTCGAAAAAATCGACGCTCACCGTCACGTTATCGTGGGAACGCATGTATTGATCCAGCGTTAACGACAGGGAGTCAAATCCAAGAAGCCTTTGTATCGCCACCCGCACCGTTCCGCTCATCGTACCGGCGCACGCTTCGCTGATGCCTTTGATCTCCGAATAGTTGTCGAGCAACGAGACCGCCCGGTTGTAGACCGACATGCCGACGTCCGTTACCGAAAGTTTTCGCGTTGTTCTGTGAAACAACCGGACACCTAGTTCCGTTTCGAGTTCCTGGATGGCACGCGTCACCGCACTGGGAGAGATGTTGTTTGCAGCGGCGACCCTCGAAAAACTTTTATGTTCTGCGACTGCCTTGAATAGCTCAAGACACTTGATCGTATGCATTTCATTTCTCCCGGTTGTGACGTTGCAATCTTGATGACAAGAATAGATGCGTACGCACTGCAGTCCCATTCTACGAACGACTAGCCGCGCGCCGTCTTTGGACAGGCGACCCTAGACGAACGTATGCCGTAGCAACGTGTGGTGGAAGGACGGGAGGGGTAAGGCGAAAGGCGACGCGCCCCGCAAAGCACGCGGGGCGCTTGCCTCTTCAGACGGTAATCGCGCTGCGCAGCATGTCGGGAATCTTCTCGAGCTTTTCGAACGAGGCGGGATCGAGTCCATAGCCATCGGCCAGAACCTGGGTCACGTCGAGGTAATCAACGTAGACACGTGCTTCGCTGTCCTCCCACACTACGGCTTTCAACGGCAATTCAACCGCGGCATGCGGATTCGCCGCCATGATCGGCGTACCTGCCGCGGGATTGCCGAATAGCAGCAAAACTGTCGGCCGAAGAACGGCGCCGGAACCTGCCGCCGCCTGCGCCTGGTCCACCTTGGCGAAAAGAGTGATATGGCGGCTCGCGAATGCGGCTTCGATACGAGCCACCGTGGTCGAAAAATCCGCGCTACTCGGCAAGCTGATCACGTAGGGCGGAAGTGCGAACGATTCAGCGGCGGAACGGGTCATAACCGGTAGCTCCCAAAATTGAAGAAAATCGCCGTGCGGACGACGAATGTCGCATCGCGCAGCATCGACTGGTCCCGGCGATAGCGCGCAAGTGAGCGTCCAGTGTCTCACGCGGCAAGTCATCCCAAACGCGAAAACGAGCCGGACCGATACGCATGGATAGCCTGGGTTACTCGAGTGACAAGTCATCTTTATTCACACTCATAGCGGCAATTGAGACGATCGAGCTAGTTTTCGAGCGTCGCGAGCGTCGGCAAACGCCGGTTGGGCTCATAGAATTCAGCCACTGAGATCCGAGCCGATGCGCTTCCCGTTGAAACGCACCGGGCGATAACCCAAACTGGAGTTGGCGATGTCGAATGTCGAACACTATGAATATGTTTTCCTCGGCGGCGGAAAGGGCGGCAAAACACTCGCGATGGACCTGGCTCAAGCCGGCAAGCGGGTTGCGCTGATCGAGCGCGGAATGATCGGCGGATCGTGTATCAATGTGGCCTGTATCCCGACCAAGGCGTTGATTCAGAATGCGCGGATCGCACATGTGCGCAATGCTCATCGGCACGATAGCGACGTGACCGAAGGCCCGAAAACCGATATGAAAAAGGTGCTCGGTAACGTGCGCTCGGTGGTGAGTGGCATGGTGGACACCAATCTGAAAGCATTTCTCGGCTCGGGCCTTGATCTGGTATTGGGAACCGGCCGCTTTGTCGGCCCGCGCAGGATTCATGTCGAGACGAACGAAGGCGCTGCCCGGATCATCGAGGGTGAGCACGTTTTCATCAATACAGGTACCACCGCCGCGATTCCCGACGTGCCGGGTCTGAAAGACGCACAACCGCTTACGCACGTCGAAGCACTGCAACTGGATTCGCTGCCGGACCATTTGATCGTGATCGGCGGCGGCTATATCGGACTCGAAATGGCGCAGGCGTTCCGGCGGTTGGGCAGCAGCGTGACGCTGATTCAGGAAGCGCCCCGTGTTGCGATGCGCGAGGATGAAGACGTCACGTCGGAAATTCAGGCTGCGCTGGCCGAAGAGGGCGTCGAGATTCTGGTCGGTGCCAGGCCGGTGAAGGTGACGGGCACGTCGGGCCACGCCGTTACGGTCGAACTGGAAAGCGGCGCGGTAGTGTCGGGCACGCACGTGCTCGTCGCCGCGGGGCGCACGCCTGTGACGAAGAATTTGGCGCTCGACGCAGCCGGCGTCGAAACGGACGAACGTGGCTTCATCAAGGTCGACGAGCGGCTCGCGACGACTGCCGCCAACACCTGGGCCATCGGCGAAGTGGCGGGCACACCGATGTTCACACACGCATCGTTCGACGACTACCGCGTCCTGAAGTCGCAACTTGCCGGCGGCAACATGACGACGAAAAACCGCATCGTTCCTTACGCGCTGTTCATCGAACCCGAACTCGGCCGCATCGGCCTGAACGAAACCGAAGCGAAGGCACGCGGTATCGACGTGCGGGTGGCGAAGATTCCGATGGCGGTCGTGCCGCGCGCCCGCACGAATGGAGCGACGAAGGGCTTCATGAAGGTTCTGGTCGATCAGCATTCGGACCAGATTCTGGGATTCACGATGCTGGGCACGAACGCCGGCGACGTGGTGACGGCCGTACAGATGGCCATGATCGGCAAGCTCCCTTATACGGCGGTGCGCGACGCGATCATCGCGCATCCGCTGATCTCCGAAGGCCTGAATATCCTGCTGGGCAAGGTTCCGGCACGCGCCGCCCATCAATGAACATCGGCCCTTATTCGTTCCCGGTCGCGCCGCTCATTCTTCTGGCGAGCATCGGCATTGCGCTTTGGGTGGCGCGCATGGCCAACCATGGCGGCGCTGCAGCGGAAACGACCATTCTGTATAGCGTGGTGACCGGACTGTTGGTGTCCCGACTCGCGTTCGTTGGGCAATACCTGCCGGCCTATCGGGGAGACGTGCTGAAAATGCTCGATTTCCGCGACCTCGGCTTCGAGCCGGTACCGGGCGCCGTAGCCGGCGCGATGGTTCTGCTAGTGCTGCTCGCGAAGCGGCGACACGTGCGCCGCGCCGCGATGCTCGCGGTTTTTGCCGGTTGCGCGAGTTGGGGTTTGGCGACGGCTTTCGCCGATGCGAGAGAGCCTGCAGCATTTCTGCCTGCGGTAGAGGTGCTCGATATGAATGGCAACCCGCAGCCCCTTGCCCATCACGACGGCAAGCCGCTAGTCGTGAATCTGTGGGCGAGCTGGTGTGGGCCATGTCGAGCCGAGATGCCCGTTCTGGCCGAAGTGCAAAGAGACTTCACGCAGGTGGACATCGCGTTTATCAATCAGGGGGAGTCGGAAGCCACGGTGAACGACTTTGTGACGGAGCACGGGCTTGTGCTGCACAACCTCGCGCGTGACCCGAACCTTGCCGTGGCGCGCGCAGTCGGCGCAAGAGCGTTCCCGACCACGCTGTTTTACGACCAGAACGGCAAGCTGCTGGCAATGCATCTGGGGCCGTTCTCGCGAGCAACGTTCGAGCAGGCACTTGAGACGCTCTACCCGAAAACGGCGCGTGGCGCAGTTCATTAACGGCTTTTGTAATTCGGCTCTACGCTGCCGTTTATTTTTATCACGGCCTTCCCGGTCCCGGATCTCAGCGCGAAACGGCAGGGGCCCGGCGTCATTGCGATAGGGAAATTCGTCTTAACCTGGTGGGCCATGCGTCGACGTCTCTTCGATAACAATCTTCCGGTTCTTTCATTGAATATGCGACTGATCTCTCTTCTCATTGGCGCCTTTTCCTGTTTGTCGGCCTTCGCGCACGCGCAGACCAACCCGACGGTCACGCTGCCTTTCGAAACACATGCCGCCTATTTTTCCCGCGAGGTGACGTCGCCAACGATTCTCGACCCGCAGGTCTTCGTGCATGACAAAAGCGCCCAGGCGGAGCGCCATTGGCAGGGTATCGAACATGTTACGGGTGTGCGCAACGCACAGATTGACGATGCCGGCGCAACGGATCTTTATACGGCTAAAGGTACGCCCTTGGGGATGACGGCCGGGCAATGGTTCACAGCCGGTGGCACCGTGATGCTGAAGCCGCGCGCGGATGGTCGGGAAGACGTAACGGTGCAGTTGCACGGCCTGAAACCCGGTGGGAAATTCAGCCTTTTCGAAAATCACTTCGACCAGCAACCCACTGGTTTCACGCCGGTTGACGGTACGGGAAACGGCAACTCTTTTGTCGCCGATTCGAATGGCTTCGCAAACGTCAGCATGGTTGCACCGGCTCGGATGAGCCATGCCAACGCCGTGCTCGTGGTGTATCACTCCGACAACGAGACGCACGGCAGCGAGCGCGGCGCAATTGGCGAGACCGCGCATCATCAATTGATTGCGCGGGTGCCTTGATGCGGGTATTGCCGGGACTGATGGGGTGAAGGCGGGAGCATGGACGAGAGCAAACCCGGCGTGCCTTTTGAGGCATGTGGCTAAAGCGCACAAAGAAAATGCCGATAAACAGACTTTGCCGACGACGTAGACAAGGTCACAACGATGAAAAACACGCTCAAAAATAATGGCGCGCGGGCAGTCTTCGCGGTAGCTGCCACGGCATGTCTGTTGACGGGATGCGTCACCACGGTTCCATCGAGCCAGTCTGATGAGAACGATTTGAGCGGCTCATACAAGGTGGTCGATCAGTCGCGTCGCCAGTCGCTCCAGGCGGAGTCCGCGGAGATCAAGTTTTTCCGAAGCGCTCCTGATGTAGGCGGTGGTATATCCGCCGGCTATCTGAAGTTGACCGGTCCATCAGTACCCGATGGCTGGGCTTTCCCGGCCTGCGGATATCCAGGCGATGGGGTGCGAAGCGGCTTCTCCGGAAACGCGGACCCGGCAAACATCGAAATCATCCGGTGCACGAATCCGCAGGACTTACGGTCGATGCCGGTCATCTTTCTCATCAAGACCAAGGACGGCAGCGCGTTTCATTATTCATCCGGAATTCTGGACCCGTTCAACAAGTCGCTTGAGGTCAGTACTGGACGTCTTCTTGTTATTAACTGGTGGCCCGATAGTCAATCGGCTTATGTGCTGAAGGCTAATTGAGCGCGAGTGCTATCAGCGTCCGGAGTCCCTTTGGTGTTGAATGGCACCACAGACGGCATCGTCAGTTACGGCTTGAGGTCGTCACCGAAAACCCGTTGGGCGACGCCGGTACGCTCGTGCGTGAGTCGAGCGTTTTCGTTCATTCGTGAATTTGGCGAGCGTTCCGAGCGACGGATTTCGCCGGTCTACGTCGGACGAAGCGGCCGCCACGGGATGCGCGACCGCAGCGAATCCATAGCGCGTGACCCATTCGCTGTAACCCCGGACCAGAAAGCCACCTGAGCGCTCAACGTATTGCTGACGCGACGTCTCATAGATTCCCCGCAGCGCAAACCACGGCACATGCGGTAGGTCATGATGCACCAGATGATAGTTGTTGTTCAGAAACAGCAGCCGCCAGAACCACGACGCTTCGTTAATCACCGTACGATGTTCAGAAGCCTGCGCGACGCGATGTTCCTGAAACGAGCGAATGGAACCCAGCGACAACGCGCCGTAACCCACACCCACAATAAACGCCCACGCCGGAATTCCGCAGTCATTCCGCAACCACAGCGTTAAAGCAGTCAACGCCGCAAAGTGCGCAAACCACACCGGCACATCTCGCCAATCACCGCGCCTGACTTTGCTGAGTGCATCCACACCGGTTGCTGCAATAGAAAACGCCGGGCCAACCAGCAATCTGCCGATAAACGTATTGCGGAACGTCAGCAACGCACGGATCGCCCACCCCGCGCGTTGCCACACCAATGCATTGACGAAGTAGCTTTCCGGATCGCGTTCCGGGTGCGTCAAATGCGCATCGTCATGATGCTGAAGATGCGAATTGCGATAGATGCCATAGGGAAACCACACGGCAAGCGGCGCGATACCGAGTGCTGCATTGAACAGGCGCGAGCGGGTTGGATGACCATGCAACAGTTCATGCTGCAGTGACATGTACCACGCGCCGAGCAAAGCCAGCAGTGCGACGGTAAGCGGCAACCCGAGCTCGCGCGCATGGGTGGCAACACCGAACCATCCGCTGTAAATCGTGACGATCAGCGTCCATGTCGGCCACTGCGTGCGCCATGTCCAGCTTGTCGCGAGTTGGGCGAGGGTTTTGCGCTGCGTATCGTCGAGGTAAAACGCCATGGGCTTGATCGGTCGAAGTGCATGTTCAGACCGATCCTACGGACCCATGGGCGCCGCCAGAACCATTTTGTTCAGCAATGCATCTGCCCGAACGTGCTTAGGCGGGGTACATCTCGCCAGCGCGCGTGCGGCCCGATCCGGCGGTCAATGGTGGTCAATGCGCGTCCGCCACGCGGCAGGCGTGATCGAGCAGGGGCTCCGCCGTGCCGCTGCCGTTGTCCACTTCGGTGCCGCTATTCACGAGCAGCCAGCCGTCCTGTTGCGCGGACGGCCCCGCGCCCGTCACGAGTATGGTCTGCGTGGCCATCGCCGCTTCGCCCGGATTATCGCGTGCGACGACGCGGAAAGGATTGCCGCTGTTCGTCAGCGTGGTGACGCGCATGATCCGGTAGCGGTTGCCGTCGAGCGTGTCCCAATGCCATTCGCCGGGTGCATCTTTCGCGTGACGTGCAAGCGCGTCGCTGATATCGCCACGCATGCAATCGATGTGAATATGCAACAGGTTCTGTGAACGCCGGTACTTCGAATTGATTTCAAGGCCGAGCTGATTGTCGGGCAGCGTGCGCTTGACCGATTGCTCGACGTAACGGCGCGAATCCCATGCATCGACCCAATAGTCCTGCGCGTGCGGCGCCAGTACGAGCGGGCTTTCGATCCCGGTGATGCGGTCGGTCGGAATCAGCAGATGCTGCGACCGCCCGACAATGTCCTTCAGGATCGCATAGCGTTGGTCGAGATCGACGGTCGTGCATTGGCCCGGTGTGCCGGTTGCCTGTTGCGACGGCACGCAGCGCAGGTCGACGATTTTCCATAGCGCGTTGGAATCGATCGTGGCGAGGCGTGCGCAGCCAGTGGCCGCGAGCGCGACGGTCAGCGCCGCCATCGCAGACAACAGGCCGACGCTGCGGCGCGAAAGAGCCCGCCGTGACAGGCGGGACGTGTGTGTTTTCAACGGTGCATCGGTTGGCGTTTTTGTCGGTGCGATCATCGGTATTTCGTCGGTATTTTCAAAGGAGGTCGCGCGCGGATCAAAGCGTCGGTGCGGGCAGCACACCAAGCAACCGCTCGAACGCGACGCCGATTGCCAGCAGCCGCCGGTCCTCACCCAGCGGCCCGTCCAGTTCCAGGCCGACCGGCAAGCCACCCGGGGTCATGCCGGCAGGCAGCGACAGCCCCGGAATACCCGCCGTGCTGGCCGGATCGGTATTGCGCAGGAACGCGTCCATGGTGTCGATCGGTTCGCCGCCGTCGATGCTGACGAACGACGAGCCATACACATCGTCGATCGGCGCGGCGGCGAGACGCGTGGTCGGAAACAGCAGCGCGTCGAGCCGCTCGTCGGCGAAGGTCGCGGCCATGTACGCCCGCAAACGCGGCCGCCACAGATTCAACGCGTCGTCGTATTGCGCGGCCAGCACGTCGCCGAGCACGCCGTCGTAAATCGCACGGACGTCCGGGCTCGCAATGCGGGCCGCGAGTTCGGCGACGGTTTTAACCGGCGCGTCGTTCGCGACGAGCCAGGCGGGCACGTCGTCGCGCGCCTCGTGGATCGCAATCGGGCCGCCCACCATGCCGTTCAAATGATCGAGCTCACGCATTGCCACCGGCACGAACACCACGCCCGCTGCTTCGAGCCGCCGCAACGCGTCGCGCGCAATGTCGTCTACCTGGCGCTCGAGCCCGTCCCACAGCGACGCGGGCAAGCCGATGCGCAAGCCGCTCAGCGTGATTACCGGCAACGCGCCGCTGCCGGTAATCACGCCGTCCAGCAGCGCGATATCGGCGACGGTGCGTGCCATCGGCCCGACCGTATCGCGCGTATGGCTGATCGGCACCACGGCGTCCGGGTCGTGATAACGCCGTTCAGCGCCGCCATTGCCGACCGAAGGACGAAACCCCGCCGTGCCCGTCAACGCCGCCGGAATGCGCGTCGAGCCGCCGGTATCGGTGCCGAGTCCGGCGGGCACGATGCGCGCGGCAATCGCCGCCGCGGTGCCGCCCGACGAACCGCCCGGAATCCGCGTGGGATCGTAGGGATTGCGCACCGGGCCCGCGTGCGTGGCGAGATTCGTGCTGGTGATGCCGAACGCGAGTTCGTGCATGTTGGCCTTGCCGAGCACGATCGCGCCGGCGTCGATCAGACGCTGCACCGAGGGCGCGTTCGCCTTCGGGATGAAGCCTTCCAGCGCCGGCGTGCCCGCCGAGGTTTGCAAACCGGCTGTGTTGATGTTGTCCTTCACGACGATCGGTAAGCCGGCTAGCGGCAATTGCGCGAGCGCGGCGGCCGGCAACGCGTCGATGCGTCGTGCGGCGGCGAGCGCGCCGTCGAGGTCGAGCGTGGTCAGCGCGTTGAGGCTCCCAAGCGACGCCGCGCGCGCGAGCAGCGTGGCCACGTAGTCGGCGGCTTTGAGGCGGCCCGACTGGATGGCGGCGATGGCGTCGGTGGCGGTTAGCGCGAGTTGTTCATCGACGGTCCATGTCATGGCCGGTGTCTCCATAGGTTAGGGTGCCGGGTCGGCGCGATGGGTTTGGTGGCAGGCAGCGAGCGCAGTGCGGCACGCGCGAACGCAGGCCATTCGGCTACGACCGCCGGATCGGTACGGGAGGAAGGGGCAGGGAAAAGCGGGCAGCGGAGGGCGGCGACAACGGTCGATACGTCGGTCATGGCGGGCGTGCAGGGGACGAGCTCGAGGTGTCGTCTATTCTGGCACAACCTGCCTTGCGTCGACGCCGGTCGACGCAAGGCCGTAGCGGATGGCGTTACTGGTGGTTATCGATCCACATGCGTCCCCAGCGGAACGCGTACGCGAGCGCATGCTCTTCGTCGAAGAAGTAATCCAGCGCGTCGAATGAATAGGCCTGCTCGTGGTTCGCAGCGGTTTTCTCGATCGTCAGGTTGGCGGCGAACAGGCCGTTGGGCAGGCGTTGCGCAACCGGCGCGACTTCGTAACCCTTGTAGCGGAGATGTGAATTCATGGTCGTGGCAGTGAGTATGCCCGCTTGCGTTGTCGAGGAAACCGGCGCGTGGGACGCGTATTGGCAGCGTCGGGCGGCTGGTGAGTCGGCGGGCAGGATCAAGCGTAGAGGGCACTGCGCGGCCGGTGAACGAATCATTCGTCGTAAGCAAATCAGCGGGGTTCGGGAACGGACTTCATCCGCCCGCATCGGACCATATCGGTTGTGCTCGCACACACTATCCGGCGTGGCGGGGCCGTGGTCTGTTATGTGGCGCACGGTTCGGACAAGCGCGAACGCCGTGGACCGCTAATGCGGCGCCACGGCGTTCAGGCAACGTGTTTCGAAGAGGATTAAACGGCGTGCAACAGGCGCGCGGGTTGCGTTTCGTTGCGTGCTGCTTCGTTCTGCGCGCCGGAGACCGGCGCGGCAGAAGGCGTGCGATGTGAGGCAAAAGCCAGTGCGAATTGCGCGGCCTGCTGGCCGACCGTGGCGAGCTGATCGACCACTTTCGGATCCGAGCAGGTGTCGACGCTGTCGAAGCGCGTTTCCAGCGTATTGATGCCGGCGCCGAACGGCGTGGGCCAGCCGCGCAACGCATGGACGATGGAACGCAGCGACGTCAGCACCGAACCGGCGGCTTGCCAGCCGTACGCGGTGACGATACAGCCTACCGCGCGGCCGTCCAGATACGGACGCTCGTCGGCGCGCAATTCCTCGAGCGTATCCAGCGCATTCTTGACGAGCCCGGACACGCCGCCGTGATAACCCGGCGTGGCGATGATCAGCGCGTCCGCGTGGCGCACGGCTTCGATCAGTTCGAGCTGTTCGTCGGTGCGGGCGGGATTTTCAGGGGCGTAGTGGGGCAGGCTATGCAGGAAGGTGCCGCCGAACAGGCGGGTTTGTGCGCCGGCGGCTTCCGCGCCGCGCAACGCAAAGCCGAGCGCGCGCTCGGTCGACGAGGCGGCGCGGGTCGTGCCGCCAATGCCGATAACGAGTGGCCGGCGCTGATGATCGAAACTGGTCAACGAAATGCTCCTTCGGTAGCGGCTCACAGCTTGCCGGCGCGGGGCTGCGCGCAGCGAAGCCGGGACGAACCGGACTTTGAAGTGTCATCTTAAAGACCATCGCCTGCTGCGCGAAGCGACTTTTTGTTCTAACGATATAACCCGCGTGAGGCAGCGGGTCTTTTTTCTGCTCGCGAATGTGCGCTGGAATGCACTTGGATCGATGCGGGATAAGCATATGGCGAACGATTCGTTGGGGGCGCACTGGGCGGACGCTATGATCGAATCGTCTCCTCCATGACATCTCCTTGACATGGGACTCGGCCTCGCTACGTTAAGTGGCGAGGCCTTTTTTTCGTCTATCGTGGGGAGTGGAGAACCGGGCCGCAGGCGGCCCGGTAGTGGTGCGTCAGAACTTGTAGGTCGCGCCGATCTGGGCAAAACGCCCGACGTAGGAGTACAGCGAGGTGTCGTAACCGGACTGGTAGCTCGCGTTCATGAAGGTCGGATCGAACGGCGGCGCGCGGTTGAAGATGTTGTCGACACCCGCATAGAGCGTCCAGTGCTTGATCCCCGTGTAGCTGAAGAACAGATTGAACTGGCTATAGGACGACACGCCGTCCTTCATGCCGGGATAGTTTCCAGGCGGCAGAATGGCTTGCGCGTAAGGCCCGGTATAAACCCAGGTCAAGGTGGCATTCCACTTCTGGTAGTTCCAGTTCAGATCGGTATTGCCCTTCCAGCGCGGGAAGCTGGCGCCGAACGGCGTATTCTGCGCACCGTTGTTGCCGGCGAAATCGGTCGTAACGCCGCCCACCGGCATTTTGAAGTGCCACACGTACGTCCAGTCTCCGGACAGGGTGAACGTGCCGATTTTGGTGGCCACCGATTGCCGGAACGTCGTTTCGAAGCCGTCCGTATCGAGCGACGCCAGGTTCTGGTACGGCAGCAAAACATACGCGATCGAGCCATTCGGGTTCCGGATGACCTTCGACGGATCGTTCTCATTCACCACGGACTGGATATCGTCCGTGCCGATCACGTTGTCGATGTGGATCTTGTACCAGTCGAAGCCGATGTCGGTGGTGCGGGTCGGCGACAACTGGAAGCCGAGGTTGTAGTTCCTGGTCCGCTCCGGTTGCAGGTTGCGCGAGCCCGCCTGGATTTCTTCACGCAACACATAAGCGCCCGGATCGTTCGGATCGTGCGGATCGATCGCTCCCTGGGCACCGAACGTTTTTGACGAGGTGTTTTCAATCAGCGTCGGCGCGCGGAAGCCGCGCGTGTACGACCCGTACATCGTCAATTGACGAACCGGCTGGAAGCGAAGCGCGAAACGCGGCGAGAACGCACCGCCGAAATCGCTGTAGTGATCGTAACGGCCGGACTGGCTGAAGGTCAGGTTCGTCAGGAGCGGAATATCCACCTGGTAATAGACCGCAGCCACGTTGCGTTCGCCGTCGACGGACTGGATCGACGGATTGACGTAGGTGCCGTTCACGTAGCCCGCGCCGGTGCCGATGTACTGACTCTGATGCAGGAACTGGGTGCCGAAACCGAGGCCGACGTCGCCGGTGGGCAGCGTGAACAGATGAGGTGTCGCCAGCGTAGCGTCAACCGCGTCGAGTTTCGTGATCGCCTGCGTCGAGGTGCTGCCGTACAACCCGTTCAGGCCGTTCGGCGTCGCGGCCGGATTGGCGAAGTCGAACCCACCGTTCTGAATGATGTTGGTCAGCGCGTTCGCGTTGATCAGGTTGGAAAAGGTGTTTGACACCGTGTTCTGCGAATGCGTATACGCGGCGCTCCAGTCCCAGTCTCCAATGCCCGGGGTCGTGAACGAGCCTTTGACACCGGTGGCGGCGCGCCAGAAATTGGAACTCGTGCGCACCGACTGCGTGGCGGGGAACGCATAGCGAAGCTGCGTCGGCACGCCGAACGGGTTGTAGGGATTGCTTGCAGGCACAACGTTCGAGATCAGGTTGACGCCGCCGGTGGCGGGATCGTAAGTCTGCGTGCTGGAGCTCAACCGTCCGACGAAATTATTGGTGTTGGTCGTATTGTTGCTTTCCCACAGATCGGCGAACGCCTGCATCGCGTCGTTGATCTTGAAGTCGGCGTGGACCTTCGCGCTCAGGCGTTCGGTCCACGGCGAAAGGGAGGTCGCGTAGGCGGTGTTGTTCTGGCAGACGGTGCCGCCGGAACCATAAGTCTGCGCATTGGCATTGGCCGGCGCGACCGTGCCGCCGTTGGGGCAAGGACTCAGCGGCACGTTGCCGATGCCGTTGCCGCGCCGCCAGTACGATGGCGACTGGTTCGAGAGGCCGCCGGGCTGATTCGAGAAATCCTGGTTCTGCGTCGCATCGCGGTCGGAGGCCAGAAAGCCGTTCGATTTGTAGTAACTGAGCGCGGCCGTCACGTTGAACCGGTCCGAATTCAGATCGCCGATACCGCCCAGGATACTGAAGCGGGTCGTGCCCTGGCCGCCGCCATTCTGCGTGGCGCCGCCGTAGCTGCCGCCCAGTTCCAGGCCCTGAAAGTTGTGCTTGGTGATGATGTTCACCACACCGGCAATGGCGTCGGAGCCGTACTGCGAGACGGCGCCGGTCTTCACGATTTCAATGCGATCGATGATGTTCAACGGCAACGTATTCACGTCGAAAAACTGATCGGTCCCGTTGACGGCGAATGCGTAAGGCGCGACGCGCTGCCCGTCGACCAGCACCAGCGTGTACTTTTCGCTGAGGCCGCGCAATGCGATGCCCGCGCCGCCCGGCGCGAAGCTGTTGGTCGATCCCTCGCCCCAGCTGCTGGCCGAATTGGCGGACACGTTGCGCAGGTAGTCGGCCACATTGGTATAGCCGCTGTTTTCTATGTCCTTCGCCGTGATCTTCTGAACCTGATTGAAGCCCACCTTGTCGGCGCTGCGAATCAGCGATCCGGTCACTTCGAAGGTCTTGATCTGTTGGACCTTCTCTTTGGACGCGGTCGCCGGGGTTGTGGCCGGGCTCGTGGCCGGTGGCGTAGCGCTATTGACAGACGGTGTCGCGGCCGTATTTCCCGCCGCGGTAGGCTGGCTCTGCGCGAATGCCGGTACGGCGAGCGCAGCCGAAAACGCCAACTCGGCCCAGATTATTCTTTTTATGGCTAATGCCAATGCACGCTGTTTCAATTTTTCCCCTTTCTCGCTTGTAAATAGAGCTACGCCAAAAATGGTTGGCGAGGTCTCGTGAACCTCACCACACGATTGGCGGCGATATTGCGCCGCACCATATAAAGCTGTCCCATCCATTCACTTCGCCTCGCGCTGATTTACCGTGCGCGAAGTTGAAGGCGAACAGACGGGACACGCTAAATTTCAACGTGTCGGATTACCGGGTGATAGAAATGAAAGTGCTTCGTTTTCTCGTGTCTCACTCAGGCATGGCCGAAACTGCGACCTATCGTTTTAACGTCAATTTCGTCTGCTCAAGCGGCATGGGGGCGTATAGCGGGAATGCTGAAGCCTCGTTTTCGGGAATAAAAAGGCCTGAAAAACATATGCAATCAGCCTACTTTCGTCCGACAGGTTTCATACTTTTTTCCATGCGGCACATTACAGACCCTCTTGGGATCGTGAAGATATCAAGAAAAAAAATTACATAGCAAACTTTTTTTGATAAAAATACAAAAAGTTTCATGAAGAGGAAGTACGGATTTGAAAAATGAAAGGTATTGGTAATTTTATTTATGCGATTCGAATGCGTCGCGATTGCGCGAATAGCGCGCGAGGTGAGCGGGTTAATGTGCTGGGCCGAAAAAATCTGAAGCGGTTGAAGCGAGTTGTAGAAAGTAATCGGTGGAATTCTGTTGGTTTTATGGAATGGCGGAAGATAGGAATCGAATCGACGGGGTTGCTCGCGCGACGGTGTTTTTTGAAGAGATATTGCTCGACGGTGAATGTCGTCTATCGGCGCGAATATCGCGCGTGCGATTGGGATTTTGCGCCCCAACCGTATTCTGTTTTATCGCCGGAACTGACAGCTTCGCGAGAAAGCGTTCGAAAAGCGGGGCGGTTTTCGCGTGCGCCACCAAGCCTCTCTGCTGGCCGCGTGCGACGCGCGAAGCCCTTGGCGTGAAATCGCGGTCACGCCGGTTCATGCGCGCTCATGCAGATGGCTGACATTTTTCACATGCTAGGATGATTCGCGACGCGATTCACGGCGAGGTCGAGCAGGCAATGGCAACTCTTTATGAAACGCTTGGCGTGCCCACGCACGCCACCGACGACGAAATCAAGCGAGCCTACCGCAAGGCCGCGATGAAGTGGCACCCGGACCGCAACAGCGGCGCGGAAGACGTTGCGCGCGCCACTTTTCAGGAGATCAAGGACGCGTACGCGCTCCTCTCCGACGCCGCGCAACGCAAGGTGTACGACGCGGTCTACGCCGAGCAGATGCGCGGCTGGGAGGCGCAGCGTACGCGTCAGCAACGGGCTCAGGCGGAGCGCGAAGCAGCAGCGCGAGCCGCCGACGAAGTGGCCTACGCGGAGATGGTGTCGCTCGCCATGCGTTTCGCCGACGAAGGCCACAACCGCGACGTGCTGTTCGGCGTGTTGCTCGGGCGCCGCTGCGAGGCGCGGCGAGCCGCGCAGATCGCGGACAGCGTGGCGGCGTTGCAGAGGGCGCGGCGCGAAGCGGAAGCGGCAGCGAAGGTTGACGTGGAGGTTGCGACTGCCGAAGCCGCGTTCGACAACAACGCAAAGCCTGCTTCGGCGCAGGCGGCGGCTTCAGGTTCGGCTTCCGCGCAACCGGGCGCCGCGACGCGTGAAGCGCCGATGAATCGCGCGGGCCGCGGCAAGCGCGAGGACAAGCGTGACGACAAGCGCGAAGAACAGCATGAAGACAAACCCACCGACCCCACTTCCGCCGCGCATCCCGCCGGTGTACTCGGGGGTCTCTGGTTTCAATTCCTGAACGGCTTGCGGTTCTGACGCATCACGCGGGCTGGTTCGTGAGTCGCGCCAGTTCGGCCGCGAGGTCGTCGATATAAGGATCGTTGAGTCCGCAATCGACGAGCGCGGTTTGCAGCTTGAACACGTACTCGGCATTGGTGCCGAACAGGCCCGTCGCGACCGCCATCGACGCGCCGATCGTCGACGCCCGCGCGTCGCCTTCGTATTGCTGATCCTGCGGCTCGGCCACGAAGGCGATCGCCTGGACTTGCGTGCCGTCTTCGAGCGTCACGGGTGCCCAGGTCGGACGATACGCGCCGGTCACCATCTCGCGAATCCACAGAATCCGCAATTCTTCGACGAGCGTCGCGCCGCACAGGCGCAGCGCGACGCCTTGCGTGCTGCCGCCCGGTTCGAGTGCGAGCATGCGACCCGGCTGTTCAGGCGTTGCACGGCCCGCGATCAGCCGGATGCAGAAACTGCGATGCCAGCCATGCAGTGTCGCGATGCGACGGCAGTCGAAGTCGGAGATCGGATTCCACATCAGCGAGCCATAAGCGAACACCCAGACCTCGCCGTCGTCCGGACGCTGGCGCAGCGTTTGCGCGAGCGACGCGTCGATCCGCTCCTGGGTCCAGAGCATTTCTTTGGGCAGCGAATCGAAGCTCTCGAGATAGGCGCCCGAGCTGATGGCGTTTCTGTTCAACATCCGATGGTCCCGTCATGGTGTGCCGCGCGCGGGGTTCAGGCCGCATCGGCGTAAAAGATCACCACCAGTATGAACGTGACGGCCGCCCGGAAAAATCCGTCTGACGGAAATGCTGTGTCGCCGTGATGGCGACAATCGCTGCCGACCTTTTGCCGTGTAGTTAGCGAATCCCCAAGCCGCCGCTACGTCTTCAGCATCGCTGATTGTCGCGTTTCAGGCCGCTCAGTCACGACCTGGAGGCTCTTTATCCGCCCCGTCGCCGTCGCCAGAATGACGCCTTTGAGTGCTGGTGCTTCGCGGGCGCGTCCGGCCGGCGCTCGTGGTTCGCCACGCCATGCCACGGCCGGATTTCGGGGAAGGACTGATCGATGAAAACTGTAACGTCACACGGCGAGGCCAGCGCCAAACCGCTGATTCTTGCCGCCGTCTGTTTATCCGCGCTGGTGCTGCCGCTGGCGTTCTCGGGCGGCGCGGTCGCTACACCCGCGATCGGGCGCGATCTGGGCGGCAGCGCGGGCGCGCTCACCTGGATCACGAACGCCTTCATGCTGAGCTTCGGCAGCCTGCTGATGGCGGCCGGCGCGCTCGCCGATCAGTTCGGCCGCAAGCGGCTTTTCGTGGCCGGGCTGGGCGGTTTTATCGTGGCGTCGGTGGCGCTGAGTCTGGCGCCTTCGGTGGCCTGGCTCGATGCGTTGCGCGCGCTGCAGGGCGTCGCGGCGGCGGCGTCGCTGGCGAGCGGATCCGCGGCGCTTGCGCAGGAATTCACCGGCCACGCCCGCACGCGCGCGTTCAGCCTGCTGGGGACGAGTTTCGGTCTCGGCCTCGCATTCGGTCCGCTAATGGCGGGTGCGTTGATCACGCACTTCGGCTGGCGCGCGATCTTCGTGGCGATCGCCGCGATCGGCGCGCTCGCGTTCGTGTTCGGCGTGCCGCGCATGCGCGAAACACGCGACCCGGCCGCCACCGGTCTCGACTGGCCCGGCACGCTGAGCTTCACCGGCACGCTCGGGCTCTTCACGGTCGCGGTGATTCAGGCGCCGCAAGCCGGTTGGTCCAGCGCGCTGGTGGTCGGCCTGCTGGGCGCGTCGGCGGTCATGCTGGCCGTGTTCGTGACGGTGGAACTGCACGTCGCCAGGCCGATGCTGGATCTGAGCCTGTTTCGCTATCCGCGTTTCGTGGGGGTGCAGATTCTGCCGGTCGGCACCTGCTACTGCTACATCGTGCTGATCGTGATGTTGCCGCTGCGTTTTATCGGCGCGGAGGGTCTCAGCGAAATGGAGGCGGGCCTGCTGATGATCGCGTTGTCGGCACCGTTGCTTGCCGTGCCGCTGCTGGTTGCTGCGTTGACGCGGTGGATATCGGCAGGCGTGCTGTCGGGGCTCGGTTTTCTGATCGCCGCAGCGGGACTTTACTGGCTGAGCTGTGTCGACATTGGCGCATCGCGCGGGTCCGCGATTGTGCCGATGCTGATCGTCGGCATCGGCGCGGGGATGCCATGGGGTTTGATGGACGGACTATCGGTGAGTGTCGTCCCGAAGGAGCGCGCGGGCATGGCCACGGGCATTTTCAGCACGACGCGGGTGGCGGGCGAAGGCATTGCGCTCGCGATCGTCACGGCGATACTCGCGGGCCTCGCGCAACACAGCCTTACGCGAATAACAGCGGACGGCAGCCCTGCGATGACAGAGCGCATTGCCGAAGCCGCGCAGCGTTTGACCACGGGCGACTTGGCAAGCGCCGCCGCGAGTTTGCCGCAAATCAGCCGGCACGAACTCGCGCTCAGCTATACGCAGGCGTTCACGAGTTTGCTGCACGTATTGATCGTGATCACGCTGCTGTCCGCGTGTGCGTCGTTCGCGTTTTTGAGCCGCACGGGAGCGCAGCAGAACGAACAAGACAACGAGCCATTGCAAGAGGCCGAAGAATCCGCCGTGGTGTGACGAAAGACAGGTTGGCCGCCAGACCATAGACGTAGGCCGATTTGATAGAGACCTCGGCCTTTAGCGCGGCAAGCCGCGCTTCTAGAATCAAAGACACGTTCTTACCGTTCGCGACGCGAGTCGAGCGAATGCCGTTCCGTTCTGACCGATCTCCACCATCAGGCAATCCCTCACGCGGTCTTTCACGCAGTCCCTCCACGAGGTACGACGCTCATGTTCACTTTCATTATTGTCGTCGCAGTGGCGGCCTTCGTTCCCTACGTCGCGGCGCCGGGCATTGCGAACGGCGTCAAGGCAGTTAGCAAGCCTGCCGCAGCCGCCACGCAGTTCGAGCCGACTCTTCCCGCGACGGTGCAAGGCAGCGACGCGGCCAATCGGATCGTGTCGGAGAGGCGCGACAGCGAGGCCGCGAGTTGACGAGATTGATGCGCCGCAGTCATGTGACGAAACGCAGCGTATCGGCGCATGAGCGACAGCTTAATGAAAGCATGGTTGTTCACGCTGCTACACTGGCGGGCAGAAGCATTGCGCGGCGCCGGAGAGTCGAGTCCCCTGGTACAACTTCCCGTAGCGCCATCAACCAGGTCATCGTAGTGTCACGAGGGCGCAAGACTGCGACGGCAGAATGCTGCACAGAAGCAAAAATATATGGGTACGGGGTGAGCGTGACCAGAAAATATAAGGTGCTGTTTCTCTGCCGTGAGAATTCAGCAAGCAGCATTATTGCCGAAGCTTTATTGCGGGAACTGGCGGGACACCGTTTCGATGCATTCAGCGCGGGGCCGGAACCGGCCGCGCGGGTTCATCCATTTGCCGTGGCGCAATTGCGGCCGGGCATTTCGGAACTCGGCGTACTCGGCGCCAAAAGCTGGCTGGAATTCACCGGCGAGTGGGCACCGCGAATGGATGTCATCGTGGCCATGGACGACTTCGTCGCCGCGCCTTACGCGCCTGTCTTTCCGGGGGAACCGGCTTTGTATCGCTGGAGCTTTGCCGATCCGCTGGCGGACGACGTTTCGGAGGCGGAACGCGGGCGGCTGTTCGACAAACTGTTCTGGCAAATCGTGCGGCAGATCAGCGCATTCATTCAATTGCCGCAATACACAGTGCCGCCGCAACTCACCACCTGCAACGCGTGAGCGCCGGATTAACGATTGTTCGAACGGGCCAACGGGCTGCCTGCGAACGGATCGTTTTTCCAGTCCACGTTTTTCTTCGGCTGCGGGGTGGGCGCCGGCGCTGCCGACAATTCAAAGTGGTCGATTGATTGCCCGGCGCTGATTGCCTGTTTGAGCCACTGCGGCATGTCGCCCTGGCCGTCCCAGCTATCTCCGGTGGCGCTACGGTAGCGTGCGTCCTTTTGAGCTGCGGGCTCGGCCGCCAATATCGCGGCCAGATCTTCCGGCTCGATACCAAACTCTTCCATGCGATGGCGGAGATACGCAATCATGCTATCTCGCTTCCTTTCGTCCATAAGATATTCGTCCTTCTAAAGCGTCCGGCGTTCTGTCAGTTACAGATTGCAAGGAAAAGCCGCGTAAGCCTGTAGCCCATCTAAATGGGGCCGGCCCGCGGTCGGGTTATCGATTGAAGGAAATGCTTCTGGCAGCGTTAAATAACGTTGCTCCGTAAATTGCGGTACTGCATTTGTCCGGTCAGGCTGCCATTAATACCAGCTATGCCGATCGGCACGATCAAGCACATTCAGCGCGTATTCCGGCGCACTGCCTGACGGCAGATAAGGCTGGATAAGCCTTGCGGCCGCCTGGGAACGAACGATGTTGACGATGCGCTGAGTGCGTCCGGCTGGTTTCACGTCCACGCTTCCGTCTCTCGCCGGTGCCTCGCGTGGGGCCGTTTTTTTACGTTATGGCAGCATCATAACGCACTGCGCGGGCAACGCACGCGCTGGTTTGTCGGATTTTGTTCGCGAGTGCGGCTAAGCGAACCGGTCCGACGGCAAATCGCATAGCTTGCGAGTCGGAGATTGAATTCCTGAGCGGCCGACCTATAACGGAACAGCGGAGCCAAAATCCGCGTTTCCAGCCTGTGGCGATCGATTCCGGCGCGCCGCGAGAACGCGTCCGACATCGGTTGCAGGTCTGGCAATGAGTAGTTTGTTTAGTTCGGTGACTCGCCGCAGCAGTCATGCATTGGCAATGACTCGTCCGTCGGCCCGATTGGGCGGCCAGGCGTTTTTTCGCGGATCAATTCTTTGGGAGGACGAGTTCTGCTGCGCCGGATTCGAGGAGTCTGGACATGAAATTTTATCTATGGGTCGCAATGGCAAGCGCGGTTCTGCTGCTCGTGCCGGTGAGTGTCGGCGCGCTGCAGACGGATAGCGGCGAAGGCGACGGTATGTCGGGCCGCACGCTGATGCAACAGAACGCGAACGAATCGGTGCAAGCAACCACCGACATGTCGTTCGGAGAAGCGGGACAGCCCGTGCAGGGCGTGCGGAACGCGTCTTATGGCGGCGTGGCCGCGGGGCAATCGGAAATGGGCGGCCGGCAGAGCCAGCCGTGTTCTTCCGGGCCGTTATGCCGGGTTTATTTTGGTCAATGAAAAGGGCCGGCGGGCGAGGGTGCGGTGCGGGTGACAGACATCGCAACTTCGCACCGCTTTCATGCAAATCCCCCGATGACATCGTTAAGAAGCAGCGCTCGCGTGCGCTTGCGCAAGCGCTATGCCCACGCGCCAGGACCGCATCAATAACCCCACGCGCGACTGCGATTTTTCGGGGCGGTCAGCGAGCGGTTTAATACGATGTTATGGTGTGCGCATACTGGTTTTCACTCACTGAGTTCCGGTGACGCAATCTCTGGCAGGTCCACAGGACCTGCTTTTTTATTCAGGGTGGGCAGTCCGCGACTCGATTAGCCCGGCACTGCCGCTCCAATCCCACTCGTTGTTAAGTAACCCGCAAACAATACTATGTTGATGGAAGATAATCTGCCGTCGAGCCACGCCTCGACGGACGATGGTGCATCGTCGTCCGTGCGTTCGTGGCTCGCGGTCGGCGCCGTTGCAATCGGCGCTTTTGCCTTCGTGACCACCGAATTTTTGCCGGTCGGATTGTTGCCGCGCGTCGCGGCGGATCTGGGCGTCTCGCCGGGCACTGCCGGGTTGATGGTCACCGTGCCCGGCGTGATCGCGGCGATTTCGGCGCCGGGTCTGATGCTGGTGGCGGGGCGCATGGATCGGCGGCGCGTTTTTCTGCTGCTCACCGCGTTGCTGCTGGCGTCGAATCTGATCTCCGCCTTTGCGCCGGATTTCCTTTTCATGCTGGTGGGCCGTGCGTTGCTCGGCGCCGCGTTGGGCGGTTTCTGGACGCTGGCTACGGCGGCGTCAGGCCGCCTCGTGCGGCCGAAAGATTCCGCGCGCGCCATGGCGACGATATTGACTGGCGTAACGTGCGCAACGGTGATCGGCGTGCCGCTCGGCACGTTCATCGCGAGTTTCGCATCGTGGCGTGCTTCGTTCATGGCGACCGGGGTGCTGGTTGCGGTGGCGCTCGTCGCGCAGTTCTTCTTCGTGCCGTCGTTGCCGTCGAATGCGGCATTGCGCCTGCACGATCTCGTGACGTTGCTGCGCCGTTCGCATCCGCGTAAAAGCATGCTGATGGTGGCGCTGGTGTTCGGCGCGCATTTCTCGTCGTACACGTACATCACGCCATTCCTGTTGCGCAATGCGAATCTGAACATGTCCACGATTACCTGGCTGCTGCTCGGTTTCGGCATTATCGGTTTCGTCTCCAACTTCGCGGTGTCGTCCACGGTCACGCGCAATCTGAAGATCTCGCTGGGTGTGATGGTGTCGCTGCTGATGGTCGCGTTGGTATCGTTGCCGCTGTTGCAGCATTCGTCGATTGGCGTAACGGCGCTCGTGCTCGCGTGGGGCGTTTCGTTCGGCGCATTGCCGTTGTGTTTCAGTATCTGGATTCAGCGCGCCACGCCGGATTCGCCGGAAGCCGGGTCGGCTTTGTTCGTCAGCATCATTCAGGTGGCGATCGCACTCGGCTCGCTGGTGGGCGGGATGGTGGTCGATCACGTCGGGATTTCGGCCGATCTTCTGCTTGGTAGCGCGCTCGCCTTGCTGGGGCTCGGTGTGTTGCTGAGTTTCGGGCGGGGGGGGCAGGGTGCGACGGTTGCGGCTGGGGTGGCTGAGGCGGTGAATCATTCGGCCAGCAAGGTCGCCAACAATGTGGCCAATAAGCCGACAGGCAAGCCGGTCAGCGAGCCCACAGCGACAACGGTAGCGTGTCCCGCCTGTACTGACTAACAGCGTCGACGCCGTGCGTAGCCGCATGCTTCATTGCGGCATGATCCTCCAACACATGCCACAGCCACACGGCACGCAAAATGCTACCCAGCGGATGTGGATCACAACCGTTGGAGGCAGCCATGCGAGCAGCAAAACCGGGCTCTTACGCAGACAGCCTGAGCACCGTCCCGGACACAGCGAGCCCAGCGTACGCGGCACGCCACCCCATCACGCGCGCTTTCGATACCTTCGCCAGTTCGGTCACGCGGCTGGCCGGCTCACCGGTTGCATTCGGCGTCGCGGCAATCACGGTGATCGTCTGGGGCGTGACGGGTCCGCTATTCCACTTTTCCGACGGCTGGCAACTGGTGATCAATACCGGCACGACCATCATTACCTTTTTGATGGTCTTTCTGATCCAGCAAAGTCAGAACAAGGACAGCGTGGCGGTGCATCTGAAGCTGAATGAACTGCTCGCGTCGCATCGCGCGGCGAACGATCAATTGATCGGCATTGAAGACGCATCCGAAGACGAGCTTCGACGACTCGCGGCCGCTTATTTGCGGCTGGCGAGCCGGGCGCAGGGTGACGATCAGGAAAGTATCGACGTCGATGCATGCATGGAAAAGCCGGTGAAGTCGCGGGGATAAACGTGACTCAAACGCGACTCATATGACGAGCACAGCTTCGATACTTGCTGCCAGGGACGTTTCGATCAGCGCAGCACCCGGACCGGCGAACCGGTGTAGTTCACGCGAAGCACATTGCCTTCAGGCGTCATGATGCGAGGGATGTCGGTGGGGCGTGGTGATATGGGCTTTTTAAAGGTGTCCGCCACGCGTTTGCCCGGAGCGGATCTCGCAACCGGATCCGCAACCCGACGCGGCGTTGCTCTCGATACATGGTGGGGAATGAGCGGCGTCTTGCCCGCCATACCCTTGCCGCTAACGGATGGCTGCGGGAGCCGCGCTTCCGGCGGGTTCCAGATCTCGATGTAGTGCTCGCCGGCTACCGCTGTCGAAGCGAACGCCAGCAGCACAGCACCTCGGATCGCAAATCGAAACATGTTTTCTCCCTGGGCTTGCCCCACGTTTGCGGAGCGTCACGACTACGCGGCGTGGCTCGCGAGACCCCGCACCACGGTTCGTGGGCAGGTTCGGACATCCATCGGGAGGCACTGTACATCCATACAGGTTTTTGCGCAATCCTGTGATTGCCGGATGGCCAATCCGGGTCCCCGATGAACTGCCCGCGCCTGCAATCGACAATGGGCGCGAAGTGCCGCCGCACACATGCTTTTTCGTCAAAGCGGACTGCATGGCTCTTGCGGCTCGCTGAAAAAATTGGGCATCTAGTCCACCGTTTATCGAGTCTGGTGCGCCGAAGTTTTCCGGGGGAGATCGCCCATGTCGATCTACTTAACGTTATGTGTCAACGAAAGAGAAATGTTCGGGATGGCGAAATATAGTGTGGCCGGAATTGGTCGCATCCTGACGACTCCGCACATGAAGTAGCAGACGGTCATCTCCGGTTAATTAAATTTTGGTAGCCACCGAAATTCCATCCACTAGCGCACAGGCAACGCTCGTACTGCACCGCAGCCTGGCCACACTCCGTTAACCGACCGTAATCGCTCGTGGTTTTTTCTTCTGGCTACGCGCGTCGCGATTCGTTATGCTGCGATTCACCGGTGCAGGGATGGCACATATCGGTTATGCAATTAGCACAATTTCTTTAAAGTTAATTGAAAGCCGTTATGCTTTAGAGCGCATATCGAGGATATGCGAAATGCGTGCGCTAATCCGCCTCCCGACTTCCGATTCAGCTATACGCTATATAAGAAATTGCGGCCTCGCCGCGTTGCTCTACAAGAAAAGAAGTCGTCCGCGAGGCGCTCGCGGACGGCCAAATTTATAGACCAGCTTCCGGGGTGCGCATGGATCCGTTCGTTCGTCTCAATCTGCTAGGCTCGTCCGCGGCAATGCATGCGATGAGACGGCAAATCGAAAAGATCGCCAGCGTGGAAGTGCCGGTCACGGTGCTCGGCGAGACCGGCACCGGCAAGGAAATGGCCGTGCGGGCGATTCATTATCTCGGCGAGCGAAAGCAACGCGCCTTTGTGCCGGTCAATTGCGGCGCGTTGCCGGAAATGCTGGTGGAAAGCGAATTGTTCGGCCATGAACGCGGTGCGTTCACCGACGCGAAACTCGACAGTTCGGGGCTGATCGGCGAGGCCGACGGCGGCACGCTGTTCCTCGACGAAATCGACGCGCTCGGACTCAAGGCGCAGGCGTCGCTGCTGCGCTTTCTGCAGGACGGCACGTATCGCCGCGTGGGTGGAACGCGCATCCGCCAGGCGAACGTCCGCATCATCGTCGCGACCAATGCGAACCTCGCCGAACTGGTCGAGGCGCGTCAATTCCGGCGCGATCTGCTGTACCGGCTCGACGTCGTCACGCTGCGCATTCCGCCGCTGCGCGAACGCGGGGACGACATGGTCGAACTCGCGCAAGTCTTTCTCGACCGCTTGCGCAGCCGCTATTCGCGGCAGGAAATGCGCTTCGACGCCGAGTCGTTGGCGTATCTTCACGCGCATTCGTGGCCGGGCAATGTTCGCGAACTGGAGAACGCGGTCCATCGCGCGTTTCTGCTCGCCGACAGTCATCTCGTGTCGCTCGGCCCGGCAACGGCGTCAGCAGCGGCAGCGGCTGCGATTGCGGCTTTGGCGAGTTCGGCCGACGGCGGCGCCGACGTGCCGCGCGGGTTCAAGACAGAAAAGGCCGCGGCGATTGCCAGCTTCGAGGTCAACTATCTGCGCCGCCTGCTGGAGGAGTCGAACGGCAATCTGTCGCTCGCGGCGCGGCTCGCCGGCGAGGAGCGCAGCGCGTTCGGTAAGCTGGTTCGCAAACACGGCCTGGCCCGTGACCGCTCGAATTGACGGACAGGCCCATCCGGCGCTGTCGGCGCAGTGATCGACGGATCGCATCGTGATCGACGATCTGACGCGAATCGCCGCGCTGCAAATCCTTCGCTATCTGCTCGATCATCCGGCAGCGGCCGATACTGTCGAAGGCGTGCACTTCGTCTGGATCGGCACGGACGCCGCGGCGAATTCGCCCGATATCACGCAGGCCGCGCTCGAGTTGCTGTTCGAGCAAGGGCTGGTGGCGTGCGTGCCGATCGGCAACCGCCTGTTGTGGCGCGCACAGCGCGATTCAGGCGCGTTGGGTTGAGCTGAGCCTGGCGCTATCACTACGCGTTTGGAGCGGCCACGGTCGCCCACTTCGTCATCTTCTTCTTCCGATTTCCCCTCGACGCGAAGCAACGCTTCAGCGTTCGTTCGGTCATTACATCGACTCCACTTTGCTGATCGAGCGCTAGCGCGGGGAGCACGCTCGTCCGCGCTCGACGCTCGCCGGTTCGCGATTGCCGCAGGGTTCGATTCGACCCACAGCGAGGTGAATTTATCCCACCACGTTGTAGGTCGAAAACCCGCTGGATCGATCAGGCGTCACGGTGCCGAAGCGGGTTTTTTCGCACTCGTGCTTGCCATCGTTGTGGGTGAATTCGTACTCATCGCGCGACGCGGTCGGCGGCCGCCTCACGTGGCCGTGAGCCCCACGCAGCAAGGCTCGCGTCATATCATCCGCAAGCTGGCACAAAGCTTGTATGAAGAATGGACGAGAGAAGCATCCGATCAGGCTGGGTCTGGTTCGCCTTCTCTTTCTTAACCGATTGAAGCGAGGCGAGCACATGGGGTTTATAGAGGACGACAACGTCCAGCAAAAGCTGACGCGCGTGCGACCACCGCGCGTCAAGATCACCTACGAGGTGGAGACCGGCGGCGCGCAACGGGCGACGCAATTGCCGTTCATCGTCGGCATCTTCGCGAATCTTTCCGGCGATGCGGGCAGTGCGGATCTGCCGATACCGTACAAGCAGCGCGAGTTCATCGAGATCGATCGCGACAACATTTTCGACATCATGAAAGCGGCCGGCGCGATGGTCGATCTGTCGAAGGTGGCGTTGCCGCCGACGACGCCCGGCGGGGACGTCGAGCACGATCCGACCAAGCTGACCTTCGAGACGCTCGACGACTTCAAGCCGATTTCGGTGGTTAAAAAAGTGGGCCGGCTGGCCGCGCGGAATGCGGCGCGCGCCAATGTGCGGATGCTGCAGGCGCGTGCCGAGATCGACGACGCGCTGGCCGCAGCGCTCGATCGGACTTGTGCGCCGGATCAGGTGCCGTTGCGCAAGGCGATCGCGGATAAGTACAAGTCGGCGCAAACGGCGGGTGCCAGCGGTGCGAATAGCTCAAGCGGTGCTAATGGTGCGAACGGCGCCAATGGCACAACCGGCACAACCGGCACAACCGGCACAACCGGCACAACCGGCACAACCGGCACAACCGGGACAACCGGGACAACCGGGACAACCGGGACAACCGGGACGGCCCAGGCATCGCCGTCCGACGCATGGCGCACGCTCGGCGTAACGCCGGCCGCCAAGCCGCTCTTGCCGCCTACCCAGTTGACACCGGACAACGTGCTGTCGCAATTGCTCGGCCATCTGGTGACGACGCAACCGCCTGCTCCGACCAGTAACAGCGGCGGCACGCGAGGCGGCAACAACACACAAGGCGCCACGCAAACCACGGGTACGCAAGGTGGCGAAGCGGGCGGCCAGGGCGGTGACAACGCACAAGGCGGCGCGGACAACGGCCAAGGCGCCAACACGCAAGCCGCCGGAACCACCGGAACCACCGGAACCACCGGCACCACCGGCACCGCCGAAACCCCGCCCGACTGGGGCGACGCACTCGCCTTGCTCGGCTACTTCAACGACGTGGTGCTCAGCGCGGTCGACGCCCCGCCGGCGCAACAGCAAAGCCAAACGCAACCGCAACCGCAACCGCAACCCGCCCCGGTGATGCACGCGGCGCAGTGGATCGACGCCGCCGTCGTCGATATCGACGGCAAGCTTAGCGCGAACATCGACGCGATCCTGCACTCGGATTCGTTCCAGACGCTCGAAGCGACTTGGCGCAGCATTGCGAACCTGGTGGCGAACACCGAGACCGGCACGATGCTGAAGCTGAAGGTCTTCAACACGCGCCGCGACGAACTGTCGAACGATCTGGAGACTGCCGTCGAGTTCGATCAGAGCCTGATGTTCAAGCTCACGTACGAAGCGGAATACGGCACCCTGGGCGGCAATCCGTTCAGCGTGCTGATCATGGACTACCCGATCGGCAAGACCTTCCTCGACATCGAGTTCCTCAGCAAGGTCACGCAGGTGGCCGCCGCGGCGCACGCGCCGCTGATCGCCGGCGCGCAGCCTTCGATGTTCGGCCTCGACGACTATTCGCAACTCGGCAAGCCGCGCGACCTCGCGAAAATCTTCGAAGGCAACGACTGGATTTCGTTCAACGCATTCCGTCAGACCGAAGATTCGCGCTACGCCACGCTGGTGCTGCCGCGTCTGTTGTTGCGCCTGCCGTACGACTACACCGTCGCGCCGGTCGGCTTCAATTACATCGAAGACATCTCCAGCGACGGCCAGCGCCCGAGCACCGATCCGACCAACGTGAACGCCGATCAGAACGGCGTGAAGTTCGCCGATATCGACTCGGACAGCAAGTTCCTGTGGGGCAACGCGGCCTACGCGCTGGCGCAGCGCATCACCAACGCGTTCGCGCTGTATCAGTGGACCGCGGCGATTCGCGGCGAAGAGGGTGGCGGTCTGGTCGACGGTTTGCCGCTCTACCAGTACCGCACCGATCGCGGTTCGCAGGTGCTGTTCTGCCCGACCGAAGTCGCGATCACCGACCGTCGCGAGAAAGAACTGAGCGACCTCGGTTTTATCGCGCTGTGCCATAGCAAGGGTTCGTCGAACGCGGTGTTCTTTGGCGGCCAGACGGTCAACCAGCCGATCACGTACCTGTCCGACGAAGCCAACGCGAATGCGCAACTGTCCGCGCGTTTGCCGTACATGCTGGCGGCGTCGCGCTTCGCGCATTACGTGAAGGTGCTGGTGCGAAAAAAGGTGGGCGGTTTCCAGAATCGCGCGACGCTCGAAGCGTATCTGAACACCTGGATCGCGCAATACGTGCTGCTCGACGACAACGCGACCCAGGAAATCAAGGCCAGCTATCCGCTGCGCTCGGCGAGCATCGTGGTGACCGAAGTGCCGGGCGCGCCCGGCTCGTACAAGGCAACCATGTTCCTGAAGCCGCATTTCCAGCTCGAAGAACTGACCACCTCGATCCGGCTCGTGGCCGACCTGCCCAAGGCAGGCTGATCGCTCATAACGTTAAGGAACAACGATGGACCTCATTCTGTTGCAGCCGGGCGACTCCGACGTATTCGGCGGCCCGAACAACTGGGACAACGGCGGCAGCCTGATCGACGACACCTGGCGCGACAAGGTGCTCGCGCTCGGCGAATGTATCGAGCTCGTGTCGGTTCACCAGGGCATGAAACAGCAGATCACCACCGACGTCAGCAATTCGGCGCGGACCTCGGGTCGTCCGATCATCACCGAGTTCACCTGCACCAAGTACGTCGACAAGACCTCGGTGAAGTTCTACGAGTATTGCTTGCGCGCACAACCGCTCGGCAAGGGCAAGGCGCAGCCGACCAAGCTGTATATCGCACGCAACTCGGGCGAGCTGACCGGCAACATTCTGACCTTCCAGCTGCGCGACGCGATCATCAGCGAAATCCAGTTCCAGTCGCATCCGGACGACATGCCGACCGAGCAGTTCAAGCTCAACTTCACCGAAATTCTGTGGACGTACACGGTGCAGCGCGCGGACACCATGCCGGCCGGTAATCTCGCGACCGGCTGGTCGATCGCACGCAACCGCCCGATCGGTCAGTTCACCGACTGAACGCGGTCGCACCGCCTGTCAGCTTCCGCTTCATACGAGGTTCACGCTTCATGCGCTATCTGTTCGAACGTCTCGCCGACGCGACGCCCACCTCGGCGGCGCATGCCCGGCCCGTGGATCTGGGCGTGGCCGTCGCCGAGCAGATTCAGCGCATGGTCGCGACGCGTCCGCGCAGCGCCGGCGACGCGAGCGATCTGCTCGGCTTCGGCATGCTCAACGTGGTGGATGTGTCGGCTAACGGCGGGGTCGGCCTGACCCGCTACGCCGCGCGTCTGAAGCGGATGATCGAGCGCTTCGAGCCGCGCCTCGCGAACGTGGAGGTGACGCTCGTGCCCGACGCGAATCCGCTGATGCCGAACCGGCTGCGCGTGTCGGGTGTGTTGCGCAGCGCCGACGCGCAGCCGTTTCGCGTACTGCTCGATGCCGCCACCGGCGCCGCGCTGGAGGTGATGCTGCGATGAAGCTTGCCAATACCACGCTGGCCGATTACTTCAATGCGGAACTGGCGGCGCTGCGCGGCGACGCGGCGATCTTCTCGCGCAATTTTCCGGCGGCGGCGGGCGCGCTCGGTTTGAGTCAGGGCCGTTCCACCGATCCGCAGGTGGAGTTGCTGGTGCAGTCGTTCGCGTTTCTTGCCGGACGTCTGCGCTATCAGCTCGATCTCGGCCAGGCGTCGCTGCCCAACGCACTGACCGATCACCTGTATCCGCATCTGTCGGCGCCGTTGCCGTCCATGGCGATTGCCGCGCTCGACGTCAAGGCCGACGGCGCGAATTTCTCCAAACGCCAGGTGCTCGAACGAAAGCGCCTGATGACCGCGAAAGGCCGCGACATGCGCGGCAATCCGGTCGCGTGCCGCTTCATGACCTGTTACGACACGCCGCTCGTGCCGCTCGAGGTCATGCACATCGATCTGGTGGCGCCGAGCAGCCGCTCGCTCGATCCGGCCGACTGGAAGAACCCGAATCTGCGCTCGGTGCTGAGCGTGACGCTCCGGCGCACCGGCACCGGCACATTGAGCGAGCTGCAACTGGGCACGCTGCGCTTCTATCTGAACTGCGCGCCGAACGACCTGCACACCTTCTACGAGATGCTCGCGCTCGGTCTGGCGAAGATCGTCGCGCAACCGCTCGACGCTGACAACAAACCGTCCGGCGCGCGCCTGGATGTGCCGTTGAGCGCGTTGACCTGGCGCGGCTTCGCGCAGAACGAAGCGATGTTGCAGGTCAGCGCCAATACGCATCCGGGCTACCGGCTGCTGCAGGAATACTTCGCTTTTCCCGAGAAATTCCTGTTCTTCGACGTGGAAGGTCTCGCGTTCACGAGCGGCGCGGCCGCCTTCGAACTGATGTTCATCGGCACGCAGCCGCTCGACGTGGTCGCCACGCTGCCGCGCGATCTGTTACGCCTGAACTGCGTCCCGTTGATCAACCTGTATCCGCAACGCCTCGAACCGATTGCGCTGGATCACACGCGTTACGAATACCGCTTGCAAGGCAACGCCGGGGATCACCGTTATTGCGAGGTGTACTCGCTGACCGAGTTGTACTCGACGCGGCCCGGCGAGCCGCCGCGCACGCTGGCGCCGTATTTCTCGATGGACGATTTCCAGCGGCTGCAATCGCAGCACTATTTCTACATGACGCGCCGCGAGGAAGCGCAATTGGGCGACGTGCAGGGCACCGAGTTGTATGTGTCGTTTCTGGACGCCACCTTCAATCTCGCACGACCCGCGGACGAAACGCTCGGCGGCTCGGCGCTCTGCACCAACCGCAATCTGCCGGAGCAGTTGCGTCAGGGCGATCTGTTGCGGCTCGAAGGCGCGGGGCCGATCTCGGGCGCGTCGATCGTGGGGCAGGTGAGCTCGCATCAGACCCCGCGGCTGATCGGCGCGCGGCCCTGGGCGCTTGCCGCGCAACTCGCGTTGAACCGGCTGTCGCTCGCCGATGGCCAGCACGCACTGCCGGCCTTGAAAGATCTGCTCAAGCAGCACGTCGGCATGCGGGGCGAAAGCGGCTTCAAACAGATCGACGGCATCCGCGACATGCGCACCGCGCGCGTGATGGTGCGCCGTGGCGACGATGCATGGCGCGGTTTCGTCGACGGTTTGCGGGTCGATCTATGGCTCGATCGCGCGAGCTTCGCGGAAGGCAGCGTGATTCTGTTCGGTGAAGTGCTGCGGCATTTCTTCGCGTTGTACGGTGCGGTCAACGCCGGGGTCGCGCTGCGGATCAGCGTCAACGATATCAAGGGAATTTTGCGCGAATGGCCTCAGCTAGTCGGCCTCCAGCCGGTTCTGTAGAAGAACTGCTATTCGATCGGCCCGAACGTATCGACGTGTTTCAACTCGTGCGCCTGTTGCGCGTGCGCGATTCGTCGCGGCCGTCGGTGAAGCAACGCCTCAAGGTGTTGTTGACGTGGCGGCTCATGAGCGGCGAGGCTGACACGCGCAGTTTCGCCGGCTTCGCGCGCCGCTTGCGTTTTACCGCCGATCTGTCGCCGGCGTTTCCGGGTGTCGAGGTGACGGGTTGTCGCCGCCTCGACGCCGCCGATCTGCTGGATACGCCGGGCGGCCGGGCCGCGATGCGTCATTTGCCGGACGGCGCCATGCATGCGCTGCTGAACGAGCCGGTGAACGCAGCGGTCAACGCGCCGCTCGCCGCGACGCTCGGCGCCGCGTTGACCACGGCGCTGACCAGCGTCGAGAACGGCGAGGTGGTCGAGATCTGCACGCCGAACTACAGCGTGGCGAGCGAACTCGGGCCGCTGCCGGAGCCGTTTCTGGAGTGGGTGCGTGACCGTTTGCGCGACGACGACCGGACTTTCGCCGCGTTTCTCGACGTGTTCAATCATCGCATCAACGTGCTGCGGCATCAGTTGAAGGCGACCCAGGACGTCGCGCTCGACTATGCGTTGCCGCAAGACACGTTGCAGGCCGATTTTCTGGCGAGCATCGCCGGCATGGCGTCGCTCGACGCGGAGGCGCAGATCGTGCTGCCGCGCCGCGCATGGCTCGGCATGACTGCGACGCTGGCCGATCCGCGCCGCAGCGCCACCGCAGCGCTCACCGCGTTGCGTCAGTACCTTGGCATGCCGGACACGCAGCTCGAACAACTGGTGGGCGACTGGCGGCCGTTGTCGTCCGCGCAATGGTCGGGGCTCGGCAAGCAGGGCACGCTTGGCAGCGATGCGGTGCTCGGCACGCAGGTGTGGAATCAGATGGCCGGTGTGCGCCTGACCGTGCCCGCGGTCGATTACGAGCGGCTGTGCAATCTGCTGCCGCCGCCGTGGCAGCCGGAAACGCCGCATGATCCGTTCAACCAGACCGCGCCAACCCATCCGCATCACCACCAGAGCGCCGCCGAGGCAGCCGCCGACAACGACGCGCCGCTCAACGGTTACACCGGTCTCGCCGATATGGTGCGACTGCTGTTCGACCGCCGCGTCGACTGCACCGTCGACCTGAGCATTGCCGCGGCGAATCTGCCGGAGTCGCTGCTGAGCGCCACGCCCGGCAGCGGCGTCACGGCGCCGGCGATTCCGCTCGTGACCGCCGCGTTGCCGCCGGGCGTGCGCTATCGTGGCCTGCGTCTCGGTCAGACCGCATGGCTGGCAGTGCGCTCGGAGGCGAACGGCGACGCGGGGACCGACGCAACGTCAGACTCAAACTCGGACCTGCGCACCGTGAGCTACGCGATCGCGGGCGACCCGCAAGGACCCCTGCAATGAGCACGCTCGACACGATCGGCGTCACGCGTATCGATAAGGTCGAGCGGCCCGCGCCGGCCGTCTTCCTGCACGTCGCGATCTTCCTGCCCGGCGGCTACACCGTCGGCGCGGAAACCTTTCGCGCGACGAAAATCAGCGGCCAGGAACAGGTGTCGCAGCCGTTCGAATTCCAGCTCGACCTGCGCGCGAATACGGAAGCGTCGGGTGCACCGATCATGCGCTTCGATCAGTTGATCGGGCGGCCGGTGACGGTCGGCATCGACCGGCCGGATTTTCGGCTCCCTAACGACAGCACACCCGACAGCACACCCGACAGCACACCCGACAGCACACTCGAAGCGCTGACCGGCGCCTCGAACGAACGCTTCGCCGCGGCGCTCGATGGCGGCGCGCCGGACCCGACGCTGTCGCTGTTCAACGGCATCGTCACGTCGTTCTCGATGAGCGAGCCCGGCGTCTACAAGGCCGGCATCAAACCCGCGCTGTGGAAACTCACGCTCACCAACCGCTACCGGATGCTGGTGCAGCAGAGCGTCGCGCAAGCGATCGAAACCTTGATGCGCGAGCACGACGTGACGTTTTCGCTGAACGGGATCGGCGGCAATCACAACCTCGCGCAGACTCGCCTGCAGGACTGGATGCAGGCCGGCGAATCGGACTACGCGCTATTGCAGCGCCTGATGGGCAAGGCGCAGATTTACTACTGCTTCACGCACACCGGCAACAGCCACACGGTGGTGTTCTCGAACCGCGCGCAATATCCGTCGATTCCGTTCGACCGGCCGCTGCGCTACACGTCGACCGACACCAGCGCGCTCGGTCTCGCGCAAGCGGACGTGGTGTCGCAATACACGTACGAGCAGTCGCTGGTCACGACCGGCGTCGAGTGTGTGCTCGCGCGTCAGCAGGAATCGTGGGACGTCGACGCGATTCCGACCTTCCAGACCTTCACGGCCGGCGCCACCGAGCCGGGCGCATTGCCGTTCACGCAATACCGTCAGTTCCAGTACGGCGTGAGCGACTGGCAGGCGCGCGAGACGCAAGGTTTGTCGGAAGCGTCGCGGCGCGGTTCCGCCGAGCGTTTTTCCGGCACCAGCAGTTGCGCGCAAATGCGCGTGGGCCACAACTTCACGCTGCAGATGCCGAAGGGCGGCGCGGCCGGCATGACGATCCAGCCGTCGCTCGACGAACAACGCTTCGTGCTGACCCAGGTGTCGCACGAAGCGAGCCTCGACGGCGACTATCAGAACACCTTCAGCGCGACCGATCCGTCGAGTCTGATCACGCCGTTCTCGATCGAACAGACGCAGCAGGGCTCGCTGCTCGCGATCGTGGTCGACTCGGACGGCAGCACCGCGCCGAAAGACTGGCGCTACTACACGAAGCAGAACTTCGAGATGGTCACGAGCAATCAGACCGATCGCGATGCGAGCCCGTCGACGCTGAACGCGAAGGGCGTCTACGTGAACTTCGCGACCGACCGCGCGGTCAACGCGTCCACCCAGCCGGTGTGGGTGAAACTCGCCGGCCATATGCAGACCGTGCCGGAAGTGGGCGTTACCGTGGTGGTGGCGCGCGCGCAGGACGAGTCCGAGTTGCCGGAGATCCAGAGCATCGTGCACGCGAACGGTTCACGCGTGGTCACGCCGTCGGGTTGGACCGCGAACACCTCGGTCGGCAACAATTATTCGACCTCGTACAGCGATAGCAAGAGCATTCGTTTCGGGGCGTCGTCGGATGTGACGGACAGCACGCTCGACACCGCGATCGATACGGTCACGAGCGCGTATGCGAGCGGGCAGTATCGCGACGCGAGCTTCTCGCAAGGCGCGAGCTACAGCCATGCGACCTCGGAAAAAAAGGAGCAGGGTCTGCTGAGCCAGTCGTATTCCTACGGCAGTAGCTACGGGCATAGCTGGGCGTTGCAGCAGCAGAATTTTTCGGCGGTCGGCAGCACGTATAACCAGAGCGTGGTGGGCAAGTCGAGTCCGGATGCGGTGCAGCCGTCACCGTCGCCCGATCCGGGAGCGGTCAGCGTCAGCGTGAACGACGTGTTCGGCGACACCTACGGCAGTTCGTCCAGCACCGGCAACGTGACGAATCTGAGCACGGTGACCGGCAATTCATCGTCCGAGAATACGGTGACGGGCATTAGCGCGTCGAAGTCGACGATCACGGAAAACCAGTCGACCTCGCTTACCGGCAAGTCGACCAGCAGCAACACCACCGGCGTCTCGATCAACAGCAATATCACCGGCGAATCGCATGGTACTAACGTGGTCGGCTCGTCGACCGAGAATTCGACCACCGGCAAATCGCACACCAGTTCGCTGACCGGCAGCCAGAACAGCACGAGCGTGACCGGCATGTTGGACACCACCAACGTGACGGGCATCTCGTCGTCGATGTCGATGACTGGCGTGCAAACGTCGACCAACATGGTCGGCGTGTCGAACTCGGTCGACATGCAGGGCGCGGTGAACTCGGTGAGCATGGTCGGCGCGTCGAGCCGCATCAACATGTCCGGCGTGACGTCGGACGTGACGCTGGCCGGCATCCAGAGCCAGGTGACGATCTCGTCGGAGAGTCACACGATTTCACTGGCCGGTCCGGGCTTGCGGATCTCCGAGGAGGCTGCCGTGCCCGAGATCAAGATGTCCAATGCGACGATCACGATCGTCGGCGTGATCCAGATCTACCTGTGAGCCGCCGATGAAAATCGTCAAACCGTTAAGCCTCGGCACGTTGACCCGCTCGTATCAGATTGGCGGCGAGCGGCGTTTCGTCGTGTCGGCGCTGGGCTTTTTTCCGCTCGGCGAGGCAGCGGTCCAGCGGTTCGCGATGGAAAACGAACAATGGCCCGGCGTGCTGAAGACCCTGGCCGCGCAAGGCGTCACGCAGCCGCTCGACGAAGTGCTGCCGAAGTCGCGCGCGGAACTGCTGCTGTGCGGCAATGCGTATGCGCCGCAAGGTAAGCCGGTTGATCGGATGCAGGTGAGCCTGAGCGCGGCCGGCGTCGACAAGACGCTCGACGTGATCGGCGAGCGGGTGTGGCGTTACGCGCCGTGGTTGCGGATCGACGCGCCGAAGCCGTTCGTATCGATGCCGCTCGCGTATACGCAGGCGTTCGGCGGCGCGCACCATCCGGACAATCCGGTGGGCTGCGGCTACGAGCGCAACCGCTTCGCCGCGCTGGCGGGCGTCAATACACGGCCGATGCCGAACCTCGAACTGCCGGGCACGCCGGTGCGGCGTCACTGGGTTCGCTATGCGCCGGCCGGCTTCGGTCCGCTCGCGTTCGACTGGCAGGCGCGTTCGCGTCACGCCGGGCGCTACGGCGCGAAGTGGCTAGCGCAGGAAGCGCCGGGGTTTTCGTCGAGCGCGACACCGGCCTTGTTCCAGCGCGCACCGGTGGACCAGTGGCTGGCCGCGTATCTGCAAGGCGGCGAGCCGTACCGTTTGTGCGGCATGCATCCGCAGCGCGCGGTGATCGAAGGGCAGGTGCCGCCGCTGGTCGCGCGGGGTTTCATTCAGCGCAGCGGCGCGGCGTCGCTCGAAGAAGTCGCGCTCAGGTTCGACACGGTGTGGTTCTTTCCCGATCTGCTGACCGGCGTGGCGATGTATCACGGCGAGACGCCGCACGCGCATTCGCTCGGTTTCGATATCGATGCGGTGATGGTCGGTTACGAGCATCGCGACCGGCCGCGTTCGTTCGCGCATTACGCCGAGGTGTTCGCGCGGCGCACCGATCCGGCGACGGCCGCCGCGCATCTGTTCAATGAGTCGGATCTGGCCGCGGATTTTGATGCGCCGACCCGTATCGCGCGTGCTGCGGCGAGCGCCGCGCGCGCGGACCAGGCGGCTGCGGCGGAACAGGCGCAGCTCGATGCGCAACTCGCTGAGTTTCACGCGGTGAGTGGGATCACGCCCACGGCCGCGATCGTGGCGAAGGCTACGGCCGGGACGGCTGCGACGGGCGCGGCAACTGCCACGGCCACGATGACCACCACGGCCACGACGATCGCCGCCACCGACGCTCCAACCGCGCCCGCCAAGCCGACCCGTTTGCCGCGCCTCGACAGCGTGGCCATCGCCGAATCGGATTTCGACCTTGCGCCGATGCTGGACGGCGCGCGGACCATGATCGCCGAAGCACGCGCGCAAGCAGACCGCCTGCGGGCTTCGCTACCGGAACTGCCCACGATGACCACCGCCACGCAGGACCCCGCCGCGCGCCGTGAAGCCGCCTGGGCGCGAGTCAGCGTCGCGGCCGTCGACCTCGTACCGCTCGATCCCGTGATCGGCCTCGTACCGCCGAGCCGCAACGCAGCGTCCCCGGTTCCGGCCGCCGCCGCCGCACCGGAAAGCACCGGCGTCCCGCAACTCGACGCCGCGCTCGCGGCACAACCCGCGCAAGCGCGCGCCGCACGCCGCGCGAGCTTGCGCTACACCGATCCCGACGGTCCGTTGGCGCCCGACCTCGCGCGCTGGCTCGGCATGCAGGTCGAGCAATGGCATCGCGCCGGCGTGCTGCTTGCGGGCCGCGACCTGGCCGGCATCGACCTGTCGGGTCTCGATCTGTCCAACGCCGATCTGCGCGAAGTGCAACTGGAAAACGCCGATCTGCGCAATACGCGGCTGAGCGGCGCACGCCTCGATCGCGCGGTGTTGAGCGGCGCGCAACTCGACGGCGCGGACTTCACCCGCGCCACGCTGGCTGACGCGAACCTGTGTCATAGCAGCGGCGCGCGGATCGGTTTCGGCGGCGCTGATCTGACGCGCGCGTGGGCGCTCGACGCACAATGGCCGCAAGCCGATCTGAGCGACGCCTGTCTCGATCATTGCCTCGCCTCGGGTATCGGTCTCGCCGGTGCACGGCTGCAACGCGTGACGGCGACCCAGGCGGTGCTGCTCAATGCGAGCGCGCCGTCCAGCGACTGGCAGGCCGCGCAACTGGCGGCCACGGTGCTGATGCGCGCGGATCTGAGCGGCGCGAGCTTCGCCAGAGCGACGCTGCGCAAAACCGTGCTGATGGATGCGAAGCTGATCGATGCCTCGTTCGAAGGCGCGACGCTCGTCGACGTGCCGACGGGCGGCGCCGACGCCGATTGGTCGAACGTACGCATGGCCGGTCTGCGCGCCGAACATTGCAGTTGGCAACGGGCAACACTGCGCGGCAGCGACTGGCGCGGTGCAACGCTCGCCACGTGCGATCTGGGTCGCACCGATCTGTCCGGCGCGCAACTGTCGGACGGCCAGTTCAGCGGCTGTCTGTTCACCGCGGCGACGCTGACGGGCGCGCGTGCCGAGCGCGCGAACCTGTTTCGCGCCGTGTGCCGCGAGGTGAATTTCACCGATGCGTCGCTGGTCGGCGCCTGTCTCTATCAGGCCGACACCAGCGACGCGCTGTTCACCCGCGCCGATTTGCGCGACGTCCAACTCGAAGCGGGCAGGAGGGCGATCGCATGAGCGCGCAGCCGTTGTCCGTTAATGCGCCGATGTCGGCCGCCGCGCTTGCAGTCGCCTTCGCCGCGATCGCGAAGCAGCGCTCGCTCGGCCGTCCGGTGACCGACCTCGATCTCACGCGCGCCGATCTGCGCGGCGTGGACTGGTCCGGCCTGGTGTTCAAGGACGTCTGCCTTGCCGCGGCCGACCTGAGCGGCGCGAACCTGAGCGCCGCCAGGTTCCTGGACTGCGATCTGTCCGGCGCGCGGCTCGGTACGGCGACGCTGATGCGCACCGCGCTGATCGGCTGCGATTGCGCGGCGCTGGAGATGGTCGGCGCCAGCGCGCAGTACCTGACGCTGATGCAATGCCACGCGTCCGGGTCCGACTGGCGCGGCGCGACCCTGCAACAGTCGACGCTATCCGCCACCACGCTGACCGGCGCGCGCTTCGACGGCACGATGCTGCTGCGCAGCGTGCTGTTCGACTGCAAGGTCGGGGGCGCGAATTTCAGCGGCGCGCGGCTCGATCAGGCGGCGCTCGCGAAAACCGATCTGCGCGCCGTGACCCTGAGCGGTCTGAGTGCGGAAACCTCCGTGCTGATGGACTGCGACTTCTCGGGCCTCGCGTTGCCCGCGATCAGTCTGGTGCGCTGCACGCTGCAAGGCTGCAATTTCACCGACGCCGATTTGCGCGAGGCCACGCTGACCGAGGCGAATTGCCGTCAGGCGATTTTCGCGCGCACGCGGGTGGACGGTTTGCGCGCGGAACGTGCGCTGCTGCTCGACGCGCAACTGAGCGACGTCGATCTGTCGCATACCACGCTCACTGGCGCGATGCTCGCGAAGGCGCAGCTCACGCGGGTGCGTCTGAACGGCGCGCAACTCGAACAGACGGTGTGGCACAACAGCCGCCTGATCGACGTGAGTTTCGACGACGCGCGGCTCTCGTACGCGCAATTCGATCATGCGCGCGGCGCGCGCGTCTCGTTCGAGCGCGCGTGGCTCGAACACGCGAGCCTGCACGACGCGTGCTTCGAGCAGGCGTCGTTCGCGGGCGCGCATACGTACCGGATGAAGTCGACCGATACGGCGCTGCTCGATGCCGAGCGCCCTACGTTGCAACTGGAGACCCTTAGATGAACGACGAGTTGCTGAAACACCGGCCGGCGGCGCCGCTCGCACCGCATCTGCAGGAGGCGGCGGTCGCGGTCGAACTCGACAGCGGACGCGTGCTGCTCGACGACGGACGGATCGCGTCGACCGCGCTCACCTGCCTGATCGAGCCGCGGGTCGGCGATGCCGTGCTGGTGGTCGAGCGCGCGGATACGAGCCGCTACATCGTGCACATTCTCGCGCGCAACGCGGAAGCCGGCTCGGTGGAAAGCGAAGCGACGCTGAGCGTGCCGGGCGCGCGGAAGTTGACCATCGCGCAGGCGTCGATCGATATCGTCGCGACCGAACGGGCCGCGTTGCGCTCGATGAAAGACGCCGACATCGTGGCCGCCACCGGCAAGCTGAGCGTCACCGCGAACGACCTGTTCCGCAGCGTCGCGCAGAGCGTGGTGGACGCGTTCAAGGACTACGTGGGCCACGGCGAACACTATCTGCTCGACGTCGATCAACTGCTGCGCCAGCACGGCAAGCAGGTGATGGTCACCGCGGAAAAAGACGTCAAGGTCGACGCCGACCGCATTTCGATGGGTTGATGCCATGTTCGCCAATACCAATCTCGGCGTGCTGAATTTTGCGTTCCCGGACGTGTGCAAACTGCTGCCCATTCCGATCCCGTTTCCGTTTCCGAATTTCGCGCTGTCGTTCACGCATATTCCGTCGGTGTTCAACGTGATCTTCGGCGGGGGTCTTGCGGAAAATCTGATGACGCAAGGCACCCTGAGCCTCGGCGACATCTCGGCAGGCGGCGTGGTGTCGCAGATCGAAATGGGCCCGGACCGGCCGCTGCTCGGCAGCTTCAAGGTGATGGTCGGGGTGATGTTCGCCACCCGCCTCACCACCATGACGATGCAGAACGGCATGCCGCCGAACGCGGTCGGCATGTCGATCACGCCGGCGCAGTTTCGCGTGATCCTGCTGTCATGAGGCGCCGGTGGACGCCGCACGCGAACGGGTGGCCGATGGTCCGCCTGCTGGTCTGTTCGTGCCTGCTGTTCGCAGCGGGCTGTAGCTGGTTCGGTCCGACGAAGACCGCATTGCGCGGCGTGACGGTAATCGCGCAGAACGGCGCGAACAACGCCAGCGCTACCGCGCTCGACTTCGTTTTCGTGTACGACGCGACCAGCGCCGCCCTGCTGCCGCGCACCGGGCCGGACTGGTTCGCGCATCGCGCGGCGCTGTTGACCTCGCTCGGTCCGAAGGTCGACGCCGTGTCGGTGCAATTGCCGCCGAACCAGAGCAGCGCGCCGGTGCCGTTGCCGGCGCGTTACAGGAAGGCGCTGGTGGTCTATTGCTATGTGAATTTCGTGGCGCCCGCGGGCCAGGGCGTCGCCGATCTGACGCAGTACAAGCGCGTGGTGATCACGCTGGGTCCGCAGACCGTCACGTATGACGGCGCGCAGTGATCGCGCGCCTCGCGCCGTTGGAATGTTGAACCGCTGAACCGCCCGTAATGAACATCGTCGCAGCACTTGCCGTATCGAGGAAATGATGACCCAGTCGAGCTCGCCCGTAGACCTGCCGTATGGCATCCAATGGTCGGAAGGGCTGTTGCTGTCTCCGCAGCATCTGCAACAGAACGATCGCTTCTGGCATGCGCAACTGCGCTATCTGATCGAGCGCGCCAATCCGGATTTCGTCGGCGTGCGGCATCTCGAACTCGACGAGGGCTTGCTCGGCAAGGGACGCGTGACGGTGCGCGCGCTCGAATGCGTGCTCGACGACGGCACGCCGATCGTGCTCGACAAGTCCCGCGACCACGCGCTCGAACTCGACGTGAGCGGCACGCTGACCACCACCGGCGACCGCGCGCAGATCGCCCTCGTGCTGCCGCTGCGCGGCGACACGGCGGCCACCACGGGAAGCCTGAACCGGCGCTACGAGTCGGTGCCGGGCACGGCCGCTGTCGATGAAAACACCGGCCGCGTGCCGGTGCTGGTGCCGCGGCTGAAGCCGGCGCTGCGACTCGACACCGGCTGGACGCGCGGCACCAATCTGCTGGCCGGCTGCCCGCTGTTCCAGCTCGAACGCACGTCGCTCGGCACCTATCGCTGCACCGACTATCTGCCGCCCATGGCGTCGCTCGGCGCTGCGGAATTCTTGCGCGACAGGAGCTTGCAGCGCCGGGTCGGCGCGCTGCGCGACAGCGTGCGCATGAAGCTGCGCGAGATCGCGCAGGTCGGCGAGGGCGCGTTTCTGAACGCCGCGATCGGCGACGCTTTCCTTGCACTGGCTGCGCGCCGGCTCGCGGCGATCCTGCCCGATCTCGACGTGCTCGGGCTCGGCACCGACGTCGCGCCGCGCGCGCTGTATCTGTCGCTCGCGCGCGCGGCCGGCGAGATGGCCGCGCTCGATCCGCTGCCGGATCCGCCGGTGCTGCCGCCGTACGATCATTTCGACTGCCAGCCGGGGTTCGATGCCGCGCTCAGCTTTGTCGAAGACCACGTGAAGGCGATCCGTCCGAGTTTCGAGCGCTTGCCGTTCCTGCGCGACGACGGCGGCGAATTTTCGCTGCGCCTGCCGCTCGACGCGGGCGATATCCTGCTGGTCGAAGTGGTGCCGTCGGCCGCGCAGAGCCGCGCCGACCTCGAACGCTGGCTCGAGAGCTGCACGATCAGCCAGCCGCAACTGCTCGATCCGCTCGACAGCCGGCGCATGCCGGGGGCGTCGGTGAAGTCGTCGGACACGCGCCGCAAGGGCCTGAATCCGGCGGGGCTGTACTACGAGATCCGCAACGCCGCGTTCGATTTCGACAACGTGATGCGCAACATGTTTACGCCGGGCGAGACGCTGACGATCCGCGGCGGTGGCCGCTATGCGGCCACGCATGCGCCGGGCGGGATCGTGCTGTATCGCGAGCCGGGCGGCGCGCAGGCGAGCCACGACGCGCGGGGCGGTCGCGAAGGGCGCCATGGCGGGCACAGTACGCACGGCACGCACGTCACGCACAACGACCCGGCGCGGCAGATGGCGCAACCGGCGCAGCAAGGGCAGCAAGGCCAGCCGCAGCCGCCAAGGGCAACCGGCAACGGCGAGGATGCGGGGCATGCACACAACTGAGCGCGAAGCGCTGCGCACGCGGCTGCCGCTCTACACCTATTTCTGCGATTTCTACGGGCTGCTGGTGGAGATCAAGCATGGGCTGGCGGCATTGCCGGCCGGCCATGCCGTGCCCGTGGAACTGACGGCGGCGGTGGTCCACGCACGCCTCGTGGAATGTTTGCGCGAGCAAACCAGCACGGTGCAGCGCGATTGCACGCCGGATCTGCTGCAGATTTATCGCGACGCCGAATACGCAATGGCCGCGCTCGCCGACGAGCAACTGCTGCTCGAAGTCAGCTGGGCCGGCAGCGGCGAATGGCTCAACCTGATGCTCGAAAGCACGCTGTTCGACACGCGCAATGCGGGCGTGCGGTTCTATCGGTTGATCGATAGTTTGCTGGTCGTGGCGCTGCCGACGCAGGCGCACGCCGAGTTGGGACTGGTGCTGCTCGGCGCGCTCGAAGTGGGTTTTCGCGGCGCGCTGCGCGGCGATCATGAAGCGGCCGCGTTGTCGGCCCGCCGTGACGAACTGGTCAAGTTCGTCACCGACGTGCGCGGCGACGACGCCGGCGGCCACGCGTTCGAGCAGGCCTACGAACACACCATCGGCCCGCAGGACCCCGAGCCGGCGAGTTGCCGGCTCGCGCCGCTGTCGCCGTGGTTCAACGCGGCGCGGCTTGCGCTGGTCGCGTATCTGCTGATGTCGGCGGCGATCTGGTTCATCGTGATGCGTCCGTTCACGCAGTTGGTCGCCGACGACCCTACCGCGCAGCGCGTGCGCGCCGAACAGCAGATCGGTAAAGCGGCGTTGGCGGATGGCGAAGCCGGGTCCAGTCCGACCGAGACGTCGGGCGCGATCAGCGCGGCGCCGGGGAGTGCGAACGCGGGTGCAAGTGTGGGTGCAAACGCGGCGGCGTCGAAGCCCACGCCACGGGGAGATGTGTTGTGAGTGCGGTATTCAAAATCTTGCTGGCTATCGGCCTTGTGCTCGGCGTGATCGCCGCGCTGCTGATCTGGCGCGCGCGCAATGCGCCGCGCACGGCCGCCGCCGCGTCGTCGGCGGATGCGGACAATAGCGTCGCGCCTGGCTGGATCAGCACCGCGCTCGCCGCGATCGATTACGCGCGCACGCGTCGCGAGTGGCGCTATCGCATGCCGTGGATCCTGATGCTCGGCGAACGCGATGCGGGCAAGACCAGCTTCGCGCTGTCGGCGGCGGTGCGGCTCGCGCAGTCGAACCCGGACCGGCGCTACGCGTCGCTGCGCATTCCGGGCAGCGCGGTGTCGGTGATGAATCGTGGCGTGCTGATCGATATCGACGGCAGCGTGTCGTCCGAGGGCGCGCATGCGGCGGTGGCGACGAGCGTTGCGGCAACGGGCCAGGCAAGCGCGGGCGCCACCTTAAGCGCCGCCTCAGGCGCATCCGCTGCAAACGTCGCCGCCACCGCCTCCCCGAGCACGCCAGCAAGCCGGCCCGCAAGCCCCGCCGCGAGCGCATCGCCAACCCCGCCCGTCACCACCCGAAACGCGAAGAAAGCACGTTCGCGCTGGGAGACGCTGCTGCGCACGCTCGTCGATCTGCGTCCCGAACGGCCGGCCGACGGCATCGTGCTGACGGTATCGGCGCGCAGCCTGCTGAGCGCCACGCCCGATCAACGGGAACGACTTGCCGCGGACGCCTACCGCCAGTTGTGCGACGTACAGGACGCGTTCCGCTTCGTGCAGCCGGTCAGCGTGGTGGTCACGCAATGCGACCGGATCGACGGCTTTGCGCCGTTCTGGCGTGCGCAGCCCGACGCGCTGCGCCAGCAGATGTTCGGCTGGTCCGCGCCGGTGCTGGCCAGCAACGACACGCCGCAGGACTGGTGTCATGAAGCGTTCCGGGTGGTGATCGAACAATTGCGCGCGTTGCAGATTTCGACCGCGGCCAGCGTGCAAGCGGTCGCGAACGACGTTGACCGCGACGGCATGCTGCTGTTTCCCGCCCGTCTCGAACAACTGCGCACGCCGCTCGCGCAATGGCTCGCGGGCGCGTTCCGTGCGACGCTCGACCGGCCCGGCCACCTGTGCCGCGGCGTCTATTTCACCGGCGACCTCGACGGCGCCGGAGTCGGCGCGAGCACGAACGTCTCGTTCGTGGCCGGCCTGCTCGACGACAAGGTGTTCGCCGAGCGCGGCAACGCGCGCGTGGTACGCGCCTCGGCATGGTCGCGCAATCGCTATCTGCGCGGCTTCCAGGTCGCCGCGCTCGGCGTGGCCGCCGCGCTTACGATCGCGCTGGGTTTTGCCGGCGCGCGGCTTTACACGACGGTCGGCCAGCTTGATCGCGCGCTGGTCCAGTTGCAAACCATCCGCCCATACAGCGGCGGCGTGTGTCCGAGTGCGAGCGAAATCTCGACGGTGCTGATGTCGGTGCACGAACTGAATACGCGCTCATTCGACCTCGCCAATCCGTGGTCCTGGCCGTGGTTCTGGCATCCGTTGCGCGACGGTGCGGCGCAGGTGGTGGCAGGGCGCGTTTTCGCGGGCCTGGTGCTGCCGGGGCTCGGTTGCCAGTTGGCGGTTCGCGCCAAAGCGTTGAGTTTGCGCGGCACGGACGCGCCCCGCATGACCGGCGACCCCGGCGAAGACGCCCGCAACGCGCGCAGCCGCCTGAACCGGCAACTGCGCGAGGTGACCGATCTCGAAGCCGGGCTCGGCACCTTCTACAAGATCGCCGAGCCGTTTTCCGGCGCCTCGACCGAACAGGATGTGGTGCGCTTCGCGAGGCTCGTCAACTTCGCGTACGGACTGCCGGTGTCGCTCGTGATGCGCGACGGCGACAGCGGGTTGCTGGCCGCGTCGCTCAGTTCGGCCTCGACCGATTACCGGCCCGATCTGCCGGAGAATCTTGCCGCCGGCTACCGGAACCAGCTTGCGCAGATGGAAACGGATCTGCGCGACGCGCTGGTGACGCAGGCCGGCTCCGGCCAGCAACTGCTGGTCAATCTGCAGACCGGCCACGGCGACCCCGCCGCGCAGACGCGCCAACTGGTCGCGTGGCTCGCGTGGACGCGCGACAACTGGCTCGGCGCGGTCGAGCAGGAAGCGCAACGCAATCTGTGCGGGCAGATTCGCACCGACCTGCGTCAACAGATCCGTCAACTGGTACTGGTCGATGCGTCGTCGGGACGCTATGTGCCGGGCACCACCGCGACGGATGCCGCGCGCGCGTCACCCTACGCCGCACTGCTGGAGACGACCGCGAGCACCTTCTCCGCGGCCGAATGCGACGACGAGGTCTATCAGAAGCTCGACGCGCTTTCGGTGCCGCCGTATAACCCGCTGATCGTGCGGGACCAGGGTCGGCGCGCGTTCAATGCGTCGTTCATGCAGGAATTCGCCGGTCTTGCCGCGCTGTCGCAACTGCATTTCATGCAGGTCACGAAGCGCCGCACGGCATTCGCGTGCTCGATCAACGGCGCGGGCGCTACTGGCGCGCGTAGCTGGAATGCCGGCCCGCTCGGCGATGCCGCCACCTACATCGACGAATACCGGCGCTTCGCGCAGCGGTTCGGATTTCAGCCGGCCAAGGTGCCGACGTCGTCGGGGGGGGTGTCTTCAGCGGGGCCGCGTCCGCTGTATGCGCAGATCGCCGCCACGCAGTTGGAAAACGCGCTCAACGACGCGTTGCTCGAAGCGCAAAGTCCGCTGCCGCCGGGCCCGGATGTGTGGCCGGCCGCGACGACGTCGAACGCGTTGAGTGCGGTGCCGTTCGACGAACAGGCGCTCGCGCAGGCCAGCCGCGATCTGTCGCGCACGCTCGGGCCGTTGATCCAGGTGGAGCGCGCGTACAGCGAGTTCGGCTTCAGCAAGGGCTTCAGTGCGTTGTCCGGCTGCCTGCAGCAGTATGCGGCGGACCGCTTGTCCACGGTCGGCAGTCTCGCGGTGCAGAGCCAGTTGTACCAGCCGCAGAGCGACACGACCGGCGGCGAATTTTTCGATCTCGGCACGGTGCCGGTGACGCGCGATTACCTCGCGCGCCAGGTCGCACGTTCCCAGGTGCTGGCCGCGTACGCCGCGCCGTTCGCGACGCTTGCGCAAAACTCCGGCAATGCGCCCGCCAACAGTCCGAACGTGCAGACCGCCGCGTACTGGGGCAATTCGATCGCCGAAGTGAACCGCTACGTGCCGTCGGCCGATCCGGCCAGCCAGATGGGACAACTGGCGTCGCTGTTCGTCGACCGGCTGAACGGCATGACGACGCAGAATTGCAACGCGCGTCTGCAGGACCCCGCCAGTTCCACCGACGACGGCGCCAACGATCTGTTCGCCGCGCGTCGCCGCGACCTGGTCAAGGTGGCGCAATCGCTGTGTCAGGGTAGCGACGCCGTGGCGTTCCAGAACCTGTTCTCGCTGTTCGACGCGACGTTAGGCGGCCGTTATCCGTTCGGTCTCGCGGGCGCGCCGGAAGCGTCGCCGCTCGCGGTGCGCGACTTTTTCTCCGTCTATGCGCAACAGAGCGCGGTGCTGCGCGCGCAGTTGACGCGGCTGCCGAAAACGCAGCGCACGGCGGCCAGTGCGTTCCTCGACCAGCTCGACGACGATCAGAAGTTTTTTGCGCAGACGCTGCGCGCCGACGGCAGTCTCGGCGTGCATCTGAATGTCGCCTTCAACGTGCGGCAGAGCGTTGAACGCGGCGCCGATCAACTGGTCGGCTGGATGCTCAGTTCGGCGAACCAGTCGGCCGCGTATCCGAACGGGCAGACCGGACTCGACTGGGTCGCCGGTCAGCCGCTCGCGCTCGATCTGACGTGGGCCGAACTGTCGCGCTGGGCGCCGTACGTCAATCCGGCCGTGCCGAATTCGCCGGATGTGGAAGGCCGCACGGCGACCTTCAGCGCGGGCGGCACGTGGGCGCTGATGCGGCTGGTCCAGCAACACGCAATGGAGCGCGGCGCGGCGGCCGCCGATGGCATCACGTTGCGCTTCAGCGTGCCGGTCGCGAGTGCGGCGAGCGTGGCGGCTGCGGCTGCGGGCGCGGGGGCCTCGGGTACAGCGGGTGCAACCAGTGCAACGACGAGTGCGGGCGCGGCGCGTGCCGCGACGCCGCCGCTGTCGTCGGCCAGCACCGCGCAGTTGTTGATCAATCTGCAATTGCAGGGCGTCGATCCGGTGAGTCATGCGGTTGCGCCGCTGAAACTCCCGGCGTTCCCGACCGGTTCACCCGCGCTGCCGGCGTCGTCGCGGACGTCGCGCGGCGGCGCGGCGAGTGCGCAGATTTCGACCATTCCGTCGATCCCGCCGCTGCCGCCGGGCATGGATGGCCCCGCGCCGGTCGCCAACACCGCGGCAATGTCCCCAGGCAGCCACTGAACGTGAAGGAGTTAGACATGGAGCATCCACTCGATTATGCGAACGGTTTTTTGAGTGCGGCGTACGGCATGACCTTCGCGACGCTGCTCGCGCCGGTCAGCATCGCGCAGCCGCAGGGCGAGACGCTGCGCGGCACGCCGCTGTGGCAAGCGATTCGTCGCGCGCGCGAAGCCGATGACGCGTCGCTGCCGCTCGGCGCGTGGGTGCGGCAGCTCAAGCGCGCGAACTGGGGTGAAGTCGCGTCGGGCTCGCTCGATGCGCTCGCGCATCGCAGCAAGGATCTCCATCTGGCGGTCTGGCTCACCGAAGCGTTGCTGCATGAGCACGGTTTCGCGGGACTCGCGACGGGTGTCGCCGTTGTCGACGCGTTGTGCGAGCGCTATTGGGACGTGCTGTATCCGGGTGCGGCGGATGGCGATTTTGAGCATCGGGCGAATCTGTTTCGCTGGCTCAATGAGAAATTGATTGCGCCGGTGAGGCTGGTGCCGTTGACGGTGGTGGGTTCTGCGGCTCTTGCTGCGAATGGTGCGGGGTTCGCGTCTGCGGAGTGGCCGGGCGGAGCGCAGCAGCAGTCGCCGATGGGCGAGCCGGAGCGGCTTTATGCCTGGGCCGATTGCGAACAACTGCGACGCCAGCACCAGTCGCCACAGAGCGGCTCGCGTGGCGGCGACGACGAGGGTGGCGTCGATGCCGCCGACTTCGATAAAGCCCTGGCGGCGACATCGACGGAAGTGTTCATCGGTCATCACGCGGCACTGAGCCAGGCCCTCGCGGCGCTGGCCAAGCTGGGCGGGACCCTCGATCAATGCTTCGACGGCGACCCGCCGGGCGTCGGCGCGCTGCGCGGCGTGCTCGAACAGATTCATGCGTTTGTCAGCGCGCAACTGGTGCAGCGGGGTATGCCGTTCGGCGTCGCCACGCGTGTGGCGAGTGGGGCGAGTGTGGTCGCTGCAGCGCCGACGCCGACGCAAGGACATGGCTATGGGTCGCATGCCGAAGCGGGTGTCGTACCGTTGACCGATACGATTTCCGTGGCGGTGTCGATGGCGGCGCCGGTCAACGTGGATGGCGGGGCGTATTCGGCTGCGACTGCTGCGAATGGAAATGGCGGGGCGTATTCGGCTGCGAGGTCATACGCCGATGGCGGGGCACATTCGGCGGCGGTCGGATACGCGGATACCAGCACGCACCCGGCGGCGGCAGCGAACGTCGATAGCGTTACGCAGGCGGCCGTTCATCACGCACCGGACCACGCAGCGGCACCGACGCTTCGCGACGAAGCCAGCGCATTGCCGCATTCGGTCAGCGCGCGCAAGCGTGCGTACGCGCAACTGGCCGATGCTGCCGCCGCGCTGGCCGAACTCGAACCGCATAGTCCGGTGCCGTATCTGATTCGCAAGGCGGTCGAGTGGGGCACGCTCAATACCGCACAACTCTACGACGAACTGTTCATTCAGGGACGCGGGCAACTGAACGTCTTCGATCTGCTCGGGCTCGGCGTGCCGCAAACCGAGGAGCAGGCATCGTGACGACGATCCTTACAGCATCGACGCGAACCGCAAGGAGCCGCTGATGGCACGTATCTACCAGGCCGAGACGATGGGCGAAGCGGATCTGCGCGTGGCGCTGGTCACCGATCGAGGACGCGCGGATCTGCTGGTGAATCGCGTCGGCAGTTACGGGTTGGCGGTCGGCGATGCGCTGTGGTTTATCACGCCGCAGCGGCAGAGCGCGAATGTCATCGTGTTCTTCTGCAGCGAAGGATTCGCGCAATTGAAGGTGTGTTTCGTGCCGACGCGCGGCGAAGCGGGCTGGGTGCATGACCGGCCGCATCGGTGGAGAGGGCGGCTCGGGCGGTGAGTTGGGTGTGTTATGGGCGCGCTACGGGCGATGCGAGTGCGGTGCGGGCTGAGGCTGACGGAGGGGCACGGTGCGCAATGGGCGATGGACGACTCTCCGCGCTCAACGCGCTGGCGGCGGCAACAGGACAACCGGCGGCAACGCAGTCGACTTCAACTGCCGGCCGACCACCAGTTGATCGGCGCTGGCGGCTTCCGGCGACGGGTAGTCGCCGACCGCGACGATCAGCGGCTGGCCGCTATCAGTGATCGGCACGATGGTCGCCTTGTAGCCCTGCTCGCTGACCGAACCGGCGAACAGTGAGGCGGCGTCGCTCGACGTGAAAGTCGCGGCTTGCAACGCGTAATGGCCATGCGCGGGAGGCGGTGCCGGCACCAGCAGACTGGCGATCGGCGTCGATGCGGCAACGACCGGGCTGGCAGGATTGGCGGCGCCCGCGGGCGTGGCGCTCTTCGCGATCACCGCACCGCCCGCGACGGTCGAGCCGCCGTTGGAAGACGACGCTGAAGACGACGTAGCCGCCGCTTTCGAAGACTCACCAGGCAGCAGCGCGGCGGCCTGCGCGGCGAGCCGCTCGATCGGTGCCTTGAGGTTCGAAGGCGCGAGGGTGCCGGCGGCGAACATCACGGCGCCGAAGGCAACCAGCAACAGCAGAAAGAAGACTTTAAGCATTCTGGTAGCGCAATAAGCGGGCAAGAGGTTCGTTAGAACAGCGGCCTCAATCATAGACAGTGACGTGCCGCTTGGCGAGCGTGATCGACGCGGAGCCACTCCACCGGCACGTTTTGAAACACACGCACAAGCATTCAACGCATCAGCTTCCGGAGACGCATACATCATGAATGGATCGCGCAAAGGTTCGAAGCCGTCTCGCATGCCGATCAAGCAGTTACCGTCGGCTGCGGACAGGCGGGCGGAGCGGTTCAAGCAGGCGGTCCAGCGCTCGTCGGACCGACGGCAGGAGTTGATCAACGCGCGACGTTACTCAGCGCCTGTTGCGCCGAACCCCGTGACATCCCATTCGCCGTTTCCGCCGTCGCCGTTCTCGATGCCACAGCACAGCATGACGTCGCCATCGCCGTTCTCCATGCCGCAGCCGTTGCATCAACCGCTGCTGCAATCACCGCACCCGTCGTCGGCGATGGATGTCGAGATGACGCCGCACAGTGCGCCGTCGAGCGCGCCGTTGTCGCCGATGCATCTGCCGCAGGCCCACGCGCAACCGCACGCGCCGCAACTGGCGCTGCCGCCGACGCCCGAGCAGACGCTCGGCATGCCGCAGAAAACCTGGGCCAAATTCAGCGAGACCTCGGCGACCGAGCGTCGCCGCGACGTGATGGGCCTGCCCGCGCCAGTCAACCGGCCGTCGCCGGAACTCAGCAATTTTCTCTACGACAAAGGCGGCGTGAAGCTCGAGCATCAGGTGAAGTACGGCCCAGGCGCCGGCATCGAATCGGTCGATCAAAGCGGGCTCGATACGCACTACGGCGATAAAACCAGGCCGCGTTTGTCGCAGTATTCATCGAACCGCGAGCACTATGTCCGCGCGGCGAACGAGGCCGGCCGGCCGCTCACTCACCAGGAGTACGACGTCAGCCAAGGCATCGCCCCCGGTCCCACCAGCATCAATCATGTGATCGCGAGCGGGACCGGTCAGAACCTGATGAACCAGATGACGTTGCAGTTCCATCAAGGCGTTTCGCGTTTCGGCACCGCGAAGTTCGGCAAGGACCAGGGCGGCATGCTTAACGGCATCGCGGAGCAGGCGGCGGCGGTCGGCCGGATGACCGGCATCGGCCGTGCGATCCAGAGCGAGGAAGCGCCGCAGGGCCCATTTGCCAGAGCGGTGAGCGGCAACCCGGGCGGCGCCGGCGGTTCGGCTCGCGATGAGCATCTGGTCAAGCGCGACACGATGATGAAAAACGTGCTGACCGCATTTCAGGGGAACACACCGGACAAGCGCTTCGGCGGCTACAAGAGCTACCTGAAGAACACCTTCGATTCGTTCGGCAATCTGCGGCTCGGGCACGGCACCGGTAATGGCCGTGTCAGCACCGGCCTCGATGTGCCGTTGACCAGCAGCATGACGCCGACCGCGCGCGGCGAACGGCTGTATCAGGCGAACCTGACGTTCGGCATGCCGTCGATGGAGACCGCACAGAAGGTGCAGGGCGGAGGCGGCAACTACCGCTCAGGTATTTTCACGACCACCACGACTGGGCTGAAGTTGACCAGCAGCACGGAAAAATAACGGGGTGAGGAGGGCGGCATGAGGGACACGGATCTGCGGGTCGAGGACAAGTTGGCGCGTGGTGTTGACGGCGGCGATGATGGTAACGACACGCAAGTTGCGTACACCGGCCTGCGTTTCGCCGACGTTTGCGCGACGCTGCCGGTGGCCGGGCCGCTCGCCGATATGCTGGCGGGACCGCGATGGGCCAATGCGTGGGCCGACGCGATCGTCTGTTTCTGGGAAACGGAGTCCGCGCTCGGCACGCTCGATTCGGACCAGTCGCTTTATGTGCTCGATGTCTCGCCAGGACGCGGGGTGCTGGCGTGGTTGCTGGTGCAGGCGATCGAAGATCGTCTGTCTTCGAGTGATGTGGCGGGAGTCGATTGGCGTTATCTCGTCTGTGATGAAGGATGTGACGAAGGGCGTGAAGCGGGTGAGGTGGATGCTGTTGCGACAGCGAGTCCAGCGCACGAAACGCTGCAGCATCTGCGCACGCATCCCCGCTTCGCTTCACTGATCGAAACGGGACGTCTCGACACAGCGAGCTGGTCACTCTTCACCGATGGCGCGTTACGACCCGATGGCCAGAAAACCGCGATCGAGCGACTCGTTAACCCAGTTGTCGCCGTCGCGGCCGGCTGGTTTTCGCGGCAGCCTGCCGACCTGTATGCGGCGCATTACGGACAATGGCTTGAGGCCTACGTAGAAGCCGACATCGACGTCTCGGCAGACGCCGCCGCATACACGCTGTCCTATCGATGGCAGCCGGCGTCGACGGATGATCTTGCGCCACTGTGGGGGCCGCTCGCCGAACGTTATGTCGCAAGTCTCGTCAGTGCCAGCGTGCTGCTGCCGACCGGCGCGATGGCGCTGGCGGATGCCTTGCGACGATTGAGCGGCGAGCGCTATCTGCTGCTCGCATGCGACATTGGCGCATCGAGCGAAGCGGACTTGCGCGACGGTGCGCTGAGCGCGCCCGACACGTGGCTGCCCGGCGACACGAGGGCGCCCGTCAACTTTCACGCGCTTGCCTGGCGGCAACCGTCCGCATGGGTGGTGCAGCGCCAGACCGACGCGCACGATCTGGCGGTTCAGGCAGTCTGGTCGCGTGCCGGCAGCGAACCGCCGATGACGGCACGGCTGAAGCTGACAGACATTATCGAACGATGCGAGCCGTGCGACGCGCGACGACTTGCGCAGGTTGCCGAGTCGGTTGCGGAACACGCGCCGCTCGATACCCTGGCCACGCTGTTGCGCGCCTCCGCTTATGACCCGGCCGTGCTGGCCGCCATGCTGCCGCATTGGCCGGCGCGCGCCGCGCAACTGTCGGGTGCGTCGAATCAGACGGTGCAGTTGTGGCGGCACGCGTTCGCGCAAACGTGGCGGCATCATTTGCCCGACACGCAGACCGCGCAGTTCGATGCGCAACTGGCGAGCGCAGCGGCCGCGTCAGGCGATTGGCAACTCACGAAGGAGATCTGGCGCAGCGTGTTGGCGGTCGATGAGAACGCGCGCCTGGGGAGCGTGGGAGATGCGGGTGAATTGCGGCGTTGGAGCGAAGTGAATGGCGCGAACGAAGCGCAGACAGTGAACGATGCGAAGGCAACGTTCGGCGCGCAAGCAGCGAACGAGACGCAAGCAACCCACGAAGCAAACGAACAACACCACGCTCGCTGGCGCGCTTGCGTCCACCTGCATCTCGCGCATTGTCTGGCATCGAGCGGCGAGCTTCCAGCGGCCTGCACGCACGTCGAGCACGCACACATGCTCGATCCCGACGACCCGGACGTGCACGCGTGGCAAATTGAACTCGAAGCACGCGCGACTCGGCGACGCGCGCTACCGTGGTATCGCCCCGACCTCGCACGCGACGCCGCACTGTCGATCGAGCCGCTCGGCGTCGAACATGCCGACGCGCTGCTCGCGGCCTTCACCGATCCGCATCTCGCCGCGCTGGCAAATCTGCCGTCGCTGAACGAACCGCAAGACGTGCAGAAGTGGCTCGAAGCAGACGCCACCGAAGCGGGCCGCATGAGTTACGCGGTGATGGACGCGCGGCACGGTTTCATCGGTGTCGTGAGTCTGTGCCGTGCGGGTGACGCCGCGCACTTCTACTTCTGGATCGATGCTCACGCGCAAGGGCAAGGCTTCGGCACGCGCGCGGCGCTGTTGTTATTCGAGCAGGCGCGAGCGGATGGCATCGCGGATATTTTCACGGCGTCGTATGCGGAAAATGCGCGCTCGCACGCCGCGTTGCGGCGACTCGGTTTCAACCGTCTGCCGGTGCGCCCGGCGACTGAGCCCGAGGTCGGCTTCTTCCATCTTTGTACTGCGGTGGCCGGCGCCGCGGCGCACGTGTCGTTACAGGACACGATCGCGCGCTTTACGAATTTATGCGAGGCGATCGATGCACCAGTCGAACTCGCCGCCGAAGCAGCGTGACATGCCACGACAAGTACACGCTGATCTGAAATCACATCAACGATAGACGTACAACGGGGAAGCTCACCATGCATCACGGAAACGGCGGCACGGGCTCGGTCGAACATACGGACGCGGTTGCTTTCAACGGTGGCGTGCAGCGACGGAACTCGATCACTCAGGCGCACGAGATTCACGCGTTGCAACCGACCGGGCCGGTGACGCACGTCTCCAGGGCTCAACTGGAAGGCGTGCGGCACGGTGGTTCGATCGATGCGAACGCGTTGATGGGACTGCTCCATCCGTCGACCGAGGTCCCTTGGGACCCGAATAAGAGGCTGGGTGGCAGACGGTAGTGAGACGTTCGCCACTCCCCGGCGAACGTCTCAGTCACACTCACTCAGCCGTTCATACCGTCACAACGATCTTCCCAAACTGACCATTCGTCTCCAGATACCGGTGCACCTCGACCATCTCATCGAACGAGAACGTGCGATCGATCACCGGCTTGAGCGCGCCACTCGCCAACCCTTTGAGAACATAATCCACCGCCGCCTTACGACGCGTCTCATCCCCACTCGTCAACCAGATGTTGTGCGCCTTGACGGTGATCATCTTCGCGATCATCTCGAGCACCGGCAGCGGCGTGACTTCATCGCTAAGCGCACCGTAGATATACGCAATGCCCTGAAACGACAGCGCCGAAATCAGTTTCGCAAAGTTCGGCCCGCCGACCGGATCGAACACCACGCGTGCACCCTTGCCGTCCGTGATTCGCTTCACTTCGTCGAGCAGATCGGTTTCGTCCGTCACCACCACGTGAGCGGCGCCCGCGTCGAGCAACTGCTGACGTTTGGCCGCACCACGCGTCAGCGCAATAGAAGTCGCACCGGCGTAATTCGCAAGCTGGATCGCCGCGAGTCCAACACTGCTCGACGCCGCCGGCACGATCACGAAGTCGCCTTTCGTCACCTTCGCATCTTCGATCAGCGCGCCGTACGCCGTCACGAACATCATCCACACCGAGGCTGCCTCGGCATGCGACAGCGACGGCGGATGTTTGACGACAGCATAGTCCGGCACGACGATCACTTCGCCATAGGTGCCGTACTGATTCATCGAGAACGACGGGATCACGTTGACCTCGTCGCCGGCCGCGAAGCCGCTGACGTCCTTGCCGACCGCATCGACAATCCCGGCGGCTTCATAACCGAGACTCGCCGGAAACTTCACCGGTTCGATGTACTGGTCGATGCGCCACATCGCTTCCGCGCGATTGATGCCGATCGCTTTCACCTTGATACGAATCTCGCTCGGACCCGGTTCGGGTGTCGCTGTGTCGACGAATTCGAGAACTTCCGGCCCGCCGGCCTGGGCGAACTTGATAGTGCGTGACATGAAAACCTCCTACGTTGATGGATAACGAAACACGAATCGACTCAGACGGTCGCTTCGGCTTCTACGACAGGCTGATAGGCGGGAAAATCGGAGTAGTGCGTTTCATCGCCGCCCCAGAATGCGGCGCGGACGTACGGCGTGAGCGGCAGCTTGTGCTTCAGACGATACGGCAAATCCGGGTTGGACGAGAAATGGCGGCCAAAAGCAACCAGGTCCGCGTCACCGCTTGCAACGATGGATTCGGCGCTATCGCCGTCAAAGCCACCCGCTGCAATGATCGGCCCGGAAAAGTGCGGACGAAGATACTTCACCGCGACCGGCGGATGACCTTCGTGCAGCGTCTCGTCACCCTTGATGCGCGGTTCGATTACATGCAGGTAAGCGATCTTGTACTCGTCGAGCACTTTGGCGACATGGCTGAAGGTGGCTTCGGGATTGCTGTCCGAAATGCCGCCCCATTCGCCCGATGGCGAAATGCGCACGCCGACGCGATCCGCACCCCACACCGAGATCAGCGCTTCGACTGCTTCACGCAGAAAGCGAACACGGTTTTCGATCGGACCGCCGTAAGCGTCGGTGCGTTGGTTGGTGCCGTCCTGAATGAACTGGTCGACCAGATAACCGTTCGCGCCATGCAGTTCCACGCCGTCGAAGCCGGCATCGAGCGCGCGTTGTGCCGCAACCCGGAATTCCTCGATGACGCCGGGAATCTCGTCGATAGCGAGTGCGCGGTGCGGGGACGCGGGCACGAAGCCATCCTTCGTCAACGCGACGCCGTCGAACGGAACCACCGACGGTGCAACCGGGTCCACGCCACCTGTCATTTCAACGTGGCTTTGACGTCCGCCGTGAATCAGTTGCATGAATACGCGGCCGCCTTTGGCGTGAACGGCATTGGCGATCGCTTTCCAGCCGGCCGTCTGGCCGTCGTGGTAGAAGCTCGCCGCGCCGAGATAGGAGCGGGCGGTGACGGAGATGCTGACGCCTTCGATGATTTCGAGTCCGCCTTCGGAAGCGCGCTGGCCGTAGAAGTCGGCCATCATCGGGCTCGGAATGTCGCCGGGTTGAATGGTGCGCAGGCGCGTCATCGGCGCCAGCGCAACGCGATGCGAGAGGGGGTAAGCGCCGACGGTGATCGGGGTGAATAAGCGGGCCATGATCGTTTCCTTTGCCGTGAAGTGAGTAACAGAATGCGATCCGCGTTGCCCCCATTTCAAAACCCGGCGATAGATCGAATGCATGGCCGAAGAGTGGGGGTGCTCCGTGTTGCGGGGTGGAGCGACGCGTCGCTGCCGTCTGATGGTTAATTTAGGCCTGGCCCGGAAAATTTAAAAAGACTTTATAAGCGGGGTGGCATACCTGTCAGGCATGGGTGGGGCGGCCGCAGGCTGGTTGGACGGCGTTGTTTCCGTGCTGCCAGATTTCGCTTGCAGCAAACGGTTAGAGAATTCCGCGCCCCATAGAACGACGGAGCCCCCGATCCACTTTTGTTATCACCCCCTCCAATACTCGGATTGTTAGCGCATCGCCCCGCTCGTATATTGGCCGGACAGTGAGCAGTAAGCTCACCCAGCCCATAGACATAGACAAAAACACAACGGCAAGCCGCCCGGCCTGCCCAGGAGCACAGCGATGAATCGGATCGATCTGGAGGGACGCGTGGTCGCCATTACCGGCGGCGCGCGCGGTATCGGCTACGCGGTGGCGCAACGGGCGCTGAACTCGGGCGCGTCCGTCGCGCTCTGGGACATCGACGCGGACCGCCTCGCGCGCAGCCAGCGCGAGTTGAGCGAACTCGGCAAAGTCACCACCGTCAGCGTCGAACTCACGCAGGAAGCCGCCGTTGCTGAAGCGGTCGCGCAAACCGTCGCCGCGCACGGCGCGATCGACGTGCTGATCAATTGCGCCGGCATCACCGGCGGCAACGGCGCGACGTGGGAACTGGAGCCCGACGTGTGGCGCCGCGTAATCGACGTGAACCTGATCGGCCCGTATCTGACCTGCCGCGCGGTTGTGCCGCAAATGCTCAAGCAGGGCTATGGACGCATCGTCAATATCGCCTCGGTGGCCGGCAAGGAAGGCAATCCCAACGCCTCGCACTACAGCGCCTCCAAGGCGGGGCTCATCGGCCTGACCAAATCGCTCGGCAAGGAACTCGCGACGAAGAACATTCTCGTCAATGCCGTCACGCCCGCCGCGGCCAAAACCGAAATCTTCGATTCGATGTCGCAACAACATATCGACTACATGTTGTCGAAGATCCCAATGAACCGTTTCCTGTTGCCGGAAGAAGCGGCCTCGCTGATTCTGTGGCTGTCGTCTGAAGACTGCGCGTTCAGCACAGGCTCCGTGTTCGATCTGTCCGGCGGCCGCGCGACTTACTGAGCCGCGGCAACATGGCGACGGTCGCCATACACGCATTACCCGTACTAGCCGCATGACCCGCCGTACTCAAGATAAAAGCGCATAGCCGCCGCCCGTCGGCGAGCTTCGCGAAGGAGACGACATGGACCCGCAGGCGAACAGTTCGCTGGAGGCGATCAACAGCAAGGTCATGCGCCGGCTGTTGCCGTTTCTCCTGCTCATGTACGTGCTGGCGTTTCTCGACCGCGCCAATATCGGTTTTGCGCAGAAGGCATTGCAGCACGATACGGGTCTGTCGAACGCGGCGTTCGCGTTTGGCGCGGGCGTGTTTTTCGTCGGCTATGCGCTGTTCGAGGTGCCGAGCAATCTGCTCTTGCATCGCTTCGGCGCGCGGGTGTGGATGTGCCGGATCATGGTCACGTGGGGGCTCGTCTCAGCCTCGATGTGTCTGGCGCACTCGGCCACCACGTTCTACGCGCTGCGCTTTCTGCTCGGCGTCGCCGAAGCGGGTTTCTTTCCCGGCGTGATCTATTACCTGACTCACTGGTTTCCGCAACGCGCGCGAGCGCGGGCGGTCGGCGTGTTTTATTTCGGTGCGCCGCTGGCGTTTATTTTCGGCAGTCCGTTGTCGGGTTCGCTGCTCGAATTGCATGGCGCGTGGGGTCTCGCCGGCTGGCAATGGCTCTTTCTGGTGGAAGGCGTGTTGGCGTCCGCGGTGGGCGTGTGGGCGTTCTGGTATCTCGACAACCGTCCCGACGACGCGCAATGGCTCGATCCGCAAGAGCGCGCCAGTCTGCGTGCCGCACTCGAAGACGATGCGCGCGCCGCGTCGGCGCATGGACCGCATCGCATTCTCGCTGCGCTAGTGGATCGTCGCGTGTTGCTGCTGTCGGCGATCTATCTGCTGATTCAAATGAGCGTGTACGGCGTGATCTTCTATCTGCCGCAACAGGTCGCCGCTTTGCTCGGGACAACCGTCGGTTTGCGCGTGGGTCTCGTCGCCGCGCTGCCGTGGTTGTGCGCGCTGGCTGTCACCTGGTACGTGCCGCGCCGCGCGGATCGCACAGGCGGACATCGGCGTTGGGCCGTCGCATTGCTGGTGCTCGCCGGGCTCGGCATCGCTGCGTCGGGACTCGCGCACAGCCCCGTGCTTGGGTTAATCGCCTTGTGTTGTGCGGCGAGCGGCTTCATCGCGGCGCAACCGCTGTTCTGGACATTCCCCACTCGCACGCTGACGGGCGCGGCGGCTGCCGGCGGCATCGCGTTGATCAATTCGCTCGGTGGACTCGGCGGCTTCTTTGCGCCGAGCTTGCGGACCGCGGCGGAACGCGCGTTTTCGTCGACGTCGGCGGGACTGGTGGTGCTAGGCGTCTCCAGTCTGCTCGCCGCGCTGCTGATCGGCACGCTGTTGCGCCGCGACGCGAGCGGGGCCAACGATTCTTTCCAAACCTTATTGCATCGCGCCCGCTAGGCGCATTGTCGGCCGGTTCGTCGACGCACTTATAACGGAGCCTCTCTCATGGCCATGCCCACTATCCGGCACGTGCGTGCCTTCACTGTTCGCGGCGGCGGAGCGGACTATCACGACCAACCCGGCGGACATTGGATCGACGATCATATTTCCACGCCGATGGCGCGTTATCCGGAGTACCGGCAGAGCCGCCAGTCGTTCGGGATCAATGTACTCGGCACACTGGTCGTGGAGATCGAAGCCAGTGACGGCACCGTCGGCTTCGCCGTGACCACGGGGGGCGAGATCGGCGCGTTTATCGTCGAGAAACATCTCGCGCGTTTTCTCGAAGGGCAACTCGTGACCGATATCGAGAAGATGTGGGATCAGATGTACTTTTCGACGTTGTATTACGGCCGCAAGGGCGTGGTGCTCAATACCATTTCAGGCGTCGATCTCGCACTGTGGGATCTGCTCGCGAAGGTGCGCAAGGAACCGGTGTACCAACTATTGGGCGGACCGGTGCGCGACGAACTCGTGTTCTACGCGACCGGCGCGCGTCCGGACCTCGCGAAGGAGATGGGGTTCATCGGCGGCAAGCTGCCGTTGCAACATGGACCCGCCGAAGGCGAAGCGGGTCTCAAGCAGAATCTCGACAAGCTCGCCGAAATGCGCAGCCGCGTCGGCGACGACTTCTGGCTGATGTACGACTGCTGGATGAGTCTCGACGTGCCGTACGCCAAGCGGCTCGCGGACGGGGCGCACGAGTATGGCCTGAAGTGGATCGAAGAAGCGCTGCCGCCCGACGACTACTGGGGTTACGCCGAACTGCGCCGCAACGTGCCGCGCGGCATGATGGTGACGACCGGCGAGCATGAAGCGACACGCTGGGGTTTCCGCATGTTGCTGGAGATGCAATGCTGCGATCTGATTCAACCCGACGTCGGCTGGTGCGGCGGCATGACCGAACTGATCAAGATTTCCGCGCTGGCCGATGCGCACAATGTGATGGTGGTGCCGCACGGTTCGTCGGTGTACAGCTATCACTTCGTCGTCACGCGGCACAACTCGCCGTTCGCCGAGTTTCTGATGATGGCGCCCAAAGCCGACGAAGTCGTGCCGATGTTCACGCCGCTGTTGCTCGACGAACCGGTGCCCGTGAATGGACGCATGAAAGTACCGGACACGCCGGGCTTCGGCGTGAGACTGAATCCGGAATGCGCGCTGGTGCGGCCGTATCCGCGTTGAACGCACGCAGAGTGCGTGCTGTGCGCTGAAATCGAAAAGGAGAATGACGTGCTGCTCAAGGACAAGGTCGTGATCGTCACCGGCGGTTCCCGAGGCATCGGCCGCGCGATAGCGGTTGCGTGCGCAACCGAAGGCGCGGACGTGGCGATCAACTACTGGGGCGATAACGACGCATCGTACGGCCGCCGTTCGGCGGTCGCGGAGGTCGTCGAGGAAATCGAGGCGCTGGGGCGGCGCGTGATCGCGATCGAGGGCAACGTCGCCGCGCGCGAAACCGGCCAGGAGCTGGTGCGTCATACGGTCGAAGCGTTCGGCAAGGTCGACGTGCTCGCCAGCAATGCCGGCATCTGTCCGTTTCACGCGTTTCTCGACATGCCGGCGGAGATTCTGGAGTCGACGGTAGCGGTCAATCTGAATGGCGCGTTCTACGTCACGCAGGCCGCCGCGCAGCAAATGAAAGCGCAGGGCACGGGCGGCGCGATCGTTGCAACCAGTTCGATCAGCGCGCTGGTGGGCGGCGGCATGCAGACGCACTACACGCCGACCAAAGCCGGCGTGCATTCGCTGATGCAATCATGCGCGGTCGCGTTGGGACCGTACGGCATTCGCTGCAATTCGGTGATGCCCGGCACCATCGCCACCGACCTGAACGCAGAAGATCTCGCCGACGAAGCAAAGAAAGCCTACTTCGAAAAGCGCATTCCGCTGGGCCGCCTGGGCCGCCCGGAAGACGTGGCCGATTGCGTGGTGTTCCTCGCCTCCGACCGCGCGCGCTACGTGACCGGCGCCGCGCTGCTGGTGGACGGCGGCCTGTTCGTCAACCTGCAGTAACGCGCGATGCCGATGCCGATACCGCTGCCGCCGCCGTCAATGCACCGGAACCGAAGCGGTCGCGGAGGGCGGCGCGGGCACGCTATCGACATCGTCGCGCGCGAGCTTGCGCGAGAAACCGCGCAGCAGGTCGATGAAACGCAGCGCCGGTTCGGCGAGCGGTTCTTCCTTGCGCGTGAGAATGCCGAAGCCCGCGAGACTCTTGCCGATTTCGAGCGGCAACGCGACCAGCAGCTTGCCGCGCAAATGATCGCGCACCACCGACTCCGGCAACATGGCCACCGCGTCGTAATTCTCGAGCAATTGCAGTGTCGCGAAGATCGACGCGCATTCGGTCAGGTTGACCGGCGTGGCCAGTCCCGCCCGCGCGAGTTCTTCTTCGAACAGCACGCGCGCCGGGCTGGTGACGGGTTGCGCGACCCACGGCCAGTCGATCAGTTCGCTCAGCGTGATGCGCGAGCGCTCGGCCAGCGGATGCACCGCGCGCACCACCAGCAGCAAGGTTTCGCGTGCCAGCGGTTCGAAGCTGAAATCGTTGTGCTGGAGAGGATTGGTCAGACGCCCGAGCGCCAGATCGACTTCGCGGCGATGCAGCAATTGCACGACCTGGTCGCTGGTTTCGCCGAGAATCCGCACGTTCAGCAGTGGGCTTTCGGTTTTCAAAGCGGCGACCGACATGGCGAGCAGATCGGGCGCGGCGCCCATGATCGCGCCGACGGTCAACTGTCCATGTCCGCCACGCCGTTTGACCTCGAGGTCTTCGGCGAAGCGGGTCAACTCGGCCAGTGCGCGCCGCGCGTAAGCGAGCGTCACGACACCGAGCGGCGTGGGCGTCATGCCGCGCGCGTTGCGCTCGAACAGCAGAAAGCCGAACGCTTCTTCGATATCGCCGAGCATGCGGCTCGCGCTCGGCTGCGCGACGTTGATGGCCTCGGCGGCCTGATGGAGGTTGCGGGCGTCGTCGAGCGCGACGAGCAGCGCGAGATGTTTGAACTTGAGCCGATTGACGAGTGCGACGGCAGCGGAGTGTTGGCTCATGGCCCTGTGCGATTCGGTTTGTGGATCGCCCAATCCCAACAACGGATTGAGATGCTATCGACGCAGGAATTATAGTCGCATCAGACGCTCAGCCGCATCGCCGGAAAAGCGCCCGAATACGACGGGAGACAAGCCGCAATGGAGACAATCGCTTTCCGGATGGTGCTCAACCCCGGCATGCGCGAAGAATACGAGCGACGTCACGCGCAAATCTGGCCCGAGCTGGTTGATGCGTTGCACAACGCCGGCGTGCGCGAGTACCGGATTTTCTTCGACGCGGACACGAACCATCTGTTCGCCATCCTGACGCGCACCACGCATCACACCATGGACGACCTGCCGCGACTCGACGTGATGCGCAAATGGTGGGATTACATGGCCGACATCATGCAAACCGCGCCTGACCATACGCCGCTTCAGCTGTCGCTCGAACCGGTCTTTCATCTGAACTCGCTGAGCCTGACGTGATCCGATGAACGCGCCTCTCTCAGCAGGTTCGCCACGATCAACACCGCACGGAGAAACTCGCATGCAGGTGGTCGATTCGCATATCCATTTGTGGGATCTGAAAACGCATCGCTATCCGTGGCTGGAGAACCCGGGCGTGTCGTTCGTCGGCGACGCGCGCGAGTTGAAACACGACTACCTGCTCGACGATCTGTTAGGCGAAGCGGGCGACATCAACGTGCTGAAACTGGTGCACGTCGAGGCGAATCACGATCCCGCCGATCCGGTCGAAGAGACGCGCTGGTTGCAGTCCATCGCGGACCGCACTGAATCGCGCGGCATGCCGAACGCGATCGTCGCGGCGGTGGATCTGTCCGCGCCGAACGCACCGGCGCTGCTCGAAGCGCACGCGGCATTCGCCAATACGCGCGGCATCCGCCAGATTCTGAACGTGCATGACAACAAACTGTTCGATTACGTCGGCCGCCATTACATGCGTGAACCGCAGTGGCGTGAACACTTTGCGCTGCTGCGCCGTTACGACCTGTCGTTCGACCTGCAACTGTATCCGTCACAGATGGAAGACGCGGCAGCGCTGGCACGCGCGCATGGCGACACGCTGTTTATCGTCAACCATGCGGGCATGTTCGTGGACCGCGACAGCGTGGCCGGTTATCGCGCGTGGCGCGACGGCATGCGTTTGCTTGCCGGTTGCAGGAATATCGCCGTGAAGATCAGCGGACTCGCGATGTTCGATCACCAGTGGAGCGTTGAAAGCCTGCGGCCCTACGTGCTCGAAACGATCGATACGTTCGGCGTGGAGCGGGCGATGTTCGCGTCGAACTTCCCGGTCGATCGGTTGTTCGGCTCTTACGCGGACTTGTGGCACGCGTATGCGTCGATTGTCGACGGCGCGAGTGTCGCGGAAAAAGAGGCGTTGTTTCGCCGCAATGCAGAACGTTGTTACCGGATTTAAATGCATTCAAATGTAGTCAAATGTAGTCAATGCATCCCGTACGGTCGGCCGTGAGAAACAGGAAGGAGACACGCAGTGCAGCAATCCACATCCGCCGTGCCGAGGCTTGAATTGCGGCATGCAAGCAAATCGTTCGGCCGGGTCCGCGCGCTCTCGGAAGGCGATCTCTCGCTGTGGCCGGGGGAGGTGCATGCGTTGCTCGGCGAAAACGGCGCGGGCAAATCGACACTCGTGAAGATTCTCGCCGGCGTGCATCAACCCGATACCGGCGAGTTGCTGGTGGACGGCGTGGCGCGCCGCTTCGCGACACCCGCCGAAGCACGCGACGCCGGGCTCGCGGTGATCTATCAGGAACCGACGCTGTTCTTCGATCTCTCGATCGCGGAGAACATCTTCATGGGACGGCAGCCGGTCGACCGCATCGGCCGCATTCAGTACGACGCGATGCGTCGCGAGGTGGACGGCCTGCTCGCGTCGCTCGGTGTCGATCTGCGCGCGGATCAACTGGTGCGCGGTTTGTCGATCGCGGACCAGCAGGTGATCGAAATCGCCAAGGCGTTATCGCTGAACGCGAACGTGCTGATCATGGACGAACCCACGGCGGCCTTGTCGCTGCCCGAAGTGGAACGGCTCTTCGCGATCGTACGCAAGCTGCGCGAGCGCGACGTGGCGATTCTGTTCATCACGCACCGACTCGACGAAGTGTTCACGCTGACACAGCGCGTCACGATCATGCGCGACGGCGCCAAAGTGTTCGACGGTTTGACCGCCGATCTCAGCACGGAGTCGATCGTCGCAAAGATGGTCGGTCGCGATCTGGAGACCTTCTATCCGAAGGCCGAGCGGCCACCGGGCGACGTGCGGCTATCGGTGCGCAAGCTCACGCGCGTCGGCGTATTCAAGGACATTTCGTTCGACGTGCGCGCGGGCGAGATCGTCGCGCTGGCCGGTCTGGTGGGCGCGGGGCGCAGCGAAGTGGCGCGGGCGATCTTCGGTATCGACCCGCTCGACTCGGGCGAGATCTGGATTGCAGGCGAGCGTTTGACGGCGGGCCGGCCGGCCGCCGCCGTGCGAGCGGGGCTTGCGCTGGTGCCGGAAGATCGTCGGCAGCAGGGGCTGGCGCTGGAGTTGAGCATCGCGCGCAATGCGTCGATGACGGTACTCGGGCGGCTCGTCAAACACGGCCTGATTTCGACCCGCAGCGAGACGCAACTCGCCAATCAATGGGGCACGCGGCTGCGCCTCAAAGCGGGCGATCCGAATGCGCCGGTCGGCACGCTGTCGGGCGGCAATCAGCAGAAGGTCGTGCTCGGTAAATGGCTGGCCACCGGCCCGAAAGTGCTGATCATCGACGAACCCACGCGCGGCATAGACGTCGGCGCTAAAGCGGAGGTGTACAGCGCGCTCGCCGAACTGGTGCGCGACGGCATGGCCGTGCTGATGATTTCGAGTGAATTGCCGGAAGTGCTCGGCATGGCAGACCGCGTACTGGTGATGCACGAAGGGCGGATCAGCGCGGATATCGCACGCGCCGAAGCCGACGAGGAACGCATCATGGCGGCGGCACTCGGCCAACCGATTCCACCGTTGGGGAACGCAGCATGATGCGCCATTCTTCCACTCATCCCGCGCCGGTTCAGCCGCCGCTGTCGAAGCGCAATGCGGGCACGCCCGGCGGTTTTGTGGCGGGCATCGCGAAGAGCCGGGAAACCACGCTGTTCGTCGTGCTGATTCTGTTGATCGTCGGTACGGGACTCGCGAAGCCCCAGTTCCTGAATCTGCAGAATCTGCGCGACGTGCTGCTCAACGTGTCGATCATCAGTTTGCTGACCGCCGGTATGACGGTGGTGATCCTGATGCGGCACATCGATCTCTCGGTGGGCTCGACGGTCGGCATCAGCGCGTATGCGGTCGGCAGTCTGTATGTCGCGTTTCCCCATATGCCCGTGCTTGTCGCGTTGGTGGCGGGGCTCGCGATCGGTCTCGTGGCGGGCAGCATCAACGCGCTGCTGGTCGCGGTGGGGCGCGTGCCGTCGCTGGTGGCGACGCTCTCCACGCTGTACATCTTTCGTGGCGCGGATTACGCGTGGGTGCACGGCGGCCAGATCAACGCGACCAGTTTGCCCGACGCGTATTCGCGGCTCGCGACCGGCACGCTGCTCGGCATTCCGACGCTCGCGCTGATCGCCTTCGTGGTGCTGCTTGGCCTTGCCGTGTATCTGAAGCAGTTTCGCGGCGGCCGCGAGCACTACGCGATCGGTTCGAATCCCGAAGCCGCGCGACTCGCCGGCGTGAACGTCGAGCGTCGCGTGATGGCAGGTTTTCTCCTCTCCGGCGCGATTGCCGGTTTTGCCGGCGCGTTGTGGCTGGCCCGTTTCGGCACCGTCGACGCGAGTACCGCGAAGGGCATCGAACTGCAGGTCGTCGCCGCCGCCGTGGTGGGTAGCGTCGCGATTACCGGCGGCGTCGGCACGATTCTCGGCGCCACACTCGGCGCGCTGGTGCTCGGCGTGATCAGCATCGCGCTGGTCGTGCTGCACGTGTCGCCGTTCTGGGAGCAGGCGATTCAAGGCGCGCTGATCGTCGCCGCCATCACCGCGGATACCTTGCTGGCCCGCTCCGTCGCCAAACGCATGATGAGGAAACGCGATCATGGCTAAACCCGATTCCGCGCTGCTCACGCGCAAACGCGAAACGCCGCTGCAATGGGAAGTGTTGCTGGTGATCGTGCTGATTGCGTCGCTGATACTCGGCCGCGCGTTGTCGCCGGTGTTCCTGAGCGGCGCGAATCTGAGCAACGTGCTCGCCGATCTGACCGAGATCGCGTTGATGGCGCTGCCGATGACGCTGATCATCGTCGCCGCCGAAATCGATCTGTCGGTGGCGTCCGTGCTCGGCGCTTCCAGCGCGTTGATGGGCGTGCTGTGGCATATGGGCTTGCCGATGCCCGTCGTGATCGTGCTCGTGGTGATTGCCGGCGCGCTGGCCGGTTTGTTGAATGGTCTTGTGATCGTCAAGCTCAATCTGCCTTCGCTCGCGGTCACGATCGGCACGCTGGCGCTGTTTCGCGGGCTGGCCTATGTGCTGCTCGGCGATCAGGCCGTGGCGGATTTTCCGGCGGGCTATACGGCATTCGGCATGGACACGCTCGGCGCGAGTTTCATTCCGTTGCCGTTCGTGATCGTGATCGTCGGCGCGGTGTTGTTCACCGTGTTGCTGCAATCCACCGCATTCGGCCGCAGTCTGTACGCGATCGGCGCGAATCCGACCGCCGCTGCGTTCTCCGGCATCGAAGTGGCGAAACTCCGGCTGCGGCTGTTCGTGTTGTCCGGCGCAATGAGCGCGTTGGCGGGCGTGGTCTACACGCTGCGCTTCACCAGCGCGCGCGGCGACAACGGCGAAGGCTTCGAGTTGTCGGTGATTGCCGCGGTGCTGTTCGGCGGCGTGAGCATTTTCGGCGGACGTGGTTCGATGATCGGCGTGCTGTTGTCGCTGCTGATTATCGGCGTGCTGAAAAACGCGCTGACGCTCGACGACGTCTCCAGCGAAACGCTGACCATCGTCACCGGCGTGCTGCTGCTGGCTTCGGTGCTGATTCCGAATCTGGTGGCCCGCTGGCGCGCGGCGCGCGACCGGCGTTTCATCGCGAAGTCCGCGTCTTCCGTATGACGTTTTTATCCCTGTGCACGAAGAGAAAGTCCAACGACCGATAACCCGGACACCAACACGTCCAACAACAAGCAGGAGACACTTCATGTTCAAACCTCTACGTCACACCGGCGCGGCCGCGCTTTGCGTCGCGTTGCTCGCGATCAGTTGCGCGGCGTCCGCCGCGGATCTGAAAAGCGGCCTGAAAATCGCCTTCGTGCCGAAGCAGATCAACAACCCCTACGAAGTGACTGCCGACAACGGCGGCCTCGCCGCGATCAAGGAATTCGGCGGCGTGGGCAAGGTGGTGGGGCCGTCGGACGCGGGTGCGTCGTCGCAGGTGCAATACATCAACACGTTGATCACGCAACGGCAGGACGCGATCGTGATCGCCGCCAACGACGCGAATGCGGTGGTGCCGTATCTGAAGAAGGCGATGTCGCAAGGCATCAAGGTCGTGACCTTCGACTCGGACACGGCGCTGGAAGGCCGCCAGTTGTTCGTCAACCAGGCGAACGCGGAAGGGATTGGGCGCAGTCAGGTCCAACTGGTTGCCAAACTGATGGGCGGCGAGGGCGAGTTCGCGGTGCTGTCGGCCACGCCGAACGCAACCAATCAGAACACGTGGATCAAGTGGATGCAGGAGGAACTGAAGAAGCCTGAGTACGCGAAGATCAAGCTCGTCAAGATCGCCTACGGCAACGACGACGATCAGAAATCGTTCACCGAGACGCAGGGTTTGTTGCAGGCGTATCCGAATCTGAAGGCGATCGTCGCGCCGACCACGGTGGGTATCGCGGCGGCGGCGCGTTATATCTCGTCGTCGTCGAGCAAGGGCAAGGTCGCGGTGACGGGCTTGGGCACACCGAACCAGATGCGCGCGTTCGTGAAGAACGGCACGGTGAAGGCGTTCCAGTTGTGGGATCCGAACCAGTTGGGCTATCTGGCGGCTTACGCGGCAGCGGCGCTGGCGTCGGGCACGATCACGGGTAAGGAAGGCGAGTCGTTCGACGCCGGCAAGCTCGGTAAGCGGACGATCGGACCGAAAGGCGAAATCATTCTCGGACCGCCGACCACGTTTGATTCGAGCAATATCGACAACTTCAATTTCTAAGCGGAAAAACCTTTAGCAAGGGACGAGGCGTGCCGGGCGATAAAACTCCCTGCACGCCTCGTACGCTTTGGTGACGATCTAAGTAAGCTGACCGCTGACTTAGAACCGGTGCTGAATCCCCGCCGTCACCCCCGTCTGCGTATCCGCGGCACCCGTCAGATCGCGTGACAGACTCACCGCCTTGTCATGCTTCGCCATCGCATAACCCCCCGCCATATACAGCACCGTGCGCTTCGACAACGCGTACTGCGCGCGCAGCGAGAACAACGTCGGATCGGCGTCGCTCGCGTCCTTGATGTCCTGATGGTAGAGCGCCGCGAACACCGAGACGAACGGCGTCACATCGTACTGCCCGCCGACCCAAACCATATCGCTGCGCTGCGTCGGCGCGGAGGTATGGAACGTACGCCGGTAATTCCGGTAACCCGCCATCGCCTTCACCGCGCCGAAGTCGTAGCTCAAACCGGCGTGGATGCCTTGAATGTAGTTGGTGCTGTCGATCGGCGTGACGCTGTCGTACGCGCCATTCTGCCGGTCGAAAGTCACGACCGCGGCGAACGGACCCGTTTCGTAGCCGAGGCCGAAGTCGTACTTCGAGCTCGATTTCAGACTGCCCGGCACATTGCCGAAGCCGTACATCGCACCGATCTTGACGCCCGAGAACATGCCGTCGTAACGCACTGCATTGGACGAACGCGAAAACAGACCGTCCTTGCGGCCGCCCGTCGCGGTCGATGAACTCGCCCACGAGTAGTTCGGCGCGTAACCCATCGGGTCGAACTGCAGCATGTAGTCGTACGTGGTCGTGAAATTGCGGCCCACCGTGATTTGCCCGAAGCGGTTCTTCAGGCCGATGGTCGCACGACGGTCGAAGATCGCGCCGGTACTGTCGTCGAACTGGCCGTTCGCGATGTTGATGCCGCTTTCCAACTGGAAGATCGCCTTCAGCCCGCTGCCCAGATCCTCGACGCCGCGCAAGCCCCAGCGCGAGGTGTTCTTGCCGCCCGACACGAGACGCGTCGCGCTGCCGTCCGCACTCGCGTGGTTCACGTATTCGATACCCGCATCGACAATGCCGTACAACGTCACGCTCGATTGCGCCTGGGCGCTGGTCGCGAACCCGGCAAATCCTGCCAATCCCGCGAGGCCGGCGCAGGTCGCGCCGAGGGTCGCCTTCTTCATGCTCCACTTCATCTACTGTCTCCGGTGGTTGGTTTTTTTGCTTCGGTTGCTGCTTTTCGTGAGCGACGCGCGCGCGTCAACTCGCCTGGGCGAACGCCCAGCAATCGTTAGCGGGAAATTCGATCCAGTGACGGCCCGCCGCGCGCGGCACGGAACCGAACGCGCGCAGACGCAGATCGCCGCAATGGAACAGGTATTCCCAACGGTCGCCGAGATACATCGACGTAATCAGATCGGCTTCGAGGCGATTCGCGCCGGGACCATCGGCAACTTGCACGCGTTCGAGGCGAATCACAGCCTGCGCGTTCTGTCCCGTGGTGAGCGCTTCGCGCGCTTGCGCCTGCAATTGCCAGCCGTCGCCGGTGAGCGTCACGCGTTCGCCGTCCACGGACGCCACGCGCGCATCGATGCGGTTGTTGCTGCCCATGAACTCCGCCGTGTAGAGCGAGCGGGGCGCGCCATACAGTTCGGCGGGCGTGCCTTCCTGCTCGATACGGCCGTTGCGCAACAGCAGGATGCGATCGGACATGGCCATTGCTTCGGTCTGGTCGTGCGTCACGCACAGCGCGGAAAGCCCCAACGACACGATCAGTTCGCGCAGCCACGCGCGCGCTTCTTCGCGCAGCTTGGCGTCGAGATTCGACAGCGGCTCGTCGAGCAGAATCACCGGCGGGTTGTAGACAAGCGCGCGTGCAATTGCCACACGCTGCTGCTGACCGCCCGACAGTTGATACGGATAGCGCGCTGCAAGATCGCCGAGGCCGAGTTGATCGAGTGCGGCCTGCACGCGCTTTTTCTGCTCCGCGCCGGACACGCGCCGCAGCTTCAATCCATAGCCGACGTTATCCGCCACCGTGCGATGCGGCCACAGCGCGTAAGACTGAAACACGAGCCCGAGCGAGCGCTGCTCGACCGGCAGATCGACATGCTTCGCGCCGTCGAAAAACGTTTTGCCGTCGAGTTCGATACGTCCCGACGACGGCTGTTCGAGACCGGCCACCGCGCGCAGCAACGTGGTCTTGCCGCTGCCCGATGCACCCAGCAGGCAAACCACTTCGCCGGGGTTCAGATCGAACGACACGCCCTTCAGAATCGGGTTGTCGCCATAGCTCAGAAAGAGGTTGTCGACCGAGAGCTTATCCATGCAATTTCACTCCGAAGCGCAGAGCGACGCCGAGTCCGACGCCGACCATCGCGATGTTGATGACAGAAAGCGCGGCGACCTGATCGACCGCGCCGGTCGCCCACAGCGACACCAGCAGCGCGCCGATCACTTCGGTGCCGGGCGAGAGCAGATAGACGGCGGTCGAGTATTCGCGCTCGAAAATCATGAAAATCAGCAGCCACGCCGCGAGCAGACCGAATCGCACGAGCGGCAGCGTGACGTCGAGGCTGACGCGCGCACGCGTGGCGCCGACGCTGCGTCCGGCTTCCTCGAGTTCGGGGCCGACCTGGAGCAGCGCGCTTTGAATCAGACGCATGCCGTACGCGAGCCACACGACCGTGTACGCGATCCAGATGCTCCACATGGAGTTCTTCAGTTCCTTCAGGCCGGGCACGAACAGAAAGATCCACAGGAACGCGAGACCGGCGAGCAAGCCCGGCACCGCGCGCGGCAGCAGCACGAGGTAATCGAGCAGACGTGTCGCCCAATCGTTGCGGCGATGCCCCGCGAACGCGACCAGCGAATAGAAGCCCACCGCCAGCGCGCCGCCGAGCACACCCATGCCGAGCGTGTTCAGAATCGCGCGGACCAGGTTGTCCTGCTCGAACAGTTCGGTGAAGTTGGCGAGCGTCAGCACGTCGGCGAGATGCACGCCTTCGCCCCAGTTGGTGACGAACGCGCGCAACGTGATGCCGGAGAGCGGCACGAACACGGTCAGCATCAGCCACAGCGCGACGATCGCCAATGCGACCCAGCGCCACGCGCCGAGCGGCAACACGGTCTGACGTCCCGCCTTACCTTTGACGGTGACGAAGCGATTCGCGCTCTTCAGCAAGCGCCGTTGCAGCAGCACCAGCGGGAACGTGATCGCGACAATGCACACCGCGACCGCGGCCATCAGGTGATACGACGGCACGCCGAGTTTGTTGGTGAGCTTGTACAGATAGGTGGCCAGCACGAGGTGCCCTTCGGGGTCGCCCAGCACGAGCGGCAGGCCGAACACTTCGAAGCCGAGAAAGAACACGAGGACGCCGGCGAACAGCAGTGCGGGCAATGTCATCGGCAGGCTCACGTCGAGCGCGACGCGAAACGGCCGCGCGCCGGCGACGCGTGCCGCTTCCTCGACGTCCGAGCCGAGATTGCGCAGCGCCGCCGACGAATACAGGTACACGTGCGGCACATGCGTCAAGCCGACGATCACCGTGATCGCGAGAATCGAGTAGACGGACCACGGCGCTTCGGCGGTGCCGAACAGTTCTTTCCACCACACCGAGTAGAAACCGACCGGGCCGGCCGCGACTACGTAGCCGAATGCGAGCACCATCGGCGAGACGAACACGGGGGTGAGCAGCAGCGGTTCGAGCCAGCGGCGGCCGGGCAGATCGGTACGCACCATCAGGAACGCGAGAACGCCGCCGAGCGGAATCGAAATGAACAGCATGCCGGCGGCGATCACGAACGAGTTTTTCAGCGCGGACCAGAAGTCGGGATCGCTGAAAATGAATTCGAAGCCGGTGAGGCCGAGCGTGCGTTTGGTGTCGAAGAACGGTGCGTTGAGCACGCTCTGAAACAGAATGAAGCCCAGCGGCAGCGCCACCGCGATAGTCAGCACCGCGACGACGAGCCAGCGCAGCAGCCCCGCGAACGGCTGCAGACCGCCGCGCGGAAGCGCGCCGATGGAGCCGCCGTCGGCCGCGAGCGACGGGGCGTCGCGGTGTCCGGTTGCGCTTGTGGAAAGCATGAGTGTCCCCCTGCGGCAGATAAGCCGCATATCGACAGGTCGTGAAGGAAGGTTTTGTGTCCGCCCGCGCGTGGCGGCGCGGACATGTTGGTCAGATGCGCGTGCTTAACGCTTGATCGACTGTTGCCATTGCTTGAGGAATTCAAGGCGCTTGGACTGGTCGAGATAGACCAGCAGGCCCGCGCCGATCGGGATCGGCTTGAGCGAATCGCCGAGCTGCTTCGTCAGGCCGGCCATGGACGTTTCGCCGTCCACGTCCGCGCGAATCGAGAACAGGTTCGCCTGATTCGCCAGCAGCGTCTGGCCGCGTTGCGACAGCAGATAATCGACCCACAGCTTCGCGGCATTCGGGCTTTGCGCCTTCTTCGAAATCGTCACGAGGCGGCTGACCACCAGCGTGTAGTCCTTCGGGTAGACGTAGCCGATCGACGGGTCTTTCTTCGCCTTGGTCAGCGCGTACGACCCGAGAATGTTGTAGCCGATCAGGTTTTCACCCGACGAGATGCGCTCCATCATCGCGCCGGTGCTCGACTGCAGTTTCGGGCCGGTGGCGCCCATGGCCTTCACCAGATCCCACGTGACCTGCGGGTTCACGCGCGCGTCTTGCGTCAGATAGTTGAAGCCCACACCTGACTTCTCGATGTCGTAAGTCGTGACCTTGCCTTTGAACTGATCGGCCTTGGTTTGCAGCAGTTTGATCAGATCGGCGCGCGTTTGCGGCACGTCGCCGGCCGGCACGAGGCGCTTGTTGTAGACGATTGCCAACGGCTCGTACGTGGTGCCGTACGCCTGCTTCTGGTATTGCGCCCATTGCGGCAAGTGCTTCGCTTCGGGCGATTCGTACGAGGCTATCAGCCCGTCATTGACGAGCTTGACCTGCAGGTCCATGGCCGAGCTCCACAGCACGTCGGCGCTGGTGCTGCTGGCCGCGTTTTCGCTGATATAGCGGTTGTATAGCTCGGTGCTGTTCATGTCGTTGTACTCGACCTTGATGCCGTACAGGCTTTCAAAATCCTTGATGAGCGGACGTACCAAAGCGGTATCCGTGACCGAGTAGACGATCAGTTTGCCTTCCTTCTTCGCGCCGTCGATCGTGCTCTGATAGTCGCCCGGATAACCGGCAGGAATGGCCGCCCACGCGGGATTTACGGCGAATGCGGCAACAATGGCGAGAGCCTTCAAAGCGTTTTGCACGTCTTCCTCCAGAAAACTTTGTGTTGGTTTTGTGTAGGCGAATGGTAAGAGATGATCGCTTTCTGAATGCTTTCATTTTTGAAGGGAAATGCGTCACAATGGTCGAATTCGCCTCATGGATTTCCCTGGGATTCTGGTTATGCGTGTGCTGCTCGTCGAAGACAATCCGATCCTTTCCCGTTCGCTGACCGACGCGCTGACCGGCGCAAAACTCACCGTCGACTGCATGCACGACGGCGAATCCGCCGATCACGTCTTGCGCACGCAGGACTACGCGCTGGTGATTCTCGACATCGGTCTGCCCAAACTGGATGGTCTCGAGGTGCTGCGGCGTCTGCGCGCGCGGCGCAACGCGGTGCCGGTATTGATGCTGACCGCGCATGGGTCGGTGGAGGAGCGCGTGCGCGGTCTCGACCTCGGCGCGGACGACTATCTGGCCAAACCGTTCGCGCTGACCGAACTCGAAGCGCGCGCTCGTGCGCTGTTGCGTCGCAGTCATGGGCAGGAGCCGCAGCGCGCGCAATGCGGCACGCTGCAGTACGACAGCGTGGACCGCGGTTTCACGCTCGGCGGCGAGCCGCTGGCGCTCACGCCGCGCGAGCGTTCGGTGCTGGAAGTGCTGATTCTGCGCAACGGTCGCGCGATTAATAAAGACACGCTGTCCGAGAAAATTTTCGGGCTCGACGAATCCGTGAATGCGGATGCGATCGAGATTTACGTCCACCGTCTGCGCAAGAAACTCGAACACAGTTCGGTGGGCATCGTGACGCTGCGCGGATTGGGCTATCTGCTGGAAGCACGGGGCGCATGAAGCAGCCGAATCTGCGCGTGCGGGTCGCGCTCTGGTTGCTATTGCCGCTGCTTCTATTGCTCGCGTTCGACGCGTGGCTCACCTATCAACGCGCCATGAACGCGGCTCACGACGCGTTCGACCGCACGCTCGAATTTTCGCTGCGCTCGATCCGCGACGGTATCCGTCTGCGCGACGGCGAAATCGAAGTGGACCTGCCGTATCTCGCGCTGGAAATGTTCGAATCGAACGGCGGCGGCAATATCTATTACCAGATTCGCGAGGAGGGTGGCCGCGTGGTGACGGGTTATCCCGATCTGCCGAATCCGCGCAAAGTACCGGCCGAGCCCTACAGCGTGCAGTTTTACGACGACGAGTTTCGCGGCCGGCCGCTGCGCATTGCGATGCTCAGGTTGCCCGTGCATGACGTGCCGAGCGCGCAGACGCGGGTCGTGCTGGTGCGGGTCGGCGAAACGATCGAACCGCGCCAGGCGTTGGCGCGTGAGATTCTGATCGGCTCGTTGCAGCAGGAATGTCTGCTGGTGGTGCTGGCGCTTGGCATTGTGTGGCTGGGTGTCGCGCGCGGCTTGCGGCCGCTGAATCGTCTGTCGGCGAAAGTCGCTGCGCGTGCCGAAGACGATCCGGTGCCGCTCGATACGGTGGGTTTGCCGAGTGAGGTCACGCCGCTGGTCGATTCGATCAATCAGTACATTGGCCGTACGCAGTTGATGCAGTCGTCGCGCCGGCGCTTTTTCAACGACGCCGCGCATCAGTTAAAAACGCCGCTGGCCGTGATTCAGGCGGAGTCTGAACTGGCGCTGCGCGATCTTGACGGCGTTGAGGAAAACGCCAACGGTAACCATCGGCAAGGCGTGCATTTGCGGCGTTTGAACGGCGCGGTGCAGCAAGCGGTGCGGATCGTGCAGCAGTTGCTGTCGCTCTCGCGGCTCGACGCAGACAGCGGCTATACCGTCAAGCACGCCGCGGTGCCGCTACATAAAGTGGCGCGTAGCGTGACGCTCGACTGGTCGCCGGTGGCGCGTTCGCGCGGCATCGATCTGGGTTTCGAACAGGAGATACGGATCGACGTGATGGGCCAGGTCGATCTGCTCGCGGAACTGGTCGGCAATCTGATCGATAACGCGATCCGCTATTCAGGCGACGGCGCGGTGATTACCGTGCGGGTCGCGACCGAAGGCGGGCAGCCGTTGTTGCAGGTGATCGATAACGGGCCGGGCGTTGCGGTCGGCGAACGCGAGGCGGTGTTCGAACGCTTCTATCGCAGCGAAGCGACGCAGGCGGTGGAGGGCAGCGGGCTGGGTTTGTCGATCGTGCGGGAAATCGCGCGCGTGCATGGCGCGTTGATTGCGTTGACCGATGCGGAGGGTGGCGGGTTGGTGGTGAGTGTGTTGTTTCCGCTGTGTGAGGGTGAATGAGGGTGAGTGATTTCGTGGTGCGTTTCTCCGTGCAATTAACACCAACACCCGCCGGCAAACTCAACGCCGAATTGGAAAATTCGACGCATACGCGTCAGAGCGCGTGTCGCAACCCCACACCTTGCCGTCGATCAACACGCTCGGCAGCACGTTGTCACCAGGCACCGCGACGTTCACACGCGCGGCCGCCTCGCGATACAACTGCGTCTGATTGATCCGCGCCGCGATCGCGTCGTAGTCCGCGCGCGCGTCGATCATGCCCCATCGCTCGAATTGCGTGAGGAACCACGCGCCTTCGAACGCATGCGGGTAGTTCACCGCACCGTCATCGAAGAAACGCACCGGCAGGCCACGCGGCGCGGAATCGGCGATGTCGCCACCTAGCCGCGCGGCAATCAGCGCCGCATCGATACCGATGTAGTCAGGCCGCGCGAGCCAGTGTGCGATCTCGTCGCGATGCCCCGCACCGTCGAGCCAGCGGCACGCTTCAAGCAGGGTCTGCACAAGCGCGCGAGCGGTATTCGGATGCGCCTCGGCAAAATCGCGCCGACAGGCCAGCACCTTCTCCGGATGATCGGGCCATACCTCGCTCGAATAAGCCACCGTTTTACCGACGCCATCGGCTTCGGCCTGCGCGTTCCAGGGCTCGCCGACACACAGGCCGTCGAGTTTGTCGTCGGCCAACGCGGCGACCATTTGCGGCGGCGGAATCGCGACGCTATCGATATGGCGCAACGGATCCACCCCTTGCGACGCGAGCCAGTAGTACAACCACATTGCGTGCGTGCCGGTCGGAAAGGTTTGCGCGAACACGGGCTTGCAACCGAGCGTCGCGAGGGCTTCAGGCAGCGTGCCATGTTCGGCGAGCGCGGCGGCGAGACGGTTCGACAGCGTGATCGCCTGGCCGTTGCGGTTGAGCACCATCAGCACGGCCATGTCCGTTTGCGGACCACCCAGACCCAATTGCACACCGTAGACGAGGCCATACAGCGCGTGCGCCGCATCGAGATCGCCGGACAGCAGTTTGTCGCGCACGGCGGCCCACGAAGGCTGGCGGCATAGCTCAAGGGTCAGCCCGTGTGCGTGACCGAATTCGAGCAGTTTCGCGGCGATCAACGGCGCGGCGTCGGAGAGCGCCACGAAACCGAGCCGCAAATGGGTCTTCTCGAGTTGACCCGACGAAGACGGCGCGGTGAGGGAGGAAGAAGAGTTCATGAGCGGCGCTTCATTTGAGCAGATCGGCCGACGCGACGATCGCGCGTGCGACCTCGGCGAGTTTGACGCCCTGATTCATCGCGCGTTTGCGCAGGTTGGCGTAGGCGGCGGGTTCGGTGAGGTTCTGCTGATCCATCAGCACACGCTTGGCGCGATCGATCAGCTTGCGTTCGGCCAGCTCGTTTTCGGCTTGCGCGAGGCGCTCGCGCAATTGCGATTCCTGCGCGAAGCGCGCGAGCGCGACTTCGAGGATCGGCGCGAGCCGTTCGGTGGCGAGGCCTTCGACCAGATACGCGGTGACGCCCGCGCCGACCGCGTCGCGGATCAACTGCTGGTTGGCGTCGTGGCTGAACATCAGCACCGGACGCGGCGCGGTGGCGTTCATCACCGCGAGTTGTTCGAGCGTATCGCGCGAGGGGGATTCCGTGTCGATGATGATCACATCGGGCCGCTCGCTTTCCACCACGCGATGCAGCGCTTGCGGCGTCGCAGTGCCGGCCAGCATGTCGTAGCCGAGCCGGGCGAGGGTGTCACGCAGATCGCCTATGGGCTTATCGGTATCGGTGACGAGGAGAACACGCAGCATGGAATCAATTTATCGACGACTGGCCAAGGTTAAAGCAACGGCTATGCCAGTTGTCGCAACGCGCGATGCATTCAGCGCAATCACCGCGTTGGCGTTTTCTCGGACCCTGCCTTCTGCACCCGCACGGGGCATTCGGGCGGTATGCACCGAAGCGGCGCATCGAGCCATGCGCGCAACGTGTCGGCGATTTCGTCGATGATCGGCGTCCACTCGCCCGGTTCGCGTTGGCGGAACAGGCGCATCGACGGATACCAAGGGCTGTCGGTGCGTTCGGTCAACCATCGCCATTCGCCGTAGGCGGGCACCATGACCCAGACCGGCAGCGCCGCCGCGCCGGCGAGATGAGCGACGGAGGTATCCACGGTGATCAGCAGGTCGAGCGAATGGAGGATCGCGAGCGTGTCCGCAAAATCGTGGATGGCTGGGCCGAGTGCGTGCAAATCGCCGTACGTACTCGCTAGCGACTCGCTGTCATGTTCCTGTTCGCCTTTCTGCAGCGAGTACCACGAGATGTCCGGAAGCACGAACAGTGGCTTCAGCGCGTCGAGATGTATCGAGCGAAAACGGTCGAGTACGTGAGCTGGGCTGCCTGCCCATACGATGCCGACGCGTCTGCGTTTCGCATTCACGCCGCGTGGAGAGATTGCTTCCAGGTGAGCGTGCCAGTCCCGCGTCTTGCACGGATCCGCGATGAGGTAGGGCATGGCGATGGGCAGCATCGAGACGTCGAGTTTCATCGGCGCCGGCATGCTGAGCATCAGGCAATGGTAGTCGTAGGGACCGGGCGGCAGCGTAGCGAAAACGCTCCGCACGCCGGTCATGCTCGATGCGAGCGCAACGATCGGCTGACTGACGAGTACATCCACGGTGGCGCCTTGTCGATGCAACCACGCGGCGAATCGCAGGCACTGTATTTCGTCGCCGCGCCCTTGCTCGCCGACCAGCAGGAACTGGCGTCCTGCAACGGGCTCACCTTGCCACTCGGGAAAGCTTGGGTGAACCCGTTCGCTATCTTTGCCCGGCAGCGCGTAGAACCATCTATAACGCCGCCAGCCCGCCGCGAAATCGCCGAGGCCGAGTTGGACGCCCGCCAGTTGAAATTGCAGATGGGCGTTGTCCGGCAGCAGTCGCGCCGCTTCGAGACCGTGCGGCAAGCTCTCCGCGAGACAGCCGACCATGCTCAGCGCTCGCGCCGCGTTGTGATGCAGCAGCGGATGATGCGGATCGACCGCGAGGCCCTGTCGGGCGACGCTGAGCGCATCGCGGAAACGGTCGTGGCTGTTCAATACGAAGGCGAGTGATTTGAGCGATTCGGCGTGATGCGCGCAGCGGGTTCTCAGTTGTTCGATTACGTCGTTGAGTTCGCGGTTGCGGTTGCGGTTGCGATTGCGATTGTCGCGGACGAGCGCGGCGAGTAGATCGAAGCCGTCTTGCAGATGTGCCGGGTTCAGCGTCCATGCGCGTAGCCAGTAGTCGGCGGCTTCTTCCGTTTTGCCGAGTTCCGCGCAGATGCGCGCTGCCGCGCGCAATGCGTGATGCAGGCACGGCTCGATTTCAAGCGCTCGTTCGTAATGCGCGAGGGCGTCGGTGAGTTTTCCTGCCAGCCGCAGATTGTCGGCGAGGTTGCGATGCAGGCTCGCTGTATTCGCACTCAACGCCAACGCGCGACGGTAATACGCTTCGGCTGTGGCGTGATCGTCTTGCATCGCCGCGATCAATCCCGCGTGTTCCCATAATTCCGCGTGTTCCGGCGCGGCTCGCACGGCCTGCGCGAGAAAGTAACGCGCACGGTCCGCTTCGCCGGTATGAACACACGCAAGGGCCATGCGATGCAAGGCGTGCGCGTTGTGCGGATGCAGAAGCAGTGCGCGGCAGTAAGCGTTCATCGCCGCATTCATGCGACGCGCGGAGAAAAGAACGTCTGCCTGCGCGATGAGCGTGTCGAAACTCGCGGCGGTTTCGTCGCGATACGGAATGGAGAGGCTTTGCTTCGACACGCGACTGGTGTTTCCGATGATCGATGTGCGTGGAACGCGAGTTCCCGATGCGATTGCCGCAGGCAGGCGCTCGCGTTCCAACTTCAGTGGCGCGGTGGCGCGGTTGCCTATTGGTAGTAGTACAACGAGACAGCCTTGATCGACACGTTATCGATCGCCGACGCGCTGCTCACCAGCACGTAGTAAGTGCCAACCGCCACGCCATTCACCGCGCAGACGGCCGATTTTCCGCCCGACATGACGGATGTACAACTCGGGTTGGTCATCAAGGCCGTACCGCTTTTCAGCGACATCGTGGCAACGTCGCGGGTTGTGTCGGGCGACAGCGTGAAGGTCAGGCTTTTGACGCCCACCTGCGCCACCGAACTTCTCACGCCCGGCGGAATCGTCACCGAAAAATACTGCTTGTCGGCGGCGTTCATCGGGAATCGCACCGCGGTTCCGTCGTCACTAATGTCCGTGACCCGCATGGGTTCGACTTCGAACGGGCGCGTCACTTTGCTGATGCCGCCGTTGGCATCCGTTACCGTCAGCGTGAATTCGTACGTGCCGGGTTGCTCGACATCGAGCTCGGGGTTGGTCGATTTCGTGGTGACCGTGTCGGCCGCCGCCGTGCCGAAGTTCCATGTCCATGAGCGGATCGGCGCGCCGCGCGCGGTCGACAGATCCGTGCACGAGACATGCATCAACTTATCGCTCTGCTTGCAGGTGAAGTTCGCCGCCGCCGGAATTCTTCCGAGCCGTGCCGCTGTCACCGCTGCGGTCGCATCCAGAATTCCGGCGCCGATCGGTTGGTCCGGTGCGCCGCCGGGAAACGGCTGCACGTTCTGCGCGAGCAGGGTCCGCATTTCGATGGGCGTCAGCGGGGCGGGCGCCACTGACTGGATCAGCGCGATCACGCCGCTCACCGCCGGCGCCGCCATCGACGTGCCGGACGCATAGGCATACCCTTCGGTGCCGGGCTTTGCGGTGCCGTTGTTATAGGTCGACCAGATCGAGTCGCCGGGCGCGGCGATGTCCACCGTCGGCCCGTAGTTCGAGTTGACCCAGCGCGAGCCCCAGCGGTTGCTGCCGCCGACGCTGATCACATTGCGACAGTTGGCCGGCGAAAAATTCGTCGCGCTCGTCGAGTTGTTGCCCGCCGCGGCGACCACGGTCGCGCCGCGCGAAACGGCGAAGTCGAGCGCATTCTGCAGCGTGGATTCGCAGCCGCCGAGGCCGCCCAGGCTCAGGTTGATGACCTTCGCCGGGTGCGTGTTGGCGGGGACGCCCGACACCGTGCCGCCGGCTGCCCAGACGATGCCGTCGGCGATGTCGGACGTATAGCCCTTGCCGCAGGCATTCATCACCCGCACCGGCACGACCTTGGCGCCGGGCGCGATGCCGGCGCCGCCGTAGCCGTTGTTGGTCAGCGCGGCGGCGATGCCCGCGACATGCGTGCCGTGCCAGTCGATCGCGCAGGTTTCGGTGAGGATGCCGGGGTTGGTCCCGTTGCCGCCGCGATTGGTCGACGTGAAGTCGTAACCGGGCAGGATGTTCGCGTTCAGGTCGGTATGGCTGGTGGTGCCGTTATCCACGACCGCGATCACCGCGCCGGCGCCGTTCGCGATGTCCCACGCGCTTTCCGCGCGAATGCCCGGATAGCCGCCGGCTTTCTGGGTCGAACTCAAACTCCACTGCTTGCTGTAGTCGGGGTCGTTCGGCGCCATCGTCGTGGACATCTCGCGGTCGGCCTCGATATAGTCGACGTTCGGGTCCGAGGCAATGGCGCGCATGAACGCCTTCGCCTCTTTCATGGTCAGCTTGCGGTCGGTCGTCACGACGTCGGCGCCGATGCCGGTACGGCGGAAATGGTGCGCTTTCGCGGGGAACGCCCCGGACAGTTTCTGCAGTCTCGATTGCACCGCCGAAGTCGAGTCGCGTTCGGTTGTGCCGTCGCGGTATTTGATGATGAAGCGGTCGTTGCTGGCGTCGGCCTCGAGTCCGTCGGTATTCATTTTCAGCGACAGCGCGAGCGGCACGGTGGTCGATGCCGCGGCGAATGCGGCCGAGGTTTCGACGTCGGCTTTGGCGTCGGGTGTTGCGGCTTCGCTGTTCGCGCCTGAACCGATTGCGCTGCTGCCGTTGCTTCCGCCGCAGGCGGCGAAGGTCAGCGAAAGCGATAGCGCGGCGGCTTGGGCTAGCGTCCGGCGTACGGTGCTGGTTGATCGCGGCGTGGCCATTGCCTTGATCGTTGTGCGGGAAGCTTTGCTCCCGCTTTCGTGTCTCTCTTTTTGCATCTTGTTCTACCTCGTACGACAAATGAAAATGACTGTCTCGCCTGATGTGGTCGTGATGCGGCTACGTCAGGATGGCTAACTAATCGATGCTGCTAACGCCCGTTGTGAGTTCCTTTTTCGCCGCGATGAACTGGGTGAGGTATCGCGGTTTTTCTGGGCAGTTGAAAAATTAGCTCGAACAGGAGATTAAATAGCCTGACGAGGTTAGGCAATCAGGTGTTTCTATTTGTGTGTCGGAGGAATTACCCGGCGCGTAGGACTTCATGCGCGACGGGCCGGGCGAGCGTGCGTAAGCCGCGTCTGGAGTGGGCGCGGCGGGAGGGCGGGGGATGGGGGCGGGCGGAAATGAGTCGGCTTTGAGTCGGCTTTAAGTCGACTTTGAATCGGCCGGCGTGGCGTTGGTCAGCTAACTGCCGGCCACTTGTTTCGAGTGCGCGGTTTTAGCGGAATGACGACGGACCGACCTGCCTCGTCAATTCCACCGGTCATAGCTCCGTGGCGAAAACAGCAGACTTAGCCCGATCATCGCGACGACGCACGCGGCGAGCATCACCCACGCGGCCCCGAAGCTGCCGGTCCAACTGCGCACCATGCCGGCGAGCATCGGCGCGATCGCGGCCACCACGAAGCCGACTCCTTGCGTGAAGGCGACCAGCTTGCCGGCGACGCGATGGTCGGCGGAATGATCCATCGCGGTGACGAGCGTCAGCGAGAACGTGCCGCCGAGCCCCGCACCGGCGACGCCGACCCACAGCCAAGCGGCCGTGTCGGGGCACGCGATCAGTCCGAGCAGTCCGACGAGTTGGGCGGACAGGCCGAGCACCAGCCACGGCCGCCGATCCCGGAACGACGCGGCGGCAAGCGGCAACAACAAGGCCGCGGCGGCCTGGAAAACCGTCATGCCGGCAAGCAGCGAACCGCTATCCGTGACGCTGACGCCACGCTGTTGATAGAACGCCGGCAGCCACGCGACGAGGCTGGTGTAACCGCCGTTGACGATGCCGAAGAACAAGCCCAGCGTCCATGCGCGGCGTTTGCGCCAGAGTGGGGATTGCGTCGTGGAGGCGTAGGGATGAGTTGGCGCGGGCTGCGTCGAAGATCGGTTCGAATGCCGGGTTGAGGAACCGCTTGAATGTCCGTGCGGCGAAGGCGCGGTTGAGGGGGAGTTCGAAGGCACGGCTGAGGCCGCGCCCGAGCCCACGCCCGAGCCCGAGCCCACGCCCACGCCCGAAGACACGCCCGAGCGCCACCGATTCAATCCCAGCCAGCAGGCCAGCGCAACCACCGCCGGCAACGCCCACACCGCGAGACCCGCATGCCACGACCCCAGTGCATTGCTCACCCACGGACTCAAGCGTGCGCCAAGCCCGCCGCCGCCCATGATCGACGCCGAGAACACGCCCATGGCGAGCGGCACACGCGCGTGAAAGCGCTGCTTCATCACGGCCGGCAGCAACGCCTGCACGGCGGCGACGCCGACCCCGGCGAGCGCGGCCGTCAGCAACAACGCCGCGCCGCTGGCCGTTACCCAGCGCGCGCCACACGCGAGCGCGATCGCCAGCAAGCCCAGCGCGACGCCGCGCGTTTCGCCGAGCACGCGGGTCAACGCGCTAGCGCCGAACGCGCCGATGCCCATCGCCACCACCGGCAAGCTGGTCAGCAACGACGCGCCGTAAAAGCTCAGACCGGTGGCCGCGCGAATCGTGGTCATCAGCGGACTGATCGACGTCAGCAAAGGCCGCAGATTCACGCCAATAACGACGATCGCGCCGAGCCACAACGCGTCCTGCCAGGTAAGCGTTTGGGATGCGTCGTTCGCATGGCGAGGGGTCGGGCTGGCGCTGGAGGGCGAATTCACGATAGACCTGGAGACGGAAAAGCGGCGCCATCGCGCGAGCGAGCGCCGGTTCAAAACGTGGCGCGGCCAGCGACGGCAAGGACACTGACGTGCGATGAAAAAACCACACAAGCGAATTTTTGGTCAACCATAATAACCTGGAATGGTTAACCATTTTTGCAATGCCCGGTATAGCTCACGACGTAAGCGGATGGCGCCGGCTTGGCGTCGCCGCTAGAATGCCCGGCGCCGGCACGCGGTTTTCAGCGCGCGGCGGCGCGCTTAGTCATCGCTTTGTTATCGCTCAGTCACCCATCACCGAAACCATGGCCACACGTTCCCGTCGTTCACCGTCCGCCGACACCGCAACGGTCATCCCCAGCGTGCCCGAGGACGATCCTGTCAGCGTCGAACAACGCGTCTACGCGTCGATCACCACGGCGTTGCTGCAAGGCCGCTTGCGGCCGGGCGCGCAACTGGTCGAGCGGGATCTCGCCGTCGCGTTCGGTTGCACGCGGGGCGCGTTGCGCAAGGTGCTGGCGCGGCTGGGTTTCGAGGGCAAGCTGGTGCTGGAGGCGAATCGCGGCGCGTTCGTGCCGTCGCCGTCGGAAGAGGACATTCGCCAGGTCTATCGCGCGCGGCAGATCGTCGAGGCGGGCATCGTCGCGGCGCTATGCGGGGCATTGAGCGCTGCGCACAAGCGACGTCTGCGCGCGCATGTGCGCAGCGAGGAGAAAGCGGCGCGCGGCGGCGCGATCGACGAGTCGGTGCGTCTCGCGGGCCAGTTTCACGTGTTATTGACGGAATTGGCGGGCGGCACGGAATTGTTGGGGCTGGTCGGACAACTCGTCGCGAAGACCGAGCTCTACAAGGCCTTGTTCGACCCGTCGAAAGGCTCGACCTGTTCCGCGGATGAACACCTGCAAATCATCAAGGCGCTCGACAAAGGCGACCTGCGAGCCGCGTTGGCGGCGATGCGCGAGCATCTGGCGGAGTTGGAAGAGCGCGTGATCGCGCAGGTGCGCCAAAGCGCCGCCGACGAGGATCTCGGTGCGGTATTCGGAGGGTAAAGATAGAGACGGAGACAGAATCGCCTGGCGCCGTTCAGGGCCGCGAGGGTGTGAAAGGGTGTGAAACGCCGTTGCCGCCGCAAGCGGCAGGTCGAGGTCAGGCTGGTGAACGAACGCCGCCGCAGCGCGCCGCTCAGGCTCGATTCAACGAGTCAAGCCGGAGAAGGCGCGCGAAAGGCTTCGCGTACAACTGACTGCAATAAATCACACCGGCGCCGTGTGGAACGCGCTCAGCGTGCGGTCCGTCTTAACGGCGACGGAATTGCGAATTGTTGCGGGCTCCGCCACCACCGCTGGCGCGCTCGTCTTTGTGACGGAAATTGATCCGGCCTTTGGTCAGGTCGTAGACCGACAGTTCCAGCGTAACGCGGTCACCCGCGAGAATACGGATGTGGTTCTTGCGCATGCGTCCGGACGCGTAAGCGCCAACCACGACGCCGTTGTCGAGCGTCACGCGGTAACGGCTGTCCGGAAGTACTTCGTCGACGATACCGTCAAGTTCAAGCAGTTCTTCTTTCGCCATGCATAACTCCTGGTCGATGGGATAGCGGGTTGCTGGTCCCGGCAAGACCGGGTGAACAGCAGGGATTACGGTTGACAGTTGGCTTTCAGGCCCACTGTCGTGCGGCATCAGCCTATGCGCTGATAGTACCGCTCAAAGATCGGCGACGGACTGGCCGTCTACACGGCCGTCGATCAGTTGTTCGGCGTGAGCCATGCACGCGATGCGCGCCTTGCCCGTACCGTCGAACGGAAACAGATACTGCAGACGGAACACCCGGCCGTCGGCCGCCGGATTGGCGCCCACGCGGCAGATGCGCACCGACGCGTCGTAGCCCGCGTCCGGATTGCGGCTCGTTTGACCGTCCGCCGGACGGCGCGGATAGACGAGCGGGTGAATTTCATAACCCTTGTACGTCTTGACAACTGAATTCATGAAGCACGTGTCCTGTATTACGTGGCCAGCGTGTCACGCGTGTTACGCGCGGCACGACAGGCCGGGCAGCGCAGCACCCTGGGGCGCGCCGCCATGGAAAAAGGTTGGCACAGGCCCGATGGCAAGGGCTTGAGCGCGGCCGCGCAAAATCGCGGATTCGATGGAGAAGAAACACGCTGATGTCGCGCGGACATCGGGCGCGTAAAAGCTGAACCACTCAGCTGCACTACTCGCGACGGCGCATGCATGCAGCGCATTGCCGGAGTGACGGGATCGCCGACAGGCGGCGGTCGAACAGTCGAGGGTGGTGCGGAGATGCGGGTTTGAGACTGCCCGGTGTTGCCTGGGTGTTACGTGTTGCTGCCGCTTTTTGCTCCCGACAATGCGAATTCGGAATGCAGCTATTCCAATATGATGCACTAAATGGGGCTGATTGGATAGCGAAAAGTTCCACGCGCGAGTCTGCCGCCCGGCTGGCGGGGCTTTGAGCGAATCGCGACCGACACGGGCGGGGTGCCCGCACAGCCGTCGCGTGCCGTCACGCGGCCGGCGCGACCTTCAGTGCGTCGTTCAGCGCGCCAATGTCGGCCGCGGCGAGCGGCGTACCGCCTCAGCGGGCGGTCTCGGCAACGCGCTTCTGCAACTCGCGCGACGCCGCCAGCGGAATGCGCGCGTCATCCCAGCCCGCCAGCCATTCGACTTCCTTCGACGTAAAGATCTGTCCGTGATTGCGCAGCGTGTACTGCAGCGAATCGATGATGTGATTGCGGATGATTTCCGGCGTGCCTTCGTCATCGAGCACGGCGCGAAACGCTTCGAGCGTGGCCATCTGTTGCTCCGTGGAATAGATGGTCTTTTATCGCACGAAAAAAAAACACTCGCCAAGCGAACAAAATTCACCGCGTGCGATGGCGACGTTGCGCGCGCTGCCGGTTTTTGAGGGCGTGATCGGTGCGGCGGTCGCGGCGGCCGGGCCGGGTGGCTACAATGTCGAGTTGCCGCGCGAGGCCATCCGGCATGGCGGGCACGCGGCATCCTTCGAACACTGCGATTTTCCAATGCGCAAGACAACCGTGTCTCCTGTGAAAGACCTGCTGCTGGAGCGCTACGCTCCCATCGCCGACGGCATAGCGGCGCTGTTTTATCCGTGTGCCGAAGTGGTGATACACGACCTGCGCGATCAGACCATCGTCTACCTCGTGAACAATCTGTCGAAGCTCGAGGTCGGCGGGCCGTCGGTGCTCGACGAAGTCCACTATGCGGCGCGCGGCCAGACCATCGGACCGTACGAGAAACTGAACTGGGACGGCCGGCGCATGCGCTGCGTGAGCAACATCCTGTTCGACGACGAGCGCAAGCCGGCCGGCATGTTGTGCATCAACTTCAACATCGCGGTGTTCGAAGACGTGCGCTCGACGCTCGATCTGTTCATCAAGGGCGGCACGCTGTCGGACGCGCCCTCGGAGGACCTGTTCCGCGACGACTGGCAGGACCGCATCAATACGTATCTGCACACGTGGCTGCGCGAGCGGCAGATCGGCGTTAACGCGCTCACGCGCGAGCACAAGCGTGAAATCGTCGAAGCGCTGCATGCGCAAGGCGCATTTCGCGGCCGCAGTTCGGCGAACTACGTGGCGGCCGTGCTGACGATGGGGCGCGCCACCGTCTACAAGATTCTGAAGCAGATGAAAGAGGGCGGCTGAGCTCGGAACGATGTTTCCGAAGGGGATGCGTCGAGCGTCACCGGCCCCACGTGCTGCGGTTTTCAATTCAACGAAGGAGCATTCGAATGGTGCGTTACCGGCACTACAAAGGCGGTCTGTATGAACTGGTTTGCGAGGCCATGCTGGAGTCCGATCCCACGGTCACGATGATTGTGTACAAAGCGGCCAATGGTACGATCTGGACGCGTCCGGCTTCGGTTTTTTTCGAGCTGATCGAGGTCGACGGCGTAAAGGTGGCGCGCTTCGCGCCGATCAGCTAGACGTTCGTGTTGGTGTTTGTGTTTGCGTTCAGTTTGGTGGTAAGGCGGTAGCGGTTGTTATCGCCATAGCCATCGTCATTGCGCTCGCACTCGAAACACGCTTGCCGCCATCATCATTACCCAGACAGGAATTTCGAATGCGTCTCTTGCTTGCCATCGTTTTGCCGTGGTTCCAGTTCTTCACGATCGGCCGTCCGTTCGCGGGGATCATCTGTCTGTTGCTGCAACTCACAGTGATCGGCTGGATTCCGGCCGCGATCTGGTCGGTGTATGCGCTGAGCCAGTACACCACGGATAAAAAAATCGCCCGGGCAATGGGCAACTCGCGCTAAGCCAGGTTAGCGCGCATCGGTGCTCAAGATGCCGATGGCGCTGCGTTCATTTCAGTGGCGCCAGCCCGAGCGCATCGGGGACGTCCAGCACCACATCGGTTTCCGCGATCGCCACGCACGGCAGGATATAGCCTTCGGTCTTTTCTTCGCGGCTCAGCCCCGGCCATTCGATCGTGTAGCGCACGCGTCCCGCCGTCATCCGGCACATACACGTGCGGCACGTGCCATTGCGGCACGAGCGCGGTAAACGCAGATTCGCGAACCCGGCGGCTTCGAGAATGGTCAGAGAATCGGGTGCGTCGAAGCTCTGGCCGAGCGGTTCGACGCGAACCAGCGGCGGGCGGGTGGAATCGGACATCGTGTGCGTCTGTGACGGATTGCGTCACACTTTACACGGTGCTGGTTCTGTTGACTGTGTTAACAAGCCACCTCAATGCCCCACCTCAATGCGTCGTCCCGGTGCGCCGCAAATACCTGTACACGGTATTACGCGCCAGTCCCAGTTCGCGTGCCGCCGCCGACACATTACCGCCGAGCCGAGCGAGCGTCTGCGTGATCAACGTGGCCTGCCACTCCTCCATTCGCGCGGGCGATTGCGTCGCAACACGCGCGCCGCGAGCGTCGCCATCATCGCAGCGTGCCACCACCGCCGCCAACGGCCTCACCACCTCACCGCCCACCAAATCGACGCAATCCTGCAAAAAGTCTTCCGGCAAATCATCGAGCTCGATCTGCTCCGCGCCTTCGGCCATGATGCTCGCGGTGCGCAGCACGTTGGCCATCTGCCGCAAATTGCCTGGCCAGCGACACTGCGCGAAACGCTCGAGCACCGCGGCCGACACACGGCGCGGCAGACGCTCGCCATCCGGCTGCAACGCCAGGATGCGCGTGACGAGCGCCGCCAGATCGCTGCGCTCGCGTAGCGCCGGCAACGTGACGACGAGCCCGTTGATCCGGTAATACAGGTCTTCGCGGAAGGTGCCCGCTTCGATCATTTCACGCAGATTGCGGTGCGTTGCGCAGATAACGCGCAGATCGACCGGAATCGCGCGCGTGCCGCCGAGCGGCACGACGGTGCGTTCTTGCAGCACCCGCATCAGCCGCACCTGCTGCGCAAGCGGCATATCGCCGATTTCGTCGAGGAACAGCGTGCCGCCGTCGGCCTGCACGATCTTGCCGATGCTGCCGCGCTTTTTCGCGCCGGTAAACGCACCGTCTTCGTAGCCGAAGAGTTCGGCTTCGATCAGCGTGTCCGGCAGCGACGCGCAATTCAACGCGACGAACGGCGCGCTCCGTCGCGGCGAATCGTGATGGATCGCACGCGCGAGCCATTCCTTGCCGGTGCCGGTCTTACCGAGCACGAGAAGGGGAATATCGCGGCCACGCAGTTTGGCCACACGCCGCAGCACCGTGGCCATGTGCGCATCGCCGGTGTCGAGCGTTTCCAGGGTCGCGAGCGGGACGGGCTCGCCTCGCTGCTGTGCCGCCGTGAAGGTCGCCTGCGCCGACCCGGATCCAAACTCGCGCGACGAACCCGCCCGACTCTCTGCCGGCGCGACATAACGCGGCGTCGCGTACTCGCCGCGCGCCACCACGCGCACGCCGCTCGGCAATGTCAGTTCAATGCTCTCGCCAGGCGCGCGCGTGATCTGCTGCAACAGCTTCGCGAACGCGATTCCGAACAACGCATCGATCGGTTGCCGTTGCAGATCGGTGAGCGGCTGCCCGAATTGAAACAGCGCGCTGCGATTCGCCGACAGAAACCGACCGTCCGGCGCGAAGGCCGCGAGCCCTTCGAACAGCGTGCCGATGAATTCCGCGCGCGCGTGAAAGTGAACCCGGATCGCATCGGCGAACTGGTTGGAGAACAGATGATTTTCGATCATCTGCGCCGACATTCTGACGAGCGCGAGCGTGTGCTTATGAAAGCCGCGCGTGTCGCCGCTCACGTCGAGCGCACCGATGGTGCGTCCGAACGGATCGGCGATCGGCGCGCACGAACAGGTGAGAATCCGGTTGGCATGCAGAAAATGTTCGCCGCCATGCACGACGGTGGGTTGTCCGTCGACCAGCGCGGTGCCGATCGCATTGGTGCCGCGATCCGCTTCGGCCCACGACACGCCCGGACACAACGCGACGCGATTGGCTTTCTCGACGAAGTCGCTGTCGCCGAGACTATGCAGGATCACGCCGTGGCTATCGGTGAGCAGCACCATGCTTTGCGTGTCGACGATCTGCGCGTGCAGCGTTTCCATGACCGGCAACGCATGCGTGTAAAGCGATTGATTGCGCTCGACGAGCTCGCGCAACACCGGCTGACGCAGCGGATGAAAATCCGGCGTTTCCGACGCACGCAGGCCGATCTCGACCGAACGGGCGTGAGCTTGCGCGATGACATCAGGCCGACCGATGCTGGCCGGCGAGGCTGGGCGTTGGGTCAATGCGTGTCTCCGGTGATCGGACGCGACGGGTGCGTTGCCCGTCGCTCGATGCCGCATCGCAACATATGCGTTTGCGGCCCAACAGCGATATTACAGGACGAAGCGCATCGTGCGCGGCACCGGAAAGAACCGGGTTCGCGCCCACCGCGCGCCCTAAAAAACCGCAACAGGCACCAAAATCAAGCAAACGAAAAGGAAAACTTGCGCCGCGCCAGAACTCGTCTAGAGTGAATCAAATCACCTCCGCGGGGCGCGAATTGCGCGGCCGTCGTCATGGGGTGACGAGCCCGCGTCGCCGGCAATCGAACAAGGAGGAGGCAACGGCAGGCGCGATCGGACGTAACCGGCGTGCGCATAACCCGGCGGCATCATGCGCGGCGCCCAACCTTCCAGGTGAACTCCCATGCAGATCCTATTCCCGAACGAAACTCCTGAATATTCAGGTCGCGAACTCACTTTGGCGTTCCCGGCGATGGTCGACGGGCAAAGGGTGGAATGCATGATCACTGCGGAAGCGCTGGAAGACCACTACGGCGCGGCATCGCCGCGGCTGGAAGACATGGTCGGCGCATTCGACGCGCATCGCACCCGGATCGAAGCGGCCACGCGGCGTTTGCTGTCGGAAACGCGCGCGCAGTGCCTGGTGTTGCGAAGCGGCTATGTGCGCTTCTACGAAGCGAACTGGCGCAACTGAGGCGCCAATGGTCTGACTGCCGGAAGCGTGGAGGGTGAAGCAACCGCGCCAACCGGCGTCCCAAGTAATCGAGCCTGAACGAGTCCAATCGTGCTTGAGCTTGTCTGAGCGTGCGGCTTTGCGCCGCATCGACTCATGTCGTTGCCGCATCGCGCGGCAGCCGACTTTTCAGATATTCAGATCAGGCGTCGCCATTATTCGCTGCCGAGATAGAAGTAGCGGAACAGGAAGATCGCGGCGATGATCCACACTACCAGCTTCACCTTGCGCGCCTGGCCCGTCAGCAGTTTCAATCCCGCATACGAAATGAAGCCGAACGCGACGCCGTTGGCGATCGAATAGGTGAACGGCATCAGCAGCGCGGTCAGCGCGGCCGGCACGACTTCGGTGGCGTCGTCCCACGGCAGGTCGAGCATTTCGCGCAGCATCAGACACGACACGTAGAGCAGCGCCGGCGCCGTCGCATAGCCGGGCACCACGCCCGCCAGCGGCGCGAAGAACAGCGCCGCGAGAAACAGCACGGCGACGGTGATCGCGGTGACGCCGGTGCGTCCACCCGCCTGCACGCCCGACGCGCTTTCGATATACGCGGTGGTCGACGACGTGCCCAGCATCGAGCCCGCCAGAATCGCCGTGCTATCGGCGAGCAGCGCGCGGTTCAGTCGATGCATCTTGCCTTCCACCAGCAGCCCCGCGCGATTGGCCACGCCCATCAGCGTGCCGGTCGCGTCGAACAGTTCGACGAGGAAGAATACGAGGATCACGTTCAGCACGCCGGTGGACAGCGCGCCGCGAATGTCGAGCTGGAACAGCGTCGGCGTGATCGACGGCGGCGCGGAGACGATGCCGTGAAACTGGTTGCCGCCGAAGAAAAAGCTCAACACGGTCACGCCGACAATGCCGATCAGAATCGCGCCGCGCACGCGCAGATAGTCGAGTGTGACGATCGCGAAGAAGCCGACCACCGCGAGAATCACGTGCGGGCTGTGCAGATCGCCGAGCGTGACGAGCGTGGCCGGATTGCCGACCACCACGCCGGCCGTCTTCAGCGAAATGATCGCGAGAAAGAGGCCGATGCCGCCGGTGATCGCGATGCGGATGGAGTGCGGAATGCCGTTGACGATCACCTCGCGCACCCGAAACAGCGTGACGATCATGAACAGGCAGCCGGAGATGAACACCGCGCCGAGCGCGGCCTGCCACGTGAAGCCCATGCCCTTGACGACCGTGTACGCGAAGTACGCGTTCAGGCCCATGCCGGGCGCGAGCGCGATCGGGTAATTCGCGTACAGACCCATGATCAGCGAGGCCAGCGCGGCCACGATGCAGGTCGCGACGAACACCGCGTCTTTCGGCATGCCGGCGTCGCCGAGAATCGCCGGGTTGACGAAGATGATGTAAGCCATCGTCAGGAAGGTGGTCAGTCCTGCGAGCACTTCGGTGCGCAGGTTGGTGCCGGCGGCGTCGAAGCCGAAGTAGCGGTTTATGGCGTCCATGAGGCGGGTCTCTCGTCGTTCAGAAAGCGTTTCTTGTGGTTGAGGCGGTGAGGCTGAAAATCGGGCGATGCGGCGCTCGGCGTCGCTTTGTTTGTGTGGCTCTTGCGTCGGCGCCGCAACTGCCGAGCAGCACGGCGGCGCTACGGCCGGATTGTAATCACGATTGACGGCGGCACGGCGTGTCGGGGCTTGAAGTCATGCGCAAACGCTTAGGCGGTGGACGATTCGTCGGGCGACTGTGGCGTCGGCGCATCAATTGGCGCGGCGGGTTTGGGTTGCCGCGCCAGCCAGCGATCCAGTTCGCTCGCGAAGCTCTTGCTGTCGCGCGGGCTGAAGGCGGCCGGGCCGCCGGTGTCGACGCCGCTGCCGCGCAACTGGTCCAGCATTGACCGCATGCGCAGCCGTTCTTCGATCGTGCCGGGCGTGTACCACTCGCCGCGCGGGTCGAGCGCCTGCGCGTGTCTGGCCAGCACGGCGGCGGCAAGCGGAATGTCGGCGGTAATCACGAGATCGCCCGCGACGACGCGCTCGGCGATCAGATTGTCGGCGGCGTCGAAACCGGCCGGCACCTGGATCGCGCGGATCAGCGGCGAGGGCGGTACGCGTAGAAACGAATTGGCGACCAGCGTCAGCGTCATGCCGGTGCGGCGCGCGGCGCGGTACAGCATTTCCTTGATCACGACCGGACAGGCGTCGGCGTCAACCCAGATTGGCATCGTGCGGATTCCCACTGCGGGGTGTGTCGAAGGGGCGAGATGATACCTTGCCAGCGAGCGAGGCGGCGCGGCAAGCGGATTTACGATGTTGTGGGGAAGTGCGGAAAACGCGAGCGTGGAGCGTAGACGCAGGCAAGCGGACCAAGCGGACAGGAAAGACACGCCTAACCCACAGCGCCCACGACCGTTGCAGTCGCGGGCGGCCCGGCATGCCGCGTAACGGCGGAAGCCGCTTACTGCGTCATCGTCCCGCCGGCCGCTTGCGCGCGCCGTGCCGCGACGATGCGCCCCGCGCGCTGCGCGTTGTCCGGATAGTCGATCCAGTCGAGCGGGTCGTATCCGGCGGCGCGCCAATCGGCGAGATCGGCCCGGACCTCGGCACGCGTTTTCGGCGCTGACGGGTCATTGGCGCGAACCGAAGTCTGCGCGAACGCGCTGCTCATACTCACGGCGGTCAACAACGCGCCGAGTCCAACCAGAGATGCAATTTTCATGACGAGCTCCCAGGGAGCGGTTAAAAACAATCCCCGTATTCTAGTTTTGGCCTCTATGTCGAGTAAGGCGATTGAAGGCAATGCACCGTTTCACTTCGCGGCTCAATCGGGATCTCACGACACGGTCGCTGATGAAGCCGCTGTTAAAGCCAACTAGGAAGCCGACGGTTTGCTGAAGCGATCCAGCACCGCGCTCAACAGATCGATCGGCAGCGGAAACACAATCGTCGAATTCTTGTCGGCGGCAATCGTGGTGAGGGTTTGCAGATAGCGCAGTTGCATGGCCTGCGGTTGCTGCGCCAGCGTTTGCGCCGCTTCCAGCAGATGCTGCGAGGCCTGCAATTCGCCTTCCGCGTGAATCACCTTGGCGCGCCGCTCGCGCTCGGCTTCGGCCTGACGGGCGATCGCGCGAATCATCGTTTCATTGATGTCCACGTGCTTGATTTCGACGATCGACACCTTGATACCCCACGCGTCGGTTTGTGCGTCGAGCACTTTCTGGATGTCGGCGTTGAGCTGCTCGCGATCGGCGAGCAGTTCGTCGAGTTCATGTTTGCCGAGCACCGCGCGCAGCGTGGTTTGCGATAACTGGCTGGTCGCCTCGAAGTAACGCGCCACCTGAATCACCGCCTTCTCCGGATCGACGACGCGGAAATAGACCACCGCGTTGACCTTCACCGAGACGTTGTCGCGCGTAATCACGTCCTGCGGCGGCACGTCGAAGACGATCGTGCGCAGATCCATGCGCACCGCCTGCTGCACGATCGGAATGATCAGCACGAGGCCCGGCCCCTTGACCTTCCAGAAGCGCCCGAGCATGAACACGACGCCGCGTTCGTACTCGCGAAAAATCCGTATCGATGAAGCAATCAGCGCGGCCACCAGCAGAATCAGAATGCTGGTGAAGCCGAATGTGAAACCGATCATGAGCGTTCTCCTTGTTGTCGCCCTTCCGTCGGCACCACGGTGAGCGTCAGGCCGCGCCGCGCGATGACCCGCACGGTGTGGCCCGCCGCAACCGGGGCCGCGCTGGACACCCGCCAGCGCTCGCCATGCACTTGCGCCCAGCCGGCGAGCGGGGCGTCGGCGGGGGTTGTTTCGGGGAGGGTGGCGGCGCGGTTGGCGGCGCTGACCGCGTTCCTCGTGGGGCCTGGGGTTGCGTTGCCAACTGCGTTTCCCGCAGCGCTTCCAGCAGCGTATTCAGCCGGGTTTTCAGCTAGGTTTTCAGGCAGCAAACCCCCGTCGAGCACCACGCCGACGCTGCCGATCAATGCTTCCGCTCCCGTCACCACCGGCCGCCGCCGCGCGCGCAACGCGAGCCGCGATACCCCGAGCACGAACAGCACGCTGAACACGACGACGGCGGCGATCATCGGCAGGGGAATGCCGTAGCCGGGCACGTCGGTATCGATCAGCATCAACGCGCCGATCACGAACGCGACCACGCCGCCGAAACCGAGCGAGCCGAAGGTCGGCAGGAACGCCTCGCCGATCAGGAACGCGATGCCGAGAAAGATCAGACCGAGGCCGACGTAATTGACCGGCAGCATCTGCATCGCGAACAGGCCGATCAGCAGACTGATCGCGCCGACCACGCCCGGCAGCACGAAACCCGGGTTGGCGAATTCGAAGAACAGGCCGTACATGCCGATCATCAGCAGGACCAGCGCCACATTGGGATCGGTGATGACGGCGAGGAAGCGGCTGCGCCAGTCGGCTTCGAGTGTGACGATCGGGGCGTGGGCGGTGTCGAGCGTGACGTCGCCGCTGCGGGTGGTGACCTTGCGGCCGTCGAGTTGGCGCAGCAGGTCGGGGAGGTCGCGCGCGTTCAGATCGACCACGTGTTGCGCGAGGGCTTCCGCGGCCGACAGGCTGACGGCTTCGCGTACCGCGCGCTCGGCCCAGTCGGCGTTGCGCCCGCGCATTTGCGCGAGGCCGCGGATGTAGGCGGCGGCGTCGTGAACCTGCTTGCGGAGTTCGGTCGATTGGGTGTCGAGGGGGAGGGTGTTGGCGCTAGCCTTGGCAGCGGCGGACGCGCCTGATGTGCCACTGGCACTCGTTGAACCGGCACCGGCACCGGCACCGGGCAACCCCGGCATTCCACCACCCGCGGGCGGCTCCGCACCGCCCATGCCCATCTGAATCGGCGTCGCCGCGCCGAGGTTGGTCCCCGGCGCCATCGCCGCGATATGGCTGGCATAGACGATATACGTCCCGGCACTCGCGGCCCGCGCGCCGCTCGGCGCAATGAACGTGGCCACCGGCACCGGCGACGCGAGAATCGCCTTGATGATCTGCCGCATCGACGTATCGAGGCCGCCGGGCGTATCGAGTTGCAGCACGGCGAGTTGCGCGCGCTGCTCGGCGGCGCGTTGCAGGCTGCGCACGATAAAGTCGGCGCTGGCCGGACCGATCGCGCCATCCACCGGAATCACCACCACGCTGCCGGGCGCTACCGCCGCTTCGGCCCGTAACGGCGCCACCGCTTCGCACGATGCGAATCCAATGGCCAAAAGCACGCCGAGCGCGGTCATGCCGCGCATCAACCGGCTCACGGCACCGCCACGGATAAGCGGCATGCGCGAGCCAGACTGCCGGAACGGGAGACGCGGATACGTGCTCATCGCTGACGGCTGCCGCGCCGCGTCGACAGGATGCGAGCGGCGCGGGCCGAACCCTCTGGTAAGGCAGGCCTGCTTCTTACAGCTTAGTCCGATTCCGCGCGCCGCGTGAAATCGCCGCGCGCCTTGCCTGGCGTCTTCACCGCCTTTACCGCCGTACTACCCGTACTCGCGGTACTAGCCGCACCAGCCGCACCAGCCGTAGCCGCACCAGCACCCACCCCACCTCCCACCGGCCGATAGTCAGTCGGCCGCATCCCCGTCCACTTCCGAAACGCGCGATGAAACGCACTCGGCTCGGCAAAGCCCACCGACGCGGCAATATCCGCAATCGTGCGGTCGGTGTCCTGCAACTCGCCGATCGCGATGTCGCGCCGCAGGTCGTCCTTGATCGACTGATACGTATAGCCTTCCTGCTTCAGATGCCGCCGCATGGTCGCCTCGGCCACATTCAGCCGCCCGGCCATCCGGTCGGCGGCGGGCCAGCCGGACATCGGCAGCGCGCGCAGCATCTTGCGCACGCGCGCCGCGAGCGAGCCAGGATTGCGATACTTGACGATAAAACTGCCGGGCGCGTCGCGTAGAAACGGCTTGACCGATTTCGTCGTCTGAATGATGGGCAGTTCGAGAAACGCCGGCGATAAATCGACATATGACTCGGCCTGGTCGAAGCGCATCTCGTCGCAGAAAATCAGCCGGTATTCGCGCGCGGCGGGCGGTTCGGCGCAGCGAAAACGCGCCTCGAACAACGGAATACGCCGCCCGACCAGCCAGCACAGCAGTCCATAAACGAGGATGAACCACGTCGCATAGGCAAACATGGCCGGCGGCGGCGCGCCCTCGCGCTCGACGAAACGCAGCCTCACGCGCTGCGCATCGGTTTCGACGCGCGCGCCGAGATCGTCCAGCACCAGCCGCATGAAGCCGACCGCCCGCGCGAGCGCCTGCGCGCCGTTGCGCGCGGTCAACGCGGTCTGCGTCATCGCGATAAAGCTGCCGCTTTTCATGCGATGCGAATCCTGGCCGAAAAACTCGTCGTCCAGTGCGCGCGCGATGCCGGCCCACAGCGCGCCGTATTGCGCCGCCGACACGCGGCTCTTCGGCGAAGCCAGCAGCGCCGCCGCGATGCCGGTCGCTTCGGCCAGCGGCAGCGCGTCGAAGCCGCTCGCGCGCGCCAGCGCCAGGGTTTCCCCGACCATGCTGACGGAAATCGTGCCCTTGTCGTTTTTCATCTGACTCTGCTCAAGCTGGCAAAAGCGCTCAACATTTTCCTTGTGACGATTCGCCAAGCCCTTGAACTTGCGGCTCGAATCGGGCTTGCATAGTATCAGTATGGCAAATGCGCTCAGCCAGAATGATCGGGCTGAGCATCGAACCTGTCCAGCGGCTTGCCTACACTTGTCTTTTATGAGATCGCGGGCGCCCGGGAGACAGGGCCTTCACCGTGATCAGACGGACCAGACAGGATCGAGCGCCATGGACAGCTTCTACACCGAAGACCAACGAATGATCCGCGACGCCGCGCGTGACTTCGCCACCGAACAACTCGCACCGCACGCGGCGCAATGGGACCGCGAAGCGCAATTGCCCGCGGAGGTCGTCACGCAGATGGGCGAACTCGGCTTGCTCGGCATGATCGTGCCGGCGGAATGGGGCGGCTCGTACACCGACTACGTGGCCTACGCGCTCGCGATCGAAGAGATCGCGGCCGGCTGCGCGTCGTGCGCCACGCTGATGAGCGTGCATAACTCGGTCGGCTGCGGGCCGATTCTCAACTTCGGCACCCAGGCGCAGAAAGACCGCTATCTGCAAGACCTCGCGACCGGCCGCGCGATCGGCGCGTTCTGTCTGACCGAGCCGCAGGCGGGTTCCGAGGCGAACAATCTGCGCACCCGCGCCGTGCTGCAGGACGGCAAGTGGATCCTCAACGGCAGCAAGCAGTTCGTGACCAACGGCTCGCGCGCCGATATCGCGATCGTGTTCGCCGTCACCGATCCCGAGCTCGGCAAGCGTGGGTTGTCGGCCTTCATCGTGCCGACCGATACGCCGGGCTTCAACGTCGGCAAGCCGGAGCACAAGCTCGGCATTCGCGCGTCCGACACCTGCCCGATCTCGCTCGACGATTGCGCGGTGCCGGAAGAGAACCTGCTCGGCGCACCGGGCGAGGGCTTGCGCATCGCGCTGTCGAATCTGGAAGGCGGGCGGATCGGTATCGCCGCGCAGGCGGTTGGCATTGCGCGGGCCGCGTTCGACGCCGCGCGCCTCTATGCGAGCGAACGCATGCAGTTCGGCAAGGCGATCAAGGATCATCAGGCCATCGCCTCCATGCTCGCCGACATGACCACGCAATTGAACGCCGCGCGCTTGCTGGTGCATCACGCGGCGCGCTTGCGCACGGAAGGGTTGCCGTGTTTGTCGGAGGCGTCGCAGGCGAAACTGTTCGCGTCGGAAGCGGCCGAGCAGATCTGTTCGAAGGCGATCCAGATTCACGGCGGCTACGGCTATCTGGAAGACTATGCCGTGGAGCGTCACTATCGCGATGCCCGCATCACGCAGATTTACGAAGGAACCAGCGAAGTGCAGCGTATGGTGATCGCGCGCAATGTTTAAACGCGAGGCAGACCGCGTTTGAGCGCAAAATAGTTTGACCGCGGAGCCGACGCGCGAGGAAGTCGGCGCGTGGGTGTAAAGCGGCAAAGAACCAAAGCAGCAACGCAGCAAAGCCAAAAAAATGGAGCGCATAGCGCGCCACCAATGCGACCCGAGTCGGCGCCCACCGCCAACCCGGATCGACACAGGAGACGACGATGACGGCAGCGAAAGGTTTCTTCGACGCGCGCGACTTCCTACTGCGCCACCGAACCGACTACGACCGGGCGTACCGCGAATTCACGTGGCCGGCGTTGGGCGAGTTCAACTGGGCGCTGGACTACTTCGACGTGATCGCGCGCGACAATCACAACCCGGCGCTGTGGATCGTCGACGACCCCACCAGCGACGGTCTGCGCCTGTCGTACGCGCAGATGTCGGAGCGCTCGTCGCGCATGGCGAACTACCTGCGCAGTGTCGGTGTGGGCCGCGGCGACCGCTTGCTGCTGATGCTGCCGAACCGCGTCGAACTATGGGACGTGATGCTCGCCGCGATGAAGCTCGGCGCGATCGTGCTGCCCGCCACCACGCAGTTGTCAGCCGACGACGTGCGCGATCGCGTGCAGATCGGCGGCGCGAAATTCGTGGTGGTCGACAGCGCGGAGTTGAGCAAATTCGACACGCTCGACGTGCCGCTTACGCGCATCTCGGCCGGCGCACCGCGCGACGGCTGGCTCGATCTTGCCGCGGCCTACGAAGCGTCGCCGCACTTCACCCCGCAGGGCGTCACGCTCGCCACCGATCCGCTGCTGCTGTACTTCACGTCGGGCACGACGTCGAAGCCGAAGCTGGTCGAACATACGCATCAAAGCTATCCGGTCGGGCATCTGTCAACCATGTACTGGATCGGCCTGCAACCGAACGACATCCACTGGAACATCAGCTCGCCGGGTTGGGCCAAGCACGCGTGGAGCTGCTTCTTCGCGCCGTGGAATGCGCAGGCCTGCGTGTTCGTGTTCAACTTCCCGCGCTTCGTGCCGAAAGACACGCTGAACGTGCTGGTGCGTTTCAACGTCACCACGTTGTGCGCGCCGCCCACCGTCTGGCGCATGCTGGTGCAGGAGCCTCTGACCGACTATCCGGTCAAGCTGCGCGAGATCGTCGGCGCGGGCGAGCCATTGAATCCGGAGATCATCGAGCGCGTGAAGCACGCGTGGGGCATCACGATCCGCGACGGTTTCGGCCAGACCGAAACGACCTGCCAGATCGGCAACTCGCCGGGACAACCGGTGGTGGCGGGATCGATGGGACGTCCGTTGCCCGGCTACAGGATCGAACTGGTCGATGCCGACGATCAACCCGTCACGGAAGGCGAAATCGCGTTGCCGCTCAACGGCGCGCGTCCGCTCGGCCTGATGACCGGCTACGCCAATAACGCCGACGCCACCGCGCAGGCCATGCGCAACGGTTTCTACCGCACGTCGGATGTCGCATTGCGCCGCGACGACGGCTACTACGTGTATGTGGGCCGTGCCGACGACGTCTTCAAATCGTCTGACTATCGTCTGAGCCCGTTCGAACTCGAAAGCGTGCTGATCGAACACGAAGCGATCGGCGAGGCGGCGGTAGTGCCAAGCGCCGACGCACTGCGTCTGTCCGTGCCCAAAGCATTCGTCACCGTGCGTCAAGGTTACGAAGCCGGCCCGGAACTCGCGCGTGCCGTGTTTGCGTTTTCGCGCGAAAAGCTCGCGCCGTACAAGCGGATTCGCCGTCTGCAATTCAGCGAGCTGCCGAAAACCATCTCCGGCAAGATTCGCCGCGTCGAGTTGCGGCGCCGCGAAATGGAGCGCGAAGCCGAACCCGCGCGCTTGCCGGACGAGTACTGGGAAGAGGATTTCCCGGACCTGCGTTGATTCTTTTCATTCCCAGTTACTGCCCGGCCGCCGCGCGGCCACTGCACAGGAGTTTCAGCATGAACGCAATTGCTTCGAACCAGGCGGCGCACGAAGTGGCCACCGTCAAGTTGCTGATCAACGGCGAGTTCGTCGAATCGAAGACCACCGAATGGCGCGATATCGTCAACCCGGCCACGCAGGAAGTGCTGGCGCGCGTGCCGTTCGCCACCGCCGCGGAAGTGAACGAGGCGATCAGCTCCGCGCACGCCGCGTTCAAAACGTGGAAGGACACGCCGATCGGCGCCCGCATGCGCATCATGCTGAAGTACCAGGCGCTGATCCGCGAGAACATGCCGCGCATCGCGAAGACCTTGAGTGCCGAACAGGGCAAGACGATTCCGGATGCCGAAGGCGATATTTTCCGCGGTCTGGAAGTGGTCGAGCATGCGTGTTCGATCGGCACCTTGCAGCAGGGCGAATTTGCGGAAAACGTGGCGGGCGGCGTGGATACGTACACGCTGCGTCAGCCGATCGGCGTGTGCGCCGGTATCACGCCGTTCAATTTCCCCGCCATGATCCCGCTGTGGATGTTTCCGATGGCGATCGTCTGCGGCAACACCTTCGTGCTGAAGCCCTCCGAACAGGACCCGATGTCGACCATGCAACTGGTCGAACTCGCGCTCCAGGCCGGCATTCCGAAGGGCGTGCTGAACGTCGTGCACGGCGGCAAAGACGTAGTCGACGCGCTGTGCACGCATGAGCTGATCAAAGCGGTGTCGTTCGTCGGCTCGACGGCGGTCGGCACGCACGTGTATCGCCTGGGCAGCGAACACGGCAAACGCGTGCAATCGATGATGGGCGCGAAGAACCACGCCGTGGTGCTGCCCGACGCGAATCGCGAGCAGACCCTGAACGCGCTGGCCGGCGCCGGCTTCGGCGCGGCCGGGCAGCGTTGCATGGCGACCTCGGTTGTGGTGCTGGTGGGCGCGGCGCAGCAGTGGGTGCCGGAGATCGTCGCGAAGGCGAAAACGCTCAAGGTCAACGCGGGCAGCGAGCCGAATACGGATGTCGGCCCGGTGGTCTCGCGCGCGGCGAAGCAACGCGTTCTCGGCCTGATCGAAGCGGGCGTGAAAGAAGGCGCCACGCTCGCCCTCGACGGCCGCGACGTGAAGGTGCCGGGCTACGAGCAGGGCAATTTCATCGGCCCGACGGTGTTCACCGACGTCACAACCGAGATGCAGATTTACACGCAGGAAATCTTCGGACCGGTGCTGGTGATTCTGAATGCCGCCACGCTCGACGACGCAATCGCGCTCGTCAATCGCAACCCGTTCGGCAACGGCGTCGGCCTGTTCACGCAGAGCGGCGCGGCGGCGCGCAAGTTCCAGAGCGAGATCGATATCGGCCAGGTCGGCATCAACATTCCGATTCCGGTGCCGGTGCCGTTCTTCAGCTTTACCGGTTCGCGCGGCTCGAAGCTCGGCGATCTCGGCCCGTACGGCAAACAGGTCGTGCAGTTCTACACGCAGACCAAGACCGTCACGGCCCGCTGGTTCGACGACGACACCGTCAACGACGGCGTCAACACGACCATCAGCCTGCGCTGAGCGCCTGGTTTAATCAGCGATCACGCGAACACACGGAGACGACATTATGAAAATAGCTTTCATCGGACTCGGCAACATGGGCGCGCCGATGGCGCACAACCTGCTCAAAGCCGGCCACGCGGTCAATGTGTTCGACCTCAACGCGCAGGCGGTGCAGGCGCTGGTCGACGCCGGCGCGAAAGCCGCCGCGTCGCCGCAAGCGGCGGTGACCGACATGGAATGCGTGATCACGATGCTGCCGGCCGCCGCGCATGTGCGCAGCGTGCTCACCGCGGCCGACGGCGTGTTCGCAGGCATCGCCAAAGGCGTGACGATCATCGATTCGAGCACGATCGATCCGGTCAGCGTGAAGGCCTTCGCCGAACTCGCGGCGCGGCACGGCAATGGGTTCGTCGATGCGCCCGTGTCGGGTGGCACCGGCGGCGCGGCGGCCGGCACGCTGACCTTCATGGTGGGCGGCAGCGCGAGCGCGTATGAGCAGGTCAAGCCGGTGCTGTCGGCCATGGGCAAGAACATCGTGCATTGCGGCGACACCGGCACCGGCCAGGTCGCGAAGATCTGCAACAACCTGGTGCTCGGCATCACGATGGCGGGCGTGGCCGAGGCGATGTCGCTCGGCGAAGCGCTCGGTATCGACGCGAAGGTGCTGGGCGGCATCATCAATACGTCGACGGGGCGCTGCTGGAGTTCAGACACGTATAACCCGATGCCGGGTGTGATCGAGACCGCGCCGTCCACGCGCGGTTATACGGGCGGTTTCGGCACCGATCTGATGCTCAAGGATCTGGGCCTCGCCACCGACGCCGCCCGAAGCGCGCGTCAGCCGGTGTATCTCGGCGCGCTTGCGCAGCAGCTTTATCAAACGATGAGCACGAAAGGCGCGGGACGTCTCGACTTTTCCGCCGTGATCAAGTTGTATCGCAACGACAGCAAGGACGGGGACGCGTCATGATCGAACTCGACTACGCGCACGACGGCGCCGTCGCGCTGCTGACGCTGAAGCGGCCGCCCGCCAACGCGTTTACGCCCGAGGGCTTGCTGCAATTGCAGCAGACGGTCGAGCGATTGAACGTCGAGGCGCGCGTGCGAGCCATCGTGATCACCGGCGACGGCCCCAGGTTTTTCAGTGCGGGTGCCGATCTGAACACCTTCGCCGACGGCAATCGCGAAGTCGCGCGCACTGCGGCGGCGCGCTTCGGCGCGGCGTTCGAAACCTTGCAGAACGCGCGCCCGGTAGTGATCGCGGCGATCAATGGCTACGCGATGGGCGGTGGACTCGAATGCGCGTTGGCGTGCGATATCCGCATCGCGGAACAGCACGCGTTGCTGGCCTTGCCCGAGACGGCGGTCGGCTTGCTGCCCTGCGGTTGCGGCACACAGACACTGCCGTGGCTGGTCGGCGAAGGCTGGGCCAAGCGGATGATCCTGACTGGCGAACGCGTCGACGCAGCGACCGCGTTGCGGATCGGTCTGGTCGAGGAAGTCGTCGAGAAAGGCGCCGCGCGCGAGGCCGCGCTGAGCATGGCGGCACGGGTCGCGAATCTGAGCCCGCAAGCGGTCGGCTTCAGCAAGACGTTGATTCATCAGGGACGCAACGGCGTGCCGCGCTCGGCGGCGTTGGCGCTGGAGCGCGAGCGTTTCGTCGATCTGTTCGACGGCGCCGATCAGCGCGAAGGAGTCAACGCGTTCCTCGAAAAACGCGCACCGCGTTGGGAGGTGGCGCAGGGGCAGCAGGGCGATCACTCTGCTCAGGCCGTGCAGGAGACGAATCGATGAGCGCCGTGCAAAGCGCCGCGCTCGACACGCAAGTCGAAGCGGAACGCGAGATTCTGTTTCGCGTCGTCAATCGCGTGGCGATCATCACACTGAACCGGCCGGCCGCGCTCAACGCGCTATCGCACGCCATGGTGCGCGAACTCGCGGTGCTGGTCGAACATTGCCGTAGCGACGACGGCATCGTCGCGCTCGTGCTGAAGGGCGCGGGCACCAAAGGCTTCTGCGCCGGCGGCGACGTGCGCGAAGTGCAAAAGCTGGCGAAGAATGCCGACAGCCGCTGGCTGGCGTTCTTCGTCGACGAATACCGGCTCGACTACGCGCTGCATACGTTCCCGAAGCCGGTGGTCGCGCTGCTCGACGGCGTGACGATGGGCGGCGGCATGGGGCTCGGCCAGGCGGCGCGGCTGCGTATCGTCACCGAGCGCAGCAAGATCGCGATGCCGGAGACGCGTATCGGCTTTCTGCCTGATGTCGGCGCGACGCACTTTCTGGGCGTGATGCCGCCGGAACTGGCGTTGTATGTCGGGCTGACCGGCGCGACGCTGTCCGGCGCGGATGCATTGCGCCTGCAACTCGCCGATCTGTGCGTGCCGGCCGAGTGGCTCGCTACCTTCGAAGAACGCCTGCAGCGCATGCCGCACGACGGCGATCTGCTCGCCGCGTTGCGCGGCGTGTTCGAACCGCCGTGCAACATCATTCCGCACGCGGCGGTAGGGCCGTTTACGCAACTGATCCTGCGGCACTTCGACCGGCGCTCGAGCATCGAACGCATGGTCGCGACATTGCGCCACGATCTGGAGCGCGAGCCGCCGCGCGAGGTCAGGCAATGGCTGCAGTCCACCTACGACGCGCTCGCCGGCCATTCGCCCACCATGCTGTACGTGACGCGTGAGGCGCTGTTGCGCGGCCGGCAGATGACGCTCGCCGAGTGCTTCCGGATGGAATTGGGCATCGTCAAACGCGTGATCGACGAGGGCGACTTCTGCGAGGGCGTGCGGGCCCAATTGATCGATAAGGACCGCAAGCCGCGCTGGGCGCCTGCCACGCTGGCTGAAGTGCGGCCTGAGCGGGTCCGGCATTTTCTGGCGTCGCCGTGGAAGCGCGAGGCGCATCCACTGGTTGCGTTGGGGGCTTAGCGGAGCGCGATTTGACAAGGTTTGACGCGGCGCGGGTCAGCGCCGCGGAATGACGCGTGAATCCTTCTGACGGCGCTGCAATGGCGCCGTATTCGTACTTTCTACCGGTTCGTCCTGAAGTTTGCTCGTATCAGACCCGGAAAAAGCGTGAAGTTTGCCGGTTTGCCCACGCGACCGGCCTGTCTCCCCTGCATCTGGTGCACTTGCATCAGACCGCCTGGTGCATTGGCTATTGGCATAACGCCGCGATTTCGGCGATTCTGCGGTCTGGACAGGCTATCGCGCACGGTTCGCGCGCGCAAAAACATAATGACCGACACGACTTCCGCTGCACCGGCGTCACTGGTGCAATCTCCCGCTTCGGACGACGCCCCGCCGCCGGACGACAAAGTGCTGCGCTCGCAGACCGATCGTCGCCAGTTGCAGCAGATCATCACCGGGCTCACCGAGGGCGTGATTCTCGTCGAGCCGGATCAGACCATCGTCTGGGCCAATCAGGCGGCGCTGGAGATGCACGGCATCACCGAAGTCGCGCAACTGGGCGCCGATGTCACCGAGTACCGCGAACGCTTCCGGCTGCGCTACCGCAATAACCATCCGCTGCCGGAAGGCAGTTATCCGATCGAGCGCGTGGTTGCGGGTGAATGCTTTAGCGACGTAGTGGTCGAAGTTTTTCCCGCGCACGACGACGAAGTGAACTGGGTGCACCGCGTGCGCAGCCTCGTGCTGACCAATGCGCGCGGCGAGCCCGACTGTCTCGCGCTGATTCTGCACGACGCCAGCGAATGGGCGAGCGCCGAGAAGCGCTTCGAAAAGACCTTCAACGCGAATCCCGCGCCGGCCGTGATCTGCCGGCTGAGCGACCAGCGCTACATCAAGGTCAACCTCGGCTTTCTGGAGATGACCGGCTACGCGCGCGAGGACGTGATCGGCCGCTCGGTGTACGAGCTCGACGTGTTCGAAGGCGCTGATAAACGCGAGCTCGCGATCGAACGCCTCAGCGAGGGCGCGACCATTCCGCAGATGGAGGCGTTGCTGCGCCTGCCCGAAGGCGGCACCAAGTTCGTGGTGGTGGCCGGCCAGCCGATCGACATCGGCGAAGAGGCCTGCATGCTGTTCACGTTCATGGATCTGGAGCCGCGCAAACGCGCGGAAAGCGCGCTGCGCCAGAGCGAGGAACGCTTCGAGAAGTCGTTCAGGATGACACCGGTATCCACCGCGCTATTCGTCGCCGACGACTACACCACGCTCGATATCAACGACGCGTTTACCGTGACCACCGGCTTCGGCTCCGAAGAATTGCTCGGCAAGCCGCTCGATCAGAGCCCGCTCTGGACCGACGACGCCTGCGCTCGGATCAGCGCGGCGCTGGTCGAATCCGGCAGTTTGCGCAACGTCGAATTTCTGGTGAAGAGCCATGGCGGCGAGACGCTGAATTGCCTCGTGTCGGCGGAAGCGGTCAGCATTCACGGCAAGGACTGCGTGTTGATGACCTTGCTCGATATCACCGAGCGCAAGCGCTCCGAAATGGAACTGGTGACCGCGATCGAAACCGTCATGCAGGACGCCTCGTGGTTCAGCCAGACCCTGATCGAAAAGCTCGTCAACGTGCGGCGCGCGAATGCGCCCGACGCGGGCGGCCATCTCGCCGATCTGACCGCCCGCGAGCGCGACGTGTTCGCCTGCCTGTGCGGCGGTCTCGCTGACAAGGAGATCGCGCGCGAATTGGGGTTGGCGCCGAACACGGTGCGTAACCACGTCGCCACGATCTACGCAAAGCTCGACGTGCATAGTCGCGGCGAGGCGATTGTGTGGGCGCAGACTCGCGGGCACTTTGGGCTCGCTCAGGGGAGTGCACCGCGCAGAAAGGGTGCGAAGGGCGCGTGAGCGGGTTTCAGGCGGTTTTTTTGCTGTAGAAACGGTCCGGGAATGAATCGTGCTGCTGATGTTCGCCCTGGTCTGAAGTGGATCGGGTCGAAGTGGGGCGAATGGTCAGGCGGTGTAGGTGGAGACGGCTCGTAGGAGAGGCTCAAATGCACCAGACGATCACTTGCATTCGCGGCTTTCGTCCGGTGCATTGAGCCGGGACAATGAAATCCTGAGTCGGCAACTCGTTGGCAACTCAACTTTTTTCAAGGAAACCGTCATGGACAAGAATCGCGTAGAAGGTGCGGCAAAACAGGTCAAGGGCTCCGTGAAGGAAGCGATCGGCAAGGTCACGGGCAATCGCACGACGCAAGCCGAAGGCGCGGCGGAAAAGCTCGCCGGCAAGGTGCAATCGAAGGTCGGCGAGGCCGCGGACGCGGTGCGCGACCGCGTGAAGCGCTAGGCCGATATCGCACTACCGGCACATGAGGCCGTCATGGCCGGCCGCCTTCGGGCGCCGGCCGCTTGCTCACTCTATTCAAGGACAAACACGATGAATGCCAATCAGCTCGAAGGGACCGTGAAAGACGCGGCAGGCAAGGTGCAGGACGCGGTCGGCGGCCTCACCGGCGATATGGATTTGCAAGCCGAAGGCAAAGTCCGCCAACTGGCCGGCAAGGCGCAGGCGAAATACGGCGACAGCGTCGATCATGTCGCCGAAACTGCGCGCAACAATCCGATCGGCGCGCTGCTGATCGCGGTCGGCGTCGGTTTTCTGCTGGGCAAGCTGATGTGACGCTTGCGTGTGTCGCGCCGTCCGATGCGTTCGGCACCGGCCGCGCGGCACGCTTCGCTGTTTTAACCCCGCCGGTGCCTGATTGATCCGATGGTTGTCCGATGCTCCCGGCGCGTTCGAGGCGCCGGATCTCATCGTCTATTCGAGGAAGGTTCATGCTGGGATTCGACGTTTCCACGGCCAGAAAAGTCTGGACCGCGTTTCTGATCGCGCTGCTGCTGTTTGTTATCTATACCGCTTCGTCCGCCGTGCTGGTGGTCGTGTTCGCGGTCTTCTTCAGCTACCTGATTTACCCGATGGTCGATCTCGTCGAGCGGATCCGGCCGCGGCGCGTGCCGCGCGTGGCGTCGATCGCGCTGGTGTTCGTCGTGGTGGTCGCGGTGATCGCGGTGGTCGGCTCGATCTTCGGCGTTCAGTTGCAGGATCAGGCCTCCCATCTGTTCGCGCAACTGCCCGAGCTGATGAAGTCAGATGTGCCCAACCGTCTTCCGTTGCCGCATTTCCTTGAGCCGTTGCGCGAGCGGATCGTGGATTTCGTGCGCAGCCAGATCGAGACCGGTTCCGACAAGGCCGTGCCGATGGCGCGCAGTGTCGGCCTCGGCGTCGTGCATGCGGCAAGCAACCTGATTTATCTCGTGCTGATTCCGATTCTGAGCTTCCTGCTGATCAAGGAAGGCCCGCAAATGCGCGACGCGTGTCTGGCGTTGCTGACGGACCGGCATCGTGTTTTGTGGGCGGAGATCGTCACGGATCTGAACGTGCTGCTGTCGAAGTACGTGCGAGCGTTGCTGTTTTTATCGCTGGCTACGTTGATCTGCTACGGCGTCGCGTTCTCGCTGCTCGGCGTGCCTTACGCGTTTCTGCTCGCGGTCAGCGCGGGTTTGCTGGAGTTCGTGCCGTTCGCGGGACCGCTAGGTGCGGTGGCGATTACCCTGGTAGTGGCGGTGTTCAGCGGCTATCCGCACCTGCTGTGGCTGGTGATTTTTATCGTGCTCTACCGGCTGTTCCAGGACTACGTGCTCAATCCGTATCTGATGAGCGAAGGGGTGGAAGTCAGCCCGTTTCTGGTGATTGTCGGCCTGCTGGCCGGCGATCAGCTCGGCGGTGTGGCGGGAATCTTTCTCGCCGTGCCGGTGATCGCGATGCTGAAGATCATTATCGGCCGCGCCTGGGTCTTCTACTCGGCTTCGCGTGCCGAAGGCGACGCGGCGCGGCGTGCGCTGACGGGTAAAACCGATTGACGGTTTGCGCGGGTCTGGTGGGTTCTTCCGGATGAGGGAGTCGCTCCGCGCTCTGGATGCTTGGGACCCGAAGCGCGGAGCGGCCCGCAGATTAACTTTCTCCGATCGCGTCGACCGGCAACGCGCTGGGCGGCGGTGCATTGTGTTTCGAGCCGTGCACGCGCGAGACCCAGAACAAACCGATCGACGCAATGGCTACCGCGACCACGCCCACGGTGCCGTATCCGTCGATCCGGCCGGTCGGCGAATTGCTCAACATCAAACCGCCGAACCACGCGCCGCAGCCCATGCTCAGCGCCTGAATCGCGCTGTTCGCACTGAGGAACGCGCCGCGCCGCGCGGGCTCGGGCACGGTGGTCAACAGCGCCTGCATCGGCACCATCCGCCCGGACAGCAGGACCATGAAGAATGGGAAAAATAGCACCAGGCCGTAGAACGGCAAATCCGGCAGATGCGTGACAAACAGCACGGGCAGGAACGACAGCACCGCCATGACCCGGAATACGCGCCGCGTGCCGTAGCGGTCCGCGAGACGGCCCACCCGGCGTGACGTGAAGAACGTCGCCGCGCCACCCGCCATGTACAGCCAGGACAACTGCTCGGGCGCTACACCGTGATTGGCGACCAGCACCGGCGAAATGAACGGAATCACCAGCATGTGCGAGACCATCATGACGAGGGTCAGCGCGAACGCGTTCAGATGGCGTGGGTTGCTCAGGAGCCGCCACAGATCCGGCAGCACTTCGGCGAGCGGCGGCGGACGCCGGCTCAAATGCTCGGCAAGCGACGGCACCTGCTTCTGGGCGACCACCCAGACCACGACCGACAACACCACCAGCAGAAAGAACGGCGCGGCCCAACTGAAGTGCGCCCCCAGCATCACGCCGGCCGGCACGCCGGCAATCGCGGCGAGCGAGAAGGCCGTCATGATCGTGCCGGTCGCGGCGCCGCGGCGATTCACCGGAATCACGTCGCTGACGATCGCCATGATCACCGAGCCCAGTACGCCGCCGGTGAGGCCCGCAAAGGCCCGTGCCGCCAGCAGCAGCGGAAAGCTGCTCGCGAGCGCGCAGGCGAGGTTCGACAGCGCGAACAGCGCATACACGGTGAGCAGCAGGCGACGCCGGTCGAAGCGGTCGATATAGGTTGCCGCGAACAGCCCCGACAGACCCGAACACCACGAATACGCCGATACGGCCGTGGCGAATGCCGCCGGCGTGATCGCGAAGGTGTGCATGATCTGCGGGCCGAGCGGCATCATCACCATGAAGTCCATGATGATGGTGAACTGCGTCAGCGCGAGCAGCCAAAGCAGATGGCGCTCGTGTTTGCTGCTGATTGAATACATCGAATGATTCCTCGTTGTAGTTGTTGTTGTCCGAAGCGCGCCGCTCGATGCCGAAACGCCGTGCGAATTATCGCGCGGCGCTTTGGCTCAGTCATCAAGGTTTTCGTGAACCGCCACGGCGCCCTGTTTCCAGTAGCTGGCCGCGCGAATGCGCGATTTGTCGACGCCGCGTTCGGTGCACAGGTGATAGCGCACCGCGCGCATCGTCGCCGATTCGCCGGCGGCCCACACGTAGCCTTCGCCGTCTTCGGGCAGATAGATTTCGCGGACCGCTTGCAGCAGCGGCTCGCCGCGATAACCTGTTTCGTTGCGGTAGCACCAGACCAGATGCAGTTCGGCGCGGGTGGTGAACTCGATGCGCGCGGACGGATCGGCCACTTCGATGACGGCGGCGGCACGCGTGCCGGCCGGCAGTTCCTCCAGGCGGCGAGCGATGGCCGGCAAGGCGGTGTCGTCGCCGATCAGCAGATGCCAGTCGAAGCCGGTAGGAATCACCAGCGAACCGCGCGGCCCGCCGACGCCGAGATACTGGCCGACTTTGGCTTGCGCCGCCCACGTGGCGGCGGGGCCCGCTTCGTGCATCGCGAATTCGATGTCGAGCTCGCGCGCTTCGCGGTCGAAACGGCGCGGCGTGAAATCGCGCGCGGTCGGACGCGGCTGGCCGGCCGGGAACACCGGACCGTCGGGGCCGGCTTCCGGCAGCGCCGGTCGGTCCGCGCCGGGTTCGGGGAAAAACACCTTGATGTGGTCGTCGAACGAAGCGGAGACGAAGTCGTGCAGATCGTCGCCCGTGAAGGTGACGCGGATCAGGTGCGGGGTCAGCGCATTTACCTGCTTGACCTGCAGCAGACGGAACTTCAAGGGATGCCGTACGCGCTGGACTGTCAGGTCGGCTCGGTGATCATTGGTCAGCATAGAGGGTTGCTCCTGGGTCGACCCGGGTTAGCACTTCAGCGCTGACTCGGGTCCCATGCAACCGGGTTGTATCGATTCGAATTAGCGTTTCAGCGCTCATTCGGTGCGATGCAACAGGGTTGCGGTGGGTCGGTTGACGCGAGAGCGCGCACGGGGCAGCGGCTTCTCGCGGGGATCGCGGGGACAAGCGTATTGCGGGGACGGGCGGTGCGATCTCAAGAGGTGGGCTGTTCGCCGCTCTGCTCGTTGTTGTCGTTGCTAGGCTTGATGTCGCTTTCAATTTCTCTCGCCGCGCGCATCAGAATCACGGCGATGCGGCGCTGTTCGTCGGCCGACGCGTTGCCACGCAGCACCAGCATGTTCTTCAGCTTGCGCCGCGCTTCGGTCAGCTCGGGCAGCCAGCCGCCTTCGCTGATGTCGGCCGGTTCTTCGTCGGCAAACGCGCGACGCACCGAATCCATCTTGCGGGCGAAATGGCTCAGCTTCGCGAGCATCAGGTCGATGCGGTCGCGGTTGGCGGCCAGATAGTCGCGGCCCGTGTCCGACAATTCGTAGCGCTTGCGATTGCCTTCCAGTTGTACCGTCACGTAGCCGAGTTCTTCCAGATACGTGAGCGCCGGATAGACCATGCCGGGGCTCGGTGTGTAGAAGCCGTTCGAGCGCGTTTCGAGCGCTTTGATCAGCTCATAGCCGTGGCTCGGCTGCGCTTCGATCAACGACATCAGCAGCAACTGCAGGTCGTCGGAGCTGAATTTGCGGCCGCGCGGGAAACCGTCGCCGTCGCCGCTGAAACCGCCGCCGCCACCTCCACCACCTCCGCCGAAGCGGCCGCCACGACCGCCGCCGCGATGCTCATGGTGGCCGCCGATGGCGTGCCACAACGCGTGGAGTGAGAGGCGGTCGTGGCCGCGGCGGCCGTGGGTGTGGCCGTGGGCGTGGCCGTGACCATGGGTGTGACCGCGACCGTGGGTTTCACTGCGCGACTCGTGGCGGCCGTGGCCTTCATCAGCATAGGCGTGATGGCCACGATGGCCGCGTTCGTCGCGATGAAACTCGTGATGACGCCCATGGCTTTCGGCATCGCGTTGAAACTCGCGCCGCTCGCCGCGCTCGCCGCGCTCGCCGCGCTCGCCGTGGCGGCGTTCGACGCCTTCGCGACGTTCACCGCGATACTCAGGGTGCTGGCGGGTGAACGCGTGCCACAGCGCATGCAGCGACGCACGTTCAGGGCCGGTATGGATGCTGTCGTCCGCGCTGCGCGAACGGGAAAAACGGTGATGATGACGCATCTTGGGCGCTCCGTTTGTGTCTTAAGATGCATCGTAAGATATATATCTAAAGATAGTTTGTCAAACATCTTTTTTGCGATATGACCGTTCGCCGCTCCGGTCACATGACGAAATGTCATTGAAAAGGCAGCACTTATGCGTCGAAAAATCGCTTAGGCGGTCTGGAATGCTTGCTTGGGTGGTATCGACGAATTCAGGGGCAACGAACGTGTTCGTGGTAAGCGGCGGGAGCGAGGCAGGGCAGGTCGACGGCGCGCGTGCTACTGGACGCCAGGTAGCAAAGCCGGCACGTCATTTAGACAATAGATGGATTCAACTCGGGTTACACCGAGTTCGAGGACGACATGAACGAACGCGAGGGGATCGGAGGATGTTGGCGGAACGGGTGAAGCGCGCCAGATAAAACAGCGAACGCCACAGCGTGGTGCGTGATGGCGAAGCCGATCACGCCCCACGCTGTCGATAAAAATCAAAAAATCGACTGCCCCGTAAACGTGGTCAACCACTCAAGCGCCAGCACCCCCGCCAGCGAATTCCCATTGCTATCCAACCCCGGGGACCACACGCACACCGCCATCTCGCCCGGCAGCACCGCCACGATCCCGCCGCCTACGCCACTTTTCGCCGGCAAGCCGACCCGATAGACGAAATCGCCCGCCGCGTCATAGGTGCCGCACGTCAGCATCAACGCGGAAAGACGCTTGGCCGAACTGGTATCCAGGATCCGCTCGCCAGTAGCCGGCACCACGCCATGATTAGTCAGGAACAGCGCCGCTTTCGCGAGCTCGACGCAACTCATCGAGATCGCGCATTGACGGCAGTAGGCGTCGACGACTACCTCCGGCGGCATCTCCATGTTGCCGAAGCTCGCCATGAAATGCGCCATCGCGCGGTTGCGGTGCGCGTGCTGCAATTCCGATTGCGCGACGCGCGAATCGTAGTCGATGCCGGTTTCGCCGGTCAGCCGTCGCATGAATTCGACCAGCGCGGTTTCGGCCTGCACGAAACGGCGGCACAACACGTCGGTCACGACCAGGGCGCCAGCGTTGATGAACGGATTGCGCGGTTTGCCTTGCTCGGCTTCGAGCTGCACCAGCGAGTTGAATGCGTTGCCGGACGGCTCGCGTCCCACGCGCTGCCAGAGCGCGTCGCCGAGTAGCCGGAACGCCATCGTGCAGGCGAACAGCTTGGAGATGCTTTGAATCGAAAAGCGCGTGTCGGCTTCGCCGGTGCGGAACACGTCGCCCGACGCCGTCACGATTGCCATGCCGAAGCTGTCGGCGCGGACGTTGGCGAGTTCGGGAATGTAATCGGCGACCTTGCCGGTGCCCAGATAAGGCTGCAGATCGCGGTGAATCTGTTCGAGGATGGATGCGTAGTTCATTGGGCTCGGACCGTCGAAGCCGCGATTCTACTGGCAAGGGCGCCCAAGTGGGACCTGCGTGGAAGGCGTGGCCAGGTCGCAAACGCGTAGGGTAGGCCGTCGCACGGCTTATGCTAATCTTGCTGCCTTTCCGCCCATAACCGGGCAAAACGGACGCCTGATGGAAGCTTTCGATCCAGACCTCGTCGAGCCGACGCCATTCGTGGTCAGCGAGCGCCATGACGCGCTGGATGAACCCTGGCGGGCGTATCGGCGCGCGCGGTTGATTCACGTCAGCGCAGGCGTGCTGACGGTGCTCACGGAAACGGGACGTTGGGTGGCGCCGCCCGGCCACGCGGTGTCGATGATGCCCGACGTGATGCACCGCCTGTCCGCCAGCCGTCCGGTTCAGTTTGTTTCGCTGTACGCCGGCAAAGACGCCGCGCCGCTACCGTCGCAAAGCGGCGCGATCGCGCCTGATCGATTGGTGGAAGCTTTATTGACCGCCGCCGCGGAACTGCACTACGACCAACCCTACGACGAGCCCGCCAAACGCCTTCTGCAAGTGCTGCTGGATCGCCTCGCGCGCGTGCCCGCCGCGCCGCTCGGGTTGAACTGGCCGCGCGATCCGCGCATCCAGCAGATTGCCGACGCGTTGAACGCCGACCCGACAGTGTCGGCGGTACTCGACGAGTTAGCCGCGAGCGCGGGCGTGACCGCGCGCACGGCGGCGCGTCTGTTCGTCAAGGAAACGGGCCAGACCTTCGGTCAGTGGCGTCAGCAGTTGCGCTTGCTGGTCGCGCTGGAACATCTCGGCGCCGGTGCGAGCGTCACGCAGGTAGCGCTCGATGTGGGCTATCAGGACGTGTCGTCGTTTATCGCGGTGTTCCGCGATGTTTTCGGCGACACGCCGGCGCGTTATTTCCGCTCGGGTTGACGCTCACACCCTCAATGCGCGCCCGCCGCATCCGCACCGCCGCCACCCTTGGCCGGCCGCGTGATCCAGATCAGCGGAATGATCAGAATGAAGATCACCGCCGACACGAAGAAAATATCGTTCAGGCCCATCATCGCCGCTTGCGTGTTGACGGTGAAATCGAACAGCGCATGCGCCGATTGCGTATTCAGATGCAGTAGCGTCTGCGTGGATTCGATCTGCTGATTGAACACCGGGTTGGTGACGGATGCCTGCTCGGTGAGCCGTTCATGATGCAGCACCGTGCGGTTGTTCCACTCGTTGCCCGCGATCGACGTCCCCACCGCACCGCAAAACACCCGCGCAAAGTTCGACAAACCCGCGGCAGCCGGAATTTTGCTGGGTGGCTGGCCGGACAGAATGATCGACGTCAGCGGCACGAAGAACAGCGCCATCGGAATGCCTTGCAGCAGCGTGGGCAGCACCAGGTGCCACGTATCGATTTCGACCACGTATTTCGAGCGCATGTAAAACACGATCGCAAAACCGATAAACGCCAGCGTGGCGATCACGCGCGCGTCCGAGCGCGGCAGCACACGGCCCATGACCGGCGCGAGCAGCACCGCGAATATGCCGAGCGGCGCGGTGACGAGGCCGGCATCCACCGAGCGGTAGTTCAGGTACTCCTGCATCCATTGCGGCAGCAGCACGAGATTGCCGAAGAACACACCATACGCGACCGAAATCGCAATCGTGCCGCCGAGAAAATTGCGCTGCTGAAATAGCCTCAGGTCGACGATCGGATGTTCTTCGGTCAATTCCCACACGAGGAAGAACGCGAAACTGATCAGCGCAGTAATGCCGAGAATCACGATCACCGGCGACGAAAACCAGTCGAGGTCCTTGCCTTTGTCGAGCATGATCTGCAGCGACGCGACCCAGGTGATCAGCAGGCCGAGTCCCACCACGTCGATAGGCGGCTTGCGGGTGGGCGACTCGCGCGTGCGATAAATCATCCACGTCACGCCGGCCGCAAAGATGCCGACCGGAATGTTGATATAGAAGATCCACGACCAGCTATAACTGTCCGTGATCCAGCCGCCGAGCGCCGGGCCCGCGATCGGGCCGACGGTCGCGGTCATCGCCCATAGCGCGAGCGCGGTCGACGATTTCTCCTTCGGATACGAGCCGAGCAGAATGGCTTGCGACAACGGAATCAACGGGCCGGCCACCGCGCCCTGGAAGATCCGCGCGAGCAGCAGGATAGGCAGCGTCGGCGCAATGCCGCACAACCACGAAGCGAGCACGAACGCCAGAATCGCGCCGACAAAAAGCTTCACCTGGCCGATGCGCTGCGTGAGCCAGCCGGTCAGCGGAATCGACACGGCGTTAGCCGCCGCGAACACGGTGATGACCCACGTGCCTTCATCGACCGAGACACCGAGGTTGCCGGAGATGGTTGGGATCGCAACGTTCGCGATCGACGTGTCGAGCACGTTCATGAACGTGGCGAGCGCGACGGCGATGGTCGCCAGCACGAGTCGGCCACCTTGCAGTGGCGGTGGCGGTGCGGGCGGTGGCGGTGACGCCGAGGCAGGCGCGGACGAGGGCTGGCTCAACGGATTCTCCAGATCGGGATGCGGCGACGGGGCCGCTGATGGCCTGCCACGCCCGCGCGGCGGGCGCCGCGGCGAGACGGCCGGATGCTCGCAAAAGAATACCCGCAATCACGCCCGGGCGTCGTCGAACTCCGCAGACAGGGCGGCGGAAACAAAGCCGGCAGCGTATGCTCGCGGCTGAAGCCGTAAGGGCACATGGCGGCAGGCTGCCAGGCAAGGCCGTCGCGTGCGGAACCACACAACACGAAACATCAGCGAAACAAGGGATCAGATATGGCCTGGGAGCAATTCGAACACGGCTGGCGGCGCGCACCGGCAACGGCGCCGGCCAAAGGTCTCGTCGTGCTGTTGCACGGCGTCGGTAGCAACGCGCGCGATCTGATGCCGCTCGCGGACATCTGGAGCGAGAGTCTGCCGGACGTCGCGTTCACGTCGCTCGACGGCACCGACGCATTCGACGGCGGCTTCGGCGGCCGCCAATGGTTCAGCCTGCGCGAGGTCAACGAAGGCAACCGCGAAGCACGCGTCGCCGCCGCCTATCCGGCACTGCGCACCGTGCTCGACGCGGAACTCGCGCACTGGCGCGTAGCTTTCGACCGGCTTGCACTGGTGGGTTTCTCGCAAGGCTCGATCATGGCGATGCATCACGTGGCGACCAGCGCGGAGGGCGCGGCCGGCGTGGTTGCGTATTCGGGGCGGCTCGCGTCGGTGGTCACGGTGCACAACGGCACGCCGCTCACGCTGATCCACGGCGAAGACGACGAAGTGATCCCGGTGCAGGAACTGGAATACGCCGCCGACACCTTCAGCAACGCCGGTTATACGGTCGACGCCTACGCGCTGCCCGGCATTGGTCATACGATCAATGCCGACGGCGTCGCGCTCGGCCAGGAAGCGCTGGAGCACGCATTGGGAGCTTTGTCGCGCGGCTGACACGGCCCCGATTGAAAAGTGGCCCTAAAGATTTCGATCTGCTTGCCGTTAATAGCTCATTAGCATGAAAATCACCCCCGCCGCGCGGACCGCGTTACGTCCTGCTGGGCGTGCCACGCGGCTCGGGTGACCGGGGGCGCACTTTTCAGACTGCCCGGTATGGGCGGATAACGACACAACAGAGCCTTCTTATGGCCAAACCGACGCCGCATTACCCGCTTTTCGATCGCCTGTTCCGTCATTCCGTGGCGGTGGACCTCGGCACGGCCAATACCCTGATCTATACCGACGACGGCGGCATCGTGCTGAATCAGCCGTCCGTGGTCTGCTTCGAGAAACAGCCTGCTTCCGGGGCGCAACGCGTCGCCGCGGTCGGCACCCAGGCGCGTCAACTGCTCGGCCGCGCGCCGCGCAACCTCGAAGCCGTGCGGCCGATGCGTCATGGCGTGATCGCCAACTTCTCCGCCGCCGAACACATGATTCGCCAATTCGTCGACATGGCGCGGCCACGGCCGCTGTTCAGCCGCCGCGCCGCGTTCACGCTGTGCGTGCCGGCCGGCGCGACCCAGGTCGAACGTCGCGCGATCAAGGAAGCAGCGGTTGCGGCGGGCGCGTGGAAGGTGAGCCTGATCGGCGAATCGCTGGCGTCGGCGGTCGGCGCGGGCTTGCCGGTGTCTGAGGCGACCGGTTCGATGGTGGTGGATATCGGCGGCGGGACCACCGAAGTCGGGGTGATCGCGCTCGGCGGCATGGCGTACAACGGCTCGATTCGCGTGGGCGGCGACAGCTTCGACATGGCCATCATCAGTTACGTGCGCAATCTGTACGGCGTGCTGCTTGGCGAGCAGACCGCCGAGCACGTCAAGAAGAGTATCGGTTCGGCCATCCGCGACGTGCCGGCCGAGCACATGAACGCAACCGGCCGCAGTGTCGACGACGGTTTGCCGCGCACGGTCCAGTTGAGCAACCACGATATCGCCGATGCGATCGAAGGCCCGCTGCGCCAGGTGATCGGCGCGGTGAAGCGCGGCCTCGAACAGGCTCCGGCCGAACTGGTGACCGACATCGCGAACAACGGCATCGTGCTGACCGGCGGCGGCGCGCTGCTGAGCAATCTGAGTCGCCGCCTGACGAATGAAATCGGACTCGAGGTGCGCGTCGCCGACGAACCGCTCACCTGCGCAGTACGTGGCGCGGGCGCGGCGGCGAGCGCCGGTTTGCTCGACGATCTCGCGTACGAATGAGCCGGCGCGGGCCCGCCCGCGTCGTTGCCATCGCGATTGCCGGTGGCGCAATCCGGACCCCACGCTGAGTGCAGCACCGCTGCATCGCGTTGAACACCTGCCACGCGGTTCGAGTGGCTGTGTGACAATACGCCACGCGTCCCACTTGCAGGGACGCGGACTCGCTTTTTCTTTCAATTCAATTTCAAGCCGGTAACGCTGAATCCACGCGTCGCCGCGCTGTCCGTGAACCACCCGTGAATCAATCTGTTTCCGCTTCGTCCCCGTCGTCGTCTTCCTTTGTCGAACTCCAAAGCGGTTTGCGCATGCCTTACGTCGAAGCCGGCGAAGGCGAGTTGCTGCTGTTCGTGCATGGCTCGCTGTGCGATCTCCGTTACTGGCAACCGCAACTCGCGGGACTGTCGAAGCATTACCGCTGCGTCGCGGTGAGTCTCACGCATTACTGGCCAGTGACCGATACCGAACCCGACTTGCCGTTCAGCTGGAGCGAACATGCGGACGAAGTCGCTGAATTCATCGACCGTTTCGGCATGGGGCCCGCGCACGTGGTGGGGCATTCGCGCGGCGGCTGCGTGGCCTATCATTTCGCGCGACGTCACCCTGGGCGAGTGCGCACTTTGACGCTCGCCGATCCGGGCGGTCCGCTGCAGATTGCCGGGCGTCCACCCGCGAGCTTGCCGGAAACGGTCAACGCGTTACGCGCCAAAGCCGCGCAATTGATTGAAACGGGGGAAGTGGAAGCCGGCTTGCAACTGTTCGTCGACTCGGTGAGCCGACCTGGCTTCTGGGCGATGAGCACGCCGGGTTTCCGGCAGATGGCGACCGACAACGCGCACACGCTCGCGCGTCAATTCCGCGATCCGTTGCCGGCGTATGTGCGCGACGAAGCCACTGAAATTCGCTGCCCGGTCTTGCTGATCGACGGCGAAAAGAGCCCGCTGATGTTCCGCCGGGCCGCCGACGCATTACAGGAATGGTTGCCGAATGCGCGCCGCGAGACGGTGCGCGGCGCGTCGCATGGGATGAACCTGGCGCATCCGTCCGCGTTCAATCGCTATGTGCACGAGTTTATCGGCGCGATCAACGCGGGTTGAACGCGCGGCAAGCCTGCAAAAAACTCAAGCTTTGCGATGGGCGTCTTTGTCGAGCGCGAGTTCCGCCGCTTCGCCAACCAGACCGTGGTAGTACAGATGCACGCCGATCGCGAGCGAGTCGTTGCGGATTTCGTGGAACGCTTTCCACGCTTTCACCGGGTCTTTGAACAGCAGATAGTGCGCTTCCTGCGCGATCAGATCCGCGACTTCGTGCAGGCCGTGACCGTGCAACACGTCGACGAGCGCGTCGAGGCTGCGATGGGTACGTGCGTCGGTGCGCGGGTAGAGCATGTGCAGTACCGCTACATCTTGCGTCTTCAGCGCTGCTGACAACGCGACCACGATGTCCTGATGATTCAGCGCAGTGACGATGTTGTCTTCGTTGTGGACATGGTCCGGAAACAGCGTTTCGAGAGAGGCGTTCATCGGGTCCTTCCTTTGTTCTGGCCGATTAAAAAGGCCCGCCGTCAACCGGCGGGCCAAAGACAGCATGTGTTCGCAGGGGAAGCAAAACACGAAGCCAGTATCGCAGATGGATTCCGCCCGCGCAGCTTGACTACCGCAAAACATTGTTGCAACGAGCGCGCTAGCTTTCATTTCAGCGGCGCTTGTAAATAGTTGCACGACGCGTTTGCGCGCAGCCAGCCGGCGTGCGTTTCAGCGCCGTCCGCGGCAACGAATGTTGCGCCAGTCGAGATGGATTGTTGCGGCCAATCGTCGCAATGAAGGCCCCTCTGGACCTTAGAATGCGAAGCGGAGCCTGAGCATGCCAACCCGGTCATAGCACGCTGTGACGATCGAGCATGCCGGCACGTGTGCGATGTGACAGTAAAAGGAACGTGTAGATGAACTCGAAGACACACGCAACGCTGAGCTTTTCCGACAGCGACCAGACTATCGATCTGCCGATCTATCAAGGCTCGCTCGGGCCGGACGTAATCGACATTCGCAAGCTTTACGGCCAGACCGGCAAGTTCACGTACGACCCGGGCTTCATGTCGACGGCGGCCTGCAATTCGGAAATCACGTATATCGACGGTGACAAGGGCGAGCTGCTGTATCGCGGTTATCCGATCGACAATCTGGCGCAAAACGCCGACTTCCTCGAAACCTGTTATCTGCTGCTGAAAGGCGAATTGCCCACCGCGCAGCAGAAGGAAGAGTTCGTCGAGACCGTCACGCAGCACACGATGGTGCATGACCAGATGCATTTCTTCTTCCGCGGCTTCCGTCGCGACGCGCACCCGATGGCGATTCTGGTAGCGGCCGTCGGCGCGCTGTCGGCGTTCTATCACGACTCGCTCGACATCAACAATCCGCTGCATCGTGACATTTCCGCGGTTCGCATGATCGCGAAGCTGCCCACGCTGGTGGCGATGGCGTACAAGTACACCGTCGGTCAGCCGTTCGTTTATCCGAAGAACGAGCTTTCGTACAGCGCGAATTTCATGCGCATGATGTTCGCCAATCCGGCCGAAGAGTACGAAGTCAACGACGTGCTGGTGCGCGCGCTCGACCGTATCCTGATCCTCCACGCGGACCACGAACAGAACGCGTCGACCTCGACCGTGCGTCTGGCTGGTTCGTCGGGCGCGAATCCGTTCGCGTGTATCGCGGCCGGTATCGCGTGTTTGTGGGGGCCGGCACACGGCGGCGCGAACGAAGCCGCGCTGAACATGCTGGAGGAAATCGGCTCGGTCGAGAACATCCCCGAATTCATCGCGAAGGTGAAGGACAAGAACTCCGGCGTGAAGCTGATGGGTTTCGGTCACCGCGTCTACAAGAACTACGATCCGCGCGCCAAGCTGATGCGCGAAACCTGCTATGAAGTGCTGGAAGAACTGGGCCTGCACGACGACCCGCTGTTCAAGCTGGCCATGGCGCTGGAAAAGATCGCCTTGGAAGACGACTACTTCGTGTCGCGCAAGCTGTACCCGAACGTCGACTTTTACTCGGGTATCGTGCAGCGCGCGCTGGGTATTCCGACCGCGATGTTCACGTGCATCTTCGCGATGGCGCGTACGGTCGGCTGGATTGCGCAGTGGAACGAAATGATCGCCGATCCGGAACAGAAGATCGGTCGTCCGCGTCAGCTCTTCGTGGGCGAGACGCAACGTGAAGCGAAGCCGCTGGCACAGCGGTAAAGCAATCGTGTGGTGCATGACGATTGGCTGAAACAATTTACTTCCGTTCACCGGAAGTAAGCCGATGAAAGGCGCGAGCGATCGCGCCTTTTTTTATGGCCGCTGCCGGCGCTGCGTTGCGTCGTTGCCGCCGCCGCCGCGAAAACCCTGCACGTCCTGTGCCACGGAAAAAAATCCGAAACTCCGCCGTGATAAGTTCGTCTGACGCGGGTAGACCCTCTACAATCGGAAGCGACCGGGCTGGTCCCAGTAGCAACCGGATGGGACACCGAACGCACCATGAACGCACAAGCGAACCCATAGGAGTGACTCTGATGCAGCAGCCAGAAGCCCTCGGCGGCCTTTCGGGCGGAATCGATCATCACGAACCCGAGCCGGACGGCGCATTCATCCCGACGGAAAATCTCAACGTCGCGAGCGCCGCCCAGCATGTGCTGAAGTCCGGCGACACCTTCATCGTCAACGATCCGCTCGGCGATATCACGGGCCACGACGACGGCCTGTTCGTCAACGACACGCGGGTGCTGTCGCAACTGCGGCTGACTTTCGGCGGCCGCGCGCCGTCGCTCTTGTCGGGCAGTGTCAGCAGCGACAACACGTCGTTTACCGCGCATCTGACCAATCGTCCGCTGCCGCCGCTCGGCGGCGACAGTACACCGGAGGGCGTGATCCACGTCGAGCGCGTGCGGGTGCTGTCGGGCACCGTGCTCAACGAAGCGATCGAACTCACCAATTACGGCACCAGCGACGCCACCGTGCCGCTGTCCATTTCGTTCGCCAGCGACTTCCGCGACATGTTCGAAGTGCGCGGCCTGAAGCGCGACAAGCAAGGCCGCATCGAACCCGCACGGATTGAAAACCGCGAGGTGCTGCTCGGCTATCTGGGTCTCGACGACGTGGCGCGCAACGTGCAGATCGCGTTCTCGCCGGAACCGGACAAGCTGTTCGCCGACCGTGCCGATTACACCGTCAAGCTGCCGGCGCAGGCGTGCGTGTCGATTTATCTGTCGGTGGCGGTGCAGGTCGTGCCGCAAGCGGGCAAGCCCGCCGCCGAAGTCTCCCAGCCCACTCACGCGCAGAGTGAAGCGCACATGTCGCAGATCGACGCGGAGCGTCCGCGCGTCGGCCGCGCCGCGGTGCGCGCCGCGCTGGTCGACGCCCACCTCGTGATGCGCGAGCGCCGTCGCGTGACCGCGAGGGTACGTTCGAGCAATCCGCTGTTCAACGCATGGATCGACCGTTCGCTCGCCGACCTGGGTCTACTGACCACGGACCTCGCCACCGGTCCGTATCCGTATGCCGGCATTCCGTGGTTCTCCACGCCGTTCGGTCGCGACGCCGTGATCACGTCGCTGCAGACGTTGTGGTTGCAGCCGCAACTGGCGGCCGGTGTGTTGCGTTTTCTCGCCGAGCATCAGGCGCGTGAAAACTCGCCGTTCCGCGACGCCGCGCCCGGCAAGATCATGCACGAAATGCGCAAGGGCGAAATGGCCGCCACGGGCGAAGTGCCGTTCGCGTTGTACTACGGCGGCGTCGACACCACGCCGCTGTTTATCGTGCTGGCCGGCGCCTACGCGGCACGCACGGGCGACCTCGCGCTGATCGACGAATTGTGGCCGGCGCTGGAACGCGCGGCGCAATGGGTCGCGGGCGTGTGCGACAAGAACCGTTTCGGCTTGCTCGACTATCAGCGCGAGTCGGACGGCGGTCTGGCGAATCAAGGTTGGAAAGACAGCCACGACTCGGTGTTTCATGCCGACGGCCGCTTTCCCGACGGCCCGATCGCGCTCGTCGAAGTGCAGGCCTACGCGAGCGCCGCGTTCGACACGATGGCGCACTTCGCGAAGCTGCGCGGCCTGCACGAACCGGCCGAGCACTACAGCGAACGCGCGAAAAAAATCCGTCAGTGCGTGGAAGAAAAGTACTGGATGGAAGAGTCCGGCTTCTACGGCATCGCGCTCGACGGTCACGGCGAACTGTGCCGCGTGATGGCGTCGAACGCGGGCCATCTGCTGGCCTTCGGGTTGCCTGCGCGCGAGCGCGGCGAAGCGGTGGTGCGCGCGCTCGACTCCACGCTGTTTCATACCGGCTGGGGCGTGCGCACGCTGGCCGCGAGCCAGGCGCGCTTCAACCCGATGGCGTATCACAACGGCTCGGTCTGGCCGCACGACAACGCGCTGTGCGCGCGCGGTCTGTCGCGCTATGGCGGTAAAGCGGCCGCCGTTCGGCTTCTGCAGGCGCTGTTCCAGGCGGCGGTGAATTTCGACATGCGTTTGCCCGAGCTGTTCTGCGGTTTTCCGCGGCGACGCGGCGAGCCGCCTACCGCGTATCCGGTCGCGTGTCTGCCGCAAGCCTGGGCAGCGGGCTCGCCGTTCATGATGCTCGAAGCGTGTCTGGGCATCACGATCGACGCCGAGCGCCGCGAAGTGCTGATCGAACAGCCGATGCTGCCCGAAGGCATCGACTGGCTCGAAGTCGGCGATCTGCGGGTCGGCGATTCGTCGGTGTCGATCACGTTCCGCCGCATTGGCGAGAAGGTGGTTGCGTCGGCCGAGCAGGGCGATGTGCGGGTGGTGGCGCTGTTGTAAATCGGCGGTAAAACCGTGTTGTCACTAATGTTGGATGCGATGTGCCGGGTGGTAACATTTGTTGTCATCCTCATCGGCCGTTCGCCCGGTACATCCGCATGCCAGACAGTTTCGACCAGCTCGCCGCCCTGATCAGGGCGCGCTTTTCCGAACTGAGTCCGCAGTTCCAGATGGGAGCGGGTTTCCTGCTCGATCATCCCGACGAGGTCGCGGTCTCGTCCATGCGCAAAGTGGCCGAGCGTGCGCAGGTGCAACCGGCTTCGCTGGTGCGCCTGTCGCAGCAACTCGGTTTCCCCGGCTGGAACGAATTGCGCAACCTGTTCGTCGCGCGCGTGCGCACGCGGCCCGAAGCCCTGACCAGCCGCGCCCGCTCGCTGGTCAAATCGAAAGACGCGCTGGCTATCGATCTGCTGGCCGCGCAACAGCACAATCTCGCGGTCACCGCCGCGCACAACGGTCGCGCGATCGTGGAGGCGGCGCGCCTGTTACGGCGCGCGCCGCATGTGCATGTGGCCGGTTTCCGTTCCTGTTATGCGGTGGCTTTCGGGTTCGTCTACGAGTATCGGCTGTTCCGGTCGTCCGTGTCGCTGATCAACGGCGAAGCGGGCACGCTGGAAATGCAGTTGCGTTCGGTCGAGCGCGATAGTGCGACCGTCGTCGTCAGTTTTGCGCCGTATTCGGTGGAGGCGGCACGCGTGGCCGAAGCCGCGCAGGAAAAAGGCAGCAAGCTGATCGCCATTACCGACAGCGCGGTCTCGCCGATCGCGTTGAATGCCGACAAGGTGCTGATCTTTTCGCACGAGAGCCCGTCGTTCTTTCCGTCGCTGGTGGCGGCGACCGCGATTACCGAATCGCTGGTCGCGCATCTGCTGGCGCTGGAAGGCGCAGACGCGGTCGAGCAGCTCGCCATCGCCGAGCAGTCGTTGCACGCCAAGGGCGCGTACGTCCCTTGAAAATGTCCGTTTGAATTGAGGTAAAAACCACCCGGAGCAGCATGGCTCCGGGTGGTTCACGCTCATGCTAGTTGACAACAAATGTTGTAATATCGTATAAATGCGGATCGATTGTTGAATCAGTGCTAGCCGTGCTGTGAAAGCAGGATTTGCCAGGAAACCGACCACCATGTCCACCGTCTTCCATCGTTCGCCGAAGCAGTCGCTGCCGGTTGCCGTCGCGGGCGACGGCATCGAAATCATCGACTCCACCGGCAAGCGCTATATCGACGCGTCCGGCGGCGCCGCCGTGTCGTGTCTCGGCCACAGCAACCAGCGCGTGATCGACGCGATCAAACGGCAGTCGCAGCAGTTGCCGTACGCGCACACGTCGTTCTTCACGACCGAGGCCGCCGAGGAACTCGCCGACCGTCTGGTCGCGAGCGCGCCCGCCGGGCTCGAGCACGTGTACTTCGTGTCGGGCGGCTCCGAGGCGATCGAGGCCGCGCTGAAACTGGCGCGTCAGTATTTCGTCGAGAAGGGCGAGCCGCAGCGTCGGCATTTCATTGCGCGCCGGCAGAGTTATCACGGCAATACGCTGGGCGCGCTGGCGATTGGCGGCAATGCGTGGCGCCGCGAGCCGTTCCTGCCGATCCTGATCGAGGCGCATCACGTCAGCCCGTGTTACGCGTATCGCGAGCAACACGCCGACGAAACCGAAGAGGCCTTCGCGCAACGTCTCGCCGATGAACTCGAGCAGAAGATCCTCGAACTCGGCGCGGATTCGGTGGCGGCGTTCGTCGCGGAAACGGTGGTGGGCGCAACGGCCGGCGCGGTGCCGCCGGTGCGCGGGTATTTCCGCAAGATTCGCGCGGTGTGCGACCGCTACGGCGTGTTGCTGATACTTGACGAGATCATGTCGGGCATGGGCCGTACCGGCTATCTGTACGCCTGCGAGGAAGACGGCGTGGCGCCGGATCTGCTGACCATCGCCAAGGGCCTCGGCGCGGGGTATCAGCCGATTGGCGCGACCCTGGTGAGCGATCGTGTCTATCAGACGATCGTCGGCGGATCGGGCTTTTTTCAGCACGGGCACACCTATATCGGCCACGCGACCGCCTGCGCCGCCGCGCTCGAAGTGCAGCGCGTGATCGTCGACGAACACCTGCTGCCGAACGTGCTGGCGCGCGGCGAACAGTTGCGCGGCCGCTTGCGCGAGCACTACGCGCAGCATCCGCATATCGGCGATGTGCGCGGACGCGGGCTGTTCGTCGGTGTCGAACTGGTCAGGGACCGCGCGAGCAAAACGCCGTTCGATGCCGGCATGAAACTGCACGCGGCGATCCGGCGCGAAGCGTTCGCGCGCGGCTTGATGGTGTATCCGATGGGCGGCACGGTCGACGGCAAGATCGGCGATCATGTGCTGCTGGCGCCGCCGTTCATCTGCACGGTACGCGACATCGACGAGATCGTCGGGCGGCTGAGCGACGCGATTAGCGGCGCATTGGCCGCCGTGTGATGCCGAGCGACTTCTCATTCACCTTTCCGACCACGCCACGCGACCTGCGAGACCGATGATGACCGAGCGTTTGCCTCACTTCGACCCGTCCGACGCCACCCCCGAACAGAAGGCTGTGCTGGACGAAATCCTGTCCGGTCCGCGCGGCAATCTGAACGGGCCGTTTCTCGGCTGGATTCATAGTCCCGAACTGGCGCAGCAGGCGCAGCGCCTGGGTGCGTTCTGCCGCTACCGGACGGGGTTGCCGCTGCGCCTCTCGGAGCTGGCGATTCTGGTGACTGCCGCGCGCTGGCAGGCGCAGGCGGAGTGGACCATCCACTATCCGATCGCGTTGGAAGCGGGCGTGCCGGCCGCGGATGCCGAGACGATCCGCCAAGGTCATCGTCCAGATTTCGTGGACGCCGACGACGCGCTGATCCACGATTTCGCGAGCGAGCTGTACGACACGAAACGCGTGTCGGACGCGACCTATGCGAAGGCGGTCGAGCGCTTCGGGCATCAGGTGGTGATCAACCTGGTCGGCTTGCTCGGCTACTACGCGCTGGTGGCGATGACGTTGAACGTGTTCGGCATGCGGGCGGTGGGGCAGGAGAGTTTGCCGTTCGACGAATAACGGCGTTCTGAACCAGGCGCATTCGATCTTTGCGCTGCAAACAAAAAGCGCTGAGGTGGCGAGCTAATTCGCCACCTCAGCGCTTTTTTACTGCTACAGCCAGACCCCTTCGTTGCCGCCTGAACTGCGAGCTTCTTACTGCCCGCGATACGTCGAGAACAGGCGTTGCTGCACCGACGTCGGCGCGCCAGCCGCCGACGACCCGGCGCTCGTCCCGCCCACATCCTGCGAACCTTGTTCAGCGACTGCGACCGGGACCGCGTTTTGCGGCACGGTCTTCGGATAGGTGGTGTCGTTCTGGTTCAGGAGCCCCGCTTGCTGCGCGGCAACCAGTTCGGCGCGAACCTTGGCGCGCGTCACCGGGCCATTCGTCTGCTGCGCAAACGACACGGCCGGAACGAGGAGAGCGGATGCAACGACCACAGCGGAAATAAGCGATTTCATGATGACCTCCGGTATTCGATTGTTGGAGAGACCGGGTGGAATGCTGTGTCCCGATCTGTTGAAATCAGTCTATTTCTTGCAAGGTCCGTGAAAAAGCCGTGTTCCAGAGAAAGATTGTTACTGATATTGATATGGTTGCTGAGGTGGGTTCCGTGCTGGACGTTTATGGCACCGTCACGGCGTTAGCACACGGAAGCGCCTATGATGAAGTTCGATTTCCGCCCGAGAGGGTACAACTCGCAACTGCGTTGCGTGGGACCAGAGTGAGCGCTGAAGCGCTAACGCTGGTTGAGCGCAACTTCGTTGCATGGGACCAGAGTAAGCGCTAAAGCGCCAACTCTGGTCGACAGGAGAAAGCGATGAAGCGCAAAGCATCAGCAGTCTGGCAAGGCGGCCTGCAAGACGGTAAGGGCTCGATTTCCACCGACAGCGGCGTCCTCAAGGAAACCCAGTACTCGTTTGCGACCCGCTTCGCGGACGGCATCGGCACGAATCCGGAAGAGCTGATCGCGGCTGCGCATGCGGGGTGTTTCTCGATGGCGCTATCGGCGGAACTGGGCAAGGCCGGCATCACGCCCGAACGGATCGGCACCACGGCCACCGTCACGCTGGATAAAGACGGCGGCGGCTTCTCGATCACCGCCGTGCATCTCGATGTGGCCGTGAAGATTCCAGGCGGCGACAAGGCCGCTTTCGACAAAGCCACGGCGGATGCCAAGGCGGGTTGCCCGGTTTCCAAGGTCCTGAACGCCACCATCACGCTGGACGCGAAGCTCGAAACCTGAGCCGCAACCTGAGCGGAAACCTAAGCCGCAACCTGGCTTGAAACCTGAGTTCCAACCCAAGCCGCATCGCGAGTTGCCGCTTTCAAACCCGCTGTCATAATGCGGCAAGCCGGTGCGCGGGCTGACCCCGCCACCGGCTTTTCTCGTTGCTCGCAAGCCTCCTCAACGATTCACCGCTGCGCTGCGGCAACCTGCCGGGGCTGGCGGTCTTCCATGGAACCGTCAATGACAACGCAATCCGACAAAGCACGGCAATTCCAGTCGTATCACGCCGCCGGCGAAGCCTTCATCATCCCCAATCCGTACGACATCGGCACCGCGCGACTGCTCGCGCTGGCCGGCTTCAAAGCGCTCGCTACCAGCAGCGCCGGCTACGCGTTCACACGCGGTTTGCCGGATAACGCGATCGGCCGCGCGCAGATGATGCTGCACCTCGCCGAGATCGCCGGCGCTACCGATTTGCCCGTCAGCGCCGATCTGGAAAACGGCTTCGGCGACGCCCCCGAAGATTGCGCGGAAACCATTCGCCAGGCGGCGGCGGCCGGGGTCGTCGGCGGTTCGATCGAAGATTGGACCGGCCGCGACGACGACCCGATCTATTCGTTCGAGGCCGCCGTGGAGCGCGTGCGCGCCGCGGTCGAAGCCGCTCGCGCGCTGCCGTTCCCGTTCACGCTGACCGCACGCGCCGAAAACTATCTGACCGGCCGTCCCGATCTCGACGATACGATCCGCCGTTTGCAGGCGTATCAGGAAGCCGGCGCGGACGTGTTGTACGCGCCCGGTCTGAAGACGCGCGAAGAAATCGCCACGGTGGTCAGCGCGCTGGACCGGCCGGTCAACGTGTTGATGGGCCTGCAAGGCGTCGTGCTCAGCTTCGACGAATTGCGGGCGCTGGGCGTGCGTCGCGTGAGCGTCGGCGGATCGTTGGCGCGCGCGGCGTTGGGCGCATTCCAGCGCGCGGCGCACGAGATGCGCGAGCACGGCACGTTCGATTTCACGAAAGAAGCGGCCAGCGGGAGTGAGATGAATCAGTTGTTCACGGCGGCGGACCAGAAGTGGCGAAAGCCGGGCTGAGCGGCGAGCCAGCCCGTGGGTCTACGAAAACTCGACCTTGCTTTCTTGAACGGGTAGTCATAATATCCATCCCATGAAGCAATCCGGTTCTCCCAATCAATCGGCGAAGAAAGCAGGTGCGGGGTGTCCAAGAGGCCGGCCGCGCGAGTTCGATACCAACACGGTATTGGCGAGCGCGAGCCAGGTGTTCTGGAACCACGGCTACCACGCCACTTCGATCGACGACCTGTGCAAGGCGACCGGCCTGTTGCGCGGCAGCCTGTACGGTGTATTCGGCGACAAGCACGGCATCATGCTGGCCGCGCTGGATCACTACGCGGAAGGTTCGGTCGCGCGGCTCGCCGAGCGGCTGAACGCGCCGGTCCCGGCTGAGGAAGCGCTGCGCAACGCGTTGCTGCATTACGCGCGGGTTGCCTGCGCATTGACCGGCGAACGTAGCTGCTTCATCACCAACACCACGCTCGAAATGCAACCGGGCGACGACGAGCTGCGCACCCGCGTCGCCGCGATTCAGCGGCGCATGGCGACCTTGCTCGCGGCGTCGGTGATTCGCGGCCAGGCGAGCGGCGGATTCAATGCCACGCTCGACGAAAAAGCCGTCGGCGATTTCCTGCTGTGCGTCATGCAGGGGTTGCGCGTGATGGGCCGCGTCGCCCATCAGGAAGACGCGCTGATAAAAATCGTGGACGTCGCGATGCGCGCGCTCGTCTAAATTTTTTTGCCTAATTTTTGAACGATCGGTCATGAATTGTGAAGCAATCAAGTCCGCTGCGGCGGCGACCCCGAAGCAAACCGCGCCGCGCGGTGAACGGCAGGGGCTCGCGCTGGCCGTGCTGTTCGTCGGCGCGTTTCTCGCGCCGCTCGACTACTTCATCGTCAATCTCGCGCTGCCGTCGATTCACAGCGGCCTGAACGCCACTAACGCGCAGTTGCAACTTGTGGTGTCCGCGTACGCGTCGTCGTATGCGGTGCTGCTGATCACGGGGGGACGGCTCGGCGATCTATATGGCCGCCGTCGCATGTTCATGACGGGCATGGCGGCCTTCGTGATCGCTTCCGCGCTGTGCGGCTTCGCCACCAGCGGCCACATGCTGGTGATTTCGCGGATCGTGCAAGGCATCGCCGCCGCGGTGATGGCGCCGCAGGTACTCGCGACGGTGCGCGCGGTGGTGCCGCTGCATCGGCAGACCAAGGTGATGAGCCTGTATGGCTTCATGTTCGGGCTGTCGTCGATCGTCGGGCAACTGGGCGGCGGGGCGCTGATCACGTATCACCCGTTCGGGCTCGACTGGCGGATCATCTTTCTGATCAACATTCCAATCGGCATCGTGGCGTTCATCGGCACGTGGAAGTTCGTGCCGGAAAATCAGCCGGCCACCCGCGCGGGCATCGACCTGAAGGGCGTGGCGTTGCTCTCCGCGGTGCTGCTGCTGATCATTTACCCGTTGACGCATGGCCGCGAAGCCGGCTGGCCGGTGTGGACCTTCGTGATGTTCGCGCTCGCCGTGCCGGTCTTCGCGCTGTTCGTGACGACCGAGCGGCGGGTGGAGCGCAGCGGCGGTTATCCGCTGGTGGATCTGCAATTGTTCCGCAATCCGGCCTTCGCACTGGGTCTGGTGCTCGCGTTCCTGTTCTATTGCAACAGCGCGTTTTTCCTGACGTACGGGATCTTCCTGCAGACGGGGCTGCACTGGACGCCGCTCGCCTCCGGCATGGCGATCATGCCGTTCGCGCTGGGCTTCGTCGCTGGACCGTTGACGTCGCCGATGGTGGTCAAGCGGATCGGCAGTCACGTGCTGACGCTCGGCTTCTCGATGATGACCGTCGGCTTCGCGATCACCGGCTGGGCCTCCGCCCACTCCGTGACGCCGGATCTGCCGTTCTATCTGGGGCTGGTGTGCGCGGGCATCGGCAACGGTTTGCTGCTGCCGTCGATTGTGCGCATCGTGCTGCTGGAAGTGCCGCCGGAGAAGGCCGGGCTCGCGTCGGGCGTGGTCTCGTCGACCTTGCAGATCGGCTCGGCGTTCGGCACGGCGGCGATCAGCGGCGCGTTCTTTGGTGTGATCGGCGGTCATTCGACGGCCACCGCGTACGCGCATGGCTTCCAGTTCAGCCTCGCGATCAATGCGCTGCTGATGTTCGTATGTATCGGTTTGAGCGTGCTGCTGGTGCGGCATCAGCAACATGCGCTGCGCCTCGCGACACAGCCGGTTTGAAAATCGCGGGCCGGTTATCGTTTTCAGCAAGCTGGCCGGAAATTATTATGCACTTTCAACAAACCGTAATATCGGGCATAGCTTATTTGCCGGTGAGCGCGTCGTTCACAGGTAATTCCGTTTGCGGCGTTTGACGGGGATCACAATAAACCCGGATAACGGTATGTAAGCGCATTAAATATGACGAAATACAACTCGCATTTTCTACTGGGAAAGCGAGTCGAAAGCCGTAACTCTTGCGATCGTGCGGTGCCGCATGGGCGGCATGACTGGCTTGGTGTTGAAGGGTTTTCCCTGCTTTCTGTGCGCTGGCCCGCTATGCCAAACCTATTGCAGTGCCGCTGAAAACGATGTCAATAAAAAGCGCTTGCCGGGATTAAATTCAATTGTTAATCTGGGTTCACTTTTTAGAGTCATCCCTCAGAAGTTCCAACGTCGAAAAGTCCGGTGCAATGACTTAAATGCCGCTCAACAGTTCCAGGGGATTGAATATGCTGACCGCCACCATTGACGCACTTCAGATACCGCCAGCCGCGAGCTTCAACGTCGGCGACGTCGTGACGTTGAAGGACGGCGGCTCGCGCATGACGGTCACCTATGCGGGACCGGTGGCGCTCAATCCCGGCGACTGGCTGATCTGCGAGTGGTTCGACGAACACGGCGAATTGCGCCGCGAGATGTTCGCGCCGGCCAGCGTGCGCGCCGAGCCGCGCTCCATCCCCGCCGGGTCCGTGCAATGGAGCCGGGTGGGGCGCCGGGCCGCCTGAGCGCTCGCGGCCAGGCAAATCAGGTCGGCTTCGCGGCCTTACTTCTTCAAACTATCCCGTGCGGTGGCGCGTCGTTGCACGCGCACCAGCAACGCGGTCGAAAATGCCTTCATCCGCACGATCTTGCGTGTCTCGATCACCTCGCCGGCGACGTTCTTCGGCGGGTTCGGTTGCAACGACCAGTAAAGCGCAAGCAGCCAGCCGAAACCGGTCCAACCCAGGCACGCGTTGAAGAGCGCCAGCGTCAGCACGTCGTGACGCTTGCGACGATCCGCCAGAATCGCCGGCAGAAAATACAGCGCCAATGCGAGCACGGCGGCCACAGCCTGAACGATGACATTGCCCGCCATGGGGGCACTCCTCAAACGCAACGTAAACCACGATTGTCGCGCGATTGTTTCTTTTGCGCAGCGTCCATGCGGAACGATTTTTCGTGTCGAGCGACCGGTCGCCGCGGGCCGCTGGCGGCCGGGCCAGGTGGCGAGGGCTTCAGCGCATCGGGCATCAGGACTATCATGTCCGTTTCGACCGACCAGAGCCGACACGGACGCCACCATGATCTCCGACGATACGACCCAGCAGACCCAACGCATCAACCACGACACGCTACGCGAATTCGTCGACCGTAAATGGAACGATGAGATCGTGCCGGCGTTGACGGACTACATTGCGATTCCGGCGAAGAGCCCGGCGTTCGATCCCGAGTGGGTCAAGAACGGCTATCTGGAACGCGTGATCACCGACGCCGCGCAATGGGCCGAACAGCAACCCGTGCGCGGCCTGAAGCTCGAAGTGATCCGCTTGCCGGGCCGCACGCCGGTGATCTTCTTCGAAACGGCCGCGACCCGTTCGGGCAGCGAAGAAACCATCGTGCTGTACGGTCACCTCGACAAGCAGCCCGAGTTCGACGGCTGGCGCAACGACCTTGGTCCGTGGACGCCGAAGCTCGAGAACGACAAACTCTACGGCCGCGGCGGCGCCGACGACGGCTACGCGATCTATGCCAGCATTACCGCGCTCGCCGCGCTGGACGCGCAAGGTATCGAGCGTCCGCGTTGCGTCGGTCTGATCGAAACCTGCGAGGAGTCGGGCAGCTACGATCTGCTGCCGTACGTCGACGTCTTGCGCGAGCGACTCGGCAAGGTCGGGCTCGTCGTGTGTCTCGATTCGGGCGCGGGCAACTACGATCAACTGTGGCTCACCACGTCGCTACGCGGACTCGTGGCCGGCGACCTCGAAGTGCAGGTGCTCGACGAAGGCATTCACTCGGGCGGTTACGGCGGTATCGCGCCGTCGAGCTTCCGCATCATGCGGCAACTGTTCGACCGTCTCGAAGACTCCGCGAACGGCACGCTGCTGCCGAAGGGCTTCCACGTTCAGATTCCGGCCGACCGCCTGCGCGAAGCGGAAGCGACCGCGAATATTCTCGGCGACGACGTCTGGAAGAAACTGCCGTGGGCCTGCGGCGAGAACGGCCGCCAGGTGCTGCCCACCACCACCAATCCGCAGGAAGCGCTGCTCAATTCGACGTGGCGTCCGTCGTTGTCGGTGACCGGCGCGGCGGGCATGCCCGCGCTCGCCGATGCCGGCAACGTGCTGCGTCCGCGCACCGCGTTCAAGCTGTCGCTGCGTCTGCCGCCGATGATCGAAGCGGAGAAGGCCGTCGCCGAACTGAAGGCGCTGCTCGAAGTCGATCCGCCGTACAACGCGAAGGTGACGTTCAAGCCGGACGCGGGCGCGGCGAGCGGCTGGAGCGCGCCCGATCTCGCACCGTGGCTCGCCACCGCGCTCAACGACGCATCGCGTCAACACTATGGCGCCGACGTCGCGTACATGGGGCAGGGCGGCACGATTCCGTTGATGAACGTGCTGAAGGCGGGCTTCCCGAAATCGCAGTTCATGGTGTGCGGCGTGCTGGGGCCGAAGTCGAATGCGCACGGGCCGAACGAGTTCCTGCATGTGCCGTACGGCAAGAAGCTGACCGCCGCGGTGGCCGATGTGATCGCCGCCGCGCCGTGAGCGTTCGTACGTTCGTGCGCCCGTAAGTTCGTAGGTCCGGAGGTCCATGAGTTCGTGCCGCTCGGTCAGACCCGACCGGCACGACTCGCATAGCCGCGGGGAAAGACCCGCGCTATGCAATTTGGGTATTCCGTCTGTCAGGCCACCATTCAAAAAATATACATCCGCAATACGTATTTTCGATTGCATTGCCTAACCGCGCGTTATTTCCTTTTCATTCCAATTCGGCAAAAAATTCGGATTTACGCCGCCCGCTTTTTGCATGCGGCGGCATGCTCATTTGCGGGCTAATTTCGCCCATCTTCGGTGCGCAACCGTTTGCGTCCGCGGCATCGTGCGAATAGACGGCCGCCTGCCGCCGGAGCGCCGCCCGGCGTGGCTTCGATAAGCGCTTGCATTCATCTGTTGGTTACACCGCTCCCATCCGATTCCGGTCTGCTTTAGGCTCGCATTGCATTACCAGTGTTTAACCTTAAAGGACCGTTCAAAATGAATCTGCATAGCCACCACGCCTGCCGTCCGTTCATCGAAGCCGGCAACCTGTCGCAAATCTCCGCTTACTATGAAGAAGGCCGCAACATCATGTGGATGATGTTGCGAGCGCAACCGCGTCCCTGTTTCAACCTCGATCTGGTGCATGACATTCTGGGGCTCGCGCAGGCGGCGCGAGAGTCGGGGCTGCAGATCGATTTCTGGGTGACCGGGTCGTTGATTCCGACCATGTACAACGTCGGCGGCGATCTCGATTTCTTCGCCGAGACGATTCGTTCGGGCAAGCGCCAGGCGCTGATGGCCTACGCGCGGGCCTGTGTGGATTGCGTGCATGCCGCGGCGCGCGGCTTCGACACCGGCGCGATTTCGATCGCGATGGTGGAGGGCACGGCGCTCGGCGGCGGCTTCGAGGCGGCGCTCGCCCATCATTTCCTGCTGGCGCAGAACGATGCGCGCATGGGCTTCCCGGAGATCGCGTTCAATCTGTTTCCGGGCATGGGCGGGTACTCGCTGGTGGCGCGCAAGGCCGGCATGCGGCTCGCCGAGGAATTGATCGGCGTGGGGGAATCGCATACGGCGGAATGGCACTACGGCAAGGGGCTGGTCGATCAGTTGTTCGAACCCGGCGACGCCTATCTCGCCACGCGCACGTTTATCGATACGCTCAAGCCGAAGATGAACGGCATTCGCGCGATGTTGCGGGCCCGCCAGCGCGTGCTGCAATTGTCGCGTGCCGAACTGATGGAAATTACCGAAGACTGGGTGGACGCTGCTTTCACGATCGAGGAGAAGGACCTCGCCTTCATGGAGCGGCTGGTGACGCTGCAAAACCGCCGCACGTCTAACATGCGCCAGGCGGCTACCAGCGCGGCCAACTTCGCGTGAATCGCGGCTGATTCAAACGCCTCGAACCGCAACGGGCGGTCTCAATGGGACTTTCTACGGAGCGGGCGGAAGCTCAGGCAATCAGCCTGAGCTTCTGTCTATCCTGCAACCAGCGTTCGAATTCAGCGGCCGGCATGGCCTGGCCGTACAAAAAGCCCTGCACGTAATCGACGCCGAGTCCCTTCATGAACAGTTCTTCCGATTCGGTTTCGATCCCCTCGGCCACCACCTTCAGATCCAGCTCCTGCGCGACCGCCACCATGGAGCGCACGAGCGCCTGCGCCTTGGTGTCGGCGTTGATCGAGCGTACGAAGCTGCGGTCGAGCTTGATCAGGTCGAGCGGAATGCGGCCCAGTTGCGACAGCGACGAGTAGCCGGTGCCGAAGTCGTCCAGATGCACCTGCGCGCCGAGCACGCGGAACTGTTTGATGAGCTCCAGTGCGGCCGCTTCGTCTTCGATCAGGCAGCTCTCGGTGAGCTCGAGATCGATCAGGCAAGGGTCGAGACTGGCGTTCTGCAGCGCCTCGGTGAAATGACGCACCACGGCCGTATCGACCAGTTGCCGCGCCGACACGTTGATCGCGATGCGCAGGTTGTAGCCGTCCGCTTTCCACCTGGCGGCCTGCTTCGCGGCGGTGTTCATGACCCAGCGGCCGAGCACGCCGATCAGACCGGATTCCTCCGCATAGCGGATGAACTCCGCCGGCATGATCTGCCCGCGCTCCGGCGAATTCCAGCGCACCAGCGCTTCGGCACCTTGCACCGTGCCAGTGGCGAGCGACAGCTTGGGCTGGTAGTGCAACGTTAGCTGGCCTTCGTCGAGCCCGCGGCGCAGGTTGGTGTCGAGCCACATGTACTCGGCGACCCGGCGGTTCATGTCCGGCGAGAACACGCGGTGCGTGCGCTTGCCTTCGTCTTTGGCGACGTACATGGCCGTGTCGGCCGAACGGATCAGCGATTCGAGACTGTCGCCGTGTTCCGGATAGCACGCAATGCCGATCGAGCAGCCGGTGTAGACCTCCACGAGGCCCAGTGCGAACGGCGTGCGCATGCGTTCGAGAATGCGCTGCGCGGTGGCTTCGAGTTCGTGCGCAGTGCCCTTGGCCGCGAGCACGATGAACTCGTCGCCGCCGAGTCGCGCGAGCACGTCGCCTTCGTTCAGGCAGGTGCTGATGGCCGACGACACGTCGCGGATCAGCCGGTCGCCGAACACGTGACCGTAGTGGTCGTTGACCTTCTTGAAGTTGTCGAGATCGAGGAACAGCACGCCGACCGCTTCACCGGGCGCGGCTTCTTCGATCGCGACGCGGATCTTGTCCTGGATCGCGTTGCGGTTGGCGAGGCCGGTGAGCGCGTCGGTATTGGCCAGCAGGGTGAGCCGTTCCTGCGCGAGGCGTTCTTCGGTGATGTCGGTGCCCGAGCAGATCAGGAATTGCTCTTCGACGCCGCTGCCGCTCTGGACGAATTTATTGCGGAACAGGAAGAGCCGTTCACCGTGCACGGTCTTGATGCGCCGCTCGACTTCATACGACACGCCGCGATTGAAGAAGCCGGCAATGTTCTGGCTGGAGGCGGCGCCGTCTTCGGTGGACATGAACAGCGCCCACACGTTGCGGCCGATGATGTTCTCTTCCTTGACGCCGGTGAGTTCTTCGGCCAGCCGGTTGAAGCGTTGTATTCGCCCATGCCGGTCCACGATCACCACGACCGAATTCACTTCGGAGACGACCTGTTCGGCGAACGACAGACCATGCACCAGATCGCGCGCCACCGATTCGGTGTCGTCGTACGCGGACGCGGTGCCGGCCCAGGTGTTGCTGTTGAGTTTTTTGCCGACCAGATGCAGACGCAACGGTTCGCCGAAGAGGCGCACGTCGAAGATCAGATGCGAGGTGACGCCGGTCAGGCAACGAATCTGCGAAGCTTGTTGAGGGTTCAGCGGAATCGCGACATTGGCGGGTACGTCGCCGGTAACGGGCGTGAGTTCAAGCGCGTTGCTGTCGGTCGACAGACGCCAGCATGGGCTGCTTGTGCCGAACTGGGCAAAAAGCACCTGCTCGTGTTGGTCGTCGTTCATGGGATCCCCGGGCGATGTGTGCCGTTGGCCGCCGTAAAGGCGGAAGGCGGCAGACAGTCTTCATCATACTTAAGACTCTACCCATTGTAGCTAAGCGGCTGCGCTTCGGGCTTATAAACATTAACGGTAGGACAGCCCGGAGCTTTAGGGCTTGCTTCAAAATCGGCTTTAGTGCTTCTAAATGACCCGACTGTGTAATTAGCCGGGTAATTCGCTGTGTAATTCGCGTTCAAACCGCGTGCAAACCCTGGAACCTTTTTGCCAGCCAGCCGCGTGCCCGCTCCCGTTCGACCGGGTTTTCCTCCACAGTGGGCGCGAACCAGAAAGTCCCTGCCACGAGTGTGGCGATCACCACGCCATCGCGATACAGCACCCGATTGCCGGCCACGGCGGGCACGCGTTCGCCGACAAGCAAGGTGCCCGCCAGATTCAACGGATCGGTGCCGGCGACGCACACAAAAGCACTGTCGTTCGCATGGCGGCGAACCTCTCGCAATAGGGGAATCGCTTCCGGCAACGCAAACTGTTCGCCCGCTAGACCGTTGACGAAGCGTCCGCCGCGAATCACGCCGCGCGCTTCGAGGCGTTGCAGCACGCGCAGCAGATCGCGCCACGGCGGCAGCCAGTCGGCCTCGCGTTCGAGCAGACGCCAGAACACGACGCCATAGCGGCGCAGCAGCGTCATGGCGACGTGTTCGAGCACGTCGGGCGGCAACTGCCTGCGCCGCTCGGGTGCAGGTGTGGGCACTGGCTCGGCGGCGGGCGCCGGGCGGCTGACCAGCGCCCAACGACCCGCATCGTCCATTCCTCCGATCAATGCGCTCGACCTCGCGCGCCGGTTGCTGGTGAACGCATTGCGTTTGGCCACGGGCTTCAGCAGCGCGCGTAGGCCCGCGAAACTGTCCGAGTTTACGAGACCGGCGGCCACCAGTTCGCCTAATGCGCTCTCCAGTTCCATCCGCAAAACGCGGACTTCCGTCAGCAGTTCGTCGAAGAAGATGGCGCCGTGTTGCGCCAGCGCGTCGTAGACGCTTTGCGCGCGCGCCGACAACGCCGCTTGCTTCGACGGATCGATCAACGCGTTCCACATGCGCACCTGGCCGCGCGGCAACAGCACGATCGGTGTGCTGCGAACCGGTCCGGCACCACTGCGCGCACGGTCGCTCAGACGGGTCCAGACGATCTTGCCGGCCCGGCATAGTTCGTCGAGCGAAGTGTTCGAATAAGCCTTCACGCGAGCCGGCAGGATGTCGTCTTCCCACGCGCCCGCGGCGGCCTGGAAGCCTTCCATCTGGTCGAGCACCGCGGCGAGCGCGTCGCGGCCCTCGCTGCGTGTGTCGGGCGTCAGGTGCTGCCATGCGAACAGAAAGCGCATGAAGTCGCGCCGTTCCACCGGCTCGATTTCGCGACGCAAGCGTTTCACCGTGTAGCGGTGGATGCGTGCGAGCAGATGGCGTTCGCACCATTCTTCCACGTCGGCGTGCGGCGTGAAGCGGCCGCGCATTACGTAGCCTTCCGCTTCAAGGCGCGTCAGCGTTGGTTCGACCGATGCCGCCGGCAAAGTGAGCGCTTGCGCGATCGCTTCGACCGGCAGCGGGCCGAAGCCGGTCAGGCGCGCGCGTAGGACGTCGAGCAGGGCGTCGTCGGCGGTCCAGGTTTCGGCGTAGCCTTTGGGCGCGACGAGCGGCGGCGCGTAGCGAGCGGCCGGGACGTCAGGGTAGAGCGCCTGGAAGCCGGTGAGGCGTTCGGCGGGCAGCCACAGCGCGACTTTTTCGCTGACCTGCAGGCGTGTCGCGCGGCCCGACCCGGCCAGCGCGGCGAGCCATGCGGGCCAGTCTTCGTGCGCCTGCGCTTCGGCCTCGGTGATGCAGGCGAGGCCCGTCAGCGCTTCGTGCATCTCGTCGGCGTTGCGCGCCTGCGGCCAGGCTTCGTCGCGCACGCTGTCGATCGCGTCGGCGTCGAGTGCGCCAAGGTCGTCGGCGCTGGCGGGATCGGTCCAGCGGCGATTCATCACCGCCTGCGTGCGGCGTTCCTCGATCGGCGCGTCGTCCAGATAGGCGTACGGTTTCGCGGTCAGGATTTCGGCGGCCAGCGGCGATGGCGCCGGCAAATCACGCGCCACCAGTTGCACGTCTCCCTGTTCGATACGGCGCAGCAGCGCCAGCCAGGTGTCACTATCCATCGCGTCGTGCAGACAGTCGTCGACGGTCTGGTCGACTAGCGGATGACGCGGCAATTCGCGCTCGCCGACGACGTTCTCCAGACACGCCGCCTGCTCCGGAAACACGCTTGTGAGGAGGTCTTCGCTGCGCATGCGCTGCAGTTGCGGCGCGGTTTTGCGGCCACCGGTGTAACGCGGCAAACCGAGCGCGGTGGTCGCGTTCCAGCGCCAGCGCACGCCGAACAGCGGCGCGTCGAGCAGCGCCTGGATCAGCAGATGTTCGGCGCTGTTCGAATGCAGATAGCGCCACACTTCGTCGAGCACGAACGAGTGGCTGCCGGTCAGCGACAGGACGATCGCGTCCTCGGTAGCGGCGGCTTGCAGTTCGAAGTTGAAGGTCCGGCAAAAACGCTTGCGCAGCGCGAGTCCCCACGCGCGGTTCACGCGGCTGCCGAACGGCGCGTGAATCACGAGTTGGGTGCCACCGGATTCGTCGAAGAAACGCTCCATGACCAGCGTGTTTTGCGTCGGCAGCACGCCGAGCGCGGCGCGGGCGCGGGCGAGATAGTCGACGATCTGGCGCGCAGCGGCTTCGTCGAGACCGAGGGTGTCGATGAGCCAGTCGATCGCGTGGTCGAGGTGGGCGGGGTGCGTTTCGGTTTCGGTTTGCGCTTCGAGCAAATGCCCGATCTGCTCTCTTAAGCGCGCCACGCCGAACGACAGTTCGTCGCTGCGTCCCGGCGCTTCGCCGAGCCAGAACGGAATATTCGGCGGCTGGCCTTGCGCGTCCTCGACCCGCACGCGGCCGCTCTCGATCCGCAGAATCCGGTACGACGCATTGCCGAGCTGGAACACGTCGCCGGCCAGACTTTCGACCGCGAAGTCTTCGTTGACCGTGCCGATGTTGATCGCCTGCGGTTCGAGCACGACGGCGTAGTCGGCGTTCTCGGGAATCGTGCCGCCCGAGGTCACGGCCACCAGCTTGCCGCCGCGCCGGCCGCGCAGCGTGCCGCTCACCACATCGCGATGGATATACGCGCCGCGCGGACCGTTGCGGCTCGTGTAGCCTTCGGCAAGCATGCGCAGCACGGCGTCGTACTGCTCGCGTTCGAGATCCACGTAGGGCGCGGCGCGCCGCATCATGTCGAACAGCGCGTCTTCGTCCCACTCGGCGCTGGAGACTTCGGCGACGATCTGCTGCGCGAGCACGTCGAGCGGCGCGCGCGGAATCCGCAGCGCGTCGAGTTCGCCGCGCTGCACGCAATCGAGCAGCGCCGCGCATTCGATCAGATCGTCGCGCGAGGCGGGAAACAGCCGCCCTTTGGGCATGCCGCCGACCTGATGGCCCGAGCGTCCGACGCGTTGCAGGAACGGCGCGATCGCGCGCGGCGAACCCATCTGGCAGACCAGTTCGACATCGCCGATATCGATGCCGAGTTCCAGCGATGCCGTTGCGATCAGCACGCGCAATTCACCGCGTTTGAGGCGCTGCTCGGCGTCGAAGCGATGTTCTTTCGCGAGGCTGCCGTGATGTGCGGCGACCGCGTTCTTGCCCAGCCGCTCGGTCAGATGACGCGCGGCGCGTTCGGCCATGCGGCGCGTGTTGACGAACACCAGCGTGGTGCGGTGCATCGCCACCAGTTCGGCGAGGCGGTCGTAGACGCGTTCCCACACTTCGTTCGACATGACCGCTTCGAGCGGCACCGGCGGGATTTCCAGCGCGAGATCGCGGGCGCGGATATGGCCGACGTCGATGATCGCGCAGTCGGCGGACTCGCTGCTCGCGAGACTCGCGCCGCCCACCAGAAAGCGTGCGACCGCGCTGACCGGCTTTTGCGTGGCCGACAGGCCGATACGCGGCAAGCGACGCTGGCACAACGCGTCGAGCCGTTCGAGGCTGAGCGCGAGATGACTGCCGCGCTTGCTGCCCGCGAGCGCGTGAATTTCATCGACGATGACCGTGCGCACGGTGGCGAGCATGCGGCGGCCGGAGTCGGAGCCGAGCAGCACGTAGAGCGATTCGGGTGTGGTCACCAGGATGTGCGGCGCGCGTTTTTTTAGCGCGTTGCGCTCTTGCTGCGTGGTGTCGCCGGTGCGCACGGCGGTGCGGATATCGAGCGGCGGCAGGCCGAGCGCGGCGAGTTCTTCGGCGATGCCTTGCAATGGAGATTGCAGGTTGATGCGGATGTCGTTGGAAAGGGCTTTCAGCGGCGAGATGTAGACCACCAGCGTTTCATCGGGCAGGGCGCCGCCGTTGGCGAGGCCTTGCTGGACCAGATCGTCGAGTGCGGAGAGGAAGGCGGTGAGGGTTTTGCCGGAGCCGGTCGGAGCGGCGACCAGCGTGGAGCGGCCGCTGCGGATTTGCGGCCATGCGGCGGTTTGGGCGTCGGTGGGCGCGGGGAAGGTTTTTTTGAACCAGTTGGAGACGGCGGGGTGGAAGGGGGTTAGGGCGGTGGACGTGGTGGACGTGGTTGATTGGGCCGAGGTTGTGCCCGCCGCTTTGCGCGACGCTTTGGATGGGCGAGCCGCGTTTAGCGCGGCGGTGGGCTTTGTCTTTGCCGAAGTCATGGGGCTTAGATGGGGGCGTGGCGTGCCATATCTAGAGGCGCGGTTTCGGGTCAGTCTGGCAGGTTTACGCGGGGTTTGCTGGGGGGACGCGAGGCGGGTGACCGTGTGCGCGAGCGAGCCGGGCGGTCGATGCAATCAATTGCAATGAAGTGATTGCGGCACGAAATGAAAACCCGGCGCGAAGCGGGGCTCATTTGGGCAAGGAAGGGGGTTATCTACGGTTGTCGGCGAAGGCCGATACTGCGTGCTGCTTCAATCTCTTCGGTGTCCCATTTCCCGCGTCGCATCGCTTCGGCGAGCATACCCAGGGTAAGCGGCACGAGTTCTGGATCGCGGAATTTCTCCGAGAACACGCCGAGAACTGACTTGATCACGTCGAGGCTGTCCGGGCCAAAGTAGCGACGATACGGGAAACCATAGGCCTTGACGTGGAAAGTCTCAGCCCATTTGTCGATAAATTCGACAGCATCAAGCCCAGTTAGCCGGAGGTCTTCTTCAAGTCTGCTAGCCGGTGTCAATCTAAGTGGACCGCCGAAAATCGGCCGCCCCAATTCTTTGCGGGCAAACGCTTCAAGTTGATCCCAAGTTTCATCGGCCATTTCAGAATATCCGGTCTTCGGGCTTTACCAGCCTGTTAAACATCATCACCGAGTGTCTCATGATAAGAAAGACATCGCGAGCCAGCACCACCACACCAATCACCGGAATCGCTCTTCCAACGAAAGCCCCAAGACTTCTGGTCATCGCGATCCGAAGACCGCCGATTCCGGCGCGGGTAATGGTAGGTAAACGGATTGCTACGTTGAACGGGAGGAGTCGCCGCGCTGCTAGCGAGGCGACTGATGTGCCTGTCACCGCACCGCCAAGCTTCCCTGCGACGGGCACGTCATTGTTACCAAGCAAGATAGCTGCCGCACTGGCAAGGTCATCAAGACCAAGTTGCTTTCGGGTTTCGTCCAAAGCCACGAAGACAAACAGGTCCACGGGGCGAAGGTTGGTATGGAGGCCATATCTGTAAACGTTGTGATTATCACTCATCGCATTCTCCGTCAGAAGGCCGCGATTTTAGCGGGCAAATTATTCCAATTTATGCGATCTCGATATTGGGATGGCGTTATGCGTGATGGGTGCTTAGCGAGCAGCGGGGCGACATGGTGAATTTGTTGGCGAGGATGTTCTTTCAGGTTGAGATGGCGCTTGTTCGTATTGATTTTCAAGAGGTTTGACAATTAATCGTCGGCCTCATCTTTGGCCGCAACGACGAATATTTTTTGTACATTGAATGAGTCGTAAAGATTAGAGGCGACGAGAATATTTACCTCGACAGATTGAATTAAATCGCGCCGCGTCCGTGACTACCAGCAACACCGACCCGTGGCCCTGCCGCCCCGCCAGCCGACTTCCCCCAATTGCAGTAACCTCTACGCCTCACCCATCCACCCCTTCACGATGGAGTCTCCGCAATGCGTTACAACCCGTTAGGCCGCACTGGAGTTTTTGTTTCAGAACTATGTCTGGGCACGATGACCTTCGGCGGCGGCGAGGGCATCTGGAAGCAGATCGGCGATCTGCAGCAGGCCGACGCGGAGCGGCTGGTCGGCCGGTCGCTCGACGCGGGCATCAACTTCATCGACACGGCCGACGTCTACGCGGGCGGCCTGTCCGAACAGATCACCGGCCAGGCGCTGAAAAACCTCAAGGTGCCGCGCGACAAAGTCGTCGTGGCGACCAAGGTGTTCGGCCAGACCGACGAGTTTCCGAATGCGCGCGGCGCGTCGCGGTATCACATCATCGACGGTGTGAAGGCAAGCCTGAAACGCCTGCAACTCGATCATGTCGACCTGTATCAGATCCACGGTTTCGATCCGGCCACGCCGATCGAAGAAACCGTGCGCGCGCTCGACACGCTGGTTCAGCACGGCCACGTGCGCTATGTCGGCGTGTCGAACTGGGCCGCGTGGCAGATCGTCAAGGCGCTCGGTATCGCGGAGCGCCTTGGGCTCGCGCGCTTCGAATCGCTGCAGGCGTATTACACGCTGGCGGGGCGCGACCTCGAACGCGAACTCGTGCCGATGCTGCACAGCGAAGGCCTGGGCCTGATGGTGTGGAGTCCGCTCGCGGGCGGTTTGCTGAGCGGCAAATATGGACGTGAGCAGCAGGGCGAGACGGGCAGCCGTCGCACGACGTTCGATTTTCCGCCGGTCAACCGTGAGCGCGCGTACGACTGCATCGACGTGATGCGCGATATCGCGGAGGCCAAGCACGTATCGGTCGCGCAGATCGCGCTCGCGTGGTTGTTGCACCAGCGGGTGGTGACGTCGGTGATCGTCGGCGCGAAGAAGGTCGAGCAACTCGACGACAACATCGCCGCGACCGCCGTCACGCTGACCGCGGATGAGCTGGCGAAGCTCGATCAGGTCAGCACGCTGCCGGCCGAGTATCCGGGCTGGATGCTGGAGCGCCAGGGCGAGGCGCGTCGCAAGCAGTTGGAAGAGGCGCGGCACGCGGTGTAACTACCGCGCGCAACGAAGCCGGTTGCATGCTCGTGTGCATGTAACCGGCTTTTTTCATGCAGTCGGACGATTACCGACCCGCATCCGCCGCGTCACTCGAATAAGCCGCGACCGCATCCATCGTCCGGGCCGAGTACACCATGGCCGCGCCGGCATTCATCGCCACCGCCACGCCCAGCGCTTCGGCGATTTCATCGCGCGTCGCGCCATGCTTCAGCGCTTCGGCCGTATGCACGGTAATACAACCGTCACAACGCAAGCTCACCGCGACAGCCAGCGAAATCAGCTCACGCGTCTTCGCGCCCAGCAGATCGCTTTTCTGACCCGCGCTCGACATCGTCTGATAGGCCCGGACGGTATCCGGCGACAGTTTGCCGATCTCGCCGATGCGGCCGAACAGTTCTTTGCGGTATTCGATCCAGTTCAACATGGCCATGCTCCTTCGTCTCTATTGCGCGTCGGCGGGTGCCGGCGTCGTGAGACAAAGTATTGCGCTGCGCCGCGATATCCTGAATACTCAATTCGCTCAACTTTTAGCGCGATCGTCTCATGGACATGCTCAGCCGATTGATCGACCTTGCCCGCCCGCAAGCCAGCCTCGATCTGCGTTGCCTTCTCTCGGGCGGCTTCGATATCGATCACGCGCCGATGGAAACGGGTATCGCGCCGTTTCATCTGGTGCTCGGGGGCGCCTGCCTGATCGAAACCACCGGCGGCGGGGAAGTGGCGCTGCGGCCGGGCGATTTCGTGCTGTTTCCGCACGGTGCGGCGCATCGTGTGCGCAATGTGGCGCGAACTAACGCCACGGCGCCGTTGACGCTAAGTCACGACGGCATGCTGCCCGTGCGACGCAACGACGGCCACGACAGCGACGATAGCAACAACGGCGACAACAGCAACGCGCCCGCGGCGCAGCCCGATGTCGATCTCCTCTGCGGCCGCTTCGTTTACTCGCCGGGCTCATCCGCGTTACTGCTGAATGCGCTGCCCGATCCGTTCCACGTGTCGCTCGGCGGCGCGCAGGCACTCGGGCCGTTGCAAACGGTGATCGCGCTGATGCGCGCCGAGGCGGAGCATCGTCAACCGGGCGCGCTGGCCATCGTCACCGCGCTGAGCCACGCGCTCTTCGCGATGGCCTTGCGCGTGCATGGCGAACAGAACGCGTCGACCTCGGGCGTGCTGACGCTGCTCGCTGACGCGCGTCTGGGCGCATCCGTACAAAGCATGTTGAGCGCGCCGGAGCGTGCATGGACGATTGCCGAACTAGGCGACGTCGCCGCGATGTCCCGGGCCACTTACGCGCGCCATTTCAACGAGCGGGCGGGCATGACGGTAATGGATTTCCTCACGCAGATCCGCATGACGATCGCGTGCGACCTGCTGTTGCGCACGCAGCGTAGCGCGGCGGAGATCGGCGAGATGGTGGGCTATCAATCGGAAGCCGCGTTTGGCAAGGCGTTTCAGCAAAGTATCGGCGTGACGCCGGGGCGTTACCGGCGTCGGCCGCAAGAGGATGATGCGGCGCAAGGCTAGCTGCGCTTGCTTGCGGCGAATGCCGCTCTGCGCACCTGGCGATCGTGAGGTTTGCAAATCGTGTGTCAGAAAATACGTACGTTGCTCGGGACATTCAGATTGCATGCCGTGCTTACGTGCGCTTTACCGGTCCGAGGCTGGCTGTATCGAGAATAACTCCTTGAAGTACGGCGTGACGCGAGAGAGTGAAATCACGGAGTGGCTTCAATGATTTATGAGAGAGCCACGTTGATAGTATGGCCGTCCCCGAACGGACATAAAGAATGGTCATATGCCAGTCGCATGCACTTTCATTCTCAACAAGCAGAAAACTTCGATTCTCACATGTCCAGGAACCGCACCTGTTACGGCCTTTTCTGGAACTGATCGAGGGCGGGACAATCCGGACGACACGGCTATTCCGAATCTCGGACCGCTACCTAAAGGAGTTTATTATCTGGTCGACCGCCATTCGGGTGGGCGTATGGGAATGATGCGTGACTTGTGGAGCACATACGGCTTTGGCTCCACCGACAGGCAGTACTGGTTCATGTTGTGGAATCCCGTGTCGGGCGATACCACGAACATTAACGGAATCGCCAGGGGAAATTTCCGGTTGCATCCAATGGGGCCGCTCCGACTGAGCCAAGGATGCATTACCGTCGTCAATTCGGGTGCATTTGATGCACCTCAAAAATTCATTCGATCCAGGGGGCTCACGATGCCGGTTCCAGGCACTACGATGAAGGCATACGGAACGGTTGAAGTGAAGTGAATAGACAGCTTGCAATGAAAATATTAGCCGTCGTGGTCTTTGTGGTTGTTTCCGTTATAGGAGGATGGTATCTCGCGTGCCTCTTCAGTCTCCTGCCGTTCAACATGCCGGATTTCGTCGACGGCTTCATCCGCTTCGTGCTCTCGGTGACGGGAAACAATGACCTGGCGAACGCCGACGACATGGAAATGCTCGCCTTACTTCTTTACTGGATCGTTTCCACGCTGTTAGTCGGAGGCCTGATCTTCGCCGGCTACCGCACGCTATGGCGCTACCAACGAACGGCTCATCGCTGACCGTCCCTCACGTATTCCGCGGCTTCCCAAACCACCGCTGTTCGACCTTCGACATCAACCACGCCATCAACAACGCGCACACCGTGCCCAGGGTCACCTCACCCAACCGCAGCAACGCCTTATCCCACGGCGGCCCCATCCCCGGCACCAGCAGCATGATCGTCGCGGTAATCCCACCCAGCCGCGCCGCGCTACCCACATTCAGAATCCAGCACACGACAATCGCGACGCCCACCGTCGCCGCATAAGCCGCGAAATACCCGCCGCCAAGCAGCGCGCCCGCCAGCCCGCACACGCCGCCCACCATTGCGCCAATAAACTGATCGCGCGACAGATTGCGCGTGTCGATATAGCTATGCTGGCTGACCGCGATCGCGGTGATCGCGGCCCAGAAGGCCTGCTCGGTATGCAGCAGGCGGCCGATCTCGAACGCGAGACTCGCGCCGGCCACCGCCTGCACCGCCATGAAACCGCCTTCGATCAGCCGCTCGCCAAGCGGCAACGCCTTCAGAAAGGCAAACAGCGAGTTGGCTGCACTCGCTCGCGCGTTACGTGTCGATTCGTTGGGTAAGGTCATCGAAAGAGGAGGCCTTATTGCAGCATGAAGGTTTCGTATTCTAGCGATTCCAATTTACGATCGAGCAGGTAAAGACTCGCCAGCACGACCACCAGCAGCGCACCCGCGAAACCATAGCCGTAGAAAGCGGGATTGAGCGAGAGCGTCAACGCCGTGAAAATCACGTTCAACACGACGAACCCCGCCACCAGACACAGCACGATCTTGCGTTTGTCGAGATAGAAGAACACGTTGATCGTGCCCATGAACACGACCTGCATGCTGGCGGCGATCACGTCGATATAAAGCAGCGGCAGATAAAGCGTCGAAATTTTCAGCCACGACAGCAGCACGGTGCCGGCGGCGAACAGCATCATCGCGGCGATGGTCTGCACCTTGATGATCTCCCAGATGCCGTTGCGCAGCGCTTCCACCATCGCGTTGCGCATGCGCTCGATATGCTGCAGCGACGCGCCTTCGCGCACCGCGTCGTAGAAGGCGTCGTAGTACTCCACGAAGTCGGTTTCGATCCGCATCAGAAACACCGCCATGCCCGGAATGATCGCGAGATACGCGAGAAACACGGGAATGTCGTAGATGAGCGACGCCCGCAGCGGCCCGATCACCGGCTGGCCCGTGCCGGGCGAGTACCAGAACATGAACTTGTCGACCCAGATCGCGAGGTTGTACAGCAGACCGGTGAGCATCAACGACGGATAACGGTACTGCTTCCAGAACACTTCGAACGAGATGAAATGATCGCTGCGGTAATCGCGGTAGATCAGCGCGAGCAGGCCGACCAGCAAGATAGTCTGGCCGGTCACGAAGCCCGATAGCAGCCCGGTCAGGCCGAAGCGGTTGAGCGCGAGCGCCGCGCCGGTGGTGAAGGTATAGCCGATAAAGAACACCACGATGATCGACACATACTGCTTCATGCCCGACAGAAAAATCGTCGCGATCCAGATGTTGCACATCACGACGAAGCCGGCCAGCATGAGCAGCCGGTACGCGACGGTCTGCTGCGGAAACAGCAGCACGATCGCCAGCGTGCCGAGCACCGCGGACGCCGCCGTCACGACGAACGCCACCGCGTGATAGTTCGGCAGCACCAGGTCGTCGCGCTTTTCGAACAGACGGTCGGAGGTAAAGCGCGTGTAGGCAAGTTGCAACGGGCCGGTGAGAATCAGCGACAACGAGATCAGATACGTCACCGAGACCTGAAACTGTGTGATGAGCCCGGTGGGCAAGACGAACGGCAGGCTCAGCACACCGATCAGCAGAATGCCGACGATCGACAGCACCCACGGCCCCGCGCCGATCAGCCCGGCGTACGTATAAGCCTGCATCAGCCCCAGCAGCGTATCGCGGCGGAGCATCTTGCGCAGTTCGAACCCGATTCCGGCCATGGCGATCCGTCCCGTTTGCGTTGAGTGGGGAGTGGCTCAGTGCGGCATCCGCGTCGTCTGAGCGCCGCTTCAGGACGACAGCGCCTGCTGCGGCGTCGGCTCCAGATTCGCTAGCGCGGTAAGCCGCGCGTACAACTCGCGATACGAGCCCACCATCTGGTCCTGCGTATAAAACCGCTCGACCCGTGCAATGCCCGCTTTTTGCGCCGCGTGCCAGTTGCGTTCGTCGAGCAGGTCGAGCGCCGCTTCGGCGAGCGCGCGCGGATCGGCGATCTGCACCACGCGGCCCGCCGCACCGAGCGCCGCGTCCTCGCCGTCGAGTCCATAAATCAACTGGCGACACGAGCCGACATCGGTCGTCACCGAGGGCACGCCCGCCGCAAACCCTTCGAGCACCACGAGCGGCAGCGCTTCGGAAATCGAACTCAGCACGAGCACGCCGCATTTGGGTAGCAACTCGTCGATCTTCTGGAAGCCGAGAAACTTCACCTTGTCCTGCAAGCCGAGACTCTCGACCAACGCGCGGCATTCGTTCGCGTACGACTCGTCCTCGTCTTCGGGTCCGGCGATCCAGGCTTCGGCCTCCGGCATCTGGCGCACCACGGTCAGCATCGCGCGAATGAAGGTCTTGATGTCCTTGATCGGTACCACGCGGCCGATCAGGCACAGCGTCTTTGGTATCTGCGCGCCGCGTTGCGCGCGCAGCGGCGCGAGCCGCGGCAGATTCACGCCGTTCGGAATATTGGCGGTCTTGTACTCGGGTGCGCCGTCAACGATCTGACGTCGACGGTTACCCTCGTACAGCGCGATGATGTCCTCGGCGGCGTCGTAGCAAACGTGGCCCAGCGTTTCGAAGAAACGCACCCACAGATCGCGAAAATAGCCGATCTGCGACACGTCGCGTTCGAAAATGCTGCGGTTGTCGCGAATCCATTGGCTCTGGAACAGATCGATCTTGCGTTCCTTCGTGTAGATGCCGTGTTCGGACACCAGCAGCGGACGGCCATGCCGGTAGCGCAGCAAAGCGCCCAGAAAACCCGCGTAGCCGGTCGAGACGGTATGGAACATCTTCGCCTTTGGCAGTCCCTCGGCAATGCGGGCCAACTGCCACAGCGGCTTGTGCATGATGCGTACGGTCCAGAAATAATCGACGAACGACGGGTCGGTGCAGAACTGCCGGTATTGATCGGTCAGGTAGGTCCACGATTCCTTCGAATACAGAAACGCTTCTTCGCCGAGCGCGCCGCCGGGACGCAGATCGTCGAGCATGTCCCTGAGCATCCGGCCGGCCGCCTGGCGCATGGCAGGGTTGCGCAGTTTCTCGTGCATCTGGCCGGCCTGCATGAAGGCGGCAGGGTCGCCGGGCTGGTGACGGATCATCGGCGGCGGCGCGAAGTCGTACAGATAGTGATTCTCCAGATGCACGACGTTATCGGGCAACGCATACGACATCTTCGGATAGTCCTGTGGACGGCTGCCGAGAAAGCACAGCGCGAACGTGTACTCCGGGAACGCGCGGATGATCTGATTGACCCAACTGGAGACGCCGCCGCTCACATAGGGGAACGTGCCTTCGAGCAGCAGCGCGATATCGGCTGAGGCCGCGCGCGGGAGTTTGGCCGCGGCGTGCGGAGCGTGCGGGGTTTGCGCAGCATGTGCGACGGTAGCGGTGGCGGCTTTGGGAGTGTTCATGTTGGGCGTCTCGGCGGTGCGTCCGGCGCGGACAGGGGGTCGGGCATGGCACGGCGCATGGCGCCGCGAGCCGATGAGTCGGAAGCGTTAGACAAGCTGGATGCGTCGGGTGCGTTGGAGTCGGCGTCGGCGTCGGCCGCGCGCGGGCCACGCGAATCGCGCGGGTCGGCAGCGTTAGTCGCTGTACTCGCTGCACCCGCTTCACGCTCTTGCCAGAACGCCAGCACCGCGTGCAGCGTCGAGCCGCCCGCGTGGCTGTCCATCTCGCGCAGCAAACGGCGCACGCGCGAGAAATCGCGCCGCAAATAGGCGGCTTCGGCGAGATACGGCAGCATCCGTTCGCGCGGAAAACCGCAGTCGATAGCGCGTTGCAGCATCGTGTCGGCGTTGTCGAGTTCGCGCCGGTCGAGCGCGAGGCGGCCGCGCAGACGCCAGAGCGAGGCGTCGTCGGGATCGGCGTCGAGCGCCGCGATGGCGAAACCGTCGGCCTGATCGGCGGCGTTGCGATAGACGTCGCCAGTCACCAGATGCTCGTAGATCAGCTCGCTGTACAGCTCGGCGAGGGTCTTGTTGGCGCGTCGCCGGTCGGTGTCGTTCAGCTCCGGATGCAGCTTGCGGTCTAGCTTGGGGCGTTCCACCAGAATCCGCTGCGTGAGGGCTTTCTCGCGATTGTCGAGAATCCCGTACGCCAGCAGGCGGATGTCGTCGAGCGGGTCGGCCAGCATGCCTTGCAGCAACGGAGAAACGGTGCGCGCGGGCATCGATTGCATGGCCAGCAGGGCGGTCATGCGAAACGCGGTGCCGGCATCGGCGTTCTGCAATTCCGCCTTCAGACGCGCGCCACGGCCGTACGACACGTTGCCGATCAGATTGGCGGCGAATTCGGGCTCGTCGATCTGCGTGACCGGCAAGCGTTCAGGCGGACGCGGCAGGATTCGCGCGATGGCCAGCGCACCGAGCGTGCAGGCCACGCCGCCGATCGGCAGCGCGAAGTTCAGGAACCACAGCGCGGCGAGTACGCCTGTGCGCGGCGCGCGGTAACGCGGCGGCAGCGCGCGGGCGATGCCGAGCGAGATCAGCAGGGCGGCCAGCGCCTGCATCAGCAGGCAGAGCAGCAGCGTGTGCGTGTTCAGACGCGCGGCGTCGCTGGCCGGTGCGTCGTCGGGGAGGCCGCCGAGCCATTGCGCGGAGGTGTCCGGCGCGCCGTGGGTGGCGATCAGGAAAACCGCCAGTTGCAACGCGACGCCCGTGAGTCCGGCGAGCAAAGCCAGCGCCGCGGACAACACGCCGGAACGTGAAGCCGAAGCGGAGCCACGGGGCGACACGTAGGCCGACTCGGAGGCTGCCCGCACCGAATCCGCGTCAGGCTCGTGCATCGCAACGCTCCAGCAAACGCCGCAATTCATTCACCGGATCCGCGTCGGCGATCAGCATCGCGTGCACGGCAATCCGGGCCGATTCGAAATCGACGCCGTATTGCGCGCGCAGATTGTCTTCGATCCGCAGCAGATAACCATCGATCGAGCCTTCGCCCGACAGTGGCATCAGCGTCAGAATCGCGCGCAGCGGCCCGTTGTTGCGCGCCCATTGCACGTCCAGCGCGCGCCGCGTGCGCAGCACGTGGTCGTACCAGGTGGTGCTGGCCGTGCGCTCGTCGAACACCAGCGCGACCAGCGACGAGCGCACCCGCGTATCGCGATACAGATGCACGAGCCGCGCGTAATCGAGCGCGAAATCGTAGGGACAATCGGGAAACACCTGCAGCAGGTCGCGCGTGACGTCGGCATGCTGCACGCCGTCCGCGTAGTAGTTGCACAGCACCAGCAGGAATTGCAGGTTGTCGCGCGTCAACGCGAGAAACGGCATGCGCTCGATCACCAGCAGGCCGACCGGTTGCTTCAGCGCGTCGATCAACGGCACGCACGCGATATAGCGGCTTTGCGCGGCCTTTTGCTGGGTCGCCGACTCGATATGCACGAGCGTGCGGACTTCGAGTGCTTCGCGCACCAGCGGATCGTCCGCGTCGAGCTCGAAGGTGGTGCCGATCCACGCGGCGGCTTCGTGATGCGGATGGCCGTCGCGCCACGCGTAAAGACGCGCGCCTTCCAGCTGGCAAGCCTGCGCCGCGGTATCGAGAAACTGTTGCGCGCCACGCAGATCCACCACGCCGCGTTGCGCGTTACCGGGCTCCTGGGTCAGCGTCACCGCGCGCATACGCGCCAGCGAATCGCGCAACGTGGCGGGACGGCCGAGCAGATCCTGTTCGAGGCGTTCATGCGAAAGCCGCAGCAGAAACTGATTGCGCGTGAGGATCGACAGCCGCTCGGCGAGGTAGTCGTTCGCCATGCGCGCCTGGCCGAGCCGCGTGATCCACACGTCGCCGAATTGTCCGCACAGCAGCGTGAACGCAAAGCCGCCGAAGAAGAAGCCGACCGGAAACGGCTGCGGTTCCATTTGCGGCTCGCCCAGCGCATGCGCGATCGAACCGAGCGACGACGGGTCCGCGCCCGGATACAGCACGTACCAGGCGCCGAGCAGAATCAGCCCGGAGAACGTCCCGGCAATCGACCCGTAGCGCAACGCCAGCACGATCGGCACGCTCCAGATCCACACGAAGCCGACGTGAATCAGCAACGGGTTGAGCGGCCGGAACAGCCAGCACAGGCCGATCGCGAGCAGTGTCGCGAGGACCGATTCGAGCGTGGTGACGGCGCGGCGACGCGCCGAGCCGCGCGGCGGCGCGACCAGCCGCGCCCACCACGAGCCCGCGCCGATGCTTTGCGCCTGGCGACGCTTGAAACGGGAGCGCGGCGCGAATTGATCCGGAGCACGCGTGTTCATGGCGAGGGCTTCCTGATTTCGGTTGAAAGACCGCTGGCGTGAGCGCCTGGCCCGCACGTTCCGCGTGAACGCTGCGAACGTTGAGATGGCACCGGACGTATCGGCATGATCCCGGCTCAGCGTCAGCGCGCCAGCGGGCTCAGCAACTCGCGCTCGAGCTTCTGCGCCACGCCCGACACCGCGTCGCGGCTCCAGCCAGTGCGGCTGCCGGTGCTGGTCCAGACGACCTTGCCGCTTTGCACGTCGAGTACTTCGAGCGTGATGCCGACGGCCGGCTCGCCATCCACGCCAACCTTGTAGCGCCACTCGTTGACCGCGCCGCTCAGCGCATAGTGCGCATTCTGCTGACGGGCCCAGTTCAGCGCGTTCTGCTGGGCGTCGGGCTTGGCCGGATCGAACAGCGTTTCGTCGTCGGCGCTAGTCGGATAGCGCGTCAGATTGGCGTAGCCATACGCGCTCAACAGGCTTTGCGCGATCGATGCGGCTCGCTGTCCGGCTTGCGGCGTCTCGGTGTTGTTGGCGATCGGCAGGATCACCCACGTATCGCTCTTCGAGAACGCCGGCGCGGCGCTCCGGTCGATCACCGAGCAACCGCCAAGGGCCGCGCCGACTGCGGCGCCGAGCACGATCGACAGCATCGCGGCGCGCACACGGGGCCGCTTCGTTTGAGCTTGTTTTGCTTGGTCCATCTTGCTCTCCAGTCAGACAGGCTTGATTCGCGAGGCAAGCCGCGGCTTGCCGACGTCTTCTAGTACAGCCACTGATACCGCGCGCCGATTTCCTTCACCGAGGTCGAGTGATTCGACGACGCCCCCTGATACAAGCCGTAGATCAGCACCTGATCGCCGCCGAACAGGCTGCCCACGAGGCCGGCCATCACCTGGCCCGACCAGCCCGCGCGCGAGTCGCGCAACGGACCGGCGGAGAACATCGGCCGCCAGCCTTTCGAGTAGTTCTCCGGCAGGTCGTCGCCGAAAGAAAACAGCAGGCCACCCTGCGTGAAGGTCTGCGGCATGAAGGCCTGCGCGTTGAACGGGGTGCCGGCCGGCAGCAGGTTCTGCAGCGCCGCGCCGGGTGTGCCGTTGGCGCTGTACTGGCCGTGCGAGAACACCGCGCGGATCGTGTAGTCGGGATAGTCGGCCTTGATCTTGTAGCCGGCGTTCAATTCGACCAGATGGCCGTCGCCGAGCGACGAACGGTCCTGGCCATGAAAGCGGTCGTACTCGTAACGGCCGCCGCCGAACCAGTGCGAATCGAGCCGGTAGTTGAAGCCGACCGACGCCATATCTTTCACGCCGGCCACGGTCAGTTGCGTGGTTTCCGTGGCGGACTGGTTGTAGCCGGCGGCATAGGTGAGCGTGAGTTTCGGGTTCACCGCGTAGGTGCCTTCCACGCGCGCGGTCACGAAATCCTTCAACGCTTCGCGGCGGCCGACGATCACGTGTTCTTCGTCGTATTGCCCCTTGTGCGAGTAGACGCCTTCGAGCAAGCGGTCGTGATTCGGTGCGTTGGGCAGCGACCCGGCGTCGGTGCTCTGGTCGCGTTGCCGGTAGCGCAATTGCAGCGCCTGCGACGGCGTCAACCGCACGCCGCCCGTGATCGATTCCTCGCTGAAGCGCAACGGCCCCTGGTCGCTGTAACGCACCGACGGCGCGACCGCCTGCGCGTTGCTGAGCAGCCGGTCGTGCAACTGGCCGTGCATCACGCTGTCGTTGGGCAGGCTCGTGAGCGACTCGAACGCGGTGGTTTGCGCATCGGCGTTGCGGCCGGTCAGCGTTTGCGCATCGACCTTGTTTTGCCGGGGAATCAGATCGGGCAGGGTGTCGAGCAGCCGCGACAGTTCGTTGACGTCGCCCTCGTTGATCGCCAGTTGCGCCTCGGCGTACACCGGCCGCGTGCTGCGTTGAATGTATTGCTTTTCCAGCCACGCGCGTTCCATGTCGGACGCGTCCTGCACCTGGGCCCATGAAATCGCCGCCTCGCGCGCGATAGCCGTATAAACGCGCCGCTCTTTGCGGATCGCGTCCTGTTGCGCGGGCGGCAGCAGGCCGATGTCGCCGAGTTCGGAGGTCTGCGCCGATTGCGCGTCGGTCTGACTCGCCTGATCCGCGCGCAGCATCTCGATCAGCACGGCGCGCGAGCGGTCGCCGTTGTCGAACAGCGTGGTCAGCGCGACATAGCGGCCGCGCAAATCGTCCTGCTCGGCGGCGGGCAGCGCGTTGGCCTGCGCCGGATCGCGACGGCGCCGCGCGAGTTCGAGCCACACGCTGCGGCGCAATTGCCAGGCTTCGTCGATGCGACTGTTCAGCTCCAGCGCGTCCGCATAGGTCAGCCGCCACAGCGGACTCTGCGCGGCCTGCGCCGACTGCTTGTGCAGATAGTGCAGCGCCGCGCGGCCGTCGCCGAGACGCATCGACGCCGCGGCGTAGGGCGCCCACAGTTGCGGGTCGTTTTCGGCGTCGCCGGCCTCGTTGCGCATGGCGTTGCGCAGTTCGGCGTCGGTGCCGCGGTCGGTCAGCATCCACAGATACGCGGCGCGCGCTTCGACGTTGTCGGGCGCGAGGCTCGCGGCGCGTTTGATGTCGCGCTCGGCGTCTTCCACCGAGCCGGTTTGCCGTTCGTATTCGGCGCGCGCCAGCAGGAAGGTGGCGGACTGTTCGGCGGCGCCGCGTTCCTCGGGCGAGAGGGATGCAAGCAATACGCGAATCCGGCCCCAGGCCCGCGCGCGCTGATAGTTATACAGCGCTTGCGAGAGCGCGCGCGGCGGCCCGCCATGGCGGTACGCGTATTCGGCGAGGCGGCCGGCGTCGAGCGGCGAATCGTTGTAGAAACCGGTCATGGCTTCGTAGTCGTCGGCGTCGGCCTTGCCGCCGGCAATCAGCGCGCGATAGCCCTGGTTCGCCTCATGCGGATGCTGGACCGTGTTGGCGAGCAGCGCGTAGAAGCGCCAGAAGTCGCCATCGGTATTCGGCGCGGCGGGCTTGGCTTCGTTCATCGCGGCAAGGGCGGCGTCGAACTGGGTGCGCGTGTAGAGCAGGGTGGCGATTTTCAGGCCATAGGCGCTGTTCGGGCCGAATTCACGTTCGAGGTCGCGCCAGGTGCGCAGCGCGAGATCGTCGTCGCCTTTGCGCTCGGCGATCAGCGCGTAACGCTCCATCACCGCGCGACGTTGCGCGCCGTGCATGCGCGCTTGCAGAAAGCGCAGTGCGCTGTCCGGGTCGGCGAGTTGTTCGTACGAGAACACCACGGCGTCGATCAGCTTCAGATTGTCCGGTTGCTGTTCCGACTGATGCAAGGTGACGGCCAGCACGGCGGCGTTGTCGTTCAGGCCGGGCGCGAGGCGCGCGACCTGCTGCCAGGCGTTGGCGTCGCCATTGGCCTGCGCCTGCGCGAGGTAGTTACGCAGCGCCACCTGCGGTTGATGATTCCATTCCGCGACCTGCGCGAGACGGCCGCGCCACAGGGTGGATTGTGGGTCTTTGTCGAGCGCGGCCTGAGCGATGCGCTGCGCGTTGGCGACGTCGCCATTGGCGAGGAACACGCGGTAGGCGAGTTCGTTGTCGGATTCGGCGGCGGTGGTGGGTACGGTTGCGGGGGTTGGCGCACCGGTTGCGGGCGCCGCACTGGCGGCGACTTTAAGGAAGCCGCTGTGGTGGTTGTTCGGCGCGTCAGCACGAACCACACGCGCGGGCCGATACCACGCGGCGCGTAACCAGACGCCCTGAGCATTGCGATAGTCAGCAGGCGCACGATCGGCAAGCGCTGCGGGCCGCACTGAGCGCATCTCGCGCGGTATCACCGCCGACATCTTGAGCAGCCGCTTCACATACTGCTCGGCCAGATCAGGCCGGCCAGCCGCGAGCGCCAGATTGGCGAGATAGCGCAACGTATCGGGATCGTCGGCGAGATCGCCGAGATGCGCGTTCGCCGCCTGAATCGCCGCGAGCGGATCGTTGCCTGCCTGCAGCGCCTTCACGCCCGCGATGAAACGCGCGCGCCGCTGGTCCCGATCGTCGGTATGCCGTTGCGCCTCGAACCACGCATTCGCCGCCGCCGTATAGCGGCCGTTGCCGAGTTCGGTTTGCGCGAGATCGACCAGCCAGCCGCTCGCATGCGCGGGATCGCGCTGGATCAACTGACGGTAATAACGCGCCGCAAGATCGCTGTCGTTCAATCCGCGCGCCTGACGCGCCAGCAACGCAAGCTGCTCATTGTCCCAGGTGTACGCGGCGGCCTCGTGCAGCAGCGCGTCGAGTTCGCGCAGTCGCGCCGCCCGCGCCGGATCGTCGGCCTTCAGCAGGTACAGCCGCTGCTGCGCGATCGACACGCGAATCGCCAGCGCGCCTTGCCGCGCGGCCGGATCGTGCGACTGCTGCAAGCGGTCGAGCACGCGCGACGCCTCCGCAATCCGCTGTCCCTTCAGATACTCGCGGGTGAGTTCGGACAGCACGTCGGGATTGTCGGGATCGATCCGCAGCCACGCTTCCAGATACGCGATCGTCAAGCCGTCCGCGTTGGCGCCGCGCAGCAGCCGTGCTTCCAGCTTGTCGCGCGGATAGGCGAGCACCAGCATCAGCGCGGTGAGCGCGCCGAGCACGAGGATGACGGCCGGCGAAAACAGCCGTTGCCGTTCAGGTGTCGCAGGCGACGTCGACATGCAATTGATGGGCGTCGTTGGAAAGAGGTCGGCGGCTCACGCGGCAGGCGCCCGCATTCGCGAGGCGCCATTGCGGCGCGATCCGCGAGCGCAGATCGAACGAGAAGCCGCCCGACGTGCGTTCGAAATGGTCGATGCGGCCGTTCGCGTCGGCGAGATACGGCACGCGCGGCGCGCTGGCCGCATCGATCACCGTGAAGCTCGCCTCACCGCCGGTGAGATGGACATAGGTGCCGCCCGGACCGGGCAGATAGCCGGCCACGCCGGTCGCGCTCGCCATGTCCGGCACCCGGCCGGGCGGCAGCCGCACGGTGCGCAGTTGACCGGCGTCGCGCACCACCCAGCGCGCGCCGTCGCGGGCAATGCTCATGTCGAGAAAATCCAGCACCTTGCGGGCGTAGTCGGAGGAGAACACCGGATTCACCGGTTGCCGCAACACGGTGTCGAAAATCTGCTGCAGCGCCTGCACGGACGCGAACTTGGTGCCGGAGAACATGTGGTAGTAAATGTCCATCGGCTTGAAGCGGATCGGCTGGTCGGTCATCGCGAAGGTTTCGAGCACGCGGGTGAAACCGTAATACGGTCCATGCCACAGATCGGTGTACAACTCCTCGTTCTGGTTCGGCGCGAACACCTGGAAGTAGCCGTCTTTCATCACGCCGAGCGGCGCGATCGCCGTCCAGCTCGGATAGCTTTTCGTGATCAGCGTGTCGCCGCCGTTCATGTTCAGCACACCGGCGTCATACGCGGCCTTCAGCACCGGCGCGGGCACCTGGCAGTCGCCGCTCCACAGCACCATGCGTACCGGCTTGGTGAGCGGCGTGATCTGTTTGTCGATATAGCTGATCGACCCGCCGATCTCGCGGTCGATGTTGAAGCGGTAGCCGGGAATGTCGATCGACAGGCCGGTGCTGTTGGTCTGGCTGCCGCCTTCGGTCGGCACGTCCTTGTCGTTGGAAATGCCGAGTCCGGTGACGCGCATCCATTGCAACGGATGCGTGTAAGTGTGGGTCGCGACTTCCACGTTAGGCAGTTCGAAGATGCGCCGGCCGAGCAGGCGCAAATGCGCGGCGAAGGCCTTATACGGCCCGTCGTCGCTGACTTCGCCTTCGATCAGCGAGACGGTGGTTGGCATGCCCGAGTCGCGCAACAGCCGGAATAGCACGTCGCCGGAATATTGCGGCGACGCGTCGGTGTTCGGCGTACCGTGGTCGCTGAATTCCGCGCGCGACGCGAAACCGTCGCCGTCGATATGCGACATCAGCAGACGGCGGCCGTTCTCCGTGGTGGTGTCGGGCACCGGCATGTCGGCGGGCAATCGCAACGCCGCTTGCAGAAAGGCGATGGGCTGCGTGACCCAGCGCGCCTGATTGACCGCGCCCAGATCGAACACGCCGAACGGTCGCATCGCGTAGCCGCCCCACGGCGTGAGCGCCGCGCCGTCGATCACGAAGTTGCCCGAGCGCAGCCGCAGCAGCGAGCGGCTATGCGGGCCGACGCGCACGGCGGTGTAATCGTGCGGGTCCGGGCGCGGCTTCATTTCGAAACCCATCAGCTTCGGATCGAACGATTCGACCTCGAGTTTGCCGTTCGACGGCTGGCCCGGCACGACCTGCAAGTCGAGCTTTTGCGCGAGCGCCGGATCGAGTTGTGCGCCGAACGACGTGAACACCGCGATCGGCAAGCCCGCATCGATTTGCGCCGACAGCCACGCGCGATAGTCGGTGGCGCGCGGCACGTCGTTGTTCATCCACAGCACGATACCGGCGTAGCGGTCGCGCAGATCGCCTTGCGGCAACGGCTCGCGCGCGTCGGCGTAATCGATCCGGTAGCCCAGATAGTTCAGCGGCATGGCCAGAAAACGCACACCCGGCGACACGTTCAGATCGGTGCGCGCCGGTGGGTCCTGGATCACGAGAATGCGACGCCGCAGCGGTTCGACCGCGCCCGCGCCCGCGGTGACAAGCCCGCCGTCGGTCACGTACGGCACGACGCCTTGCGCGCGGATTTGGCTGACGGCGTTCTGCGCGCAGACGCGATCGGAGGGCGCGCAATAGTCGATCGAAATCACCGGCAGATGGTATTGCTCGCGGATCGTCTTCGCCTCGCCCAGCAGCCAGTCTCGATCGGCTTGCGGGACTTCGGTATAGCGCTGCTGCGCCTGATTCCAGCCGCGATATAAAGACTCGAATGCGACCGCATAAGCGAGATCGTGAATTTGCGGCAGAATTTCGAAGCCGCGATTCAGGATCAGTTTCGCATTGGGATAGCGCTGTTTGATGGCGCGAATGACTGCCACCAATCCGGCCTGTTGAGCGGCGCGATCGGCATCCGTTTTGGCGACTAATTGCCATGAATCCAGCGTGTCGAGAAAAAAGCCGCGATAGCCTTTATCCCAGAGCGGCGCAATGACCTGTTCCACATACCAGGCGGGCCAGCCCGGCTGACTTTGATCGACCACGCGCGAGGCCCAGGCTTCGTTGTGGCCCGCGAGCCAGGCTTTAGGCAGCGCCGCGTAGTAGCTGCGCGAAGGGAGCACTTCGCCGACGCTCGCGTAAGCGAACCAGGTGGTGTGCGGCAGCGCGTGAGCCAGCGGGTTGAAACCGCTGTCGGGTTCGACTACGGCGGCATCGTAGGCGGACAGCAGCTCGACGGGCGGGTTCTTGCCGTAATACAGCGCGAACGAAGGCTGGCGCGGGGTTGCGGCTGGGACATTCGCGGAGGATAAGGTCTGGGACGCAAACGCGCCTGGCGCTATCGCGGTGCTGGTATCCGTCGCGGCGTTTGCGGCGCCGCCAAGCAGCCAGATTGAAACGGTAACCAGCGCGAATAATCCAAACCGCAACGCGAGCCGCACGACGTGCGACGCCGCGCGCTCAGGCCGCGCGGACATCGGCTCACGTGCTGCCGGCCGAAGCCAAACCCTGGGCGAGTAACGCGAGCCACATTGCGTCATTTATACGTGGCATTCGCCTGGAACGGCAAAATTGACCCGGTACTTTCGCATCGATGTCGTCGCGCTCTCAGCAATGAGTTAGCGGCTATCTTAGTTAACAATGCTTAAAGCGACTAGACTCGATTTTGGGTTTTTCGCTTTCGTCCAATGTCTATTGGCGGTAATTATTTTCAAAAAATGCATGACGCATCGGTATTCGAATTGAGCGCGAATGTTTCAGTCATTTGTTTGAAATGCCGTGTGTAATCGGCAGAGGCTTTACCGGCCGCTATGCATGCCGTTTGCATGGCGGCCGGTGCATGTTCGCTCTGGTGTCCAGCGTCCTGCGCTGATCAGGTTTCGCGGCTGCGCAAGCGGTGATACCAGTTCATCAACGGCGTAGCCGATACACCATGAATGACGACAGAGGCGGCAATCACCGCGAGCGTCAGCGGCACGAGTCGCGTGACGTCGGCGGGGGCGCCGTTTTCGAGCGCATACGCGAGGTAGTAAAACGAGCCGATGCCGCGAATGCCGAACCAGCTCATCAGCCGCCGTTGCGTGTGCGTCGCGCTCGAGCCGAGCAGGGACAGTTCGACGGCAGCCGGCCGTACGATCACGAACAGCGCGGCGCACAGCGCAACCGTCTGCCATGTGAAGAGTTGGCCCGGCAGGTTGGCGAGCACGTTGCCGACCATCGCCATGACGGCCACTTCGGCAATGCGTTCGAGTTCGATCGTGAAACCGAGCACAGACTCCGTCATATACGCGTGCGCTTTGTCGGGATGCGCGGCGGTGGCTTCGACGTCTTCGGAATCGACCGTGCCGATCGCTTGGCGTGGCGAGACGCCGCCGCTCGCGCGATGTTCGACGCGGCGCATCGCGACGCCCGCGGCGAACACGGCCAGGAACCCGTACGTATTCGCGAGTTGCGCGGCGCCGAACGACAACACGATCAGCCCGAGTGCGAAAAAGCCTTCCAGCCCTAGCGCCTGCGCGTGACGCGTGCGCAGCCAGGCGACCGCATGCGTGGTGACCCAACCGAGCCCGCCGCCGATCAGGATCGCGCCCGCCACGCCCCACACCATGCCGCCGACGAGGGCGAGGTTCAGCAAGCTGGCCGCGTGACCGGCCGGCGTGGCGCAGAGCGCGAGGCCGAGCGCCGCGAATGGCAGGGCAATGCCGTCGTTCAAACCGCCTTCGCCGGAGAGCGCGAAGCGCAAGAGGTCGTGATCGCCGGGATTGTGGACTTGCACGTCGTGCGCGAGCACGGGATCGGTCGGCGCGAGAATCGCGGCGAGCAGCAAGGCCGGCCCCCAGGTTAATTGCAGAACGTACACGCCGAATAGCGTCAGCAGCGGAATGGTCGCCAGCATCGCGACGAAGCCGAGCCGTAGCGGCACGGTCCAGAGTTTGTCGAATACGCCGAGCCGCAGGCGCAGACCGATGGCGAACAGCGAGACGAGCAGCGCGATTTCGGTAACCACGCGCAGCACATGCGCGTCGGCGACCATATCGAGGCGCAACAGATCGAAGCCGGGCGGCCCGAGCAGGTAGCCGATCAGCAGATAAAACATCGCGGCGCTGACGGGCAGCCGCCGCAGTGTCGTCGCCGCCACGCCCATGAAAACCAGCACGGCGCCGACGATAAGAAACCACAGTGTTTCGTGCATGAGCATCCGGTTAAGGTCGGCATGCGGGGAATGCATGCCGACCGGTTGAAGAGCAGCGTGAAGCCGGACGCGTTGCGCCAGAGTTTGCTGGCGCGGCCTTAGAGCTTCAACCCGCCCGCTTCCGGCGCGTCCGACGATCCCGCCGGGATATCGCCGACGCCCAGGTCGTCGCGTGTGTCGTATGCACCGCGGCCCCAATACGGTTCGCTGCCGTAGTACTGATGCACGGAGGTGGCCCAGGTCTGGTCCGCCATGGCCGGCCAATGATCCTTGTCGAATCCCGGCGCGTTCTTGACGCGCTCGGCGGTCATGTTCAGCATGAAGCACTTCTGCTCGGTATCGAGCGTCAGCGCGTGCCAGGGAATGGCCATCAGCTTGTCGCCGATACCGAGAAAACCGCCGCTCGACAGCACCGCGTACGCCACCCGGCCCGAGCCGACGTCAAGCATGATGTCCTTGATTTTGCCGATGTCTTCGCCGTCGCTGCTGAGCACCTTGTTGCCGTCGAGGGTGGCCGCGGCCATCACGTCCGGACCGGGACCTTCCGCGGTTGCGCTGCCTTTGCCGACGATGCGGGCGCCCTGGCCCTGGCTCATGCCGGCTTGCGTCTGTGACTGGTTGAGCATGATGTGACTCCTCTACAGGTTGGATGTACGCAAGCTGCAGCAACCGGCGTTCCCTGGCGTCTCGCCTTGCGCACCACACGCGATTTCTTCAGCAAACTCGTCAACGTATCGTCGACGCTCTCCGCTACCGCCGCCTCGCGCGTCTTGCGTCCCTTCGCGCCGGCCTGACGTGCCAAACTGGCCGCGCGTTTCTCCGCATGCGCGAGCAACGCGGCAAACGCGACTTCATCCACCCGCAAGCCCCGGCGCGTCTGACCCGGCGGTAGCGTTTGCAACTCATCGGCTTCAAACGCGCCGATCACCGCCGGATGAATGTAGCAACGCCGGCACACCGCAGGCGTATTGCGCAGTAACGCCGCCACGTCCTTGACGGTCGCCACCAGATGGTGGCGCGCTTCCGCCGCACTGCCGCAGATCAAGCGCCGCAACGCGGCCAGCGCATAGACACTGCCGGCCCACGTCCGATAATCCTTGGCGGTGAAATCCGCGCCGCTCGCACGGCGCAGGTAGTCGTTGATATCGGCCGAGCCGACCGTGTGGCGCGAGCCGTCGTCGTCGAGATACTGGAACAGGTCGTGCCCCGGCAGTTCCGCGCAGCGCCGCACGATCCGCTTGATGCGCGGATTGTTCACCGTGACGTCGTGCTCGATGCCGCTCTTGCCGCGAAACCTGAAACGTAATTGCCCGGCTTCGATTTTCATGTGCTTCTTGCGCAGCGTCGTCAAACCGTACGACTGGTTATCGCGCGCGTATTCAACACTGCCGATGCGGATCAGCGTCGTATCCAGCAACTGCACGATCGCGGCGATCACCTTGTCGCACGGCATGCCCGGCAGCTTCAGATCGCGCGCCACGCGGGCGCGGATCTTCGGCAGCGCGCGGCCGAACTCGGCCATGCGCTCGTATTTGTCGGCATCGCGTGTTTCGCGCCAGCGCGGGTGATAGCGGTATTGCTTGCGGCCTCGCGCGTCACGGCCGGTGGCCTGGATGTGGCCGCGCCTGTCGGGGCAGATCCACACGTCTTCATAAGCCGGTGGAATCGCGAGTGCGTTGATGCGTTTGATCTCGTCTTCGTCGTCGATGCGCTTGCCCGCCGCGTCGAAGTAGGTGAAGCCGTTCTTATCGCTATCGCGCTTGCGGGTGTAGCCGGGTTTGGTGTCGTCGGCGTGGCGCAGACCTGGCGGCATGGCCGGCGGCGCGGCTGGCGTTGCGCTTTGAGCTGCGCTGTCGCCGGGACGGTCCGCGCGGCGCGGGTTCGGAATGGACGTGTCGGTCATGGTCGCAGGTAGAAGTTTCAAGCATGGGGCGCCGATGGGGCACTACGTCGCCGATGCCTGCGCATCAAGCAAAGGCAGTGCCCGGCGCATGCTGCAGCGCACTGCGCAAACACGGGCGGAACGGTCCTTGCGCCAGCTCTACTACCGACCTCAACACACGAAGGAGCAAGCCATGAGCAGCACGCTAAACCCCGATGAAGAGCCGCAACAGGTGGTCAAACAGACGGCGGGCACGACCGGCGCGCTCGGCCCGAGCGATTCGTCCGACAGCGGCAGCGACATTGCCGGCGCGAAACGCCATGCGTTCGACGTCGATTCGGAACTGGACAACCACGCGCTCGAAACCGGCGACAGCGAACTCGGTAGCGATACGGATCGCGCGGGCACGGGCGAGCGCGCCGCAGCCGACGGCGACTCGACGCTCACGCCGGACCGCGATATCGAACCGGACCGCGTGATCGACCCGATCGACCCGTTAGCCCGCGACGACGACGGTCTCGACGACGATCCCCACGGACTTTGATACGCGACGGTGGCATAGGTGTACCGGCATAGGCACACCTTTTGCTGCTATCCCCACAACGAAGGGACCTCGCCGCGTGACGCGCCCGGTCCCAGCACTCATCTAAAGATGGAGAGCACGAATGAGCAACACGCTGAATGGCTGCAAGATCGCGGTCCTCGCCATGGACGGTTTCGAGCAGGCGGAACTGATCGAGCCGAAACGCGCGCTCGCCGATGCGGGCGCCACCGTACACGTTATTTCGTCGAAGCCCGGCAAGATCCAGGGCTTCAAACATGTCGACAAGGGCGACACGGTCGACGTCGATATCACCTTCGACAAAGTCACCGCGTCCGACTACGACGCCGTGGTGCTGCCGGGCGGCGTGGTGAACGGCGACGCGATCCGTCTGCTGCCGCAGGCGCAGGCCTTCGTCAAAGCCGCCGACAGCGCGAAGAAGCCGATCGCGGTGATCTGCCACGGCACATGGCTGCCGGTGTCGGCCGGGATCATCAAGGGCCGCACGGTGACGAGCTGGCCGAGCTTGCAAGACGACATTCGCAATGCGGGCGGGACGTGGGTCGATCAGGAGGTCGTCGAGGACGGCAACCTGATTACGAGCCGCAAACCCGACGATCTGCCCGCATTCAACAAAACGCTGATTGCGCAACTATCCAGGCGCAAGGCGGCATAAGCGCGAGCGATGAACGCGGCGCGTCGGACCACAAACCCGGCGACGTCGCGTGGCAACGCAGTGCGTCGGTGAACCCGTCGACCAGGGAGAAAATGCATGAAACTCCGGTATTCCCTACAAGTGATGACGACCGCGCTGGGGCTGGGCGTGGCGTCGATCGGCGCGGTGTACGCGCAAGCCAGCGACGCCCCGGCCAGCGATGCGCCGGTTAGCGGCACGCAACTCTCGCCGGCCGACCAGCAGTTCGTGCAGGACGCGTCACAAGCCGACGCCACCGAAATCGCCGCCAGCAAGATCGCGCTGAAGAACGCCAGCGATCCGCACGTGAAGAAATTCGCGCAGCAGATGATCGTCGATCACACGAAACTCTCGCATGGCATGGCGGCGCTGGTCGCGAAGAAGGGCTTCACGACGACGCCGTCCGCGGATGCCGCACTGGTCGGCAAACTTCAAACGCTGAAGGGCAACGCGTTCGATCAGGCGTACGTCGAGCAGATCGGACTGGAAGCGCATCAGCGCGCGGTCGACCTGTTCCAGCAGGAAGCGCAGAGCGGCACCGACTCGCAACTGAAGGCCGCTGCCGCGCATGCGTTGCCGACCATCAAACATCATCTCGCGATGGCGCAGCAACTCGCCGGCGCCTTGAAGGGTTCGTCATGAACGCGATCCTGCCGCGTCCGGCCTATGAGGACTCCCTGATGCAGATCACTTTTTCCGACGACAAACCGGCCTTCGACGGCGCGAATCTGGTGGTGCGCTTCATGGCGCGCGTGGACGGCGAAGTCGTGTCGTGCGCGATCACCGCCGAAGCGCTGGAAGATCATTTCGGCGCCGAATCCGCGCTCGAATCCGCGTTGATGTCCGCGTTCGACAAAGGCCGCCATCGCATCCGTTCGGTCTGCGCGGAAGCGCTCGACCTGAATGCCGGCGAAGGCGTAGTGTTGCATAGCGGACTGTTCAGAGTGGAAGGCATGGAACCGGATCGCGGCGCCACGGCGGCGTAGCGTCAACGTGGTCGTGTGTCTGCTGTGTACCTGCTGTATGCCTGCTTGAACGTCTTGCAGCGCAGCAATGCATGATCGCGCAGTTCGCGAACGTCAATCAACGATGCAAGGAGGCCTTATGTCACTCATCGTCGCAGCACGTTTCACGACTTTTCCGACCGCGGAAGACGCGGCGCAGAAGCTCTTCAACGCAGGTTTCGTCGAAGAAGACGTCACGCTGTTTTTCGTCAATCCGCGCGGCCAGCACGCGCGTTATCCGATTGGCGGCGATACCGGCACCGACGCGAATGCGAAGGACGCGCCGAAGGGCGCCGGTCTCGGCGTCACGATCGGTGCGGTAGCGGGCGCGGTGGTGGGCGTCGGTATTTTTGCGGCGTTTTCGGCGCCGATTATCGTGTCGCTGATCGCGGCCGGTGTTGGCGCTTATATCGGCTCGCTCGCCGGCGCGATGATGCGTACGCGAGGCGGCGGGACGCCGGGTCATCGCTCGCCTTTTCACGAGGAAACCCGCGACTCGGGGGTGCTCGTCGCGGTTCATGTATCGCCGGACAATCAGTTCGACGCCGCGCGCGTGCTGCGTGAAGCGGGCGGCGCGGCGGTCGAGCGCGCGACCGGCCGCTGGCAGCAGGGACGCTGGGCGGACTTCGATCCGCTGAAGCAGCCGGAGCCGTTGAGCGAGTTCAAGGAAAGACACGCTTGATACAGCGCGTGTGAGGGGCGTCCTGATTCGTTCTGGACGCCTCGAATAGCAAACGGCCCGACGATGTCGGGCCGTTTTGCGTTGCTTGACTTGATTGACTTGCGGCTGAGACGCCCCCTTCACACCCAGATTCGCGGCGCGTCATGCGACGGCACCGGCGCACGATCCCCCTGACGATTGTCGCCGGTTGCTTCGCAACCGGCGGGCACCAAACCTTCGTGCATCGCGCCGCAAGTCGCCGACATGTTTTGCATGCTCGCTGGCGGCGTTTCGTGTTGCAGGAGATGTTCGCGAATCTGCATCACGGTCGCTGAGGTGACGATTGCAACCGCAACCAGACATTCCGCGCGCCTGATTTTCATGGTGACACTCCCTGTCGTTTTTGCCTGCCTGTTGTTCTGAATTCCTTCGCACGAGTGGCCGTATGTTGTGTTTGTCGGCGTCGTGCGGGCGCAGCATATAGAGCAACAGTCGTGCCATTCGTGAAAGCGCCGTGCAACAGGGCGCTCAGCGCATGCGTGACGAGTGCGGCGCGCAACATTTACGTGGCTTGGCAAGAATGGCAGCGGCACAGAAGGCTCTTTCGCGCCGAATTCGCCTGATCTATCACCTTTGCCTGCCGGGCACGCGTCATGCGGATATCTCTACGAAGGCCGTCGGCGGGTCGCACTTGCCGGCTGACGGATTCGACGATCAACGAAACCCCTGGAGGTATTGCATGGCTACGAACGTTGTTTCCGTACTGAACGATCTGGTCGAAACGTCGAAGGACGGGGAGAAGGGCTTTCGCAAAGCGTCCGATGACGCGCACGACGCGCAGTTGAAGACGATGTTTCTATCGCGTGCCGAAGACTGCACGCGTGGCGCGCGTGAGTTGCAGGACGCCGTGCAGGCGTTGGGCGGCAAGCCCGACACGGGCGGCAGCATGAGCGGCGCGTTGCATCGCGGTTGGGTCGATCTGAAGTCGGCCGTCACGGACCGCAGCGACCACGACATTCTGGCCGACTGTGAAAAGGGCGAAGACGTCGCGAAGAAGCACTATCACGACGCGCTCGAAAAGGATTTGCCGGTGGACGTTCGCGCGATCGTCGAACGGCAGTATCAGGGCGTACTGCAGAACCATGACCGCGTGCGCGATCTGCGCGATCAGTATGCGGCGGCGAAGCGTTGATAGTGGGCGAATCTGCGGCCGCGTTGTTAGTGGCCGCATGAGGTCGTTGCTTGAGTAGGTTGGCGGCCTGGTGCTTGTAAAAGCGCCAGGCCGTTTCGCATTAAGCGTGGCGCTGCGCGATGCTCGCCACAGCGATCGCACTGCGCATCGCTGTGAACGTCGCAGTGAACATCGCGCCCATAAAAAAAGCCGCTCCACAGAGCGGCTTCAATACGAACGGGCACACGGGCCGCCGCGAGATCAGTCGTCCAGCAGCGACAGATCGCGCACTGCGCCCTTATCGGCCGACATCACCAGCTTGGCGTACGCCTTCAGCGCCGCGGACACTTTGCGCGGACGCGGATTCGCAGGCTTCCAGCCCTTCGCGTTCTGTTCTTCGCGACGGCGCGCGAGTTCCTCATCGGACACCAGTACGTTGATCGTGCGGTTCGGAATGTCGATGCGGATCTTGTCGCCGTTACGCACCAGGCCGATCGCGCCGCCGGCTGCCGCCTCAGGCGAGCAGTGGCCGATCGACAGGCCCGAGGTGCCGCCCGAGAAGCGGCCGTCGGTCAGCAGCGCGCAGGCTTTGCCCAGACCCTTCGACTTGATGTAGCTCGTCGGGTAGAGCATTTCCTGCATGCCGGGGCCGCCCTTGGGGCCTTCGTAGCGCACGATCACCACGTCGCCGGCCTTGACCTTGTCGTTGAGAATATCTTCGACCGCTTCGTCCTGCGACTCGGTCACATGGGCCGTGCCTTCGAACACGTGAATGCTCTCGTCGACGCCCGCGGTCTTCACGACGCAACCGTCGAGCGCGATGTTGCCGGTCAGCACGCCGAGGCCGCCTTCTTTCGAGAACGCGTGTTCGTACGAACGGATGCAACCTTCGGCGCGGTCCAGATCCAGGCTTGGCCAACGCGTGTTCTGGCTGAACGCGATCTGCGTCGGCACACCGGCGGGGCCTGCCATGTAGAAGGTGCGCACGGCCTCGTCTTGCGTACGGACGATATCCCACTGGTCCAGCGCATCTTTCAGCGTGGCGGTGTGGACCGTAGGCACGTCGGTGTGCAGCTTGCCGGCGCGGTCCAGTTCGCCCAGGATCGCCATGATGCCGCCCGCGCGATGCACGTCTTCGATGTGGTACTTGTTGGTGTTCGGCGCCACCTTGCACAACTGCGGCACGATACGCGACAGGCGGTCGATGTCGGTCATCGTGAAGTCGATCTCCGCTTCGCGGGCAATCGCCAGCAAGTGCAGGATCGTGTTGGTCGAACCGCCCATGGCGATGTCCAGCGTCATGGCGTTTTCGAACGCCTTGAAGCCCACCGCGCGCGGCAGGATCGACGCGTTTTCTTCTTCGTAATACTGGCGAGCCAGTTCCACCACCTGGCGGCCGGCGCGCTTGAACAACTGCTCGCGGTCCGCGTGGGTGGCCACCACCGTGCCGTTACCCGGCAGCGACAGACCGAGCGCTTCGGTCAGGCAGTTCATCGAATTGGCCGTGAACATGCCCGAGCACGAACCGCAGGTCGGGCAGGCGGAGCGCTCCACTTCGGCGACATCGGCGTCGGAATAGCTCGGGTCGGCGGCGATCACCATGGCGTCCACCAGGTCGAGCTTCTTGAACTCGATGGTGCCGGTCTTGGGATTCGCGAGGCGCGTCTTGCCGGCTTCCATCGGGCCGCCCGACACGAAGATCACCGGAATGTTGAGCCGCATGGCGGCCATCAGCATGCCCGGGGTGATCTTGTCGCAGTTCGAGATGCAGACCATGGCGTCGGCGCAGTGCGCATTGACCATGTATTCGACCGAGTCCGCGATGATGTCGCGGCTGGGCAGCGAATACAGCATGCCGTCGTGGCCCATGGCAATGCCGTCGTCGACGGCAATGGTGTTGAATTCTTTGGCGACGCCACCCGCGGCTTCGATTTCGCGCGCGACGAGCTGGCCCAGGTCTTTCAGATGCACGTGGCCGGGCACGAACTGCGTGAACGAATTGACGACCGCGATGATCGGCTTGGAAAAGTCTTCGTCTTTCATGCCGGTGGCGCGCCACAGCGAGCGCGCCCCTGCCATGTTGCGGCCGGCGGTGGAGGTTTTGGAACGGTATGCGGGCATGGTGGTGGTTGAAAAGTAACGCGGAAAGGGTAGCGGGCCACGGGAGTAAAGGCCCCTCACGCGCCCGTGCGAACAACCTTTTGAGCCGCGCTTCGGGCAAACTTTGTGATTATCCCATACCGGTCGAAGGCGTGCGGCTCAAGGGTTCCGGGCGAGCGGGACCAGGCGGAGCCAGGCGGGGCGAATGCGCCGGACGCACCTCACGCAGCGCGAACACACGGCAGAAGCGGCAAAAACTCCAGGAACGGCGCGGCAAAGAAAAAGCCGTTCGCGCAGGGCGAACGGCTTTGCTGTATTCCGCAGAGGCGCCGCGGGAAGGGACCGGTGCTGACCGGCCCCACCCGTCGGCTTGCCCGAGCTTATTCGGCGGCGATCTTCAGATGGTTCTTCACGCTCGACACACCCTTGACGGCTTCGACCACTTCGCCGGCCGCGGCCTTGTCGTCGGACGAAGGCACCGAACCCGTGAGCCACACCACGCCCTTGCGGGTCTTCACGTGGATATGGGTCGACTTGACGTTCTTGGCCGCGAGCAGATCGGCCTTGGCCTTGGTGGTGATGGAGCCGTCGTCAACGTGCTGACCGATGGTTTCCGACGCGGCCGACGGCGCCGAAGCGCTCGTTTGCGCCGTAGCGTTCAGTGCGAATGCGACACAAGCAATGCTACCTGCTGCCTTGAGAAATTGGATCGTCTTCATGGTTTCTCCTTCGGGTGTTGATGAAAATGGCGGTCTTGTTGCCTGCGAACGATCGCGGCCGAAGCCGCTGATGACTCGCGTGGGGTCGTTGCCGCTACGGTTCCGTCACGGCCCGTTATCGACACCGGACGAGGGTGCTTGCTGCGCTTCGCGGCGTTGCTGCCGTGCTGCGTTGCCGCGCTGACTGCCGCTGCAAAAACCCGCGTCCGTCCACATAGTGCTCATCCGCAAGGGGTGTGCCCGGCTGAGGGTCGAGTCGTCCCACGAACCCGCCAAGCCGTTACGGGGCGGACATTTCGCCTGAGGAATAGCGGGGAATAGCGGCGCGACGCGGCGCCAGGCGGCTTGCGCCGACGGGGTCCGGAATTTGCCGGGTGTTTGTAAAAAAGGCCGCGCGGCGCCTGCGCAATTGGCGGGCCTGAAAACGCAAACCATATAAAAAACAGTGTGTTGCGCGAGCTGGTACGACAGTTGCTCTATTGAGGTCACGAACCATCTTTCGGCTACTAACGGGACCTCACTACAATGCCTTCCATCGAACTTCGCACAAGGCAGTCTCTCGCACTCACGCCGCGTCTTCAGCAATCGGTGCGTCTGTTGCAGTTGTCGTCTCTCGAGTTTCAACAGGAGTTGCGCACGGCGCTCGACACCAACCCGTTCCTCGAGTACGACTCGTCGGAAACGGAAGACGTTGCGCTGGCAACCACTTCGTCGGGCGAAGACGCCGGCGCGTTGCCCTCGACCGATACCGTCGCGAGCGCCGAACCCGAGGCCATGCCCGCCGAAGCAGCCAGCGGCGACTCGATGGAAAGCTCGGGCCAGGACGACATGCCCGGCGATTTCGGCGGCGAGTTCTCGGGCGACTACGGCAGCCGTAGCTCGTCGCGTCAGAACGGCGATTCCGACAGCAGCGATCCCGCCGAATGGGCGCGTTCGCAACCTACGTTGCGCGAGCAACTGCACGATTCGCTGCGCCTGTATCGCCTCGACGATCGCGATCGCGCGGTGGCCCGTTTCATTATCGAAGCGCTCGACGACGACGGCTATCTGCGCCAGGACCTCGCGGATCTCGCCGACAGCGTCGATCTCGAACCGGAGCTGACCGAAGACGAATTGCTGGTGGCGCTGCGTCTCGTGCAATCGCTCGACCGTCCGGGTTTGGGCGCGCGTTCGCTGTCGGAGTGTCTGTCGCTGCAGGTGAATGCGTTGCCCGCCGACACGCCGGGACGTGATGTCGCACGACAGATCGTCGATCATCATCTGGAACGTCTCGCGCGGCGCGAGCAGGCCGAATTGCAGAAGCAGATCGGCTGCAGCGCGGATGAATTGCGCGTGGCCTGCGCGCTGGTGCGCAAGCTCGACCCGAAGCCGGGCAATTGCTACGGCCGTACCGAAGACAACTACGTGGTGCCGGACGTGATCGTGCGTCAGGTGCGCAACAAGTGGGCGGTGGCGATCAATCCGGCGGTGCAACCGCGTGCCCGCATTCACCGCATGTATGCGGAGCTGTTCGCGCAGTCGGCCGGCGCCAGCCGTTCGCCGCTCGCGCAGCAGTTGCAGGAAGCGCGCTGGCTGATCCGTAACGCGCAGCAGCGTTTCGACACGATTCAGCGCGTGGCCGAATGCATCGTCGCGCATCAGAAAGCGTTCTTCCAGTATGGTGAAATCGCGCTCAAGCCGATGGTGCTGCGCGATGTGGCCGACGAACTCGGTCTGCACGAGTCCACGATTTCGCGGGCCACGGGCAACAAATATATGGCCACGCCGCGCGGCATTTTCGAATTCAAGCATTTCTTCCCGCGCGAGTTGGGCACGGAAAGCGGTGGAACCTGTTCGGCTGCCGCGGTGCGGGCGCTGCTCAAGGAAATGATCGCAGCGGAAAACGCGCGCGATCCGCTGTCGGACGTCTCGCTTGCGAAGATGCTCGCCGATCAGGGCGTGCTGGTGGCGCGTCGTACGGTGGCGAAGTACCGGCATCTGATGAAGGTGCCGCCGGCGGAATTGCGTCGGCAGATGTGAGCGTCGGCGTCGCTGCCGGCGTCGTCACCAGGCGGCGCATGCTTGCCGCGAAAAGGCTGCGCTGAACCGATGTCAAAAGTCAAAAGAAGCGCCACGCGAACTGTCCGTTCGCGTGGCGCTTTTTCGTATCTGGACGTTTAGTGTTTGCCCCATTACATTGGCGGGTCCAGTAAAAACGGGGTGAACGCAATGAAGTACTCGAATCTGGTGGAGCGCCTGCAGGGCAGACGCACGTCGGCGTGGGAAATTCATCGCGCCGCGCAACAGGCGCAGGCCAGCGGCGAAGATGTCATCGTGCTGAGCGTGGGCGACCCCGATTTCGCAACGCCCGCGCCAATTGTCGAGCGCGCCGTCGAGGCATTGCGCGGCGGCGACACGCACTACAGCGCGGTGTCGGGCCGCGAACCCGTGCGCGTGGCGATCGCCGAAGAGCACATGCGCATGACCGGCTGCGCCACCCGCGCGGCCAACGTGATCCTGACCGCCGGCGCGCAGAATGGCGTGTTCGCCGCGTCGCTGTGCCTGCTGCAAGCCGGCGACGAAGTGATCGTCCCCGAACCGATGTATCTGACCTACGAGGCCTGCGTGCGCGCGGCGGGCGCCACGCTGGTGGCCGTGCCGGTCGACGCCGCGCGCGCCTTTCATATCGACTGCGACGTGCTCGAAGCCGCGATCACGCCGCGCACCCGGGCCATTTTCTTTGCGACGCCGTGCAATCCCACCGGCGTGGTGATGCCGCGTGCCGATCTGGAACGCATCGCACGGCTCGCTTGCGAGCATGATCTGTGGGTGCTGTCCGACGAGGTGTATGCAGAGCTCACGTTCGAACGCGAGCATGTGAGCATCGGGGCGTTGCCCGGCATGGCGGAGCGCACGGTGACGCTCGGCAGTCTGTCGAAATCGCATGCCATGGCGGGCTGGCGCGTCGGCTGGGCGATTGGCCCGACGGAGTTGATCGAGCATTGGGGGCGGCTCGCGCTCGCCATGCTCTATGGTTTGCCGGGCTTTATCCAGGAGGCCGCGTTGACGGCGTTGCAGCATAAGGCGCAGATCGCCGCTGAAATGCGCGAGATCTATCGGCGTCGCCGCGACGTGGTGTTCGAGCGCCTGCATCGCGTGCCGGGTTTGCGCTGTCTGCTGCCCGAAGCGGGCATGTTCATGATGGTCGACGTGAGCGGCACCGGCCTCGATACGGTCGATTTCACGTGGCAACTGTTTCGTGCGAAAGGCGTGTCGCTGCTCGACGCGAGCGCGTTCGGCGATACCGCGAATGGCTTCGTGCGGCTCGGTTTCGTGGTCGATGAAGCGCAACTGATCGACGCGTGCGAGCGGATCGCGGCGTTTGTCGGCGGATTGAAGGCGGCGCGGGTATCGGCGTAGATCGGCGTAGATCGACGACTGGCGATTCTTCATCGGGGACATCATGGGCGTTCGTTTTGATTGTTCGTTGCGGGGGTCAGGAGCGGCGCGGTCAATGATGTCCGCTCGCGTGGCGGCGGTGGTTTTTACCGCGATGATCGCATTCGGTCAGCCATGCGCGGCAGCCGAAACCGATGTTGGGCCCGATTCGCCCACGAGCATGAGTCCTGGCACGAGCACGAACGCCGCAACAGCCGCTTCGGGGTCAAGCGTGCCGTCGGCGCAGGCGCCTGCGTCCAGCCGGCACATCGATGCAAATAGCCCGCCACGCAACGACGCGCCGCAACGTTTGTCCGCCGCCACGCGCAGCGGCACACCCAACGCTTCTTCGCGCGATACGACGAAGCCCGAAGCCGCCGCGATCCCCGTGCCGCCGGAAACCGCTGCGGTCACCCAGCACACGATCCGCCTCGACGGCCGCAAGCTCGACTACACCGCGACCGCCGGCAATCTGCTGCTGCGCGACAAAAGCGGCCAGGCCAACGCGAGCGTTTTTTACGTGGCGTACACGGTAGCCAGCAAACCGCCCGGCACGCGCCCGGTCACATTCCTGTTCAACGGCGGCCCAGGCGCCGGCAGCGTGTTCCTGATGATGGGCTCGTTCGGACCGAAGCGGGCGCACACGGCGAGCCCCGCGATCACGCCGCCCGCGCCGTACGTACTCGACGACAACCCCGACAGCCTGCTCGCCAGCACCGACCTGGTCTTTATCGACGCCGTCGGCGCCGGCTTTTCGCGAGTCGTCGGGCACGGCACGGGCAAGGACTTCTGGGGCGTCGACAAGGATCTCGACGCGTTCTCGCAATTCATCGACCGTTATCTGACGGTGAACCAGCGCTGGAATTCGCCGAAGTATCTACTCGGCGAGTCGTACGGCACCGCGCGCGCCGCGATGCTGGCGTATCGCTTGGGCCAGGACAATATCGGGCTCAACGGCGTGATCCTGATGTCGTCGGTGCTCGATTCCGCTGACTTTTCACCGGGCTCCGATTTCCAGAGCGAAAGCTATCTGCCGAGCTTCGCCGCGATTGCGTGGTATCACGACAAGATCGTGCCGAAGCCGGCCAGCCTGCCGGCATTTCTCGACGAGGCCCGCGCGTTCGCTCGCGGACCGTACGCGCAAGCACTGGCTCAGGGCGACGCGCTGCCCGACGCCGAACGCGATGCGATCGCGGCACGCGTTGCACAGTTCACCGGACTCGACGTCGGCTATGTGAAGCGCAGCCGGTTGCGCCTGTATCCGTCGCGTTTTCGCAGTGAACTGCTGCGCGATCAGGGGCGCAGCGTCGGCCGTTACGACGCGCGTTTCGAAGGGCTCGAATTCGACGGCGTGTCCGAGCGCCCGGATTACGACGCGTCGGTGACCAGCGTGTCGAGCGCGTTCGACGCCGCGTTGCACCAGCACCTCGCGCAAGACCTGCATTTCACGCCGACCGACCGTTACCGCGTTTTCAACGACGAAGCGTTGACGCAATGGGACTGGAAGCATCGCGAATGGTGGGGCGAACATTTGCCGGTGCCGTACGCGGCGGGCGATCTGGCCGAGGCGATGCGGCAGAATCCGCAATTGCGCGTGATGTCGCTGAACGGCTATTTCGATCTCGCCACGCCGTTCTACGCGACCGAATACGCGCTCGCGCATCTCGGCGTGGACGCGCCGCTGCGCGCCAACGTGCGGCTCGCCTACTATCCGACCGGCCACATGATCTATCTCGACGACGCGGCGTTGCATGCGCTCAAGCGCGATCTGACGAGCTTTTATGCGGGGGCGGCGGCGCATTAGGCCTTCAAGGCGGGATCGGCGCGAACCGTGGACCGGTATAATTCAATGCTTCGACGCACTCGCATCAGGCCTCGCTCGCGCGGCGGCCGAGTGCGTTGAATCCCGCCTCATCAACCCGGCTCTCACCACTGTTCCAGCGCTGCCCATGCCATTTCGCCCGATCCAGTCTTTCACGCGCAAACGGCTTTCCGACGTGGTGTCCGACCAGATCAAGCAACTGATCTCGGACGGCACGCTGATGCCCGGCGACCGCTTGCCGGCCGAACGCGATCTGGCCACGCAACTCGGCGTATCGCGGCCTTCGCTGCGCGAAGCGCTGATCCGGCTCGAAGCGGACGGTTACATCGAAACCTCGGGGCGGGGCGGCTTCACGGTGGTCGACGTCACCGCGCCGATCATCTCCAAGCCGCTGGCCGAACTGCTTACGCAGAATCCGCGCACCAGCGCCGATATTCTGGAATTGCGCCAGGGGCTCGAAGCGATTTCCACGGTGTATGCGGCGGAGCGTGCCACGGCCGCCGATCAGCAAAAGATCACCCACGCGTTCGAGGCATTGAAGGCCGGTTCGCAGTCGCAAGACCGCGTGAACCTCGCGGAACTGGACGCCGCGTTTCATCTCGCGATCGCGGATTCCACGCACAACATCGCGCTGGCGCATGTGATGCACGGCATCCATACGCTGATTCGCGAGGGCATGCGCCAGTACCATCGGCTGATCGATTATGACGACGCGATGGAAAAGCAGTTGATGACCCAGCATCAGGCGATCTACGACGCCGTGATGACGCGCGACGCGCAAAAAGCACGCAGGGCGGCCGAGCGTCATTTGACTTTTGTCCGCGAAATCTACAAGGACGACGCCGCGAATCCCGCGGCGAATGTCGTTTCGTAATCGCCGTTGACGTAAGGCGACCACGCCTTACGCGCTGAGAGCGCGCGCTGCCTCACCCCATCCAGGCCCATTCGCGGATTGACACCGCCCGGCGACTTCCCTATATTTCTTGGTCAGACCAACATTACCACGCTGACCGATTGGGCAAAACCCGCGGTCCGGCTCATCGGCATGATTCCGCAGTAAAGTAGGTGAATCGTCGGCTGCCGATTTTCTTTCAAAAAGCTTATGAAAGTCGCTCTGTTTATCCCGTGCTTTATCGACGCGTTCTATCCCGAAGTGGGCATCGCCACGCTCGAATTGCTCGAACGCTTTGGCATCGAGGTCGACTATCCGCAGGAGCAGACCTGCTGCGGGCAGCCCATGGCCAACAGCGGCGCGCATGCCGACGCGGCCGGCGCCGAACGCGTGTTCGCGCGCAACTTCGCGGGTTACGACTACATCGTCGGGCCGTCGGCGAGCTGCATCCACCATGTGCGCGAACATCTGACCGCGCTCGAACAGACCGACGAAGTGAAACAGGTCCGCGCCAACGCGTATGAACTCGTCGAGTTTCTGCACGACGTGGTCGGCGCGCGCGAGTTTCCGTGGGCCGAATTTCCGCATCGCGTGGGTTTGCACAATAGCTGCAGCGCGTTGCGGCATCTGAAAGAAGCGTCCATTTCCGAAGTGTCGGGCACGCCGTTTTCGAAGCCGCGCACGCTGCTGGAAGGCGTGAAGGGAATCGAGTTCGTCAAGCCGGCGCGGCCTGACGAATGCTGCGGTTTCGGCGGCACGTTCTCGGTGACCGAGGAACCGGTGTCGGTGCGCATGGGACAGGACAAGGTTCGCGATCATCTGCAGGCGGGCGCCGAATACATCGTTTCGGGCGACATGTCGTGCCTGATGCATCAGCAAGGCTGCGCGGAGCGCATGAAGGCCGAGGCGCGCTTCATCCACATCGCGCAGGTGCTCAACGGAGCGCGCACATGAGCCGCATCGATCACGCGAAAGCCGCCGGCGCTTTCATCAAGAAGACCGAGCACGTGGCGTTTCACGACAAGCGGTTGTGGGATTTGCGTGAGAAGCGCGACGCGCAGGCGCACGGCATTGCCGAATGGGAGACGATGCGCGAGCTGGCGTCGGGCATCAAGGAACACACGCTGTCGCATCTGTCCGGATATCTGGAGCAGTTCGCTGCCACAGCCGAGGCGAACGGCGTGACCGTACATTGGGCGTCGACGGCCGAAGAACACAACGCGCTGGTGCACCAGATCATGTCCGAGCGCGGCATGACCACGCTCGTCAAAAGCAAGTCGATGCTCACCGACGAATGCAAGATGCGCGAGTATCTGGAACCGCGCGGCATCACGGTGATGGAAACGGACCTGGGCGAGCGCATCCAGCAGCTCGATCATCAGGACCCGAGTCATATGGTGGTGCCGGCGGTGCACAAGCTGCGCGCCGACGTTGCCGAACTGTTCGGCCGCACTATCGGCACCGATCCGAAGAACAGCGACATCCACTATCTCGCGGAGAGCCAGCGGATGAACACGCGGCCGTACTTCGTGCGCGAAAAAACGGCGGGCATGACCGGCTGCAATTTCGCGGTGGCGGAAACGGGCACCGTGGTGGTGTGTACGAACGAAGGCAATGCGGATCTCTCGGCGAACGTGCCGCCGCTGCATATCGCGTCGATCGGGATCGAAAAGCTGATTCCGAAAGTGGCCGATCTCGGCGTGTTTATCCGCATGCTGTCGCGCAGCGCGCTGGGTTCGCCGATCACGCAGTACACGTCGCATTTCCGCGCGCCGCGTCCGGGCACGGAGATGCATTTCATCCTCGTCGATCACGGCCGTTCGGAACGGCTCGCGATGGAAGATTTCTGGTACTCGCTCAAGTGCATTCGCTGCGGCGCCTGCATGAACACCTGTCCGGTGTACCGGCGCAGCGGCGGGCTCTCTTATGGCGGCACGTACTCGGGGCCGATCGGCGCGATTATCAATCCCACCTACGATCTGAAGCGCTATAGCGCGTTGCCGTTCGCGTCGACGTTGAACGGCAGTTGCACGAACGTGTGTCCGGTGAAGATCAATATTCACGAGCAGATTTACAAGTGGCGCACGGTGATCGCCGAGCATCATGAAGTGCCGTTCGTGAAGCAGGAAGTGCTGAAAATGGCGGGGCGCTTGCTCGCGAGTCCGACCTTGTATCGCGCGACGGTGTCGTCGATGGGTAGCGCGTTGCGCGGGCTGCCGAATTTCATGTTGTACAACCCGCTGAATATCTGGGGCAAGCAACGGGAGTTGCCGGAGGCGCCTAAGCTGACCTTCCACGCCTGGTACAAGAAGAATCGTGGAGTTAAAGATGGCAACGCGTGAGGCGTTTCTGGAGAAAGTGCGGCAAGCGCAACCGGCTGCGCGGCCACGGCCCGACGTGCCGTTGTTCGACGCGGTGGGCGGCGATCTGCGTGCGCGTTTTACGGCTGCGTTACAGGCAATGGGCGGGACTTGCGTCGAAGTTGCCTCGGCGGCCGACGTGAGCGCGCTGATCCGCGAGCGCTTCGGCGACGCGGCGTCGGTGGCGTCGGCTACGCCGGAAGTCGCGGGCACTCGTGCGCTGACAGCGGATACCGAACCGGCGTCGTTGCAGGATATCGATGTCGGTGTGGTGCGAGCGCGCTTCGGTGTCGCCGAAACCGGCTCGGTGTGGTTCAGCGAACGTGAGTATGTGGTCAACGCGCTGGGCTACATCGTGCAGCATCTGATCGTGTTGCTCGACCCGGCCGAGTTGATGGACGGCTTGCAGGACGTCTACCGGCGCGACGATTTCCGCGGCGCGCGTTATGCGGCGCTGGTCACCGGACCGTCGGCGACGGCGGATATCGAAGGCGTGCTGATTCGCGGCGCGCAAGGGGTGCGCTCGCTGATGGTGGTGTGGGTGGCCGCGCGATAGCACACGGCAAACGCGTAGTCAGGCATCCGGCAACGTGGACTTCTTTCTGCTGCGACGCGGTTTCGGCTCGACGCCGATTCGCGGATCGCGCGCGAGTACCAGCGCGGTCATGCTGTCGGCGACGGCTTCGAATGCCGGGTCGTCCTGCGCGATATAAAGCCATTTCCCCAGCACCGGATGCGGTTGCAAAGCGGGAAACTCTTCGATCAACGCCGCGTGACGATCGTGCGATGTGCAGATCAGCAGGCCATTCCATGGCCTGGTGCGATCGGCGGCGATCAGACACAGCAGGCCGTCGAGATACGCGGCGTCGCTGCCGAACATCCGCTTGGTGATGTAGGTCGGATCGCGCTCGAATGCATCGAAAATCCAGACCAGCGAGTTGCGAACGGAAGAGGGCATGGCAGTGAGTTCCCTGTCGATGAGTCCGGTGCGTATTTCAAGTCACAACAGTATCGGTATTGCTGGCGGACCGCGCAAACCGGCCCAAGCGGCCTCGGTTCACTCCTCTCAAACCCACAACCGGTACAGCCAGAACGATTCATCCTCGGCAAAACGCTGCGCGAATTCGCCCGGCGAAAAACCGGTGATGCGTTTGGCCGTGCGGCTCAAATGAGCCTGATCGGCGAAACCTTCGTCGAAGGCCACTGCGGCCCAATCGACAGATTCGCCCGCGTCGTAGCGGTCCCGCGCGTTGAAGAAGACGCCTTCGGTTTTGACGAGCCATTGCCATTCACGCAGCGACCGTCCGCTATGCGCCTTGATCCGGCGTTCGACCTGACGCGCGCTGTGCGTATTGCGCCATTCATGCGCCTGCAGACCGAGACGTTCGACCCAATGACGGCCGATCTGCCGCAACGACGGCGTGGCCGACGCGCGGCCCTGCAACGCTTGCCAGCGCGCGGCCAGATGTTGCTGCAAGGCGGCGAACGTGGCCGCATCGTCGGGGGCGTCGAGCAGCGCTTGCAGTAGCGGCTGCCAGACCTCGCCGAGCACCGTTTGCGCGGGGACGAAGCGGTCCTGCACGGCTGCCGGATCGAGCCCGAACAGCGACCGCGCGGTATCCGCCGTGAAGCAGATCATGCAGCCACGGCCACCCGTAGGCGACCAGCTGACGGTTGGCTGGGACTGGCTGCCCGACAGCATCACGGACGCACTGAATGGCTGCCAGCGCGGCCCGTCGGGAGTGCGGTCCACGAGTCCGCCGTTCATGTGCTGAAACGCCGACAGACTCACCAGCGGCGACGCCGGAAAATGCGTCAGACGTTGCGCGTCGTTCAGTGCCAGACCGCGCGTGTCGCGAATGATCACCGCGACGATCGCGCCTTGCAATACGGCGGGCGCAAGATGAATCCGCCCATGCGCGGCGTCGCTCTCACGGGAGAGTCGCGTGGCGCGCGCGAGCGGATCGGGGCAGGACGCCTGTTGCGGAAGCAAGTCGAGTGTCATGGCGGCAGAGTTTAAGTAAAACCGGTGCGGGTGTCAGCAAGCTTCGAGCGTCACGGCGGAGCATTGATGCCGACAACGGCACGATGTCGTTTGCGTTCAAGACGAGGGCGGCGCGCTGGCCAACAATGCGCGACATGACCACCTCACCTTCCTCCCAGTGCCCCTTCCACGCGGATGAGCCGCCTCCGCCTGTCCCTCACGCTGCCGGCGTCTGGCCGCCCGGGCCGTCCGTCGGCCTGACCGGCTGGGGCGCGTTGAGACGCATGTCGCACGATCTGCTGGCGACGGTGGCCGAGTGGCAGCAAGCTTTCGGCGACGTCGTCTATCTGCGGATCTGGCCGGAGCATCAGCTTGTCGTCAGCGATCCGCAGTTAGTGCGTGAGCTGCTGGTCAATCGCCATGACGAGTTGATCCGCTGGGAGCACGGCATGCGCGTGTTCGGCGAAGTGCACGGACACAGTGTGCTGATCGCCGAGGGCGATGCGTGGAAAGACAAGCGGCACACGTTGCAGCCTGGGTTCTCGCGGGCATCGGTGCATGCGTTCGTGCCGACCATGGTCGCGGCGGCCGGCGCGGCGTTCGCGGGTTGGCCGCAGAAGGAGGAGGCGTGGCCGATCGAGAGCGCGATCACGTCGCTGGCCATGGACGTGATCATGCGGATGATGTTCTCGAGCGAGATCGGCAGCGATGCGCGCATGGCCGAGCAAGCCGCGCATACGTTGATCGTGTCGACTTATACCGGCCTCTACTGGCCGATGAGCTCACCGCGCTGGGTGCCGTGGAAGCGTGCCACGCGGCGGGCGCAGGCGATGCTGGACGGCTTGATCGAACGTCATCTGCAAACGAGATTGCGGCTGGCGCGCAACGCGTGGCCGGACGATCTGCTGTCGCGTCTGCTGAAGCTGCATCTGTCCGACCCCGCGGCATGGCCGCTGCAGGCCGTCCACGACGAGTGCATGACGACCTTCCTCGCGGGCCATGACACCAGCGCCGCTACGCTGATCTGGTGGGCATGGTGCATGGCCGCCAATCCGGCCGCGCAGACGGCCGCGCGCGACGAAGTCCGGCGGGTGCTGCAAGGCGCCGAACCCGACGCGGACGCGTTGGCGTCCTTGCCGTATCTGACGCAGACGTTGCAGGAGACGTTGCGGCTTTACCCGGCCGTGCCGGTGCTCAGCAGCCGCCGGTCGACACAGCCGTTCACGCTGGGCCCCTGGCAATTGCCCGCCGGGACGATGTTCATGGTGCCGGTGCAATTGATGCATCACGACCCGCGCTGGTTTCCCGAGCCGATGACGTTTCGGCCCGAGCGCTTCTCTTCGGACGCGCCGAAGTTGCCGCGCGGCGCGTATATGCCGTTCGGCGCCGGGCCGCGTGTGTGCCTCGGACAGCACCTGGCGATGACCGAGCTGACCGTGATCGCGGCCATGCTATTGCAGCGCTTCGAGCTGAGCGTGCCGCACGGGATGAAAGCGCCGCGGCCCGTGCTGAATGTGTCGCTCAGGCCCGAAGCGCCGCTGCGCTTGCGGCTCGGGCAGATCGCCGGCTAACACGAAGGTAGTGAAACCGCCGTGGACTTTGCTATGATCACTGTATAAACATACAGGTATCGTGAAAGCACCTTGGCAACCGGCGCCCGGTCAGATCTGCGGTCTGACGTCCCTTACTATCTGCTGAACTTCGAGCGTGCGCTGGCGTGGCTGGCCGAGCGCTACGACGACCTGCTCGACACCGAGGAACAGGCGTTTCTGCGCGCTTTCGCGGGCTTGCCGCAGGCGTCGCGCGCGCTGCTGGTGCGCATGCTGATGCGCCAGGGCACGCTGTTCCGCGCGAGCCGGCTCACTTACGACGAGGTCGGCTGCCCGTTGCTCGCGGCCGCGCCGATGACGGCGCTCGGCTGGATCGATACCGAACCCGGTCTCACGCTTGAGAACCTGTTCGCGCTGACTACGCGGCCGGCGCTGCTGGAGATTTTTGCGGAGGCGATTGCGCTGATTCCTGGCGCGAGGGCGTTGCGTAAGGCCGATCTGCTGGAAACGTTGCGGCCGTTTTATGAGGGTGAGGGCGGTAGCGGCCTTGAAGGCGACGCTGAAAACCCGACCGAACGTCCCCTTTCCTCGTGGCACGGCGCCACGTCCGATCGCATTCTCCACGTCGCGATCGCGCCGCTCTGCGAGCGTCTGCGGCTGATGTTCTTCGGCAATTTGCAGCAGGACTGGTCGGAGTTCGTGCTCGCCGATCTCGGCGTGTTCCAGTATGAAACGGTGCCGTTCGCGCCGTCGTCGCGCGCATTCCAGCAGCGGGCCGACGTCGATGTCTATCTCGCGCTGCATGCGTGCCGTGAAGCGCTGGACTGGCTGCCGGACGACGACGCGGAGCCGGCGGCAATCGACACGCTGGTCGCTACCATCCGCGAGATTGCAACGTCGAACGCGTGGCTCGAAACGCGTCGCGCGAAACTGCTGTTCCGGATCGGACAGCATTGCGAACGCCGGCAGAACTGGGCCGCCGCGCTCCCCGTTTACGCGGCTTGCGCATGGCCCGGCGCGCGTCATCGGCGCGTGCGCGTGCTTGAACGCAGTGAGCGTTTCGGCGAAGCGTTCGCGCTGGCCGGCGAGGCCTGCGCCGCGCCGGAAAGCGAAGAAGAAGCGCAGCGTGTCGCGCGGATGATGCCGCGTCTGCGGCGCAAGCTCGGCGAGCCGATGGTTCGCGTGGCGGCGGCGCGTCCGGTGGAGCGCAGCACGCTGGTGTTGCCTAAACCTGAAGATGCGCTACCGGTCGAATACGTCACGCGCGACCATCTCACCTGCGAAACCGCGCCGGTGCATTACGTCGAGAACGCGCTGATCAATTCGCTATTCGGCTTGCTGTGTTGGGAACCGGTATTCGCCGCGTTGCCCGGCGCGTTTTTTCATCCGTTCCAGCGCGGTCCGGCCGATCTGCATGCGCCGGATTTTCAGGCGCGTCGCGCGGCGCAATTCGCGGCGTGTCTCGCGCAACTCGACAGCGACGCTTATCGCGAGACGATTTTGCGGCATCTGCAGAGCAAGGCGGGTTTGCAATCGCCGTTCGTGTTCTGGGGAATGCTGACGCCGGAACTGGTTGCGCTCGCACTCGACTGTCTGCCGGCCGCGCATCTGAAGCTGTGGTTCGAGCGGTTGTTGCACGATATTCGAAGCAATCGCTCGGGGTTGCCGGATCTGATCCGTTTCTGGCCAGCCGAACGTCGCTATGAGTTGATCGAAGTGAAAGGACCGGGCGACCGTTTGCAAGACAACCAGATTCGCTGGCTCGCGTACTGCGTGGAGCACGGCATGCCGGTGCGCGTGGTCGACGTGCGCTGGGTGGGGGATGACGCCAACGCCGCCGCCCTCAGCATCCACGCTACCGAGTCGCCCCCATGACCTACGTCGTCGCCGTGCGGGCCATGTGTGAATTCACCGCGAAGCGCGGCGATCTGGATCTGCGCTTTACGCCCGCGCCGACATCGCTCGAAGGTATGGCGGGCCACGTCGCGGTGGCCGGCCGTCGCGCGAGCGGCTACGAAACCGAAATCACGCTGACCGGCACGCATCGCGGCCTGACCGTGCGCGGCCGTGCCGACGGTTTCTATCGGCTGGCGAACCGGCTCGAAGAGATCAAGACGTATCGCGGCGACCTCACGCGCATGCCCGACAATCACCGCACGCTGCACTGGGCGCAGGCGCGCGTTTATGGGCATCTGCTGTGTCGCACGCGCGGGCTTGCCGGGTTGACGGTTGCGCTGGTGTACTTCGACATCGGCACCCAGAAAGAGACGGTGCTGGAGGAGTTTCATACCGCGCGCGATCTGGAGATTTTCTTCGTCGAACAATGCGAGCGCTTTCTCGATTGGGCCGTGCAGGAAGAAGCGCATCGCGCCGCGCGCAATGCCGCGCTCGGCGCGCTGCAGTTTCCGCACGGGCAATTTCGCAGCGGGCAGCGCGAGCTGGCGGTGTCGGTCTATCGCGCGGCGCGCGACGCCAAGCCGTTGATGGCGCAAGCGCCCACCGGCATCGGCAAGACGCTTGCGACCATTTTTCCGCTGCTGAAGGCGTGCGCGGCGGATCAGATCGAGCGCATCTTTTTCCTCACCGCGAAAACGCCGGGCCGCGCGCTCGCGCTCGACGCAATCGACACGCTTCACCGCAGCACTGCGGCGGCCGGCTCGGCCAGTTCAGCGCTACCCTTGCGAACCCTCGAACTGGTCGCGCGCGACAAAGCCTGCGAGCATCCCGACAAAGCCTGCAACGGCGAGTCGTGCCCACTCGCGCTCGGCTTCTACGACCGGCTCGACGCGGCGCGCAGCGCGGCGCTGGCCGGCCCGAAGCTCGATCGCGCGACGGTGCGTGACGTCGCGCTCGCGCACGAGGTCTGTCCGTACTATCTGGCGCAGGAGCTGGCGCGCTGGGCTGACGTGGTGGTCGGCGACTACAACTACTACTACGACAGCAGCGCGATGTTGTACGCGCTCACGCAGATCAATCAGTGGCGCGTCGGCGTGCTGGTGGACGAGGCCCACAATCTGCTCGACCGCGCGCGCCGCATGTACAGCGCGTCGCTCGATCAGGCGGCGCTGCGGCTCGCGCGCAAAACCGCGCCGGCCACGTTGCGCAAACCGCTCGAGCGCTTGCAGCGCGAGTGGAACGCGCTCAAACGTGCGCAGAGCGAAACGTACCAGGTGTACGACGACGTTCCCAGCAAACTGCTGTTCGCCGCGCAAAAGCTGATCGGCGAAGTGACCGATCAACTCGCCGACGCGCCGCTTTCCATCGACGAAGCCTCGCTGCGGTTTTTCTTCGACGCCATGCATTTCGTCGCGCTGGCCGAGCAGTTCGGCGAGCATTCGATTTTCGACATCACGCTCAGCGCCGATCGTTTCGCACCGCGCGATAAAACCGCCGCCACGCTGTGCGTGCGCAACGTGATTCCCGCGCCGTTTCTTGCGCCGCGCTACGCCGCCGCACGCACGACCGTGATGTTCTCCGGCACGCTGAATCCGTATCACTTCTATCGCGATACGCTGGGCTTGCCCGAGTCGACGTCATGGCTCGATGTCGAGGGACCGTTTCGCGCGGAGCAATTGCAGGTGCGCGTGGCCGGCAACGTGTCGACGCGCTGGCGCGACCGCGAGCGTTCGCTGATGCCGATCGTCGATCTGATCGCGCGGCAGTACGCGGCGCAACCGGGTAATTATCTGGGTTTTCTGAGCAGCTTCGACTATCTGCAACGTGTGGTCGAGCTGATGCGCGAACGGCATCCCGACGTGCCGGTCTGGGCTCAGGAACCCGGCATGGACGAAGCCGCGCGCGACGCGTTCCTCGCGCGCTTTCGCACGCATCACCAGGGCGTCGGCTTCGCGGTGCTGGGCGGCGCGTTTTCCGAAGGTGTCGATCTGGTCGGCCAGCAGTTGATCGGCGCGTTTATCGCGACGCTCGGCTTGCCGCAAATCAACGACGTCAACGAGCAGATGCGCCGCACGATGGACGCGAAGTTCGGCAGCGGCTACGACTACATGTATCTGTATCCGGGCTTGCAGAAGGTGGTGCAGGCGGCGGGTCGCGTGATTCGCACGGAGCAGGATCAGGGCGTGGTGCATCTGATCGACGACCGCTACCGGCGAGCGGAGGTGCGGCGCTTACTGCCGCGCTGGTGGCAGGTGGATTGAGCCCGCGACGCGATAACACCGGAGCCGCCCCGCAAACGCATCCTGAAGCCGATTTCTTTACCTCCCACGTAATCGACCTGCGTACAGCCGCCCGGCACAGTGACGCCATCGCATCACGAATTCCACCTACGGACCCAGAGGCCGCCATGAATGCCACCGCCCCGCATCTCGCCGACGAACCCAACACCATCCGCGCGGCCGACAACACGCGTCTGTTCTACCGCGACTGGGGCCAAGGCACGCCGATCGTGTTTCTGTCAGGCTGGACGCTGAATTCGGACATGTGGGCGTATCAGATGGAACCGCTGGCGCGGCTGAACTGCCGCTGCATCGCGTACGACCGGCGCGGCCATGGCCGTTCGAGCGACCCGGGCCGCGGCTACGACTTCGATACGCTGGCCGACGATCTGAACAGCGTGTTGAGCACGCTCGATCTGCATGACGTGACGCTGGTCACGCATTCGATCGCCAGCGGCGAAGCGGTGCGTTATCTGACCCGGCACGGTTCGTCGCGGATCGCCCGGATCGCGTTCGTGGCGCCCGCGGCCACGCCGTATCTGCTGAAAACCGCCGACAACCCGAACGGTATCGACGGCGTGTTGTTCGAACAGGGCCGCGCCGCGCTACGTCGCTCGTTTCCCGACTGGATCGAAGCGAATGCGGCGCCGTACTTCGGCGCGGGCGTGTCGCGCGCGCCGTGCGACTGGACGATCCGGATGATGCTGCAGACCTCGCATCAGGCCGTGCTGGAACTCGCGCACTTGCAGACCATTACCGATTTCCGCGAGGAGTTGAAGCGGGTCGACGTGCCGTCGCTGGTGGTGCATGGCGAGCGCGACGTGTCGGCGCCGCTCGAACTGACCGGGCGGCCCACGGCGCGGCTGATCCCCGGCGCGTCACTCTACGTCTATGAGGACGCCGCCCACGGTCTTTACTTCACGCATGCGGAGAGGTTGAACCAGGATTTGCTGGCGTTCCTGGACCGCCGGCCGGCTTAGGGTCGACGGGCAACTGATCGTCCACGGGTGCATCGCCTTTGCGCGTCGTGGCATCAGCATCGGAGGCCTTCGCGGCTTCAGCGGCTTCAGCGGCTTCAGCGGCTTCCGCAGCGGACGGCGGGTTGGAAGGCGGCTCATCCTGCCGCGCCGTCTTCGCTGCATCGCCCGCTTCAACCTGCGCGGGCACGCTCTCCGGGTCCCACGTCAGCAGATGCCGCTGCGGATTCGCGATCGCGATACCCAGTTCGCTGAAGCGGTTCAGAATGCGCCGGTTGAATTCGCGCTGCACGCCCCAGCGCGCGCTGTCGCGGCACTGGATCTGGCCGGCCAGCGTGACCGCCGACCCATCCAGGCCATCGACGCCCCAGAAGCTGAAGTCGGACAGAATACCGTCCTTGAATTTCTCGTCTTCACGCAGCGCGGCGCCGATTGCCTTGAGCGTGTCGATCGCCAGATCCACGTCCTCGCCGAACACGATATTGACCTTCACCGCCGCGTTGCCGAGCCCGCGGTTGGTGTTGTTCACCGTCGACACCGAACTGAACGGCACGGTGTACAGCGAGCCGTCGCCGCCGCGCAGCCGCACGGTGCGGATCGACAGATATTCGACGGTGCCGGACACGCCCGCGAGCGTGACCCAGTCGCCGACCTGCATTGCGTTTTCCATCAACAGAAAAATGCCGGTGATGAAATCCTGCACCAGCTTCTGCGAGCCGAAGCCGAGCGCCACGCCGAAGATGCTCGCGCCCGCGAGCAACGGCCCGATGTTCACGCCGAGTTCGCTGAGGCCGGTGAGCACCACCACCAGCGCGATCACGCAGAACAGCGCGCTACGCAGCATCGGCAGCAAGGTGCGCAGGCGCGCGGCGCGCACCAGGTCGCCGCTGGTGGTCCAGCGCTCCAGCCGCTGTTCGACCGACACGTTGACGCCTTCCCACACCAGCAGCGCGACGACCGCCGCGACGCCGATCGTGACCAGCGCCGACGCCAGCCGGTGGCCGATCGAGCCGGCGCGGAACAGATCGATCACGTCGACGCCCCACACCTGCAGCAGCGCCAGCGCGGTGACCACGCCGATGATCCACGACACCACGCGCCGCAGCAGCGGGTAATAGCGGTAAGCGTGCCGATGCACGAGCGACTTGTCGGCGTCGTCCTGCACGTTGAAGAGCCGCGCCAACGCGCCGAAGATCACGATCGACGCCACCCGCGCGCCGACCAGCACCGCCAGCGAAATACCGCCGAGATGCAGCAACTCGTGATAGCCGTTGCGCACGTCGAGCGCCCAGATGAACCACAGCGCCATCACGACGAACACGGAGAGCCACGCCCACAGGTCCGCCAGCGCGTTGCCGAACATCGCGAGCGATTCGCGCGCGGCAAAGCGCTTGCGGATCAGTTCGCCGACCGGCGTCGCGCATTGCAGGATCAGGATCGAGATCATCACGTGGCCGGCGAGCGCGACCACCTTCATCAGCGCGAGATGCGCCGCGTCGTTCAGACCGAGCGACTGTGCGATCTCCGCGATCGCCGAACCGGCGGCCACCACGCTGACGATCCGGACGATCCAGTGCTGCATGAAGGCGGCCCACGCATCGCTCATGCGCAACAGACGCAGACGCGGCGCGCCCGGCTGCAGGAAAAAGCCGCTGACGATCACGATCACGCGGCTGAGTACGTAGAGGTCGATCAGCGAATCGAGCGCGCGGTCTTGCGGCGTGCCGTCGTCGGTGACGATCGACATCAGTCCGCTGGCCGCGCCGACGAACACCGCGAGCGGGATGAAGCGCAGCACCAGCGTCAACAGTCCGCGCGGCAGACGCTGCAGCAAGGTCCAGTGATGCGCGGCGCGTTGTTTGCCTTGCGCTTCGTCGAGCTTGCCTTTGGCGGCTGGCGCGCTGGCGGGGCTTGCCGTCGCGGCCGCCGCGCCGGCTGTTGCCTCGTCGTTCGATATCGGCATGACCGGCAGCGGCGGCGCGGCGTTCGGGGCGTCGGCGGGTTGCGGCGTCACGTCGACCGGCAGGCCGGCTTGCGGCGAGTCGTCTTCCGTGCCGAGTTCGCGGCGGGCGGCGAGCGCTTTATAAGCGCGGCGCAACAGACGCCGCGCGAGCCATTCGATCACCAGCGCCGGCACCAGCGCCGCCAGCAGCGACCACGCGACGTGACCCAGCACGGCGCGCGCTTGCGGACTGGTCAATTGCCAGTTCCACCATGCGCGCACCGACGTCGTATCGAGCAGCGCAGCCACTGACGCGCGTAATGATTCGCCGAGATGGATCGCCCAATGCGCGCCCTGGCGAGCCAGTTGCGACGCGAGTCCGTTGGACTGGAACGCGGCTGGGACGAGGGCGGCGGCGCTGGCCGCGGCTGGGGCCGAGGCGGCCGATGCGGCGGACGCCGCGGGGGGGGCGCTGAGCGCGCCGGCGGCGGCGATGGCTTGCAGCGTGTCGGCAACCTGCGCGCGGCGTTTGGGATCGTTGAGGACGGCGAGCGCCTGGCGGGCCTGCTCGGGCGTCAGCGTGACGCCGGCGCCGGAGGCCGACGAGGCGGGCGCGGCTTGCGCCGCAGCGGCGAAGGCCGGCGACGCGCCGACGGTGAAAAGGAGGACCAACCAGACGAGTAGTAATTTGCGCATAGGGTGTAAGGCGGGGTTCCAGGTGCGGACGGCTGGGCCGGGACGCGTGGACCGGTTCGGCGGCGTGACCTTGAACCGACACGGCTCAGGTCATACAAGTTCCTCGCGGCGGGGTCGGCGGCCGCCTCGGGCAAGCTGGGCGGGCTTCGACGCCGGGCGGCCGACAAGCGGCAGCCGACAGGCTAGCACGGGCAGCAAAAAACCGGCCTGTCGGACGGCGCTGGGGTGGTCGGCGGTCTGGGGGGGGCGCAGATGGGCGCGCGCGATATGCGGGACGGTGCGCGCCGTCTCCGCATATCGCGCCTGGCCGGTTGCCGCCTTTACTGCGGCGCGACCTCGAACGTGCCGTCGACGACTTCGGTGAAAGTCCGCTCTTCACGCAGAATGAAGCGCCGGGTTTGCGCGAACTGGAAATTGTCGCGCGCTTCGGAATCGGTGCGCAGCCTGGCGCGGTAGGTCTCGTAGGCGGCGAGGCTGTCGAACGCGATCAAGCCCCACGCGATGTCGTTGGTGCCCTCGTGCGGCAGGAAATAGCCGACCAGATGACCGCCGCAGCGCGGAATTATGCGGCCCCAGTTGCGCGCGTAGTCGTCGAAAGCGTCGCGTTGGAACGGATCGATCTGGTAACGGATGAAGCAGGTGATCGTCATGGAGAAGCTCCCGGTGGAGTGAGGGCGTTTGCACTGCCATGACGTGAGTATGGAGATCGGCGGGCGGGGACGTTTCAGGGTGTTGTGAAGTGTCGGAAGCGGGGAGCTTGCGGCGGGTTGGTAAGTGCTATGGCGCTGCGTTGCGCCGGCCAACGAGCACTATGCCGAGGCCAGTGTCACGGACGTGCTATGGCTTGCGCTCCGCGCGCTGGATGGTCGTCGCCGCCAATGCCGCGCCGATCAGTGCGCACAATGCCGACATCAGTGCCACGGCTCGTAATGCGGCGCCTAGCGAGTCGGCTTGCGCAGTAGCAATTGCCGCTTGCGTAGCTGCGCCCGGCGCGGACGCTTGCAGCCCTGAGTCCGAAGAAGCGTTGCCCGTCGCAGGCACAGACCCGGACGGCTCATCGCCGCCATCGACCGCCTCGCCACCACTGCGCGCAAGACTGGCCGCCTCGCGCTCCGCTCGCGGCACATGCAACGCGTCGAGCCGCGCATCGAGAGTCGCATCGTGCGACCAGACGAACACGATCCCCAGCACCGCGATTGCCAGCAAGCTCGCGACCCGCGCCACCGCGTTGTTGATCCCCGACGCGACACCCGTGCGTGCCGCCGGGACCGAGGTCATCACGGTCGTCGTCAACGGTGCGACGGTGATCGTCATGCCGAGTCCAAGCACCGTCAGCGCGGGGAAAAACCCACGCCAGTACTCGCCGCGTACCCACGGCAATGCAATCATCGCGAAGCCGGCCGCGGCGATCACCGGACCCGCGGTCAACAAGGCGCGCGCGCCATAACGGCTCGTCAGACCGCCGGTAAAGCGCGACAACAGGCCGATCGTCACCGGCACCGGCAGCAATGCCGCGCCGGCCTGGGTCGCGCTGTAGCCATAAGCGCGGATCAGCGTGAACGGCAGGAAAAACAGCGCGCCACCTAGCCCGAAGTAAACCAGCAGCGTGACAAGGTTGGCGCCGACGAAATCGCGTGAACGGAACACGTCGAGCGGCATCATCGGATTCGGCGTTCTCGCTTCAAGCGCGATGAATGCGCCCATTACCAGCAAGCCGCCGACTATCGCGGCCAGCACCCAGCGGTCGCCGAAACCGTGCGCCGACGCGAGCGTCAGGCCATAGGTCAGCGCGGCAAGCCCGACGGTCGCGGTGGCTGCGCCCAGCCAGTCGAGTTTCACTGGCGTGGAGGGTTGAACCCGCGCTCCGCTGCCCACCGGCCCCTCCGCGGCGACATCGTCCAGTCGGCTGTCCGGCACGGCGATGACCGCCAACGCAACCGTCGCGCAGGCAATCGGCACGTTGAGAAAAAAGATCGCCCGCCACGAAAACGCGTCCACCAGCCAGCCGCCCGAGACCGGTCCAAGCGCCGACGTGATCGCGCCGACGCCCGCCCACGTGCCGATCGCCTGACCGCGTTCGCGGTCGTCGAACACCGTGCCGATGATCGCCAGGCTGCTCGGCACCAGCAGCGCCGCGCCGACGCCTTGCACGGCGCGCGCCGCGATCAGCGCGGCGGCGCCAGGCGCAAGGCCGCAACCGATCGACGCCAGCGTGAACAGCACGATGCCGGTGATAAACACGGTGCGCCGGCCGAGTTTGTCGCCGAGCGAACCGCCCACCAGCACCAGCGCACCGAGAAACAGCAGATACGCATCGACGACCCATTGAATCGCCGCCACGCTCGCGCCCAGTTCGGTCTGGATCGACGGTAACGCGACGTTGACCACGGAACCATCGATGAACGCCATGCTGGAGCCGAGGATGGTCGCGGCCAGCGCGAGTTTCTTACGTCGGCAGGGCGAGCCGGCGCTGAGCGATTGCGCGCGGATGGTCAGCGCGTCGCACGGACTGGCTTGCGCGGGAAGCGTGGAGGAGGGACGGCGCTCGAGCGCCGGAATCTGCTGATCAGCCAAGTCCGCTCCGGGTGGGATGAACGGCTTTCAGCATAGCAACGGCGGCGGGCATCCGAAAGGCGCGAATGACAAGCAGACGAGACGGCAAGCACACGGCAGCCGTCAATCAAAAAAAGCGGGCCTTCACGGCCCGCCCGCACTCAAACCATCGAACTTGCCTGCCGCTCGGCCTCGTCGTCGGCATCCGCACCGCTCGCACCCGACGCACGCCCGGCCGCCGGTTCCTGATGCAGCCGGTTCGCATGCATCAGCCGATACAGCGTGGCCCGCGAAATGCCGAGTTCGGCCGCCGCTTCCGACAGCTTGTAGCCATGCCGCTGCAGCGCATGTTCGATCGCGTCTTTCTCGGCCTTGCTGCGGATTTCGGCGAGCGTCACCGCCGGGCCGTTGTCCGCTTCCGGCAAGCCGAGATCGCTGGCCGTGATAAAGCGGCCTTCGCTCATCACGACCGCGCGGCGCACGCAATTGATCAGCTCGCGCACGTTGCCCGGCCACGGATAGTTCGACATCGCGACGATCGCGTCGCTGGAGAGCCCGCGCAGTTTGCGCGCGCCGTCCTGCTTGTACATGCTGAGCGCGTAATTGGCGAGCAGTTTGATGTCGCCGCCGCGCTCGCGTAACGGCGGTTCGATCAGACGCAGCACGCATAAGCGGTGATACAGGTCGGAGCGGAAACGGCCGTCTTCGACTGCTTTGTCGAGATCCACGTGGGTCGCCGAAATGACCCGCACGTCGACATGAATCGGACCATTGCCGCCCAGCCGTTCAATCGTGCCTTCCTGCAGGAAGCGCAACAGCACCGCCTGGCATTCATGCGGCATGTCGCCGATTTCGTCGAGAAACAGGGTGCCTTCGTGCGCGCCTTCGATCCGGCCGATCTTGCGCTGCAAGGCGCCGGTGAACGCGCCGCGCTCGTGGCCGAACAGTTCGGCCTGCAGCAGGCTCGGCGGAATCGCCGCGCAATTGATCGCGACGAACGCGCGGCCCACGCGAGGCGAGCGCTCATGAATGGCCCGGGCAGTCAGTTCCTTGCCGGTGCCCGATTCGCCGGCCACGAAGACCGGGGCGTCGGTCACGCCGCATTTGTCGATGCGCCGGTACAACTGCTGCATCGCCTCACATTGTCCGACCATGCCGTGCCGGCCGAGCGACGGCTCGGGGGCCACCTGGGTTTGCCGCAGGCTGGAGAGGCCGTGCGCATGGCCGAGCGCGAACACGAGCCGGTCGTTCAGCCACGGCCGGGTCACGAAGTCGAAGCAATAGTCGAGGATGAAGCGGCTGACCAGTTCGTTTTCCGCCTGCCCCGGCGCAATCTGGGCGACCCAATTGGTTTCGACGCGCCGCATGCACGAGGCCAGTGCGGACAGATGCTGCGACGTGCAGTCGCCGGGCAGTTCGACGAGCCCGACCTTGATGTTGCCGCGCTCGATCAGCCGTTCGGCGATCGCCGTGCTTTTAGCATGCACAGCTTGCCAGCCGGACGCCGCGAGGAAATCCGCGAGCTTGTGATCCGGCGTAGTGGACACGTACAGAACGGTGCGTTCAGTGTCGACAGGCGTGCAATTGGTAGTCATGTTTCCCCCGGTTCGATGCTGCTCTCAGGACTGCAGTTCAACGTACTGGACAGACCGGCAACACGCACCGGTCTTCGGCCAACTGAGCCAGCCGGTTCGTTTTCACGAACTCGACCTGCGTTTCGCCGCCGCTTGCGGTTTCTCTAACCGAGTAACCGGGCGATGACGGATTCACGATGGCGGCAACGGCGGGGGCATGAACAGGCGGCGCGAGCCGCGAGGTGCTACATATCGGACAGATGGCAGAACAGCAGTTCACTGCTGAAACCCGCCAGACGTTTTCATCCCCGAACGACAACCGTTTGTTACCTCGTTGGCCTGATACCAGCGCTCTAGGTGGCGCATGGCTTAACCATAAGCGAAACCGCCTGGGAGCGCCATACAAACAAATCTGGATTCAGAGCCTCACCCACACGGCGCGCGCCGCGCTGGCCGTTCAAAAATCATCGGTCAATCCCGGCAATGCGGGGGATCCCACATACCGGTGTATTCCGCCATTTCGTCATCCTGAAACACACGCGACGCAGGTCATGCGTCGCGTCTCAAGCTTGCGACAACTTGGGCAAGCCGCGAGACGCGTCGCTTTATGCCGCTTGGTGCCCTTTCATGCCCCGAAGCACCGGCACATTTGACCGGCACCCGGCGTAATCCCTTGGCTGCAAAGGCGTCCCTGTGGACGGTCGGTAAGACTGGCCGCCGGACCCGCTTTCCTGAGCGGTCGGTGGCCGGTTGCGGCGCGTCTCGAATCCGAATCAACCCCATGCGCTCAGGTGGGGGTAATACGGTGCATTGCAGCAAAAATCACGGTGCCATCGGGGTTTGAGGGCACATGGCATAGCCATTGCAATAGATGGCTCATACAGAAAGAATGCGTTGCCGCCCGGTTCGCAACGGGGAAGCAGAGTCCACAAGAGACCGGCGGCAAACACAGACTTCGTAAGCACGGCAGTGGAATCGAATGTGACTTACGAGGGTACGGCGGGGCCAAAAGAAGCGGATGTCAAAAAAACGGCGCGAATGACCGGTATGGGGTATCGGTCATTCGCTGACCGGACAACGTGACGCGTTGACCTCGCCACTTTTTCCGTCCGAGATGACGGAATCGAAGCGCAGGCAACGACGACACGTACCGAGTTCGCGCAGTCGGCGAACCAGCGACGCAAGGAAGTAGCGACGGGGAAAGCAGCGCACGGTCAGGATCAGCCGGCGCGACGAAGCGGGGAGCCAGGGCCCGAGTCTCCATAGAGAGACCACAGTACGAGGTGAGCTGGGCGCCGTGTTCGCGTGGTGGCGGACACGGCTCTTGGTGAAGATCAACCAGCAGTCGCGAAGCAGCAGTCGTGAAGTGGATCATCACTCGGGGTTTGTCATGAAAACACAGACTAGCAAGCCGGTCGCCGCAGCGCGGCTGGATCGTGGAATCACCGGACGGGCCGACGCCTTGTCATGGCGGCGGCTGCAGGACGCGCCGCGTGCGCTGTTCGCCGCGCCGCCGCCCGATCTGTTGACGCTCGTGATCGCGGACCAGATCAAGCGCCGGGCGCAGGCGGAAATTCAGCGCGACGCGTTGCGCGAAGCGCTCTACGACATGCCGGTGCGACCGGAGCGGCACGAAGAACGTGGCACGGACGTCTATCCATCCGACGCCGACGAAGAATAAACCCGAACCGAACGTCGATCGTGATCGACACGGCCTCGCCGGCCGAACGGCCCAAGAACGGCGGAGACTCGACATGATCGACATTTTGCTGATTTCCTCCAGCGCGCAACGCGCGTCGCAGATTGCCGCGCGCCTTGAAGAAAGCTCCGTGCCGCATCGGCTGCGGATTATTTACGGCACCGCGCGGCAATTGCTGACGCACGTACGCGCCTTCCGGAGCGCGGACCTGCTGATCGTCGACGACATCGATCTGAATGCCCGCGAACTGGACGGCGTGGAAGAGGCGCTGGCCTGCACGCCGGCGCTGCATTGCATGCTGGTAACGCCGGAGCCGTCGACCGCGCTGCTCGGCGCGGCGATGCGCGTGGGTGTGCGGCACGTGTTCGCATGGCCGCTCGAAACCGGCGAGATCACCGGTGCGCTCGCGCAGATTCATGCCCGCAAGACCGCCCGCAGCCGCCGTGCCGGACGGATCGTTTCGCTCGCGTCGTCCAAGGGCGGCAGCGGCACGACGCTGATTGCCGTGAATCTCGCGTATTCACTGGCCGCCGCGCGCAACCGGCGCGTGCTGCTGATCGACCTGAGCCAGCAATTCGCCGACGCGAGCCTGCTGCTCGCCGATAAACCGCCGCCTACCACGCTCGCCGATCTGTGTTCGCAGATCGGCCGGCTCGACGCGGCCCTGCTCGAATCCTGCCTGATGCACGTGCATGCGAATCTCGACGTGCTGGCGGGCGCCGGCGATCCGTTGAAAGCGGCCGAATTGTTGCCCTCGCAACTGGAGCGGATTCTTCTGCTGGTGCGCGAGCGTTACGACGCGGTGCTGATCGACGTCGGCCAAAGTCTCAATCCGCTGACGATCCATGCGCTCAATCGCAGCGACTCGATCTGCATGGTGGTGCGGCAAAATCCGCTGTACCTGCATGGCGGACGCCGCATGCTCGATATTTTCCGCGAGCTGGGTTATCCGGCGAGCAAGGTGCGGGTGGTCGTGAACCAGTACGACAAGAACGCGCAGATCAATCTGCCGACCCTCGAAAAAACGCTCGGCGCGAAGGTCGCGCATCAGCTTCCGCGCGACGAACAGTTGACCAACGAGGCGCTGAGTCGCGGCGTGCCGGTGGTGACGTCGGCGCGCGATAGTGCGCTGGCGCAAGGCATCCGGTTGCTGGCCGACATGCTGTGGCCGCCGCTCGTCGAGCGTCGCAAGGGGGTGCTTGGGCGGTTGTTTTCGAGCCGGCCGAGTATTCCGCCGCAGTTGAAGCCCGGGCATTGAGCGGAGTCGTCGTAGCGACGACGCCTAGCGATCCCGTACGAGGTGTCGCGGCGGTGTATGGTAAAAAGACCACCACCCGCCCGATCACTCTCGAGAGCGCCTTCGGGCGCCGCATCGTCCATGCACAACGTTAGCCACGGTCTCAACGACATCGCGTCGATCCTGTCGAATCCGATCCTCAACACGGATTCGTACAAGGCCTCGCATTACCTGCAATATCCGCCCGAAGCGTCGGCGATGTTCTCGTACATCGAGTCGCGCGGCGGACGCTATGGGCGCACGCTGTTCTTCGGCTTGCAGATGCTGATCAAGGAGTATCTGTGCCGGCCCATCACCCCGGCGATGATCGATCAGGCCAAGGCGTTCTTCACCGCGCACGGCGAGCCGTTCAACGAAGCCGGCTGGCGCTATATCGTCGAGCAGTTCGGCGGCTATCTGCCGGTGCGGATTCGCGCGGTGCCGGAAGGATCGGTCGTGCCGACTCACAACGTGCTGGTCACGGTGGAGTGCGACGATCCGCGGGTGTTCTGGCTGGCCTCGTATCTGGAGACCATGCTGCTGCGCGTCTGGTATCCGATCACGGTGGCAACGCAAAGCTGGCATGTGCGCCAGACGATTCGCGGCGCGCTGGAACAGAGCAGCGACGACCTCACGCAATTGCCGTTCAAGCTGCACGATTTCGGCGCGCGCGGCGTGTCGAGCGCGGAGTCGGCGGCGATTGGCGGCGCGGCGCATCTGGTCAGTTTCATGGGCTCGGATACGGTGCTCGGCGTGGTCGCGGCGAACCACTACTACAACGAAACCATGGCGGCGTTTTCGGTGCCGGCGGCGGAGCACAGCACGATCACGTCATGGGGGCGCGAGCGCGAAACCGACGCGTTCCGCAACATGCTCGCGCAGTTCGGCAAGCCGGGCGCGATCGTTTCGGTGGTGTCCGATTCCTACGATCTGTTCGCCGCGCTCGACGTGTGGGGCACGGAGTTGAAGCAGGCAGTGCTCGATTCCGGCGGCATGCTGGTGATCCGGCCGGACTCCGGCGATCCGCAGACTATCGTGTTGCAAACCTTGCACGCGCTCGACGCGTCGTTCGGTTCGACACTGAACGGCAAGGGCAGGCGCGTGCTCAACAACGTACGCGTGATTCAGGGCGACGGCGTGAATCCGGAATCCATCGCGGCAATTCTTGCGGCGATGGACGAAGCCGGTTTCGCGGCGGACAACATCGTGTTCGGCATGGGTGGCGCGTTGTTGCAGCAGATCAATCGCGACACCCAGCGCTTCGCGATGAAGTGCTCGGCGATCCGCCTCGGCGACGAATGGCACGACGTGCTCAAGGATCCGGTCACGGATGCCGGCAAGCGCTCGATGAAAGGCCGCCTCACGCTGCTGCGAAATCGCCACACCGGCGAGTATCGAACGACGACGCTGCCGGTCGTGTGGGATGAGCGCACGGTTGAAAGCGAGTGGGACGACGCGCTGGTGACGGTGTTCGACTCCGGCAAGCTGCTGATCGACGTCTCGCTCACCGATATTCGCAACCGCGCTCACGCGCACGAAGGCTAATCAATCGGCGGCGCCTGGCAGCCAAACCGTCACGCCTGCCGACCGCACGTCGATCCGGCAGGGCGCGCCTTCGCGCAGGCGCGCATCTTCGCTGGCCAGGTCGAAATGAACGCCGCCGAGACTCACGCGGAGATAGCGCTCGCCGCGCCGCAACTCGACCGATTCGACCACGCCGTTATGCTCACCGTCCGGTGAAATCGTCACCGCGTGCGACGAGACGCGCCACATCACGTGTTGTCCCGTTTGCAGATCCTGTTCGCTTGCGCCTGTGCCGATCATCATGGAGAAGCCCGGCGCGATTTCGACCTGCGCGGGACCCGTCATCATGCCTTCGCCGACATTGTGCAAACCGAGCAGGCCGGCTACCCGCATCGAGGCCGGCCGTTCGAACACGGCATCGATAAAACCGGATTGCAGCACGCGCCCCTGTTCGACCACCAGCACTTCATCGGCCAGCAACGCGGCTTCGTCCGGATCATGCGTGACGATGATCGTCACCGCGGCGATCTCGCGCTGCAACGCGCGCAACGATTGCTGCAGACGGCGCCGCCGTGGCGTGTCCAGCGCGGCGAACGGTTCGTCGAACAGCAGCAGTTCGCTATGTCGCGTCAGCGCTCGCGCCAGTGCAACCCGTTGGCGCTGGCCGAACGACAACTGATGCGGCAAACGCGCGACCAGTTGCGCGAGACCCAGATGCTCCAGCCAGTAACGCGCGCTCGCGGCGTCGGCATCGACGGGAAAGCTCAGTTGCCGCGCCACGCTCATGTGCGGAAACAGGCCGTAGTCTTGCGGCATGTAGCCGATCTGACGACGCTCGGGCGGCAGCGTGTGTAGCTGTTTCTCGCCGAGTTGCACGGTGCTCGTTGCGTTGGTGTCGAGTCCCGCGATCAGTCGCAACGCGAGCGATTTCCCCGAACCCGATGGCCCGATGATGGCGAGTCGGCGCGTGGCGGGTGTCCACGCAATGTCGAGATCGAACGCGCCGAGTTGGCGCCGCAGATGAAACGCGAGGCGCCGGTCTTCAGCCTCGCCACGACTCGCCGTCGCCTGCCCGGCGATGGGATCGAGCGCGTCGTCGCCATTTTCGGTTTGTTCCAACGCCGCTTTTTGCCGAAGGCTGTAAATCGACAAGGCCGCGCACAGAATCGCGATGGCCAGCGTGGGCAGCAGCAACGGCATCATCGCGGGCAGCCCCTGGCCGCCGAACACCACGTACGTGTAGACCGGCAACGAATACGGGTGATAGGCGACCATCACGGTCGCGCCGAATTCGCCGAACGCGCGCAGCCATGCGAGCGCGAGCCCGGCGCGGATGGCCGGCCACGCGACCGGCAACATGACACGGAAGAAACGGCTGCCGGCGCGATGGCCGAGCGTCGCGGCGACGTCGTCGAGGACCGGATCGACGGCGGCGAACGCGGACTTCGCGGCGATGATCAGGAAGGGCGCCGCGACGAAGGTTTCCGCCAGCACGATGCCGGTGAACGAGTCCGTCAGCATGCCGCCGGTGAAGCGGCCGACGAAGCTATACGGCCCCAGCAGAAACAGCAGCAACACGCCGCTGGTGAGCGGCGGCAGCGCCAGCGGCAACTGCACGACGAAGCCGAGCAGCGCCACCTTGCGTGAGTTCGAGCGCGCCAGAAAATAGCCGAGCGGCACGCCGCCCAGCAAAATCACGAGCGAGGCCACGCTGGCGCTCGCCGCCGACACGCCGACCGCCGACCACGTGGCCGCCCAGTCGACGTTCGCCCAATCGGCCGCGCCAAGCTGCGGCACGCTCGCGATAAACGGCGCGCACAGATAGACGGCCAGCAGCGCCGCCAGCCACAGCAGCGGCCGCGCGCTAGAACGGCTCACCGCGTTACGGCGCGTTGGCGTCGATCACGGCTTGCACCGAAGGCGGCATGGCTTGCACATTGCCGCTCACGGTCGGTTTGACGACGTCCACGCCATGTTGCTTGAGCAGCGCACGGCCTTTCTCGCTCAGCAGGAAGTCGACGAAGCTGCTCGCGCCGTTACGGTTCGGCGCGTCATTGAGAATGGTCAGCGTGTAGCTGGCCTTGGCCTGCAATTCCGGCGCCGGACGGATCGCCGGAATCTTCAGGTCGGACGTCTCGGTCGAATAGAAAAAGCCGGCGTCGAGCTGGCCCGATTGCAGGCGGCCCACCAGCGTTTCCTCAGGCAAAACCTGGGCGGGATTTTCCGCCGCGCCGAGCGTCTTCTCGACCAGATCCGGCTGATGGTAGAGCTCGGCGGCCTTCGTCATCATCTCGACGGTGAACGCGCCTTTCGGATCGAGCTTCGGATCGGTCCGGCCGATGCGGATGCCTGGCTCCTGCAGCACCTGGTCCCAACGCTTGCTCTTGAACTGCGCCGCGAACTTGCTCTGCGGGTTGTAGCCGATCATCAGCGGCGATTCGGCGAAATTCACGTACCACGTGACGTGATCGCCGTTCGCTTCGCCCATCAGGCTCGCGTTCACCTTCGGGCTCGCGCTGATGAAGACGTCGCCGCGACGCAGCTTGCCCTTGATTTCGTTGGCGATCTTGTTCGAGCCCGCCGCATAGCCGCGGAACTGCTGGCCGGTGGCTTTCTCGAACGCGGGGCCGATGCTGCGCTCCATCAGATTGACGAGCGAACCGGCGTACAGCACGTTGACCGTGTTGCTGTCGTCGGCGAAGGCGGGCGCGGCCGTCACGATGCCGGTGACCACGACGAGTGGAGCGACGAGAGAAGCGAGCAGCTTGCGAATCATGCGATAACCCCGATACGTTATTAAGAGCGCTATATTACGACGCCATCGTGTCGTGTTGCACGGATGGCGTCATCCAGCGCGACGTCAGTTCAGCGGAAAAGTGCGGACGTAGCTGGTGCCGCCGCTGGCGGTCGCGCGGTCGATCGCGTATAGCAGGCCGCGTGGCGCGTCCACGGCGAGGCCGCGAGCATCCTGAAAGTCGTTTGCAAGCACGCTCATCGTGCCGTCCGGCGCGATCCGGCACAGGCCGGTGGTGTTGCACTTGGTGTACAGCGTGCCGCGCGCGTCGACGCTCATCAGGTCAGGGCTGTTGATCTGCACGAACGCGCCGCTGGCCGCTACTGCCTGGGAACTGGCGAGCAACGCGCTGAGGCTGGCTTTGACGATGTCGTTATTCGCCTGGTCCGAGACGTACACGTTGTCGCCCGACACCGCAATGCCGACCGGCTTGCCGAGTCCCGTCAGCAGATCGCGTTCAACCGCGGTATGGGCGTTCGGATCGTAGGTAATCAGGCTCAGCGCGCCTTGCGGCGGATTGCTGCCGCTCTTGATGAACCACGTGGACAGCAGACGGTTCGAGCCGATCGAAATCAGGCCGAGGCGGCGGCGCGTCGGATCGGGACCGGTCAGCGCCGCGATCGTATCGGTACCGGTGATGCTGAACACCGCGCTTGCCGTGCCGAAGCCGAAGCGTTCGATCATCAGCGCGCCCGCGTCGGCGAAGCTCAGCTGGCTCAGGCTGTTCGCCTGGCCCGTGACGGTCGGCACGCTGGCGTAATGCGCGAACGCGTGGGCGTCGGGTGAGGAGAGCACGCTGCTGGTCTGGTCGTCGGTAATGAACACCGTGCCGTCGGCGGCGCGCACCGCGATGCCGTTCGGCGCGGCGCTCACGGCGAAGCGTTGCGGCGAGGCGGTGACGTTGTCGCCGCCGCAACCGGCCAGCGCGGCGATCAGGCCGACGGTGACGAGCGCGAGACGGGTGCTGCGGTGCAGGGTGGAAGCGAGGCGCATGAGATCTCCTGGAGTGGCGAGCGTGTGCGTTGGCCATGGGCCAGCGCAAGACGGTGCGCCGTTCATTGTTGTTGGTTGTTTTGCGTCAGGGTGCTGCCGCCGGTCGGCTGATATGCCCGGCGATATAGTGCCTATCGACGAAGTTTCGGCGCGGTTTTATGCGCAAGCCATCGTCGCCGCGTAATATACACACGGACATAACGAATGAACAGGCCGCCAGGCTGCCGATGCTGGAGATAAGCGCGAATGGATAGTGTGAACGTGATTGCCGCGCCGGCTGTGGACGGCGCGCTGGTTTTGACCGGACGATTCCAGCGTCCGCTACGGTTCAGTATCGAGCAACTGCGGCAGTACGAGAGCGTGCTGGCCACGCCGTTCGATCTGCGCTGCTATACGACGAACCGCTTTATTCGCAGCGTCGAGCCGTATCGTGGCGTGCGTCTGACGACGCTGATCAACGAGGCGGGTTTGCCGGATGCGGTGCCGGGCGAGTTCAAGCGCACGGTGTTTGTCGCGGTCGGGCAGGACGGGTATGTCGTGACGTTTTCGTGGCACGAGCTGTTTAACACGCCGGTTGGCGAGACCGTGCTGGTGGCTTACGAATGCGGCGGCCGCGCGCTGGATGCCGGGGAGGGCGCGCCGATTCTGTTTTCGGGCTCGGATATCTTGCCGGCGCCGCGGCATGTCAAGAGGCTTGCGCGGATCGAGGCGCAGGTTTTGACGGCTTCGGCTTCGGTTTAGGTTTAGGTTTAGGTTTGGGTTTGGGGTTGGCTTCGGGGTTGCGTGGTTTGAGTTGTCTGGGCGAAGGCGGGCGATCAGTAGCACGCTGCAGGCGTAACATGGTCCGCTCTTCTTCCGCGTGTCGATGCCATGTCTGACAATCCGCTTGCTGGTGTTGCCGCACCTGATTCGCTCGACGCGCACGTCGCCGCACGCACGGCCGCCTGGCTTTCAGTCGCCACCGACGCCGCCTCGCCCGACACGCAACTCCTCGCCAGGCTGATCGCCGCGCGCGACGCGCGCAGCGAACTCGCGCTGCTCGGTCTGCACCAGCCGGCATGGCGTGCGCTTCTGGCAAGACACTTCACGCGCGCATCGGCTGTTGCGCTACCGCTCCCAATCAATGCGATCGACCAGATCGACTTCGTCCGCACGCTTCACACTTTGTTGCGCGCGCACACAAACGAGTCGGTCGATCCGGCCGACGCCGATTGCCTTGCGACGATCATCGCGCATGCCTGTTTGCGCCCGGATCACCTGTGGCGCGACCTCGGCCTGCGCGGCCGCGACGACGTCACGTGGATGCTGACGCGTTACTTCCCGACACTGGTCGAACGCAACGTCGCGAACCTGCGATGGAAGAAATTCCTCGCTGAACAACGTGCGCTTTCGCTGGGGTTGACGCCCGGCCCCGCGCCCGGCTGCCCAGGCTGCGAAGACTACGGGCATTGCTTTCCAAACCTCGGTTAGGCACCGTCTCGCGTGGGTGGCAGTGCGAGGCGGTTCGTGTATGCTTTCGCGCATGGCCGACATTGCAAAAACCAAACCAGCATCCGCGAAAAAATCCGCTAAGGTGCGCCCCGAAGTGCGCTTCAGAATGCGTATCCGTACCGGAGACACCGTGGCGCTCGGACCGGGCAAAGTCGAACTGCTCGAAGCCGTGCGCGAGTTCGGTTCGATCTCGGCGGCGGCGCGCAGTCTCGACATGTCGTACCGGCGTGCGTGGCTGCTCATCGACGAACTGAACCGCTCGCTGAAATCGCCTGCCACGCATTCGGAGCAGGGCGGCCAAAGCGGCGGCGGCTGCACGCTGACGCCGGTCGGCGAGACGATCATCCGTTTGTATCGGGACGTCGAAGTGGAAGCTGAGCGAAGCTGCGCAAAGCAGATTGCCGAGTTGACGCGGTTGATTCGTTCGTGAGCTGAGGGTGCGCGAGCGGCGGACCTCCCCCCGCCCGAATTCAGTCCTCAACCATGCCGCAAGCAAAACGCCGAAGGCGGCGGGTTGCCCAGTTGCGCAACCTGCTCAGGATGCAGACGCGCCATCAACTCCACGAAGCTCGCCACGCTCGCCGTGCGCAACGGGTGATAGTCGATCTGATGACGCTCGCAGACGCGTTTGAGCGTGTTCATCGAATCATGATCGATGCAGTCCACCGGAAACACTACGATATCCGCGCCCGGCAACGCGGCCGCAAGCAGGCCCTTGCGATCTTCCAGGCCGCCGTCATGCACCAGCAGTTCACCACCGGCCGCATCCACCAGACGCTTTAGCGCGGCGTTCGAGCCGGGCCTACCGCCCACATAAACGATCCGCTTGCCTTGCACGCTGTCGAGACTCGCCCGGCGCGCGCCGGCGCCATGCGTAGCATCGGCGGCGTCGACGGTTGCGCGTTCCAGCGCGTCGCATTCGCTTTGCACCAGTTTGAGTAGCGCGAGCGCCTGGTCGTGGCTCCTGCGCAGCGCCTGTGCGGCGTCCTGTTCCTGCAGCACGCGTTGCTCGGCGACTTCGCGGCGGCTGGTGTGCAAGGCCACGCGCTGATCGGCGTCGCTCAGCCGTTCGCGTAAGTGCTGCGCTTCGGCGGCGAGATCGGCGGCGTCGGCGGGAATATGACGGGCGACGCTCGCGCTGAGTTGCGCGATCTGCTCCTTCAACGCGGCGATCGAGGCATCGCGCTGTGCGCCCAATTCGTTCAGCCGGCTCTGCTGGCGCTCGATTTTCTCTTTCAGCGCGGCGTTTTCTTCTTCCAGCGCGACCAGCCGGCGAATATCCGCGCGGTTCGCCGCGCCGACCAGATGCGACAGCATATGCAGGTCGCCGAATGCTTTCTGGCGTACGGGCAGGGTTGCGTGCCGATGCGTCATCAACGCCCAATACGCCGGTGGAATGTCGCCGTTTTTCAACGCCTCGTCCCACAGTTTCAGCAACTCGATGTCGTCGCTGGCCTGGTCGAAGCGGCGGATCGCCGCCGCATAGTGCTCGTCGAGCGACTTGTGCAGCGCCTTGGCGCAGGCGCCGCCTTCAATCGCCAGTTCTACCGCGGCGTGATGAATCTCGAGGTCGCTGGCGTCGCGGCGATCGAGGTTCGTGAATTTGGGGACCAGCTTGCGCAGTTCCTGCGTGCTCAGACAGGTGCCGATGATCGAGCAATGCAGATGACCGTCGAGTTCGGCGAGGCGCGCGCGCCGTTGGGCGCCCGGCCGGGACTGCGGCGCGTTGCCCGGCGTGCAGCATGCGTCGGCGGCGGCATGCATGCCGGCGTTGGCAAGTTCGTCGCCGGACAGTTTCAGACGCGAGGGCTGGGCGAGGCGAAACGGGGGCGTGTGCATGAGGTCCTCGAATCCGGTTCGGGGTCAGTCTTGCTCGACGTGAACGTGACACGCGCGCGGCAGGTTTTCCGCGCACGCCGAAGCGACGGTGTATTCGCGAAGATATAGCGGTAAGCGAAAGGGAGCGTTCATGTTCGTTACTGTCGAATCAGTCGTTGGAGCCGACGAGGCTGGGTTCGGCGTGCGCGTCGCGCCGAACCGCCGTGGCGGCGCGGCTGCGGCGGCCCGTGGCGCGCGTGCCGGCGCTCGACGCGAAGTTAGCCGTGACGGCCCCATGCTGTTCGAGCACATGCCCGACGCACAGGCCGATAAAAACGGTATCGAGCCGTTCAAGCTGCGCCACGACGTTGCGTAACGCGGCCAGATCGTTGCTGAACGCATCCGAGAAAATCGCGTCGCGCAACTGTTCGGCCGACCGGGCTTCCTCGATCGCCGCCTTCAGGTCGTGCAGACGCGCGAATCCCGCCGCCCGGGCCCGCTCGGCGAGGATCGACAGCAACTGGTTCAGCGAATGCGAGCCCGACGTGCCGACCGACGCGAAGTTGAGCTGGTCGTGGGTCAGCATCAGCACGAAGCGCTGCACGCTGCCGTACAGGCGCCGGTAAGCATCCACGACGTCGCGGATCGATTCGGCGCGGCCGCGCTCGGACGCCGATTTCACCGCGACGATCGTCGACGAAATCTCGTTCGCAAAGCGTTGGCGGCTAGTTGCCGGGTCGGACGGAGTGGATCGGCTGCGCACCGCTAAAGGCTCCTGCTGGCTGGTTGGGCTTCAAGGGTCGGCGAGGCGATGGACAAGGCTGGAGGACCAGCCGCCACGCGGCATAAAGCCGACCGTGATATTCGACAGGATATAACGAAAGGCCGCCAGGGTGTTGATCCAAACGAGCGTTCGGTTTGGGTTTGTCCTGGGGTGATGCCTGGCTTGTGGCCTGGTTGCGCTACCTCTATCCCTTGCGCGCGAAGTCCAGAAATGCTTTCACCGCCGCCGTTTTTTCATACTTCCGGTAGGCAATCGCGATCTCCGACGCGATCGCTTTACCGGCGATGTCGCGGTACACGACACCGGGCAACGCGACGCATTCGGCCAGCGTCTGCGGCACCACTGCGACCTTGCCGCCCAGCGATACGCAGGCCAGCACCGACGCGAGCGTGCCGGGCCGGGGCCCGAGGCGAGGTGAGAAGCGCCCGCGCCGCGCCACTTCGAAGGTGGGCGCCTCCTGTTCCGGCAGCACGAACCACTGGTCGTGCAGTTGCGCGGGTTTGACGCTTTCCGACGCGGCCAGCGGGGAATCCGCGGGGATGGCCAGCACGAAGCGATCGTGATGCACGGTGGCGGCCTGAATGCCGTCGGCGAGCGGCATCGGCGGGCGGACATAGGCGGCGTCGAGCAGACCGTCGTGCAGCATGGCGGCGACGGCGTCCATCGGCACCTCGCGAATCGAAATGTCGACGCCCGGATGCGTGTCGCGAAAGCCGCCGACCGACCGTTGCAGCACGCCCGCATAAACCGCCGACGCCACATAGCCGAGTTCGATCCGCCCCAGTTCTCCGCGCTCGGCGAGCAGCGCGCGCTCTTCGCCACGGGCGAGGTGGTCGAGCGCGGTGAGCGCTTTGGCGAGGTAAGCGCTGCCGGCGGCGCTGAGCGCCACCGAGCGTTTGGTGCGATGAAAGAGGCGCACGCCGAGCAGGCGTTCGGCTTCCTGAATCAGCTTGGTCAGCGACGGCGCGGCGATGCCCAGTTCGTCGGCGGCACGCGAGAAATGCAGTTGTTTCGCGACGCAAACGAAGGCATGGATATGACGGAGTTCGAGCTGGCGCATGGGTGTCTGTATTTCACCTGAGGCTAATTATTTTGCGATTCTATGCCAATGACAGGAAATACCAGCGTCGCTACGATGAGGTGACTCCGCTCCTCTTTAGTTAGACACCGCGCCCATGCCACCTGACTCTGCTCACGCCACAACGCCCACGCCCACGCCCACGCCGGCCCCCAACCCCGCGTTCATCCTCGCCACCGCCTCCGCGACCTGCGCGCTGATCGTGCTCGACACCAACGTCGTCGCCGTCTCGCTGCCTTCAATCGCGCGTTCGTTCCACGCGAGTTTCGCCGACGTCGAATGGGTCGTCAGCGCCTACATGGTCGCGTTCGCGTCGTGTCTGCTGCCCGCCGGCGGTCTGGCCGACCGCGTCGGTCGCAAGAAGATGCTGTTGCTCGGCCTCGCGGTGTTCTTTCTGGCGTCGCTCGGTTGCGGGGCGGCGCCGTCCGCGCTGTTCCTGAACGTCGCGCGCGCGGTTAAAGGCGTGGGCGCCGCGATGCTGCTGACCGCGGCGCTCGCGGTGATCGCGAACACCTTCCACGAAGGCCCGGCGCGGGTGCGCGCATGGGCCGTGTGGGGCACCTGCATGGGACTGGCGACCACCATCGCGCCGCTGGTCGGCGGCGTCATCACGCAATGGCTCGGCTGGCGCTGGATCTTTCTGCTGAATCTGCCGGTGTGCGCGGTGCTGGCGTGGTGCGCGTCGCGCACGATCGTCGAATCGCGCAATCCGCAGCGCGGTCCGCTCGACGTCGCCGGCGGCGTCCTGTTCGGGCTGGCGTTGTCGCTCGGCATCTGGGCCTTGATCGAAGTGCCCGCCGACGGCCTCGCGAGCTGGCCCACGGCCGCCAGGCTCGCGGGCTGCGCGCTGCTGCTGGGCTGGTTCGTCCAGTTGCAACGCGCGCGGACGCACGCCATGGTCGATCTCGCGCTGTTCCGCCAGCCGCGCTTCGTCGCCGCCGTGCTCGCGATGTTCGGTTACGCCGCCTGCGCGCAGGTCATGATGACGTTCCTGCCGCTGTATCTGCAGAACGCGTTCGGGTTGTCGGCGGTGGCGGCGGGCGTCGGCATGCTGCCGTTCGCGCTGGCGATGGTGGTCGGGCCGTACATCGGCGCGGCGCTCGGCAGGCGCTTTTCGGCGATGGCGCTGCTGTCGGCCGGTTTGCTGCTGATCGCGCTGGGCAATCTGCTGACGGCGCTGGTGGCCGGCGACGAGCGCTATGCGCTGGTCGCGCTCGGCATGATCGTGACGGGATTGGGCGCCGGCATTCTGAACGGCGATACCCAGAAAGCGATCATGGCGTGCGTGCCGCCGGACCGCACCGGCATGGCGTCCGGCATCAGCACGACCACGCGTTTCACCGCGATCGTGACCTCGGTCGGCGTGCTAGGCGCGGTGCTCGCGGCCCGCACCCACACGGCTTTCATCGCCAATACGCCGCTCACGCCCGAAGTCAAAGCCGCGCTCGACGCCGGTTTCCTGTCCCACGTGCTGTCAGGCGACACGGCGCAAGCGACCGCGCCTATGTCGTCGGCGCTGCGGCAGACGCTGATGTCGGCCGCGCATGCGAGCTTTGCCAGCGGCTTTGCCGCTGCGCTGGGCTTGGCCGGGCTCGCCGCTGCGGCGATCGCGGCCGGCGTCTGGCTGCTGGGCGGCCGCGCCGAAGCGGCGCAGGTACGTGGGGTGGTGTCGAACGGCTAGAGCGCGGCCAGGCTATCCAGCCCGCGCCGTTTTCCGATATTGTGTGCTGCGTGCTCGCGCCCGAATAACCGCGCGGCACTTCCGGACCCAGGTTTCTTCGCTAATCCCGGCAACGCACAATACGAAAAAAAATGAGCCAAACCCACAACGCATTGATCGAGCGGTTTTACACGGCCTTCCAGCAGCGCGACGCCGAAGCCATGGCCGCCTGCTATGCCGACGACGTGGTCTTCAGCGATCCCGTGTTCGGCGAATTGCGCGGCGACGAAGCGCGTGACATGTGGCGCATGCTGGTGGCGCGTGCGCAGAACTTCTCGCTGAGCTTCGACAACGTCGACTCGGACGAGCGTAACGGCCGCGCCCACTGGGTCGCCCGCTACCTGTTCAGCCAAACGGGCCGCGAGGTGGTCAACCGGATCGACGCGCGTTTCGTGTTTCGCGACGGCCTTATCGTCGAGCATCGCGACAGTTTCGATGTGTGGCTCTGGTCGCGTCAGGCGTTGGGCGTCAAGGGGATGCTGCTCGGCTGGTCGCCGCTGGTGAAGCGCGCCATCCGCGCACAAGCGAAAAAAGGCCTGGCGCTTTATCGCGGCCGACAGCTGCAGGGCTGACCGCCCGCCGTCGCCCATCCCTCCCGCCGCTTGCCATGTGCCGGCGAGTTGATAGTATTTCGTCACGCCGACGAAACGAGGGGATGTCATGCCAGTAGTGGATTCCGCCTGGGAAGAGTGGCTCAGCAGCAATGTGGCGCGCGGCTGCAGCGTGGATTCGATGATCGACTCGATGGTGCAGGCCGGTTTCGCCGCCGACGCCGCGCGCTCGGCCGTCCACAAAGCGTTCGGCCAGGAAGCGCAGGACGCCGGAGCGGCGTCGCTCGCCGCGACCGAAGCCGTGCTCGCCAAAACCGCGCCGCGCACGTATCACTACGATGAGTCGCCGGTCGCCGCCGGCAACGTGATCCGCGCCCATGACCGCGACGTGCGCGTGCTGATGCGCTGCGAACGGCCGCAAGTGATCGTGTTCGCCGACGTGCTGTCGCCCGAAGAATGCGAGGAGATGATCGAGCGTTCGCGGCATCGGCTGAAACGTTCCACGATCGTCAATCCGGACACCGGCAAGGAGGACGTGATCCGCAATCGCACCAGCGAGGGCATCTGGTATCAGCGCGGCGAGGACGCGTTCATCGAGAAGATGGACCGCCGCATCTCCAGCCTGATGAACTGGCCGGTCGAAAACGGCGAAGGGCTGCAGATTCTGCATTACGGCGTGACCGGCGAATACCGTCCGCATTTCGACTACTTCCCACCCGATCAACCCGGCAGCGCCGTGCATACCGCGCAGGGCGGCCAGCGCGTCTCGACCTTGGTGATCTATCTGAACGACGTGCCCGACGGCGGCGAAACGATCTTCCCGGAAGCGGGTTTATCGGTCGCGGCGAACCAGGGCGGCGCGGTGTATTTCCGCTATATGAACGGCCAGCGTCAGCTCGATCCGCTGACCTTGCACGGCGGCTCGCCCGTGCTTGGCGGCGACAAATGGATCATGACGAAGTGGATGCGCGAACGCGCCTACGGCTGACGCCGCGCTATTCGACGCGGCGTTATTTGACTCGCTATTCGACCGTCTGGCCCACCGTGATGGTGGCGGCGTCGGTCGAGCCGGCGAGCAGTTGCTTCAACGCGGTGCGTCCGCTCGTGTAACCCATCCGCAGAATCATCAGGCCGATCGCGGCGCCGGCCACGTGGTCGAGCACCGGTACGCCGGCCAGACTGCCGGCCAGTCCCAACGTCGCGACCAGCGCCGACACCGCATCCACGCGAGCGTGATAGGCGCTCGCCAGTAGCATTGCCGAACCGGTGCGGCGGGCTTCGGCGCGCATGTAGCGAAACAGCGTTTCTTTGGCGATCGTGACGAAGCCGCTGATGGCGAGCGCGCCGATATGCATGGCGGTGCTGTCGGTCAGCGTCGAGGTCTGCGCGATGCTGTTCCACAACATTTCGATCGCCGTGACGCACAGCACGGCGGCGATGAAGAGCGACGCCAGCGCCTGCTCGATGCCGTTGCCGGCGGCGCGCGGGGCGGTGCCGCGCTGTCGCGTGGTGAGGTAGAGCACGACCAGCACGACGCTGTCGGCCGCCAGATCGCTCAGCGTGTGGATGCCGTCGGCAAACAGTCCGTCCGAATGCGCCATCACGCCGATGGCAATTTGCATCGCGCAGAGGAAAGCGTTGAGCAGCGCGCTCGCGGAGGCGGCCTTAAACAAGGTGGCCGCCGAAAAGGGCATGGCTGCGGCAGTCGCGCTCGAAAAGCTGGGACATTGGGTGGGGACCGTTTTTCTGTTGTCGCAGCAAAGTACCGGGCGAACGTGGCACGGCGATGACAGCGGTCCGATGGCGCTCAGTCCGTCTTGTAGATAGCCGGGTTATGCAATTCCATATAACGCTCCGGATTCGCCAGCCCGGTGAAACCATGCGGCGCGTACACGTGATGCGCGTCGCTCGTGACCAGCACGATGCGTCGCAAACCGGTGAGCGAGGGACTCGCGAAAACGTGCTTCAGCAACGTGGACGCGACGCCCTTGCCGCGATACGCCGGCAACACGAAAACGTCGCACAGGTACGCGAAAGTGGCTTCGTCCGTGACGAGGCGCACGAACGCGATCTGCTGGCCGTCGAGATAGCCGCCGAAACATAGCGACCCCGCGACGGCGCGCTCGAAGGTGTCGCGCGGCATGCCCTTGGCCCACGGGGTGTGTTGCGTCAGGAAGGTGTAAATCATCTCGATGTCGAGATCGGCCTTGTTGCTCGAGATGGTCAAATCGCTGGCTTGCACCGTGTGTCTCCTCCGGTTTGTCGATGCCTCAAAAGAATACGGCGGTGCTGCATTTCGCGCACCGCCGTATCAGGTCACTGTCTCAGGTCGCGGTCTCACGCCGTGACGTGTCACGCGTTCGCCGTCAACTTTTCGCGGGATCTTCCGTGCCGCGCGAGCCGCCGCCAATGCTTTGTCCCGCGTTATGCGGCAGACCCCAGTAGCCGATCACGGACACCAGCGTCAGCACACCGGCGAACAGAAACGCCAGGCGGAAATCGTCGAGCGTAAACACGCGGCCCGTCGTCTCGCCGTTGAAGAACGCCGCCGCGCGCAGCGACACCGCGCCGAACGCGATACCCAGACCGATCGTCATCTGCGCCGCGGCGCTCCACAGCGTGCTGGCCGCGCTCATCTGCGGTTGCGCGACGTCGGCGTAGGCGAGGGTGGCGAGCGTGGAGAATTGCATGGAGCGCGCCACGCCGTAGACGAACACGACGATCAGCACCAGCGCGAGCGGCACGTTCGGCGTCAGCAGCCCGCAGGCGACGATGAACAGGCCCGCCACCGTCACATCGACGATCGACACCATGCGGAAGCCGTAGCGCTGCAGAATGCGCGTGGTCAGCGCCTTCATGCCGAGATTGCCGAGCGCGCTCGCGAGCAGCAACAGCCCCGACTTGAACGCGGACAACCCGAAGCCAACCTGGAACAGCAGCGGCATCAGATACGGCACCGCGCCGATACCGATCCGCGTGAACGAGCCGGTCACCACCGTCACGGAAAAAGTCGGAATTTTCAGCGTGGACACGTCGATCAGCGGATGCGGATGACGCTTCGCATGCTGGAACGCCACGATGCCCATCAACAAGCCGAACAGCACTACAGCGCCGGCGACCCATGGGTTCTCGCCGGGCTGGCTCGCCAGTTCCGCGCCGTACAGAATCGCGGTGAGCGTCGTGCCGCTGAGCAGCAGGCCGACCACGTCGAGCGGCTTGCGCTCCGTGCCGCGCAGGTTCGGCACCAACGCGAGCGCCACCGCCATGACCGCGATGCCGAACGGCACGTTGAGCAGAAAGATCCAGCGCCACGACGCGTAGGTCGTGATGAAACCGCCGACCGGCGGTCCGATCACCGGCGCGGCGATGGCTGGCCACGTGATGGTGGAAATTGCCTGCATCATGCGGCTTTTTTCGGTGCTGCGGACCACGATCAGACGGCCCACCGGCACCATCATCGCGCCGCCGACGCCTTGCAGCAGACGCGCCGCGGTGAATTCCGTAACGTTCTGCGACAGCCCGCACAACACCGAAGCCACCGTGAACACACCGATCGCGCTGAAGAATACCGTGCGCGAACCGCAGCGATCGGCGACCCAGCCGCTCACCGGGATAAAGATCGCCAGCGCCAGCATGTAGGCCGTCATGCCGAGACTGAGGCTGTTGGGACCGACGCCGAACGAGCGCGCCATCTGCGGCAGAGCGGTGGCGATCACCGTGGTGTCGAGATACTCCATGAAGAAGGTCGCCGCGACGATATACGGCAGCCAGCCGATGTGCGAATTGCGTGCGCCGCCTGCGGTCATTGCCCGATCCTCATCGACTGCGTGCGGGATACGAAGGCGCGTACGACGCGCGGGCGGCTGGCGCGATGCTCAATTGGCTTCATGTTCTTGCAACTACCTTTCGAAAGCGGGTTTCCGGTGTGCGTATGTAGACGAGCAAGGAGATCGCGGCCCACACGGTGACGTACCAGTAGAAATAGGGCTCATGGCCGCTAGCCTTGAATCGTAACGCAACCGACCCGCTTGTATCGCCGGGGATTGCCGTCATAACGGCGGATGGCGGGCCGACCGCGAGCACGCGACGGCCCTCCGTGTCCCCGGTTATCTCTCCGCTTCAGTCCTTCGCGGCGTATTCGCGATCCAGCTTGTCGTACAGCGGCTTGTTGACGAGCCGCTGGCGTTCGCTGAACGGCGCGACCAGCGTGGCGTCCTCGTCGAGACGGCCGTTGCTCTTCAACGTGCCGAGCGCGCGTTGCATGCCGAGTACCGCGCCCTGCAGCGCCGCATTCGCGTACAGCACGATGCCGTAACCGAGTTTCGCCAGCGCTTCACGCGACTGCACCGGCGTCTTGCCGCCGATCACGATGTTGATCAGTTGCGGCGTGTCGAACAGCGCCGGCAGTCGTTCGATGTCGGCCAGCGATTCGGTCGCCTCGATAAACAGAATATCGGCGCCGGCTTCGATAAAGCGATGACCGCGCTCGATCGCGTCTTCGATACCATGGACCGCGGCCGCGTCGGTGCGCGCCATGATCTGCAGATTGCCGTCTTCGCGGGCGTCGACGGCCGCGCGGATTTTGCCGACCATCTCGCTCGCGCTGACCACTTCCTTGCCAGCAAAGTGGCCGCACTTCTTCGGCATGATCTGGTCTTCGAACTGGATCACGTCGGCGCCGCTGCGCTCGAGCACGCGCACGGTCTGGCGCACGTTCAGCGCGTTGCCGAAACCGGTGTCGGCGTCGACGATCAGCGGCAGCGCGACCGCGTCGCGAATCCGCGCGGTGTGCTCGGCGACTTCCGCGAGACCGATGAACCCGAGGTCGGGCAGGCCCAGCGACATGTTGGTGACGCCCGCGCCGGTAATGTAGATCGCTTCGAAACCGGCGTCCTCGATGACGCGCGCGCTCATCGCATTGAAAGCGCCGGGCACGAGCAGGCCCTGGCGTTCGTAGACTTTGGCGCGGAACGCGGCGCGGCGGGTGGCGGAAGTGGTCATGACGGTGTGTCTCCAGTTAGGAATAGGAGTGAAGGAAGCTGCATGAAGCTTTGCAAGAAGCATGCCATTGGCCTCGGTTTTGGCTTTGTGCCTAACAATCAGCGACTTAGCTGCAATACAGGGCGCGCGGCGGTTCGTGGCACAATGAGCAGACTGTTCCATGAAACGTTTCATGGAACGTTTCATATTCGAAGCGGAGTACCGTGGTGTCCACTTTCACATCGTCCCTGTCGGTGCCGCCGCCGCAGGCGGGCCGGCCGGGCGTTGCACTGGTGAGTATCAGCCGGTTGCAATCGCTTTGCGAGACCGTCGCGCCACGCTACGCCGGGCGTGCGCGATTCTTTTCGGTGCGCGAGGGCTACGGCGCGGCCGTCACGGCCTTGCAGGCCTATGTGGACGCGGGCGCCGTCGACGTCGTGCTTGCTGCCGGGTCGAACGGCGCGTATCTGCGCGACAACCTGAACGTGCCGGTCGTGATGGTCAAGGTGAACGGTTTCGACGTGCTAAGCGCGATTACCCGCGCCACCACCACGTGGCCCGGCGCGCAGATCGGCCTGGTGCTGCACGAGACGATCTCGCATGAACTGGCGGACCTGAGCGCGTGGTTGAAGGTCGGCCTGAAGCAGCGCGCCTACCGGTCGATCGACGAAGTGCGGCTCGCCGTCGCCAATCTGGCCGCCGAAGGCTGCAGCGTGATCATCGGTCCCGGCATGGCCTGCGACGTCGCGCAGCAGGCGGGGCTGGCCAGCGTGTTTCTGTACTCGCTCGGCGCGGTCGAGGAAGCGTTCGAGCGCTCGGTGGAACTGGCGCGCGTGAGCCGGCAAAAAGAAGCGAAGCGAGAGCGGCTGAATACGATCGTCGGCCATCTGCGCGACGGTGTGGCTGCCTTCGACGAAGCCGGCCAGCTCGAAGCGGTCAACCCGGCCATGCTCGATCTACTGGGCTTCGATGCTCCGAAAGACATGCTGCTGGCCGGCCGCGAACGGGACGTGGCTGCCCAGGTGTCGCAGGCCGTCGGGCCGTTGCTGCGCGAAATGCTTGAACAGGGTCAGCCGATCGAGGAGCGCGTCGAGCAGATCGGCGGCCGGGCGCTGATCGTCAACTGCGTGCCGGTCGTGGAGCAGGGCGTGCGTTCCGGGTCGGTCGTGACGTTGCAGGATGCGTTGGTCGCGCAGCGCATCGACCGTTCGCTGCGCACCAGCCAGCGGCCGAAGCATCTGGTCGCACGGCATCATCTGGGCGATCTGGTCGGCGATTCGACGGCGCTCGAGCGGGTGCGGCGGCTGGCCCGTGCAGGCGCGGCGCACGACGCCACCGTGCTGCTCACCGGCGAAAGCGGCACCGGCAAGGAGCTGGTCGCCCAGGGCATTCACAACGCGAGCCGGCGGCGCGGCAATCCGTTCGTCGCGTTCAATTGCGCGGCGTTGCCGGAAGGGCTGATCGAAAGCGAGCTGTTTGGGCACGAGGAGGGCGCGTTCACCGGCGCGCGGCGCGGCGGCAAGCCCGGCCTGTTCGAAATCGCGCATACCGGCACCATTTTTCTCGACGAAATCGGTGAAATGCCGGCGGCGCTGCAAAGCCGGCTGCTGCGCGTGCTGCAGGAGCGCGAGGTGATGAAACTCGGCGCCGGGCGCGCCACGCCGGTCGATGTGCGGGTGATTGCCGCGACCCATCGCGATCTGCATGCGCTGGTCGAGCAGGGCGTGTTTCGCGCGGATCTGTACTTTCGGCTGAATCTGCTTCAGATAGAATTGCCGCCGCTGCGCGCTCGGCGCGGCGATGTCGCCCAACTGGCGCGGCACTTGTTAAGCCGAAGCGCGCTCCAATATGGTTTGTCGGACGTCGCGCTGGACCGGGTGCTGGCCTTTCTCGCCCCGTTGTTCGACGGCTACGCGTGGCCCGGCAATGTGCGGGAGCTGGAAAATCTGCTGGCGCGCGCCGCGATTTATCTCGGCGACGCCGCTACATCGGCCACGACGGGCAGCATGGCCGCCTTGGCCGCATCGCAAGGCGGCGAGGATTGGCAGGCGGTGTTCCCCGAATTCGGGCGAATGACGCGGGCAGCGGCGGCGGATCTTGTGCAGCGCCATCCTCAACCCAGTGCCGACAAAGCCCGCGCCACGCCAACCCGCGAAGACGTCATGCGCGCCCTCGACGAGTCCGGCGGCAACCGCGCCGCGGCAAGCCGGGCGCTGGGAATCGGCCGAACCACCCTCTGGCGCTTGATGAAAGGCTGATCCGACGCAATAGCCTGCGGCGGCGCAACAAATAGTGTAAAACTATCACAATTATTGAAACACTTCACTTTACCTATTAAGCGTCGTCTGACATACTGACTCCACTTTCCAACCACTCCGAAAGAGGACTCAGTAAATGCCGATCATCAATAGTCAAGTTAAACCGTTCAAGGCGCAGGCTTTTCACAATGGCGATTTCAAGACCGTCACGGAAGAAAGCCTGAAGGGCAAGTGGTCGGTGTTCGTTTTCTATCCGGCTGACTTCACGTTTGTTTGCCCGACCGAACTGGGTGACCTGGCCGATCGTTACGACGAATTCAAGAAGCTGGGCGTTGAAATCTACAGCGTGTCGACCGACACGCATTTCACGCACAAGGCATGGCACGACACGTCGGACACGATCCAGAAGATCAAGTACCCGATGATCGCTGACCCGACGCTGGCGATCTCGCGCAACTTCGACGTGCTGATCGAAGAAGAAGGCCTGGCACTGCGCGGCACGTTCGTGATCAACCCGGAAGGCGAGATCAAGCTGTGCGAAGTGCACGACAACGGCATCGGCCGTGACGCAGGCGAACTGCTGCGCAAGGTGCAAGCTGCGCAATACGTCGCGGCTCACCCGGGTGAAGTGTGCCCCGCCAAGTGGACGCCGGGCGCAGAAACGCTGACGCCGTCGCTGGACCTGATCGGCAAGATCTAAGGTCTCCAGACCGCTGGTAGCAACCGCAACAGGCGCCTCACGGCGTGTCAGCGTGCGGACCGTTCAATAGAACGGTTCGCGCGTCCCCGGGCCGCACGTTTTCTCTCCGGATGCGTGCGGCGCCGGGAACCCAATACCCATCGCCACGGAATCGAATCGCCATGCTTGATGCCAATCTCAAGACTCAGTTGAAAACGTACCTCGAAAAGGTTAGTAACCCTATCGAGATCGTCGCGTCGCTCGACGACAGCGCAAAATCGCAAGAGCTGCTGGCACTGCTGAACGATATCGCGACGCTGTCGGAACGCGTCACCGTGATCGAACGTCGCGGCGACAGCGAGCGTAAGCCGTCGTTCTCGATCGGCAACCCCGGCAAGGAAACGGGCATCCGTTTCGCCGGTATTCCGATGGGGCATGAATTCACGTCGCTCGTGCTGGCCTTGCTGCAGGTCGGCGGCCATCCGGTCAAACTCGAGGATTCGGTGATCGAACAGATCCGCAATCTCGACGGCGACTATCAATTCGAAACGTATTTTTCGCTGTCATGCCAGAACTGCCCGGAAGTCGTCCAGGCGCTGAACGTGATGGCGTTGATCAACCCGCGCATTCGCCACGTGGCGATTGACGGCGCGTTGTTCCAGAACGAAGTCGAAGCGCGCCAGATCATGGCGGTACCGACCATGTTCATGAACGGCGAAGTGTTCGGCCAGGGCCGTAGCGGCGTGAAGGAAATTCTCGCCAAACTCGACACCAATGCCGGTGCGCGGGCCGCCAAGGAACTGGAAAAGAAGCCGGTGTTCGATACGCTGATCGTCGGCGGCGGGCCGGCGGGCGCGGCAGCGGCGATTTACTCGGCGCGCAAGGGTATCGTGACCGGCGTCGTGGCGGAACGCTTCGGTGGCCAGGTGCTCGATACGCTGTCCATCGAAAACTTTGTCTCCGTCACGGAAACCGAAGGGCCGAAGTTCGCCACGGCGCTCGAACAGCACGTCAAGACGTATGAAGTCGACATCATGGACGTGCAGCGCGCCGACGCGCTGATTCCGGGCCGCATCAACGAAGTGCGCCTGGCCAACGGCGCCGTGCTGAAGGCGAAGACCATCATTCTGGCCACCGGTGCGCGCTGGCGCGAAATCAACGTGCCGGGCGAGCGCGAGTATCGCAATCACGGCGTGGCGTACTGCCCGCATTGCGATGGCCCGCTGTTCAAGGGCAAGCGCGTCGCGGTGATCGGCGGCGGTAATTCGGGTGTCGAAGCGGCTATCGACCTTGCGGGGATCGTGCGTGAAGTGACGCTGTTCGAATTCGGCGCCACGCTGCGTGCGGACGAAGTGCTGCAACGCAAGCTGCGCAGCCTGGCCAACGTGACCATCGTCACGCAGGCACAGACTACTGAGATTACCGGCGACGGCAAGAAGGTCAACGGTCTGGTCTATAAAGACCTGCGTTCGGACGAAGTGAAGACGATCGAACTGGAAGGCGTATTCGTGCAGATCGGTCTCGTGCCGAACACCGAGTGGCTCAAGGGCACGGTGGAGTTGTCGAAGCACGGTGAGATCGTTGTCGACGCTCGCGGCGCGACGTCGGTGCCGGGCGTGTTCGCGGCCGGCGACGTCACCACGGTGCCGTTCAAGCAGATCGTGATTGCAGTGGGCGAGGGCGCGAAGGCATCGCTGAGCGCTTTTGATCACCTGATCCGCAACAGCGAAGAGCTTGAGACGGTGAGCGAGGCTGAGGCCGAAGCGACGGTCTGAGGGTGGAGTGTGGTTGAGTGAGTAGTGCGCGGCGGCCTTCGGGCCGCCGTTTTTGTTTGGGGCCGAAGATTCGATCCTAGTGACCGTGGTCAAGCAACTGGCCGGGGGCAACAGGTGACCGCGCGCCGCACTGACCAACCCATTCCCTCCACCCAAACACCCGTTTCATTCACCCGCTCGACCCTGCGCCAACAAGCCTCATCTGCCGCTGCCCCGTTTGGAGACTCCCACCTGGCTCAATTCCTTGGCGATCCCACGCTCCAGGCCATATAAATCTGGAAGTCGGAAAAAGTCCTACCGACCTATGCGCGGGCCTTCATCGAGCCATGCGCGGATAAGGGCGACATAAAACAAGGAGGGAGACAATGGCAACATCGCAAGCGGCCCCCGCGCGGTGGGTCGACAGCAAACGCTACCTGTGGCTGCTCGGCGCGCTCACGATCACCTTGCCGCTGCATGCCGCGAATCTGGCGTTGCATACCGGTTGGCATATTTTCTGGTGGTTCGGGCCGATATTCGTGTTCGGCATCATCCCGCTGCTCGATTATGTGATCGGCGACGACCCCAGCAACCCGCCCGAAGACGTCGTCCCGACGCTTGAGCGTGAGCGCTATTACCGGCGCGTCGTTTATCTCGCCACGTTCATCGAATACGTGTCGTTCTTCGGCGCGGTGTGGATTGTCGGCACGCATGCCCTGGCGTGGTACGACTATCTTGGCTTCGCGCTGTCGCTGGGCGCGGCGACCGGCGTATCCATCAACACGGCGCACGAACTCGGCCACAAAACCGATCGTTTCGAGCGCTGGCTCGCCAAGATCACGCTGGCGCCGGTCTGCTACGGGCATTTCTTCGTCGAACATAATCGTGGTCATCACGTGCGGGTGGCGACGCCGCCCGATCCGGCCAGCGCCCGCTACGGCGAATCGTTCTGGGCCTTCCTGCCGCGCACCGTGTTCGGCAGCATCGCGTCCGCGTGGCGGCTCGAAAAGCACCGCCTCGAACGTCTCGGCAAATCGCCGTGGACGTGGCGCAATGAAGTCCTGCATGCGTGGGCGATGACGGTCGTGCTGTGGGGCGGCCTGATCGCGCTGTTCGGCAAAACGATCATTCCGTTCCTGCTGATCCAGGCGGTGTACGGTGCGTCGTTGCTCGAAGTGGTCAACTATCTGGAGCACTACGGGCTGGGCCGCAAGCAGCTCGCGAGCGGCCGTTACGAGCGCTGCCAGCCCCAGCACTCGTGGAACAGCAACCGTATCGTGACGAATCTGTTTCTGTACCAGTTGCAGCGTCACGCCGATCATCACGCGAATCCGACCCGCTCGTATCAGGCGCTGCGTCATTTCGACGGCGCGCCGCAATTGCCGTCCGGCTACGCCACGATGATCATGTTCGCGTACGTGCCGCCGTTGTGGTTCCATGTGATGAACCCACGCGTCGTCGCGCACTATCACGGCAACATGGCGCAGTCGAATATTCGTCCTGCTATCCGCGAACGGGTGTTGGCGCAATTCGCGGGTTAATCGGCGCAGACGTGCGAGATGTTGTATCTAGCACGTCAACACCCCACGCTTACCGCCGATCGATCGAATACTTACCCGCGCCGGTCACAGCCAACAACAGCAAGCCGCCGATGATGCTGATGTTCTTATAGAAGTGAATCATATTGTCGTACTGCATGGCGCCGGTCATGTTCCAGTAGTGGTGACCGATAATCGCGGTGCCGAGCGTATAAACCGCGAGCAGCAGCGCAAGCGGCCGGGTAAAGAAGCCGACCAGCAGCGCGACACCCACGACGAACTCCATCACCACGGCGATCACCGCCGACAACTCGGGCACCGGCGCGCCGCTCGACGTCATATAAGCGACCGTGCCGGAAAAACCCGTCAACTTCGACCAGCCGAACATCACGAACAGCACCATCAACAGCACACGGGCGACGAGAATAATCCCGTCTTTCTGGTTTTCAAATAGCGTGTAGCGCATGATTTTTTCTCGATCTAAATTTTAAAAGCAGGGAAGTGAGGCAGCTCGCCGCAAACTCTCCGGCGAGCTGCCTTTAACAAAAAGTGATCCGGCTCAAGCCCACAACGCCGACGTTTCGATGTTCCGCAAATCGAACACCAGCACTTCGGCATCGTGACCTTGCGTGAAGGTCAGCGACTTTTCATCGCGCACTCGCGCACCATCGCCTTCGCCGAACTCGACGCCGTTCACCATCACGCTGCCGCGCGCCACCTGAACATACGCATAACGCTCGCTGCCTAATTCGAGCTTTGCCGTTTCGTCGCCGTCGAACAAACCGGCGTAGACCCGCGCATCCTGCTGCAACTCCAGCGAACCATCCGCGCCATCCGGCGACATCACGAGCCGCAACACCCCGCGCTTATCTTCCGCGCTGAAGTGGCGTTGCTGGTAACGCGGCGCCGCACCGTTCTTCGAGGGCGCGATCCAGATCTGCATGAAGTGCACAGGATCGGTCTTCGAATGGTTGTATTCGCTGTGCGCAACGCCGGTTCCCGCGCTCATCAACTGGATGTCGCCAGGCACGATCACCGAGCCGGTGCCCATCGTGTCCTTGTGCTCCAGCGCGCCTTCCAGCACGTACGAAAAGATCTCCATGTCGCGGTGCGGGTGCTTGCCGAAACCTTGAGCCGGCGCAACGCGGTCGTCGTTGATCACGAGCAGGTCGGAAAAGCCGTTCTGCTTCGGATCGTGGTAGCTCGCAAAGGAAAACGTATGACGCGAACTAAGCCAGCCGTGCTCCGCGCGGCCGCGTTGATTGGCGTGTCTGATATCGAGCATTTTTTTCTCCTTGGGTTGTGCGATCCGGCCAGATGTTGTCCGCGATCCATGAACAGGAGTGTAGGTCAATCTGGATCGTTATAATCATGGTGAAATAGGAAACACTGTCACCATGGAGTGGACAATAAAATGCAACTCGACGACATGCGGATTTTCGTCGCGACAGTGGACGCGCATAACTTCACGGCGGCGGCTCAGCGGCTGTCGCTGTCCAAGCAGTTCGTCAGCCGACGTGTGATGGCGCTGGAGGAAACGCTCGGCGTGCAATTGCTGATCCGCAATACCCGCAAGCTGGCCGTGACCGAGCTCGGTCAGGAGTTTTACGAGCGCGCCACGCGCATTCTGGGTGAAGTCGACGACGCCGAGCAGGCCATGTCGCGGCAGCGCGCCGGCCCGCGCGGGCTCTTGCGGGTGAGTGCGCCAATGTCGTTCGGCATGATGCATCTGTCGCCGGTGCTGGCGCTGTTTCTGCGTGAGCACGGCGAAGTGCGCTTCGACATGGAACTGAGCGACCGTACCGTCGACGTGGTCGGCGAAGGTTTCGACATGGCGATCCGCATCGGCACGCTGGCCGACTCCACGCTGATCGCGCAGAAACTCGCCGACGTCAGGATGGTGGCGTGCTGCAGTCCGGGCTATGTGCGGCGCCGTGGCGCGCCCGCCGTGCCCGCCGATCTGGCACGGCATTCATGCCTGCTGTACGGTCATGGCGGTACGGTGAGTTGGGAGTTTGCAATAGAGGGCGCGCTGAAAAGCGTCGAAGTGCACGGGCCGCTACGCGCCAATAACGGCGACCTGATTCGCGATGCCGCGGTGGCCGGGCTCGGCATTGTGCGGCTACCGGACTTTATCGTTGCCGACGCGCTCAAAAGCGGTTTGCTGGTCACCGTGCTCGACGAATTCCTGCCCGCCGCGGCCAGCGTTTATGCCGTGTACCCGCAGCATCGGCAAAGCTCCCTCACAATCCGCACGTTTGTCGAGTTCCTGAGGGAGCATTTGCGCCAGCGCCTCGCGGCGTGAGCTCAGCCGTTGCGGAAGATAAAACTGTAGCCGTTCAGCGCCGGCACACCGCCCAGGTGCGCATACAGCACGCGCGAGCCTGCCGGAAACTCGCCGTTGCGGACCATCTCGATCATGCCGTGCATCGATTTGCCCTCATACACCGGATCCGTCAGCACGCCTTCCAGACGCGCGCATAGGCGGATCGCCTCGAGCGTCCCGTCGTTCGGCAGGCCGTATTCCGGGCCGCCGAAACGCTCGTCGAGCACCACGTCCGCCGCGGTGATGTCGCGTTCCAGGCCAACCTGTTCCGCGGTCTGCTTCGCGATCCGGGTGATCTGCTCGCGCGTCTGCACGGGTTTCGCGGAGGCGTCGATGCCGATCACGCGTTCGGCGCGGCCGTCGGCGGCAAAGCCCACGATCATGCCGGCCTGCGTGCTGCCCGTCACCGAGCACACCACGACGTAGTCGAACTTGAAACCCAGTTCGGCCTCCTGCTGCCGGACTTCTTCGGCGAAACCGACAAAACCGAGCCCGCCCAGCGGATGGTCCGAGCAGCCGGCCGGAATTGCATACGGCTTGCCGCCGGCGGCGCGCACGCTATCGAGCGCGTCTTCCCAGCTCTTGCGAAAGCCGATGTCGAAGCCGTCCGCAACCAGACGCACGTCCGCGCCGAGAATGCGCGACATCTGGATGTTGCCGACGCGGTCGTACACGGCGTCCGAGTAGTTGACCCAGTTCTCCTGCACCAGCACGCACTTCATGCCGAGGTGCGCCGCGACCGCGGCCACCTGGCGGGTCTGGTTCGACTGAATTCCGCCGATCGACACCAGCGTGTCGCATCCCTGCGCCAGTGCTTCGGGAATCAGATATTCGAGCTTGCGCGTCTTGTTGCCGCCGAACGCGAAACCGCTGTTGCAGTCTTCGCGTTTCGCATACAGATGCACTTTGCCGCCGAGGTGGTCGCTCAGCCGTTTGAGCGGTTGAATCGGCGTCGGCCCGAAAGTGAGCGGGTAACGAGGGAATCGTTGCAGGTTCATGGCAGCTCCGTTGTCCGTGGTGTCGAGGCGGCCGGGAACCCGGCGCGTCGAAACACATGGTAGGGAAAACCGTCTGAAATGAGCTTGCGAAATAAATGGCTTAAGCTTACTTTTAAAAATGCATATCGAAAATCGAATTAATAAAAGTCGGCCAACCAACCTATGAGCACAACAAAAGTTCGTCGCACTTCTGCAGCGGTCGACCCCGCCGCCGTCCAGACCGATCCCCTGCAGGCGCTCGACCGTATCGATCGCGCGATCCTGCGGCAGTTGCAGACCGACGCGTCGATTTCGAACGTCGCGCTCGCGGCCAAAGTGAAGCTGAGCGCGCCGGCCTGCCTGCGGCGAGTCGAGCGGCTCCGGGAGTCGGGGCTGATTCGTGGCGTGGTCGCGCTGATTGACCCGAAGGCGGCGGGCGCGGGGATGCTGGTGATCATCGGCGTGGTGCTGGACCGGTCCACGCCGGAATCCTTCGCCGAGTTCGAGAAAGCGGCGCAGAAGGTGGCCGGTTGCATGGAATGCCACGTCGTGACCGGCGAATTCGACTATTTCATGACGATCCGCACGCGCGACAGCGACAGCTTCAACCGTCTGCACGCGGAACAGTTGCTGTATCTGCCGGGCGTCCGGCAAATCCGCTCGTTCATGGTGCTGAAGGAAATTCTCTCGACCACGAAATTTCCGCTGTAAGCGCCGCCTGACAAAAAAGACGAGCATGCTGTCATAAAACCCGATCTAGCACGACCAAGCATCGAGACCACTCGCAGACGGCGCGACCGGCGCCTGACCGGGTGAACGGCACGGACTTTCCGGGGCGAACATCATGACTTGCAACAGACGAACATTCTTCAGGTTTATCGGCGCGGCGTCGCTGGCCGGCGGCACGGCTTCGATGTGGAACGTGACGCGCGCGGCGGACAGCGGCGCGGCGGCGGCCTACGAGGTGTCGCACAGCGACGCCGAATGGCACAAGATGCTGAACGACGCGCAATACCGGATCCTGCGCGATGCGGGCACCGAGCGGCCGTTCAGCAGCCCGCTGAACGATGAGCACCACGCCGGCACGTTCGGCTGCGCGGGCTGCAAACTGTCGCTGTTTTCATCGAAGACCAAGTTCGACAGCGGCACCGGCTGGCCGAGCTTCTACCAGCCGCTCGACCACGCGGTCATCACGCATACGGACAAGTCATTCGGCATGACGCGCGACGAGGTACTGTGCCGTCGCTGCGGCAGCCACCTCGGCCACGTGTTCGACGACGGCCCCAAACCGACCGGTCTGCGTTATTGCATGAACGGTCTTGCGTTGACCTTTACGCCCGCATCGAACGGTGTGAGCTGAGCGGATCAGGACGGACATCATGAACTTCGAGACACGCATTACGAAAGGCCGGCCCGCGCGCTCGCGGCTGACTGCCATTTCGCTCTCGGTCGGCTTTGGCGCGCTGGCTTTGTTGCTGGCGCAACGAATGGCGTTTTCGTCGGAGACGGCGGTCGTGATTGCGCCGCCCGCGCTCGACGAACCGATTTCGGCCGCCACCGCGCACGAGGAAACCGCGGTGTTCGCGGGCGGCTGCTTCTGGGGCGTGCAGGGCGTGTTCCAGCACGTGCGCGGCGTCACCCGGGCGGTGTCGGGTTACTCCGGCGGTCAGCGCGACACCGCGCAGTACGAGACGGTTAGCGGCGGCGAGACGGGCCACGCGGAATCGGTGCAGGTCACCTTCGACCCGAGCAAGGTGACTTACGGCCAGTTGCTGCAGGTGTATTTCTCGGTGATTCAGGACCCGACCGAGTTGAACCGGCAGGGGCCCGACAGCGGCACGCAATACCGTTCGGCGGTGTTCCCGCTGAACGACACGCAACGGCGCGTCGCGCAGAGCTATATCGCGCAACTCGACAAGGCCCATGTGTACCCGGCGCCGATCGTCACCCGGACGGAGCAGTTCAAGGGCTTTTATCCGGCCGAGTTCTATCACCAGAACTATCTGACCTTGCACCCGAACTCCGCGTATATCGCGATCAACGATATGCCGAAGGTCGCTAATCTGAAGCGGCTGTTCCCGAATCTCTATCGCGACAAAGCCGTGCTCGTGGAAGCGGCGCAATAGCCTGGAGCGCCCTCACGCAACTCATACAGCTTCAAGCACCTTTCCTGTCCGTCCGGCGCCGCAACGGTGGCGCCGGACGTCTTTTTTGCCATCCCTCTTCATCGCTTCCTGCCTGCTCTTATCCCATTCGAGGCGGCTCTCCACACGCCAGGCCCGCAATTTGCACTAGCGTGTCCATCGGCAAATCTTTCGCACGTCTTTGCTCGTACAAAAGCCCGTTTTACAGGGCTTAATAGAATCGAGCAGCGCGTTTTGCCGGATAGTGCGTGTCGTTAGCTGAAAAAATTACATGCTGCTCGTAGCAACGCGGCGGTCGCCTGAGGTCCACAGGCCACCGCGAACCTCGGGCGAGAACATAACCCTCTTCGCGATACGCGAGAATCGGAGGCTTCTGGTGTTGAACAGCCGTAGAAAGCGGATTGGCAAGTTCCGCAATAAACAAACAAGCATCGCGGCGACGTCTCTGGTGGCCGTGACCCTGGGCGGCATTTCCTTCCTGCCGGGCTCTGCCATGGCACAAACGCCTTCGCCACTCAACGAATGGCAATACTCGGTCGGCATTCCGCTGCAGAAGATGTGGCAGCCGAACATCCCCGACTGGCAGGTGCGCCTCGGTTTGGCCTCCTCGTTCCAGCCGCGCTACGAAGGTTCGGATCGCTACCACGTAATGGGCGGCCCGAGCATCGACGTGCGCTACAAGGACCTGTTTTTCCTGTCGAGCGGCGAAGGCTTCGGGGTTAACTTCGCGCAAGGGCAGAACTGGCGCGCCAGTCTGGCTGCGGTTTACGATCTCGGCCGACGCGCTCACGACGATCCGCAGGAGCTGAACGGCCTCGGCAATATCAACGCGGCGCCGGGCGTCAAACTGGCCGGCGAATACGTGATCTCGAAAGATTTCCCGCTGGTGCTGCGCGCGGACGTGCGGCGCTATTTCGGCGGTTCGAACGGTTGGACCGGCGACTTCGGCGCGTATATGCCCATGCCGGGCAGCACGAAGAAGTTCTTCTGGTTCGCCGGCCCGAACGTGTCGCTGGCGGACTCCACGTATATGAATAGCTGGTTCGGCGTGAATCAGAATCAGGCGGCGAAATCGCAGTACTCGCAATATCACGCGAGCGCCGGCTTCAAGTCGGTGGGCTTCGGCATCAGCGCGGTGTGGCTATTCAACAAGCACTGGTTCGCGACTGCGGACGGTGCGTACGAGCAACTGGTGGGTAGTGCAGGTAATAGTCCGATCACGCACCGCAAAGCGAACGGCGTCGCGGATATCTCGATCAACTATCGCTTCTGACATAGCGTATTCACACGTTTCAACCTGAAGGACGCGGCGGCGTACCGGGCGCCATTGCTTGACGTACGCCGCGTTTTTCGTCCACCCGCCAACGCGACGCCTGCTCGCGGGAATATCCCTTGCTGCCTTCTCTCCATGCGTGAGACCGGATTCCCCCCGGCACGCCCGAACGCAAGGAGCAGATCCCCATGGCTGGTAAAACGAGTACGCACAAGCCCACACCGAAAAACGCGCCGGCGAGCGATCCGAAATCGCAAGACCTCGAACAGTTTCGAGCGAGTCCGCAAGGCGAGGCGCTGAGAACCAATCAGGGCGTCAAGATCGCCGACAACCAGAACACGCTGCGCGCGGGTCCGCGCGGTCCGTCGTTGCTGGAAGACTTCATCATGCGTGAGAAGATCACGCACTTCGACCACGAGCGTATTCCGGAGCGCATCGTGCACGCGCGCGGCTCGGCGGCGCATGGCGTGTTTCAGGTCTACGAGTCGATGCGCGAATACACCAAGGCCGCATTCCTGCAGGACCCCGGCGTGCAGACGCCGGTGTACGTGCGTTTCTCCACGGTGCAAGGCCCGCGCGGTTCCGCCGACACGGTGCGCGACGTGCGCGGTTTCGCGGTGAAGTTCTACACGCAGGAAGGTAATTACGATCTGGTCGGCAACAACATGCCGGTGTTCTTCATTCAGGACGCCATCAAGTTTCCCGACTTCGTGCACGCGGTGAAACCGGAAGCGCCGAATGAAATGCCGACCGGCGGCTCCGCGCACGACACCTTCTGGGACTTCGTGTCGCTCGTGCCCGAATCCGCGCATATGGTCTTGTGGACCATGTCGGACCGCGCGATTCCACGCAGCCTGCGCACCATGGAAGGCTTCGGCATTCACACGTTCCGTTTCGTCAACGCGCAGGGCAAAGGTCGTTTCGTCAAGTTTCACTGGCGGCCGGTGCTGGGCTCGTACTCATTGCTATGGGACGAAGCGCAGAAACTCGCGGGCAAGGACCCGGATTTTCATCGGCGGGATTTGTGGGAAGCGATCACGCGGGGCGATTTCCCCGAGTTCGAACTCGGCGTGCAAATTGTTGAAGAAGAGGACGAGCACAACTTCGACTTCGATCTGCTCGATCCGACCAAGCTGATTCCCGAAGAGTTGGTGCCGGTGAAGATCGTCGGCAAGATGACCCTCAATCGCAATCCGGATAACTTTTTCGCCGAGACGGAACAGGTGGCGTTTCATCCGGGGCATGTCGTGCCGGGTATCGATTTCTCGAACGACCCGCTATTGCAAGGGCGTTTGTTCTCGTACACGGATACGCAGATCAGCCGGCTGGGTGGGCCGAACTTTCACGAGATTCCGATCAACCGGCCGGTCTGTCCGTTCATCAACAATCAGCGCGACGCGATGCATCGCCAGACGATCAACGTCGGGCAGGCTTCCTACGAACCGAATTCGCTGAGTGGCGGCTGGCCGAAGGAAACCGATCCCGCGCCGAGCGACGGTGGTTTCGAAAGTTATCAGGAGCGCGTGGAGGGCACCAAGATCCGCGTGCGCAGTGAATCGTTCGCCGATCATTTCTCGCAGGCCGCGCTGTTTTATAACAGCATGTCGCAGCCCGAGAAGGACCATATCGCCGCCGCGTATCAGTTCGAACTCGGCAAGGTCAGCAAGCCGGAGATTCGCGCGCGCGTGGTGAACGAGATTCTCGCGAACTTCGACGCGGGGCTCGCGGCGACCGTCGCCGAAGGTCTGGGCTTGCCCGCGCCGAAGAAGGGTACAGCGAAGCTGAGCGGTCCCAAGGATTCCCCGGCCTTGAGTCTGCTGAATCGTGTGAAGCCCGGCATCAAGACCCGCAAGATCGCGTTGCTGGCCGCGCCGGGTTCCGATGGCGCGGCGATCAGGAAACTGCAGCAGGCGCTGCAGGACGAAGGCGCAACGCCCATGCTGATCGCCCCGACGCTCGCGCCGATCGACGGCATGGCGCCCGACGCGACGATTGCCGGCTTGCCGTCGATCATGTTCGACGCCGTGATCGTCCCAGGTGGCGAGGCGGGTGCGAAGCGGCTCGCGCAATCGGGCGACGCGCGGCATTTCGTGCTCGAGGCGTTCAAGCATCTGAAGGCGATTGCGGCGCTCGGCGCGGGGCGTGACGTGCTCGCCGCGGCGCAGTTGCCGGACAACGCCGACGGCGTCGCCACCGGCGACGACAAGCAGGTCGCCGATGTGCTGAAGGCGTTCATCGCGGCGGCGGAACAGCATCGCGTGTGGTCGCGCGCGACGCTGGCGGAGACCGTGCCGGCGTAGGCGCATTTCAGCTTCCTTCGCATGCTTTGCACGGCTGACTCGCGTCAGCCGTGCAAACTTGCGTGGATCGGCAACAGCCCCGCCCAGCAAGCCTGAGCCGTCGTATAACGTCTCAAAAATGGGCCCCTTCCTGTATGATGACGCGGGTCGTTCAACGACATACCGCTCCGCGCGAAAAATCCGAAAAATATGCCGAATCGACTCGATTCGCCAAGCCGAAGACAGAAAAAATGACCGCATCTCAGGCCGTCGACCAGAATCGTTTTCGCAGCATCATTCGCCGTAACATCGCGCTGCCTTTAGGCGTTGGCCTGGTCACGATGGCGGTGTTCGTCGGGCTGATCGCGTATCTCGTGTCCACCATGAACTGGGCCGAGCACTCCGAACGCGTGATCGGCCAGGCCAACGAAATGCTGCGCCTCGCCGTGGATCGCGAATCGTCCATGCGCGGTTTCCTGATTACGGGCGACGAGAGCTTCCTCGTGCCTTATGAAACCGGTGGGCCGAAGTTCAAGACGCAGATTGAAATGCTGCAGCAGATGGTGTCGGACAATCCGCCGCAGGTCGTCAAGCTCAAGGAGATCGAGGCGATTCAGCAGCGCTGGTCCCGCTATGCCGAAGAGATGATCGACGCGCGCCGCCGCAACCAGAACTATGAAGCCGCGGTGGCGAGCGGTCGCGGCAAAATCGAATTCGACGAAACACGCCGCGAATTCGGCGATTTTCTCGACGTCGAATTGCGCCTGCGCCAGGACCGAGGCGATGCGACCCGGCGCGTTACCACCACGCTGGTGGGCGTATTCCTGCTGTTCAGTCTGAGCGTGAGTGCGCTGCTTGCGTGGATGGGCCGCCGCGAATTGTTGAGCCTGTCTTCGACTTACGACGGCGTCTTGCGGCAGCAGACCGAACAGACCGAGATGTTGCAGGAGCAGGTGTGGTTGCGCTCGGGGCAGCGCTTGCTGGCCGAGAAGGTAGTCGGGCAGACGACCCCGCAACTGGTGGGCCGCGCGGTGCTCGATTTTCTCGCCCAGTATCTGGACGCTGCTGTTGGCGCGCTCTACATTCGCGACCGGCAGCACGGCACGCTGCGCCGTATCGCCGCGTATGGCTTTAGCCGCGAAAGCGAGCAGGGCAGCGCGCGCAATTTCGAAGAGGGCGAAACGCTGATCGGCCAGGCCGCCGCCGCGCGCCGCACGCTGGTTTTGCGCGACCTGCCGGACAATTACGTGCAGGTCGTGTCGGCCACCGGCAAGAGCGCGCCGAAAAATCTTCTCATCATGCCGATCGTCAACGACGGGCAGGTGAACGGCGTCATTGAACTCGGCTTTATTCGCGAGTTGACCGTGCGCGATCAGGAGTTCATGGAGTTGATCGGCAACGCGTTGGGTGACTTCGTCGAGGCCGCGTTGTATCGCGAACGTCTGCAGGACGCGCTGGCCGAAACGCAGCAACTGAACGAAGAATTGCAGGTGCAGCAGGAAGAGTTGCGCGTCTCGAACGAAGGCCTCGAAGAGCGCGGCCGCGCGTTGATGGAATCGCAAGTGCGGCTCGAAGCGCAGCAGGCCGAACTCGAACAGACCAACGTGCAGCTCGAAGAATACGCGCAGCGTCTCGAGCGGCAGAAGTCGGATCTGTTGCGCGCGCAGGACGACCTCGCGGCCAACGCGGAACGCCTCGAACAGTCGAGCCGCTACAAGTCCGAGTTTCTTGCCAACATGTCGCACGAACTGCGCACGCCGCTGAACAGTTCGCTGATTCTTGCCAAGCTGCTGCAGCAGAACCGTACGGGCAACCTGAGCGACGAGCAGGTGCGCTACGCGGAAACGATCCACGCGTCGAATAGCGATCTGCTGGTGCTGATCAACGACATTCTCGATCTGTCGAAGGTCGAGGCCGGTCAGGTCACGGTCGAACTCGAAACGGTGTCGATCGACGCGACGCTGCAGTCGCTGGAAGAAATGTTCAAGCCGTTGGCGGCCGCCAAGCATTTGCGGCTTCACTTCGAACGTACGCCGGGTACGCCCGATACCTTTGTCACCGATGGTCAGCGCGTCACACAGATTCTGCGCAATCTGCTCTCGAACGCGGTGAAGTTCACCGAGCGTGGCGAAGTGGCGCTGTCGATCGCGGCGTCGCAGGACAACATGCTGCGCATCGACGTGCGCGATTCCGGCATCGGTATTGCGGGGGACAAGCTGGAGATGATCTTCGAAGCGTTCCAGCAGGCCGACGGTTCCACCAGCCGTCAATACGGCGGCAGCGGTCTGGGGCTGTCGATCTCGCGTGAGTTCTCGCGTTTGCTGGGTGGCCGGATCACCGTGGCCAGCGAAGTCGGCAAGGGCAGCGTGTTCACGCTGTGGCTGCCGGTCGATGCCGAGGCGGCTCTGGCGGAGGGTCATAACGCGCCGACGCCGATGCCGGCCTTCGCGCCGGCGCATGCAGTCGCGCCGACGGCGGCCGTGGCGCAAGCCGAACCGCCACTGGTCCGCGCGCCGTCGAGCTTCAACCAGACGGCCGTCATTACGCCCGCCAACGGTCTGAGCCTCGGCGACACGCCCGAAACGACCGGCGGCGCGATCGCCGACGACCGCGACAACCGCACGCGTACCGGCCGCCTGATCGTCGCGGTCGAAGACGATCTCGCGTTCGCCGAAATCCTGCGCGATCTGACGCACGAACTCGACTTCGATTTCGTCCACGCCAGCAATGCGGCGAGCGGCCTCGCGCTGGTGCGCGACATGCGCCCCGCGGCGGTGCTGCTCGACGTCGGTTTGCCGGACCGCTCCGGCCTGACCGTGCTCGAGTGGCTGAAGAACGATCCGCTCACGCGTCACATTCCGATTCACATCGTCTCGGCCACCGACCACGCCGACAAGGCGCTGCATCTCGGCGCGATCGGCTACACGCTCAAGCCGACCGCGCGCAGCACGATGGAGGCCGCGATTCGCCGGCTGGAAGCGCGCCTGCAGCAGCGCATCAAACGCGTGCTGGTGATCGAGGACGACGGACCGATGCGCGAGAGCATCCGCGCGTTGCTGCAAAGCGAAAACACCGAGATCGTCGCGGTCGCCACGCTCGCCGAAGCGCTGGACTATCTGACGAAGTTCAGCTTCGACTGCGTGGTGACCGATCTCGCGCTGCCCGACGGCACCGGCTACGATCTGCTCGAACGGCTCGCCGCGAACACCGCGCATGCCGCGCTGCCGGTGATCGTCTACACGGGCCGCATGCTGTCCGACGAGGAAGAGCACCGCCTGCGCCGCTATTCGAAGTCGATCATCATCAAGGGCGCGAAATCGCCCGAGCGTTTGCTCGACGAAGTGACGCTGTTCCTGCACAGCGTGGAGTCGTCGCTGGCGCCGGAACAGCAGCGCATGCTGCGCACCGTGCGGCAGCGCGACAACGCGTTCGAAGGCCGCACGATTCTGCTGGCCGAAGACGACGTGCGCAATATTTTTGCGCTCTCGCACGTGCTGGAGCCGCTCGGTGCGAAACTGCAGATTGCGCGCAACGGACGCGAGGCGCTCGAGGCGCTGGAGAACGGCCCCGAAGTGCATCTGATCCTGATGGACATCATGATGCCGGAGATGGACGGGCTGACCGCGATGGGCGAGATTCGCCGCAACGCGCGCTTCGCGCATCTGCCGATCATCGCGCTGACGGCGAAGGCCATGGCGAACGACCGCACGCGCTGTCTCGAAGCCGGCGCGGACGACTACGTGTCCAAGCCGATCGATGTGGACAAGCTGGTCGCGCTGTGCCGCGTCTGGCTGCGTCAACGGTAAACGGTCGTCGCGGGAACCCGATAAACCAGTCTGAACGGATGAGCCTGAACGAATGAGTGGGTCTGAATTCGACGCGCCGCAACGCATCAGCGATTTCGACATCGAGTTGAAATTGCTGCTGGAGGCGATTTACCTCAAATACCAGCACGATTTTCGCCACTACGCGATGTCGTCGCTGCGACGCCGGCTGTCGCAGGCGCTCGAGGAATTTGGCCTGAAGACGCTCTCGCAGTTGCAGGATCGCATCATGCGTCACGGCGACGAATTCTCGCGGCTGTTCCAGTACCTGACGGTGCAGGTGAGCGACATGTTTCGCGATCCCGCGTATTTTCTGGCGCTGCGCGAACATGTGCTGCCGCGTTTGCGCACGTATCCGTCGATCAAGGTGTGGGTGGCGGGCTGCAGCACCGGCGAAGAACTCTGGTCGCTGAAGATCCTGTTCGACGAAGAGGGCTTGACCGAGCGCACGCTGTTCTACGCGACCGACATCAATCCGGACGCGCTCGCGCGCGCCGAGTCCGGCATCTACGCGCTCGACCGGATTCAAGGCTTTACGCAAAACTATCTGGCGGCGGGCGGCAAGCGTTCGTTGTCCGATTACTATCACGCCGCGTATGGCGGCGCGCGCTTTGCCGGCTCGCTGAAAGATCGCGTGGTGTTCGCGGACCACAGCCTCTCGACCGACGAAGTCTTTCTCGAAGCGCACCTCGTGTCGTGCCGCAACGTGCTGATCTATTTCGATCGCGGCCTGCAGGATCGCGCGTTGGGCCTGTTCGAAAACGCGCTGGTGCGGCGCGGTTTCCTCGGCTTGGGCAGCAAGGAAAGTTTGCGTTTTTCCCGTCATTACGAAGCGTTCGACGAGTTTCGTTCGAGCGAACGTATTTATCAGAAGCGCTAGGTCGCCATGTCAGGCTCAACCGTTCAGCCCGCTACTGCCGCCGCCCAGCCAGGCAAGGCCGAGTCGCGCGCGTACGAGCTCGTGGTGATCGGCGGCTCGGCGGGCGGGATCGAAGTGCTGAACGTGCTGCTCGGCGCATTGCCCGCGGACTTCGCGGCGGCGGTCATGATCGTCACGCATTTGCCGCCCGATTCGCCGAGCTATCTGGTGCCGGCGTTCACGCATCGCTGCGCGTTGCCGGTACTCGAACCCGATGCCGGCGAGCGGATTCTGCCTGGGCGCGTGCATGTTGCGCCGCCCGGTTATCACATGCTGGTCGAAGTCGATCGCACCGTGGCGCTTTCCACCGATGCCGCGGTGCGCTTTTCGCGGCCATCGATCGACGTGTTGTTCGAGTCGGCGGCGGCGGTGTGCGGCGCACGCTTGCTGGCGATTCTGCTGTCCGGCGCCAATGACGACGGCGCGCAAGGGTTGAAGCGCGTGCGAGCGTTCGGCGGGACCACCTGGGTGCAGGCGCCGGACACCGCCAGCTCGCCCGAAATGCCGCGCGCCGCCATCGAAACCGGCGCGGCCGATTACATTTACACTCCCGAAACTATGGCGCTGCGGCTTGCCGCATTGCCGGCCTCTCTCTGACCCGATGCCATGACGAACTCACCCGTGAACATTCTGATCGTCGACGACATCGTCCACAACATCACCGCGCTCGAAGCGTTGCTGGCGCGGCCGGACGTGCACGTGCTGGTGGCGGATTCGGGCACCGCCGCGCTCGATCTGCTGCTCAAGCACGAGGTCGCGCTGGCGATTCTCGACGTCAACATGCCCGGCATGAACGGCTTCGAACTCGCGGCGTTGATGCGCGGTAGTCCGCGCACGTCGCATGTGCCGATCATCTTTCTGACGGCGACCGCGCAGGACGCTTCGCGCACGTTCCGTGGCTACGAGGCCGGCGCGGTCGACTTTCTGTACAAGCCGTTCGATCCGCGCATTCTTCAGTCGAAGGTCGACGTGTTCGTGCAACTGGAACAGCAGAAACGCCAGCTCGCGGCGCAGCTCGTCACGACGCGGCAAATGCTCGAAGCCAACGAAATGCTGATGGCGGTACTGAGCCACGATTTGCGCACGCCGCTCGGCGCGGTGCTGGCGTCGGCGGAATATCTGATGCGCACCGCGGCCGACGAGCAGTCGATTACCGTCGCCACGCGCGTGAAGAACAGTTCGCTGCGCATGGCGCGGATGGTCGATCAACTGCTCAATCTGGCGCGTCTGCAGGGCGGGCGGCTACCGTTGCAGCCGCGCTCGATCGAACTGGCGACGCTGTGCCGCTCGGTGATCGACGAATTCGCGTCACGCGAGAACGGCAAGCGCATCGTGTTTACGAGCAGCGGCAATAGCAGCGGCGCGTGGGATATGGATCTGGTGTGGCAGGCCATGTCGAATCTGGTCAGCAATGCGCTGCATCACGGCGCGGCGGGCGGCGATATCGGCGTCGAGGTGGACGGCGAGGCGGTGGATTCGGTGCGTCTGAAGGTGGCCAATCGCGGCACGATTCCGTCGGAGGTGTTTCCGCATCTGTTCAAGGCGTTCGGGCAGAACACCAGCGGCGCGCGTTCGCGTGAAGGACTGGGGCTCGGCCTGCATATCGTGCAGGAGATTGCGCGGATGCATGGCGGCAACGTCAGCGTGAATTCGGATGAAGTGGCGGGCACGGTGTTCACGATCGAACTGCCGCGGATGGTGACGTTGCAGCGTGGGTCGTTTACCCGCAAGTGATGCGCGTTTGAGTGTGCTTTTTTAAGGCCTTTGCAGGATTTCTCAGGCGCTTGCCGCGCTTTGCTGCGGCTGGCGTTGAGCCTAAACTACGCGCATACCGCCAGCTTCCCTGGAACTCATGCGCGCTCTCCAAGACCGTCACGCCCAGCCGCCTGTCTCATCGCCCGCACCGGCCGGCGCCGATGCGTTGGAGGATCCGGCCTTGCTGCGCCGCCTGCTGCGCGCCAAAGACCGCATGGACGCCGCTTCGCACGAGGCCTGGCCCGTCAAACGTCTGGCTGAAGTCAGCGGCGTTTCTGAAGCCCATTTCGCGCGCTCCTTCAAGCGGGCTTTCGGCGTTCCGCCGCATCGGTATCTGCTGACTCGGCGCATCGAACAGGCCACCACCTTGCTGCGCGACACCGATCTCAGCATTACCACGATCGCCTTCACGACCGGCTGGGAGAGCCTCGGCACCTTCGGCCGCATCTTTCGCGATATCACCGGGAAAAGTCCGGGCGCCATGCGCGTCGATCTGCGAGCCGGCATGCCTGAACTCGAACGCGTGCCGGCCTGCGTACTGAAGGCCGCGCAACGCCCGGATCTCAACATCGCAGTTTTGGAGAAGCGCCGCCGCGTGGCCGACGATACAGTCCCGTCATCAACCAGGGAGGTGTCATGAATCAAGGTGTCAATGTGGTGGGTTTGTACGTGGATAACCAGGACGAAGCGCTGACGTTCTACGTCGATAAACTCGGCTTCAAGGTCCATACGGACGTACGCAACGGGTCGTATCGCTGGCTCACGGTGCAGCATCCGGATCAGCCTTCGTTCCAGCTCGGGCTGTTCGTGCCTGGCCCGCCGATTCACGACGAAGCCACCGCGCAAACGCTGCGGGCGATGGTCGCGAAAGGCGCGATGCCGCCGCTGGTGCTCTCCGTGGATGACTGTCGCGCTACCTATGCGAAGCTGAAAGCCTGCGGTGTGGAATTCACCCAGGAACCGGTGGAGCGTTTTGGTAGCGTGGATGCAGGGTTTCGCGACCCGGCCGGGAATGGCTGGAAGATGATTCAGGCACCGGCAGGTTCGAAGTAGTCAAGCCTGTGTGACTGGCGTGAAGTGATGCCGGCCCGGCATCACTTGCACCAGGTCTCCGCCCAATTACTTAGCGGCCGTAACGCCAACCGTAACGCCACGCCGGCCTCGGTCAGACAGTATCCCTGTCCTTGATGATCGATGAGCCCCGCTTCCCGCAATTCCTTGAGTCGCGTATTGAGCAGACTGGGATTGGTTTCGGCCGCTTCCTGCAACGCGCGAAACGTTAGCGGCTCGCCCCGCAATTCCCACAGAATGCGTAACGCCGCCCGTCGCCCGAGCAGATCGAGCACGACCATGATAGGGCGGCCCGTTGTCGACCCGCGTACTGGCTGACCTACTTTCGGTATCTTCATGCTTTACTTTTCATAGCAACGTGTCCAGAATATGCTATTGAAAATATAGCACGCGTAGATCACCTGCCTGCCCGTATTGCGCCCGTTGAGCCGCCATTTCCGCCAGCCATCCATGAAGCGCTGGAGAAGATCATGCCGCCAGACGTGTCGCCGCCTGGCCTCTTTACCACGATCGCGCGCGACCAGCGGGCTCCGCAATGAGTCGGCGATGTATCCAACGGTTGTTACTACGGAAGGAGCGTTTCGATGATCACCGTCATTACGTCGTTCAGGTTGTCAGAGCCGATCACACGCGAAGAGGCACGAAGTCTTTTCCTGAGTAAGGCCGCGAGATATAGAGGCGTGCCCGGCCTTGTGCGTAAGTACTATGTTCTGTCGGAAGATGGAAGCGCCGCCGGTGGCGTCTATCTCTGGCGCTCGCGCGCCGAAGCGGAGAAGATGTACACCGAGCACTGGAAAGTACTAGCGCAGGAGACATTCGGCGCGGCTCCTTCGGTCACGTACTTTGAGAGCCCTGTCGTGGTTGATAACGTGATGGACCAGATTCTCTCTGACGAATAGGTCGCGGATTAAAGCGCGGCTATCTGAACCTCAAACCGGGAGCCTCTTAATGGCAGTTGGACATGTCGAAGCCATCCTGTTCGATTTCGATCTCACGCTGGCCGACTCGTCCAGCGGGATCGTGGAATGTACACGGTACGCGTTACGAGCAATGGGATTCGCGGAAGTCGGGAGCGGGCTGATCCACTCCGTTATTGGTCTGCCGTTACAGGCAATGTTCCGCACGTTGACGGGAAACGGAGAGGCAGAACGCGCCGATGAATTCGCGCGTCTGTTCGTCGAGCAGGCCGATGAAGTGATGGTGTCATCGACTCGAATCTATCCGGAAGTTCCCGATCTATTTGAACGGCTGCGCGCCGAGGGCATCGGTGTGGCAATCGTGTCGAGTAAGTTTCGCTACCGCATCGAAGCGATTCTGGATGTCGCCCGCTTGCGCCCGTTGGTGGACGTGATTGTTGGCGCGGAGGACGTGCAGCGTCACAAACCCCACCCCGATGCGCTTGTGCTGGCATTGACGCAATTGCGCGTGGCAGCCGCTTCGGCGGTGTACGTGGGCGACCATCCTGTCGATGCCGACGCGGCGCGGGCTGCCGGCGTGAGCTTTATTGGCGTGGTGAGCGGCACGATGTCGGGCGAGCGTTGGTCCGCGAGAGGCGAGCGGTGCGTGGCGGAACATATTGGAGAACTGGTTCAGTTAGTACGCTGATATCAAGGTACGGACTGCGCCCTCAGTTCAGCGTCTTTTCCTCGGGACGCAACGTCAGGACGCGCACACCGTTCTGAGTCACGGCGACGGTGTGCTCGAATTGCGCCGACAGTTGCCCGTCGCACGTGACGACCGTCCAGCCATCTTCTTCGGTTCGAACGGTATGCCGTCCCTGGTTAAGCATGGGTTCGATGGTGAACACCATGCCTTCGCGCAACAACAAACCCGTCCGCGGCTGTCCCCAATGCAGTACTTGCGGCTCCTCGTGCATCTCACGCCCGATGCCGTGTCCGCAATATTCCCTCACGACCGTATAGCCGTTTCGCCGCGCGTGGCGCTCGATTGCGTGCCCGATATCGCCCAGTCTTGCACCCGGACGAACGGCTTTGATTCCGTTCCACATCGCTTCGTAAGTCACTTGCACGAGTCGCTTGGCGAGTGGTGAAACCTCGCCGACAAGATAGGTTTTGCTCGAGTCGGCGATATAGCCGTTCTTCTCTAACGTGATGTCGAAATTAACGATATCGCCGCTTTGCAATACCTCCGTCGAGGAGGGAACGCCGTGGCAAACCACGCTGTTGCGCGAGGAATTCAGTGCGTAGGCATAGTCGTATTGCCCTTTGCTTGCAGGGCGCGCGTTCAGGTCATTCACGATCAGGCTGTCGACGAGATCATTGATCTGCATGGTCGACATGCCGATCAAATTCAACTGGTCTAGGTGCCCAAACACTTCCGCCAGCAACTTGCCTGACTCCGCCATCAAGGCGATTTCTTCCGGCCGCCTGGTCATGCGGCAGCCATCCTGGCGGTTGGCTCGACGACGCCCGCCGCGCGCAATTCTCTCGCAACGATCTCGTTGAAACTTTGCGTCGGATTCATTTCGCATAACATGCCGATCCTGATCCAGAACGCTGCCTGCGCGTTGATCGATCGACACGACACTGTGCTCGCCTTGCGCATCTGATCGTGCAGATCGTCGTCAATGTTCACGATACCCATCATCTTCCCCGATATATGAAACGTATACGGATCATATATTCAACGCGAGCGCGAGTGCAAGTGATCTTTGTCGCCTGATCGGCGTGCGCGGGCTATTGAATCTCGTTGCGCGAGTAAGACGACAGCATTCTTTTTTATCAGTAGAATGCTGCAGACGCAAAAGTCAGTGCTGTTCCGAAACGGGCCGTCAGGCCCACCAGGCTAACGAGTCTCGTTGAACCGCGATGCCATTTGTGCACGTGCAGTTGCGAGGTAACGCGGATAAGTCAAATGCATATTTTGTCTGGCCGATGCAGTTCGGGAGGAAGCGGTGTGTTGCCCGGAAAAAGCGGGCTGCCGTGGCGGCAACTGAAAGACCGATGGCGACGCTTCGTCACCTGAACCGAGGAACCATCGACGCTGAACCGGGCCACCTACTGGCTTGGGTATGGCACCAGATTTCAAACCAACTTCTTGTGGTACTTACCTGGCCGCCATACTGTGTATTCCAAAACGCAAATCGATCCGGTAGTGAGCTTCCTCAACTCGCAAGGTGAGCAGGTGCGAGGCACGATCATCAATCTCCAGCGGAAGTCCCTGGTGATGGAGGTCTATAACCCGTACTCGATCGTTCAGGTCAGTGAGGTGCTGAACGATCTGTCGGTCAAGATGGGCGTTGAACTCGCCTATTCGGGCAAGGCGGTCGTGATCAGTATGGTCAATACCGGCCTGACCGCGATTGTCTCGGTCACGCTGATCGCCGAGTGGCGCGAACTGAGCGGCAACACGCTGGAAGCGCGCACGGTGGGGGAAGAAGCCCGCCGGTTCGTGCAGGGCTGGGCCGAGCGTTTCCAGATTCGACCCGAGTACCAGATCGCGGTCAACCATATCCGTGCGTTTCTTTCGGACATGTCGCGCTGGGTCGAACAGGCGGATCTGGCGGACACCATGCCGAAAGAAGGCAAAAGCCTGCGCGAGGACTACTTCCTCGAACTCGCCTCTCCGCTAATGGAAAAGACCAAGTCCTACTTCGACGAATTCGAAGGCGAGGCGCGCCTGGTCGACGAAGAACTGGCGCCGGCCCACCGTGCCTTTGCGCAGGCCGCGCTACATCCGCTGCTGCTGCGCTCGCCCTTCGTGTTCCGCACTTTCACGAAGCCGTTGGGCTATGCCGGTGACTACCAGATGGTCAACCAGATGCTCGACGATCCGCGCCAGGGCCCGAGCACGTATTTCCAGATCGTCAACGCGGCCTTCCTGCAGACGGCCGTGGCACGCGCGCACCGCAATCGCGTCGAACTGCTGGTGGACTACCTGACCCGCCTCGCCAATGAAGCGCGCGCCGCGGGGCGGCCGTTCAAGGTGCTGAACGTGGGCTGCGGTCCGGCTCAGGAGATTCAGCGCTTCATCCATGAATACGACGAACCGGAATGGCTGACGTTCGAGCTGCTCGACTTCAGTCAGGAGACACTGGACTGGACGCGCGAGCGCCTCGGCTCCATCGCGCAGAAAATGGGCAAGCGCATGACCATCAGCTTTACGCATGATTCGGTTCATCATCTGCTCAAGCGCCGCATGGATGCGGACGCACCGGATGTCCGGGAGTTCGACGCGGTCTATTGCGCCGGCCTGTTCGACTATCTGTCGGACAAGGTCTGTGCGCGGCTGAACCAGCATTTCGCCAGCCGCACCCGGCGCGGCGGCCACCTGCTGGTCACCAACGTTCACGCCGACAACCCGGAGCGCTTCAGCATGGAGCACGTGCTGGAGTGGTATCTGATCTACCGCAACGAGGCACAGATGGCCGAAATCATGCCGGAGGACTGCGGCCAGCCGCGTCTGTACACGGACGTAACCGGCGTGAATGTGTTCGCCGAGGTGCTCGTCGGCCAGCAACAAGTGGCCTGAGATGACAACGTCCCTGGTTGAGTTGCATTCGAACTATCGTGAAGAGTTGCGCGACTACCGCTTGCTATGCAGCAAGGCCGGCGGTCTGACCGTGATCCTGCTGGTGCTGATGGGCGTGGCGCTGGACTATGTCGTGTATCCGTCGGAGCAGAAGTACTTTGCGATGGTTCGGGTACTGACCAGCGTCGCCATTGGTGTGGCCTTGCTCTCGCTTTACACGAAGATGGGCCGGCGCCACGTGCAGGTGATCACGTTCTTCTGGCTGCTGCTGCCGCAGGCCATGATCTCGTGGATGATTTATTTCACGCAGGGCGAGGAGTCGCTGTTCTATGCCGGGCTCAGCCTGACGATCTTCGCGGTGGGGATTCTGTTTCCTTCCGGCTACTGGCAGACGCTCGCGTTCGGCCTGGCCACAGTCTGCCTCTATTACATCGCCTGCACGGCGCATCCGGGCGGCATACTCAACCCAAGCAAGTTTCAGTTCCAGCTCATCCTGATCTTCTTCTGCGCGTTGGCCAGCTCCATTTACACCTACTTCAACGAGAAGGGCCGCTTCCAGCTTTTCCGACTAAAGGATGAGGTGGCGCACAAGAACGAGCAACTCGCCCGCACCAATGAAAGTCTCGCGAAGATCAAGGGCCAGTTGTTGCAGCAGGAGAAGATGGCGGCAATCGGTACGTTGTCCGCGGGGCTGCTCCACGAGGTCAACAACCCGGTCAACTTCTGTCTGATGGCGATCGAAGTCGCGATGGAAGAACCGCAGGTCAAAGACAGCCCGTCGCTGCAGGAATGCCTGACGGATGCCCGGCAGGGCATGCACCGCATCCAGCATATCGTGTCGGACCTGAAGACCTTTGCGTACCGCAAGCCCGGAGCGACGGCCGACGACGTGCCGTTCCTGTTCGAGAAGGCGCTCGATTCGTCGATCCGGCTGAGCGCGCATGAGTTGCGCGGCGTGACGATTACGCGCGAGCTGCCCCTCGACACCCTGGTGCTGGGCGACGAAGCCGCAGTGATCGGCGTGCTCATCAACCTGTTCTCGAATGCCGCGCTGGCCATGCACAAGGCCGGCACCGTATCGCCGCAGGTTCATGTCGAGGCGCAATGGCAAGACGAGCGGTTGCACCTGAAGGTGCGCGACAACGGCCCGGGGATCGCCGCGGAGAATCTGGCGCGGGTGTTCGAGCCATTCTTCACGACCCGCGAAGTCGGCCAGGGCCTCGGCCTTGGTCTGTCCATCAGCTATGCGGTGGTGGAGCGGCACGGCGGCACACTGTTTGCGGAAAGCGAGTTGGGCAAGTGGACGGCGTTCAACTTCGATCTGCCGCGTGCCGAGTGATGCCGACATGACCGAGACCCAGCAAGCACGGCAGATTGTCGTCTATGCCGATGACGAGGAATTGGCTCGCAAGTACTTCGCGCGCGCGGCCGGCAGCGACTATGAGGTGCTGCTCGCGAGCGACGCGGACGAAGCCCTTTCGATCCTGAGCCGCGAAGGGGCACGGGTGGCGATCCTCGTGACCGACTTTCGCATGCCGGGCCGGCACGGCGGCGACCTGTTGCGACAGGTGTCGCAGGCGTATCCGCATATCGTGCGGATCCTTGTGACAGCCTACGCGGACAAGGATGCGCTACTGGAAGCGGACAATGCTGGCGAGGTGTTTCGAGTCCTGGAGAAGCCGCTAGGCCTGAGTACGGTCCGCGAGCTGCTGGCAGCAGCGACAGCGGCTTCGGCGTTGCGCCCGAAGTGATATCGCGCCTGCGGGTCGACCCCGTTATCACGAACGCCGGCGTTAGCGGTACAGGCATCGGCATAGGCATCCACATGATTTTCTGCAACCGCGTTATGCAGTCCTTTGGCGGGAGTATCAGGATCGCATCCGCGTCCAGCGCCGGCACGACCGTGACGCTGGCATTCCAAAATTTCAAGGATCGAATCCACAGGAGTTACCAATGAGCAATACGATTGCCAACCAGACACCGCCCCCGGCGATTCTGTTCGTTGATGACGAAGCCACCGCGGTCAAATACTTCGAGCGCGCCATCGGCGCGATCGCGCCGGTCGTGACGGGCGCCTCCGTGGAGGACGGCAAGGCCATGCTGGACGCCCACGCCGACAGCCTGGCCGTGCTGGTGTCCGACCAGCGCATGCCGGGCGAACACGGCAACGAACTGCTGCGCTATGCGCGCGAGCGCTATCCGCACATCGTGCGGATTCTGACGACGGCCTATTCGGAGCTGGACCAGACCGTCGAGGCCGTGAATCAGGGGCAAATCCATCGCTATATCAAGAAGCCGTGGGACATCACGGCGCTGCGTATGGAGATGAAGCAGGCGCTGGAGCTGGCGGGGCTGCGCAAGGAGCGCGACCAGCTCGTGCGCGAGAAGCTGAGCGTGCTGCAGACGCAGACCCTGGCCACCCGCATCGGCATCGTGCACACGCTGTGCGCCAGCCTGATCGGTCCGGGCCGCTTCCAGCCGATGGAAACCTACCTGGCCGGCACCGAACTGGCCGGTACGCGCAATGCAGAGCCGGACTGGCAGCGTATGGACTACGCCGACCTGGTGCGTGCCGAGAGCGAGTGCGGCGGCAGCTTCGGCCACGCGGTCAGCCTGCGCCTGACGGAGCTGCGTACGCAGCATGCGGGGCGCAGCGCGGCGGATGCGTTGCAGGTGTTCGCTGAAGTCCTCGGCGCCACGGTACGCGGCGGTGGCGATGCGCTGATCTGGACTTCGCCGACCACGCTGAACGAGTTCCTCACGCGGCCGGTGGGGCAGGTCGTATCGGCCGAGCACGCGGCGTGGCTGGCTGGTCTGCTGTGGCTGGAAGAGGCTGGTGGCGCGTTGCAGTTTGTGCGTGAGGGTGACGCGATTGTCTGCCGTGCCGGCACACGCAATGCCAGTTTTGCGGCCGACCGTTTGGCAGTCTGGATCGAGCGGTTTCTGGAGCCGACGTTCGGGTAGTTGGCGAGACGAGCGCGCTCAAAAAGCGCGCAACGACGGATGAAGACGGGTTCCAGCTGGGTTCAGCGTTCTGCTGGCGATGGCAATATCGGTGGTTCTGTCGCTCGCGATTTCGACTCGCTGGGCCTGGATTGGACAGGCCGATACCTTGACAGACATCAGGGGGCATCCGTCGTACTCGATAACGATCTCGTCTTCAAAGGGCCGTTTGCAGCGGGGGAAAGACCGCTGCCGCGCCGTCTGCGAATAGCCCGCAGAGCGCTACGTTTGCCGAGGGGCTTTCCTGGTTCGCGCGCCCGTAGCCCCGGACGCCACAGCACGAAGTATCCGGCGAAACCTGGGGCACTCCATGTGGCTCGGCGCAGGGCACGCAGCGGCGTGTCGTAGTCCGTCGCGCATGATGCTCAGTGTGCGGATCGTCTGGTCCAGTTCCTCGGCTTTGGCCGCGAGCATCTGACGATCGATGCTCGGCGCTCTCTCCGGTGCGAACATTGCCGCGATGTCGTCGAGCGAGAAGCTCGCGGCGCGTCCCAGCGCGATCAATGCGAGCCGGTCCAGCACGCCGGGATCGAAGAGACGGCGCAATCCTCTGCGACCGTTCGATGTAATCAGCCCCTTTTCCTCATAGAACCGCAACGTCGACGCGGGAACGCCGGAGCGCTGCACCACCTCGCCGATATCTAGCCTGATCATCGCTTGACCTCAAGTCGACTTGAACTTGCATAGTTTAGCTTCCGCTCCCCGCGACAAGCCAAGGACAACGATCATGGGCAACACACAGCACACCGGCCACGCACAGACGGCGCTTTGGAATGGTCGTTCCGGGCGCGCATGGATCGCCGCGCAGGCGGTACTCGATCAAATGTTCCAGCCGTTCGAAGACCTGCTTGTCGACATGATGGGCGTCGGCGCCGAGCTTCGGGTGCTCGACGTCGGCTGCGGCACGGGCAGTACGACGCTGGCGGCGGCACGACGGCTTGGCATGAAAGGCCATTGCATCGGGGTCGATGTTTCGGCGCCGATGATCGCCGTTGCCCAGGAGCGTGCCAAACGGACGAACTCGACGGCGAGTTTCATTTGTGCCGATGCGCAGACCCATGCTTTCGAGCCGGCAAGTTTCGACAGGATACTGTCGCGCTTCGGCGTCATGTTTTTCGACGACCCGGTGTCGGCCTTCGCGAATCTGGCACGCGCGGCAAGAGACGGCGCCGAATTGCATTGCATCGCCTGGCGCAGTGCGGCGGACAATCCGTTCATGACAACCGCCGAGCGCGCTGCCGCGTCTCTGTTGCCTGACTTGCCCGCCCGCCGACCCGACGCGGCGGGCCAGTTCTCTTTCGCGGATCGGCAGCGGATTGCCTCACTCCTCGAAGCGAGCGGCTGGGTGGGCGTAGATATCCAGCCGATCGATATAGCCTGCACACTGCCCGAGCGGGAATTGGTCGGCTACTTCGGTCGGCTCGGCCCTCTCGGCATGATGCTTCAGGGAGAGATGGATGAGCGGACGCGCACGCAGGTCATCGAGTCTGTTCGCACGGCTTTTGAGCCCTATGTACACGGTGCTGAAGTTCGCTACACCGCTGCCTGCTGGATGATCAGCGCGCGAGCCTCGTCTGTGTCAGCGGGTCGAAGCGGGCAGGGAACGTCCAAGCAATGAGCGAGCCGATGAGCGGAAAGCTGATCGTCATCAACCGGTGGACGACTGGCTTGTGAACACCGCCAATTGAGCCGCGAAAGCGCGCTTGTACGCGGGCCGCGCCTCGCCGCGAGCGACATAGGCGGTAAGGTTCGGATAAGCGTCCAGCAGACCCGATGCTCTCAACCTGAGCAACACCGACACCATCATGAGGTCTCCCGCGCTGAATGCGCCATCGAGCCAATCGGCGTTGCCAAGGCGCTCGGAAAGCTCGCCAAGCCGGCCACGGATGCGATCCTCGACCATGGGCAGGCGCTCCTTGTACCAGGGCTTGTCGCGCTCCTGGAACCTGATGGTCTGGAGATCGAGGATCGGCGGCTCGACTGTGTTGAGCGCGGCGAATAGCCATGTGATGGCGCGTGGTCTGGCATGCGCATCGTCAGGTAGCAGGCCCGCGTGGCACTCCGCGATATGCAGCACGATCGCCCCCGACTCGAACAGAACAAGCGCGCCTTCCTCATAGGTCGGGATCTGTCCGAAAGGATGCAGCGCCCGATGCGCGGGTTCCTTCATCGCACTGAACGAAACCAGACGAACCTCGTAAGCCTGGCCCGCTTCTTCAAGCGCCCAGCGAACACGCATGTCACGCCCCAGCCCTCTGCCGCGATCGGGCGACCGTTCAAAGACGGTGATAACGGGAAGCAGTGGAGGGGACATGGTGGTTTCTCCTTCATTGAACGTTTCGTTGTGTGCCGGACATACAACCCGGCGCATACCTGTTCGACGTTCGAGACCGGGTTAGATCGACATCGCAGAACGACTTCTTTGTTCAATATCGGCTTCATTTCACATTAGACTGCTGAATTGCAGGCGTTAGTGAAACTCGATGAAAGTCGAAGACCAAAGCGGGAAGGACTTGTGATCAGCCAACTTATCAAACGCGACGGGAGGCGATGGCTCTTCGCGGTGCTCGCAACCCTGTCGTTCGCGACGTGCGCCCATGCGCAAAGCAGCGACGCCGGCCCAATCGCGACAGCCTCAGGCGAACTGCAATTCGTGCGCAATGACCGGGACGTCGTCGTCATGCTCGACCAGAAAACGTTCGATCGTTTCGACGCGAACACGCTCGCCCATTTCGACGCTACCGGCAACGCAAACGACACGGTCACCCGCATGCTCGTGCAAACCGATGCCGGTCCGGTGCTGTACGATTTTCGACGCCGTCCGCCGCTCGTGCAGCGCTCGGGCCGGCGCATGACGGTTAAGCGCGTGTTCTGGCAAGGCGACGAAGTCGTTATGCAAGGATCGCAAGGCTGGTTCCGGTTCGTGGGCGGCGAGTTGACGAAGCTTCAGTCGTCGTCGACGACGTATCACTGATCGCCCTGGCGTTACGTGCCCTTTGATCCGCGTCAGCTTGACCCATCCGTCGAGCGGGTAACCCCTTCCCACGCATCAAATTCCGCGCCAAGCAACGAGAGCTTTTCCCGAACCAGGCCAAGCGCATCACTGCCCAGCAGAAGATGCGCTGGCGGCGCATCGCTTTCGATAACGGACAACATGGCGCGCGCGGCTTTCACGGGATCTCCGAGTTGCTTGCCGCTTTTCTCTTCGCGTCCTTTTCTGATCGGGTCGAACAGCGCATCGTAGTCGGGAATCGAACGCGGTGTTCGAACCATCGAACGACCCGCCCACGCCGTGCGAAAAGAACCCGGCGCTACTGCGGTCACACGAATGCCGAACGGCTTGACTTCTTTGCCGAGGACTTCGGAGATGCCCTCCAAGGCGAATTTGCTGCCGCAGTAGTAGGCGATGCCCGGCATGGTGATAAAGCCGCCCATCGATGTGATGTTGAGAATATGTCCGCGTTTGCGTTCGCGCATGTACGGCAACACGCTCTTCATGACGGCGACGGCGCCGAACACGTTCACGTCGAACTGGCGACGCATGTCGTCAAGCGACGACTCTTCCATCACGCCCTCGTGCCCGTAACCGGCGTTGTTCACCAGCACGTCCAGCGGACCCACGTTTGCCTCGATTTCGCTGACGACCTCTTCGATGGAATCGAAGTCGGTAACGTCGAGCACCCGACCGAATGCGTTCGCCGGGTCGAGCGATTCGAAGCTTTGTTTCGCCTGCTCGCTTCGTACCGTACCGACGACTCGATAGCCCGCGGCGAGCGCTTCTTCGGCCAATGCGCGGCCGAAGCCGCTACTGACGCCCGTGATAAAGATGGTTCTATTCGATGACATGGCAACACTCCAGGGCTGGGTTGAGAGTTGCATGTTATTCTGGGTTTTCCCTGGAAATCAGCCCGGATTCTCTGCCTTTATTGCCTATTTCTATGAGCCAAGCGATTAGCAAGGAAAGCGTCAAACGAGCGGTTTCCGCTGCGGGCGCACATGAACAGCGCCGCATGGTGGCGTTGCTGACCGCGCTGGCTCCGCAGGAAGGCTACAACCTGACCGCGTTGCGCGATGTGCGTATTCTGCGTTCGGACCGGGCGCTATCTCGCACGCCGGTGCTCTACGATCCCGGCATCGTGATCGTGTGTCAGGGTAGAAAGCGGGGATATCTGGGCGACCAGGTCTATGTGTATGACGAGCAGCACTATCTCGCCGTGGCGGTCCCGGTTCCCTTCACCATGGAGACCGACGCAACGCCCGAGTCTCCGTTGCTGGCTCTCTACCTGCATCTGGATTTTCAGGTGGCGGCCGAGCTCATGATTCAGATCGACCGCCATGGTTTGCCGCCGTCGGGCGAGGTGCCGCAGCCCATGATGTCGAGCCCGATGGATGCGGCCATGCGAGCCTCTGTACTGCGTTTTCTGGAGGCAATGAGCCAGCCGCCCGACGCGGCCATCCTTGGGCCGGCACTGATGCGTGAATTGTATTTCCGGGTTCTCACCGGCGCACAAGGCAGCGCAATGCGTACGGCTTTTTCGATGCAAGGGCAATTCGGCAAGATCGGCCGGGCGCTGGAACGTATCCACGCGACCTATGCCGAGCCGCTCGATCTGCCTAGCCTGGCAAGCCAGGCCGGGATGAGCGTCGCGACGTTTCACAGCCACTTTAAAACCGTCACGTCGACCTCGCCGATGCAGTACGTGAAGTCCACCCGCTTACATCAGGCCCGTTTGCTCATGGTGCGCCAGGATATGACCGCGGAGGCGGCATGTCATGCAGTCGGCTATACCAGCGCCTCTCAATTCAATCGCGAGTTCAAGCGACTCTTTGGCCGAACGCCTGCCGCGGAGACGAAACATCTTCGCCAGAGCTTTGCGCTGCCTCCCGCTTTTCCAGAGGCAAAGTTTGTTTCGTCGCATTGAGATGCCGCGTGCAATGCTGTTCGATAGCGCGACGACATTAGTCGGTTCAAGCGCTTCTCGCGATAGCTGCCACGACTGCATCGCCCATCTCGCTCGTGCCGACCCGCTGTGTGCCTTCGGAATAGATATCGGCCGTACGTAATCCCGATGCAAGCACGTCCCTGACTGCGGATTCAATGCGGTTGGCGGCGGCGTTCTGTTTCAGCGAGAAGCGCAACATCATGGCGGCGGAGAGGATCGTCGCCAACGGATTCGCGATGCCCTTGCCCGCGATATCCGGCGCGCTGCCGTGGCTGGGTTCGTAGAGACCCCGGTGACTTGCACTCAGGCTGGCCGACGGCAACATGCCGATGGAGCCCGTGAGCATGGCGGCTTCGTCGCTGAGAATATCGCCGAACAGATTGCCGGTAACGATCACGTCGAAATTTTTGGGCGCCTTGACCAGTTGCATTGCCGCATTGTCGATGTACATGTGATCCAGTTCCACATCGGGGTAGTGTTTGCCGACCTCGGTCATGATGTCCCGCCAGAACTGGGAGGTTTCCAGCACGTTGGCCTTGTCGACGCTGGTGACGCGTCCGGCGCGCTGTCGGGCGGACTGGAAGGCGACGTGCGCAATGCGCTCGACTTCGGGGCGCGAGTAGCGCATGGTGTCGAAGCCTTCCTCCGTGCCGGGGAAATGGCCGTCCATCACGGTGCGGCGTCCACGAGGTTGCCCGAAATAGACGTCGCCGGTCGCGTCGCGAATGATCAGTATGTCGAGACCGGAGATCAGATCCGGCTTGAGGCTTGAAGCGTCCGCCAGTTGCTCGAAGCAGATCGCGGGCCGGAGATTGGCGAACAGCCCCAGGTGCTTGCGCAGTCCGAGGATCGCCTGCTCGGGGCGTAGCGGGCGATCCAACTGGTCGTATCGCCAGTCGCCCACCGCGCCGAACAGCACGGCGTCGGCCTCTTTGGCCAGCTTCAGTGTGGTTTGCGGCAAAGGATGGCCGTGCGCCGCGTAGGCGACGCCGCCAACCAGGGCGAATTCGGTTTCGAAGTTCAGCTCCAGGGCATGCAGCACCTTGATGGCTTCAGCGACGATTTCAGTGCCGATGCCGTCGCCCGGCAAGACCGCGATTTTCATGGGAGATTTTCTCTGTTCGTGGTCCCTGCCTGTCGACGCGGACCTGTCTGGATGGGTTACGCATTGTTGATCCCCTATCAAGCCGGGACAAGGCAACGATCGATCCTGGTATAAGGAGTGCCTTGATAGACGCGATCGCAATCAAGTTCTTCCACTGCATGCCGTTAACGTCGGCTAAGGAAAAAACTCACCACGACTCACTGACAAGACGGTCGCAAAACGGCTTCATCTGTTTCCGCAGCCAGATCTGCTCTGAAAAAAAATGACAACCACCATAAGAATGCTCGGCGCGCTGTTGATGTTTTCAACGGCGGCGGCCTATGGCCTTGATATGTCCGGCGCGCCGCCCGAACCGGCGTCGTCGATATCGGACTCGTCACCGCAGCACGCGGCGACAGCGGGCGGAACCACGCTGAGCGTGGCGCAATATCGCGGCAATCTGCTCGCGGCCGGTATCGATCCGGACTCCGGGCAGGGGAAGGTGTTGATGCGCTGGCTTGCGAAATTCTCCAGCGATCCCGCATGGAAGGCTGCTTTGGCGCAGCGGGCTGGCGACCCGCAGAAATTCTGGTCGGCGCCTCTCTCGGCGGACGATCGGCTGCGAATGCTGCAGTTGCTCAAAGACATGGCCATGGACTCGCAGAAAGACTGTCACCTGCCGTCGATGGCTGGCTCTGACTTCATCGGCTTCGCAAAGACGGCGTCGCCTCGCGTTATCGAGGACTTAATGGAGATTCTGGAAATCTCGATCAATAGCGGAAAATCGCAGCATCCGCAGGATCAGTACAGCGTGACGGATCTTCTCGACGCGGATGCACAGTTGAATGCGACGCCGCCCGTCGCGCCGGGAACGCATGGCTATCCACCGGGCGCATGCGGCATCCTCGCATTCTCGGTCGACGCAATCACCGGTTTACCTGAGCCCGTGCGGCAGCGTGCGTCGTTCGAATTTATCCGCATGATGAGCGGTCAAAAGGCGGCATTCGAGACCGTGCTCGATAACCCGTCGGCCTATCTCGACGACGCGTTCGACGAGCGTCAATTGCCCGAGACGCTTCGCCGTCACTTGCCTGCCGACGGTAGCCATCCGTTGCCGTATTCGCGTTTGACCTTCGAAGCCGACTGGGTGAACGAGAAGACGCCCGCCGACAATGTGGCGTTCAAAAACGTCTTTATCAATCGGCGCAATAACGGTGTGATTGCCGATGTCGCCAATGCAGACAGGTGGTCGGCTTTTACGTTGAGCTACGGTATCGCTGTCTTGCGCACGCAAGTCGTGGTGAAAGGCACCGATTTGACTCAACGGAGCACGATCGAGGACGAGGCCGCGATTCCCGCGGCCGACCGCGAGCTCGTGCCCGGGCAAAGCCTTGAACTCGCCGTGCCGCAACCCTCCCGGAAGGGCGTGAAGTCGAGGCGCTGCGAGATTGGTCAGGCGGTGCCCGCGTCGACGATCTTCCCGTCGCTGACGGGCACGGCTATCGGTCTGCAGTGCACGGACACCGTGACGCGCGGCAAGAATGAGAGTTGGCATTCCGTGTGGTTGACCGATTACAACATCGCCTGGACCCAGTCCATTGACGACGAAGACGGGCGAACCGAGGTCGTGATTCGAAACGTCACGATCGAGCGTGCGCCGCAGTGAGGCAAATGGGTTCCAGCTAAGCGAGGCATATTGTGAAAGTCACCATTGCGTACCTGCAGGAACCGCCATTCGGTTGGACGGGCTCGGACGGGACGGCGACGGGCGCCGATCTCGATCTGGCCGATGCGGTTCTTCGCGCGATCGGCGTGACCCGGATCGAGCATTGCCTGACGACTTTCAGCGAGTTGTTGCCCGGCGTCGAGGCCGGTCGCTGGGATATGAATGTGCCGCTATTCGTCACGCCCGAACGGGCCGCCAAGGTCGCATTCAGCCTGCCGGTGTGGGCGATTGGCGATGGTTTTCTGGTGCGGGCGGGAAATCCAAAAGTACTCGATAGCTACGCATCGGTCGCGAAACGTGCAGATGCGCGCCTCGGCATCATCGCCGGACAGGTCCAGCATGACGCGGCGAAAGCGGCGGGTGTGCCTGCGGATCAGATCGTCATCTTCGAGCAGCAGGCCGACGCGATCGAAGCGGTTTGTTCCGGCGGAATCGATGCGTACGCAAGTACTGCGCTGGGCAATCGGATACTCGCGCAGCAGATTGGAAACGCTGTCGAGGCGGTCGATCACGCAACTGAAAGTGAAGGGCAACAGCGGCCTCCGGTCGGTGCGTTCTCTTTTAACAAGAGCAACGGTGAACTGATTCGCGCGGTGAATGCGCAACTCTGTCTATATCTTGGCTCGTCTGAGCATCGCGCGCGGATGGCGAGATTTGGACTCACCGCGAAAGAGATCGATCCTGCAATCGGGCATCGGTCTCTATGAAGCCGTCACGCGCGCCACTTGCCGCAAGGCCATTCCACAAGCGGTCTATATCTGCTCATGCTACGATCGTGCCGCCTTATTGAAAGAACGAAAGCAGGTTTCGACTTCTTCCGCAGTCAACCGCAATAACCTCTACTCGAACACTGCACGCAGTGGCCTGGCTTCCCGCCGCAAAACTAGCATCGACCTGCCGCGGTAGGTAACCTCATCCTTTATTTCATACGCGAGCTTTTTCGCCACGGCTAGCGACGCGGGATTGTCAGGGGCAATGAGGCACACCGTTTCCTTGCAGGGAGAATCTGCCTCCAGCCACTCTAGCGCCGCTGTCGCCGCCTCGGTGGCATAACCGCGTCCCTGTGAGTCTTTCGCAAACATCCAGCCGATTTCGTGCGCGTTGTCGAAGTCGGCGGTTAGCGCGCGCTTGAAGCGAAAGAACCCCACCTCGCCGACAAATTCTCCGCTGTGCTTTTTCCGGACAATCCAATGACCGAACCCAAGCAGCGCCCAGTGCCCCACGATCCGATGTAACCGCGCCCAAACCTCTTCCTCGGTGAGTGGCGCGTCGATGACTTGAGCGACGACCTGTCTGTCCGACCACATCGAATGCAAGGCTTCGAAATCGTCGAGCGTGGGTGGAAGCAGAAGCAGGCGGTCGGTTTCGAGCGATACCGTGCGATACGACGTGTTGCTGTGGTGGGCTGAAGTCATTTCGACGAATGTTGTTGCGGCTCGATAATTTAACTGTTCAAAATGCTGGATGGGATGGTGAGCGATGCCCGTTCCCGATGCGTCATACAAGGGGAAAACGCATGAGCATACTTCTCGACGGTAAAGCAGTAGCGGCCTTGCGCGAGCGGGAACTATCCGAACACGCTACGGCCATCAAGACAAGAAATGGCGGCCAGACACCCATACTGGCCACGATCCTGGTAGGAGATGATCCTTCGTCGGCGACTTACGTCAGCATGAAGGGCAAAGCCCGCCGGCATCATGCGCTTGCTGGCCTATTACAAAATCGACGTATCCGGCAAGCGGGCGGTGGTCGTAGGGCGCAGCGCCATTCTCGGAAAGCCGATGGCCCGATGGTCTGATGGGTCGATGCGCGGCAGTAACGCCGGTTCCAGGCGGTGTGGGGCCGATGACCATGTCAACGCTTATCGCCCAAACCGTCAGCGCCGCCGAACGTGCGTGTGCGGCCATCGATTGAATACATATCGCGAGCCGAACTTCCGACGCATTCAACGAAGCATCACCTCAACGCTCTCCGCCGCGGCGCGCGACACCTTGACGAGCCGTGCTTCCCCCATGCCTTCGCGCGCACTCGCGGACAGCCCCGACATGACGGTCGATATGAAGTCCGTGACGACATCGGCGGCTTCGGGATGGGTTTCGGCGATAAACGCGCGAACCTGTGCGCGCCGGCCTTCCGCGGTGCGGCGCGCCATCAGCGCGCTTTCGCTGTCGGCGCCGCGCGCCGCTTCGAGTACCAGACAACCCAGCCGCTCCGGGTCGCGTGCATACGTTCGAGCCGCACGCTCGAGCAAATCAGCGAGTGCCTCGCCCGTTGGCCGCCCGGCCTCCAGCACATCCGCTAGCGCGATTTCGGTGCGCGCATAGCGTTCCAGGACGCGCTCGAAGAACACCGCCTTGCTCTCGAACGCCATGTAAAAGCTGGACGGTGTGATGCCGAGTTCACTGGTCAGCGCGCTCAGTCCGACGCCGTCGTAGCCGGACGCGTGGAACAGTCGTTGAGCGACGGCCAATGCCGCTTCGGGGTCGAAGGCGCGAGGGCGGCCGCGGCCTCGCTTCGCGGTTGTCTTTAAAGTAGTGGTCACTACACAAATTCCTTGCATCGTCGTTTTGTGAAATATATAGTGATCGCTCCAATAATTCAACGAGCACGTACGTGCCGTTTCGGTCTGAGCAGGAGATGCCGATGACTCAAACATTTGCCCCGTGGACGACCGTGCCCTCACGCACGATCAGGCGCGGTCACTTCTGGATTCCCGGCGAGCGCGTGGCGATCGGCAACCGGACGGTTCAGCGCGGACCGATGTACGTGGAATGGGAAGCGCCGGAGCAGGTCACGCGTCAGTGGCCGGTCGTGCTGATGCATGGTGGTGGTTTTCAGGGCACGGAATGGTTCGATACGCCGGACGGCCGTCCCGGCTGGGCGCAGCGTCTGGTTGAAGCGGGCTATGCGGTGCTGGTGGTCGACCGGCCCGGGCATGGACGCTCGCCGTATCACGTCGACACCTTGGGGACGATGGGGCCGCCGTTTTCGTACGAAGGAGGGCGGCAGATCTACTTTCCCGGCGACGATCCGCGGCATACGCAATGGCCGTTTGCCGCAGACGACGCGTCTGCGATGGACGAGTTCATCGCGGGATACGGGCCGCTGCCGGCCGACCTCGAAGCCTCCGAGACCATGGACGCGGATCGCACCGCGGCGCTGCTCGACCGCATCGGACCCGCGATCCTGATTACGCATTCCGCGTCGGGTCCAGACGGCTGGCTCGTCGCCGACCGTCGTCCCCATCTCGTCAAGGCGATTGCCGCGATCGAGCCGATGGGGCCGCCTTTCGCCCAGATTCCCAACATCGGTTCTATGCGCTGGGGGCCCACCGCTGCGCTGTTGCGTTTCGAGCCGTCGGCAGCGAACCCTGACGACGTGCGCAACGCAGCGCCCGGCACGTACGCATTGCCCGCGCTAAGCGCTTTGCCGATTCTGATCGTGACAGCGGAGGCATCCGAATTCGCCGCGGCCAGCCCGCCGACGGCCGCGTTTCTCAACGCGTGCGGCGCGTCGGCCGAGTTGATGGATCTCGCCGATCACGACGTGCGCGGCAACGGACACGGCCTGATCTACGAAAAGAACTCCGACGCCGCGCTCGCGCCGGTGCTCGAATGGCTCATATTGAAGACGGAAGCCGCGCATGAGGAAGCCGTGCGCTGATGTTGTATCCCCAGTCGAAAAGGAGAACGCAGATGGATATCGGCATGATTGGTCTCGGCGCAATGGGCCGGGCGATGGCGCGAAATCTCGTGCAAGCGGGTCACACAGTGAAGGCATGGAACCGTTCAGGCGGTTCGGTTGAAGGCGTGACGATGGTCGCGTCACCCATCGATGCGTTCCAGAGCGACGCCGTGCTCACGATGCTGCCTGAGGACAGTGTGATCCGCGCGACGCTGCTCGATCCCGGCGTGCTGAAGCATGCAAAGCCCGGGCTGGTGCATGTCGTTTCGTCGACGATTTCCGTGGCCTTCGCACGCGAACTCGTTGCGCTGCACGAAGCCGCGGGGATCGACTATGTGTCGGCGCCGGTCCTCGGGCGTCCGGATGTCGCGGAGAAGGGCGAGCTCAACGTGCTGGCCGGCGGCGCGCCGCACGCGCTGACGAAGGTCGGACCGTTGCTCGATGCAATCAGCAAACGTGTCTGGGACATGGGCGCTCACGCGCCGGCCGCGAATGCCGCAAAGATCGCCTGCAACATGATGATCACGATGGCGATCGAGGCGATGGCGGAAGCCGTGGTGCTGACCGAAGCCAATGGGCTTGCTCGCGAACCGTTCTTCGAACTGATCCTGAACACGCTGTTCGGCAGCCGTTCGTATCAGGTCTATTCGGCGAGTATTGTCGCCGGTCAATTTGAGCCTGGCTTCAAGGCGTCGCTTGGATTGAAGGATCTGCGTATCGCGTCCGAAGCAGCCGAACAGGCCGGCCGGTCTTTGCCAATGCTCGCGGCTGTGTATGGGCAGATGGCCGCGACTGTGGAAGCAGGTATGGGGGACAGGGATTGGTCGGCAATGGCGGCATTGACGATTGACCCGAATGGGCAACGGAGCAAGAGGTCAATGGCGTAGATTCAGGGCTTGGAGCATGGGGACTCCAATCAAAAGAATAGCAATGCATCCTGCGACGCCCCACAAAAAAAGCCTATGCAGCCTGGAAGGCGGGAGAATGCCCGGATTCTGTCGCATGATGCTATTGATGAGCATCGACCTCAGGCACATGTCGGGCAGAAGCGGCCGTTCGACATCGCCGCTTAGATTGCCGACAATGCCATTTATCTCTTTCGTGGATGAGAGGCAAGCGTGAATCGATTACGACGTGAAGAGCCGCTCCCTGAGCAAATGCAGGGCCATTGGATAGCCGCAGATGATCCGTTTTCAGAGCTGGTTGTGGATGGAGGCGAGATCATTTGTTTCGGGACGGTCGTGGACTATGACTACAAAGTTATTGTCGAGAGGGACGGGGCTCTGACTGTGAGCCTTCACGCCGACGATGACTCTAATCTGGACGACTTCCAACGAGCAAATATCACGGGACTCGTCGCGACACCCGATGGGAAGTTCCTGGCTTATAACGTGAAATTCGGGCTGCAATTTGTGCGTCCCGGCGCTTGATTGCGCCCGCGCCGGTCACCTCGGGCCAGGTCCAGCCACTTGCGGACTTCGGGCATCTCGTCGAAGATTGTCAGCAACCAGGTTGCCCACACCCGATATTCAATGCATTGTCCTTATTGCGCCGCAAAACTCGTAGACACCGCCGCGGGAGAGTTCCGATGCCTGTCGACGGGCGCCCTGTTTAGCCGTTCTATTCGAGCGCAGTTTGAGACGGCTGCGTTGGAAGGGGTTCTCCCTTCCCGTAAAGCCTTTCAGTTCAGGCTTGGACGATGGTTTTGTCCCTGCTGCGGTAAGCAAACCGAGAACAACGTTTGTACCCATTGCGGCTTCATAATCACTGCCGGTCTGGTTCGAGAACTGGTCGAACTGAATCCGCATATGGGCGTTCCTGATACGGATTGACCAGCCGTTTTGTAGAGCGCTGACGGACCGTTCCGGGGCGACAAAGAAAGTTCGCGCAAAGGTTGGGTAGGCGACTAACGGGTGAAAGGAGTTTTTCTCCCTGCGACTTCTACCGTCGGCACGTACTATCGGACGTGTTTTTGATTGGGATAAAAGATGGCCGAAAATTATCGACTCAGGCTCATGTTCGAGTGGGGCGGTGGCTGTATTTGGGTGGGAGACGACACAACTCGTCGCCAATACGGAGTAGGTCCGATTGAAGACTCGCTGCCGTTAGCCGATGAGACGCGAAGAAAGCTTGCAGAGATAACTGTGTGGCATGACCTATCCCTCAACTGGGAATATCCGCCAGACCCCGGGCCATGGGATGCGCACGAGTACGAGCGCTTCGAAGCGGCGGCGTTCGCGATGCGTGATCATCTTCAATCGGAGTTGGGAGACCGCTTTTCCATCGTCTACGAGCGATTGGGATTTTATGAGGGCCGCCTCGAAAGCGAGTAGCCCGAGTTGCCAGTGACGGAGCGTCTCGTCTCGCTGCGTGCTGACGACGCGCACAGTACGCGCGCCTATTTCCCCCGACCCGACACGCCTCCTCATCCGAAAACCCGTAGTTCCAGTTCGCTCCCGTGGCGCTAGCTTCGCACCTCTCAACGACGAAATCGTCGGCCGCACTCAAGATCGACTAACGCCCCGTATGGTCGGCTTCGCTCTGCCATAAGCAAGCGATAGCGCCAAGGGCGTCCAGGCACTGCGGGAACATCCTTCCCGCACCTACGTCAACCGATTCAAGGAGGTCAGCATGCCATTGGACGGAGTCTCTAGCAGAACCCCGGTTCAAAACACGTCCGCGCCGCAGCAATCCAGCGCCAAGCCAAAGGAAAATGTCGGCACCGCGTCGAGCGACAGTTCGGCGCACCCGCAGTTGGGCGCCTTGCAGCGACCGCCGCACAGTGTGGGTCAGGTGCAGGACATGGCCAAGAAAGTGTTTAGCTTCACGACCGGGGTTTCTCCGAAGGTCGTGAACGAGTCGGGTGGCGCGCAAGGGCAGGCACTACGCAAGCTGCCGGCCACGGCCGAGAATATGGCGAAGCTCTCGGCATTCGAACATGCGGCCGCCAATGGGCCCGGCGCCGCCACGTCGGCCGACAAAATTGCAGCGGCGGCAGGGTTCGCGCGTAACGGCGCTGCCCATACGGCGGCCAGCACGGCGGCGCTCGGCGCAGGCGGGTTGCGCGGGGCGCATGCGGCAGGTTATCTCCCTGACCACATTGAAAATATTTCGTCGAACTTCTCCTGACGGGCTCGGCGATACCCGACGGGTCGATCCGCGTGGCATGCGGGTCGATCCGTCATCGAAGGCATAGCCGTCCAGGCAGAGACCACCGCAACGGGGTCACCCTGCGTCACACGCAGTTGTCCCTATCGGGCCGCGTCAACATTGCGGCGGCAGGAGCGAGCATGGACCGACCCAGGCGCAGCACCAAGCGCGGCACTCAACACGAAGCGATCTCCATCAAGCCCGCTCCGACATATAACGCGCGGGCGGAGAGCCGAGCTTTTTGCGGAACATCGACACAAAGCTGCTTGCGCTCTCGTAGCCCAGATCGTCAGCGACCTGCTGCACCGATGCCCCCGCGCCCAGCCATTGCACGGCCAGCATGAGATGAAGTTGCTGTCGCCAGCGCCCGAAACTCATGCCCGTCTGACTGGTGAGCGCACGAGCCAGGGTGCGCTCGCTCATGCCGACTCGCCGCGCCCATATCTCTATCGTGCTGCGATCGGCGGGATTGGCCGTGATCATCTCGACGATCCTGCGCAATCGCGTATCGGTTGGCATCGGCAGATGAAGGTTGCCGATCGGCGCTGCCGCGATTTCATCCAGCAGCAGCGTGACGAGATGCGATTCAATGCCACCGTCCACATACATGGTGGGCAGGCTGGCGGAACGGATGAGCAGTTCGCGCAGCAACGGCGTCGCGGAAAGGGCGCAGCACGCGGACGGCAAGTTTGACGCGACGCCTGGATCGATGAAGGCGACGTAGCACTCGAGCCTGCCGGCGGCGACGAACTTATGCACGACGCCGCCCGGCACCCAGATCGCGCTCTGCGGCGGAACGATCCATAAGCTGCCTTCCACCTCGCACGTGAGCACTCCGTGCATCGCAAGCATCAGTTCGCCCTTGCGATGATGATGCGCGCCCATTTCCTTCCGTTCCCGATACAGGGCGGCCGCCTTTTCATCGAGCGTTTTCATGTCGAAACCGGTCGCGCCAACCGTCACCACGGGACGGGGCACATCGTCGGGATCCAGCCATTCCGAGGGATCTGACAACTGGCTGAGAACCGGCATGGCGTGGCCCGATGGACGCGCTGCGCGTCAGTAGGTTGATTGGCAAGAACTCCACATATTTTGGCCAAGTTTCCTGATGCTGCCAAGAGCAAGGTTATTTAGCATGCCCATGGGCACTGACCGATCGGCTGAGCGGGACGGTCCCAACCGCATCCGCCGAAAAATTTCCGAACCTCTTCAGAGCACTCGACACCATGAATTCATTGAGCACCGGGCGCGTCGCCCAGACCTTGCAGCGTATGTTCGCGGAAGCGGAGCAAGCCGATGGCGCGCTGATGGCAGCCTTCAGCGAGAGCGACCAGCCGGAGCAGTTGTTGGCCGACTCGATCGCCGAACATTTCGCCGAAGAGCGCCGGGATCTGCGCGGCTTCTATCACGGCTACGTGAACAACTTCCTGAACGTGACGCCGGCCTACGGGCAATTCCTCTACCAATGCGCGCGCGCAAGCAAGGCAACGCGGATCGTCGAGTTCGGGACGTCGATGGGGGTGTCCACCGTCTATCTGGCGGCAGCACTGCGCGACATGGGCGGTGGACACCTGATCGGTAGTGAGCTGGAACCTGGCAAAGCGGCGCGCGCGGGTGCCAACCTTGAAGCCGCGGGCCTTGCCGATCTGGTCGACATCCGCGTAGGGGATGCGCGCGAGACGCTCGCCGAGGTGCCGGGTGAAATCGACCTGGTTCTGCTCGACGGTGCGTTCAGCCTGTATCTGCCCATCTTGAAGTTGCTCGAACCGCGCTTAAGAAGCGGCGCACTGATCCTCGCGGAAAACGCGTTCGATTATGGGAACGCCTACCTTGAGTATGTCCGCGATCCTGCGAACGGCTATCTCTCGCAACCCATTCCGATCGCCCCGGGTCGGGGCAACGAACTCAGCCTCGTGACGCGATGAGGCGGCGCGCGGTTGCCGCGATATCGCGAAGTGGACTACGTGTCGGAAGGGAGAATTTGAAAGCGCACGCATGGCAACGACCTCGGTTCAGGAGATGAAGTCTTTCGCCAGCCGCCCGGGTTCGGTCGCGCCCGATCGGCGTCGTTTCGCGACACATCGTGTCGCTTCGTCGCAAACGGATGGCCGCTAAAGAGGGGAGCCGCGAAGATCGGTTTCACACCAGCTAACTGGCTTGTCTCCACGACTCACCAAAGAGTTGTCGGGGCTCGCGAGGCCGTCCGGCGAGCCGGTTCCCCAAAGGACGAAAGATGAAACCGACGCTCATCGCAGCTACGCTTGTGGCGGTCATGCAAATTCAGGTAGCGCACGCCCAGAGCAGCGTTGGCAACTTCTGGAGTGGGCGCGCAAAGGTGCAGTCGGTCGAGCAGGATGGCAAAGGGCAAATCGTTCCGAAGCCTGACCGGGTCGCCATTCACGACTTCGCGGTTCGCGCCGATGCCGTCTCGCTCGATCAGTCTATCGCCGGCCGTTTGCGCAGGAACCGGCTGGTGAAACATGGGAAAGATGCGGACTCGACACCCGACGTGCTGGCTCAGCACGTTCAAGCCGTATTCGGCAAGGCGCTGGCCGATCAACTCGCTACCGACCACATTGCGGCAGCAACGACCGGCAATGCCGACGCTGAACGCAGAGGGACGAGCCTCGTGGTAGACGGCGAATTTACAGCGATAGACGAGGGCAGCAAGAGCGAGCGGGTGATGATCGGCCTGGGCAGCGGCGCCAGCGATCTCAAGGCCCACGTGACGGTGTCGTCGGTGACGGCGGGACACGCGACAGTCATGCTGGCGTTTGATCTCGACTCGACGAGCGGGAAAAAGCCCGGCGCGATCTCGTCCCTCGGCACCGGTTCGCTGGCGGTAGGCGCGGCCGAGAAAGCGGTGGGAGACAGGAAGTCGACGGTGGACGCCGACGCCGCCCACATGGCGAAACTGGTCGCGAAGCAAATCGAAAGCTTGATGGGAGAGCAACCGGCGTCTGCTGGCCCACTCGCGCAAGCGAATGCACTCGCCCCGGTCGGACGCTCTGCAAGCCTTGTCTCCGCCAATCATCTCTAACGGTTCGCAACGGTCTGTCCCGTTGTCCCCGGCCCGCTATCCCATCCGCCACCCAGCGCCTTGAACGTTGCGATGGCTGAACGCGCGCTCGCCGACTGCGCCAGGATGCGTGCTTCCTGAATATGTTGAAGTTGCGCATCCGCCTCGACCACATCGAGCTGGCTGTTTCTGCCGTTGCGATAGCCGGCCGATGTCGATTCGCGGGCCTGCGCCAGCGGTGCTTCGCCATCCTTCAGAATCCGCTGCTGCTGGTCGTACTTCGCAAGTGCGGCAAACGCGTTCGCGCGACGGATTGTCGGTTGGCGCGTCAGTTCGTCGATGACTACAGACTTCGTTCTGGATGCACTTGAACAGGCACTTTATGCGCGGCGCCCAGGCGGCGATGGAACGTTGATACATCACTCCGACAGAGGCTCGCAATACGTTAGCATTCGCTATAGCGAGCGACTGGCCGAAGCAGGCATAGAGCCCTCGGTTGGTAGCCGTGGCGACAGTTACGATAACGCACTGGCCGAGACAATCAACGGCTTGTACAAGGCCGAACTGATTCATCGCCGCACCTGGAAAACACGGGAGTCCGTCGAGTTGGCAACGCTGGAATGGATGGCCTGGTGCTCCATGGGCGTTGCTTTGGCGGGAACTGCATTTCGTTCGAAAGATGCCGACAAGCCTGTTGACGAACTCGTGTCCGCGCTTTTCGAGCGCCCGTGTCGCGAAATGAAACCGGCAGGAGTTCGACATTCGCCGTCCCTCGGAAGTGAGGGTTCAGTTCTTTCACGACTTATGTTTCGTCTACAGCAATGAGCTTGTATCGGGCATTCCGAACAATCCCATCTCCGCCGCACTCAGTCCACGAACACTCCCCGTCTCATCGTAGACAACAAGCTCAAACCCTTCATCTGCGGTCGGCGGGACGAAATAACGAGTGATCAATTCATACTGCGCTTCAGAAGTCTCGAACGGATGCTCGCCTGACGCGTTCCTTGCCCTTAAGCGAGATTTGCAAATCTCGTCGCTCACTTCCAGATAGTGAAGCCGATGCTCACAGCCGACAGCTCGCGCTAAAGCATGTCCCCATGTACGCGTGTCGGTCGTGTTAAACGGGAAGTCCAATACCACGGATATTCCCGCCGCAAGAAGCGACTGAATGTGTTCGGTGAGGACCGTCTTCAAGCGTGCCGCGCAGCGCACATAGTCCGCCAGCGTATGAATTTCGTCCGGATAAAGACGCGCGATCCATACGTCTTCGCTGATCAGAACCGTCCGCTGAGCATCGGCCAGGCGAGCCGTGAGCGTGGACTTGCCCGACGCAATCTTGCCGCAGACCATATGCAGAACGGCCGCATCGCAAAGGCCCACTGCAGTATCCAACGTGTTCTTACTCGTCATTTCGTGGCGCTCCGATTAGCGCCCAGAAAGCAAAAACCCGCCTTCTGGGCGGGTTGCGATGGCTTATTGTCAACTCAATAGCTATCCCGCCGAGACTTTCGCGGCGGTAATAATCGAGTGGATTTGGGACGGGTTCATAGGCCAAAGCCTAATGCAGTGAGGGAAATAGAACAAGTGTCGTTCGCATTGAAATGCTCCGCTCACCACGAGTGACCTCATACGACCGGCTGGCGGTAAAAGTCTCGCAAACGGCTATCGCAGCGTCGCCTGAAAGAACTGCACCACGTCGGCATTGAATTGTTCATGGAACGCCGCACGGTCGAAGCCCGGCAAGCTATTGCAGATTTCCGGCATCTTCCGGGACAGCCGCGTATCGCAGGGCGGCAGAAAGTCGTAATGCCCTGCATCAGGAACCACACGATATTCAGGTGTCTGAGGCAGATCGCCGCGCACCGCTTCCTCATAATACGGATCTGGCTGATGACGATCATCGGCAGCTCGCCAGAGTTGGATCGAGGCGTGCACGCTGCTGAGCCCCGCGCGGCCGAAGCTGAAGCCGAACGCGGGCGCGGCGATGACGAGGGCCTTGATGCGCGGGTCGTGAACCCAGGCGCTGGCAGAAACCTCCGGGATCGAATGGAGATCGACACCGGCCTGTTTCAAGGCCGTGCAAAGGTCATGCTCAGGATGAGCCTCGCAATACGGTGCGATCTTCGAAAGATCCGGGATCCCGCCCGCGGCTACGAGCACGGTGAAGCCGCCGTTAGAGAAGCCGAATGCGCCGACGCGGCCCGCGTCCAGTCGCTCATGCCAACGCCAGTCGTCGAGGATGTAGTCCAACAAACGATGAAGTTGCGCGGGACGGCGCCACAGTTGCAACACGCGGCTCTGGTCATCGAACGTGTCGCCGGCGTGGCTGACAGCCGCCACCACGAAGCCCGCGTGAGCCAGGGCTAGCGCCGTGTCGTAATGGCTGCCGTACCACCCTCCGCCGCCATGCGACATGACCACCAGCGGCAGGCTATGGCCGTCGATGGGCGCGTCGAGCGCCACCGTCTGCGTGACATTGCCCAGAGCATGTGGCGTCGCCGTCGCATCAGTCGGATACCAGACCCCGGCCGTTAGCGGCGGCTCCGCACCGTTCGCTATCTTGACCTCCACGAAGCCGACATCGGCGGCGAGGGCAGGTGTGGCAAGCAGAGCAAAGAGCGTGACGATCACGGCCATCAATCTCACGGCGGTCTCCTTTGTTATCGCTGCGCCAATCGAAGGCCGATGAGCAATCACCTCGCCATCGTCAATCAGCGCACACGCGGCGCGGCGGCTAACAGGCTGCGCAGAAACACCATGATCATGTGCCCGATAGGCACTTCGGACAGCATCGACCGTTGCAATGCGAGGCCTTGCGAGAGGCCCATGAAGGACGTGGCCAATACGATCGGCGATTCGGGCGGCACCTTTTTCAGTCTGGCGAAAATCTGCCCGATGCAATAGGCGAGGCCGTCACGGTGAGTGTCCAGCAATGCCTGCACCGCGGTTGCAAAACCAGGACTGCGGCGTCCCATCAGCTTGAATTCAACCCCCAGCACGGACCACTCGGGCTCGGCATCGAGTGTCTGCGCCCACATTTCCAGCGCGCTCAGAATGTCGTCCGCGGACGCAGCGGGATCGCTCAGCGTTTGGGCAATGTCGGTCACTTGCGCCTTCGACCGCTCTCGCATCAGTTCGACAAACAGTTCTTCTTTGCTCGCGAAATTCGAATAGAACGCGCCCTGCGTATAGCCGGCCTCGGTCGCGATATCCCTGAGCGAGGTGGCGCCGAAACCTCGGTCGACAAACAGACGCTTCGCCGCAGCCAGCAAATGGGTCCGCGTCTGCAATCGACTTTCTTCGCGGCTCAGCCGCTGGGGTTTGCTCGCCGTGTTCATGGTCGCAAGGATATCAGTTGATATTTAAAATTCAACTCGCTAGTATTACGATTGCATTGCATATCTCACTTGATATGTGAATGATCGCAATCGCAAAGACCGGGATGCAGTGCAACGACCGGGTCATGTACTACGGAAACAAAGTATGAGCAGCAGGGTAAAGACGTTGAAACAGCAACTCGCGCAACTCGATGAGCGGATCCTGATCGCGTGGCAGCAGGAGCAGAAAGCGGCCATCGAACATGTCCGCCAGGTCATGAACTTCTTCAACCTGGTGCCTAACCAGTTACGCGTGGACCGGCGCGGCACGTATAAGACCAGGCCGCTTCGGATGAAGTATCAGGACCCCGTCACCGGGGCGACCTGGAGCGGCCGTGGACGCGCGCCGTCCTGGATCAGGAATCGACGCTACGAGGACTTTCTGGTCATGCAGTCCGATGACATGGGATCGGACTAGGGTCGGTCGGCATGGCGCCGCACCCTCACACCCCCGGTCTCAGCGTGATCTTGAACGTCCGGGGCGCCTGGCCGCTTTCGTCCAGCGGCATGGGATCGGACCGCTTGACCGCTTCAAGTGCTGCGCGGTCCCACGCCGGGTCACCGCTCGAGCGGACAATTTTCACCGACTCCAGATTGCCTGAAGGAGCGCAGTGGACTTCGACCACCGTTTCGAGTCGGCTCGCCTTGCCATTCCAGACGATGTTGGGACGGATGCGTCGCCGCAACAACTCCGGATAGTCGAACACCTGAGGCGCGGCGACGGGCTGTCGGGCGGCCTGAGCCATCGCGTTGAGATTATTCAGCGTGGTCAGCAGAACGGCGGCGGCACGTCGCTGGGTTTCCAACTCCGAAAGCATGAGCCAGTCGCGCGCTGGTTGCGGCGTTTTGTCGAAAGCATGCCGGTATAAACGCGTGGCTTTACACCACGCGGCAGGCGAAAGCTCCGCCTGTTTGCCGCTCATCAGAAGGCCGAGATCTTCGGTCTCATCGGGATCGCGTTTCAGTGCATCCGAGAGGGACGCCGAGAGCGCGAGTTGACCTTGCAATCGCTGGCCGGGGGTGATCTGTGGCAGCGGCGTGCTCTGGGGGGCTTGCTTGAGCAGGTTGTAGATCGTGTCCAACTGAGCCTGAAGCTCTGCGTCGCTCTCAGTGCTCATTGACAGATAGCGCGACGTGATTATCTGCAGATTCTTGATGCCGCCGCAATCCGGCGGCGCATTGTCCAGCGCCTGTGTCGTGAAACGCGTCAGCCGTTCACGGTCGTCCCGCGAGATTCTCGCCATCGCGTCCAGCACGCCCAGCGCGCGCGATAACGCAAACGGGCCCGCGTTAGCCGGGTTGTTGTCGGACGTGAAGTAGTTCTTGATGTCCGGATCAGCCGCGAGTTTTTTGGCCCAGTCGTCGAATAGCTTCGCCTTGGACGAGCCGGGCGCGATGCCGAACCTGGCCAGCGTGCTGGTATCGAGCGGCTTGCTGAATTCAAACGGGAGGGCCGCGGCCAGAAGCGGGGGCGTGGCGGCGCTCATGGGGAAAGACGGTGTAGGGCGGCCACCCGCAGCGCCCGGATTGATTGCGGCCGCCGCCAGATTCGGGGCGGCGTGCGTTGCATTGGCGTTCGGCTGCGGCAGATTGAAGACGAAGTTCGTTTCGACCGCGACCGGCTTGCCGTCCATACCGGGAAAAGGTCGGCACTGTGCTCGCCGGGATGCCTGCAGGGCGAGATTGTCGAACGCGGCATTGCCCGACGACTGTTCCACAACCACGTCGCTAATCTGTCCTCGTTCATCGATCGATGCCCGAACCGCGACGTCCGGGCGAGGTGCGTGTTCCACTGCCGGACCCGCGGATTTCAGATCGTCGGCAGACAGCCCATAGGTGCATGGAATGCTCTGCGCCGGCACATACGACGGCGCCGATGTCGTATTGGCCTCCGCTGTGACTGTGCCCATGACGCAGGCGAGAATGACGAATGCTTGTGCTGCCCGGATACGTGTTTGAGAAGTCTTGCCGTGCAATGGATGCGTTGTTTTCATTTATCTTTCGGGTTGGACATCACGCTATTGCCGACCCGCAGCGAGCCGGGCAGTGGCAGAGGATAGCGAGAATCGGTGCACCGCGTCCATCCGGATGTTCCAAAGATCAGCAGCACGACGCGAGAAGCACGAGCCCGCATCACGCCCCCCGCCAACCATCGCGCAGATGCAAACCCATCGCCGCGCCGAAGAACCCCAACGCGACCACGCACACGCCCGGCCAGCCCCAATGCGCGAGAGCCGGCCCGGCGATCGTCGCGCCGATCGCGCTGCCGATAAAAAACAGCCCCGTGAACAGCCCGTTGACGCGCCCGCGCGATTCCGGTGCGAGCAGATTGATGGCGCGCCGACCGAGCGCCTGATCGGCGATCACACCGCCGTCGATAAAGAACGCCGCGATAGCCAGCATCGCAATCGACCCACCGCGCGACACGCCCGGCATCAACGCGCATGCCGCCAGCAACGACGCCGTCATCGCAACCAGATGCGCGACGAGCGTGGCGCGCCTCGACCACCCGCGATCGCCGGCGCGGCCCGCCAGCGGCGCGATGAACACGCTGCCGCCGCCGGCCAGCGCGAACAGCGCGACCGCGTTGCTGCCGAGTCCGAGCGGCGCGTGCGTCAAGACGATCGCGACGCTGCTCCAGAACACGTTGAAGCCGGCCATCAGCAGGCCTTGATACAGCGCGCGCCGGCGCAGCACCGGTTCCTGCGTGATCAACCGTCCCATCGACGCCAGCAACGTCCCATACGACGGCGCACCGGCCGGCCGAACGTCCGGCAGACGCGGCACCACGGCCAGCGCGACGGCGGCGAGCACCAGCGAATCAGCCGCGAAGAAAGCGCGCCAACCCATCAGGCCGCCGATCAGACTGGCCAGCGGCCGCGACAACAGAATGCCGAGCATCAGGCCGCTCATCACATTGCCGACCACCTTGCCGCGCGAAGCCGGCGGCGCCAGCGAAGCGGCCGCGGGCACCAGCATCTGCACCACGCTCGACGTGACGCCGACCGCGAACGACGCCGCCAGAAACACCGGCGCGAACGGCGCGACGGCGGCCAGCGCGAGACAGGCGATCTGCGCGAGCAAGGTCGCGGCGATCAACGGCCGGTTGGGCAGCCGGTCGATCAACGGCACCAGGCCGACGAGCCCCACGGCGTAGCCGAGCAGCGTCAACGCGGTGACGAGCGTGGTCCACGCGCCGAGATGCAACGACGCGTCCAGCGGACCGATCAACGTTTGCGATGCATAAAGCGGCAACACGGCGACCGCGACCATCGCAGCGAAGCGGGCGGTGGGCACGCTCTGTTCCGGCGGCACGGCGGCGCGGCTTGGGGTCTGGGTCGGGCGCGCTGTCTGGCATTCGATTGCGGATGAATCCATAGTCGGTCTCGCAGCAAGGGAAGGTGCAGAGGATGCTACTCTCACGTCCGGCAAACACAATTCGCACCAAGCGGGATACATCCTCACGATATTCGGGAGAATCGACCATGGACGCGCTGCGCGATCTGGAAACTCTGGTGGCGATCGTCGAAGAAGGCAGTCTGACGAGCGCCGCCCGTCGGCTTGGCCGCTCATTGCAAGCCGTGAGTCGCTCGCTGCAAATGCTCGAACGCGCGCACGGCTCGACGCTGATCGTGCGCACCACCCGCACCTCGCAACCGAGCGCGGCGGGCATGCGCTTTTACGAGCGCGTCAAAGGCGCGCTGAGCGAACTGGAGTTGGCGCGTACCGAGCTGGCCGAAGAAGCGCACCAGCTCAGCGGCCGGCTGCACGTCAACGCGCCCACGCTATTCGGCCCGAAATTCGTTGCACCGCTCGCGGCGGAGTTTTTGCAGCGTCACCGGCAACTGACGTTATCGCTGGATCTGAGCGACGACTATCGCGATCCCGCCGAGACCGGCGCAGACGTGACGATCCGGATCGGCGAAACACCCGATTCGCGGTTGATCGCGCGGCGGATCGGCACGCTGCGGCGCGTGGTGTTCGCCGCGCCCGCGTATCTCGCGGAGCACGGTCGGCCGGCTCATCCGCGCGATCTGCTCAAACATGAATGCGTGGTGCGAACCGGCGGCCCGCATCCGGGACGCTGGCTTCTCGCAGAACCCGGCGGCGAAGAGATCGCGGTGACCGTGTCAGGCCGTTTCGACAGCAATCAGGTCGCAGCGGTGAACGCCGGCGTGCTCGGCGGAATGGGCATTGGCGTGGCCGCCTACTGGCAGATACAGGAGTGGGTCGAGGCGGGCAGCGTGGAAGTGCTGTTGCCCGATTTCCAGCTTGCGCCGCTGCCGCTGCACGCGATGTGGGTGAAAACGCGCCGTCTCCCCCAGCGAACGCGCTTGCTGGTGGATTTTCTGGCGGTCAAGCTGTGGCAGCTTTAGGACCAGACCGCCGCCGGCGCGGCGAAGAGTCGCGCCGATAGCTGCTGTGCTACGCTTGGCGGATCCCTATCTACGCCGCACGAGCCGAATCTCATCATGCGTTCCTGGCGCCTCGCCGCACCGCACGGAAGCGGACAACTCAGCACGTTGCGTGCAACCGATCTCGTCATGGCGATCTCGCAGGCCGATCCGGATGCGCTCGCGGCCAGCATGCTGAAGATCGTCGGCGATACGCTGCCGGTTTCGCAGTGCACCGTCTTCGCCTACGAATTCGACGCTAAACCGCGCACCGTGTCGGCGGCGGATCATCGCGGCGGACGCTTTCTGCGCGACGTCGCGGATCGCTACGCCACCCATTTCTACGCGCTGGACGGCAATCGCACCATCATCGAACGCTCGCCGGACCGGCATTCGCGCGACGCGCTCGTGCTGCATCAGCAACAAGGCGCCGAGATCGAAAACGAAGCCTATCGCGCCGCCTGCTACGCGCAGCCGAACGTGTCCGACCGCTTATCGTTGCTCGTGCAACCGATGGAACACGTGTGGCTCTCCATCAATCTGTATCGCGACAGCGCTTATGGCGTGTTTCAGCCGGGCGAACTGGAGCAGGTAGAACGCGTTGCGCCGCTTTTCGCGCACGCGGCGAAGAGCCATTACGCGTTGAATGGACAGCATCAGCAGGGGACGGCGGCCGTGATGCTCGCACGCGTGCGGCGCGTGTGCCCGGCGCTGACGTCGCGTGAACTGGATGTATTGCGCGGCACGCTCGAAGGTGCCACCGCCGCGGAGATCGCGCTGCAAATGGGCATCAAACCGGCCAGCGTTATCACGTATCAGAAGCGCGCTTATGCGCGGCTCGGTATTTCGAGTCAGCGGCAGTTGTTCGCGCTGTGTCTGCTGCCAGAGCGTCTGTAGTCAACTGCGTTTGTCAGTCACGTTTGTCAACTGCGTTTGGCGCGCGCTTCCGCCTGCGTCTCACGGTCCCAACGTTTCAGCCACGGCACGATGAAATCCGCGAAACCGTCGGCGGGCGGCGATAACGCGCGCTCCGTGGCGCGATACACGCACACCTCGCGGATCGTTTCCGGATCGACGATACGCTTCATCACCAGCCCGAAGGTGCGCGCGAGCGGCGCGACATACGCCGGCGCGAGCGTCACCGCCAACCCTTGCGACGCCAGCCCGAACGCGGTGGTGACATTGTCCACCACATCCATCGGAATGATGCGCGCCTCCGGCGGCAGATTGGCCAGCATCTGCCCGACCGCACGCTCGTGATCGCGGCCGGTGGCGACGATCGGCACGTCGCGCAAATGCTGCCATTGCACGCGGCGCCGCGCGTTCAACGGATGCGTCGGCGCGCACCACATCACCCACGGGCTCGCGAACGCCGGATCGCAGCGCACGCGCGTGCCGCTTTGCCGGTCGGGTCCGATCGCGAGATCCACATCGCCGCTTTCCACGCGCTCCACCAGTTGCTCGACCACGGTGTCGTAAATGCGCACGACTACCTTCGGTTTGTCGCGCGCGTAGTCGGCAATGGCGGCGGGCAGCGCCGTGGCCGCCAGCACCAGCGGCGCGCCGACCCGCACGATGCCGGCGGCGCGGTTGCGGATGTCGTCGGCGGTTTGGGCGGCGGCGCGCACGTGCCGCAACACCGATTCCGCCGACGATAAAAAGTCCTGCCCCGCGCTCGACAGATCAACGCGCCGCGTGGTGCGATCGAACAGGCGAAAGCCGAGTTCGGTTTCCAGTTCGGCCAGCAACTGGCTGACCGCCGACGAGGTCAGCCCGAGCCGTTCCGCCGCCGCGCCGATGCTGTGCAAATCGACGATGGCGAGAAACGCTTCGAACTGGCGGAGAGTGGCGCGGGTGAGTGGCATCTGTCGATTCTAAAGAAAAACTTACGAATCGTGAAAAATCGATTGATTGTGCGCAGCGCGCTGGTAGCTGAGACTTCTCCTGATCGACGCAAGCCGCCAAGCCGCTTAGACTTCCGTCTCGCTCCGCATACAAGGATTTGCCATGTTCGACCATATTCCCGCCTATCCCGGCGACCCGATCCTGAGCCTGAACGAGGACTTTCAACTCGATCCCCGGCCCAACAAGGTCAATCTGAGCATCGGCATTTATTTCGACGACGCCGGCAAGCTGCCGGTCATGGGCGCGGTGCGCCGCGCCGAAACCGCGCTGCTCGACGCGATCGGCCCGCGTTCCTATCTGCCGATGTCGGGCCTGCCGCTCTATCGCGACGGCGCGCAGGCGCTGGTCTTCGGCGCGAACAGCGAGGCGCGCGCTGCGGGCCGGATCGCGACGCTGCAGACTATCGGCGGGTCGGGCGCGCTCAAGGTCGGCGCCGATTTCCTGAAACGTTATTTTCCGGGTGCGCAGATCTGGATCAGCGATCCGAGCTGGGAAAACCATCGGGTCGTATTCGAAGGCGCGGGCCTCACGGTCAACACCTATCCGTATTACGACGAGCAAACCGGCGGCTTGCGTTTCGCCGACATGCTCGACGCCATCGGCCGCCTGCCGGAAGGCAGCATCGTGCTGCTGCATGCGTGCTGCCATAACCCGACCGGCGTCGATCTGAGCCCGGCGCAATGGGCCGAACTGGTGCCGGTGTTGCTGCGCCGCAAGCTGATCGCGTTTGTCGACATGGCCTATCAGGGTTTCGGCGCCAGTCTCGAAGAAGACGCCGCCTGCGTACGCATGCTGGCCGATGCCGACGTGCCGCTGATCGCCGCCAATTCGTTCTCGAAGAATTTCTCGCTGTACGGCGAGCGCGTCGGCGCGTTGAGCGTAGTGTGCCGCAGCGCGGAAGAAGCGAGCCGCGTGCTCGGGCAATTGAGCTCCACGGTGCGCGCGAACTACAGCAATCCGCCGACGCACGGCGCGCGACTGGTCGCCAACGTGCTCGCCGACGCAACGTTGCGCGCTTCGTGGGAAGCCGAACTCGCCACCATGCGCGAGCGGATTCTGGCGATGCGCGGCACGATCCACAGCGGACTCGCCGGCCGTGTCGATGAAGTGATGCGCGCGCGTTACGTCGCGCAACGCGGCATGTTCACCTACACGGGCTTGAGCGAAAGCCAGGTTGAACGTCTGCGCAGCGAATACGCGGTGTATGTGCTGCGCTCGGGACGCATGTGCGTGGCGGGGCTGAATGCACGCAACGCGGAGTATGTGGCGTCGTCGATCGCGGCCGTGGTGTCGGGCGCGTAACGATCGCGTAATGGCCGCGCAGCGCCGGAGCAAAAGTGCAAGCCGAACCCATAAGCCAGAACGATAACCCCGGAGATCCTCATGACCACCCTCGAAATGGAACCCGCAAGCGTGCCGAAGACCGCCGCGATGCATCCCGACGAATGGCACGCGCGCGTGCAACTGGCGGCGTGCTATCGCATCTTCGACATGCTCGGCTGGAGCGAGATGATCTACAACCACATCACGTTGCGGGTCCCGGCGAGCGTGAGCGGTGGCGAGCGGCATTTCCTGATCAATCCGTTCGGCTTGCACTACAGCGAGGTGACGGCGAGCAATCTCGTGAAGATCGACGCGCACGGTCGCGTGCTCGATCACTCGCCGTATCCAGTGAATCCCGCTGGGTTCGTCGTGCATGCGGCGATTCACGAAGGCTTGCCCGACGCGCATTGCGTGATGCACACGCACACCACGGCGGGTGTCGCGGTGGCGTGTCTGGAAGAGGGCTTGCAGCAGACCAACTTCTATAGCGCGCAATTGCACGACCGTGTCGCGTATCACGATTTCGAGGGCATCACGGTGCATGCGGAAGAGGGGCCGCGGCTGCTCGAGCATATCGGCAATAAACAGGCGGTGATTCTGCGCAATCATGGGCTGCTGACGTGGGGCCATACGCTGCCGCAAACTTTCGCGATGCTGTGGACGCTCAATCGCGCCTGCGAGATCCAGATGGCGACCTTCTCGATGGGCCGCGCGCGGCCGGTGCCGGAAGAGGTCGCGATCCGCTGCTCGCGCGACGCGCTACAGTTCGATCCGCGTCACGGCGCCGGGCAGGACGTGTTCGACGCGCTGGTGCGCAAGGTCGACCGCATCGACGCGAGCTATAAGGAATAACGCGGGAATAGTGAGGAAATAACACGCGAATAACGCCGCATCAACGCGAGCACAAACAAGGATTCAACCGATGAAAGTAGCAATTTACGGCGCCGGCGCGATCGGCGGCTGGATGGGCGTGAAGCTGGCGCAGGCCGGTCATGACGTGAGCGTGGTGGCGCGCGGCGCGACGCTCACGGCATTGCAGCAGCATGGCCTGCGTTTGATCGAAGGCGGTGAAACACACGCCGTGAACGTCACAGCCAGCGACAAACCGGCGGATCTCGGCGTGCAGGATCTCGTCGTGGTGGCGGTCAAGGGGCCGGCCATGTCGTCGGTGGCCGCGCGCATCGCGCCGCTGCTGAGCGCGCAAACCATCGTGCTGACGGCCATGAATGGCGTGCCGTGGTGGTTCTGCGACGGGCTCGGCGAGGACTTCGCGGGCAAGCGGCTGAAGTCGATCGATCCCGACGGCGCGATTGCCGCCGCGATTCCGAGCGCGCAGACGGTGGGCTGCGTGGTGCACGCCAGTTGCCTGATCGATTCGCCGGGTGTGATCCGTCATCACCAGGGCAATGGCTTGATCATCGGCGAGGCATCGGGGCACGCGAGCGAACGTGTCGCGGCGCTCACCGCCACGCTCAAGGCGGCCGGCTTCAACGCGTCGGCGTCCGGGCAGATTCAGCGCGACGTCTGGTACAAGCTGTGGGGCAACATGACGATGAACCCGATCAGCGCGTTCACGGGGGCCACAACCGACCGGATTCTCAGCGACGAACTGGTGCGCAATTTCGTCACGAGCATCATGCTGGAGGCGAAGGAAATCGGCGCGCGTTTCGGTATTCCGATTGCGCAGGCACCGGCGGACCGGCACGAGGTCACGCTGAAACTCGGCGCGATGAAAACCTCGATGCTGCAGGACGTGCAGGCGGGCAAGGCGGTCGAACTCGACGCGCTGGTCGCCGCGGTGCGTGAGTTGGGTCAACTGACCGACGTGCCGACGCCGTACACCGATGCATTGCTCGGTCTCGCGCGTTTGCATGCGAGCACCTTGGGTTTGTATCCGAGGCAGTAACACGGCTGCAGAAACGAAAAGCCGCCGCGCGCTTCAGGTGCGCGGCGGCTTTTTTGCGTCTCACGAAGTCATAGCGGACGAGGCGGGCAAGCGAGCCGCTTCGATCAACGCCAACGCTTGCTGCGGGTCGTCGAGTTCGGTCATGCACAGCAGCGTGAGGCGGGCGAGATACAGCGACGCATGTGCTTCGCCTTCGGTCGTGAGGGTTTTGCAGAGCGTCGTGTAGACGAGGTCGAGATCGCTATCGGTCATGATGGGTCTCCTGTTTTAGTTGGCCAGCGCGGCGGCCAGCGCACGCAGCGTTTCGGCCGCATTGGCGTTGCGCCAGCGGGCCAGCACATGGCCATCGGGGCGGATCAGATAGACGGTGCCGGGCGTGGCGTCGAGCAGGTCGTGCAAGCGGCCGGTGTGATCGCGTACCTGCCGTGCCGTCGTACTTGCCGCGTCGCTCGTCAGCAGTGTGACCACGCTGAATGGAATGCCTTGTGCGGCGAGCGTGTTTTTTATCTGCTGCCAGGTGTCGTTGCCTTGGTTGCCTTGGTCGCCTTCCGGATCAGCGCCGAAACGCAAAGCCGTAAAGCAAGGCCCCAGCAAATCCGTCAGATGAATGTCGACATCCACGCCGTCGCCGTTGCGCTTTTTGAGCCTGCATTCGGGCAGCACACTGCCCGGCGCCGGACCCTTGCTAAACGTACCCATCGGCTCGCCCGTAACGTGATTTAGCGGCGACTGTGCGTAAGCGATCGCATGCGTCTGCCTTGGATTGATTAGCGGCCGCACGGCGGCATGCTGCGTGGCGAGTCCGAGCACCGCGTTGCGCATCAGGTCGAACGCGAACGAAGGCGGCGCCATGAATTCGGTGCTCTTCATGCCATAGCTGAGGTTCTCGCGCGCCGCGAACACGCGTTCGTCGCTGTAGCTGTCCAGCAGACGCGGCGCGGCCATGCCGTTGATCACGCAACCGAGTTTCCAGCCGAGATTGTCGGCGTCGTCGATTCCCGAGTTCGCGCCGCGCACGCCGAAGATTGGCACCAGATGCGCGGCGTCGCCCGCGAACAGCACGCAGCCGTGGCGATAGCGCTCCAGCGTCAACGCATTGGCCTTGTAGACGGTGATCCAGATCGGCGACCAGTCGCCCGTTTCGCCCATCGAATCGAGCACACTCTGTACGCGCGGCATCACGTTGTCCGGTCGGATGGCGACGTCCGGATCTTCGTCGTCGCGAAGCTGGTAGTCGATGCGCCAGACGTTGTCCGGCTGCTTATGCACCAGCACCGTTGAACCCGGATTGGATGGCGGATCGAAATAGGCGAGGCGTTCGGTGGCGCGCGAGCTGTTCAGCTCGATATCGACGATCACATAGCGGCCTTCGTACGTGGTGCCCGTCAGTTTGAGGCCGAGCGCCTCGCGAATCGTGCTGCGGCCGCCGTCGCACGCGACGACCCAGTCGGCGTCCATTTGCCACGCGGTGTCGCCGGTGCGCAGGTCGAGGGTAGCGCCGCCGTTCCGATCGCGACCGTCGTGCCGTTCGATGCCTGCCACGCGGGTTTGCCAGCGGATGTCGATCAGATCCGCGTGTCGTTCCACCTCGTCGAGCAGCAACTGTTCGATCTGATATTGCGCGATGTTGATCATCGGCGGCAGCGACTGCTCGTCGTCCTGGTGCATCGCGAAGCGGAACACTTCGGCGTCGCGGTAGAAGCTGCGGCCGCCGGTCCACGGCAAGCCCTGCTGCAGGAAACCGGGCAGCACGCCGAGCCGCTTGAATATCTCCAGACTACGCCGCGAAATACAGATTGCGCGGCTGCCGGTGCAGACGCTGTCGTCGGCTTCGATCAGCACGGAGCGCACGCCCTGGCGGGCCAGCGCGAGCGCGAGCGTGAGGCCCACCGGGCCGCCGCCGACAATCGCCACGGCACGCTGCACCGGGTCGCGGCCGTCGATTAGCGGCGGTGCCGCGCCTTCATAGTGGCGCGGCGAAAACGGATAGGGTTTGAAGCTGCGGCTCATGCGTGTCTCCTGGTCCTCAAGGCTAAGGATTGCCCGCCGGGGCCGCTGATGGGCCCTTGGTTCGACGCGGGGCGAATCGATAATCGAGTATGAAGGGGGGCGTGTGCCGGGCTGTCCTCATTTTAGGTACAAAAAAACCGCGGGCCACTTACGTGACTCGCGGTTTTTTGTTCAAGCATTCAATCTAACCTGTGCCGACGCTCAATCCGCCCCGCCCACATGCGAGGCCTGCCGCGTGTGCTGCACACTCGACGCCGCCTGGCATTCCTCGATCATCGCGCGGAACGTCGGCGCCGAATGCGAAGCGCCGGTTGCGCCCGTCTCCGGCGTGCCCTCCGCCGCGCCGCCTACACCGACCACCAGCGTTGCGCGTGGCCGCCATTCGCGCGTGCGCCGCAGCATATTGCGCAGGTATGGCGGCGACTCCGGCGCGTCGAGCGAGACGATGCAGATGATCGGCGCGTCCTGGAAGCTCGGTTCGTCGGCGCGCGCGCTGCGATAGCCCGAGTGCGTGGCCATCATCGGCGCGAGGCCGTAGCGGCCGAGCAACTGCACGGCGACCGCGGTCGTGACTTCGTCGAATGCGCCGCGGCCCGGCACGCACAGCACGGAAGTCTTCTGCGCATTCGCGCGCAACTGCGGATGCGCTGCAATGTGACTGTCGTGCCGCTCGGAAAGATCCGCCGACACCGACGCCAGCAGCGCACCAGCCGCGTTCGCCGGATCGGGGCGCGACATGCGGTCCGGCAAGCCGTCGGCGATTTCCAGGTTCTCGACGATATCGACCAGCGCGTCGTTGATCCGCTGCAACTGGTCCGGCATCAGCACGCCGCGCATCGCGTCGTTGCGAGCGAGTTTGAGGCCTTCGAGCGCGACCTTGTCGTAGTAGTCGATCAGCGACATCTCGCGCAGCAGGCGCTCCGCCTGCACGATCGCTTCGTGCGGATCGTCCGCGAGCAGCCGCTGATAAAAGTTCTGCGCGGGTGTGAGCGCGGGCTGATCACCGAGTAATACGGTGAGGAAGTTCAGCCGGTCGGCGTAACGCCCGAGCGTGACGACACACAGCGTGAGCGGCGTGGACAGCACGAGGCCAATCGGGCCCCACAGCCAGCTCCAGAAAATCGCCGCGACCACCACCGCGAGCGGCGACAGTCCCGAGCGATGGCCGTACAGCAGCGGCTCGGCGATCTGCCCGGCCACCACATCGACGACGATGAACAGGATCAGCGTATAGACCGCCATGGTCCATTGCGGCTGAATTGCGGCGGCGAGAAACACCGCGAGGATCGCCGCGATCCAGATGCCGATATATGGCACGAAGCGCAGCAGCGCGGCGATCACGCCGAACAGCAGCGCACCCGGCACGCCGATGATCGCCAGCCCGATTGCGATCGTGCCGCCCGCGCTAAGGTTCACGCCCAGTTGCGCGACGAAGTAGCGGCTCAGGCGCCCGGCGGCGTCGTTGATCGCGGTGGTGGTGCGGTGCAGATCGCGCGAGCCGAACAGGCTGATCAACCGGTCGCGCAGATCCTCGCGCTGCAGCAGGATAAAGATCGTCACCACCAGCACGATGAAGGTGGTTTCGATCGGCGCGATAGCCGGCGACAGCGCGCGTTGCGCGAGCTGCATCGGCGTGGGCGAGGGCTCGTGGACTTCCACCGGCGTCGGCACCGGCGGCGCATTGCGCGCGGCGCGTCCGGTGAGACGCGGCGGGCTCGGTTTGGACGGTGCGACCCGTTGCAAGGTCGCGGCGGCGCGGCTCATCAGCGAATCGGCGCGGCCGACGGTTTTTTCCTGCACCGTTTCGATCTTCTGTTCGATCGCCACCTGGTACTGCGGCAGATCCCCCGCGAGTTGCACCAGTTGCGCCGTGATCAGCCCGCCGACCGCGAGCAGGGTGGCGAGGGCAAATAGCACCGCGATAAAAATCGACGGCAGATGGCCCATATGCAGCCGTCGCAACATTTGCACGAGCGGGGCGAGCAGGAAGCTGAGCAGCACCGACAGCGTGATCGGAATCAGCACCTCGCGCGCGAAGTAAAGCCCGCACACCACCACCACGCCCGTGACCACGGACGCGAGACCATGCAGACTGGGCGTGCCCGGTGGGTAAACGCGGTTCGGCCGCCCCTGCGGCGGCGGTAACGATATTTTCATGAGCACACTTTCCGGTTGAGGAGCGCTGTCGTTTTATGCGGGGCCGCGTGTGGACACAACGAGGTCGTGCAGGCAAAACGGCAGAGCAAACCTTATGCCCGGATTGTAGGCGCTTTGGTGGGGTGGTGACCGGTTGGAGGCGTTTGCCTTCGCAGCATGGCGGATCTCGTGACCGTGCGGCCCGGCGCTTGAGCGTGGCGGCGCGCGCCAGTCGCGCCGCGCCGGATTCGCCCGTTTCAGTAACGCTCGAAAACAGCCTGCAACGCTTGCCGGTCGTCGGTTTGCGTCAGGGCCAACGTCAGCAACAGTCGCGCTTTCTGCGGCGCCTGGTCGTCGACTGTGAGCCAGCCGAATTCGTCGTCGGGTTGCGCGCCGTTGTGCAGCACAACGCCGCTGCCCGTGCGCGATGCGCGCACCACGCGAACACCGCGCCTTGCCGCCACCCGCAACGGATTGATCAGATGACCGGCGACGTTGCCGTTGCCGGTCCCGGCATAGATCAGCCCGCGCGCGTTCGCGGTGATCGCGTCGAGCGCGTCGGCGTCGAGCGCGCCGTACGCATAGACAATGTCGACCTTGGGCAAGGTGTCGAGCGACTCGATCGACCATGGCGTGTCGAGCGTATGGGCGCGCGCCGGCCGACGGTAATAGCGCGGCACGCCCTCGATCACCACCCCCAGCGCACCGTACGGCGAGCGGAACGCGTCGAGCTTGAAACTGTTGCTCTTGACGACGTCGCGCGCCGTGTGAATCTCATTGTTGGCGACCACCAGCGTACCGAGTCCACGCGACGACGGATGCGCGGCGACCGCCAGCGCATCGTATAAATTCAGCGCCGCGTCCGAACTCATCGCCGACGGCGGCCGCATCGAGCCGACCACTACCACCGGCTTCGCGCTCTTGAGCGTCAGGTGCAGGAAGTAGGCGGTTTCCTCGATCGTATCGGTCCCGTGCGTGACCACCACGCCATCGACATCATCTCGTGCGAGCAGGTCGGCGACGCGGCGGCCGATCGCCAGCAGATGCGCATTGTTGAAATTCTCGGAGCCGGTCTGCAGTAACTGTTCCGCACGCAGATTCGCCAGGTTGGCCACGTGGGGAATCGCGCCGAGTATCTCGTCGATGCCGAGCACGGAGCACAGATACGAGGACGTATTGACGCTGGCTTTGCCCTGGCCGGCGATGGTGCCGCCGGTGCCGATCACCACGAGATTGGCTTTTTCTGTCATGCGGGTTCGTTCAGGTTGGGAGTACAAGACCTGAATGTACGGCGCGCCTCGGGTCGAGGCATTGCATCGATCTGCCGGAAAGTAGAAGAAACGCGGCAGATACCCAACGCGCCGCGATGCGAGCCGCGAGTCGCGGCCCCGGAAAACTCAGGCCGTGACGGCGCCGCGTGAGGTGCGCAGCTTGCCGGGCGTGACGCCATAAGCCTCGCGAAATACGCGGATGAAATGCGCCGAATCCGCAAAACCGCATTCGTAAGCGATGTCGGTGATCTTGCGCGCCGTGTTGACAAGCATCCAGCGTGCGTAGCGCAGCCGCATCCGTCGATAGAACTCATTGGGCGACGCGTCCATCTCGGTCATGAACGCGCGTTCGAGGTTGCGCACGCTGGTGCCGATCATCTTTGCGATGACGGCGATATTCAGCGGCGCTTCCAGATTTTCTTCCATGAGCAGCACCGCGTGACGGACGGTCGCGTCCTCGACCGACAGATAACCCAGCGCGGCGCGCCGCTCGACGAACGACGAGCCGCCCTGACGGCTGACCGTCATCTGATGAATCACCTTCGACGCGCGGTCCGGCCCGCAATGCAAACTGATCAGACGCGCGGCCAGTTCGACCACGGAAATGCCGCCCGCGCAGGTGATCCGGTCGCCGTCGATCAGATAGTCGGCATGCGTGATCACGCGCAGCGCCGGGAACATGCGCTTGTAGTCGTCGAGATGGAAGCTGTGCACGCAGGCTACCCGGTCCTCCAGCAGACCGGCACGCGCCAGCACGAAGCTGCCGGTGCACATGCCGACCAGTGGAATGCCGGCCTGAGCGGCGCGTTGCAGATAGTCCCAGTAGCGCCGGTCGACCTGGTCCAGATGCGGCAGCAGTCCGCCGATCACGACTACGTAGTCGAATTGCGCGACGTCCGGAAACGCCGACTGCACCTGCACGGGGATGCCGCAACTCGCTTCGACCGCTTCGGCCTGCACCCCGACGATCGTCCAGAGGCAGCGCAACTGGCGGCTCTGGTCGCCCCGGTCCGCGGCGTGGCGCAGCGCGTCGCACAAGCCGGCGAGCGACAGCATCGGAAAGCGCGGCCACAACAGAATGGCGACGCTCAACTCCGCATCGGAACGGCTCGGGCGAGTCTGCGGCGTGCGCGGCAACGTGTCCAGTTGCTCGACCAGCGCATGAGCCGACGGCCCGGCGGGCACGGAAACAGAGGGGGCGGAGCGGGCAGTCGGCATGCGCGAACTCGAGGGCGGTTTGCTCCGATTATACGGTGACGTGCCACAGATTCACGCATTCCCGGCTTGACGCAATTCTTCTATTTTTCGGCAGATCGGTGCAATGCCCACGCATTCTGGCTACATAAATTTGGAACCGCTGACGAACGACGCGGCGCCGCGAGCGGCGAGTGATCAAACGAAGGCGGCAAGACCGGCCGTGTGCAGTTGCGTGCGGCCTGTGTATCCAGTCGGCAATCGACGAACGGCAATCGACGAACGGCGAACGGCACTCGGCGCTGCCGGTTCGTCGCGGCCAACCACCACTCACTACTATTCGGGTGAAGCATGAGCAAACGTACAGCCTTGGGTCGCGGCATGGCGACTGTCGGCATTCTGGGGAGCCTCGCGGTGGCTGCCGTGGGCGTCGCCCGTGCCGACGAGATGGTGAAAATCGGCGAGGCCGCGCCTGTCACCGGACCGGCCTCGTATCTGGGGAAGGACACGGAAAACGGCGCGCGTCTGGCGATCGAGGAAGCCAATCAGGCGGGTCTCGTGATCGGCGGCAAGAAGGTCACGCTGGTGTTCGACGCGCAGGACGATGCGGGCGATCCGCGTCAGGCGACCCAGGTCGCGCAGAAACTGGTGGACGATAAGGTGGTCGCGGTGGTCGGACACATGCAGTCGGGTTCGACGATTCCCGCGTCGAAGATCTACAACGACGCCGGGGTCGTGCAGGTGTCGCCGTCCGCGACCAATCCGGCCTACACGCTGCAAGGGTTCAAGACCGCCTACCGCGTGGTCGCCACCGACGCGCAGCAGGGTCCGACGCTCGCCGACTACGCGGCGAAAACGCTGAAGGTGAAGACGGTGGCCATCGTCGACGATTCGACCGCGTACGGCCAGGGGCTGGCGGTCGAGTTCGAGAAGCAGGCGAAGGCGAACGGCATCACCGTGTTGTCGCACGACGCGAGCACCGACAAGGCCGTCGATTTCCGCGCGATTCTCACGAAGATCAAAGGAGAGAGGCCCGACGCGATCATGTACGGTGGGCTCGACGGCACCGGCGGCCCGTTCGCGAAGCAGGCGAAGCAACTCGGCATTACGGTGAAAGTGCTGGCCGGCGATGGTCTGTGCGCGGACGATCTCGCCAGGCTCGCGGGCGACGCCGCCGATAACGTGATCTGCTCGATTGCCGGCGCACCGCTGCTGAAAATGGCCGACGGTCCGGCGTTCGTCGAACGTTACAGGAAACGCTTCGGCTACGCGCCGGTGTTGAATTCGCCGTTCGCGTACGACGCGGTCGGCGTGATCGTTGCGGCGATGAAGCGCGCGCAATCGACCGACTCCGCGAAGATTCTCGCTGCGATGCCGGCGACCGATTACCAGGGCGTGCTGGGCGAAACGCAGTTCGATTCGAAAGGCGATCTGCGGCATGGCGTGATTTCGCTGTACAAATACGTCGGCGGGAAACAGGCGCTGCTGGGCGTGGTGGAGAAGTAGGGAAGTACGAGACGGGCCGCCGCGCTCCGCGGGCCTTAATACGTTTGCGTCACTTCCATATCGATAGAAATTGGAAGGACGCGCGTGCAGGCAGGGCTAACATGGGCGTTTTGCTCTTCCGCCTCACCGCGTATTTCAGCGATGTCAGTCAAACCTCTCCGCTTCGGCGTCTGGGCGCTCGTGCACGGCAGCCGCGCCGCGTTGCAGGATCCCGCGGAACCCTACGATGCATCGTGGGCCCGCAACAAGGCGCTGGTACTCGAGGCCGAGCGCCTCGGGTACGACTCGGTGCTCGTCGCCCAGCACACCATCAATCCGCACGATCCTTCGCTCGACCAGCTCGAGGCGTGGACCGCGTCGGCCGCATTGGCGGCGCTGACCTCGCGCATCGAGATCATCGCGGCGATCAAGCCTTATCTCTATCACCCGGTCGTGCTCGCGAAGATGGCTCAGCAGATCGAGCACATCAGCGGCGGACGCTTCGCAATCAACCTGGTGAATGCGTGGAATCGACCCGAGCTCGAACGTGCCGGCATCGGTTTTCCCGAGCACGATGCGCGCTACGCGTACGGCAGTGAATGGATCGAAGTCGTCGCGGCGCTGTTGCGCGGCGAGGTCGTGAATCATCATGGCGGCAACTTTCGGATCGACGATTACCAGTTGCATCCCGTCGACCCGTATCGCGCGCGTCCGGCCATCTACGTGGGCGGCGAGTCGGAGCCGGCGCGCGAACTGGTGGTGGCGCAGGGCGATGTGTGGTTTATCAACGGACAGCCGCACGACGACGTCGCGCGGCTGATTGCGGATGTCCGCGCACGCCGGCGTCCTGCCGGGCAGGCGGCGTTGCGCTTCGGTCTGTCGGCGTTCGTGATCGCGCGGGAAACGCCGGAGCAGGCAGCGGCTCATCTTGCGCATCTGTTCGCGCTGGCCGAGCTGGACAAGCCGCTGCGCGAGCGGCAGAAGGTCAATATCGATCCCAACGTGGTGATGCATCAGACCTTCGCGCAATCGGCGCGCGTCGGGTCGAATGGCGGCACGGCCGCGGGGCTCGTCGGCGATTACGACACTGTCGCGCAGCGCGTGGCCGACTTTCACCGGGCGGGCATCGAACTCTTCATGTTGCAGTTCCAGCCGTTCGAAGCGGACATGCGCGGTTTCGCGGAAGAGGTCGTGCCACGGGTTCGCCGGTTGCTGTCGAGGTGAGCGACTGAGCGCAGTGGGTCCCGCATCGCACGCGATACCGCGTGCGTGCGATCAGGGCGAACACGGCGAGCCGTGCGCGATCAGAAGAACGCTCCGGTCGGCGGAAGCTGCCCGGTCAGCAGGTTCTGCCCGAGCAGCCGCTCCTTGTAAAGGCGCGGATTGTGCGAAGCAATCACCTTGATGTTGCGCCAATGCCGGTCCAATGCGCCCACGCGCGACACCACCGAACCCGAGCCAAGATCGATCAGCCAACTGGCAATCTGCGGCGCGAGATCGTCGACCACGACCTTGGCTTCGGCCGCCGCGAGTGTTGCGGCAAGCGTGGCGTCGTATTCGTCGGCGGTTCCGTAGCGATCCCACGCGTTCTGCAGCGCTGCCACGGCGCGATCGACGGTTGCCTCCACGCTGGCGGCATACGCGCGAATCCGGCCCAGCAGCGTTTGCAGTACCGGCTCGTCGGCGGGATGCGCGGCGTCGCCGTGATAGAAGTTGCGTCCGCGTGCGCGCAACACCTCGACGGCGTCCAGCGCGACCCGCCGCACGATACCCGCGATGCAGTTCGTCAGATAGACCTGATGAAACGTGTAGCCCCATGGCGCGGCTTCGTCGGCACGCGGCGGATCGGTCGGATAGACATGCGCCGCGGGCACGCTCACGGCGTCGAACTTCGCCGTGCCCGAACCCGTCAGTCGCTGACCGAACCCTTGCCAGCCGTCGTCGTTGCCGACGCCTTCGCCGCGTTCGAGGACGTATTGCACCGTTTTGCCTTCGCGGCTTTCGACCGCAAGGCCAACGAACGCATCGTTGTACAGGTTGCCGGTCGCGTAGACCTTCTCGCCTGAGCCGATATACGCGCGCCGTGCCTCGTTCCATTCAAGCCGGCTCAATACCCGGCTCGGTCGCGCGCCGGCCGCCACGGCGTCGGTGTCGGCGAAACTGAGGCCAATGGTTTTCTTCTGGCCCGTCAGTTCGAGAACGTGGGCATGGAACGGATGATCGCGTCGCCTGAGCGCTGCTTCGACTTGCCACAGATGATTGCGAAAAGCATGCGCGATGTTCGAATCCGCCGCCGCGACGTCGCGCGCTACGACGAACAATTCGCTCAACGACAGGCCGAGGCCGCCCGCGTCGGCCGGCAGGCGCAGCGCGCCGAAGCCGAGCGCTTTGAGCTGCGCGATTTCCTCGTGCGGCAAACGCTGATTGCGTTCGCGCTCCGCCGCGCTCGCGGCGAGTTGCGTGAGGGTCCCGGCGAAGCCGAGCGTTGCCGACAAGGGCGAGACGAGTGAGGTAACCATGGTGTCTCCCCTCAAACCTTCACGCTGTAGTCCGCGACCTTGATGCGCGCGTTGATGATCTTGCGTTCCGCGAGCCAGTCTGCGGCGCGCTGGAACTGCGCGATGAACGCGGCGTCGTCGGGTTCATGGAATTGATTCACGCGCTTCAGGCTCGTGAGATAGTCGCGCACCTGATCCGGATATCCGGCTTGCCGCTGCACCAGTTGTTCGGATTCGGCCGCATGTGCCGACTGCCACGTGCCTTCCACGTAGTACGCGTCGATCACCGCGCGGACCAGTTCAGAATTCTCTTCGGTGAATTTGCGGCGCGACACGAGCGAGCTGTAGTCGATCAGGAAATCGAGGTCGCGTCCTTCGTTGAAAATGTCTTTGGCGTTGTTGGCGTAGCGTGAGATATCCACGGCCGGCGACCACATCGACCATGCGTCGACTACGCCTTGCGCAAACGCCGGCGCGGCATCGGGCGGATTCAGATAGACGAACTCCACCTTGCTGCGATCGACGTGATGCTTTTCCAGCGCGGCGATCAGCAGGAATTCACCGAGACCCGAGCGGTTGACCGCGACCTTGCGACCCGCGAGATCGGCCACAGAATTGATACCACTCGATTTCTTCACGATGATCGCGGTCGAGCGCGGCGAATAGATATCGAACGCGTTGAAGACGAGCGGCGAGCCGGCCAGCATGGCGGCGAGTGCCGGCGTCGTCGATCCCCAGAAACCGAAATCCGCGCTGCCGCCCACGACCGCCTGAATCGACGGCGCATGATTCGGGAACGGCCCGACCCATTCGACCTTGATGCCTCTGGCCGCGAGCGTTTTGTCGAACACACCGCGCTGCCGGGCGATGTCCGGCAAGCTGCCGTAGCCCCAGCCGACGCGAACCGTATCGGTGTTGCGGGTGAGCTTGCGCGGCTCGGCGGCGCGAGCCGGAAACAGGCTGCCGGCGGCGGCGCTGGCCAACAGGCCACCCGCCGCGCGCAACAGTTGGCGGCGGCTCAGCGGAGAATCGTTCATTCTTGTCAGGTCCTTGGAGTCAGGCGGAAGAGCGTTCAGTGAGACTGAACGCCGAGTGCTTCGAGCAGAATCGGCCGCAATGCCTGCGGCGTAGTGTTTTTCGGTTGGAAGGACGCTGCAATGCGTCCCGCCCGCATCACCAGAATCGTGTCGGCGAGCGTGAGCGCTTCGTCCACGTCGTGCGTCACGAGCAGCACGCCGGGGTGATGGCGCGCGACGAGTTCCTTGACGAGTCCGTGCATCTTGATTCGCGTGAGGGCGTCGAGCGCCGCGAACGGTTCGTCGAGCAGCAGCAAGGCGGGATCGCGCACGAGGCCACGCGCCAGCGCGACGCGTTGCGCCTGACCGCCGGACAGGTTGCGCGGCCAGTCGTCCTCGCGGCCGGACAGCCCGACTTCGGCCAATGCGCGCGCTGCACCGGCACGGCCGACCGTCGTTTCATGACCGAGCACGACGTTCTCCCACAGCGTTGCCCATGGCAAAAGCCGGTGCTCCTGAAACACCACGGACGGGCGTTCGGGCGCGCGAATCTGGCCGGCGTCGGGCCGGTCGAGCCCGGCCAGCGCCCGCAACAAGGTGGTCTTGCCACAGCCGCTCTCGCCGAGCAGCGCGATAAATTCACCTTCGCGGATGTCCAGATCCAGCGCATCGATCACGACACGCTTGCCGTAGCGGCGCTGCAGGCCGCGCACCGAGACGGCGAGCGGCGACCGGCTCACGGGTTGCTCGGTGAACGCCGGAAGCGCGGCATCCAAAGGGTGGGCGAGCGTGACGGTCATGGCTGCGCTCCCCGCGCGTAATTCGCGTGCCATGACAGGTAATGCGCTTCGAGCAGTCGCACCAGCGCGTCCGCCACGACGCCGATGATCGCGTAGATGACGATGGTCAGCAGAATCACATTGGTCTGGAGGAATTCGCGGGCATCCATCGCCAGAAAGCCGATGCCTTTGGTCGTCGCGAGCGTTTCGGCGATGACGAGCGCGAGCCACGCGTGAGCGAGCGCATAGCGCACGCCCGTCAGGATCGACGGCATCGCGCCGGGCAGAACGATCCGTCGTACGATCGCGGTCCAGTCGAGGCCGATCACCTTCGCCAGCTCCATCAGTTTCGGATCGATCTGGCGAATCCCGAGCATGGTGTTGATATACATCGGGAACAGCACCGCGAGCGCGACCAGAAAGATTTTTGCCACCTCGCCTACGCCGAACCAGACGATGACGAGCGGCAGCATCGCGAGGAACGGGACCGCGCGCACCATCTGGACCGAGCGATCCAGCAGCGCCTGCGCCAGTGGCGAAAAGCCGACCAGCACGCCGAGCGCGAGTCCGACGCTTCCGCCGATTGCAAAGCCGGTAGCGGCACGCAACAGCGAAACGCCGAGGTGAACGAAGAGCTCGCCGCTTCTGGCCAGCTCCAGCGCGGTGGCCGCGACGCTGCTCGGAGCGGGCAGAACCTGAGGGGCGATCAGTCCGACTTGTGCGGCGACCTGCCAAAGCACCAGCACGAGCACGGGGACCAGCCACGAAAGCCAGCGGTAGAGCGTGCCTTTTGAAATCCCGAGGTACAACCGGGTCGAAGCAACATAGCCGTTGCGGGAATAAGTGACGTCAGCCATGCCGATTCCAGATTAGCGAGAAAAAAGCACTGCTCCGGGAAGGAGTCAGCACAGGTCGAACCACCTCAGGGCGGATGCGTGTTGCCCAGCGATCCGGATAGCGAACCGATCCGCCAAGACGCTGCCTCGCGACGGCGAGTTTGTTATTAAAGACCGGCGGATAGGGCGGCGACAAACACTCATTTATGCTTTGCTTTTTAGTTATGACGCATAGCTTGCCGTTGGCGATTGCTGCCGGGTGATGAGCCGTTCGCTGCGGTGAGGGCGACGTGTCTGTCAGCGGAGTTCGCAACGGGTTCATCGGTGCTGGCACAATCGGATGATTTCTTCTTCGATCCGCTTGGGAACCCTCATGTCAGACGCTGTCGCGCGCCCGGTCCGTATCGGTCCGCTGTTCTCGCTGTTGCCCTTCCTGCGGCCCTATGCGGGGCGCTGGGCGTTGGCGTTCCTCGCGCTGGTGACGTCGGCGGGCGCGACCCTGCTGTTGCCCGTGGCGTTCAAATATCTGATCGACCATGGCTTCGCCGCGGGCGATCGCACGCATATCGATCGCTACTTCCTGGCGCTGTTTGGCGTGTCGCTGGTGCTCGCCGGCGCCACGGCGCTGCGTTTTTACCTCGTGTCGTGGCTGGGCGAGCGCGTTACGGCCGACTTGCGGCGCGCGGTCTACGACCATGTGCTCGAGATGAGCCCGCAATTCTTCGAGACCACGCAGACCGGCGAGGTGCTGTCGAGACTCACCACGGACACCACGTTGATCCAGACCGTGGTGGGCACCAGCCTGTCGCTGGGCTTGCGCAACTTCTTTCTGCTGACCGGCGGCGTGGCGATGTTGGCCGTGACCAGTCCGGTGCTGTCCGGTTACATCATCGCGACGCTGATCGTGGTGGTGGCGCCCATCGTTATTTTCGGTCGACGCGTGCGGCGGCTCTCGCGCGCCAGCCAGGACAAGGTGGCGGGCGCCAGCGCGCTGGCCGGCGAGGTGCTCAATGCGATGCCGACCGTGCAGTCGTACACGCAAGGCCCGTACGAGGCGCGGCGTTTTGCCGGTGCCGTGGAGACGGCCTTCGAGACCGCCCTGACGCGGATTCGGGCGCGTGCGTGGTTGACCGCGGTCGTGATCGTGCTGGTGTTCACGGCGATCGTTTTCGTGTTGTGGCTCGGCGCGCAAGCCGTACTGGCCGGGCGGATGACGGCGGGTCAATTGTCCCAGTTCATTCTCTACGCGGTGTTCACGGCCGGCGCGGTTGGCGCTGTCGCCGAAGTGTGGGGCGATCTGCAGCGGGCGGCCGGCGCGACCGAACGTCTGCTGCAATTGCTGGCGGCACGCTCGCCGGTGGTGGAGGCGCAGACCACGGTTCCGTTGCCTGCGCGTGGCGACGGTATCCGGTTCGAGAACATCGGTTTTTCGTATCCGTCGCGTCCCGGCATTGCCGCGCTTTCCGGTCTTTCACTCGATGTCCGCGCCGGCGAGCATGTTGCGTTGGTTGGACCCTCCGGCGCCGGCAAAACCACGCTGTTTCAACTGCTGTTGCGCTTTTACGATCCGCAGACCGGCAGCATTCTGATCAACGGCGTTCCGACGCAACAGGTGCCGCTCGTCGAGTTGCGCAGGGCCATCGGGGTCGTGCTGCAGGAGTCGGTGATCTTTTCGGGCAGCGTGCTCGACAACATTCGCTACGGGGCGCCCGACGCCTCGCTCGCGGAAGTACAGCGCGCGGCCGACATGGCTGCTGCGGCGGGATTTATTGAAGAACTGCCGGAAGGCTACGACACGTTTCTCGGCGAACGCGGCGTGCGCTTGTCGGGTGGACAGCGTCAACGCATTGCGATCGCGCGCGCGATTCTGAAGAACCCGCCGATTTTGCTGCTGGACGAAGCGACCAGTGCGCTCGACGCCGCGAGCGAAAGGCTCGTGCAAACGGCGCTGGATAACGCCGCGCAGAATCGCACGACACTGGTTATCGCGCACCGTCTTGCGACGGTGCAGCAAGCGGACCGGATTATTGTGCTTGAGCAAGGTCGTATCGTCGCGCAGGGGCGGCATGCCGATCTTCTGCTTAGCTCGCCGCTGTATGCGCAGCTTGCTGCGTTGCAGTTTGGTGAGCATCAGGGGCAGGGTGGGGTGGTGCGTGATCAGGTGGGGTTCGCGTGAGGGGACGATGCCGCCCAGGTGGATGCGTGTGAGTTGCTGACTATCGGCCGATAAGAACTTTTCGAGGGTTTAGGGGCATGCCGTTTTTCAATAACGAAAGCTATATGAGCTGGCTGCGGAGAAAGGTTGGCAACGAACTGATTTTGAGTCCCTCCGTTGCGGCAGTGATTCATAACGAGGAAGGAGAACTGCTCCTTCAGGAAAAGTCCTCCGGTGAAGCCTGGAGCCTGCCGGCTGGCGGAATCGAATTGGGAGAAAGTCCGCAGGAAGCCATCATTCGGGAGGTCATGGAGGAGACGGGATATGCCGTTCGCATCCACGCCATTCTCGGTGTTTTTGGTGGGCATGCGTTTCGATACGCCTACCCTAATGGCGACCAGGTTGAGTATGTCGTGACGTTGTTTCAATGCAAGATCGTTGGTGGTTCCGGCGTGCCTTTCGATTCTGAAACAAAGTCAATTCGGTATTTCAAAAGGAATGAAATGCCGGAACTGGCGCTGCCGTATCCGAAAGACGACCTGTTTCGCATACTCTGAAACGTCGGCGTGTTGGCCCGCTCGCGGTTTGATTGAGCTTTCTGGCTTGGCTATTTACGGGCACTCGACAAGCGGCCCAGAAATGCCGACAATTCGGTCCGGTCAGATAGATCGACGAGGTTCCCGGAATAATTCGGGAATTCATAACGCATATATGACGCCGGCATGGTTCCACTCAGGGACTCGGTGAGACGCACCTGTACCGTTGATTAAATGCACGGTTCGGCGGGTGAACTTTCTTTCACAGGTTGAAATTCAGATGACAAAAAGTACGCTGCATTCGATTTGTGGTTTAACAGGGTCTGCTGTGTTTAGCCTCGCCGGTCTCTGGATTGCTTCGGGGGCAGCGCCGGAGTATGCAACGCTTTTTGATCGTGCTGGTGGAGTGACGCTCGCTGTTTTCTTTATTTGGGTGGCATGTACCTATGTTGTAAAGCTCCGGGGGGATTGGGGGTCGTGGGTTCGTGTGAAGTGATTTTTTGTGGCGACATGTTTCGTGTCGGTCCAGGTGAGGCCATGGTCCTTGGCAGAGCACAAGAGAAAAAAGCGCATGGATCAACTTGACGAAAAGCTTATCAAAACGGAGCGGTTGATCCTGCTTCCGCTGAAGGCCAACCATGCCGCAGAAATGTTCGCCGGACTGAGCGATGTGCCCAGTTACGATTTCACGCCAGATATCCCTTACCAGGATGTGGCGACTCTCGAGGAACGATATCGACGCCTGGAACGCCGTCGATCGCCGGATGGCCAGGAGGCATGGCTCAACTGGGTAATAAGCTCGGCAGCGACGCGGGAATTTCTCGGTTACATACAATTCACGGTCAGGCCTCTTGAGCAGCGCGCCCTTGTCGCCTATTTCGTGTTCGCGGCGCATCGCCGACAGGGGATTGCAAGCGAGGCGATTCGTGCATCGATAGCGGAAGTCGTCGCAGGTTTTCGACTGGCTCGCGTGGACGCAGAGATCGACACCCGGAATGCGGCTTCAATCGCATTGATCGAGACGCTCGGTTTCTTACGAACCCGGTTAGTGCCTCACGCCGACGAGTTCAAAGGTGCAGTTAGTGATGAGTATCACTATTCGTACGCTGTGCCGGGAGGTGGTGGGTTAGGCCACCAGCGTGAGACGCGGAGGTAACGATGACCTCCTTCCGGTTATAGCGGTTTTGGCAAACTGACTTTAACGGCGTCGCCTGTCAAGACGGCGATGGGAGGCTCGCCGGATGATTTTAGATTGACTTCCTCGCACATATTTAGCTGATCTGCACGATGAATACCACACCGCTGCCTGGCTCTAACGCCAGCGCAATTGGATTGCGCCCGATGGCCGAGGGTGTTGTCGATAGGCAAGCGCTATTCGCACTCTACAAAGTGTCGCTTCACGAACATATCGATCAGACATTCGGCTGGGACGAGAACTTCCAGAAAGATCGATTCAATCAGTCGTATCGTGATCCTGAGTTCATTGCGGTCACGCTGGGTTCGGCAGACGTAGGGTATGTTGCGCTAAAGGATGACGTCGGAGAAGTTCATTTGTCGCTGTTGCTTCTGCGGCCAGAATATCGCAGTCGGGGGATCGGTCGAGAGGTCATGCGAACGTTAATGTCAGACGCGTCCAGGTCGAGTCGGCCGTTGACGTTGTCATGTTTTTTGTGCAATCAAGGGGCGATGCGTTTTTATGAGGGGCTGGGTTTCCGGGCAGTGGAAACCGATGAGCATTTTATAACGTATCGGTTTTGCGCCCTCGGTTGAGCGGTTGGAGCGTCTGCTTTGGAGAGGGCGGGTGAATAGGGAGGCGAACCCGGGAGGCTTGGCGTTCGTCTTGGTTCGGTCAGGAAGACCCATTCGAGCGCATGGCGTGGATGGTCAACCTGATGACAAGCGGTTTGGTGAACTGTGCGGACATGGCAAAGCGATCAGAACGACTGCAGCGGCTAGTCCACATTATTTGTGCGTTACGCATGGCACCTGTTGATCAAAAATCTGCCGGCGACTTTGCTGTTGATACGACTCCTCCCGACAATCTTCTCGCGTTGAGATCGATATCCTGTGCTTTCAAGAATTCGGCTTTGGTATGCCACTTTACTGTGCCATCCGGTAGACCAAACATGAGTGACTTGTCGTCCGGTTCGTCATAGATCGCGGGCGCAGCGGTGAAACCCTGCCGTCGCCAGGCCAATGCAACGAGTGACTTTTTTCCTGCGGGAGACACCTTGAATACTCGAATCCAAACAGGATGTTCGCCGAGCTTTGACATGTCTGCCGTCTCGTCATCTTCCGCCGTGGACGAGCGGGCCCAGCCAATCGCGATGATCCGGGTCGTTCGTCCGGTCCGGTCCAGTTGTTCCTGACGCTGGACCTGCTTGCCCAGCAATCGGTATCGTGACATGGGGACATGAGAGCCCGCCACGAAATATTCCGCAATGACCCAGTCGCCTCCGGAAGAGACAATCGGAACGTCTCGTCGACGATCGTAACTATAGATTCTGGTCAGGTCACGGAGAACCGATTGCGGAACAGCCGCGTCAGGAAATGAATAGCGTGCCGGTTTGAAATCTCCGGTTTCGGACGCGATCGAATTCTCGGCATTCATGTCCAGCCGTAAAAGCATCGGTGGCAATGCAATCGAAATCAGCGCAGTGCCTGCGATTCTGGCGACATACGGCGGTCGAGAGGACTCAACGGTCTTGAGGGCGGGCTCCGCTCGTTGTGATGCTGAGCCACATGGCGCGGCCAGGAAGCCGGCAAGAGCTCCGATGGCAAGATATGCTTTCAGACGAGATTTCATAGTGCTACGAGGATCCCTTCTTTTGCGATTGTGCTTCGGCGTGCATTCCACGCGGGCGCATTATGTCGATTTTCTGCGAAGTTGTCGCCATGCGTTCACCAAGGAAGGCCATCTCCGCGAAAGTTGTGTCGTGAACGGCGTGCTCACGGATAGTGCGCTTTACGGTTTGTTGCGACGTGAATGGAAGGCGGTGTAGTGCCGTGCCTGAAACGCTGAATGCCCCAAAGACAATCACAATGATGAGTCTCGACAGCCCTCGTTGGCGCAACTTGAGCACGCATAGGGCAACGCTGCCGATATTCCCGGCCCAAAAAGGTACTTGCCTGCCACTTAGGGATCTTCGACAGTTTGTTGAAGAACGACGACCATCTGTCCAATAATTGATTCATTCGAATAGATATGAAAATCAACCAATATTTGACGCGGCTTGATTTCCACGAGACTCCCGGGCCTGACGTTGCGACGCTCCAGAGTCTGCATCGAGCGCACATGCGGGCGGTTCCCTTCGAAAACCTGGACATCCATCTCGGTCGGAAGATCGTCCTTGAGGAGGATCGTCTCTTTACGAAAATCGTGGAACAGAAGCGTGGCGGAATTTGCTATGAACTGAATGGACTGTTCGCGCGTTTGTTGACCGATATCGGCTTCGACGTGACTATGGTTGCGGCAGAGGTGTTCAGGGAGGGCGGTACAACGGGTCCGCTATTCGATCACATGGCTCTTCTGGTCGATCTTGACGGAGACCGGTATCTTGCCGACGTTGGTTTTGGCGATTCATTTACGGCCCCGTTGAAGCTGTCCGATGCGGGCGATCAGACGCGGGACCACCGCATCTATCGCATTCAAAGAGACGGAGACACGTTCACGGTAATGGCCGGGAGCAGGGCTATGAACGATGTGATGAAGCCATCTTTCAAGTTTTCGACCGAGTCGCGCCGCATCTCAGACTTCGATGAAATGTGCGTTTATCACCAGACCTCTGACCAGTCCCATTTCACCAGGAAAGAAATCTGTTCACGTGCTACATCGTCCGGACGAATTACGTTGAGCGGCGCTCAACTGATCGAGACCGACAATGAGTCGCGGAACGTGATGGAACTCACGTCGGTCGGTGAGAGACGGCAAGCACTGGCCAAACTTTGGGATTTTCCTGTGAAAGCAGTCGCACTGGGTGGCGGTCTGCGTATCGACTCGTGCCGGCCTGCAATGACTAGCGATACCCCACGGCGAACCCGGTCCGCAAAAAATGGCCGACCGGGTCACGCTTTCAAATCTCGATTACGGCCTTGAAAGCAGGTAATAACCAAAGCCGAGCGTAGCCCGTCCCCATTGCAGATAAGCCTGATGCCACCCCTGCATCCGGCGTAAAAATTCCTCCGAATCCGGATCGTCTGGATGCGCAACGAGATACTGCATCATGGCATTGCAGTACTTGCCCTCGTACTCATCCCATTCGTCATCGCTACTGGTTGCCGTACGAAGCAGGTGATACCCACACTCACGCGCGCGTTCGGCATTCTCAGCATGGGAGACGAACTCGTCGACCGTACCGCCAAGAACTTGCAGGTAATCTTGCGAGGGCGCCTGCTTCCAGAAACCATCGGCAATCAGCAAACGGCCATTGGGCTTGAGCCAGTCGAAACTGACGCGCAGGCATTCTTCGAACGAACCAAATGCATGCGTCGATCCCACACAGAGAATCGCCGCGTAGCCTTCGTTCGGACGCGCATGGTCGAGCAGCGGCGAATTGATCAAACATAGCCGCGGATCGTCCGGCATGTCCCGTTGAAAAAGAGCGCGCGCCTCGTCGAGAAAGCATCCATTGATATCGACGCCCACGCCGTGCACCGGCGACATCTGCAGCGCATCGCGCAACAGCGCGGCTTTGCCGCAACCGGCGTCGAGCACGATGTCGGCGGCGGAGAGATTGCAGGTCAGGCTTTGCAAGCATTGATGAGCTTTGATGCGTGAAAGCGGGCTCAGATAGTGATGGTCACGATGTGCAATCGTGGAAAAGCGAAGCGGATCGTTGGTCGTGTCGGACATGATTCTCGTGCGAAGAGGGTTTGAAGTTATGTTGCTTGAACATCCATTCGCAGAGAGCTTTCATACACGAACCTCCTAAGGGCCAGCAATGTGGTGGTGGGTCGCGATGCTACACGGAATCCGGCTTGACCAAATTACCATGTACTCAATTTTCTTCGTTGAATGCTGCCGCCGTCATGGTCATTTCCTAGGGCAATCAGGGGAGGAATCAGTCAGTTTCTGCTCATGCAAACCTCGCCGCACGACTCAAAAAGTCCGAATTTTTCCGACCTCAAAGCGTTCAACCCGAATCCGCGCGGTAAAAGCATCCACTTTGCAGCAGACACACTGGTATTCGCCCCGCCTTCGATGCATCCCCGCAATCTCGCGGCACACCGCTTGCTCGATTCATGGTCAAGCAGGCGATATTCGTCTGCGTCGATAGTCCAATCCGATCGAGGAGGGATGGATCATGAACAAGGCAACCAGCGCATTAATCGCGGCCGTCGCCGCACTCACGTTGTCGGGCGGCGCTTATGCACAAGCGGCCGGCGGTTCGAACAGCGGCGGGTCATCGGGGAGCACGGCAAGTCCGGCGAACCAGATGAACCCGATCAACGGTGCTAACAGCGGCTACGGTACGCCGGGCACGCCTAACTCGGATAGCGGCAGGGTGATGGGCGCGCCGAATTCGGGCCTGCCGAGCAGCACGAACAGTACGTCGACCAACAGCGCGCCGAAGAGCAATAACACGCTGGCAAGGCCGAGCGTGGTGTCGCCGGCTGCGGGCCAGTAGTCGCCAGTAGTAGCGGCTTGGTCAAGATGAAGAACTAGTCGCGATCGAGCCGCGAATAGGCGAATCAATCGCGCGGGGCGCCGGGTCGTTACGACCGGCGCCCTTATTTCGTGGCTCTGAAATACCGGCGACGCCAGACAAGAGGTCGGCAGTCTGGCCTGATTCCAAGCCTGAGACGATTGCACCAACGCACCTGCTAAACTTCTCGCGTTCCCGATCTCCAAAGTCTTCCAGTAAGCCAATCATGAAGAGCAGTTCAAAAGGCGGCCTCGTCTATTCGACCGAAGGCGGGCGGATGTGTCCCGACTGCCGGCAGGTACTCGCGCAATGCGTTTGCAAGACCGCTGCCAAAACATTACCGGCAGGTGACGGCGTCGTGCGAGTGAGTCGCGAAACCAAAGGCCGCGGCGGAAAGAGCGTGACAATCGTCAAAGGGTTGGCGCTCGATCCTCTCGCGTTGGCCGTGCTCGGCAAGCAATTGCGCACGGCCTGCGGCACGGGCGGAACGGTCAAGGACGGCGTGATTGAAGTGCAGGGCGATCATTGCGAGCGCGTCATCGAAGCACTCAAAAAATACGGCCACAGCGCGAAGCGGGCCGGCGGGTAATCGCTTCAATCGACGGTAACGCGATGTGCTAAATGGTCCCGCTATTCGACAGCCTGATGATTGGTCAACAGGTCGACCAGACTCCGTGGCGCGTTAGGGCCTAGACAGATATCGAGAATACCTTCCGCCTCTCGGGCTTCGAGCGCGCTGCGAGGAAACAACTCTTTTTCGTACGCGACAAGCGCCGCTTCTACATTCCCCGGATTAGCGACTAAAACCTTCGCCAGTTCAGCGCCGTCGAACATGGCGAGGTTCGCTCCTTCGCCGGACGGCACCATCAGATGCGCCGCATCGCCGAGCAGCGTCACGCCGGGCACGCGCGACCATCGGTGCTCGACCGGCAGCGCATGAATAGGGCGCGGCACCGGGTCGGTTTCACCATCGGTTATCAACGCTTTCAACTCCGCGGCCCATCCATCGAATTCTTCTGCCACGCGAGCCAAGGCCGTCGCCGGCTCGGAGAAGTCGATGCTGTCGATCCAGTCCTTGGGCTTGTTTAACTGCACATACGTGTGCAGCACGCCACCAGGCTCACGGTGCGCGGCAATGCCCTTACCCGGCGTCATCGCGAATAGCGCGCCACCACCCACCGCTTCCGCGCTTGCCGCGTGACGGGTGTCGCTGTCGAACAGGTAAGTCTCGATGAACGATGTGCCGACGTACGCCGGCTTCGCATCCGAAACAAGCGCGCGGACTTTCGACCATGCGCCGTCGGCGCCTACGAGTAGATCGGTCGTGACCGTAGCGCCGTTGGCAAACTTCAGCACGTGCTGTCCACCGGCAAGCGCGGACACCTCCGTGACCTTGTGCCCCCAGCGCACCGAGTCGGCAGGCAGCGACTCAAGCAGAATCCGGCGAAGCTCCCCTCGGGGTACCTCAGGACGACCGCCCGTGCCGTCGTCGGGATGGTCGAACAGAACCTTGCCGTCCCTGTCGAGCATTCGCGTGGCCTGGCCGCCCGGGTGGATGATGCCGAGAAATTGATCGAAGAGTCCCGCAGCCTTGAGCGCGAGCTGTCCGTTGTTTTCGTGAATGTCCAGCATGCCGCCCTGCGCTCGCGCGTCGACCGAGGTTTCCGCTTCGTAGATCGTCGCAGCGATGCCGTGAACGTGGAGAACCCGCGCCAGCGTCAGCCCGCCGAGCCCCGCACCGATAATCGCAATTGAAGTGTCCATCCTGATTCCCTCAAGCAGTTGGAGATCGCCAGAGCATCTGCCGAAGATAGTCTCTGGAATGTCATTCCATAGTAATATTGGAACAACATTCCAGAAGTGTCAAGACGAAGCATGGCAAAGAAAGCACGTAGCGTTCAACGTCGAGAGGATTCGCTCTCACCGGAACGAATCATTGAGGCCGCGATCGAGGTCCTCGACAGCAGCGGAGAGAAGGGGCTGACGTTCCGCGCGCTGTCGGAGCGGCTCGCTACCGGTCCCGGTGCGATTTACTGGCACATCGCGAGCAAGGGCGAACTGCTGACTGCCGCGTGCGACGCCATCGTCGCTCAAACGATGAACGCGCCCGTGGACGGCACGACGCCGGAAGCAAGCATTCGCGCGCTGGCGCTGGCGATGTTCGACGCGATCGACGAACACCCATGGGTCGGCTCGGCACTCACACGTGCCCCCGGGCAGTTGCCGACGGTGCGCGTGTTCGAGCGCATCGGCCAGCAGTTAAGGGCGCTGGGTGTACCGCGCGAAGAAGAGTGGGCCACGGTGTCGGCGTTACTGAGTTACATCGTCGGTGTCGGCGGGCAGAACGCGGCGAATACGCATTTCGCCCGGGAGCAAGGGCTCGATCGCTCCAACTTTCTGGGTGAGGTGTCGACCGTGTGGTCTGAACTCGATCCGGATGAGTACCCGTTTACCCGCAGCGTAGCGAGCCAGTTGCCCACGCACGACGACCGTGCCGATTTTGTCGCGGGCATCGATCTTATCCTTAGGGGTGTTGCATCAACGCGCGCTCGCTGAGTCGATCTGACGTGTTGTGACGTGTCGTGTCGTCAAGAAGTCGAGTCATTGCCCGCCCGCCAGCCTCACGGCATCGATCGCCATATGTCCGCCGAGGGCAAGCAGAACGCAACCCATGACCCAGCGCTGCGCGAGCAGAAGTCCGGGGCGGCTCGCGAGAAACGTCGCCATACTCCCGGAGCAGATCGCCACGAAGCCATTAACCGATGCGAACGCAACGATCAACGACGACCCGAGCACCAGCGATTGCCTCAACACGCCGCCCGCCTGATAGTCGATGAATTGCGGCAGCAGCGACAGAAAGATCATCGCGAGCTTGGGGTTCAACAGGCTGGTGGTGGCGCCCATCGCGAGAAGCCGGCGAGGTTGTTCGCGAGGAAGATCGCGCACCTCCAACGGAGAGCGGCCGCCAGGTTTCACCGCCTGCCACGCGAGATAAAACAGATACGCGGCGCCCACGGCGCCCAGAACGCTCCCCGCATACGGCACGCTTAAAAACAGCGCCGTAATGCCGAACGCAGCCGAAAACATATAGAAGAGATACCCGAGCATCACCCCAGCCAGCGATATCAGTCCGGCGGTGCGGCCTTGCGCGATCGAACGCGACATCACGTAGACCATATTCGGACCCGGTGTCACGGCCAGCATGCCGCCTACCGCGAGAAATCCGTAAATCGACGCCGTACCGTGCATGTTCACCAGCTCCTTCAAGAGATCGTCGCTGACAGTATCGGTTCGATGCAGTTTCAAGTAAAACGCATTAAACTGAACCCATTGCTCAGATTTTCTGACGAATATGAAAAAACTCGATCTCGATGTGCTGGAAATGGTGGTGGCGGTCGCCGAGACGGGATCGTTCGTGGGCGGTGCGGAGTCGGTGCACCGGTCGCCGTCGGCGGTGAGCATGCAGATCAAGGCGCTGGAAGACGCGCTCGGCAAGCCGCTATTCGAGCGCAGTACGCGCAACGTCGTGATTACGGCGGAGGGCAGGACGCTCGTGGACTATGGCCGTCGCATGCTGGCCATGCGGGAGGAAGCCTGGGCGTCGATCGTGCGTCCGGAGATGAAGGGGCGCGTCACCATCGGCGTTCCCGACGACTACGCTTCGTCGTTGCTGCCCCAGGTGCTGAGAAAATTCGCGGCGGCGCATCCGCGCGTCGACATTCGGGTCATCGGCCTCGCCAGTACCGCGCTCGTCGCGTTGCTGAAAGACAATACGCTGGACCTCGCCTGCATCACCAAAGTAAAGGGAGTCGCGAGCGAATTCATCCGCTTCGAGCCGATGGTGTGGGTGGGGTCGTCCGCGAGAAAAGTGTGGAAGGAGCGCCCGCTGCCGATCGCCGTGTTCGCGCAGGGGAGTACGGCGCGTGCCAATGCGATCCGCGCGCTGCAGCGGGAGAGCATTAAATATCGCATGTCGTACGAAAGCCCGAGTCTGCTGGGCCTGATCAGCATGGTGGACGCCGGGCTCGCGGTCGCGCCGCTTGCCAGGTGCAGCGTACCGGCGCACCTGGCTCAGTTGTCGCAAAACGAAGGCTTGCCGCCGCTGGATGATCTCGAGGTGGTGCTTGCCCGCAGCGCCCGATCGGACCGGCCGCCTTGCGATTTTCTCGCGGAGCAGATTCTGGCCGGGATGCGGGTTTAGGTCAGTCGCTCAATGTTTCCCTGAGACGCTTAGGCTTCCGCGCCCGTTATCCGCTCCGCCGTCGGATAGACGTAATGACGATAGCCGTGTTCGTCATGCGTATAGCTAAAGCCTGCTTTTTCGTAGAGACGGCGAGCCGGATTGTCAGCCTTCACCCCTAGCGTTAGTTTGCTAAAACCCTGCGCACGGGCATCGGCGATGAACTGCGCGAGCAGTTGCTGACCGAGCCCATTGCCACGCCGATCCGGGATGACGTAAATCGATGCGAGAACCGCCGCTTCGCCGTGGATTTCCCAAAAGAAATAGCCCACCGACGTGTCACCCGATTCGGCGATGAACATGCGATCGAGATCGGTCGTCCATTGTTTCAGATGAAATTGCATCCCACCCGTCCAGCGTGTTTCCTGCTGCGGCTCGATCTGCCGGATGTAGTCCAGCTCACCGAGATAGATTGTCGGTAGATCGGTGGGGCGGGCACGGCGAATCGAGTAAAGGCTCGTCATTAGTAGATTGAGTAGACATCAATTGTTGGAAAAAAAGCATAGCAACGCCGCTTGCCTGATAAGGTCGCGCCCAGCAAATCACTGAATGTGCGCGCGCAGCACCTCAAACAGCAATGAACTCCCATACAGTAACAAGCCAATAAACCCGCCGACAATCGTCCCATTGATCCGGATGTACTGCAGATCCTTGCCGATATTCAATTCGATCTGCCGCGACATCTCATGCGAATCCCAGTTCTTGACCGTATCGCTGATATGACGCGTGAGGAACTGCGCGAACTCCGGCGCCATCGCGCGTGCTGCGTCTTCCAGATGATCGTTCAACGATTGCCGCAGCGCGGGATCGTTCGCGAGTTCACGGCCGACCCATTGGCCCATAGCCATCACGCGCGCATGCAAAGCGGAATCAGGGCTCTGCAGGTCGCGCTTGAGCCAGGCGCGCAACTCGCCCCACATGTCTTTCACATACGTGCTAAGCGCTTCGCCTTCCACCAGATAGCGCTTCAGGTCTTCGCCTTTCTGCAGGAACGCCGGATCGGTCTTCAGCTTGACGATCAGCTTGTGCGCGGCCTCGTCGAACCGGTCGCGCAATTCGTGGGTGGGGTTGTCGCTGATCTGCTGCAGCATGCGGTCCACGGTATTGGCGATCGCTTCCGCGCCTTTCTCGCCGAGCCACGCGGAGGGCAGAATTTTCTCCATCTTCGGATACTCGTTCTTCACCCAGTCGACGATCCGCTCGGCGATAAACTCGCGCGCCTGCGGTTCGCGCAGCAGCATCACCACCTGTTCGATGCCGGCGTCGAGCAACTCCTGGTGGCGGCCGTCTTTGGTGAGCGTATCGAGAATCGAGCCCATCGATTGCGACAGGTCCACCTTGGTGAGCACGTCGCGCAGCGCGTCCTTGATGAAGCTCTGAATCCGCACGTCGTCGGTCAATTCCAGAATGCCGCCGGTGAGCTTCACGACGTAGTCGCCCAGGCGTGCGGTATTGGCCGGCTCGGTCAGCCAGCCGGTGATGCTCCGCGCCGGATCGTGCCGCTTGATCAGGCCGACCAGCGAGGACACGTCGAGGAATTTGTCCTGCACGAACACCGCGAGGTTGTCGGCGATCTTATGCTTATTGCGCGGAATGATTGCGGTGTGCGCGGAGACGATCGGGATCGGCACGCGGCGAAACAGCGCGGCCACCGCGAACCAGTCGGCGAGCGCGCCGACCATCGCGGCTTCGGCTACGGCCTTGATGCCGTCCACCCACACACCACGCGGCATGAACGCGGTCACCACGAAAACGCAGGCGGCGGCGAGCAACAGGAGTAAGGGCGTGCGCTTGGCCTGTTTCAGTTCGATTGCTTTATTCATCGGCGATTAGGCAGGGTTCGGGTCTGAGGCAATGAGACGGCACGGTCGGCGCCCGTCCAGACACGCGAGTGTAGCGCCGCTCGCCGGTCCATGCGCCAAGCACGCGGCGCGGGACTCGCTTTACCGCGTCGGCGCGGTAACATTCGCGGTTAGACTACGAGGTCGTGTAATAGAACGCAATGTGAACGCCATGGAGGCACAGTGATCAGGTTTCTGCACACCGCGGATTGGCAGATCGGCACGCAATTCGGCCAGTTCGAGTCGGACGAAGCCGCGCATCTCGCGGAGGCGCGTTTCGAAACCGTGCGCCGCATCGCGACGGAAGCCGCCGCGCGCAAGGTCGACGCGGTGCTCGTCGCGGGCGACGTATTCGATCTGCAGACCGTGTCGGATACGGTGATCCGCCGTCTGTTCGGTGCGCTGCAGGCGTTCAGCGGAACGTGGATCATGCTGCCGGGCAATCATGACGCGGCGCTGGTGGAGAGCGTGTGGACCCGCGCGCAGCGTTTGAACTGCATCGCGCCGAACGTGCGCGTGGTGCTCGAACCCGGCGTGGTGCTGCTCGACGATTGCCGCTGCGCGTTGCTGTGCGCGCCGCTCACGCAGCGCATCACCTACGATGACACCACCGGCTTCTTCGATACGACGGAGACGCCAGCGGGTTATCACCGCATTGGCCTGGCACACGGCAGCGTGAGCGGCATTCTGCAGGAAGGCATCGACTCATCGAATCCCATCGCGCCGACGCGTGCCGTGAGCGCGCGTCTCGACTATCTCGCGTTGGGGGACTGGCACGGTCATCTACGCGTCGACGAGCGCACCTGGTACGCCGGCACGCACGAGCAGGACCGGTTCCGTGCCAACGATCCGGGTTTCATGCTCGACGTGACCTTGAGCGAGCCGGGCGCCGCGCCGGTCGTCGAGGCGGTGCGGGTCGGTCAATATCAGTGGCATCGCTGGGATGAGACGATCGCGGTGCCGACCGACGTGGACGCGCTCAAAACGCGGCTCGCGGCGCTCGGCAGCCATGACGTGCTGCGCGTGGCCGTGAGCGGCACGACGGCGCTGGCGGACGCCGAAGCGATTCATGTCGCGGTCGAAGAAGCCCGTGCGCGCGTGCGCGCGTTGCGCGTCGATCTGAGCGGCCTGCAAGTGCTGCCCACCGCCGACGACCTCGCGGAACTCGGCGCGCAAAGCGGTTATCTCGCGAAAGTGGTGGCGCGTCTGCGCGGCTTGCAGGAAGACCCGCAGTCCGATCCGCAACAGGTCAAGCGCGCGGCGGAAGCGTTGTTGCTTCTGGCGCGTTTTCAACGTGAACTGCCGCGCGAAGCGAGGTCCGCATGAAGTTGGAAAGTATCGCGATTCAGGAATTCAAGCAGTTCGCCGGGCGGATTGTTATCGACGATTTGCAGCCGGGACTCAATCTGTTCGTCGGGCCGAACGAGGCCGGCAAAAGTACGATTGCCGAAGCGGTCCGCGTGGTGTTTCTGGAGCGCTACAAGGCTTCGCACCTGAAGGATTTATTGCCGTGGGGCAAGGCGAGCGGACAACCGTCGGTGGAAGTCAGTTTCAATCTGGACGGCACCGCCTGCCGGTTGTCGAAGCAGTTCGTCACGCGGCAGCGCTGCGAGTTGAAGATCGGCCAGAGCGTGTTCGGCGAAGACGAAGCCGAAGACAAACTCGCTGCGTTGCTCGGTTTTTCGCGTGCCGCGCGTGGGCCGTTGAAGGCCGAGAACGCGGGTGTGCCGGGTTTGTTGTGGGTGCAACAAGGCGGCACGCAGGAGGTGCGCGACTCCACCGGCCACGCGGCGCAGTATCTGCGCGATGCGTTGTCGCAATTGTCGGGCAGCAGCGAATCGGCCGGCGAAGACGCGTTGATCGTCGCCGTGCAACGCGAACTCCGGCAATTGCTCACCGCGCGCACGCAGAAATCCACCGGGCCGCTGGCCGAAGCGGAACAGACGCTCGCCAGTTTGATTGAGGACCGCGACGAACTGGAGCAGCAGCGTCTGCAGTTTGAAGAGAACATTGCACGCCTCGCGACGCAGCAGGAAACGTTTGAAGACACCGAGCGCAAGCGTCCGTGGGAGCTTCATGAGCAGAAGGCCGTGCTGGCGCAACAGCGTGCGGAGGACGCTGCGGAAATGGAGCGCGGGCTGCAGGGATTGGTGCAGTCGCTGAAACTGAGCGAAGCGGAACTGTCGCTGTCGTTGCAGCAGGAACAGGGCGCGGCGGAGCGGGAAGCGACTGTGGCCCGTGAGCGGCAGCAACTTGATATTGAAAGAGCCAGCGTCGCGGCGGTACAGGCCGATCACGAGCAAGCCAAGACAAGCGTCGCGCAATTCGAGCTGGCGTCGGTGGCGGCCGACCGTGCGCTCGATCTTGCGAACGCGGCCGTAACCGCAGCCGACTTGCGCAATCAGATCGGCCTCTACGAGACGGAAAGCCAGCGTCTCGACGTGGCCATCCAGGCCGCCGGCCAGGCGAATGACGCCGTGCTCGAAGCCGCTCGCGCAGCGGCGGCTGTCGAAATCGACGAGACGAAGCTGAAACAGCTCGCCAAGCTCGACGGCGAATTGACCGTTTTGCGCGCCCGCACCGAAGCGGCGATGACACGCATCGAATACAGGCTGACCGGCGCGCTGACCGTCAACGAGAGGACGATAAACGGCGACGGCGTGCTGCGTGTCGACGAAGAAAAGTTGATCGGCCTCGGCGAACTCGGTGAATTGCGGGTGATTCCGGGCGTTTCGGACCTGTCCGCGCAGTTGACCGAACTGGCGTCGCTGGAAGCGCAGCATACGCAGTTGCTGCAGGCGCTGGGTGTGGCGTCGCTCGTTGAAGGCGAACTCAGGCGCGAACAGTGGAAGGCGCTCGTCGCGCAGCAGAAGAGTCATGCTGGCATTCTCAAAGTCCACGCACCGCAAGGCATCGACGCGCTGCGTGCGGCGTTGGCTTCGGCGGCTGCGCGTTGGCAGGCGTCGAACGACCGGCTGAAGCATTTGCCCGACGTCTCCGCCGCGCCGCCGCTCGACGAAGCGCGCCGCAACGCTGCGACCGCGCGCGATGCGTTGGAGGCGGCGCGCAAGGTGTTGTCGCTGGCGGCGGAGAAACGATCCACCGGCGTCGCCAACGCGGAATCGCTGGCTGCGCAATTGCAGCGCAAGGAAGCGCAGTTGAGCGATGAAACCTTCTGCCGCAACCGTGCGCAATGGCAGACGAAAATCGTCGAACAACGCGTCCAGGTCGACGCGCAGCGCAAGCAGCAGGAAGCGCGCGAGCGCGAATTGCAGGCGGCGCGGCTCGACGATCCGGCGGCGGAGGCGAAGCGTTATCGCGCGTCGGCGGATCTGGCGCGCAGTGAGCAGCATGAGCGTCAGGTGCGAATCGCGCAGTTGCGCAGCCAACTGGAAACCGTCGGCGCGTCCGGGCTCGGTGAACGGTTGGCGGCGCTGGAGGCGCGTGTCGAACAGGCCACGCGTCGCAAGGAAGAGTTGAGCCTGCGCGCCGGCGCATTGAGTCTGCTCGACGAAGTGCTCGTCGACGAACGCGACTCTGCAGTTGCGCAATTGCGTGCGCCGTTGACCGAGCGGCTCGGGTATTACCTGCGCCGAATTTTCCCGCAATCGACGATCGCGCTTGGCGACGATCTGAGTCCCGCGACGCTAGACCGTTACGGCCGGGCGGATACGCTCGACGCGCTGAGCTTCGGCACACGCGAACAACTCGGCATCCTGACGCGGCTCGCTTACGCGGACCTGCTGAAGGCGTCAGGCCGTCCAACCTTGCTGATGCTCGACGACGCGGCCGTGCACACCGACGCTGCGCGCCGCGACGCGATCAAGCGCGCGCTGCTCGACGCGGCCACGCGGCATCAGATTCTGGTGTTCACGTGTCATCCGGAGTTGTGGGACGATCTGGGCGTGCGGCAACGGGCTATCGACGATTTGAAAGTGGCGGCCTAGGCTTGTTAAGCGTGTCGTCCGGCACTGAGGCTGTTAAGCAGTGAATCATTCAGGAACATCATGACCGAGCTTTACCGTGGCATGGATCGAACGGCATTGCGCGCCGCCTACGACAACGTGGCGGCGGTGGCGGACGTCGCCGAGCGCATGCTCGGCTTTCAAGCCCGCAGCACGGCGCTGTATGAGGCCGTGCCATGCCGGCGCGACCTTCGCTACGGACCGCTGCCGCGCCAGCGCTTCGACTGGCTGCCGTGCGGGCAGACCGACGCACCGGTTTTCGTATTCATCCACGGCGGTTACTGGCAGGCGCGCAGCAAGGAAGATTTCGCGTTCGTCGCGAGCGGGCCGCTGGGTTGCGGCTTCAATGTCGTGCTGGCCGAATATACGCTGGCGCCCGAGGCGTCGATGACGCAGATCGTCGGCGAGATCGACGCGTTGCTCGCCGCGCTCGCGGCCGATCGCGACGGACTCGGCACGCGCGGTCCGATCTGCCTCGCCGGACACTCGGCGGGCGGCCAATTGAGCGCGTTGTACCGGGCACACGAAGCGGTGGTGCACGCCATGCCGATCAGCGCGTTGGTGGATCTCGAACCGATTGCGCTGTCATGGCTCAACGACAAACTGCAACTCACGCCCGCTGAAATCGCGGCTTATAGCCCGATGCGGCACATCGGCAAAGGGGTGCCGATGACGGTCACGGTCGGCACGGCGGAGTTGCCGGAACTGGTCCGGCATTCGGAGGACTATGTGGCGGCGTGCCGACAGGCGGGGGAAACGGTTGCGTTCGTGCCGTTGCCAGAATGCAATCACTTCACGATTCTGGACGACCTGGCGCGGGTTGACGGCGTGCAGATGCGCGCGCTGAACGAAGGGATGAAGCGATGATGCGGTGGCTGGTTTTTTGTATCAGCCAGCGCATCATGTCTGCTCATCCCACGTCACTCATCCCGCGTCACTTATACCATCGCGGCGTATAAACCCATTCGCCGCCTTCAACACCTTTCGCAAAGCGCCGCGTCGTCGATGATCCGACGATCACCATCGTGCGCATATCCACGTCGGACGAGCGCAGTTCGCCCAGCGTGAGCGTACGCAACGTGCTGCCGGGCCGGCCGATATCGCGTCCCAACACCACCGGCGTCGCTGCCGCGCGATACGCCCGCACGATATCCAGCGCCTTATCCAGTTGCCACGGACGCGCACGCGAAATCGGGTTATAGAACGCCATCACGAGATCCGCTTCGGCGGCGTGCCGCAGACGCGTTTCGATGATGCTCCACCGCTTCAGATTGTCCGACAGCGACAGCATGCAGAAGTCGTGACCCAACGGTGCACCGGCTTGCGCGGCGGTCGCCAGCGCCGCTGACACGCCGGGTACGATGGCGAGTTCGACCGCAGACCATGTGTCGTTCCCAGCGGCTTCGAGCGCTTCGAGCACCGCAGCGGCCATCGCGAACACGCCGGGGTCACCCGACGACACCATCACCACCGAACGTCCCGCGCTCGCCAGTTCGAACGCATGACGTGCGCGTTGCAATTCCTCGCGATTATCCGTGCCGTGGACCCGCTGATCGGCGCGGAACGGCCCGGCCATTTTCACGTAGGTGTCGTAGCCGAGGACATCGGTCGCATGGTCGAGCGCGAGGCGCGCGGCGGGCACCATCAGCTCGGCGCTGCCCGGGCCTAGACCGATGACGGTCAGGCGGCCGCGTCCCATGCCGATCGTGTTCGCGTCGATGGCGAGCGGCGTGAGTGCCAGCGCGACGCCCGCGTCGGGGTCGTCGTGGAGGGTTTCGTAGGGGATCCGCAACGCCGCGTGCAGCAGGTTGCTGGGCGGGGCGCCGTCTTCGGGACGGGTTTGGGCGAAGCGCAGTGGGACGTTCAGGCTCGAAGCGGCTTCGGCCAATGCGGGGTGCGTCATTCGATCCGACGCGGCGAGCAGGGCGGCTAGTGAAAGCGTCGCGAGGCCATGTTCGTTCAACGCAGCGCGTACGCTTGCCGCAATTTCGGCGCTTGACGAGCATGCACTCGCGCGAGCGCCATCGCCATCGCTAGCACCAGCAGCCACCGCCGCCACCGCCGCCACCACGCTGCGCGGATGAATCACCAGCTCATCCTCACGCCCATCCCACGCACGCGGCGTCACGCGAATCGCGAGACGCGCCGATGCCGAGCGCGGCAATTGCGCGTCGTCGAGCCACGGCGCTTCACCTTCGACGCGCGTGTTTTCCCCCGCCAGCAGATCCGACACGAAGCGTTTGCCTTGCCCGATATCCGCCAGCGTGTAACCGTCCGGCGGATTGAGCACGCAGGTACCGAAGCGCAATTCGCCGCTCGTTGTAATTGCGGGCGGCACCTTCAACGCGGCGGCAATCTCGCGCGCCATCACATTGACGCCGGCAAGACCGCCGAGCAGCGGCACGACCGCGCTGCCATCTTCGGCCACCGCCAGCACCGGCGGCTCGACGCCTTTGTTCGTCAACAACGGTGCGACGCAGCGAATCACAATGCCGGCCGCGCACAACGCGACGATCGGCGTACCGCTCGCATACAGCTCGCGCAATTGCGCGCTGAGTTCGGCGTACGGCACGTCGGCGGTCACGCGTCCTTGCAGCGCGTACACCTGGCTGCCGGCATACAGCGTCTGAATGCGCCGCGCGGTTTCCAACGCGCCCGCGCCGAGAATCACAATGGCGGGGGCGTTCATCCTTGCCATTTTTCCCCCGGCACGACCAGCAGCGAAAAATACGGCGACGCCATCGGATCGACGTCGGCGAGCGGCACGATGCGCTGGTTGCCCATCGTCGCGCGTTCCACGTACAGCGCGCGATCGGCGAGACCGAGTTCGCCCAGCACGCGCCGCACCTTGTCGAAATTGCGGCCGAGTTTCATCACGACGGCAGCGTCGGCATCGGCGAGACGGCGGCGCAATTCGGCTTCGGGCAGCACGCCGGAGAGCACCGACAGGCTCTGATTCCGGTACACCAGCGGCGCGCCGAGCACGGCCGCGCCGCCGAGCATCGAGCACACGCCCGGCACGACTTCGCTCTCATAGCGTGGCGCAAGGCGGTCGTGCAGGTACATGTACGAACCGTAGAAGAACGGATCGCCCTCGCAGATCACGGCGACGTCGCGGCCCGCATCCAGATGGCCCGCGACGATCTCCGCCGCGCCGTCGTAGAACTCGGCGATGATCGCTTCATACGAGAGCGGCGGTTCGAGCGCTTCGGTGGTGACGGGATAGACCAGCGGCAGATGTTGCTGCGTGTCGTGCAGATGCGCTTCGATAATGCTGAAGGCGTTGCCTTTCTTGCCCTTCGCGACGAAGTAAGCGACCACCTGCGCGGCCTTCAGCAGACGCAGCGCTTTCAGCGTGATGAGTTCCGGGTCGCCGGGGCCGACACCGAGTCCGACTAGACGTCCTCGCACGGTCATTTATTCGACCTCCGTGGCCAGCGCGTTGACGGCGGCGGCGGCCATCGCGCTACCGCCGCGCCGGCCTTCGATCGCCACATAGGGCACGCCGCGGCTGTTTTCCGCGAGCAGCGCTTTCGATTCCGCCGCGCCGACGAAGCCGACCGGAAAGCCAAGAATCAGCGCGGGCTTCGGTGCGCCGTCATCGAGCATGTCGAGCAGATGGAACAGGGCAGTCGGCGCATTGCCGATCACGACGACGCTGCCCGCCAGATGCGGGCGCCACAATTCGAGCGCGGCGGCCGAGCGCGTGTTGCCCAGTTCGCGCGCGAGCGACGGCACGTCCGGATGCGTGAGCGTGCAGATCACTTCGTTGTTCGCCGGCAAACGCGCGCGCGTGATGCCTTGCGCGACCATGCCCGCATCGCACAGAATCGGCGCGCCTTGCGCGAGCGCCGCGCGGCCGGCCGTGCCGGCGCCTTCGGAAAACCGCAGCGCGTCGACCACGTCGACCATGCCGCACGCGTGGATCACGCGGACCGCGAGCTTGTCGAGGTCGGCGGGAATGCGCGACAAATCGGCCTCCGCGCGGATCGTCGCGAAAGATTGGCGATAGATCTCCTGACCGTCGCGGATGTAATCAAGCATCGGGGTTACTCATGGGTTTTGCTCGTGGGTGTCGCTTATCGGCGTCGTGAATAGGGGCGTCGATAGGGGTGTCTATTGAGGCTTCGATAGCGGCGTTGATTGGGGCGTCGATAGAGGCCAGGCGTGCGAGCGTGTCGGCGGCCTGGTCGATCGTTAGTCGACGCGCGACGCAGGCGCCGAAACCGGGCTGGCCGTCGCGTCGATACAGGTCGTAGGCGCCGGGCGCGATCGCCAGCAGCGTATACGGCGCGCAATGCGCGGCGGCGCACGAACGCGGACAACCGCTCAGATGCACGTCGACATCGGCGGGCAGGCGCGGCGCGAGTTGCAGCGCGTCGGTTTTGGTGTCGGCGAGGCTTTTGGCGCAGCCGGTCGAACCGGCGCAGGCGATCAGACGCGTAATGGCCTGCGCGGGGTCGGTGGCGAGGCCGAGTTCAGCCAGGCTGGCTAGTACGGCCGGCACGGCGTGTGATGCGATGTCGGGCAGCAGGACGCTTTGCCAGGGCGTCATCCGCAGTGTGCCGTTGCCGTGCTGTTGGGCGAGTGTGGCGAGGCCGTGCAGAGTGGCCGCGTCGAGACGTCCGAGCGGCGGCTGGCCGCCTGCGTGCCAGGTGTCCGGCTGGCTTTGCTCGTGTGCGCCGAGCCGGAGCGTCGCGTCGGCGGGTGTGCGGCGTTGCCACCGGGCTAGCGACGCATCGCGTGACAGCGGGAAATCGACGTAGCGTTGCGCGTGGTGCAGGAGCGCATCGGCGGAATGGGTCGCGAGCAGGTGACGCATACGCGTGGCATCGGCTGCGGCGAGGTCGAGAAACGTGTGCAGCAACGCGCGGATCAGCGCGCAGACTTGTGACGGGAGCACGGCAGCTAAAGCGCCGGTGTGGCCGGCGTGTTGCGATCCGGTTTCAGGCGGCCAACCCGCTAGCCCGAAGACAAACCGCACGTGATCGACATCTCGCGTCGCCGCCAGCCACACGTCATGCGGATGATCGATACGCGCAAGCTTTTCGCCGCCATCCAGCAACAGCGCGAATTTTGGCGACAGCGCCGCGAAACGCGGCTCGCTTTGCAGCAACGCCAGCAATTCGGCGCAAAGGGGACCTGTATCGAACAACGCAAACGGATCGCGTCCCGCGGCGGGGCTGATCATCACGTTGCGGACATCGTCGGCTGCGAGGGCGGTCGCTGGGTAGGCGGCGGTTGGATTTACGTGGCCGGCTTCCGCGGCTGCCACCGTCTCCGTCGGCCTAGGCGCCGCCTCAATCAACGCGTCGGCCGGTCCAAGCACGCCCTCAAGCAATGCGCTGCTCGGCCTAAGCCCGTCCTCGACCAACGCGTCGCTCGGCCCAAGCCCCGCCTCCATCAACGCCTCGATCAACGCCGCCTCCTGCCCGCTGCGCACGCCCCGCACCTGCAGATTCGCCCGATTGGTCACCTCAATCGCGCCGGCGGCGTGCAGCACGCTCGCATCGGCAATCGCGCGCGCCTGGGCCGCGCTCAACGCGCCGCCGGGCAGCTTGATCCGGCACAGCCCCCCGTCGCGCGCGACGACGATCCGCAGCAGCCCCGGACAGGCCGACGGCCGCAGCGCGAGCGCCGCATGTTGCATAACAGGGGAGGACGAAGCTTGCTTCAAAACGGACACCGGGTAGCGTCGCGCGGTGGCCCGAGCAAGCCTGGGAGCGGGCGTTGCTGCGGCATCGGTACACCCCGCCCGATGTTGGTTGGCACGAACAGTCTCGCCGGCAGGTCTCCTGGCTGGCAGGTCAAAGTCCGTCGCGGCCTTCCCGGTCGAACCAGTGGCGCGCAGCGCGGGCGGACTCGCTGCATACAGTTGCGGGGGCAGCCACAGTGACACTGTGTTCCCTCTTAGGCCCCGAAGGGCGCCGGCGGCTGTATTATGCCTTTTTTCGAACAGCATAACGAGGCTGGACGCCTTGATCGGCGTGGCTCAGCGCATTATTTGAAGATACAGAATAAGGATGGTCGGATGCCGGCATGGCTGACCGTGGTGGGCATTGGCGACGACGGCTTCGCCGGTTTGGGGCGGTCCGCGCGACGTGCGTTGCTGGCGGCGTCGGTGGTGTATGGCGGCGAGCGGCATCTGGCGATGCTGCCCGCGCGTCTCACGGCGCGGCGGGCCGCGTGGCCGCGTCCGTTCGATCTCGCGCCGTTGCTCGCCGAGCGTGGCGGTGCGGTGTGCGTGCTGGCGAGTGGTGACCCGATGCTGTTCGGCGTCGGCGCGACGCTCGCGCGTCAATTGCCGGCGGATGAGTTGCGGGTGTTGCCTGCGCCGTCGTCGTTGTCGCTGGCGGCCGCGCGTCTCGGCTGGCCGTTGCAGGACGTCGCGACGGTGTCGCTGGTGGGCCGTCCACTGCCGGCATTGAACGCGCATTTGCATCACGGCGCGCGCGTTTTCGTGCTGAGCGCGGATGGCCGCACGCCCGCGGCGCTCGCGGCGTTGCTGAACGCGCGCGGCTTCGGCGCGACGCGCATGATCGTGCTGGAGCATCTGGGCGGGGAGTTGGAACGCCGGATCGACGGTCGCGCGGATCAGTGGTCCGCGAGCGAGGTGGCCGCGTTGAATCTGATCGCGCTCGAATGCCGGGCGACCCAGGGCGCGCCGCGTCTGCCGCTCACTTGCGGCTTGCCCGACGATGCGTTTCGTCACGACGGTCAGTTGACCAAGCGCGACGTGCGGGCCATCACGCTCGCGCGTCTCGCGCCGACGCCCGGCGAGTTGCTGTGGGACGTGGGCGCGGGCAGCGGTTCGATCGGCATTGAATGGATGCGCGCGCATCCAGCGTGCCGCGCGATCGCGATTGAAGGTCACGCGGAACGGCAGCGCTTTATCGAACACAATCGCGATGCGTTGGGCGTGCCGGGTCTGCAACTGGTGGCCGGTCGCGCGCCGGATGCGCTGCAGGGCTTGCCGGCGCCGGATGCTGTGTTCATCGGCGGTGGCGTGACCGTGCCGGGCGTGCTCGAAGCGTGCTGGGCGAGCTTGCGCGAAGGCGGCCGGCTGGTTGCCAACGCGGTGACGTTGCAGGGCGAGGCGGCGTTGGTTGCGTGGCGCGAGCGGTTTGGCGGCACGTTGACGCGGATTGCGTTGGCGGATGCGCAACCGCTCGGCGGTTTCGATACGTGGCGGCAGGCGTTGCCGATTACGTTGCTGGAGGTGATGAAGCCGGGGCGTGGGGTGGACGCGGCAAGCGTCGGAAGCGATGCGAGCGGCGCAAACAAGGCAAACACGGTCAGCACCGCGAACACCGTCAGCGCCGCAAACAGCGGCACCCCGCAATGACGCGAATCCTGCTGCTAGGCGGCACTGGCGACGCGTTACGAATCGCGCATCAACTCGATTCCACGCACGTGTACAGTCTCGCGGGTCTCGGCAAGGTGCCCGACGATCTGGCGTGCTCGGTGCGTGTCGGCGGTTTCGGCGGTAGCGACGGCATGGCGCAATACCTCGCGGACGAACGCATCGGCCTCGTGATCGACGCGACCCATCCGTACGCCGCGCAAATCAGCGCGAACGCCGCGCGCGCCAGTCATGCGGCGCAGGTGCCGTGTTGGGCGCTGCGCCGTCCGGCCTGGCAGCCGCAAGCCGGCGACGATTGGCGGATGGTCGGCGACTGGAACGAACTCACGGCGGCGCTCGCGCCATTCAGAAAGCCGCTGTTCACGCTCGGCCGCGAACCGCTCGCGCATCTCGACGAAATTCCCGCGCATCAGTTCTGGACTGTCCGCTGTCTCGATCCGCACCAGGACGCCACGCGCGCAAGGATCATCGCGACGCGCGGCCCGTTCACGCTCGAAGGCGAACGCGCGTTGTTCGCGCTGCAAACCTTCGATGTCTTGGTCAGCAAAAACAGCGGCGGCGGCGCGACGGAAGCGAAACTCGAGGTAGCGCGCGAACGTCGCTTGCCGGTGGTGATGTTGCGCCGGCCCGACCTGCCGGCGGTGGATCGTGAGTTCGACAGCGTTGACGGTCTGCTCGACGCACTGCGAGTGCTCGCGTGAACCTCGGTCTTAACGGCGGCTTGAATCGTAGTGCTAGTCACGGCCTCCGCCACCACGTGAGCTTGTGCCGCGAAAACGGAAGCGGCCACTCACGCAGCGCATGCCACCCACGCCACCCCAACAAACCACGGAGCAGTCAATGACGGTGTTTTTTATCGGCGCGGGTCCAGGTGACCCGGAACTGATCACAGTAAAAGGCCAGCGCCTCGTCCGCAGTTGCCCGGTGATCCTGTACGCCGGATCGCTGGTACCCGACGCGGTGCTTGAAGGTCACACCGCCGAACTCGTCGTCAACACCGCCGACCTCGATCTCGACCAGATCGTCGCGTTGCTCAAAACCGCGCATGACAACGGCCAGCATGTCGCGCGCGTGCACTCCGGCGACCCGTCGTTATACGGCGCGATCGGCGAACAGATCCGTCGTTTGCGCGAGCTGAACATTCCGTACGAAATCGTGCCGGGCGTGACGGCGGCCGCCGCCTGTGCCGCGACGCTCGGTTGCGAACTCACGCTGCCCGACGTTTCGCAGACGCTGATTCTCACGCGCTACGCGAGCAAAACCCGCATGCCCGAAGGCGAACAGCTCGCCGACCTCGCGCGGCACCGCGCGACGATGGCGATCCACCTGGGCGTGCGGCATCTCGCACGAATCGTCGATGAACTGCGGCCGCACTACGGCGGCGCGTGTCCGATCGCGGTGGTCTATCGCGCGAGCTGGCCCGACGAGGAGAAGATCACCGGCACGCTCGACGATATTGTCGACAAGGTGCAGTCGACATCGATCGAGCGGACCGCGTTGATCCTGGTCGGCCAGGTGCTGGCCGCCGAAGGTTTCGCGGACTCGACGTTGTACGCGAAGGATTGAACGTACCGCGTCGTCTATCAGGCGGCACGAGTCAAACGTGAACCTCTACGACCCCGACTTCAACTGCGCCCACAACCTGCCTTCCAGCCGTTTGATCGGCGCGGGCAACGGCTTCAGCAGAAACAGCGTCTTCAACACCGGCTCAGGCGGATACACGGTCGGGTCGTTGAGAATGTCCGCGTTCACGAACTTACGCGCGGCTGCATCTGCATTCGGATAGAACACCGTGTTCGTAATCGCCGCGTGAACCTCCGGTCGCTCGATATAGTTGATCCACTCCAGCGCCGCCTGCGGATGCGGCGCATCTTTCGGGATCGCCATCATGTCGAACCAGACCGGCGCGCCGCCTTGCGGAATGAAGTACTTGACCTGGTAGCTCTTGTTGGCCTCGCGCGCACGATGACTCGCCATCGACACATCGCCTGACCAGCTCAGCGCGAAACAGATATCGTCGCCCGCGAGATCGTTGATGTAGCTCGTCACATTGAACTGCGTGATATACGGGCGAATCTTCTTCAGCGCTTCGTACGCGGCCTGATAGTCGGCCGGATTTTCGCTGTTCGGATCGCGGCCGAGATAGTGCAGCGTGACTGCGAACACGTCGGTCGGCGCGTCGAGCATGGACACGCCGCAGCTCTTCAGCTTGCTCAGATATTCCGGTTTGAACAGCACGTCCCAGCTATCGAGCGGCACGTTGTCGCCGAGAATCTTCTTTACCCGCGTGACGTTGTAGCCGAGCCCGGTCGTGCCCCACGCCCACGGCACCGCGTACCGATTGCCGGGATCCGCATCGGCGACGAGTTTCATCAGCGTGGGATCGAGGTTCACCAGATTCGGCAGCTTCGATTTGTCGAGCTTCTGATAAATGCCGGCTTCGATCTGCTTGGCAAGAAAATTCGAGGTCGGTACCACGACGTCGTAGCCGGTCGAACCGGTCAACAGCTTCGCCTGCAAGGTCTCGTCGCCGTCGTACTCGTCGTAGCGCACCTGAATGCCGAACTCCTTCTGGAAGTTCGGCACGGTGTCTTTCGCGATGTAGTCGCCCCAGTTGTACAGATTGAGCTGCTTGTCGTCGGCGTGCGCTGCAGTGCCGAATGCGCACATCAGTAACGCGGTCAGGATCGGTTTCGTGGCGGTATGGGGCATGGTCGTCGGATCGTCCGCTAGGGGTTCGTGGGGGTTTGTCGTCAGTGCGTGTGAGGGTGTCTAGCGGCGCGGCTGGCGTTGCAGCTTCTGGTTGCGCATCAGGCACAGCATGTCGTACGCGATATGCGCGGCGGCGAGCGCGGTGACGTCGCTGTGATCGTAGGGCGGCGACACTTCCACCACGTCGGCGCCCACGATATCCACGGCGCCGAGCGCCCGCACGATCTCCAGCGCCTGCGCCGAACTCAGGCCGCCCGCCACCGGCGTACCCGTGCCGGGCGCGAAGGCGGGATCGAGGCAGTCGATGTCGAAGGTCAGATAGGTCGGCGCGGCGCCGACGATCTTCAGTACCTCGTCGATGGTGGCCTGAATGCCGTTGCGATGAACCCACGGCGCGTCGAGAATGCGCACGCCCATGAAGTCCTCATTCCACGTGCGAATGCCGATCTGCACCGAGCGCGCCGGATCGATCAAGCCCTCGCGGATCGCCTTGTAGAACATCGTGCCGTGATTCAGCGAGTCGGGGTTGTCGTCGGGCCAGGTGTCGCAGTGCGCGTCGAAGTGGATCAGGCTCAGCGGCTTGCCGTATTTCTCGGCGTGCGCGATCAGCAGCGGATACGTGATGTAGTGGTCGCCGCCGAGCGTCAGCATGCGCGTGCCGGTCGCGAGAATGCCGCGAGCGTGCGCGACGATCGCGTCGCGAATCCCGAGCGGGTTGTGCGCGTCGAACCAGCAGTCGCCGTAGTCGACCACGTTCAAGTGGTCGAACGGATCGATGCCCCACGGAAACGCGCCGAGTCCGGCCAGTTGGACCGAGGCGGCGCGCATCGCGGCTGGCCCGAAGCGGGTGCCAGGGCGGAAGGTGGTCGCGAGGTCGAGCGGCACGCCTGAGACGGCGACATCGACGCCCGTGAGGTCGCGCGTATAGGGACGGCGCATGAACGACAGCACGCCGGCGTAGGTGGGGGCGGCAGACAGTTCGCTGCCGGGCGCGTGCGGATGGGGGGAGAGATCCAGAGTCATGCTTGTCGGTCCAGTGGGTTCAGCCGATTTAAGTGGGGCGCCCGTCGCACAAATATTTCTCATGTCTGCTGAAAGGAGAAAACAGGTGGAGGGCAACTGGAGCTATGATTGCGGGGAAAAATTCCCGCGAAAAGCGAAGAATCTTGCTGGAAGTATCGATATTTTTAATATCTGACTGGGATCGCTCATGCGTAGACTGCCCCCGTTGCAAGCCTTGCTCGCCTTCGACGCCGCCGCGCGCGTCGGCAGCTTCACGCGCGCGGCGCAAGAACTCGCGCTGACCCAGTCGGCGATCAGCCATCAGATCCAGCAACTGGAGGAGTGGACCGGGCAGCCGCTGTTTCGGCGGATCGGCCGGGGCGTCGCGTTGACCGCCGCCGGTGTGCTGTACGCGCAAACCGTCACGACGGCGCTCGCCACACTCGCCGACGGGCGCGACCGGATCGAGCCGTATGGCAATCCGGATTCGGTGATTCTTGTTTGCGCGCCGCAATTCGCCTCAGGCTGGCTGATGCCGCGCATGCGGCAGTTCGCGGAGGCGCTGCCGACGCTCGAGATCTGGCTCGTGACCGACGAGGAGGTCAACGAGATCGATCGCGTCGATGTCGATCTGGTGGTGTCAGCCAGGCCGATCCGTACGCCGGAAGTCACCTGCGAGCTGTTGCTCGACGAAGAGGCGGTGGCGATCTGCGGACCGGAAACGGCACGCCGTCTGCGTGACGCGCCGTTTCCCGACGTGCTCACGCAAGCGCCGCTGCTGGTTCACGAAGCGCGTCCGGAATGGGCGCCGTGGCTGCCGGAACTCAGGCGCGGCGGTTTGCGCACGCGCCGCGCGTTGACGGTCAGCGATCCACGCTTCGTCGTGGCGGCGGCCGAGCAGGAGGCGGGTATTGCGATGGTGTCGCGGCTCACGGCGGGAGACGCGTTGACGAGCGGCCGCGTGGCAGTCTTGCCGCAGGTGCCGGGCTTCGCGTTGGCGCCGCTCTGGCTGATGCGCTCGGCGCAGCCGGCGCGTTCGGTCGCGGTCGATGCCGTGCATGCGTGGATGATCGGCCTGTGCCGGCCCGCCGATTTATAAAAACGATTCGATCGGCAGGATCGACATGAACCACACGCCGAGCCGGCGCACCCAGGTGGTGTTCGGTTCGGTGTCGTAGCGGATCGTGTTGGCGCCGTCCTGTTCGAGCCAGACCAGCTTGCCCTTGTCGTCGAGGCTAAGCGTGTACGCCACTTGCGGCACCTGGGTCTGGAACGTCGAACGGATTTTCCCCGCCAGCGCGGGGCTGTCGATTACCAGACCGAGTTCGGTATTGAGCTTCGCCGAGCGCGGGTCGAAGTTGAACGAACCCACGAAAACACGCTGGCCGTCCACCGCGAACGTCTTGGCATGCAGGCTCGATCCCGAACTGCCGAACGGACCGGCGCGCTGTTCGGTTTTGCCGTCCGCGCCCGGCTGGCGACGTAGTTCGTAGAGCGCCACACCACCCTTGAGCAACGCGACGCGGTGTTTCGCGTAGCCGGAATGAACGGCGGCGACATCGGTCGATTCGAGCGCATTGGTCAGCACGCGCACCGTCACGCCGCGCGAGGCGAGCCGGGTGAAGTACTGGACGCCCACCTCCGTCGGCACGAAATACGGCGACACCAGGTCGAGTTCCTCGGCCGGGTCGCCGAGTATCTCGTGCATCTGCTTCAGCACCAGCGCGTCGGTCGGCGAGCGGTTCAGGCCTTTGGCGGGATCGTCGCTGATCAGACGCGTCGCGGCCCATTCGAGCGGCAGTGTGCCGGTGGGCAACTGCTGGGCGATCGGCGACTCGCGCAACGCGTCTTCGTAGGCGAGCGCGGTGGGATCGCTGGCAACGGCCTTCGCTCTGGCCTCGAGCGCGGGCAACTGATCGGCGCTCACGTGCGGCAGAATCCGGTCCACGGGATACGACGACTCGCTCGACCAGTAGCGGTCGAAGTCATGCGCCACAGCGCCGGCAGCGGGACCGACCGCGAGCACGTCGAGATCGGAGAACACCACGCCGTCCGTCGCGCCGAAATACTCGTCGCCGATATTGCGGCCGCCGAGAATCGTCGCGGTGCTGTCGGCGGTAAACGACTTGTTATGCATACGCCGGTTGGCGCGCGAGAAGTCCGTGATAAAGCCGATCGACTTCGGCTTGCGCACCACGAACGGATTGAACAGGCGCACCTCGATGTTGGGATGCGCGTCGAGCGCCGCGAGCGTGGTGTCGAGCGAAGGGGGAATGCCGTTGTCGTCGAGCAGCAGGCGCACCCGCACGCCGCGCTGCGCCGCTTCGACCAGTTGCTCCAGCATCAGCGTGCCGGTCAGATCGTCACGCCAGATATAGTATTGAACGTCCAGCGTGCGTTGCGCCGCGTGCGCGAGAAAGACGCGGGCCGCGAACGCGTCGTGGGGATTTTCGAGCGGATAGATGCCGCTCAGGCCCGGATGCTGCGCAAGCGGTCCCGCTACGGCCATGCCGAGATGGGTCGATTGAGCCTGCACCGGATCGAGCGCCGCCGATTCCGTGCGGCCGGCCAGCGACGGCAGCGTGCAACCGGCCAGCAGCAGGGCGCCGGTCAGCAGCAGCGCAGCGCCTAGCCGGCGGCGGATCGAGGCACGCGTGACGCTCGCTGCAGGCTGCATCATGTCGTCGGGACTCCATGGCAAGCGCGGTATGCGTCGTGTCGCTTCGCCGGGTTTCGTGTCGTGCCGTGATGCTGTGTAGGCGTCGGCCACGGTACGGCACCAAGCGGGAAAGCAACGCACGTTGCGCGGGGCTTGCAAAGCAATGCCCGCCATAGTGCCATGACGCGCGGCAGCATCGCCGTGAACTCGCGATGAAATTTCGCAAGCTCTGCACCGTTTTGTGGCGACGAGGCCGCTATCCTAGCGCCATGATGAAAGCCAGCACGGAACTCGATTATCGTCGGCGGATCGCTCGTGTGATCGAGGCGATTCTGCTCGAACCAGGCGCGCCGCATACGCTCGACAGTCTGGCGGCGGTCGCGCATCTGTCGCCGTATCACTTTCATCGCATTTATCGCGCGCTCGCTGGCGAGAGCATTGTCGAGACCGTGCAGCGCCTGCGTCTTGCGCAAGCCGCGCAACGTCTGACCGACGCGTCCGCACGCGTGACCGCCGTCGCGCACGATGCCGGGTACAACAGTCCGCAGGCCTTCGCCCGCGCATTTCGCGGTTTTACCGGCGTCACGCCGAGTGAATTCAAGGCGCGCCAGAAACATCTCGCGACACCGGCGGCGAGCGGGCGCTCGGGCGCGGCGGGCAACATGGCCGATGCCGCCGATGCCGCGAACGCCACGGATAAACGTGACGCCAACGACGCCGACGAGGCCAACGCAAACGACGCAACGAATCCCGACGATGGCCGCATGTCGCTCTGGCCCGCAGTCGAACTCGCCGAGATCGCGCCGATCGACGTGCTCTGCCTGCGCCACGAAGGACCGGTCGCGACGATCGGCCAGACGTTCCGCGATCTGATGCACATGCTGCGCTGCGAAGACGACCCGCGCACGGATCGGCGCGTCGGCATTTGCGTGCGCGACCCGGCGCTCAAGGGCAGTTTTCGCTATCTGGCGGGGATCGTCGCGTCGCCCGATGTTGCATCGCATGAAGCGCCGCGCGCGCCGGTCGAACCGCTGCGCGTGGACGGTGGTTTATACGCGGTACACCGGCTGGTCGGCCCGTATGCGCTGATCGCGCCGACCTTTCGCGCGCTGTACGGCGTGTGGCTGCCGCAAAGCGGCTATGCGCTCGATATCCGTCCGGCGCTGGAGTTGTACCGCAGCCCGGCGCGCGCCGGATCGCAGCGCGCCTGCGTCACGGATCTGATGATCCCCATTCGCAAGGACTGACCATGTTTCGCAAATGCGGTGCCGCGCTCCTGTGTGCGGCGGCTTTGTCGTGGGCGGGCGGCGCTGTATCGGCGGAGGCTGCCGGGGCCGGCTGGCATGTCGGCGAGACGGTGCGGATCATTCATCCGCCTGTCGCGCGCAATTGGCGCGGCGCGGCCACCGAGGCGCTGGTCACGCGCATCTGGTATCCCGTCGATCCGTCCGTGCCGGAGCAGCGGCATGACGTCGGCAAACCCGGCGATCCGTTGTTCGTTGGGCATCCCGTCGCCGACGGCGCGCCGCTGTCGAGCGCGCGCGCTACGTATCCGTTGCTGGTGCTGTCGCACGGCACCGGCGGCAGCGCGGACAGTCTCGACTGGCTCGGCGCCGCGCTGGCCGCGCACGGCTATATCGTGGCGGGCGTCAATCATCCGGGCAACAACGAACTCGAACCCTTGACCCGCGACGGTTTCACGCTGTGGTGGGAACGCGCCACGGACGCCAGCGAAGTGCTCGATAGCGTGCTGGCGGACCCGAAGCTGGGCGCGCATGTCGACCGCGACAGGATCGGCGCGGTGGGCTTTTCTCTGGGCGGTTATACGGTTCTGGAACTGGCGGGAGCGCGCACCGATCTGGCGGGCTTCGATCGGTTCTGCGCCTCGCCGGCGGCCGATGCGATCTGCCAGCCGCCGGAAGCGGCGCGGATTCGTGACGCGTCCGGCGCGACGGTGCCGTTGCGCGATCAATCAACAGACGATGCGGCGTCGGCGGAGACCAAGGCGTCGCGTGCGCGGTCTGGTGCGTCGTATCGCGATCCGCGCGTCAAGGCGGTGTTCGCGATTGCGCCCGCGCTGGGCGAGGCGCTGACCGCGGAGTCGCTCGCCGCGATCACGATTCCCGTGTCGCTGGTCGCGGGCGCGGGCGACGTCACCGCTCCGGTGGACACCAACATTCGTCGCATTGCGGCATCGATGCCCAAGGCCAGCGTCACGTTCGTGCCTGACGCGTGGCACTACACGTTTCTCGATACCTGTTTGCCGGCGGTGGCCACGCGTCTTGCCCGCATCTGCCGGGACAATCCCGGCGTGGATCGTGACGCGGTGCATGCGAAGACAGCGGCGCAGGCGGTTGATTTTTTTGCCGCGACGCTGCCGGCGAAACAACCTTAAAAGCAGCTTGAGAAGCAGCCTTAGCCGACGGTCAATCTTCCAGCGGCGACAACGCTTCGAGCGGCACGGGTCTCGCGGTGCGAATGTTGACCGGCGGCACGAACGCCAGCAACACGACCACGAAAATCGCGATCACGAACAGCGAGATGAACGTGAGGTGCAGCGACTGATGCAACACCATGCGGATCATGTCGCTGTCGCCGAGACTCGCTGCCTGATTCTGCAGCAGCGACTTCAACTGATCCGACGTGACGACCGCCAGACCCTTGGAATGCGTCAGCCCGAAGTTGAGCACGGCACCGAACAGCGTCGCGCCCAACGTGCTGCCGAGATTGCGCGAGAACAGGTTCGACGCGGTGGCGCTGCCGCGTTCGTCCATGCCGACGATTTCCTGAATCAGTACCAGCGAGCAGACGCTGGACGTGCCCATGCCGAAGCCCATGATCAGCGAGCCGAACGCCGCGATCAACGGCGACGCGCCGGGCGACAGGAAAAGCAGCAGCGCCGCGCCGATCGGCACGAACGCGCTGCCGACGATCAGAATGCGCCGCAAGCCGAGGCGGTGAAACGACTTGGCCGCGAGCGTGGCGCCGGTCGGCCAGCCGACCATCATCATCGTCAGCGCGAGGCCGGCCACTACCGGCGAGCGATGCAGCACGCCCTGCACGTACATCGGCAGAAACGTGGTGGCGCCCATCAGGATCATGCCGGAGAGCAACGTCGAGCCGTTGCATGCGGCGATCGGCCGGCGGCTCCATAGCGCGAACGAGATCATCGGTTCGGCCGCGCGACGCTCCTGCGCGACGAACAACAGCACGCACAGCAGGAACGCGCCGCCCGCCAGCGAGGCGCGCGCGATTTCGTCGTCGCCCGCATAGGTCAGCGCCATCATCAATGCGGCGATCGCCGCCATGAATAGCGCCGCGCCGGCGAAGTCGATGGACGGCCGCGCGTGGCGCTCCGATTCGCGCAGGAACGCGATGAAGCCGGCCGCGGACGCGAGGCCGATCGGCACGTTCATCCAGAAGATCCATGCCCACGAGAGGTTATGGATGATGAAGCCGCCGACCATCGGCCCGACCACCGCTGAAATCGCCCAGACGCTCGCGAGATAGCCTTGCACCTTGCCGCGTTCATGAGCCGGATAGAGATCGGCGACGATGGTCAGCGTGACGGGCTGGATCGCGCCCGCGCCGACGCCCTGAATCAGGCGGAACACGATCATGGCGGGCATCGACCACGCGAAGCCGGCCAGCACCGAGCCGACCAGGAAGATCGCGATGCCGATCAGCATGATCGGTTTGCGCCCGTACAGATCGGCGAGTTTGCCGAACACCACCGTCATGGCGGTTTGCGTGAGCAGGAACGACGAGAACACCCAGCTATACAGATGCAGGTCGCCGAGTTGCGCGACGATTTGCGGCATCGCGGTAGAGACGATGGTGGCTTCGATGGCGACCATCGCCATTGAGGCCATGACCGCGGCAATGACTAGAGGACGCGACGATTGTGGGTTGCGGGAGGACATGGGGCGTTAGTATTAGGATGTCAGGCACGTCGCACGGCACCAACTACGGTCATGCCGCGACGCATCAGCGCGGCCGCGCGAAAGCGGCCGAGGGTCGAGTATGCACCTTGCGGAGAAAGCGCGCAGCGCACCAATCGTGCGGGCGAGCCTGAGCGGATCGCCCAGCTTTGGCACGGCGTTTGCGCGTCCAACGCTACTTTCACACATGGAGGGTCACTATGAGGATCGAATTCACCGGACGCCGCGAAGTGGTAGCCGCGGCGCGCGTCGCCTTCGAAGCCAATGTCGACGGGGCCGACGTCTGGTGCAGCGTGTCGCTGGATGCGCTGAACAACCATTTCGGCAACGACGGCCCATCGGCCCATCATCTCGTCAATACGTTCGAGGCAAATCGCGCAAGGATTGAAAACGCTACGCGCCGGGTCCTCGAGAAAAACGGCGGACAGTCCGTGGAACTCGAGACGGACGACTTCAATTAGGGCATAGAAAGTCCGGCGTTCGCGCGCCGGGCTTTTCGCGGCATGCTTGCCGCTGGTGCTTTTCATCGTTGCTTCTCATCGTTGCTTCTCATCGGCGCTTCTCATCGGCGCTTTTCATCGGTGCTGCGCACCGTTGTTCACACACCACCCCACGCGCCATCCCGGCATGCCACGCCTGCCGATCACGCCATCGAAACATCGCGCCAACGCGCACCGCGCCACGATTGCGACTTCTCCGTGACCGATTGTTCCTGATTCGATAAAGGACTCCTCCAGGCCGCGGGCATCCGTTTTCGAAGGCCGCGTTTTTATACTCCGCGTCGCTGTTCAACCCCACACCCAGCTACGCAGGAGCATCAAGTGAAAAAGATTTCGGCCGCGGTCGCGGCGTTTGCAGGACTCGCCGGCACGCTCGCGCATGCGCAAAGTTCGGTCACGCTTTACGGCCTTATCGACGCCGGCGTGATGTACACCAACAACGTCAAGAAGGGCGGCACGCAGGGCGCGCTGGTGCAGGCGACCAGCGGCAACGTCAACGGCAGCCGCTTCGGTTTGCGCGGCGGCGAAGACCTGGGCGGCGGTCTGCAAGCGGTATTCGTGCTCGAAAATGGCTACAACGTGCAGAACGGCAAGCTCGGCCAGAACAGTCGTCTGTTCGGACGTCAGGCGTATGCGGGCTTGAGCAGCCAGCAGTTCGGCACGCTCACGCTCGGCCGTCAGTACGATTCGCTGGTCGATTTCGTCGCGCCGTTGTCGGGCACAGCGGGCACGTTCGGCGACACCGGCTTCGCGCATCCGTTCGACAACGACAATCTGAACCACTCGGTGCGGATGAGCAACGCCGTCAAATACACCAGCGCGAACTACGCGGGTCTGAAGTTCGGTGGCCTCTACGCGTTCTCGAACAACAGCGACTTCGCGGTCAATCGCGCGTACAGCGCAGGCGTGAGCTATAGCAATGGGCCGTTCAAAGCGGCCGCAGGTTATCTGCAGATCAACGGCTCCAACTCCGCCACCAACACGGCGGGTGCGGTGGATCTCGGCGAATCGACGGCGAACGGCACGGGTGGCTTCCAGCTTGGCGCCGAGGTTCAGCGCACGGCAGGCGCTGCGCTGAGTTATGGTTTCGGTCCCGTGACGGCCGGCTTCGTCTACACGCACAGCCAGTTTCAGAACACCGCGTCGTTCGGCGCCACGCACGGCTCGATGCGCTTCGACAACTACGAAGTGAACGGCAAGTACAAGGTGACGCCGGCGTTCAGCCTCGGCGCGGCGTACACGTACACGGACGCGCACGTGGGCGGCACGACGAGCTTCGGCGCCGATCCGAAATGGAACCAGGTGAATCTGCAAGCCGTGTATGCGCTCTCGCTGCGTACCGACGTGTACGCCGAAGCGATGTTTCAGCACGTGACCGGGCAGGGCTATACCGCGTTCATCAATACAGCGGGCGGCGCGTCGTCGACCGGGAATCAGGTGGTCGGCACCGTGGGGCTGCGTACCCGCTTTTGAGTCGTTGCTTTTGAGTACCCGACTCTGAGTCGGCGCCTTGAGCGCGACTTCTCCAGATCCAGCAACAATCCCTTCGATGCGCGCCCATTATTCTCCGACGAATCGACGCCTATATTGAGTCCTGCGGTGACGGTGAGTCCGACTCGCAGCACCGCAAACCATCAATTACCGGAGGTTGTTTTTATCATGAAGTCATTGCTCAAGGCCGTTGTTATCGTCGCTTCGCTCACTGCTTCGGCCACCGTGTTTGCCCAGTCGACCACCCGTGTCACCCGCGAGCAGGTTCGCGCCGAACTGGTTCAACTCGAACAGGCCGGCTATCACGTCGGCGACGGCGACCAGGCGCATTATCCCGACGCGATTCAGGCCGCCGAAGCGCGCGTGGCCGCGCAAAACAGCAACGTCAGCGGCTATGGCGGCAACGCGGCAGGGGCGTCGGAAAGCGGTCGCCCGGCGGTGTCCAAGGCCGACTGGAATGCGATGTATAGCCGTTGATTCAGTGTGCCTTATCCGACGGAGCGCGATGTAATCGCAGTGAATGTCGAGCGGCCTGGTTGTGTTGCGCTTATGCGTGTCCGGTGTTGAAACCGCGCATTAGCGCAACGCTTCGAGAGTGAGCCGCGATGGAAGGGACTCTTCCAGCGCGGCACCTATATCCGCTTCGTCGACCCAGATACAGTAGTCATGCACGCACGGTTCCGGTGTGCGAGCGAGAGAGTTGGCCCCGGCTGGTAACAGTCGGGGCTTTTTTTATGGGCGCGGCCTTCAGATCAAAACGCTGTGATGGTCGCACGCACGATTCACCACCTCGCGTGGCCGGTGAGCCAGACGCCGGCTGCGGTATAGTCCCGCCAACAGACAGCCGACTCGCACCGCTTGACCGGTGCGGGCGCTGCAGACCTAAGCTTCGACTATCTGGAGATCATCGTGCAGGAAATCATCGAAGGTATCATCCGCTTTCAACGTGACGTCTTTCCGCAGCAGAGTGCGCTGTTCAAGCGCTTATCGGCCGCGCAAAGCCCCAATACGCTGTTCGTGACCTGTTCCGATAGTCGCGTCGTGCCGGAGTTGCTGACGCAGACCGAGCCGGGCGCGCTGTTCGTGATCCGCAACGCGGGCAACATCGTGCCGTCGTATGGTCCGGAGCCGGGCGGCGTGTCGGCCACGGTCGAATACGCGGTGTCGGTGTTGGGCGTGCGCGATATCGTGATCTGCGGACACTCGAACTGCGGCGCGATGACCGCGATCTCGACCTGCACGAATCTGGATCATCTGCCGGCAGTGGCCAGCTGGCTGCGTCATTCGGATGCCGCCAAAGCAATCAACGCGTCACGCACGTATCACTCGGACGCCGAGCGTCTGTCCGCGCTGGTGAAGGACAACGTGATCGCGCAGTTGTCGAATATCCGCACGCATCCGTCGGTGGCGGTCGGGCTCGTGAATAAAACGCTGCAATTGCACGGCTGGATCTTCGACATCGAAAGCGGCACGATGCTCGCGCTCGACGGGCGCACCGGCCAATTTTTGCCGCTGGTGGACAACCCCAATATTTACGCGGTCTGACATCGCGTTTTTCGATGTGAGCGGCCCGCCGACGCGGCCCGCTCGCGCGGCAAGAAATCCTCTTCGACGTCACCTGGCGCCACCTATACTGCCAGAGCGCCTGGAGCGGCTCGCGCCACTGCGGCGCCACTCCAGCGCCGTCCGGCGCGCGCAAGCCGGGCGAATCGAAACCGTTTACGAGGTCGATATGGAAATTCTGGTGGTCTTGACGTCCCACGATCAGCTTGGCAACACCGGCAGAAAAACCGGATTCTGGCTCGAGGAATTTGCCGCACCTTATTACGTGTTCAAAGACGCGGGTATCGCGATGACCCTGGCGTCGCCCAAAGGCGGACAGCCGCCGCTCGACCCCAAGAGCGACGATCCCGACGCGCAGACCGACGCAACCCGGCGCTTCAGCAAAGACGCCGATGCGCAAGCCGCGTTGGCGAATACGGTCACGCTCTCCAGTGTGTCGGCGGCGGATTACGACGCGGTGTTTTATCCCGGCGGTCACGGGCCGCTGTGGGATCTGGCGGAAGATCCGCACTCGATCGCGCTCGTCGAAGCGCTGTATGCCGCGGGCAAGCCGGTCGGCGCGGTGTGCCATGCGCCCGCGGTGTTTCGTCACACGAAGACGCCCGACGGCACGCCGCTGGTGCGCGATAAACCCGTCACAGGCTTTGCGAATACCGAAGAGGCGGCTGTCGGGCTCACCGACGTCGTGCCGTTTCTGGTCGAAGACATGTTGAAGAAAAACGGCGCGAGTTATTCGAAAGGACCGGACTGGCTGTCGCATGTGGTGGTCGCCGGGAATCTGATCACCGGGCAGAATCCGGCTTCGTCGGAAGCGGCCGCGAAGGCGTTGCTTGCCAGGCTTGGCGTGACCTGAGTATCTCCGTAGCGCACCAGCACATAGGAGACCTGCCATGTGCGAACACCATCCGATTTCTTCCACGCGACGTGACTGGCTACTGGCCGGCGCGTCCGCCATCACGCTGGCGGCGTTGTCGCCGCACGATGTCATGGCGGCCGAACCGGTTGCCGGCAATGCGCCGAATTCGATTCCACCGCAGGAAGCGCTCGACCGGATCATGCAAGGCAACGCGCGCTACGCTGTGAATAGCCCTTCAAACAAGGACTTTTCCGCAGGCCGGGTGGCGCGCGTGGAGGCGCAGTATCCGATTGCGGCGATCGTGGGTTGCGCGGATTCGCGGGTCGCGCCGGAGCTCGCTTTCGATCAGGGCCCGGGCGATCTGTTCGTGGTGCGCGTGGCAGGCAATTTCGTCAACGAGGATATGCTCGCGAGCCTCGAGTATGGCGTCGAGTTTCTCGGCGTGCCGCTGATCATGGTGCTCGGGCATACGAACTGTGGCGCGATTGCCGCGACCGTCAAGGTGATTCAGAAGGGCACCGTATTGCCGGGGCACTTGCCCGACCTGGTTCGCTCGCTCAAGCCGGCGGTGCAATTGGCCGGTTCAGCTCATGATGACGATCTGGTTGCGCGCGCCACGATCGAGAACGTGAAGCTGAACACGAGTCGGCTGATGGTGTCGAAACCGCTGATCGGCCAGTACGTGCGACGCGGCAAGGTCAAGGTAGTGGGCGGTATTTACGATCTGGCGACGGGCAAGGTCACGTTGATCTAAGGCGCGAAACAGCGGAACGCGAGACTGATGCGCGGCCGGGCGACATCCGCCAGCTTGGGGATGCCGTGTTCGTGCGTGAATTGCGACGCGTAGCTCATCACGAGGCAACTCCCCGGTTCAAGTTCGACGTGCACGGTTCGGCCGGGGCCTGTTCTGGAACGGATCGACATGCGGCGGCTCATGCCGAGCGAGACGATTGCAATCGGTTGGCCCGGCACGAGTTTGTCCGTTTTGTCGCTATGCGGCGCGACGCTGTCGCTACCGTCACGATAGAGATTGAGGCCGACGCGATTGAACGGTGCGCCGATCAGCGCGCGCACGGCTTCGAACGCCTCGCCGAGCGGCGCGGGCAGATCGGCCGATTCGCGGGCGAAAGTGGCGAGCAGGCGCGGGACGGCGACCTCGCGTTCGTACATCATGCGCTGCTGGCTGAGCCAGCCGACGTTGCGCTGTGCCTCGTCGAACCAGCGCTGCGCGACAGCCGGCGGGATCGAGTCGGGCAGATAGCGGATGCCGCCTTCGTCGTCATGAACGAGAGAGACGGGTTCGGCGGCGAAGAGGGCTTGCTGGGCGGACATCATTCCAACGACGGTAACGAGGGCGCGGAAGGGCGCGGGTGTTTGCTGTCGTCTATTGTACTGTGTTTTTATACAGTGGTTTTTCGCTTGGGAAAGGTCGATCGGTTCTTGCTGGATAGACAAGTCGTCCGGCAGCACCGCACTGCCGGACGACTCTCTCACCACCTGATCAATTCGCCGTCACCAGCGAATCCGACGGCACGATCCGCAACGCCGACGGATTGCGCGCCGCCGAACTCGACCACAGCAGATGCATGCTGGCCGGCCCCGTCCCATGCACGTACTCGACCTTGATCGACGCGCGCTGCTTCGCGGCGAGCCAGGTCTTGCCGCTCAACGTGCCTTGCGACGCGCTCTTCTTGTCGATGATCTTCACGCCGTTGATCCACAACCGTGCGACGTTGTCGCTATCGATCGAGAACGTGTAGAGCCCCGACTGCGCCGCCTGAATCGCACCGGTCCAACGCACGCCATAGCCGGTCGCATTGACGCCGGCGGAGGCGTCAGGCGAATCGGTGCCGCGCTCGGTGTTCAGATCGAAGTCGATCAACGGCGTAACCGACGTCTTGACCGGCGCACTTTTGAAGGTCGGATCGTTGTAGTAGCCGACCTGCAGCACCGGCAACTTCACATCGAAACCACCGGTCAGCGCCTGCGTCTCCGAGGTCTGCCACGGGTGGCCGTCAGGATAGATCGTCCCCTGGAACGGGATGGCCGGTTCGACCGTAGCGGGTGCGCTCGGCACCTGCCCCCAGTGGAAGCGCGTATTGGTGCGTCCGATCATCAACTCCCACACGATAAAACCGGTGCTGCCGCCGTAGTTCGCGACGATGCCCGGCATAGTCTGCCCCGTGGTGCCCGGAAAGCCGCGCTGCAAGGTTTCGGAATTCAGCGCACTGACCGAGCTTCCGTTCACCGGACCGGTGTACGGATTGCCGTACGGATGGAACGCGTAGAAGTCCGAGAAGTACGTGCCTTCGTCCTCCTGCACTTGCGGCGCGTTGATCGGCTGGGTGGCGCCGGCATTAAGGATCGCGATGCGCGCGTCGTTCATCAACACCGCGCGGGTTTCCTGCAGCGCGCCATTGCCGCTGCAACCGGGCTCGTTCATCGTCTCCCAGAAGATGACGCGTGGATCGTTGCGATGCGGCGCGACGAAGTCGGTGATGTAGCTCGCCAGACTCGCCTTGTACGTGATGCTGGCGTTTAACGCGCTCGGCTGGAAATACGCCTGTTCGACCGGCGTGCCCGGCGACTGCACCCATTGGCTGTTATGCACGCCCCAGACCGGCGCGGGTTGCGGGCCGTATTGCGGCGTAGGGTTCCAGCAGTCGTCGTAGAAAATCGGCGAGACCTTGATGCCGTGACGCGCGGCGATTTTCAGCAGGTTCTCGAACTTGCTCAGGAACGCGACGCGATCGTTCGCCCACACCAGGTAGTGCAGATACACGGCGATGGTGTTCATGCCGTAGGTCTGCGCGTACGTCAGTTCACGATTGACGATGTCCGGGTCGTAGTTCTCCCAGAAGTCGATCGCGTTCACCGCGTTCGACGGCGTGTACACCGCGCCGACCACCTTGGAAAAATCGTAGCTCGGCGAGGTCACGGTGGGATACGTGCGAATCGTGACGTTGCTGAAGCTTGCGCCGACGCCGAAGCGCCGCAGCCCGAAGCTGCCCGACTGGAACACGGCGGGCAGGGCATTGGTGGCGTCGTTGACGCTGATTACGCGCTGCTGGTCGAGGTCGACGGTGATCGCGGTGCCGCTCGTCGTCACCTTCAGGTGATGCGTGCTGCCGCCCACCACCGAACTGACCGGATACGCGATGAAGTTCGTCCAGTTGTTGTTCTCGCGTCCCACCACGACCGAGTGCGTGCCGGTGTCGAGGCCGATGTAGTAGCCGGTCAGGCTGTCGGGACCGCCGGCCGTCGGGTTGGTGGTGCGCACGAGAAAGCCCGCGTTGGCGGCGCCGTTGCCGACCGGTGCGCTGACCGTCAGGTCGGCTTCGTACGACGCGGTGGCGTAGGTGCTGCCGAGCGCGACGGTCTTGTCGCCGGCGCCCGTGCCATTGGTCGGCGGCGCGGGAATCGCGATCGTCGAGCTGTTGGCGCCGGTCTGCCAGCCTTGATTCGAGCCGGGCGCGAGGTAGCTGGTGAAGTCGCCGAACGAGAGTGTGGTGGTGGAGACCGGCGCGGGCGACGCAGGCGGTGTGTACGGCGGCAGGTTGAGCGTCGGATCGGCGATCACGAGCGGCGGGGTGGTCGTTTTCATGCCGAGCGGAACGGTTTTCGCGGCCCGGAATTCGTTGTCGACGCTGGCCAGGTCGGCGGCCGAGGCAGCCGATGCCGCGGCCGCCGCGGAAGAGGCCGAAGCCGAAGGATCGGCCGCGACGGTCTGTTTATTCGCCGATGCGGCCGCACCGGGCGAGCCGTCATTGCCACCGCAAGCGCCGAGCGTAGCCAGCGCCGCAAGCACAAGATAATTGCGCACCTGTATCTCCTGATGTCCCCGCTTAGTAGATGGTCATAATTATTATTAAAGCTGAACGGGGCCATGGACAGAGAGTCTTGGCCTCGCGATGCGGAAATCGATATGAATAATATTATTACTTTTGCTTACCTGTATCGGGACTTACCCGGAATCGTCGGTGGAAAGTTTCCGGACGGCGAGGGCGGTGATGCGATGCGCATTGGGTGACCCGTTGGACTGGGATCGACCCGCCTTCCGGACAGCGGGCATAATCCGTTTTCCGACGGCGCGCGCTTCATAAACGCTGCACGAGGGCCGCAAGAACGCCCCACGAACATCACGCAAAACCCCGGCGCCGCGCTCGTCACGCGCGCTTCCCAGGACCCCTCATGCCGCCCATCACCGCCGTTCGGACGACCGCCGTACCGCCGCGCAGCATCGCGCTGATCCTCGTTTCGATGTTCTGTTTCGCGCTCGTCGACGCGCTCGCCAAATCCGTGGCGCTCGCCTATCCGGCCAACGAAGTGACGTTCTTCCGCATGCTGTTCGGTCTCGTGCCGGCCGTCGCGGTCTGCCTGCGCGGCAAGCCGCTTGCCGAACGTCTCAGACACATGGACGTGCGCGGTCAGACGCTGCGCGCGCTGACGTTGCTCGGTGCGTCGGGTCTGTTCTTCGCCGGCTTGCCGTACATGCCGCTCAGCGAGGCGGTCGCGATCGTTTATTCCGAGACCTTGCTGGTGATCGTTCTGGCGCCGCTGCTGCTGAAGGAAACGCTCAAGCCGCGCGATGCGATCGCGGCGGCGGTCGGTTTTATCGGCGTGCTGTTCGTGGTGCGCCCGGACGGCGCGCATTCGAGCTGGCTCGGGCCGGTGCTGCTGATGTCGAGCGCGTTCTTCGGCGCGTTGTCGATCGTTCAGATCAAGCGCATTCGCGCCACCGACGACTCGGGCACCACGGTGCTCTACTTCACGGTGATCGGGACGCTCGTCACCGGCGCTTCGCTGTTGCTGGCGTGGCGCACGCCGACGCTCGAAGCGCTCGTGACGATGGCCCTGCTCGGCGCGTTCGCGACGGCCGGGCAGTTGCTGATGACGATGGCGTTTCGCGAGGCCGACGCGGGCGCGCTCGCGCCGTACAACTACACCAGCATCGTCTGGGCGGCGCTGTTCGCCTACGTGGTGTGGGGCGAGACGATCGGCGCGATGGCGCTGCTAGGCATCGCGTTGATTGTCGGCAGTTCGATTGCGGTGGCGATGCGCGGCAAGCAGGCGGAAGGGCCGCTCGTCTAGTCCCACATGCCGGACCTGCGGGCATGGTTTCATGTCGGTGGATTGCCAGGCAGTTCCAACATCGTTCGGAAGAAAACCCCGCTGCCGCAGGTCTTTTCGGACAACTGGCAGGCCCATTCCGACGTTTCGGCGTTTCAAACGCGGAAACCGAGATTTCCTCGCATCCAGTTCAATCACACTTTCGTACGTGACTGGATCGGCCCCGAACTCGTGGTCGTTGCGGTGGCATCGATCTGCCGGTCGCCGCGAACCTTCTGATGAGTTCGGACACGTTGCGGCGAGCGCGGCGGGCGGCCACGATCGGAGGGGACAAGGTATGCATGGCGAACCCAGGAAAGTCGTTCTGAGCGGTCTCGTGGTGGGCGCGGTAGCGATTGCGGCCTACGTCTCACCGGCAGGCCGGCACTGGCTCTCGGTGGATGAACCCAGCATGGACAGCGGCGGCGAGGCGGCCCGGCACGCGCGCGGCGACATCATGAGCGGGGCGATCACGTCCGGTCCGGTGCTGGCTGGCGGTGCTTCGGATGCCGCGTTGTCCAGCGGCTTGCAAGCCGCACGCAGTAGTTTGCAGCGCAACGACCTTGGCGCCGCGCAGGCGCAACTCGACGCGGTAGCGGCGACGCACAAAAACGATGGCCAGGTGGCCGCGCTGCAGCGCGAGGTGCAGGCGCGCGCGCAAGCCTCGCCGCAGGCGCAGGTCGTGGCGCTGGAGGAGCCGAAAGCGACGCGTACGTCGGCGCCGGTGAAGGGCCATCACTCTCGTGAGCGCCGCTATGCCACTCGCGATTATTCAAGCCGTGCATCCGGCTACGCGACAAAACGGCGCGGTGTGGGAACCCAGGTAACGGGTTCTTCAGGCGATCGCATGGCGGCCAGCAACGTCCCGCTTGACGAGCCTACCGTGCTGACGTCGCGAGCGCGTACCATTGCGCCGACGATAAGGGTGGGACAGGGACTCGCCAGCGCGCCGGCCGTGCCGCCGCTGATCCTGCAAACGCCACCGGCAGCCGGCGTCGAGCAGGCGTCGCCGTCGAACCGCCAGGCCGAACTGACCGCGCAAGCGCCACTTCAGTCGACGTCGCTGCAGCCGACCGCGCCGGGCGGGACATTGTTGAAATCGGAGGGGCCGAAAACGCGCGAGCAGGTGCGCGAGGAGATTGTTCGCGCGCGAAGCAACGGCAGCCTGCCGGCATTCGGCAATCCGGACCCGGCGGGGCCGGGCGGCGCGCCGAGTCTGGTCAACGCGCAGCGTCCTTGAGATTGCGCTTGCTGAACGCCGCCAAGCGCAGACGCAGGTACAGCGGCTAGCCGTCGCTTTTCCGCGCCCTACGATTCCCCGCTGCGCACATCAACCCATCAACCACCGTGCCGCCAGCGGCATCAACACCGGCACGACGAGCGCGGTGAAGATGCCGTTGAGCCCCATGCCCAGACCGGCGAACGCACCCATTTCCTCGCTGACCTGAAACGCCCGGGCCGTACCGATACCGTGCGACGCGATCCCGAGCGCGAAGCCCCGCACCTCCGGTTCCACGATCCGCAGCGCGTTGAGAATCGCGCGCGCGAATACGGCGCCGAACACGCCGGTCGAGATAACGAGCACCGCCGTCAACGAAGGAATACCGCCGATTTCCGACGCCACCGCCATGGCGATCGGCGTGGTCGCGGATTTAGGTGCGAGCGAGGCGAGCGTTTGATGCGACGCGCCGAACATCGCCGCCACGCCCACTGCCGAAACGATCGCCGTCAGCGATCCGGCGACCAGCCCGCCGATCAGCGGCAAGGCCGAGCGGCGCAGTTTGGGCCACTGCCGGTAAAGCGGTAGCGCGAGCGCCACCGTCGCGGGGCCGAGCAGGAAGTGCACGAACTGCGCGCCTTCGAAGTACGTCGCATACGGCGTGTGGGTGATTTCGAGCAGCGCGACCAGTATCGCCACCGCGATCAGCACCGGATTGGCGAGCGGATTGAAGCGCGCTTTGGTGTAGAGCATCTGGGCGATCAGATATGCGATCAACGTGATGGTCAACCCGAGCAGCGGGCTCGCGGCGAGATAGACCCAGATCGCACCGAGCTTCGGAATGGCGGTCACGATGCGGCCTCCGGCGCGACCGGATCAGTCCGCTGCCGGCGCATCAATGCACGCGTGACGAGCGCGGCCACGGCGATCGCGAGCGTCGTGCTGACCGCAATGGAGACGATCACCGCCAGCGCGTCGCCGCGAATCCGCTCGGCCGACACCATGATGCCGACGCCGGCCGGTACGAACAGCAAGGACAGATGACGCAGCAATTCGAGCGCGGTCGGCTCGATCGCGTCGGCGGCTTGCGGACGCAGCATGAGGAAGCCGAATAACAGCAGCATGCCGATCACGGGTCCGGGTACGGGCACATGGAACAGGTACGAAATGCCTTCTCCAAGGCACTGAAACGTGAGTAGGGCAGCGAGCGCTCCAAGCATGACGGTCTCCGGAACGGACAGGGGGAAACGGAAAATTTGCCCATTGTGTACCATGGCCCCTGCTTCGTGTTCGTAGCGTGCGCAGGGTGGCCGTTGGGCGTCGCGCGTGATTTCCCAGCCTCTTGCGGATGAGTTCCCCCATGCGGATAGACCCGTTTCACGTTGCCATTCCCGACGCCGACATCGACGATCTGCGCAGGCGGATTCGCGCGACGCGCTGGGCGCCGGCCACGCCGTCGCCCGCGTGGCAGCAAGGCGCCGACAACGCGTGGCTGCGTGAACTGGCCGCCTATTGGGCCGACGCTTTCGACTGGCGCGCGGCGGAGCGCAAGCTGAATGCGCAGCCGCAATTCCTCGCCCATGTCGACCGTCAGCGCGTGCACTTCGTGCATCGGCGCGGTGAAGGTCCCGCGCCGTATCCGCTAGTTGTGACGCACGGCTGGCCGGGCTCGTTCTTCGAGTTCCACACGCTTATCGAGCACTTGTGCAATCCGGCCGCGTTCGGCGGTGACCCCGCGGATTCGTTCGACGTCGTCGCGCCGTCGCTGCCTGGCTTCGCGTTTTCACCGGCGCCGGCTCAGCCAGGCTGTTCCGCGTTTCAGGTGGCCGACCTGTGGGCGTCGTTGATGCAGGGGCTCGGCTACGAGCGTTTCGGCGCGCAGGGCGGCGACCTTGGCGCGGGCGTGTCGGTGGCGCTGGCCGCGCGGCATCCACAGCAAGTCGACGGGATTCACCTCAACTTTCTGCCGTCCTCGTATGAACCCGCGATCGGCGCGGACCGGCAGCCGCTCACGCCCGCCGAAGAAAACTATCTGCGCTCGAAAACCGAATGGGCCACGCTCGAAGGCGGCTACGCCCACTTGCACGGCACGAAGCCGCTCACGCTGGCGGCGTCGCTCAACGATTCGCCGGTGGGACTCGCCGCCTGGATCGGCGAAAAGTTTCGTGCGTGGAGCGATTGCGGCGGCGAGATAGAGCGGGTGTTCTCGAAAGACGACCTGCTCACCGACATTTCGCTCTACTGGTACACGCAAAGCATTGGCCCGTCGATCCAGATGTACTGGGAGAACCGTTTGCAACCGATGCGCTTCGCCGCGGATCAACGCGTCGTGCCGCCAGTTGGCTTCGCGAGTTTCCCGAAGGAGATCAACCATCCGCCGCGTAGCTGGCTCGAACGAACCTTCGACGTCCAGCAGTGGACCGAGATGCCGAGCGGCGGCCATTTCGCGGCCATGGAACAGCCCGCGTTACTCGCCCACGAGATCCGCACGTTTTTCAGACCCTTGCGGCATAGCGTCAAATAGCGCGGATCTCTGTCTGGAAGAGCACAAAAAAACGCAAAAGAACGCAAAACAGCATGACCGCCGAACCATTAAATTTCGTCAGACTCGGTCTGAATGGGGGCCGTACCGCGTATCATCGACGGTCCTCACCGTATCCGGGACACACATCGGCATAGCGCATCGGCATAGCGCAGCGCCGAGGGGGCTGGGCTCGATACAGTCCAGTGCAGACAGTGCGGACCATCAAAAAACAATGCATAAAATGAAGGCCATTACGCGGCGCGTCATCTATTTCACCCGGGATCCTTCGGCGGATCTGCTCGCGAGCTTCCAGGCGCGCGAATGGAACGTCGAAGTCATCGGCTCGGTTCAGGAAGTGCGGCAAGTCATGCAGGACGGCTCGCTGGCCGGTGGCCTCGTCGATTTTTCGAGCGTGTACGAGCCGCGCGACGCGGCCATGCTCGAAGCCTGTCTGGCCTTGCCGACCATCGGCTGGGTGGCGATGGCCGCGGCCACGCAACTCGACGACGCGAATTCACGCCGGCTGGTGCGGGACTACTGCTTCGACTACATCACGCTGCCGGCCGCCAACGAAAGAATCGTCGACACCGTGGGCCACGCCTGCGGCATGATCTCGCTCGGCGAACCGGCGTTCATCGACACCGCGGAGGCCGAAGGCGAGATGATCGGCACCTGCGACGCCATGCTCGCGCTGTTCCGCTCGATCCGCAAAGTCGCCACCACCGACGCGCCGGTGTTCATTGCCGGCGAGTCCGGCACCGGTAAGGAACTGACCGCCGCCGCGATCCACGCGCGTTCGCCGCGCCGCAAGGCGCCGTTCGTCGCGATCAATTGCGGCGCGATTCCGCCGCATCTGCTGCAATCCGAGTTGTTCGGCTACGAGCGTGGCGCGTTCACGGGCGCGAATCAGCGCAAAGTCGGGCGCGTCGAAACGGCCAACGGCGGCACGCTGTTTCTCGACGAAATCGGCGATCTGCCGTTTGAGAGCCAGGCGAACCTGCTGCGTTTTCTGCAGGAAAGCACCATTGAACGGTTGGGCGGGCAGGGTTCCATCGATATCGACGTGCGCATTATCTGCGCGACTCACGTGGACATGGAAGCCGCGATCGAAGCCGGCCGGTTTCGCGCCGACCTGTATCACCGTTTGTGCGTGTTGCGGATCGACGAGCCGCCGTTGCGCACGCGCGGCAAGGACATCGAGCTGCTCGCGCTGTCCACGCTCGACCGCTATCGCAAGGACGCAAGCCGCCGGTTATACGGCTTCTCACCGGACGCGATCACGGCCATGCATCAATACGATTGGCCCGGCAACGTGCGCGAACTGATCAACCGGGTGCGTCGTGCCATCGTCATGTCGGAAGGGCGCACAATCAGCGCCGAAGATCTCGAACTGTCGAGCTACGCCACGACGCTGCCGGTGACGCTCGCGCAGGCACGCGAAACCGCCGAACGCCAGGCGATTGAACTCGCGCTGTTGCGTCATCGCGGCCGCCCCGGCGACGCCGCCCGTGAACTCAGCATTTCACGCGCCACGCTGTACCGTTTGCTGGCCGCGCACGGCATGCGCGAAGGCGTGGAAAGCGAAGCGCGCGCCTGATGTTTTCTTTCAGGTGAGTCGGCCACGCCTCACCACAGCATGACGCTGCAACGTGTCGCGCGTCACATGTCGCGCTGGTCATCGCATTGATCAGTAAGTTGTTCATGCGCGCCCAATCAGCAACCTGCAATTATTGCGCAGAGCCGCGACGCCGAAACACGATCGATTCTCGCTGCGTTATGTCTCGCTGGTTTTTGGCGGAAAGGTAATGCAAGGACGTGAAACGATTGGGCATACCTGATGCCTGCGCCCCGGTTCATCTGACTCCATCGCCGCAGATCAGTCTCACACCGATTCGACTTCCGAACAATTGCGGCAGCGCTGGAAAAAGCGAACCGTCTCTCACGCATGGTGAGGAGCAACGTGAATCTTTTTCCTTGCACGCTCGTTTATGTGGATGGTGACGCGAAGCCCGGTCCGAATTCGACGAACCGCGATCCGCTGTCGTATGTCAGCCAGGCGATCTGCCTGAACAACAGCTTGCGGCGCGTCGGCATGCCGGCGTTGACCATCATGACGAACGCGCCGGCACTCGTCGAGCAGCGGCTTGCCAGCATGCCGGCGGAGCATCGGCCGGCGGTGACGAAGCTGGCCGCGACGATCGAACTGCCGAAGAACACGCCGTTCTACGCCGCGCATTTCAAGCTCGACCTGATGGACCAGGTGGCCGCGAGTTTGTCCGAAGACACGATGATGTTGTTGCTCGATGCCGATATGGTGGCGCTGCTGCCGCTCGACCGGAATCTCGTCGAACGTTGCGCGGAAGCGGGGCTTGGCGTGTTCGATATTTCGGATCAGGTGTTTCCGGCGTATGGCAGCGAGAGCGTTGTCGAGGATCTGGAAATCGTCGCGGATCGGCGCCTGAAAAATCCGCGCTGGTACGGCGGCGAATTCCTGCTCGCCACGCCGGCTTCACTGCGTCGCCTGGTGCCGTGCGCGCGCGCCTATTACGCGCGTTATCTCAGCGAAAGCGGGCGCCTCAAACATCATGGCGACGAAGCGTTCATCTCCGCCGCGCTCAATACGCTGGTCGACGAAGGGCAGGTGCTGATCGAGGTGGGCGCCTACCAGGCCGTGGGGCGTCATTGGCCGGGCAACAACTATCGCGACGTGCGCTGGTTTCGCTGCTGCTCGTTCGTTCATTTGCCGGGCGGCAAGGCGCTGCTCGAAAAGGAAGCGCGGTTCGGCGAATTCGCGCCGGACCGTTTCTGGCGGCATATGCGCGTGGCGCATTTGCGTGGGCGTGTGCGACACGCGGTGAAGCGGATCGCCAGGATGCTGAGTGTCGGGCGGCTTGCCACGTGGTCGGCTTACGCGGTGCGCGGTGTGAAGAGTTAGACGCGCAGGCGGCGTGTCCAACCTCTCACTTTTCTCACCTGAACCTGCTTCACGCGACGCCAGCGCGCGGCGCAATCATGCCGGCTCCGCCGGGAAATAACCGTGATAGCGGAAATGCGCGTCTGAAGCGGGTTCGCTGAGGCGACCCGTCGCGCCGACCGACAGCAGCGTTTCCACCGTCACCGCGCGATTCGACACGAAGGTCCACGGCTCGGCTTCAACCAGAGCGTCCGGCGTCGTGCGAATCTGTTCGAGCGCGTTGCGCAGCGCGTCGCTGTCCGGCGCGTAGATCACGAAACCTTCGTTGGCCAGGGCCGCTTCGTTCATACCCAGCGCGAGACACAACTTCACGCGCAACGCGGCCTCGAGCTCACTCATACGGCGCGACTCGCCAACGAGTTCTCGCGTCGTTTCATCGACCAGCACGCCATGCCGTTGCAGCGGCGTGTGCTGCCAGGCTTCCGGCGGACAGCCCTTGTTTTCCGGTGCAAGCGGCACGAAAGGATTGATTTCGGCGGGATAGATCCGGCACACCAGCGGCCGCTGTTCGTAGATACGGCAGCGCATGTCGGCGTCCAGATTCGGACAGGGGCCGGCGAACGCGGCGACCAGCAGGACCGAGACGCGCACCGGCAACGTGCCGCTCATGGTCGGCGCCGAACGCGCCTTCTTGTAGGCGGCCTGTTCGTTGCCGGCTTCGGGTTCGACCGGCCATGGAATGGCCTCGCACAGCAGCTCCATCTGGCCGCCTCGCGCGAGCCACGCGGCCGCCTCGGCCAGCGTTAGCGGCAGGCGTAAATCGTGGCAGCACTTACCGCAGGCCGTGCATTCAAAGTTGATATCGTCCACCCTCTGATTCCCTCTACAAAAGTCGGTGTCGTGCTTGGTCGGGAAGGGCGCAAGATTCTGACAGCGGGTCGAAAAAAGATCTGACGGGTCGACCGCACGGCGGAATGAGGCATCCGGCGCGCGGCAAATGGCAGGTCGGGGCGATTTTTTGTTTTTTGCCGCAAGGGTGCCGAAAAACTCGTGCCGAAAAGCGGCCTGCCGACAATCGGCGGGGCACAATCGAAAACGGGCAGACGTGCGGCGTCACCGCATTATGGGCTGCCTTCATTTCTGAAAGCTTTCGAAGCGAGGCCGTCAGCATGAACGTACCGATCGCGCTGGTTCTGTTCGACATGGAGGGGGTGCTCTCGCATTACGATCGCGCCGCGCGAGTCGAGCGTCTCGCGGCAATTTCAGGTTGCACGCCGGACACGGTGCGTGACGCGATCTGGACGTCGGGTCTCGAAGGCCGCGTCGACGCGGGCCAGATTGATGACGACGACTACCTGAGCGAGTTGAGCGCGCTGCTGGCTTATCCGGTTAGCCGCGACGACTGGCTGACGGCGCGCCATGCTTCAATCACGCCGAACCTTGATGTGATCGCGCTAGCCGCGAGCGTCGCGCAACATCGGCGCATTGCGGTGCTCACGAACAATTGCCGGATGCTGGCCGAGAACATCGGTTATCTGAACCCGCCGGTGGCGCGGTTGTTTGGCCCTGACGTTTGCGCTTCGGCGTCGTTCGGTGCAGCGAAACCCGCAGCGCAGACGTATTGGCGCTGCGTCGAACAACTCGGCGTGCCGGCTGCGGAAACGCTGTTCGTCGACGACACCCAGGCCAATGTCAACGGTGCGATCGACGCCGGTTTGCAGGGCTATCTTTTCGTCGGCGCCGCCGAACTGCGCGACGAGTTCAAGCGACGCGATCTGATCTAGCCACAGGGCTCGCTCGTTCCCGCAAAACATTCCACCGACAGCCGCATCACCATGCCGCATGGCGGCGAACTCAATTGCCGGTTCAAATTGAACTCGCATTGAGCGCGATTGATGTCGGCGACGCGAATAACACATTCCAGACTCATGGGAAATTAAGTTTCCCCGTAGTGTCGGCGTGAATGCCGCGATTTAGAAGATTAACTCTCGCGATTACCTAATCCATTCGATAGGCATACGCCGAAACGCGTGCGTGAAATATTTTGAAAGAAAGTTGACATGAGAACGTCTGCCAAACTAGGCTACGCACTGTCGTCAAAACTGATCCTGCTTTGATGCACCTGCCCGGAGACGCAGGTGAGGCGCCGCTGTGCCGGTCAGGTGGGCGATTGCGTGAAAGCCGAAGAAAACGGCTCAAGCCGTCATTCTGAAAGCATTGTAATGAATTGAAGTCGTCATTTGAAAATCAGCCGTTAGTGCTGAGGGTGTAACACGTCCTTATATTCTCGCTAGCAATTCGGTGCTAGTGCGGGAGACCTTTTTTGCTGAAAAAAACAGAGAAACACAGCTCAAGTACTCATCGCACATTCTTTATGCCGATATTGTCAGTCGAGGATTAAAAATGCGTATAAATTTCCGATTGCAGATACAGTGCCTCGCACTTGCCGGAATCGTGGTTCTGGCGGGATGCGGCGGTAGCGACGGCTCGCCTTCGCCGAGCAGCAAGGCCGCGCAGCCTCCCGTCGCCGCGTCCGAAGCCGCGCTGACGCCGCCGGCCGCACCGGTCGTTGCCGATACATCGATCAACAGGAGCGTGCCGCCGGTCGAGTTGCCGGACACCGTCACGCCGATCAACTACAAGCTGTGGTTCCGGCCGAACACGGCGCTCTCGTCGTTCGACGGCCGCGCGGACGTGCAGATCAAGGTGCAGAAAGCGGTCAATGCGATCACGATTGCCGGCCACCGGATCAAGTTCACCAACGGCACGATCACGCTGCAGCCGGGCAACATCTCGCTGATCGCCACCCCGCAGGACGACGGCGATTTCTACCAGCTCCGCCCGGTCAGCGGCCAGATCGCCGCCGGCAACTACTCGCTGCATATGGAGTGGAGCGGCATCATCAACTTCAAGACCTACGACGATCCCGTCGCGAAGACCGGCGGCAGTTGCGGCGACGATCCGTATCCGGGCTGCTCCGCGGCCGAGGGCGTGTTCCGCGTCGATCTGAAGTCCACCGACGGCAGCACCAGCGGCGCGATTCTCACGCAGGGCGAGACGAATCTGTCGCGGCAATGGTTCCCCGGCTGGGACGAACCGGCTTTCCGGCCGACCTATGAGGTGAGCGCCGAAGTCCCGCAGAACTGGAACGTCGTCTCGAACGCGGCCGAAAAACCGGCGGTGAACGTGGATAGCGGCTACAAGCTGGTGTCGTTCGAGAGGACGCCGCCCATGCCGTCGTATCTGCTGTTCTTCGGCGGCGGTCAGTTCGATATTCTCGAAGACGACTTCACGAGCCCGCTGCCCGACGGCAAGGGTCTGCATCTGCGTATCTTCACGCCGCCCGGCATGCGTGACTGGGCCAAACCGGCGATGCAGCAGACCAAGCAGGCGCTCGATTACTACTATCGCTACACCGGCATTCCGTTGCCGCTCGCCAAGTTCGACACGATCGCCGCGAACGACGCGTTCAAGGACCAGAAGGACCTGAACTTCGGCGGCATGGAGAACTGGGGGGCGATTCTGGAATTCGCCGACGACATTCTGCCGCCGCCCGGCACGCCGATGTCCGACTACGGCGTGACGGTCCTCACGCATGAAGCCGCGCACCAGTGGTTCGGCGATCTCGTCACGCTCGACTGGTGGGACGACGTGTGGCTCAACGAATCGTTCGCGACGTTCTTCGAGAACAAGACCAAGGTGCGCTTCTTCCCGGACCGCTTCAACTGGGTCGACAACGTGAAGGAAAAGTACGCGGTGATCAACGCCGACCTGAAGTCGACCGCGTTCCCGGTGCAGCCGAACTTCAATGGCTGGGCGTCGAACGACTTCGTGCTGAGCGCGAGCGCCTTCACGTACAACAAGGGCGGCCACGTGCTGAAGATGCTGGAGAACTATCTCGGCGAAGACGTGTTGCGTAAAGGCCTGCAGTCGTATCTGGCCGATTACTCGCTCGGCAACGGTACGCCGAAGCGCCTGTGGGACGAACTGAGCAAGGCGAGCGGGCAGCCGATGGGCGCGATCGGCGATAGCTTCGTGCGGCAAACGGGGGTGCCGTTGATCTCGCTGGATACCCAGTGCGATCTGACGACCAACCAGACCGTCGTGACGTTGAAACAGTCGCCGTTCCCGAACCAGAACCCGTATCCGGGCACGCAGTGGACGATTCCGTTGACGCTCGCTTATGGCGACGGACTCACGTCGCGCAAGACGATTGCGCTGAAGGACACGCAAACCCAACTGCGGTTGAACGGCTGTTCCGCGGTGCTCGCCGATCCGAGCGGTCTCGACTACTACGTGACCAACTACAGCAACACCGCGTGGAGTCAGTTGCTCGCGCAGGGTAATGCGCTGAAGGATCCTGTGCTGCTGACGAGCCTGCAACTGGAGGCGAAGTTGCTGGTGAAGAACGGCCTGGCCGATCCGTCGCGTGCCACGAGTATCGGTTCGCTCAGTCCGACGGCCGCACCGCTCGCGCGTCAGATGCTGATGACGGCGCCGACCACGCAGTCGCAACGTCCGACGATCCGCTATCAGGGCAAGTTCCGGCTGAAGCCGCAGGCGCAGCAGGGGCAATAAGCGGTAGGAGTGAGTAGCAGGGTGGCCCGCATCGCAATGCAGCGAAGCAGCACGATGCAGCAATACAGCGAAGCGGGCCATTGTTCCAGCCTGATTGTCGACGTCGCCTCGAACGAGGCGACGCTTCACGCGCGCCGATCCATCAAGCCGCGGCACTGGCTCGCGCCGATACACCGTCATACCAGCGCTTCACCGACTGCAACGCCGTCGGCACGGGCAGATCGATCGCCTTGGCCGCGAAATCGATCGTGACCAAGGCGGTAATGTCGGCCACCGAGAAAAGATCACCCGCGACGAACGCCGTCTTTTGCAGGCGCTCGTCGAGATCCGCCAGAAAATTGACGGTGCGCTGCCGGCTGCGTTCTACAAGCTCGGGAATCTGCGCGTAATCGTGCGGCCCGGCAATCGCGCGGCCCTTCAAACCCGCCGCTAGATTGCGGATCGCTTCCATCACCGACGCGAAACCCTCCTGTTCCACGCGCCGGTCCCACATCGCGATCAACGCTTTGTCTTTCGCGGTGGTGCCGAGAAGCGGCACGTCCGGATAGATGTCTTCGATGTAGCGCTGAATCACCGGCACCTCGCCGATCGACGTGCCGTCCGCGAGCACCAGCGTCGGGACGACCCGCCGTGGGTTGATCGCGCGATAGGCGTCGCCGTGTTGTTCGCCTTTGCCGAGGTCGACCGCGACGAGCGGGACCGTGAGGCCTTTCTCAGCGAGAAAGACGCGGACACGGCGTGAATTCGGCGACGAAACGCCGTGGTACAGCGTCAATGTTTCGGTTGTCATGACAGGCTTCCTTTGAACGATGTTGAAGATGCCGAACGCGCGCGTTAAGCCGCGACGCCTTCCGCGTAAGTGGAAAAGTCGAGATAGCCGCGTTCGTCGCCACCCCAGAACGCTTCGCGGTTGTACTGAGTCAGTGGCTGTCCGAGCCGGAAACGCTCGGGCAAATCCGGGTTCGACGAAAACCACCGGCCGAATGCCACCAGGTCGGCGTCACCGCGTTGCAGAATCTGCTCGGCGCCGTCGCGATCGAAACCACCCGCGGCGATGATCGGTCCGCTGAAAAACCGGCGCAGGAACGCGGACGCAACCGGCGTTTGCCCCTCGACCAGCGTTTCCGTGCCCATCACGCGCGGTTCGATCACGTGCAGATACGCGAGACCGTACTCGTTTAGCCGTTGCGCGAAGTAACCGAACGTCGCTTCCGGATCGCTGTCCGAAATGGCGCCCCACTGGCCGCTCGGCGACACCCGCACGCCGACGCGATCCGCGCCCCACACCGAAGCGAATGCCTCGACGGCTTCGAGCGAAAAGCGCGCGCGCTTCTCGAGCGTGCCGCCGTAGGCATCGGTGCGTCTGTTGGTGCCGTCCTGCAGGAATGTATCGGCGAGGTATCCGTTGGCGTTGTGCAATTCGACACCATCGAAACCGGCATCTTTCGCACGCGCCGCCGCGTCGCGGAACGAGCGGATCAGCGCGGGAATTTCGTCGAGTTCGAGCGCGCGGTGCGGCGAGTTCGGCACCCAGCCGTTCTGCGTGAACACGGTCGTGTCATAAGGCACCACCGACGGCGCCACCGGCGCATTGCCCCAGCTCAGGTCGACGTGCGATTGCCGGCCGTCGTGCGCGATCTGCATGACGATGCGCGCGCCGCGTGCGTGGACCGCGTCGGTGATCTTGCGCCACGCGTTGACGTGCTCGTCGGTGTAGATGCCGGGCGCGCCGAGATAGCCGCGGCTGTCGTATGACGGATGCGCGCTTTCGGTAATCATCAGGCCGCCTGCGGACGCGCGCTGCCGGTAGTACTCGACCATCATCGCGCTGGGGCTGTCGTCCGGATCGGCGCGCAGGCGCGTCATCGGGGCGAGGACCACGCGATGGGACAACGACATCGGCCCGACGTTGGCCGGCGACAGCAGTTTCAGTTCGGAAGAAGCGTTCATTTTTTTAGCCCACGTTATGGAATGGATTCAGCCTGCGGTCTTGCCGCCATCGACGCTGACGATCTGCCCCGTCACGAACGACGCGGCTTCCGAGGCAAGAAAGACGATTGCGCGCGCCACGTCATCCGGCTTGCCGATCCGGCCGAGCGGCACCTTCGCCGCGAGCGCCGCCTTGTTTTCCGGCGTGCCGGTGAAACGGTCGAGCATGCCGGTGTCGGTCGGTCCCGGCGCAACCGCATTCACACGCACGCCGAGCGACGCGACTTCGAGCGCGGCGGATTTGGTCATGCCTTCCACCGCATGCTTGCTGCCCGCGTAGACCGACGCGAAGGCGGCGCCTTCATGACCGTAGGTCGACGACACGTTCACCACGCTGCCGCTCTTTTGCGCCGACATCACGCGCAGTTCGTGCTTCATGCTGAGCAGCGTGCCGAGCACGTTGGTATCGAACGTGGCGGTGTAGCTCTCGGCGGTCTGGTTCGTGATCGCGCCGGGTTGGCCTTCTGTGCCGGCGTTGTTGACGGCGGCGTCGAGGCGGCCGAAGCGGGCGACCGTCTGGTCGACGAGGCTCGCCACTTCTTCATCGCGGCGCACGTCGGCCTGGATGAAGTGGGCATCCGCGCCGAGATCGCGCAGTTCCTGTTCGAGTGCGCGGCCCTCGGCCGCGCGGCGACCGGAGACGACGAGGCGGGCGCCGCTTTGCGCGAAAGCGACGGCGGTGGCGCGGCCGATGCCGGTGAGTGCGCCGGTGATCAGAATGACGGGCTGGTTCATGTTCAACTCCTGACGGGTATGTGTTTGCGGTATGGGGCCGACCTGTTCGCCGTCGCGTTCGGTACGTTGCGAGTGGCGTCAAATCGTTGGCTTGAATGCAATTTAGTGGTTCGGCAGCCGGAGGAAAAAGACTTTATAAGCTGGTAGGCATGCTCAAAAGGCATGGGAATAGCGAGGTAAAGACAATTGGTCGAGCTCGCCGGGGCGGCGCGCAGTCAATAAGTTGGAATAAAACCGACACCCCGCCAGTCATGCGTGACGAACCGAGTCGCGACACCCGCCGGATGATCCGGTGGTCCGTTCGCGAGTCTTTACACTGAGGTGGTCACCATGTCGTCACATCAACCGTTCGACGCGTCACGTCGCAACGCGCTCAAATGCCTGGCATTCGGCAGCGTGGGCACCGTGTTCGTGCTGGCAGGCGGGATTCTCACGCCCATGGAACTGGCGCTCGCCGCCGACGCGAAAACGTCCGGCGTGCCGCTCTTCCTGCAGATCAGCGACTCGCATATCGGCTTTAACAAGGAGGCCAATCCGGACGTGGCGGGCACGCTGAAGCAGACCATCGACTTCGTCAACGCGATGCCGGTGAAGCCTGCGCTGACGATTCATACGGGCGATATCACGCACCTGTCGCGGCCCGCGGAATTCGATCTCGCCGCGCAACTCATGTCCGGCCTGAACATCACCGAGCTGCACACGGTGCCCGGCGAGCACGACGTGACCGACGGCACCGGCACCGAATACTTCAGCCGTTTCGGTCAGGCTTCGGACAACAAGGGCTATTACAGCTTCGATCATCAGGGCGTGCATTTCGTCGCGCTCGTCAACGTGATGCATTTCAAGCCGAACGGTCTGGGCGGTCTCGGCGACGACCAGCTCGCGTGGCTCGAAAACGATCTGAAAGGACGCTCGTCCAGCACACCGATCGTGGTGTTCGCGCACATGCCGATGTGGACAATTTATGAACCGTGGGGCTGGGGCACCGGCGACGCGGGCCAGGCGATGAGCTACCTGAAGCGCTTCGGCTCGGTGACGGTGCTCAACGGGCACATTCATCAGATCGTCTCGAAGGTGGAAGGCAACATCACGTTCCACACCGCGCGCTCCACGGCTTATCCGCAGCCGACCGCGGGCAACGGCCCCGGTCCCGGCCCGCTGATGGTGGCGAGCGACCAACTGCCCCGAATGCTCGGCGTGACCCGCATCAAGATCGCGCACCATCCGCTCAAGGCAACGCTCGACGATACGACGCTGGTCTGATCCAGCGCACTTTTCAGATTCAGGAGATCGACTATGCAAATCCCTACTCTTCGTCGCGTGTCATGTGTGCTGTTTCTGGGCGCGAGCCTGTTTGCGGCGGCGGCCGGTTCGTCTGTTGCGTGCGCGCAGACACCGGGCGCTGTCGTCATCAAGAATTTCATGTTCACGCCGATGGCGATAACCGTTAAAGCCGGTTCGACGGTGACATGGAAAAACCTCGACGGCGAGCCGCATACGGTGGTGAACGACGCGGGTCTGTTCCGTTCCGCCGCGCTCGATCAGAACGACACGTACCAGTTCAAATTCGATAAGCCGGGCGTGTACAAGGTTTTCTGCGGCATTCATCCGACCATGAAGGAGACGATTACCGTCGAGTAACGGCGCCGTGTGGGTCGGGTCAACATGCGTTCGCGGGCGGTCTTTCGTCCGTTGTTTTTCGCCCCTGCGTTTCAAGCGGCGCCCGCGAAAATTCATGGTTCGGCACAGCGCCAGTCTGGTGCAGGCCTGGTTGTTGCGTCTATCAATCCCATCGAACGCGGTTGAGAGCCGTTCGCCACGCCGGGCCTTGTTCCGGTGGGCGATAGCGCGCCGGGAGGCTTCCCGGCGGCGCGTCCGGCAACGGGTAGCCTGGCAGGTTTTACCTGAATGCCCGACGCGAATAGCTCTCGTAACGATGGCGTTTAAAGCGCAGCATTGCCGTGTTGTCGCTATCCGTTAAGCGGGGTAAATTCTTCGAACGACCAGGCGTCGGCTCGGCAAGGTCGCGCGAAACCCCAGTCTGTATACACGTCAGACATAAGGATTCCGGAGCGTATTGCGATGTACCACGATACCGACTTGCCCAATCCCTCAGTTTCTTCAATCGACGGCCTCGCGCCCGCCGGCGACACGTACGGCTGGCCTGCGCCCGCCGTCGCGCCGCCGCGCTTCGGCCGACTGGCGATGGGCGTCGCCATCGCCGGCGCGTTGGCGCTTGGCGTGATGGGGACGGTTGCGTACGGCGTCTGGTTCAATCACGATCAGCAGGCTTATGCAGAGGCGATTGCGGGCGCGCGGCAGGCGCTTGGTGCGGGTGCGGGAGTAGGTGTGGGGGCGGGCGGTGCGGCGGGGCGAGCAGGCATGCCTACGACAAACGCGGCTACGACAAACGCGGCTATGACAAACGGACCCGCAGCAAACGGAGCCATAGCGAACGCAGCTACGGCAAACGGAGCCATAGCAAACGCAGCTACGTCAAACGCAGCCCGGGCAAACGTTGCTACGGCAAATGCGGTGAACGCAGCCCCTGCAGCGCTCGCAGCACCGAACCCGACGACGGTGGCACCCACGGCGGCCGGAACGTCCGCCGAAGCACAGGCGGAGCAACCGGCCGAGCAGGGTGGCCGCCTGGCCTCGTGGTCCGGTCAGGTAGCACGACCGTCCACGCCGGACCCGGAACTCGCTCGCGCCACTGATGCAACAGACGCCACGCCGATCGCATCGTCATCGTCAGCGAACCGCCGCTCAACGGCCGCAACCGATTCGCCCACTCAACAATTCACCGCCGCCAGGCCCGCCAAAGACCCACGGTCCACCGACGCGCGCGCCGCTTCCCCTTCCGAGCGCCACGCCGCGAACAACCGACACAAAAGCCTGTTCGCTCGCATGGGGCAGTTCTTCCATCGTGTGAGCTATCGGCAGCATGGCAACGCAAGTCAACAAGACATCTACTCCCATCCGTGAGCGGCACCGCTCCTGGCGCGGTCGCACGGAACGCGCTTTCGCGACCCGCTTCGGGCCGGCGCCGGCCATGCTGGCCGCCGTATCGCTGCTATGTCTGCTGATCGGCCTGCTGTATCTCGCGCTGCAGATCAGAACGATCTTCTCCGACCAGTTGAAACAGGACTACGCCGGACTGGTGCTCGACGCGGTGCATCGCGCGGAAGGCGCGCGAGCGGTCGTCGGCGTGTGGCAGCAGGCGCCCGGCAGTAGCCAGCGCACGGCCCAGGGCGTCAAGATCGCGCGCGTCGAGCTATCGCAGCGCCTCGATTCGCTCGCGGCGCTCGTCAATGCCAGCCCGATTCCCGCGCCACGCATACCACCCGCGGCGCTCGCGCCCGACGCGCCGCTGAACGGCATCGACACATGGCTCGCCACGGTGTCCGCCTACTGGCGCGCTCAACACGATGTCGACAGCGCCGACGTGCGGCTGCGGATCGCGCATGTCGCGAATCTGCTGATCGCGCTGGCCGCGTTGCTGTTTTGCCTGCTGCTCGCGGCGCTGGGTTTGTACGCCAAACGCAACCGTCAACTGGTGGGGCAATCGCAGGAGTTCGAGCAGGCGGCCTTGCACGATCCGATGACCGGGCTGCCGAACCGCCGCAAGCTGTTCGCCACGCTCGAAGACGCCGCGGAAAACTGGCATGCGATCGCCCGGCGCAGCGACCTTGCAACGCCGCCGCCGTACAAGATCGCGGTGCTGTATCTGGACCTCGACGGTTTCAAGCAGATCAACGACTCGCTCGGCCATCGCGTCGGCGATGAATTCCTGATCGCGGTGTCGCGGCGCTTTCGCGTCTCGGTGCGTAAAGGCGACGTCGTCGCGCGGATTGGCGGCGACGAGTTCGCGGTGCTGGTGCGGGAGTTTTCGAAGGCCGCGGAATTGGGCGAGATCGCCCAGCGGCTGATTGCCTGCGTGGTCGAGACCGATACGCAGATGGGCATCGGCTCGGTCAGCGCCAGCGTCGGCATTGCGAGCTTTCCCGATCTCGTCGACGATTATCAGCGGCTGGTTGCCGCCGCCGACGAAGCGATGTACCACGTCAAGCGCAGCGGCAAAAACAGTTTCGCGTTCGCGGTGCCGCCTGAATAAGCGCTGCCGATCAGCACGTTCAGGACGTTTACACCGCCGCGCGAGGTCCGTGAATCTGCGCTTTCGCTGTCACTTCCCGATGGGTTTTCTGAGCGATCACCTGCACGCGCAGGTCGTCGGTCATGGTTTTCCACCCGCGAATTTCGTCGCGTGTGCGCAGGCATCCGATGCAGAAGCCGGTTGCGCCGTCGAGTCTGCAGACGTCGACGCAAGGTGACGGGATAGTCATGCTCAAGCTGCTGATTCCGTTGGTTTGATTTCGATGGCGACGGATCTTACCGCACTTGGCCGTTGAACTGGACACGGCCGGGCAGCGCGCCGTTGATGCTTGCGTAAGGCGCGACGCCAAGGCTTTCCCGCGATTCACGCGCAGTTTCGTTTCGTGTTACAAAACCGGAGCCTGGCCGTGCCTGTCGAGATGCATCGGCGGCGGCGCAGTCGTTCCGAGTTCATCCGCAGCGGAAGGATCCATGTCCAGATACTCCTTGAAGCGTACCGTTGGGCGCGCCGGTCGGCTCGCGTGGATTGCCGCGCTGCTGATGACGGCGGCACTCGCAGCCTGCGCACCGGCGCCGGTAGCGACCAGTCAGACGGCAAGTGAGACCGCGAGTCAGACCGCGAATCCGGTCGCCATTCAAACCGCCACGCAGAAGCCCGTTGCGCAGCCCTCAGCTCAAACGCCGCCCATCAATGCGAAGTCCGCCGATGGCCCGCTGCCCGTGCCACCCAACCTCGTCGCCCTGGCGCAGCCGGCCGGCCAGAAGCGCCTGATCGGCGCCGCGGCCAATCAGTCGTACTGGCCGCTCTCGCAGTATTTCGAAACCCAGCGCAACGAAGCGTATTGCTCGGTCGCGACGTCGGTAATGGCGCTCAACGCATTGGGTATTCGCCGGCCCGCCTCGACGCTCTATCCGGACTTTCCGTATTTCTCGCAGGAAGATTTCTTTCGCGGCGTCGATCCGCAAGTGGCCAACGCGGCGCGCGTTTCTCACGAGGGCATGACGCTCGACCAGCTCGGCGCAGCCTTGCAGGCATTTCCGGTCGCGGTGCAGCCTTACCACGCGGCGGACCTCACGCTGGCGCAGTTTCGCGATCTGATTCGCGAGACCACGCGCCACGGCGATCGTTTCGCGCTGTTGAATTTCCGGCGTGTCGAGATCGGCGAAACCGGTGGCGGACACTGGTCGCCGCTTGCTGCGTACGACGCGGCGAGCGACAGCGCCTTGCTGCTCGATGTAGCGCGCTACAAGTACCCGGCGGTGTGGGTGCCGGTGGCGCAGTTGTACGCGGCGGCGCTCGCGGTCGATAACGTGAGCGGGTTGTCGCGCGGCGTCGTGGTGATCGGCAAGCGGCAGGGCTGAAGCCTGGCCCTCCGTGCCGGTCAATCGTTCGGGTTAAGCCACTCGGTCAACCCTTCGCGCGTATTCAATTCGATAAACGACGGTAGCGCGCGCAGTTGGTGGATATAGCCGGCGAGATGCGGCCAACCGGTCGCCGGTCGCGGCTGATTGCGGGTCCAGCGCATCAGCATGAGCGCCATCAAATCCACCGTGCTGAGCTTGCCGCCGATCAGGTAACCCGGCTTGTCGGCGAGTTGCGCGTCGAGCCGGTCCCACGCTTCAACGAGTCGTCGCTCCGCGAGCGCGCGCACTGCGTCGGCGCCGGCCGCGTCGCCGTCGACCTCCGCGTAAAACCAGTCGCGCATGGCGGGCAGCACCGTGTTGGCGAGAAAGATCATCGTTTCGAACCACTCGGCGCGGTCGGCGGAACCGGGCGCGGGCGCGAAGCCGGCTTCGGGATGGCGTTCGGCGAGCAGCATCAGCAGTGCAGCCGATTCGTGACGCGGCACGCCGTCGACCACCAGCGTCGGCACCCGACCCGAGGGATTGAGCCGCAGATAGTCCGGTTCGCGCTGCTTGCCGATATCGATATCGACGAGGCGGGCTTCGAATGCGACGCCCAGTTCGATCAGTATCCAATGCACCGCCATGCTGGCCGCGCCGGGCGAATAGTAGAGAACGTAAGGCATCGATGCGCTCCGGATAATTGTGCGATTTTGGTGGTTCGATCCGGCGGTAGTCTAGCGCCATTTATCGCATCGGCGGCGCGGTAACGCGCGTTCTCGTAGTAGCGGATGCGGGGGTTCGCGGCTACTATCCTTCGACCGTTTTATCGGCCGGAACGGGCATGCGGTTCGATCACACCGCAGCGTAAAGCATTCACCTGATGCCGCGCCATGGGGCGTTGCGCAGCGCGGCCATTCGGGAGACAGGCAAGCGTATGTGCGCATTCGACCGGCGGACTCTGCTCAAAGGCGCACTCGCCGCGCCATGGTTCGGCGCGAACTGGCGAGTTTTGGCGCAACCGCAACCGCAACCGCTCGCACAGGGGCCGGCCAATGCGCAGGCCGACAAGACGATCGAGGCAAGTGAGGCGAGCGAAGCAGCCGGTCCGACACTGCGTCGCGTGCGACCCGGCGATCCAGCGTGGCCTTCCACGGACGCCTGGCAACAACTGAATGCGGCCGTGAACGGGCGCTTGAGCGTGGTTCGCTCCCCGCTCGCGGTATGCGCCGAATCGCCCGCGAGCCAGGCGTGCGCGGACGAATTCAAGCGACTTAAAAACCCCTTCTATATCGGCGATACCCCGGCACTAACGCAGACCTGCGGTTGGCTCGACGCGTGGACCTCCGTGCCGAGCGAGTACGTCGTCGCAGCGGGCGAAGCGCAAGACATTGCGAGCGCCGTCGACTTCGCGCGTAGGCATCGCCTGCGGCTGGTGGTCAAAGGCGGCGGCCATAGTTATCAGGGCACCTCGAACGCGGCCGATTCGCTGATGGTCTGGACGCACGCCATGCGCGGCATCACCTCGCACGACGCTTTCGTCCCGGACGGTTGCGCAGGGCGCGTCAAACCGGAGACTGCGGTTACGATCGGCGCCGGCGCGCTGTGGGGGCATGTCTATGCCGCTGTCAGCGCACAAAGCGGGCGCTATGTGCAAGGCGGCGGCTGCCTGACGGTCGGCGTCGCCGGGCTGGTGCAGAGCGGCGGCTTCGGCAGCTTTTCGAAGCGGTTCGGCTCGGCGGCCGCGGGTTTGCTGCAAGCCGAAATCGTGACGGCCGATGGCGTGGTGCGCACGGTGAATGCCTGCACGCACCCGGATCTGTTCTGGGCATTGAAAGGCGGCGGTGGCGGAAGCTTCGGCGTCGTGACGCAGTTGACGTTGCGCACGCACGAACTGCCCGATCTGGTGGGTGTCGTGAACGCGACGGTGAAGGCGTCGTCGGAGACGGCATTCCGCGCGCTGGTGGGCGAGTTCATCGCGTTCAGCGCGGCCAGTCTGATCAATCCGCATTGGGGCGAGACGGTGGCGTTCCGCAGCGACAATACGCTGCGCATTTCGATGGTGTTCCAGGGGCTTGATCGCGACACCGCTATGCGCGTCTGGCAGCCGTTCTTCGATTGGGTCGCGAACGGCGAGCATGGCTGCACGACCACACCGCCCCAGGTGCTGACCGCCTCGGCGCGGCACTTCTGGGACCCGGCCTTCCTCGCGCAACACGTCCCTGACGCGCTAACGGTCGACGACCGCCCGGGCGCCGACCCAGGCAACGTCTTCTGGACGGACAACCTGGTCGATGCCGGCCAGTACCTGTACGGCTACACCTCGACCTGGCTGCCGGCCGCGCTGCTGGCGCCCGCACGGCGCGGCGACCTCGCCGACACGCTGGTGCAGAGCAGCCGGCGCTGGTCCGTCACGTTGCACTTCAACAAGGGACTGGCGGGCGCTCCGGCCGACGCGTTGAACGCGACCCGGCAAACCGCGACCAATCCCGCGGTACTCGATGCCTTCGCGCTCGCGATCCTCGCGGACCTGGGCGCGCCGGCGTTTCCGGGCATCGCGGGACATGAGCCGGATACGCGCAACGGGCGGCGCAGCGCAACGAGCATCGCCCAGGCCACGCAGATCCTGCGCACCATCGTGCCCGACCCGGGTACGTATCTGTCCGAGAGCGACTTCTTCGAAAGCGACTGGCAGCGGGCCTACTGGGGAAACCATCACGCGCGGCTCGCGGCGGTGAAGCGCCAGTACGATCCCGACGGCCTGTTCTTCGTACACCACGGCGTGGGCTCGGAAGAATGGAGCGCCGACGGGATGACGCGGGTCGACGCCGCGCGCACTTAACCCGCTAGTTCACGCGTTTGACCACGGGCGTCTTCCACTTGCCATCGAGCAGCGCCTGCTTCGGCCAGTAATAGCGCAGGGTGATCATGAACGGCCCATCCGGCGCCGGCAGCCAGTTCGCCTTGCGGGCGTTGGCGGGCGCTTCGGACTGGATATAAATCGTCACCGCGCCGTCCCGATCCTTTTTGAGTTGCGGCAGCATCGGTGAGTTGATCAGATAGCGGTCGAGCGGATTTTTCACCAGCAACTGGTCCGGCAATCCGTACATGGTCACCGACCAGAACGCGTTCACCGGCGGCAATTGCCCTTTGGGAAAGCGCAGCACGTAACGATGCTGACTGCCGTCCAGCGGCTGGCCGCTCGCGTCCTTGTCGAGCACCGGATACAGCGCTTCTTCCCGCGAATTCGCGCCGATACCGACCTGGGTGCCGGTGGCGCGCGTCACATAGTCGTTCTTCAGATACTCGCGCGTGCCGAATAAGGTGTCCGTTTTGCCGCCGAGCGACGCGCGCCGGTCGTCGATCGCCTTCTGGCCGTCCTGCATGCCGGCGCTAAACGCCGCCTTCTGCTCCGCCGACAGCGCGTTCACGTCGAAGCGCTGCCCCGGCACCACGCCGATCTGTGCGAAGCGGCTGCGCAGTCCGGCTTCGTCCGGATTGACGGGGGCGAACTGCAACACGAACGCGAGCTGGTTGAAGAACTCGAGCGAGGTGCGCGCGGCGGCCGGCGAGATCGGCTTGATCCATTGCACGGCCGGCGCGGCGGGCGGTGGCGCGGTGCCGGTGAACGCCGAGAGCGTCTGCAGCTTGTAGCCCGCCTGAATCTGCTTGACGTTGTCGAGGTCGCCGGGATTGAACAGTTGCGTGCGTCCCACGACGTTCACCAGATCGGTCTCGGAGCGGATCACCTGGGTGATGCCGTTCGGCGTCTGACCGTTCCAGCGCGGACCCGCTATCAGGAATGTGCCGCCGTGGTTGCCGGTGGTGCGGCTGCCGATATAGGCGAAGTTGAAGGTGTACAGGTCCAGCAACTGGAACACGAAGTAGCGTTTCCGGTCCATCGGCGGGACCGTGATAACCACCGGTTCCGCACGCAGATCGAGACCGGCGAACGTATAGGGCGTGTCGGAGTTGGGCGTGACGAAAGCGGTGTCGTCGGGTGTGAAAACGCGTGCGACGTTCAGGATGGAATTGAAGGGACCTTTGTATTGCGGATTGGTGCTGTCCACGGAAAACGCATACATCGTGCTGTACACAGCAACCAGGGGCGTGCCGTAGAGATACGCGTCTTTGGCGATCGAGCGGATCTCGGCGGTGCTGGCGGTCACGGGCGCGGCGCGGGACTGGGCCATGTCGCCGCTCGGCGACGTCTGGCAGGCGGTCAGTGCGATAGCGAGCAGCACGGCGGCGATGATTCGACTTCTTGACATGGCGACCCTCTCGAAGCAGGCATGGACAGCGTCAACGGAATCGGAACACGGGAGGTAACGGGTACGACAGGCACAACACGCGAAATGCAGCTAGCCGGAATGGAAGGGAATGGAAGCGGGAATTGTTCTGGATGCCGAAGCTTGCCTTGCGTGCTCGCGAGCTGTCAAGCAGCATTCAGTTCGCCGGGATTGTCAGGAAGCGTTCAACATCGGGCGAGTGTGCCCGGTGTGGAACATCGCTTTTGCGCATGCTATGCGTGATGAATTATCGAACTCAGCCCCAGGCGGCATGCTGCAGGACGATTCGATAACCGTCAGGATCTTCGAAGGTTTTGCCTTGGCGATCCCAGTAGGGATTTTCGGCCTGGCACGGCATCGCGCCGAATGCCTGAAGCCGCTCGACCGCGGCGGTCCACTCGCCGAGGGCGGGCAGATAGAGCACGAGAAGATGTTCGTGAGTCGGCGCGCGTTCGACGCTGACGCCGTGCTGATGCGTGAATTCGATGTGCCACGGACAGTCGCGCCGTCCGACGACGACGCCGTCGAAACCCTCGTGATCGGCGAAACGCGCCAGCACCTCGAAGCCGAGTCCACGCGTGTAGAAATCGGCGACCTGATTGAGCTGGTTGGTGGGACGGGCGACGCGGAGAACGGGTGACGGCATCGGCAACTCCGGGAAAGACGAGTATGCCAGCGAGCTTAACGTGCGGGACGCGGCGTCGGGTCGTTCAACCGTTGCCGCGTGGGGTTATTCGAAGCGCGGGTTATGCACTGCGCGCCATCTCTCCGACGCCCGCGTTGAACCCCTCGTCCGCACGCGCAGCCTGGCGCGTCGCACTCGAGGAGCCCGCCGCGCGAGCCCGAACCGGTGTCTTGCGAACGCGCGTCTCGCGCAGCGCCGGGCGTGCATCGACCATCTCCGCATACAACGCGAGATAGTTCTCGGTCGACGCTTCCCAACCCGAATCGCGGCTCATCGCATTGCGCTGCAACGCGTGCCACGACGCCGGTTGCATGAACGCGGTCAAGGCCCGTCCGAGCGCATGCACGACATCGTCGACCTGCTCGCCGTCGAACAGAAAGCCGGTCGCGCTGTCTTCACCGTGCATGAGCCGCACGTCACGCGGCTCACGCGGATCGGGCGCCTCGAGCGGCACATAGTCGACGATCGTATCCGCCAGCCCACCCACGCGCGACGCCACCGGAATCGTGCCGTAACGCATCGCGTAAAGCTGGGTGAGTCCGCAGGGTTCGAAGCGGCTGCCATGCAGCAGCATGTCCGCGCCTGCGTGCAGCATATGCGCGCGTCGTTCGTCATAACCGATCTGCACGCCCACGCGCCCAGGCCACGCTGCCGCCAGTTGCTGCAGCGCCAGTTCGAGCGCGGGCTCGCCCTGACCGAGAATCGCGAATTGCAAACGCGGATGCCGTTCGAGCAGCGTGGGCAGCGCGTGCACCACGACGTCGGCAAGCTTCTGTTCCGTCAGCCGGCTGCCGATCGCGACCAGCGGCGCGAACGGGTCACGCGTCAGTCCGAACGCCTGTTGCAGCTCGCGCTTGCAGGCCTGCTTGCCGGCGGTGTCGTCGACGGAATAGGGGCGCGCAATCTGCGAATCGGTCGCCGGATTCCACGCAACGGTATCGATCCCGTTGACGATGCCCGACAGCTTGCCCGCCTGCGCCTGCAACACACCTTCCATGCCGTGCCCGAAGCGGGACGTCAGAATCTCGCGCGCATAGCGCCGGCTGACGGTGTTGACCCGGTCGGCGTGGACGATGCCCGCTTTCATCATGCTCAGCGAGCCGTAGAACTCGATGCTGCGCTCGTCGGACAACGCGGGCGTCAGCAAGTCGGACGGCACGCCGATCCAGCCGCCCATCGCGAGCGGATGGTTGCCCTGGAACGCGAGGTTGTGAATCGTGAAGACGCTTTTCGCGGCGACGCCCGCGAGCCGCATATAAAGCGGCGTGAGGCCTGCATGCCAATCGTGCGCGTGCACGATGTCGGGGCGCTTCAGATTACGCACGCCGCGCGCGATACGCGTGGCCGCCGCGGCGAGCGACGCGAAGCGCGTCAGGTTGTCGAGGTAGTCGCGCCCTTGCGGATCGCGGTACAGCCCTTCGCGGGCGAACAGGTGATCCATTTGCAGCAGCAGCACGGTGACGCCGGTGTCGGGCATACGCGCGCGCAGCAGCCGGGCGTCGCCGCCGGGCAGGCCGGTCATGCGCGCGACGGGCGCGACGTTGAGGGCGCGTTCGAGCGCCTCGGGATAAGCGGGCATCAGAATCGAGACATCCACACCGGCATCGCGCAGCGCGGCGGCGTAGGCACTGACCATGTCGCCGAGGCCGCCGGATTTGGCGAGCGGCAGGGCTTCGGAAGCGACAAGAAGAACGTTGAGCGACAAGGTGGCCCCCAGGGACGCAAATTTTTGCACTTGCACAGTGCGGCCGGATTCGGCGATGTGTCTATTCAGCAAGGGGTGTGCCCGGAGCGGGCGGAAGATTTGCGCCGCGGCTGCGGGTTTGTGTTGCAGTGCGGGCCGCTGTATTTCGCCGTGACGTTCGCGCTGAGGTTCGCGCTGGAACGCGGGCGGTTTTTTCATTCTTATGTAGATTTGACATTCGGCGCGCGACCGGTAAACGGAAAAGGGCCGTCGCCAATGGCGACAGCCCTTTCAAGTCCTGCGGGAAGCGAAGCTTAATGCACCGGCGCGTGCGTCTGTTCGACCGGATGCGGCTGCGTCACCGCACTGACCAGCGCGAACACGATGATATTCACCGCCAGCGCCAGGAAGCCGATGTTGACGTCCTTCAGCGCGTCCGGCAGGAACGGCATCAACTGGCCGACGCTCAGGTGCATCGTGGTCGTGATGGTGACCACCGCCACGCCGGCGAGAATCCCGCAGAACGCGCCTTGTTTGGTGGCACGGTTATGCGGCCGCAGGCTGCAGATCACCGCCGGGAACAACTGCGTCACGAAGCTGTAACCCATCAGCAGCAGGGCCACGATCGTTTCGCCGCCGTGCAGCGTGAAGCCGACCGCCACCAGCGCTACCACCGGCACCAGAAGCCGCGCCAGATTGGTCACCGTGGCGTCCGACGCGTTGCGGTTCACCATGCCGCGGTAGACGTCGTTGGCGAGCAGCGTGGAGGCCGAGGTCAGGATCATGGAGCCCGGCACCAGCGCGGTCAGAATGCCGGCCCCGCCGATCACGCCGACGAACCACGGGTCGAAGGTCTGCAGCGACAGGCGGAACAGCGACAGGTCGATGTCGCCGCCCTTGAGGCCCGGCACCTTCAGCGTCGCGGCAAAGCCGACGAAGAACACGAACAGCAGGATCAGCTGGTACAGCGGCAGCACCATCGCATTGCGGCGGAAGATGCGTTCGTCGCGCGCGGTGAAGATCGAACCGAACGAGTGCGGCCACATGAAGAAACCCAGCGCGGTCAGCAGCACCGTCGACTGGAACCAGGTCACGCTCGAGCCCTTGGCCGGGAAGGTCAGGAAGCCGGGGCGGGCGGCGTCGATCGCGCGGAACATGTCGCTGAAGCCGCCGTAGTAGTGAATCGGCAGATAAATGCCGAGGAACAGCACGATCGCGAGGATCAGCGTGTCCTTCACCACCGAATTCCACGCCGAGCCGCGCACGCCGGAGACGATCACGTAAGCGGTCACGACGCCGGCGCCAAGCCAGATCGCCGTGGTCGACGAAATCGCGCCGTACGACGCGGTCGCGACGATAATGCCGAGCCCCTTGAGTTGCAGCACGAGGTACGGAATCAGCGCGGCGACACCCACCAGCGCGACCAGCGTGCCGAGTGCCGGGCTATCGTATTTGCGCGCGAAGAAGTGCGGTTGCGACACGAGCCGGTGGTCTCGCGCATAACGCCAGATGGGCGGCAGCATCCAGTACGAGATGATGTACGCGAGCGTGCCGTACGCGAGAATGTAGTAGACCGGCGCGCCCTTGCCATAGGCGAAACCGCTGCCACCGAGGAAGGTGAAGGTGGTGTAGATCTCGCCCGCCATCAGCAGGAACACGAACGCGGTGCCGAAGCTGCGGCCGCCCACCGTCCATTGTTCGAGGCTCATGTCGTGGCCGCGCCGCGCGCGTATGCCGAGGTACAGCGCGAACAGCGTAATGGCAGCAATGATCAGCAGGGCGCTCATGGGCGGACCTCCTCGCCTTCGACGGCGGCGAGTTGACGGTTGGACGGGTCCAGACGGTAGACGACCGCCATGATGATCGCGCTGAGCACGACCCACATGACGATCCAGGCCAGCACGAACGGCATGCCGAGCATCAGCGGCTCGACGCGATTCACAAACGGAACACCGAGCAGTATGCCGACGAACGGCAGCGCGGCGAGTACACGAAGCAACATGGGGGCAACTCCTCGAACCGGTGAGTACGTCTCGTTGAAAGTGCGGCTTCGCTGGGGACTTTATGCCTGATGCTTTGGGTACGTAAAGTAAGTCAAAAAAGTGTAGGCTTTCCGAAAGTTGCGCGTGCATCTTTTTTGCGTGTTTTCCGCGCGGCTTGCTGCGCTGCAATGCGCGGCGTCCGCGGTGACGAGACTATGGCAAGGGTGCCGGTTGCGCACTTTTCACCGTGCCGGCTGGCGCGGCGCGATATCATCCCGGTCACGCGACGCGAGCAGTCGTTCATCACGGAAAACGCATATGGTCGAAAGTCTGATCTCGGACATTCTGTTTGGCTTCACCGGGCTGATCAGCATCATCAACCCGATCGGCATTGCCTTTGTCTTCCTTGACCGGACTGCGTCGTTGACCACCGAGGAGCGCACCGCGCTCGCCCGCAAGATTGCCATCAACGTGGTCTGCGTGCTGCTGGTGGCGTTCTTTATCGGCACCCCGATCCTGCATTTCTTCGGCATTTCGATGCAGGCGCTGCGCATTGGCGGCGGCCTCGCGGTCGCGGTCGGCGGCTGGCAGATGCTCAACGCGCCCGATACCCAGCCGGCCGAGCAACCGGCGGTGAAACGCGTCGACGCGGACAACGCCATGTCGAAGGCCTTCTTCCCATTCACCATTCCGCTGACCACCGGGCCGGGCTCGATCGCCACCGCCATCGCGCTGACCGCGAACCGCACGCACAAGCTGTCCGAGTTCGTGCTGTCGAGCGTTGCGTCGGTGGTTATCTCGCTGCTGGTGGCGCTCAGCGTCTATCTGGTATACAGCCGTGCGGTGATTTTCGCCCGTTACCTCGGCGTGGAAGGCACCAAGGTCGCCATGCGCGTCTCGTCGTTTCTGCTGTTGTGTATTGGCGTGCAGATCATGCTGACCGGCTTCTCCGAATTCCTGATTCCGATCGCGACGTTGCAGCCGGTGATCAAGTAGTGTCGGGCCGGGCGGCAGCCTGCCGCGCCGGAGCGTTGTGTCGCAGCAGAGCGCAACCGCCGCCAGGTTGCATCGCACCGGAGAGAACCCAATGTGCCGCTGGCTCGCTTATACAGGTAACCCGCTTCAGCTCGAAACGGTGCTGTTCAACGCGAAACACTCGCTGATCGATCAGAGCCTGCATTCGCGGCTCGGCCATACCACCACGAACGGCGACGGCTTCGGTATCGGCTGGTACGGCCACCCGACCGATATTCCGTTCCGTTACCGCTGCATCCAGCCGGCGTGGAGCGACCGCAATCTGCGCGAAGCCGCGCGGGCGATTCGCGCGCCGCTGTTCATCGCGCATATCCGCGCGGCGACCGACACGCCTTCGCAGGAAACCAACTGTCATCCGTTCCGCTATGGCCGCTGGCTGTTCGCGCACAATGGCCTGGTGCGCAATTATCCGGTGGTGCGGCGCGATCTGATGCTGGCGATCGACCCCGAGCTGTTTCCTTCGATTGAAGGCTCGACCGATTCCGAGGTGTTGTTCTTTCTGGCGCTGACGTTCGGCCTTGAACTCGCGCCGGTTACCGCGCTCGAACGTATGGTGGGTTTCGTCGAAGCCACCGGCCGCGCGCATGGCGTCGACGAACCGCTGAACATGACGGTGTGCGCGACCGACGGCGAGCAGATCGTCGCGGTACGCTATTCGAGCGAAGGGGCGTCGCGCTCGCTGTTTCACAGCACGTCGCTTCATCATCTGCACGAGTTGTATCCGGACGACTCGCGCATCACGGCGGCCGGCGACGACGCGTTTCTGGTGCTGTCCGAGCCGCTCGCCGATCTGCCGGGCTGGTGGGAGGAAATTCCCGAAAGCACGGCGGTGGTGGCGCGCGGCGGCACGATCGAGCAATATCCGTTCAAGCCGCAACTGGCGTGAACCTTCGAGCAGGATGAGTTGTATGAGTAGCATGGAGCAGAGCATGAGCCCGTTGATCGAAGCCTTCTACGACACCACGACCGGCACGTTCACGTATGTGGTGTTCGCCGCCGAAGGCTCGGCCTGCGCGGTGATCGATCCGGTGCTCGACTACGACCCGAAGTCCGGGCATACGTCGACGGCGTCGGCGGAACGCGTCGTGGACTTTGTCAAAGCCCATGGCTTGCAGGTCGAATGGTTGCTGGAGACGCACGCGCATGCCGATCATGTTTCGGCGGCGCCGTATCTGAAGGGCGCGCTGGGCGGCAGGATCGCCATCGGCGCGGATATCCGCATCGTGCAGGGCGCGTTCAAACGTGTCTTCAATCTGGCCGACGAGATGCGCACTGACGGCCGCCAGTTCGATCATCTGTTCGCCCCGGGCGAGACCTTCAGCATCGGCGGATTGGGCGGCGAGGCGCTGCATGTGCCGGGCCATACGCCCGCCGACATGGCGTACCGGATCGGCGATGCGGTGTTCGTCGGCGATACGCTGTTCATGCCGGACCTCGGCTCGGCGCGCTGCGATTTTCCGGGCGGCGACGCGGGTACGCTGTACGAGTCCGCGCGCGGGTTGCTGGCGCTGCCGCCGGAAACGCGGCTGTGCATGTGCCACGACTACCCGCCACCCTCGCGCGAACCGCGCTGGCAGACCACCGTGGCCGAACAGCGCCGCGACAATATCCATTTGCACGACGGCGTGAGCGAAGAGGCGTTCGTCGCGCTGCGCACTGCGCGCGACCGCACGCTCGGCATGCCGACGCTGATTCTGCCGGCTATCCAGATCAATATCCGCGCGGGCGCGCTGCCGGAGCCGGAGGCGAACGGCGTGCGCTATCTGAAGATTCCGCTGAACGCGTTCTGAGCGGGTGAGGGTCGCGCCAAGCTGAGTTGCGCTAGCGCTTCAGCAGCATCGTGCTCAGTACGGAGAACACCGTCGACGGTAATTCCGCGAGACGGCTCACCACCACGTTGTGCGGATAGAAATCCTCCACGGCGTCGGTCAACACGCCAATCCCCACCAACTCGATGCCGCGCTGGCCGATCGCCGCCACGCGTTCGCGCAGATCACTGCGCAGCACTTGCGGGTCGCCGTCGCCGGTGGAGGGATAACCGTCGGAGAACACGATCAGAATGCGCCGGCTGGCCTGATGATCCGCCAGACGCGTCGCGGCCCACGCGAGCGCTTCACCGTCGGGGTTCTCGTGTCCGCAGTCGATCCGCGCGATGCCGCTCAGGTCCGTCGCGCCGAAGCGTTTGTAGACTTTCAGATCGAGCCGCTCGACAAACCGGTTATAGCGCCGCAAATCCGCGCCCGCGGCAAGCTGCCGCTGATAAAGCTGACGCATCGGCTCCGATTCGACCGAACAATAGCCCAGCACCTCGCAATCGAACGACAACTGCGTCAGCGCATCGCACAACGCGGTCGCGCATTGGCGCGCGAGTTCGATCTTGCGGCCGGCCATCGAGCCGCTACGGTCGATCAGCAACGTGACCGCCACGTCGCGCCCCTTGTGCGCCCGCTGCGTACGAAACGGCGTGCGGTAACCCGGCGAAGTGGCGAGTTTCGCGAGCGCGGTACGGTCGATCTCGCCGCGCTCCTGCTCGCGGCGCCAGCGCGTGCGTTCGTCGGCGCTCAGCGCACGTTCGAGTTTTTCCTTCAGCGGCGCGGTGTCCGCACGGGCTTGCGCGCGCAGTTCACGCCACGCCGCGCTGTCGCCCTGACCGGTGAGGTCGGCGATGTCGTCGAATTCGGTGGCGAGGGGAATGGACAGTTGTGCGCGCACTGTGTTGGCTACAGCAGCGCCGGCTTCGCCTTCGCTATCCGCCGAAGGCGATTGCGCGTCGCCGAGCGATTGGCCCATGCCGACCGCGTTCTCCGCCTCAGCGCCGCCGCTGCGCTCCGACGGCGGCGAATTCGCGCTGTCGTGATCGGGCAGCACGGTGTCGTCTTCGTCGTCGAGCGGCGCGGACGAACTCGCGGCCGTTTCTGTGTCGATATCTTCGACCGGGTCCGCGGTGAAGACCATGCTGTTCACGTCACCCGCCGACAACGCGCGCACGCGCGCCACCAGCGTTCGCGCCGTCGCGATGCTCTGCGCGGTCGAGCGGCTGCCACGTGCTTCGTGCAATAGATCCTGCGACGCATGCAACGCGGCGAGCAGCGAATGGACCGCTTCGCTTCGCGTCGGCGACTCGTCCCACAGCGCGCGCTCCACCAGCCAGACCAGCCGGTCGCGCCAATGCAGTTTTGGCCAGCGTTGCCGCACACGTTCGGCCGCATGCACGCGCAGTTTGCCGATGAACCAGCGCGCGCCCGGATACTCGTCGAGCAATTCACCGCACACGCGACGGTCGTCGATCACCTGCGCAAATTTCGCTTCGATCCCGGCCGGCAACGCGTCGAGCTCCGCGAGCGACGCATGTTTCGCGCGCGCCACCAGCAGATCCAGATAGCCGATCAGCACATCGCGCTCGATGCCGCCGTTCAGCTCGTAATCGGGAATCACGATCCGGCCAGGTTCGACGCGCGGCCCGTCCGGACTGAACGCGACCGTCACGCCGTATTGCCCCGTCAGCACACGGGCGACTTTGCTGAGCGTGGATTCGAAGGTGAAACCGCGCGTGTCGTGCGTAGCGTGCATCGTGCCCACGTTCAGGCGGCCGGCGCGATGTGATGGCGGATGATGCCGCGAATCAACGCGGCGTCTTCCGGACTCACCTTCGCGTAGATGGCCGGCCCGGCCGCGCGTTCGGGGTCGCCGGTGCGCAACATCAGCTCGGCCCAATCGAGCAGGCGCCGCGTCGAGAACGCGCTCGACAGATCTTCGCGCGAGAACGCCGCGCGGCAGTCGGCGGCAATTGCGGCGAGCGTGGTGGCAAGCGTGCGGGTCATGTGCGGGGCGAGCGTGCGGATCAGCACATCGGCTTCTTCGGCGGGCGACAGATAGTCGAGCAGATACACGCGCCAGCGATCAAGAAACGCCTCGTTCATCAGATTGGCGCCCTGATACAGATGACGGAACTGGCTCATTGCGCCGACCGCGTTCGCAGTGGCGAAGAGCCGGAATGCCGGATGCGGCGCGACGATCTCGTTGCCTTTCTCCTTCAGCACGAGGCGGCCGTGCGGTTCGAGCACGGCGGTGAGCGCGGCGAGAATCGACGGCTCGGCGAAGTCGATTTCGTCGACGATCAGCCACAGGCCTTCGCGCATCGCGGTGGGCAGCACACCGTCGACCCATAAAGTCTCGCCGCCCTTGACCGTCCAGAAGCCGACGAAATCGCCGACCGTGGTCTGCCCGTTCATGTTGGAGCGCAGCACGCCGTGTCGCGAGCGCGCCGCGACCTGTTCGATCAGGCTGGTCTTGCCGGCGCCGGTGTGGCCGATCAGCATGACGCGGCGGTTCTCGACGATATCTTCGACGATGTCGTTGAAGCGCTCGGAAAACAGATAGGCGGGATTGATGCGCGGCACCAGCGGACCATCCATGCCGCAGGGCACGTCGAGATGGCCGATGCGCACGCTCTCGCTCTCGTTTACGCCTTCGGCGTGCCGCTGTTTCGCCACCGCCGCGAGCGCTGCGGCGCGCTGCAAGGCGGGCATGAAGGCGATGCGTTCGGCCGCGTCGTGCTCCGCGTTGGTGTCGTCGATATCGATTGCGAAGCCTTCGCGGCGCCATTTTTTCAGCTTGGCGCGCAGGTTTTCCGCGTCGACCACCAGATCGATATCGACCGCGCCAGTGCGCTCGCCGTCGTCCGTGCCATGTTCGAGGCGATAGTTTTCCGGGCGGTCGGCGACGCTGACGCGCCACCATTCAGCGCCGTTATCCGTTGCGCGTTGGTAAAGGCCAAGGTGTTCGTCTTCGGTCAGTTCGGGCGCATTCATGGCAGGAGGTAAAGGATTGATAACGGTTTATACGTTTCTATTTGGCGCGGACGTAATGAGCATCTATCTTATCTTGAGCAGCTTTCGATCACCCTTTTCGGTTGCCCACTCAATGTCGAGTCCGCGGTCCGCAAAAGTTTATTGCGTCAAACGGATAGGCTATCAGCCGCGTATCCCCTATAGTTCGACCGCGCAGGATGTAGTTTCGCAACATCTATCCATCGTTCTACCCCTCATCGTTTTCGAATCCCGCTTTACACCGGTGTTGTCCGGGCGGTCGCAGCCTGAGCGCGGCCGACGCTGCACCGAGTAGTTTTGAATCATCTGCATTTGGCTTTGCCCTCCCTCGCGATACAAAACAATTCACGGCAAAACAATGAGACTACCTGCTAAAAAATTAATGGCGGCGCTCGCGGTAGCGGCCAGTCCGCTGGCTTATGGTCAAACCAGTGTGTCGTTATATGGCCGCCTGGACGCGGGTCTGGAATACCTGAATCACATCAGCAACGCCGCGGGCGGCAGTTCGAGCCGCTGGAGCGCGGAGGGCGGGGATTGGGGCACCAGCATGCTGGGCCTCAAGGGTAATGAAGATCTGGGCGGTGGCCTGAATGCGATCTTCAACCTGGAAACCGGCTTGCAGGTGATGAACGGCACCACCAGCGGCGGGCGCCTCTGGTCGCGGCGCGCGTTCGTCGGCTTGAAGAGCCAGGAGTGGGGCACGCTGCAGGCGGGCCGCAATCTGTTTATCGATAGCGACGGCGTGTGGGAATTCGATCCGTTCGTGCAGCAGGCGTTTTCGTCGGCCTCGCTGGTGCGCGGGCGCAACTGGCAGCAGACCAGCAACAACGTTGAATATCACAGCCCGGTGTTCTGGGGCTTCGACGTGCAGGGGCAATACTCGTTCGGCAATCAGCCGGGCTCGTTCAACAGCGGTGCCAACGGCGAGTTCGGCCGCTCCGACGGCATCATGCTGAGCTATCACTCCACTCTGTTCGACGTGCGCGGTATCTACGACGAACTGCGCGACAGCAACGGCCGCTTCAGCAATATCTTCCAGGCGTCGCGCGAATATTTCGTGGGCGCCAACGTGCATTTCGATGCGGTGAAGATTCAGGGCGCCTATACGCACTACTCGGCGCCGGACTCGCCGGTCGGCGTGGCCGATAGCGCGGATCACTACTGGCTCGGCGCGACCTACAACTTCCAGCCGCGCTGGGCGGTGACGGCGGGCGGCTACTACGTGAAGGTCGGCGACGGCAGCGGCGACGTCGCGCACGACCCGTCCGGCCACGCGATGATGTACGTGCTCGGCACCACCTACAACCTGACGAAGCGCACCTTCCTGTATGGCACGGTGGGTTACGTGAACAACGGCGGCAACTCGAACTTCTCGCTCGAAGCGTCGCCGCGCGACTCGACCAGCAACACGAGTCCGCTGGTCGGCGAATCGCAGACCGGCGCTTATGTCGGGATGCTGCATCAGTTCTGACGCTGCGCGATAAGCGGCATGGAACGTGCTACGAGCGAACGGCGCTCGTGGTGCCGCTCGTGCTGCATTCGGCCGATCTCGCATCACCCCGCAATAAGTTTTGAAGAACGCCTCACAAGGGATAAACAACAATTGACTCCACACGATACTCACGGCGAGTCCCGCGACGGGACAGCCTTCGCCACGAGCGGTGAAGCGTCGAGCATGACGCGCCGCCGCTGGCTCCAGGGCGCACTCGCGTTGACCGCCGCGGGCCTGACCGGCTCGCTCGCGCTCAAGGCACTCGCCGCGGACACCTCCGCCGCGCCCGTCGACGCGTTCATGAGCCTGTCGCAATCGCTGACCGCGCGAGCCACGCTGAATCGCGACGTCGGCACGCGCCTGCTGGCCGCGCTGCAGACGTCGTCGCCCGCTTTCGCGCAGCAGTTGCCGAAGCTGGCCGGCGCGCTCGCCGCCGGTTCCGCCGACGCCTCGCAGCAGGCGCTCGCGCTGAAAATTCTCGAAGCGTGGTACCTCGGCACCGTCGATACGACCGTGGTCACGTACGAACAGGCGCTGATGTACGACGTGGTTTCCGACACGCTGATCATCCGTTCGTACTGCCCCAACAAGCCCGGTTTCTGGGCTGCCAAACCGATCGAAAGGCAAGCCTGAGCATGGCCGATTCACACAATCAAACACAACCCAAAACCCAGCAGGCCGATATCGTCGTAGTCGGTTCGGGCGTGGCGGGCGCGATCGTCGCGCATCAGATGGCGCTGGCCGGCAAGTCCGTGATTCTGCTCGAAGCCGGGCCGCGCATGCCGCGCTGGGAAATCGTCGAACGCTTTCGCAACCAGTTCGACAAGTCGGATAACTCGGCGCCGTATCCGTCGAGTCAATGGGCGCCGCATCCGGAATACGGTCCGCCGAACAATTATCTGATCCTGAAGGGCGAGCACAAATTCAACTCGCAGTACATTCGCGCGGTGGGCGGCACAACGTGGCACTGGGCGGCTTCCGCATGGCGCTTCATGCCGAACGACTTCCGCATGAAGACCGTGTACGGCGTGGGCCGTGACTGGCCGATGGAATACGACGAACTGGAGCCGTACTATCAGCGCGCCGAAGAAGAACTCGGCGTGTGGGGCCCGACGGACGAAGAACTCGGTTCGCCGCGCAGCCAGCCGTATCCGATGGCGCCGCTGCCGCTGTCGTACAACGAGCAGACCATCAAGGGCAAGCTCAACGCGTTCGACTCGCGCTATCACGTGGTAACCGAACCGGTGGCGCGCAATAGCCGTCCGTACGACGGCCGCCCGACCTGTTGCGGCAACAACAATTGCATGCCGATCTGTCCGATCGGCGCGATGTACAACGGGATTGTGCACGTCGAGAAAGCGGAGCAGGCCGGTGCGAAACTGATCGACAACGCGGTCGTCTACAAGCTCGAAGTGGGGGCGGACAAGCGCATCGTCGCGGCTTTGTATAAAGACCCGCAGGGCAACGAGTATCGCGTGGAAGGCAAGTATTTCGTGCTGGCCGCGAACGGCATTGAAACACCGAAGATCATGCTGATGTCCACCAGTCACGATTTCCCGAACGGCGTGGGCAATAGCTCCGACATGGTGGGCCGCAATCTGATGGACCACCCGGGCACCGGCGTGACGTTCTACGCCGACGAAAAACTGTGGCCGGGCCGCGGCCCGCAGGAAATGACCTCGCTGATCGGTTTCCGCGACGGCGCATTCCGCGCGACCGAAGCCGCGAAGAAGATCCACCTGTCGAACCTGTCGCGTATCGATCAGGAAACGCAGAAGATTTTCAAGCAGGGCAAGCTGATCAAACCGGCCGAACTGGACGCGCAGATTCGCGACCGCGCGGCGCGTTTTGTCGAGTTCGACTGCTTCCACGAAATTCTGCCGGCGCCGGAAAACCGCATCGTGCCGAGCAAAACGGAGACCGACGCGATCGGTATTCCCCGTCCGGAGATTACGTATCGTATCGACGATTACGTTAAGCGCGGCGCCGTGCATACGCGCGAGGTCTACGCCAACGCGGCGAAAGTGCTGGGCGGCACCGAGATCGAGTATCAGGACGAGTTCGCGCCGAACAATCACATCACGGGCGCGACCATCATGGGCAGCGATCCGCGCGATTCGGTGGTCGACAAGCATTGCCGTACCTTCGATCACCCGAACCTGTTTATCTCGAGCAGCGCGACGATGCCGACCGTGGGCACCGTCAACGTGACGCTGAGCATCGCGGCGCTGGCGCTGCGCATGGCCGACCAGTTGAAGAAGGAAGTTTGAACGTGCTGAAGAAAACCTTTTTCTGGCTGCTGGCCGGTGCGTTGACTCTGCCCGCGTTGGCGCAGGCGGACGCTTCTGTGAACGGCAACGACACCGCATTGATTAAACGCGGCGAATATCTCGCGACGGCCGGCGATTGCATGGCGTGTCATAGCTCGGTAAAGGGCAAGCCGTTTGCCGGTGGCTTGCCGCTGAAAGTACCGATGCTCGGCACGATTTATTCAAGCAATATCACGCCCGATCCGCAAACGGGGATCGGCACCTGGTCGCTCGACGACTTCGATCGCGCGCTGCGCAAAGGCGTCTCGAAGGACGGCCACAATCTGTATCCGGCCATGCCCTATGTGTCCTACGCGAAGGTCAGCGACGACGACGTGAAGGCGCTGTACGCGTACTTCCGCTACGGCGTCGCGCCGGTGAATCAGCCCACGCGCGTGAGCGACATTCCGTGGCCGCTCAATATGCGTTGGCCGCTGAGCGCGTGGAACTGGCTGTTCCTGACGAGCGGTCCGTATCAGGCGAAGTCGAGCCAGAGCGTCGAATGGAATCGTGGCGCGTACCTCGTGCAGGGCCTCGCGCATTGCAGCACGTGCCACACGCCGCGTGGCTTCGCAATGCAGGAGAAAGCGCTCGACGAAACCGGCGGCGATTTTCTCGGCGGTTCGGTGCTGGCGGGTTGGGATGGCTACAACATCACATCGGCGACCAACAGCGGGATTGGCGGATGGACCCATGCGCAACTCGTCCAGTATCTGCAGACGGGGAGCGTGCCGGGTCTCGCGCAAGCCGCTGGGCCGATGGGTGAGGCGGTGGAACACAGCTTCTCGAAGATGACGGACGCCGATATCAACGCGATCGCTACCTACGTGCGCACGGTGCCGGCGGTCAGCGACGGCAGCCGGCAAGCGCGCGCTACGTGGGGCAAGCCGGCCACGGACGTGACGCGGTTGCGGGGTGTTGCGATGAGCGACGGCACGCTCGATCCGGCGCGGTTGTATCTCGGCAATTGCGCGACTTGCCATCAGGCGCAAGGCAAGGGCACGCCGGATGGATACTATCCGCCGCTGCTGCATAACACCACGGTGGGGGCGTCGAATCCGGGCAATCTGGTGCAGGTGATTTTGCATGGTGTGCAGCGCAAGACTGCGGGTAACGATGTCGGGATGCCGGCGTTTGCTACGCAGTTGAACGATGCGCAGATTGCTGCGCTTGCCAATTACGTGACGACGCAGTTTGGGAATCCGGCGGCGGTGCAGGTGACGGAGAAGGATGTGGGGAAGCTGCGCTGAGATGAGTACGAGGTGAGCGCCGGGCACGGTTGATCGACGTGTCCGGTGTTAGAAAAGGGCATGCCGGGTTTATCCGGCATGCCCTTTTTTGCCTTTGGCCGATGAGTCGCGCTCGGAGTTACGCGCGGTGCGCCTCAAGCCCGGCGGACGCGGCCCGGCGTCGTGTGGAACGGGGCTTGCTCGACCTTGGACAATACGCGGCGGCGTTACCGCTATAAGTGCCGCACGATGACACGGAATACGACGCACCACGAGTGCAGGGATAAGGGAAAAGACACATGGCGCGACATAAGGCCGACGTTGCTGACGATGACTTCGAGATTTACGCGAGCTATCACGGAACAGGCGACGGCCGTTACGTAGGTGGGCTGAAGGTAGTCAGAAAAGCGGACAGGAAGCTTCTGTTTCCATTCGATGGCGCGCCCGAGATCGGGCCTTACGCGACCGCCGACGAGGCGCGCCGCGCCGCGATCGATTACGGACGCGAGATCGTGGCCGCCGATCGCTTGGCCCCGGAGCAGTGACGCTGGACTCGCAAATCGTCGCGATCGTCATGACGTTCTCCTTTTTACAAACAATGGCCGTGACCTCCGCATTTAGCGTGGCAATGGCCGTGCGCAGTGAATCGGCGGAAGCGTTGCGCGAGGCCCCTCGGCGCGCGTTTCACAGACAGGGACCAATTGTTGCTGCACAGATCAGATAGCCGACAGGCCAGTCAAGGAGAGCGACATGGACCAGAACGACGCGCAAGACAACGATAGCGGCAGAAGCGACAACAGCGACCCCGAGCAAGGGAAATCCGGCGCTACCACCAACGTATGGAACATCTCACCGGAAACGAAGCAGCGCAACAAACCGAGCGGCACGCATTACGTCGAACCGAGTCCGCTGGGCATCGAACCGGTTGAGCAGACGGGCGTCGACAAGGCCACCAATCCGCCGCGTTCGACCGAACATCCCGCGCAGACCGCCGAAGTCCCGCTCGGCACCGGCGCGCAGGCCGAGCCTCCGGGCGGCGGCGGCCGAGAGTCGCAGCGCAAGGAGTAAATGGCGCCGCAAAGCTGCACCGCCGCACCGCACACCATAGGCGACCACCCGGCAGCACGCACAGGAGCGAACCATGTTCAACGATTCGAAGCACGGTTTCGACGCGGCGCAGACCGAGTACGAAGCCTTCATGCTGGAGCCGCACGACTGGGTGCCGAACAACCGCAAACTACCGGTCGTGATTTATCGCCGGGCACTTTTGCCCGATAGCGGTGACCTTGCGGCGGCGTTCGAGATTCTGTTCGAGCGCAACGACTGGCCGCCGCAATGGCGCGACGGTATTTTCGACTATCACCATTTCCACGCGAGTGCGCACGAAGTGCTCGGCATCGCGGACGGTTCCGCGCAGGTGATCGTCGGCGGTCCGGGTGGCAAAGTGGTGACCGTGTCCGCGGGCGATGCGTTGTTGCTACCCGCCGGCACCGGCCATTGCCTGCAATCTTTCGCGCGCCATTTTCAGGTGGTGGGCGGTTATCCGGACGGGCAGCAGTGGGACATCCGCCGCGAAGCGCTCACGCCGCAAGAAGTGGCAGCGATGGACGCGTTGCCGTTCCCATCCATGGATCCGATCGACGGCAAGCTCGGCCCGTTGATCGAGTTTTGGCTGCATGCGGCTCGCAGCGGATAAACAAACGCGCGCCATTCCTCTTTTTTCCATGCGTCGGAGCAAGTGTCGCAAGCCTCCTGAAAGATCCATCGTCCAACCCGCCCGCCGCGCGCCGCTGCCTGGCAGCTAGCGTGCAGAATCGCGCGCATGGGCGCATCATCGGTGAGCCTGTGCGGTTTCCCTGCGTTATCCCCTGAACACCACCACCGGCCGCGCTCGCCGAATCGCCGAATGAGGCGCGGCATGCCGGCCATGTTCCCCACCGCCGAACAAGGAGTGTCCCCATGCAAAACGATCCCGCCCTCGACCAGTTGTGCATCAACACGATTCGCACGCTGGCCATGGACGCCGTGCAAAAGGCCAATTCCGGTCACCCCGGCACGCCGATGGCGCTGGCGCCGGTTGCTTACCATCTGTGGCAAAACCATCTGCGTTACGATCCGGACGAACCGTTGTGGCCGAATCGCGACCGCTTCGTGCTGTCGGTGGGGCATGCGTCGATGCTGCTGTATGCGCTGCTGCATCTGGCCAACGTGAAGGCCGTGGACGAAGAAGGCCACGCGACCGGCGGCCCCGCGGTGTCGCTGGACGACATCGAACATTTTCGTCAGCTCGACAGCAAGACGCCGGGCCACCCCGAGTACCGGATGACCACCGGCGTGGAAACGACCACCGGACCGCTCGGCCAGGGACTCGGCAACAGCGTCGGCATGGCGATGGCCGCGCGCTGGTACGAGAGCCGCTTCAACCAGCCGGACGTGCCGCTCTTCGACTACCGCGTGTACGCATTATGCGGCGACGGCGACATGATGGAAGGCATCTCGCACGAAGCGGCGTCGCTCGCGGGACACCTGAAGCTGTCGAATCTGATCTGGATCTACGACAGCAACCGCGTGACGATTGAAGGCCACACCGATCTCGCGTACAGCGACGACGTGGAGAGCCGCTTTCGCGGTTACAACTGGCACACGCTGCACGTCAACGACGCGAACGACGCCGCCGCGCTCGAAGCCGCGTTCGTCGAGGCGAAAAGCATCACGGACCGGCCGACGCTGATCGTGGTGCACAGCATTATCGGCTGGGGTTCGCCGCATAAGCAGGACACGTCGGCGGCGCACGGCGAAGCGCTCGGCGTCGAAGAGGTTGCGCTGACCAAGAAGGCGTACGGCTGGCCCGAAGACAAATTTTTCTACGTACCGGACGGCGTGCACGAACGTTTCGCGCAAGGCATCGGCGCACGCGGCAAGGCGGCGCGCGACGCATGGCTCGCGAAGCACGAGGCTTATAACAAGCAGTATCCGGAACTGGCGCGCGAACTCGCGTTGATCGAAGCGCACGAATTGCCCACCGGCTGGGACAGCGACATTCCCACCTTCGACGCGGACCCGAAGGGCGTCGCGTCGCGCGATTCGTCGGGCAAGGTGCTCAACGCCATCGCCGCACGCGTGCCGTGGATGATCGGCGGCGCGGCGGATCTGTCGCCGTCCACCAAGACCAATCTGAAATTCGAAGGGGCGGGCAGCTTCGAAGCGGATAACTACGGCGGCTGCAATCTGCACTTCGGCATTCGCGAACATGCAATGGGCTCGGCGGTGAACGGCCTCGCGTTGTCGAATCTACGGCCGTTCGGCTCGACTTTCCTGATTTTTAGCGACTACATGAAGCCGCCGATCCGTCTGTCGGCCATCATGGAAGTGCCGGCGATTTACGTCTTTACGCACGATTCGATCGGCGTCGGCGAAGATGGCCCGACCCATCAGCCGATCGAGCAACTGGCGTCGCTGCGTGGCGTGCCGGGACTGACCGTGCTGCGTCCCGGCGACGCGAACGAAGTCGCCGAAGCGTGGCGTTTGGCGCTGTCGCATCCACGGCGGCCGTCGTGCATCGTCGTATCGCGCCAGGCATTGCCGACGCTCGACCGCAGCCGTTATGCGTCGGCGAAGGGTGTGCAGAAGGGCGCGTATGTGCTCGCCGATGCACCCGATGGGCAGAAGCCGCAAGTGATTCTGATGGCGACCGGCAGTGAATTGTCGGTGTGCGTCGACGTCTACGAAAAACTCAAGAGCGAGGGCATCGCGGCGCGCGTGGTGTCGATGCCGTCGTGGGATGTGTTCGAGCGTCAGGACGAGGCGTATCAGGATGCCGTGCTACCGGATGACGTGGTTGCGCGTGTGGCGGTGGAGCAGGCGGCTTCGCTGGGCTGGGATCGTTATGTGGGCCGGCATGGCGCACAGGTGGTGATGCATACGTTCGGTGCGTCCGCGCCGCTCTCCGAGCTGAAGAAGAAGTTCGGCTTTACGCCCGAGCATGTGTATGAGGCGGCGAAGCAGCAGATTGCGAGGGCGCAGGCGAAACGGAGTTAAGCGGGTTTTAACGCATTAATTCGGTTCGCTTTGAACTGCATGATGCGCAGTACCAAAACCGGCGGCGTAAAAGCCGCCGGTTTTTTTATGTCACGCCGATAACCTCAGTTTCAACGAACGCTCCAATCAATTCGCCGGAATCGTCACCACCGGGGCCTTGCTGCTCGTATCGGCCTCCGCCAGCGCCATCAGATTCTGCACGACGGTGAACGCGTATTTTGAATCGAAGTCGTTGCGGTCCACCCAATACGAGGATGGGCCATAAGAAATCATCACATACACGTTATCGGGGGGCGTCTTGCCGGAATGGACGATGATCGTCGGCCGCGTCTCCCCGCCGATCAGGCCCACGGTCGGCTTGGTCGACCCGTCGTCGATACGCGCGACGGGCACTTGAACCTGCGCGCCGAGATCGCTCAGAATGCCGAGCACCGAGCGCGTGACCATCGGAATACTGTCGCCCTTTTTCGATGACGACGACGGCCCGTAGACGATCTCATACGTGCGCGTGGTTGAGGACAAATGCAGCAGCTTGCGCACCCGCGCGAGATCCGCGCCGGTTTGCGGCGATTCGCCGCTGGTGGCCGCGCCCATCACCAGATACACGCCCATCTGGCCGCTCTTCGCGTCGGCCTGGCGCGACTCGACATTCAGTTCGCCCGCGAGCTGCAGACGACGCAGCGCTTGCAGCAGTTCGAAGAAGCCCGGCGCGCCCGCGCTGTTTTCGCCGCCGAGCGCGTTGCCGTTCTGCAAACCGCCGACCGATTGCGCGGTGATACGTAGCAACAGATCGATCGGAATGCCGCCCTCGGCAAGCGGCAATACGAGCGATGGCGCGAGCGGCCGGATATACGCGGACGCGAATGCCTCGCCGGTCGTCGGCGCGAACGTGAAGGTGGGGTGATTCGAATAGGACACGCTGCCGGTGGCGAGCGCGTAACTCGGCTGGCTGCCGGAACCGGCGTTGGCGGTGGCGCCGCCGGTGGCGTCGAACGTGTAGGCGGCGATGATGCTGCTGACGGTCAGGAAGGCCGGCGCATCGCCATAACGCAGGCCGACCACGGCGGCGAGAATCTCGCGTTTTTTGGCGTCGCCTAGCGCGCGGGCGTAGTCGACCTGGTCGGCTTTGAGACGGGACGGGCCGATATGGACGCAAGCCGATGTGAGGCAGGCCGCGCAAAGTGCTGCGGCGACAGAAGCGGTTCTGATCATGGCAACGAAGGAGGCGGAGCGTAATCCGCTGAAGAATGAGCCCGCAACGGCGTTAGCAGGGCGCATTCCCGCGCCTGGGGTGGGCGTGGTTGATTCGTCGTTTCAGCTTATGAATAGGGAGTTTGCGCGGGCTAACGCGCGCTGTGCTGTCGCGCAGGGTTTGCCGTTGCATTGCAAGATTTGCAGGAATGCGCGCAGGAGATGCGCGAGGTTGGCTTGCTGACTGCTCGCGTTTAGCGCTGCCGCTCGCTTGCGCCTCGCGCCAGAGCGAAGCCGACCGCTCGCGTCTTAAGGCTTGGCGCGAATCAGGTTTTGACCGCTGTTTGCCCGGCCCCATCGGCCACATCTTCAAGCGTGCTGCGATATCCGCGCGATTGCATTTCCGCGAGCCGACTCAGCGTTCTCGACAGATCGTGTGCGCCTTCCAACCCTGCAAGTGCCGCTTCGATCGGCTGATCGGACGCGATAAACAGCGACCGCTTGCGGTCGTAGAAAATATCGACGAGCCACACCAGCCGCTGCAACGTATGCGATTTCGTGAGCCAGTCGGTGTGCAGGTTGTCGAGAATCAGCCCATGCCACTGCCCGGCGAGGTCGAGGTAATCGAGGTGCGAACGGCTCGCCACGCACAAGCTGTCGAAGTCCGCCCACAGCAACGCCGTGCCCGCCGCACGCGCGGTAAGTGGCCGGCCCGCCGCACTCAGCGTGACCGGTTCGAGGCTCGCATCGTCGCCTTCATGACGCACGAAAATCTGCCGAAGCGCGTCGTGATTCGACGGGTCGAGCGGCGCGAAGAAACGCGGCGCGTCGGCTTCTTCGCCACCGAAACGATAGTCGCGCGCGCCGTCGAAATGGATCACCGTGAAGCAGCGTTCGATCTGCTCGATGGTCGGCAGAAAACGCTCGTGAAACTCGGGGTCGGACAGCAGCGCATCCGGCGCGTAGTTCGAGGTCAGCACGATGCGCGTGCCGAGGCTGATCGCGGTATCGAGGAAACGGGCCATCAGGAACGCATCGGCGATATCGTGCACATGGAATTCGTCGAAGCACAGCAGGTCGACGCCATCGAGCCACTGCCGCGAGACCGAACCAGGCCGGTCGTCACCACGAGGTTCGCTGACGAGCCGCCGGTTCATCTCGCGCAGAAATTCGTGGAAGTGCAAACGTCGTTTGCTGCACGTGGCCAGTTCGAACACGGTGTCGACTACTAGGCTTTTGCCGCGGCCCGGCAGACCGTGGCAATAGACGCCCTGGCGCGCAGACGTAGCGTCGACGTTCTCGCGCCGGGCTTCCGAATGTAGCAGCGCGACGAGCGCCGCGATCGCGTCGCGCTGGCTGGCGTCGGGCTCGATGCCGCGCGCGGCGAGGCTGCGGGTGACCTGAGCCGGATCAAGCATGAGTAAGCGTCCCGCAGGATGAAGGGGCGTGGATGATCACGGTGATGGTGAAATCGTTGAACATGGATAGCCGGCGGGAAGCGAGCGCGTTAGTTTAGCAAGGGCTGCCCGCAGGGCTCAAACCCAGCCTCAAACCCGCTGCCGCCCCAACACCTGCTGCAACTCGCGCGGATCGACCGGTTTCGTGAAGTGATGATCGAAGCCCGCTTCCACGGCGGTCTGCTTATCCTGCTGCTGACCCCAGCCCGTTACCGCGATCAGCAGAATGCTCGCGTCGCCATATTCATGACGAACCCGTCGCGCGACCTCGTAGCCGTTGAGCCGTGGCAATCCGATATCGAGAATCACGGCGTGCGGCGCGAATTCGCCGATCAACGCGAGCCCCGCGAGACCGTCGCCGGCCGTGCGCACTTCGTGGCCTTCGAGTTCGAGCACCATCGCGAGACTGTCGGCGGCATCCGCGTTGTCGTCGACGATCACGACCCGCAGGCCGGCCGCGTGCGCGGGTTCGGGCGTCGCATGGTCCGCCGGTGCGGACGCCGCGCGCGATAGCGGCAGGCGGATCATGAACTCGCTGCCGGTGCCGGCGCCGTCGCTGAAGGCCGCGACCGTGCCGCCGTGCAGTTCCGCGAGCCCGCGCACCAGCGCGAGACCGATGCCGAGGCCGCCTTGCGAGCGGTCGAGCGCGGGTGCCAACTGCGAGAACATTTCGAACACGCTGTTCAGATGCTCGCGCGGAATACCAATGCCGGAGTCGCGTACCACGATCACCGCCTCGTCGCCTTCGCGCTCTGCCGCGAGTGAAATGCGGCCGCCCGGCGGCGTGTACTTGGCGGCGTTGTTCAGCAGATTGAGGATCATTTGCGACAGGCGCGTCGGGTCCGCGTCGAGATAAAGCGGCTCGCGCGGCAGCGTCACGCTCAGATGATGCGATGACGCCTGCACCGTGGGCCGCGCCGCTTCCATGGCCGACTGCATCGAGCGGGCGAGTTCGAGGCGCTGCTTGCGCAACTCCAGTTTGCCCTGGGTGATGCGCGAAACTTCGAGCAGATCGTCCACCAGATGCGTCATATGCTGCAACTGACGGTCGAACACGTCGCGCGACCAGTTCAGTTGCGGATCGGCAAACTCCTTGAGCCGCAAAATCTCGAGCACGTTACGCATCGGCGCGAGCGGATTGCGCAACTCGTGCGCGAGCGTGGCCAGAAATTCGTCCTTGCGACGATCGGCCTTCGAGAGTTCGAGATTCAAGCGCTGCAATTGCTGCTCGGCGCGCCGTCGCTCGGTAATGTCGCGGCTCACGCAAACCGCGCCGTAGATGTCGCCGCGCGCGTTCGCCAGCGGTTTGACGACGGTGTCGCACACGCCGCGCGAACTGTCGCGCCGCACGAACGGCAATTCACCGCGCCAGGTGCCGTCGGCGGCGAGCGCGGCGAACGCTTCGCGGCGAACCCGCAACGCGTCTTGTTGCGGGTGGAACATCGTAATGGGTTTGCCGAGAATTTCGCGTCGCCGATAACCCAGCATGCGTTCGCCGCCGACGTTGAAGTCGGTGATATTGCCGCGCAGATCGGTGATCACGATCGCGTCGCTCAGGTGCTCGAAAATCGCCGCCTGGCGCAGCAGCACGGTCTGCGCTTCCTTGCGCTCGGTGATGTCGGTGCCGAGGCCGTAGACGGTCAGCGGCTCGCCCTGGCGGTCATAGGTTGAGCGGCCGCGGCCTTCCATCCAGCACCAGTCGCCGCTCGCATGCAGAAAGCGGAATTCCACCACGTAATCGTCGCCGCTCGCGAGCGCACGTTCCACTGCCTCGTTGAGCGCGATCAGGTCGCGCGGATGGATCAGTTCGAAGAAGCCGCCGGGCATCTTCGCGAAGCGTCCTTCGGCGTAGCCCGCGAGCGCTTCCAGTTCGCGGCTCCACCAGAACTTGCCGGACTTGGGCTCGTGCGACCACGCGCCCATGCGCGCGCCGCGCATCGCCAGACTCAGCACGTCGCGGCTTTCCTGCAACTCCTGTTGCGCGCGCTGATGCGCGGCCACCGAAGCCTCCGCGTTACGTCGTGCAAGCAACAATTCCTGCTCGTACTTATGACGGTCCTCGACGATCAGCACCGCGATCTCGATGAAGTCGGCTTCGCCGTGACGGCGGCATGCTGCGTTGAGCAGCATCGGCACCATGTGGCCATCGCGGTGCACCATGTTCAGTTTGATCTCGCTCACCGAGCCCTGCGTTTGCAGCAGCGGCGCCCAGTGCGTCTGATAGAACACCTTGCCGCCGGCGCTCAGCAGATCCTGCAGGTGCTTCAGGTCGATGAGTTCGGCGGCGTCATAACCGAGCCAATCGCAGAAGCTCGCGTTGACGCGCAGGAGGCGGCCGCGGTGATCGGTCAGCAGCAAGCCGCAGGCGGCGTGCTCGAATAGTGCGTCGGCGGAAGGCGGCGGGCGGTCCGTGCTTGACATTGCGTTATGGGACCCGTGGCCCGGTCGAGGCGTGGATGGCCGGCGTCGTGATTCGTTTGCCGCTGGCGGTAGTCGGTAAGTCGTTGCGCTGCGCGATGCTCATCGTGGTGTCCTGAGGCCTGCTGGGCATGAAGCGGCGATTGCGCCAGGCCCGCCGACTTCGAGGGATGTTACCGCAGTCTTGTGGCAAATCGCGACTGGACTAACCCGCTCGAGAAGTGTGCGCGCCAGACAGCCGGCGCCGGTCATGCGATACGCATTGACGACGCCAGGTAGTTCGTCATGAAACGCCTTCAGCCGGTTTTAATTTTGGGCAACGGGGCGCCGGCCGGTTCGAGTCCGAAGCGTTCGTATTGGGAGATCACCTGGGCGCCGAATAGCAGCAGCGTCGCGAGCCATTCCAGACTGAACAGGATCACGATGGCCATGGTCAAGGAGCCGTACACCACGCTGACCTGCGAGAGCGTGGCGAAATACCAGACCAGCACATGGCGGGTGATTTCCCACAGCACGGCCGCGACCACGCCGCCGAACAGCGCGTGTTTGAGCGACGGCTTGCCGACCGGCATGACCAGATAGATCGACGTCAGCACGAAGATTTCACCGGCCAGGCCGAGCAGATACAACACCACTCGCGAGAGCCCTTGCAGCGACACATGCAGGCCGAACAGATCGACACCTTCGGCGCCGATCGCTTCCAACCCGCTCGACACGAACGTGACGATCAGCAGGCCGACGCCGAGAAACAGAATGTAGCAATACGGCAGCAATGCCGACAGCAAAAAGTGCCGCCGCCTGGCCACCACGCGATGCACGAAGATCAACGACATCGCGTTTTCCAGCACGGTGAACGCGAGCGAACTGAAGAAGATCATCGTCACCAGCAGCACCCAGCCGATCACCGCGCGGTGCGCCAGAAAATTCGCGAGCTCGCGCACCAGCGCACTCGATTGCCCCGGCACGAGCCATTGCAGCAGATGCCCGAGCGCGTTCAGCAGCACATGTTGCGGGACCATCCGCGACAGCACGATCACGATCAGGATCAGCAACGGCACGATGGACAGCAACGCGTAATACGCCACCGCACCCGCGAGCAGCAGGCCCTGATTCGCGCGGAACGCCTTCAGCGTTTGCAGCACGAAGCTACCGGGATGTTTCGCGACATATAACGCGTGTTGGTCGATGAGCGTTTGCATGGGGCCTCGCGGCGCACGTGGTGGACGGTGACGGGAAGGCCGCCCTTGCCCACGTACTGAACTCTATTGCGTGAACTGAAGCAAGAACGCAGCCATACTGTGGCTGGGTGGCTCGACTGAGCGTGGATAGCGGGCTGGCGGCGGTTCGCTTGCGCGATACGCCGTTGCGGCGCGTGCCGCGCGCGTGTCAGGAATACAGTTTGCTTGCCGCTGCGCAGCAAGGCTTACCGGTCGGCAACGGGCGCAGGATTATCGCAACGGGCCGAGGGGGCCACCGCAACGGAGCCGCCATTGAATACCGCGTCTGACAATCAGCATGAGAAGCAGGACGATCAGCCTGTGAAGCAGGACCGCGCGCACGACGACAGTCAAGACCTCGTCGTCGCGCGCCCCGAAGGTTTGTATTGCGCGGCGGGCGACTTCTACATCGACCCATGGCGGCCGGTCGAGCGCGCGGTGATCACCCACGCGCATTCCGACCACGCACGCTTCGGCCATCGGCATTATCTTGCGGCGCAACCTGGGGCGAACGTGCTGCTGTCGCGCTTGCCCGGCATTACGCTGCAAACGCTCGCTTACGGCGAGCGCCTCCCGATCGGCGGCACGGTCGTGTCGTTGCATCCCGCCGGACATGTGCTGGGTTCCGCGCAAGTGCGGATCGAACACGCCGGCCGCGTATGGGTCGCCTCGGGCGACTACAAGCTCGACCCCGACCCCACCTGCCACGCGTTCGAACCCGTGCGCTGCGATACCTTCATCACCGAATCGACTTTCGGCTTGCCGATTTACCGATGGGACGCGCCGCAAAGCGTGTTCGACGGTATCGATTCATGGTGGCGCCACAACGCCGCCGAAGGGCGCGCGTCGGTGCTGTTCTGCTATTCGTTCGGCAAGGCGCAGCGCGTGCTGGCCAGCGTCGACGCGGGCATCGGCCCGATCTTCTGTCATGGCGCCGTCGAACCGCTCAATCGCGCGTATCGCGACGCCGGTGTGCCGTTGCCGCCGGTCAGGCTGGTCAGCGAAATCGAGCGTAAGGACAAGGCGATGTTCCGCCAGGCGTTGATCGTGGCGCCGCCGTCCGCGCAAGGCAGCGCGTGGCTCAAGCGCTTCGGCGACTATAGCGACGCGTTTGCGTCGGGCTGGATGCGCCTGCGTGGCGCGCGGCGCAGACGCGGCGTCGATCGCGGTTTCGTGCTGTCGGATCACGCTGACTGGCCGAGCCTGCAAAGCGCGATTCAGGCGACGGAGGCCGGCCGCGTGATCGTCACGCATGGTTCGGTCGAACCGATGGTGCGCTGGTTGCACGAGCAAGGACTTGAAGCCGGCGCGTTTGAAACGCAATACGGCGACGACACGGTCGAAGCGGATGCGGCGGTCGCGGATGAAACGGCGTCCGCGCAGGACAGCGATGCGGAGCGTCATGCATCGGCCGAGCAGGCTGACGAGCGCATCCAACGCATCGACCAGCCCGAAGCGCGCGACGATTCAATCACTGGCGCAAACACCCCATGAAACGTTTCGCCGCCCTCTACACCGCGCTCGACGCCAGCACCTCCACGCACGACAAACTCGAAGCGCTGACCGCCTATTTCTCCGTGGCCGCGCCGGAAGACGCCGCGTGGGCATCGTACTTCCTGGCCGGCGGCAAGCCGCGTCAATCGGTGCCCACCCGTCAGTTGAGCGAGATCGCCCGCGAACGGGCCGGCCTGCCGCCGTGGCTATTCGAAGAGTCGTATCACGCGGTCGGCGATCTGGCCGAGACCATCGCGCATATCTTGCCGCCCGCGCAACGCAGTTCCGAACTGGGCCTCACGCAATGGATCGAGCAACGCGTGCTGCCGCTGCGCGGCATCGCGCCCGACGAACTGCGCACGCGTTTGCTCAGCTATTGGGACGAACTCGACTGGAGCGGCCGTTTTCTGCTGACCAAACTGATCGGCGGCGGCTTTCGGGTCGGCGTGGCGCGGCAACTGGTGGTGAGGGCGTTAGCGGAAGTCGCGGGCGTCGACCCTAAGCGGATCGCGCAACGCATGGTCGGTTGGACCGACTCGCAACAGAAGCCCGACGCCGCGCGCTATCTGCGTCTGATCGCGCCACAAGCCACGGACGAAGACGGCGACGCGCAGCACGGCGAGTTCAGGCACGACAGCGATCTCGGCCTGCCGTATCCGTTCTTTCTCGCCCATCCGTTGCAGGCCGATCCGGCGACGCTCGGCGCGCCGTCGCTGTGGCAGATCGAATGGAAGTGGGACGGCATACGCGCACAGTTGGTCAAACGCGATGGGCGCGTCTGGCTGTGGTCGCGCGGCGAAGAGTTGATCACGGACCGCTTTCCCGAAGTCGCGGCGCTCGGCGACGCGTTGCCGGACGGCTACGTGATCGACGGCGAAATCCTCGCATGGCAGCCGGGCGCGAGTGCGCCTTTGCCGTTCGCGCGGCTGCAACCGCGTATTGCGCGGAAAACGCTGACGAAAAAGATTCTCGCCGATTCGCCCGCCACCTTGCTCGCCTACGACCTGCTCGAAGCGCAAGGCAAGGATCTGCGCACCACGCCGCTTGCGCAACGGCGCGCACAACTCGACGCGTTGGCCGTGTCGATAGACGGCACGCTGGCGCGCGATCTGCTGCGCGTCTCGCCGTCGATCGACGCGCCGGACTGGCAGACGCTCGCCACACTGCGCGAGGAAAGCCGCGCGCGTGGCGTGGAAGGTCTGATGCTGAAAGAGCGCGACTCGATGTATGGCGTAGGCCGCACCAAAGCATCGGGCACCTGGTGGAAGTGGAAGATTGATCCCTACGCGGTAGACGCCGTGCTGCTCTACGCGCAACGCGGTCACGGCCGCCGCGCGAGTCTCTACACGGACTTCACGTTCGCGGTCTGGGACGAAGCGAACGGCGTGCGCACGCTCGTGCCGTTCGCAAAGGCCTATTCCGGTCTCACCGACGACGAGATGCGCCAGGTCGACGCAATCGTCCGTAAGACCACGATCGAAAAATTCGGCCCCGTGCGCAGCGTTACGCCCACCCTGGTGTTTGAAATCGGCTTCGAAGGCATTCAGGCGAGCCCACGCCATAAATCGGGCGTGGCGGTCCGTTTTCCACGCATGCTGCGCTGGCGTACCGACAAAACCATCGACGACGCCGACACGCTCGTTATGCTCAAAGGATTTATCGACGATCGAACGGGATAACCCTCAGAGCGGAAACCCTGGAAAACCCGCTGTCTTTTATTGACGCGCCCCCAGTTGACTGCATGCTATCGACGTGACCCGCGTCTGCGAGTTCATCCGATGAGAGATGCAGTTTGCCGGATCGCGGGAGCGAATCTTGCGCATACGCCGCGGGTTGCGCGCACAGGGCGCCGGAAGAATAAGGAGAACAGGGTGAGGCTCGATGACCGAATGGACGACAACGACGACGTCGTAGTGTGGCGGCCGATTCAGTACGCGATGGCTTCGCATCGTCGCGTGCTGGTGGTGGACGACTACCGAGAAGCGGCGGAGGCCTTGCAGATGCTGCTGAACGCGGACGGCTTCGAATGCCGCGCGCTGGAAGATCCGCACGCCGTGTGCGACATGGCGTGCGAATGGCAGCCGTTTGCCGTCGTGCTGGACATCAAGATGCCGGGGCTGGATGGGCTGGAGCTGGCGCGGCGTCTGCGCGCGCATCCGGACACTTCGCATATGCTGCTGGTGGCGTGTACGGCTTTCGCGTCGCGCGATGATCGGGCGCGTGCGAAGGCGGTCGGTTTCGATGCGCATTGCGCGAAGCCGCTGACGCCGGAAAGGCTGTTGCGGGTGCTGGAATCGGCGGCGGCACTGCATGCGGCCGGGCCGCCGTAAGGGCGGCTTGTGGTTGAAAGCCCTGTTCCTCACCAGCGAACTGCTACGCCCCCCGCGATGGAGCGTGTCCAAGCGTTGCACCTGCTGCTTGGTTTGCCGGTGGGGTCACGATCCGGTAACGTGTCGGTCTTCATTCATGAACAACGCGGTGGCAATGCTCCGATCAAGTCACCGTGGCATGAGGAAGCTAATAACGCCATTTTTCTGACACGCGAGACTGATCCAGCATGAGCGCCCTTACGCATGCCCCTCTACTTTCCGAAGTCCGACAGCTGATCGATTCGGCGCGGGAGCGCGCCGCAGCCGCCGTCAATGCAGAGCTAACCCTGCTGTACTGGCAGGTGGGACGGTGCATTCGCGCGGAGGTGCTTAATGGTGCGCGCGCTGAGTACGGACAGCAGGTGATTGCATCGCTTGCGCGAACCCTCACCGCGGAATATGGGCGCGGCTGGAGTGCGCAGCAGTTGCGTCATTGCCTGCGGGCCGCCGAGATTTTTCCCGATGACAACATTCTCTCCGCGGTGCGGAGAGAATTGAGTTGGACGCACATCAAGGCGCTCCTGTACATCGAGGATCCGCTGAAACGCGAGTTTTACCTCGAATTGTGCCGGCTCGAACGTTGGTCGTCACGACAGTTGCAGGAGCGTATCAGTTCGATGCTATTCGAGCGCACGGCGATTTCGCGGCGGCCCGATGAGGCCGTAAGACACGACCTCGCGCAATTGCGGCAGGAGCAGCGCGTGTCGCCGGACGTGTTGCTGAAAGACCCGTATATTCTTGATTTTCTTGGACTGAACGATCATTACCTGGAACGGGATCTCGAGGACGCCATCCTGCGGGAAATGGAGCAATTTCTGCTTGAACTGGGCGCGGGATTTACATTTGTAGCGCGCCAGAAGCGACTGCAGATCGACAACGATGACTTCTACATCGATTTGCTCTTTTATAACCGCAAGCTCAAGCGTTTGGTAGCGGTCGAACTGAAGCTCGGCGCTTTCAAGGCCGAATACAAGAGCCAGATGGAACTGTATCTTCGCTGGCTGGCAAAACACGAACAGGAGGCGGACGAGCAGCCGCCGCTCGGCATCATTCTCTGCGCGGGAAAAAAGCAGGAACAAATCGAATTGCTCGAACTCGACAAGAGCGGCATTCACGTTGCGGAGTATCTGACCGTTTTGCCCCCACGGGAAACCCTGCAGGCCAAGCTCCATCAGTCGATCGCGGCAGCCCGATTGCGCCTGAACATCAAGCACGAAGAATAATGCCCGACCGCAATTCTCGCGGATCGATCAATCTGGCGCGTACTTAAACTCCGGCAACGCCTCAAGCGATTTCCTGGTGGCATCCGGCAGCACAACCCGCCGGTTATTGATCTGCAAATCGTTGAACGGCACGGCCACCAGATGCTTGCCCATGCCAAGAAAACCGCCAACGGAAAGGATTGCGTAGGTGCCGCGATCGCCGCTCGGCGACACGATCAGGTCGTCTAGCGTGCCGATGGTGTCTTTATTCCTGTTGTAGACGTCAGCGCCGTTCAGCTTCGACGCCCTATACCCACTCGCGAGTTGGACCACGTCCGTGCGTTTTTCCGTAATCGCCTGGGGCGCCCCTTGTGCGTAGGCATTGCCGTAGCCTGTCAGCGCGCCGAGCAGCAGCGCGGAGGCGACAAGCGGTTTGAGATGAAGTCGGCGCATGATGTGTTTTCTCCCTGATGTAGTGGGCGCTCATTGCGGCGCGTGATGGATCCGATTCCACCTTGCCGGCTGCAAGAGTTGTGCCTCAGCTGTGCCTCGCACCCTCTCAGGTCTGGAAGTTGCTACATCAGCGAGCCCAACTCGCGCGCAAGCGCCCATGCTTTCACAGGAAACGCTATGTCATCCCAGGCCAACTTCTCGATGCGCATTGCCGAAGGCACGCCGTTCCCACTCGGCGCGACATGGAATGGCAGCGGTGTGAACTTTGCGCTGTTCTCGGCGCACGCCACCAAGGTCGAACTGTGTCTGTTCGACGACACCGGCACGGACGAAATCGAACGCATCGAACTGCCCGAATATACCGACGAGGTGTGGCATGTCTTCGTGCCCGGACTCAAGCCCGGCGCGATCTACGGTTACCGCGTGCATGGCCCTTACGAACCGGAACAAGGTCACCGTTTCAATCCGAACAAACTGCTGCTCGACCCGTATGCCAAGGCGCATATCGGCGAACTCAAATGGGCGCCGGAAATCTTCGGCTATACGCTCGGTTCGGAAGAGGGCGATCTATCGTTCGATGAACGCGACAGCGCGCCGTTCGTGCCGAAGTGCAAGGTGGTCGACGCCAATTTCTCGTGGAGCCACCCTGAGCGCAACGCGTTGCCGTGGGAGCGCGTGATCTTCTACGAAACCCACGTGCGAGGTTTTACCAAACGTCATCCGGACGTGCCTGAGGCTTTGCGCGGCACCTTTGCCGGCCTTGGCCAGCAGCCCGTGCTCGACTACATTCGCAACCTCGGCGCGACGTCGATCGAATTGATGCCGATCCAGACCTTCGTCAACGACAGCTATCTGCTCGACAAAGGTCTCACCAACTACTGGGGTTACAACACGATCGGCTTTTTTGCGGCCGATCCGCGTTTCTTCGCATCGTCGACGGATTCGGTGGCCGAGTTCAAGGAAATGGTCGACCGCATTCACAACAACAATCTCGAAGTCATTCTCGACGTGGTCTACAACCACACTGCCGAAGGCAACGAGCGCGGCCCGACGATCTCGTTCAAGGGCATCGACAACGCGTCGTACTACCGTTTGATGCCCGACGAGCCGCGCTATTACATCAACGACACCGGCACCGGCAATACGCTGAACCTGTCGCATCCGCGCGTGCTGCAAATGGTGACCGACAGCCTGCGCTACTGGGTGACGGAAATGAAGGTGGATGGTTTCCGCTTCGACCTGGCGACGATTCTCGGCCGTGAAACCCACGGTTTCGACGAAGGCGGCGGCTTTCTCGATAGCTGCCGGCAAGACCCGGTGCTCTCGAGCGTGCGCCTGATCGCCGAGCCGTGGGACTGCGGCCCCGGCGGTTATCAGGTGGGCGGCTTTCCGCCGGGCTGGGCGGAGTGGAACGACCGCTTTCGCGACACCGTGCGCGAATACTGGAAGGGCGACGAAGGCAAGGTCGCCGATCTCGCCACCCGGCTGACCGGTTCGGGCGACAAGTTCAATCATCGCGGACGGCGTCCGTGGGCGAGCGTAAATTTCGTCGCCGCGCACGACGGCTTCACGCTGAACGATCTGGTCTCGTACAACGACAAGCACAACGAGGCCAACGGCGAGGACAACAAAGACGGCCACTCGGACAACAAGTCGTGGAACATGGGCGCGGAAGGCCCGACCGACGACGCCGAGATCCGCCAGCAGCGTGAGCGCCAGAAACGCAATCTGCTGGCCACGCTGCTGCTGTCGCAAGGCACGCCGATGATTCTCGCGGGCGACGAATTCGGTCGCACGCAACAAGGCAATAACAACGCCTATTGCCAGGACAACGAGATCAGTTGGGTCGATTGGGAGGCGATCGACGACGACGGCCGCGCGCTCACCGAGTTCGTCAAGAATCTGACCACCTTGCGGCATCGTTTGCCGGTACTGCGGCGTGGGCGTTTTCTGAGCGGCGAATTCAACGAGGCGCTGGAAGTCACCGACGCGCGCTGGCTGTCGCCCGACGGCACGGATCTGTCGCAGGAACAGTGGGACGATCCGTCGATGCGCTGCTTCGGCCTCGTGATCGACGGCCGCGCGCAGGCGAGCGGGATTCGCCGGCCGGCTTCGGATGCGACCTTGCTGCTGGTGCTGAACGCACATCACGACGTCGTCAATTTCACGCTGCCCGATATTCCCGAGGGCGATCAGTGGACCTGTCTGCTGGACACCAATATGCCGGTGCGCGCCGAGTTGCCGCAGTTCAGCGCGGGCGACGCGTACCAGGTGACGGCGCGCTCGCTACTGCTGTTCGCGCTCGAAGCGCCGAGCCGCGCGACGCAACGCGTGTTCGACCGCCTCGAAGAACAGCTCACCACGGACGAAAGCGAAACGCCCGACGCGGCGTGACATCGCATCAATGGACCGACGAAGCGCACGACCCCGAAGCATTTGAATAGCCGGGTATAGCGCTTGCTCGATTGCCTGCAACTGCGCGCGTGGCCGCCGATGTTTTTGTGCGGCCGGCGCGCAGCACAACCGATACCGGTTTTCGTCAGGTCTAACCGAGGTGATCAAATGGAACAGGACACAACCTCTCAAGAGGAACAGATTCGCGAGCGCGCCTATTACCTGTGGGAGCAAGCCACCGGCACGAAGGGCCCGCCTGACGAGTATTGGGAACAGGCACGCGCCGAGGTCGAACAGAATACGCCGCTGGGCAAGAGTAAGCCGGTAGCGGGACATGGGGATGAAGGCGTGGAGGAACCGCCCACCCGACAATCCGCCAAAGAAGCGGCAAAGGAGCCCGCCAAGTAGTCGGCAATGAAAGACCTACCCGACCCACGCGGCGCGCGGCCCGCCACCCGGATTCAGGCGCCGCCCGCCGCCTTCGGCATCGACAGTCTGATCGCGCTGGCGGTCGGCATGGCGGTGGTTGCCTGTTTGTACTTCGCGAGCGCGGTGCTGATACCGATCACGCTCGCGATTCTGCTTAGCTTTCTGGTCGCGCCGCTGGTGGATGCGCTAGCGCGTCTGCGGCTGGGTCATGTCGCGTCCGTCTTCGCCGCTGTGCTGGTGTCGGTCTCGGTGATCGGCCTGCTCGGCACGCTGATCGCCACCCAGTTGACCGATCTGGCGGCCGGCATGCCGCGCTATCAGGCGACCATTCAACACAAGATGGAAACCGTGCATAGCTTGACGATCGGCAAGCTCGACCGTTTTGCGGGCGCGGCTGGCCAGGCGCTGCAACGCGTGACCAGCGAACCGCCGCCAGCGGAGCCGTTGCGCGGCAGCGCGTCGCCCGGTACGGCGCACGCGCCGGCCGCCGTCCCTGTGGAAGTGCGCGAGCCGATGCCGACGCCGTTCGAACTGGCGCGCCGGGTGTTGTCGCCCGCGATCAGTCCGCTCGAAACCGCGTTCATCGTGTTCGTCGTGATGATCGTGATCCTGTTGCAACGTGACGATTTGCGCGACCGCGCGATCCGTTTGTTCGGCTCGCGTGATTTGCATCGCACGACAACGGTGATGGATGAAGCCGCTGGGCGTCTGAGTCGCTATTTCGTTTCGCAGTTGGGACTGAACGCGGGCGTCGGCGTGGTGATCGGCACGGGACTGTTTCTGATCGGCGTGCCGAGTCCGATTCTGTGGGGCATTCTCGCGGCGTTGCTGCGGCTCGTGCCGTATGTCGGCATCTGGATTTCCGCGACGCTGGCCACCGCGCTCGCTGCTGCGGTGAGTCCCGGCTGGGCGATGGCGATCGGCTCGCTGGCGCTGTTCGCGACCGTCGAACTGCTGGTCGGGCAGGTGGTCGAGCCGCTGCTGTACGGACGCAGCACCGGACTCTCGCCGTTTTCCGTGGTGGTCGCGGCGATTTTCTGGAGCTGGATCTGGGGGCCGATAGGGCTGATTCTGTCGACGCCGCTCACGTTGTGTCTGCTGGTGCTGGGTCGTCATGTGCGGCGTCTGGAGTTTCTCGACGTATTGCTCGGCGATCAGCCCGCGCTGACTCCCGTCGAGAATTTTTACCAGCGTGCGCTCGCGGGCGATCCGGACGAAGCGATCGAACAGGCCGAGATTCTGTTGCGGGACCGGTCGTTGTCGACGTACTACGACGAGGTGGCGATCAAGGGCTTGCAGCTCGCGGCCAACGACGTGGAACGCGGCAGCGTGACAGCGGCGCAACTCGCGCGGATCGAATCGACGACCAACGATCTGGTGGATGGCCTCGACGGTTACGAAGACGAAGAGCCTGCGCCGCCGGTGGTGGAGGAGGCATGGAGCGCGATAAGTCCCGTCGTGCCGCCGAACGATCCGGAAGCTGCCGACGCAGCGTCCGTCGAAGCTGAGGCAGACCGGAGCGCCGGCGTGCAAGGCAACACGGCGCGCCGAGTCGAGCCACTGAAGATGCAAGGCGTTTCCACCGGCAATGTCGCAACGGACAAGCCGCTCGCCACTACCTTCGAAGTGCCGGCAAAGTCTCCCTCTGGACGCGAAAGCAGCACCTCTCAGCCAGCGCGAAACCGCGTGCTATGCCTGCCCGGACGCGGGCCGCTCGATCCGCTCGCGGCCACGATTCTGTTGCAGCTACTCGGCAAGCACGGTTTCGTCTCGCGGACCTTGCCGCACGACGCCGCGTCGCGGGCCGCGATAGAGCGGCTCGACGCGGACGACGTCGATACCGTTTGCCTTCTCTACCTGCGGATCGACGGCATTCCGTCGCATTTGCGCTATCTGGTCAGGCGGCTTCGCGCGAGGTTGCCACAGGTGCATATCGTCGTCGGCTTGTGGGGCGCTCAGGATACGGGCAAGTGGAGTGCCGATCTGCAAAGCGCCCTCGGCGCGGAGTGTTACGCAAGTTCGTTGCGGGAAATGCTGGCCGCGTGCCGGCGTATTGAAAGCGCGCACGAAGAGGAGGCGCTGGCGGTGGTCAACGCGTGACCTGCACCGCCTCAAACGGGCGAGCGCTAGCGGTACACACTAAACGACCCCCATCGTTTAGCGGCTAACGCTCGATGCCTCCCCACCTTGCCACCCACCTCCCAGCGCCTTATACAACGCCACCAGATCGGTGCTCACCTGCACGGTGCCCTGCGCATATTGTTGCCGGGCCTGCGCTAGTTGCCGCTCCGCATCGAGCACGTTGATAAAACTCGTGATCCCTTTCCGATAGCTGTCCCGCGCCAGTTCGTAAGAAGTTTGCTGCGCAGCCACGCTGTCGCCCAACGCGTCGCGTCGCGCCTGATCGGTGCGATACACCACTAGCGCGTTATCGACATCGCGCAGCGCCGTCAGCACGGTCTTGCGGTAATCGAGCGCCGCCTCCGCCTGCTGCGCTTTCGACATCCGCAGATTCGACACCAGCGCACCGCCCTGAAAAATCGGCAGCGACACGCTCGGCCCGAACGAATAGAACAGATGCGACCAGCGCGACAGATCGCTTGCATTCGTCGCGCGCGTGCCGACCTGGCCGGTCAGTGACACGTCCGGGTAAAACTGCGCGACCGCCACGCCGACGTTCGCCGTCGCGGCATGCAGGTTGGCCTCGGCGCGGCGAATATCCGGCCGGCGGCGCGCCAGCGTCGACGGTAAACCGACCGGCACGGTGGGCGGCACCGGTGGCACGGCGACGGGCGTGCCGAGTTCCGCTTCCAGGGCGCCGGGCGCCTCGCCCACCAGATAAGCGAGACCGTTCAACGCCTGGGCGATCTGCTGGTCGAATTGCGGCAACTGCGCCTGGGTTTGCGCGAGCTGCGCGATGGCGCTTTTGACATCGATCTGGCTGGCGAGACCGACCTTCGCCTGACTCTGCGTCAGCGTGACGATCTCGCGCTGCTGATCGACGAGGCTCGCCGTGATGTCGTGCAAGGCCTGCGCGCCGCGCAATTGCAGGTAGGTTTGCGCGACTTCGGCTTCGAGCGACAGCAGCGCGTCGTTGCGGCTTTCCTCGGCCGCTTCGGTTTGCGCGTTCGCGGCCTCGACCGAGCGACGCACACGGCCGAACAGGTCCAGCTCCCACGACGCGTCGAAGCCCGCCTGCCAGAGATTGACCGGCGCGGTGAGCTCGTTCAGCAGGTTGTTCGCGCCGCTTTGCAGCGTCGCGCCCGCACCCGGCGCGATCGCGTTGACCGGCGAGTTCGCCGCGCCGAGCTGGTTGACCTTGTCGTAGACGCCGTCCGATTCGAGAAAGCCCTTCACGCCAAGCTGTTCGCGCTGGTAGCTGCCGGTCGCGCGCACGTTCGGCAGTCCCTGAGCCGCGGCGCTTTGCACCTGCGTGCGCGCTTCGACGATGCGCAACACGGCCTCCTGCAAATCCAGATTGCCGCGCACGGCGCGTTCGATCAGCGTGTCGAGCTGCGGATCGTTGAAATTGCGCCACCAGCGAGGGTCCGGATCGGTGTCGAGCGTCGGCACGGACGCCACGCTCGCAGCGGAAGCCGGCGTGGCCGTGGCCGAAGCCGTGGAAGCAGCAGCAGCAGCGGCGCGCTGCGGATCGCGCCACCGCGCGGGCACGTCGGCGTTGGGCGCATGAAAATCCGGCCCGACGCTGCAAGCGGCGAGCAACATGGCCAGAGAAAGCACCGATAGCTTTGGAGCAAAACGCGAGCGTGTCATATCAATGTCCTCCCGCACCGCCGGCCGCTTTGGCCGGAGAAAAGAAGAACGTCATCGGAATGCAGAGCGCGCAGAACACCGCGAGAATCGCGAACACGTCGACGTAAGCGAGAATGGTCGATTGCGAAATGAACTCGGTGTACAGGCGGCCGGTGGCGGTTTGCATGGCCTGCGCGAATGGCACGCCGGTCATGTCGGCGATGGTTTTCGCGCTGCGCTGCACGGCGTCGTTGTAGTTTTGCGAGAGCGTGGACATGTGTTCGGAAAGATGCGCCATACGAGCCTGAGTACGCTCGCGGATCAGCGCGGTCGACAGCGAAATGCCGATCGACCCCGCCACGTTGCGAAACATCGTGAAGAGCGCCGACGCGTCGTCGTTCAACTTTGGCGGCACGGTCAGGTAGGCGAGGGTGGTGATCGGCACGAATAGAAAGCCGATCGCGAGCGATTGCGCGCTGCGCATCTTCACCAGCGTCGCGTAATCGATATTGGGCACCAGCAGATGCGAATAGGCGAGCGCGCACGCCAGCAACGCGAAGCCCGTCGCGACCAGGAAACGCGTCTGGATATACGGCATCAGCTTGCTGATGATCGGTATCTCCAGCGTGATCAGCACCGCGCCGGGTGACAGCACGAGGCCCGCGAGCATCGCCGTGTAGCCGAGTTGCTGCTGCGCGAGTTGCGGCACCAGCACCGCACTGCCGTACAGCACGGTGGCGAAGGCGCCGATCGTCATGCAGCCGAGCGCGAAATTGCGGTCTTTCAGGCAGCGCAGATCGACCACGGGTTTCTTCGTGTACAGCAGCCAGAGCGTGGCACCGACAATCCCCGCGACCGCCAGTACCGCAAAGATGCGAATGAAGTTCGATGAGAACCAGTCGTCGTCCTCGCCGCGATCGAGCATGACCTGCAGACAGCCAAGCCCGATCGCGATCAGCGAGATGCCGATGTAGTCGATCGATACTTTCGTGTCGGCATTCTTTTTCCACGGCGGGTCCTCGACCAGTTGCATGACCGCGAGCGTGGTCAGCACGCCGACCGGCACATTGAGCAGAAACACCCAGCGCCACGAGAAGTTGTCGGTGATCCAGCCGCCGAGCGTCGGCCCGAGCACGGGTGCGACGACGATCGCTATCGCCGAAATCGAAAACGCGCGGCCGCGTTGTTCGGGCGGGAAGGTATCGAGAATGATCGACTGCTGGTTCGGCTGCAGACCGCCGCCGAAAAAGCCCTGCAAGATGCGGAAGATAATCAGTTGCCAAAGATCGGTAGCAATTCCGCACAGGAACGAACAGACCGTGAACGCGATGATGCAGACGAGGAAGTAGCGCTTGCGACCCATCACGCGGCCGAGAAAACCCGAGATCGGCAGCACGATGCCGTTGGCCACGAGGTAAGAGGTGAGGGTCCACGTGGCTTCGTCGTAACTGGCGGACATGGTGCCGGCAATGTGCGGCAACGCGACGTTCACAATGGTCGTGTCGAGCACTTCCATGAATGCCGCGAGCGTCACGACAATCGCGATCAGCCACGGATTGGCGGCCGGCTTCCAGTTGGCGTGGTCCTGGCTGGCGTCGGCTGAACTCATGAGCACACCGCGTCAGACGGATTGGCGAGGCCGGCAAATACCACGCGAACGAGCGCCGTTTTCGAGGTCGACACGAGCGCCGTCATTTCAGATACACCTTCGGTGTGACCGACAAGCCGAGTCCGAGCGGCTGATCGCGCGGCAAGCCGTCGTCGATGACGATTTTCACCGGTACGCGCTGCACGATCTTCACGAAGTTGCCGGTGGCGTTCTCCGCCGGAAACGCCGAGAAACGCGAGCCGCTGCCGAGCTGAACGCTGTCCACGTGGCCGTGCAGATCGAGATTCGGATACGCGTCGACTTCGACCTTGACCTTGTCGCCGGGCCGCATGCGTTCGAGTTGCGATTCCTTGAAGTTCGCCGTCACCCACACCTGCGGCGTAACGATCGAAAACAGCGACACGCCCGCCTGCAAAAAGCTGCCGAGCTGCACGTTGCGCCGCGTGATCCAGCCGTCGGAAGGCGAGCGCACCTCGCAGTACGAGAGATTCAGTTGCGCCTGTTCGAGTTGTGCTTCGGCTTGCTGCACCTGCTGACGGCGTTCCTCGACGGTCGCTTCCGTCTGGCGGATCTGTTGCGGCACGAGGCTCGCGGTCTGCTGCTGCGCGCGCGCCTGCTCGACGCTGGCGTGCGCGGATTGCTGCTGCGCATCGGCGGTGTCGATATTCTGCTGCGACGTGGCCCGCTGATCCACCGCATGCTGGCGGATGTACGCGGCCTGAGCCTGCTTGAGGTTCGCTTCCGCCGACGAGGTCTGTGCCCTGGCCTGACGGTACTGCGCCGGATATTGAACGCGCGCGATATCGAGCTGAACCTGGGCGGCATTCAGTTGCGCTTTCGCGAGGCCGACCTGGGCCTGAGCCTGATCGACTTGCGCCTGATAGTCGCGCTTGTCGATCACGATCAGCAGATCGCCCTTGTGGACGTAAACGTTATCGTTGACGGCGAGCTGCACCACATAGCCCGAGACTTTCGGCGCCATGGTGATTGCGTTGCCGTCGGTGTAGGCGTCGTCGGTGGTCAGTTCGTTGCGGGTCGCGAACCACCAGATGAACGCGACGATCGCCAGCAGGATCACCACGATGGCGAGAATGATCAGCGGTTTTTTGCTGGGCTTCTTGCGCTTTTTGTCGTCGCCGTCGTCGCCTTTGCCATCACCTTTGCCACTGTCGTCGTCTTTATTGCTGTCCGACTTCTCGTCTTTACTGTCCTGCGGTTTTTTATGTTCGTCCTGCTCTTGTGTGTCTTCAGCGGCGTCGGTTTCGTCTGACATGGCGATTCGTTCCCGTCGTTCGAGAGGGGCAGCAGATGCATAGCAGAGAAAACCGCCCCGTCGGCGGTGCGTCGGGGCGGTATCGGTACGGAAAGCGTGCTAGCGGTGAGCCGGCTTATCGGCCGGCGTGTGTGGCTTAGACGCGTGTTCCTTGTCGGGCACGATCTTCGTGGTGCCACCCGTGGAGGGCGGATCGCTGGCGGGAAAACTGTCTTCGACCTGTTTGTCGATCTGTTTCTCGCTCTTGTTCGAGTGCGGATGTTTTTCCTTGTGTTCCGTCATTGCGGTTTCTCCTTCAGGGAATCGACTTCTTCGATAATCGCCAACGCGTCAGCGCGCGACAGACCGTCGCGCATCGCATCGATCAGACGCGCGGTGTGCGCTTCATGCTCGCAGGCGAGTACGGCGGCAACCTGCCCATCCTTCACATACAGCGCGATGAATTGCTGGTTCTCCAACTCGCCACGGACGACGAACTCGTCCCACTCGCTCGCATGGCCGAGGTATTCAAAGTTTTTGCCGAAGTGATAGGTCCAGAAAAACGGTACGCCGCTATAACGGTGCCGCGCACCGCACATGTTTTGCGCCGCGATCCGCGCGTGCTGTTGCGCGAGCCGCCAATGTTCGATACGCAACGGCTCGCGGTTCTCGACCAGCGGAAACGCCGCGATATCGCCGGCCGCATACAGTCCGGGCGCGGCCTGCATGCCGGCATTCACGATCACGCCGCCGTCTTTCTGCAACGGCAGTCCTTCGACAAAACCGGTAGCCGGCGCAACGCCCGTGCCTAGCAACACGAGATCGGCAGCCACATGTTCGCCGCCTTCGAGCATCACGTCATGCACGTTGCCTTCTTCGCCTTCGAGCGAGGCGACCTTCGCGCCGAGCCGGAACACCACGCCATGACGCTCGTGCAATTCGCGGATCATCGCGCCGGCACGTTCGCCGAACTGCTTCGCGAACGGCACGCTGTCCGGCGCGATCACGGTGACCTGCACATTGCGCGTGCGTAACGCCGAGGCCGTTTCCAGACCGATAAAGCTGCCGCCGATAATCGCGACCCGCACTTGCGACGGGTCGTCGCCGAACGCGTCGACCAGCGAGGCGGCGTCGTCGAGCGTGCGCAGTACATGCACGCCGCCGAGTTCGCAGCCGGGGATATCGGGTAGTTTCGGCGTGCTGCCGGTGGCGAGCAGCGCGGTGTCGTAAGTGAGTTCGCCGCCGCTTTCAAAATGAATCGTGCGCTTCGGCACGTCGAGACGTGCGACTGTCGCGACGAGCCGTTCCACGTCGTGTTGCGCGTACCAGTCGGGCGCCAGGAGCGGCGGCACATCGGCCGGCGCCATTTCACCGGACGGCACGAATTTGCTGAGTGCAGTGCGATCGTAAGGTGCGTGCGGCTCGGCGCCGATCATCGTGAGGCGGCCCGCAAAACCGCCTTCGCGTAATGCGGCGCAAGCGGCGGCACCCGCCGCGCCCGCGCCGATGATCACGTAATGCGGATCGCGCGACGATGCGTTGTGCATCGGGCGCGGAAGTTTTTCGGGGGTGACTATCACGTCGTCGCCGGTCACGATCACGGGGTAACGGTCGAGCGCGATCAGCGCGCAAGGTTCGAGCACGTCGCCGGTGGCGACATCGAACATGGCTTTGTGCCACGGGCAAATGATTTTTCCATTGCACAGCGCGCCTTCTTCCAGTGGCGCGCCGGCATGCGGGCAATCGGCGGCGTAGGCGCGAACGGTATCGCCGTCGCGCACCAGCAGAATTTTTTCGTCGTCCACCTCCACGCGTTCAGCACGATCCGCTCGCAGTTGCGAGAGTTGGGCGACGCGTCGGGCAGTGGTGGACATGGCCGGTTCCTCGCGGGCGGTGAACTTCGATTCGATGTTTAAAGCGATGTCGCGCATTGCAGCGCAGCACACAGGCATGGCGGAATTCGCCGAACGCCTCTGCTTCAGCAATCCACGTGCCCACGACCGCTCGACTTGTCCGAAGACATTTTTCGTCATCGCGCGCGCTAGGGAGAACGACGGAAGTGAGGTAAATTCAGGAAAGCAGGAAATAGCGCACGAACAACGCGCCGCGCATGGGTATTCGAAAGAAATGCGCGCCTTGCCTTGTAAAGACCTTTCATGGAGATCGTGGCCGTGCAGCGTGCGGAGCGAGTTGCAGTCGATTTCCCGATGCCGTCGCGAAACTTCGCGGCCACGCGGCGCATGCTGCTGATCGTGCTCGCCGTATCGATCGTGTTTCCGCTGGTCTGCCTGGCGGGTTATGGCTACTTCGATTACCAGCGCCGCATTGCCGATTCGAACGACATGATCGACCGGCTCGCGCGCGTGACCGAGGAACAGGCCGTCAAGGTGATGGACCTCAACCAGCAGATGGCGTCGCGCATTGTCGATTTGCTCGGCAATGAAGACGACGCGCAGGTTCGCGCGCATGACGCGCAGTTGCACGGCCGGTTGCGCGAAATCGGCGGTGACTTTCCGCAGGTGTCGTCCATCTATCTGCTCGGCGCGAAAGGCGATCTGCTGGTGTCGAGTCTCGCGTATCCGGCGCCGACCCTGTCGAACGCGCAGCGCGATGACTTTATCGCCGCCAAGGCCATGCGTCCGCAACCGTATTTCTCGTTGCCGATCTTCGGGCCTGTGTCGCGCACCAATGTGTTCACCACCTCGACCGGCCGCTCCGGCGTGGATGGCCAGTTCCTCGGTGAAGTGTCCGTGGCGCTGCGCAACGACTACTTTTTACGCTTCTACCGTGAACTGACTAATGGCGATTCGTCGCTGGCCTTGGGGCTGTATCGCCAGGACGGCAATCTGCTGGTGCGTTACCCCGAATGGCCGCCGGGTTCGAAGCCCACCTCGCAGAGCGCCTTTACCGAAGCCCTGCGCGACAAACAACTGTTCGGCCATGTGCGCCTGCATTCCACCGTCGACGGCGTGGAGCGACTGCTGGCGTTTCGCCGCGTCGGCGACTACCCGCTGTATGTGATGAGCGCGTACGCGACCGAGTCGATCGGCGTCGCGTGGCGTCAGCATTTCATCATGATCGCCGCGTTCACGGCAGTGCCCTGCATCGCGATCTGGCTGCTGGTGTTTTACTCGCTGCGCCAACTCGAAGGCGAGCGCCGCGCGTGGGAGCGCTGGCAGGGGGAGGTCGCGATGCGGCTGTCCGCCGAAGCATCGAGCCGCCAGTTGCAGCGTATGGGCGCGCTCGGCAATCTGGTCGCCAACGTCGCGCATGACTTCAACAATCTGCTGATGGTAGTCGCGGCCAATACCGAACTGGCGCGCCTCAAGCGCTACAACAACCTCGAAAAAGAAGTGCTCGCGGTCGAGCGCGCCACCGCGACCGCCGAATCGCTGACGCGGCGTCTGCTGAGCGTGGCGCGCAAGCAGCCGCTCAAGCAGGAGGCGGTCGATCTGGCGAACTGGCTGCCCGCCGCCGCGCCGCTGATCGACGCGGCGCTCGGCGATAACGTGGAACTCGCGCTGAACATGGTCGACAACGTCTGGCAGGTGCTGGCCGATTCGACCGACCTCGAATTCGCGATCATGAACCTCGCGGTCAACGCGCGCGATGCGATGCCGCGCGGCGGCCACTTCGTGATTCGTTGCCAGAACAACCGGCTGGTGGGTAGCGATACCTTGCTGCCCGACGGCGAATACGTGCTGATCGCCTGTTCCGACGACGGTGAGGGTATGCCCGAGGCCGTCGCGCGGCGCGCCTTCGAGCCGCTGTTCACCACCAAGCTGCGCGGCTCGGGCACGGGTCTCGGTCTCGCGCAGGTGCTGTCGATGTGCGAACAGGCCGGCGGCACCGCGAAGATCGAAAGCGTGCCGGGCAGCGGCACGACGGTCAGGCTGTATTTGCCGCGTCACCGCGAACGGCAGACCGCCGCCGCCGCGAATCTCGAAACGGCTCGCCAGCCGGTGCCGGCGTCGGCGGGCGTGGTGCTGCTGGTGGAAGACAACGAAGACGTCGCGGCGGGCGTGGCTGCCGTGCTGGAGACCTTCGGCTGCGAAGTGCGGCACGAACCGACCGCCGACCAGGCGCTCGACGTGCTGACGGGCGGCGCGCGCTTCGAGCTCGTGCTGTCCGATATCCAGATGCCCGGCAAGCTCAACGGCATCGATCTCGCGGAAAAAGTCCGCAGCGCGTGGCCGTCGCAGAAGATCGCGCTGATGACCGGCTACGCCGACGAGCTCGACCGCGCACGGCGTCTCGGCGTTGCGATTCTCGCGAAGCCGTTCAATATCGACGAACTGCACGCGCTGGTGGTCTGCGAACCCTAAGGCGCGGGTGTAAGGCAAAGGTCGGCGTGTTCGAAGCGTTTCATGACTCGCGGCACACCCCTTGCTGTGATGTGGACGAGGTTCGCGTATCCGGCTGGCGCAGCCGGCGCGACCCGCTACTTTCAGGAACGGGAGAAGGATCATGAAGATCAAACACGCATTGCTCATCTCAACGTTGCTCGCGGCCTCGTCGCTGGCCATGGCGCAAGGCAGCGGGGGCGGCGGCGCGGCGGGCAACGACCCGAACGCGGGCACCAACGCCGGTTCGACCCGCGAGGGCGGTGACATGCAGGCGTCCGGCGCGAGCGCGCATAAGTCGATGAAAAAGCATCACACGAAGAAGGCCAAAAAGCCGATGACCGATTCGACCAATACCCCCGGCGCCGACGCCAGCAGCGACACAAAGGGGCAATAAGGACGCCGCGAGTTCCAGGCGAACCCCAGGCGAACCCCAGGCGAGCAGGAAGCGGGCGGCCCAGCGCCCGCACCGACCCCGTCCAGCCCCATCCCAGCCTTTGCAATGCGGCCCGACACACGCGACAATGCGGGCTGAACAAAGGGAGGCCCACGTCGCAATGACGGCGAGGCCGCTGGGACGCAGCGCAGCACACAAGGATGGGTATGACCGGCAGTGAAGCAGGGGCGTCTCCAGCCAACGCGCAGACCACGGCGACCACGAGCACGCAAACAGGAACCTCCACCCACGCCGAAAGCGCCGCCGCGACTTCGGCGCAGACGGCTGCGTCCGAGTCGAGCCCATTGAATTTTCCAGTGGTCGGCATTGGCGCGTCCGCGGGCGGCGTGCAGGCGCTACTGCGTTTCTTCGAGAACGCGCCGGCCGATATGGATATGGCCTTCGTGGTCGTGCTGCATTTGTCGCCCAACCATGCGAGCAGCGCCGACCAGGTGCTGCAACACGCCACCCGCATGCCGGTGCTGCAGGTTCAACACCCGGTTCAGGTGGAAAAGAACCACGTCTACGTAATTTCCCCGTCGCACGACCTCGCGCTCGACGACGGCCATCTGACGCCGACCGAAGTCGGGCGGCCGCGTGGCCGGCCGATCGCGATCGACCTGTTCTTTCGCAGCCTCGCCGACACGCACCGCGAGCGGTCCATTGCGATCGTGCTTTCCGGCACGGGCGCGGACGGCTCGACCGGGATTGGCCGGATCAAGGAGCAGGGCGGCGTGACGATCGCGCAGCAGCCGTCGGACGCCGAGTACCCGGAAATGCCGCAGAACGCGATGGCGACCGGCATGATCGACTTCGCGCTGCCGGCCGCCGAGATGCCGCGCAAGCTCCGCGAACTGGCCGACAACGCCCGCGCGATCCGCCTGCCGGCCGCCGAAGAAGAACCCGAAGCGCTCGCCGCCGCCCAGCCCGACGCGGCCTCCACCGCCGAGCGCGCGTTGCTCGGCGTGCTCGCCACGTTGCGCGCGCGCACCGGCCACGACTTCCGCCGTTACAAACGCGCGACGATTCTGCGGCGTATCGAACGCCGTTTGCAGGTCAACGGAATTCCCGATCTGCAGAGTTACCAGGACTATGTGCTCACGCATCCGGAAGAAACCCCGGCGCTGCTCAAGGACATGCTGATCGGCGTGACGAATTTCTTCCGCGACCGCGAGACTTTCGAGGTGGTCGAGCGCGAGATCGTGCCGAAGCTGTTCCAGAAGAAATCCGAGGACGATCCGCTGCGCGTGTGGGTCGCCGGTTGCGCGACGGGCGAGGAAGCCTATTCGCTCGCCATGCTGCTCGCCGACCACCCCGCGCATCACGACGGCATTCCGGTGCAGCTATTCGCCACCGACATCGACGAACGCGCTATCGCGTTCGCGCGTGCGGGGCTCTATCCGGAGTCGATTACGGCGGACGTTTCCGCGCAACGCCTGCGGCAGTTTTTCACGCCCGAGCGCTCGCACTTCCGGGTCAGCAAGCCGATCCGCGAACGGGTGCTGTTCGCGGTGCACAACGTGTTGCGCGATCCGCCGTTTTCGCGCGTCGACCTGGTGTCGTGCCGCAATCTGCTGATCTATCTCGACCGCAGCGTGCAGAGCCAGGTGCTGCAAATGTTCCATTTCGCGTTGCAGCCGGGCGGTTATCTGCTGCTCGGCAGCTCCGAATCCGCGGAGGCGGCCGGCGAACTCTTCACCCCGGTCGACAAGAAAAACCGCATCTACCGCGCGAACCGCGTGACGACCGCGGTGCGTCCGCCGATCAGCATGCCGGTCATTCAGCACGGTGGCGTGAGCGCCACCCCCTACGCCGGCCCGGTGCAGCCGCTACCGCAGGCGTTGCCGTTCTCCGCGCTGCATCACCGCATTCTCGAACTGTATGCGCCGCCGAGCATCGTGGTCGATACCGACGCGAACATCCTGCATATCTCCGAGCATGCCGGCCGCTATCTGCGTTTCGCGCGCGGCGAGCCGTCGTACAACCTGATCATGCTGGTGAACCCGGCGCTGCGCCTGCAATTGCGCGCAGCGCTGTTCCAGTCGCTGCGCGGCAATAGCGAAGTGACCACGGAGTCGATCGAATTCACGCCGGAAGCGCACGTGCGGATCGTCGTGCGGCCTTACCGCCGTTCGGAGGATGCGCCGGAATTCGCGCTGGTGGTGTTCGAGGAGGTCGCCGCCGGCGCTGCTGCCGGCGGGCTGGGTCCGCGGACCCAGCCCGCCGCGCAGGATTCGCTTCTGGTGCATCTCGAGGACGAGCTGCATCGCACGAAACAGGAATTGCGCTCGACGGTCGAGCAGTCGGAGGCGTCGACGGAAGAGCTGAAGGCGTCGAACGAAGAACTGCAGGCGATCAACGAGGAACTGCGCGCCGCCACCGAAGAACTCGAGACCAGCAAGGAAGAATTGCAGTCGTTGAACGAGGAACTGTTCACCGTCAACGCCGAGTTGCAGGCCAAGATCGAGGAAACCAGCAAGGCCAAAGACGACTTGCAGAACGTGATCGCGTCGACCGGCATCGCGACGGTGTTCGTGGATCGCGAGATGCGTATCAAGCGCTATACGCCCGCCGCCACGGAACTGTTCAACGTGATTCCGTCGGACGTGGGCCGTCCGCTGCACGACATCACGCACCGGCTCGACTACCCGCAACTGGCCGACGACACGGTTGCCGTATTCGATTCGCTGCAACTGATCGAACGCGAGATTCGCGGCATCAACGGGCGCCATTTCCTCACGCGGCTGTCGCCGTATCGCACCACCGACGATCGCATCGAGGGCGCGGTGCTGACCATCGTCGATATCTCGGCGCTGCGGCGTGCCGAGCAACTGGTGCGCTCCAGTGAAGAGCGCCTGCATCTGGCCGCGCAAAGCACGAATGATTTCGCGATCATCGTGCAGGACATGGACGGGCGCGTGGCGACCTGGAATAAGGGCGCCGAGCGTATTTTCGGTTACAGCGAACAGGAGATGGTCGGACAAACGCTCGACCGCCTGTACCTGCCGGAAGAGCGTGAAGCCAACGAATCCGCCAGCGAACGGCGCCGCGCACAGAACGACGGCCGCGCGGAAGACGAGCGCTGGTACGTCCATAAGAGCGGCGCGCGGCTCTATTGCAGCGGTGTGATTACGCCGGTCGCGTCGGACAGTTTCAGCGGCTTCGCGAAGATCGTGCGCGATCTGACCGAGCGCAAAGGCACCGAGGCGCTCGAACAACGCAAGATTTCGCTGGAACGCTCGGTGCGGCAGAAGGTGGAAGCCGCCAGCCGCCTGAAGGACGAATTTCTCGCGGTGCTGTCGCATGAACTGAAGAATCCGCTCAACCTGATTCATGTGAAAGCGGACATGCTGGATCGCGCACCGTCCACCCAGGGCTTGCCGGTAGTGCGCGACGCGGCCGACGCGATCCGCCGTTCGGTGATCAGCCTTGCGAAGATCATCGATGACTTGCTGGACCTGTCGCGCGTGCGTACCGGCAAGCTGGCGCTGGAACGCTCGCGGGTCGATATCGCGGCGATCACCGCGCAGGTGGCCAGCGCGATCGAGGCGGATGCGTCCGCGCATCAGGTGAGCGTCGAGGTGATCGGCGTCGCCGAGCCGTTTTTTATCGACGCCGACGCCGTGCGCTTCGAACAGATTCTGTGGAACCTCGTCAGCAACGCGGTGAAGTTCACGCCGCCGGGCGGACGCGTGACGCTGCAACTGTCGCGCGAGAACGACCATGCGTGCATTGAAGTGCGCGATACCGGGCGCGGCATCGAGGCGGCGTTTCTGCCCAACGTGTTCGATATGTTCAGCCAGGCGGAGGGCGCGCACCGGCGGCATAGCGGCGGCCTGGGCATTGGACTCGCGCTCGTCAAGCAACTGAGCGAAATGCATGGCGGACGGGTCGAAGCGGCGTCGGCGGGCGCGGGCAAGGGCGCGCGTTTCCGCGTCTGGCTGCCGGCCGACAATGCCGCGCCGCGAATCGAACCGCGCGAGGCTCAGGGCGACGCCAGTCTGCTGAAGGGCATGCGCATTCTGCTGGTCGACGACGCGGTAGAGAGCCTGCAAGCGTTTCAGGGCCTGCTCGAAATGGAAGGCGCGCAGGTGTGGCCGCAAACCAATGGCGCGGCCGCGCTGGCGGTCGCCGCGCATCAGACGTTCGATCTGATTCTGTCGGATATCGGCATGCCGGGCATGGACGGCTATGAGCTGATCGCGGCGTTGCGCAAGCTGCCGGCCACCGCTGCGGTGCCGGCGCTCGCGCTGACCGGCTTCGGCCGTCCGCAGGATGCCACGCGTGCGATTCGCGCGGGCTACGACGGCCATCTCGGCAAACCGGTTTCGTTGCAGGCGCTGCTCGACAAGATTGCGCGCGCAACCACCGCGAACCGCTGAGCGTTAGTGCTGAGCGTTTAGTCTGATGTTTCGCCATCGAATGGGCCGTTGAATGCTTCGTTCGATGGGTATAGCGCTTGCTGAATTCGACCGCATACACGGTCGTCGAGCGCCGCTTTGAAAGTGCCTCCGATGGGTCCGTGCCTTCACCCATCAGGAGTTGCGACATGACACTCGGCGACACGATCAAAGGCATGGTGGGACTCGATCCCACCGGACATGCCGATCCCGATATGAAGGCCGTGCTCGACGCACTGAAGAGCCTCAATCCCAAACCGATCGAAAAATGCACGGTAGCGGAGGCGAGAAAACAGCCCACGCCCGCCGACGCCGTCAAGAAACTGATGACGCAGCCGGCATTCAGCGCGCGGCCTTCGCTGGAACTGGAGGCGGTGCGTACTGAAGACATCGTGATTCCGGGCGCGGGCGGCCATGGCAATCCGGCGCGCGTTTATACGCCGCAAGGCGAAGGGCCGTTCCCGCTGATGCTGTATTTTCACGGCGGCGGCTGGGTGATCGCCGATCTCGACACTTACGACGCAACGCCGCGCGCCATCGCCGCGCAAAGCCACGCGATCGTGGTGTCCGCGCATTACCGGCAAGCGCCCGAACATCGTCTGCCGGCGGCGCACGACGACGCGTTCAGCGCGTGGCACTGGCTGGTCGAGAATGCGGCGAGCCTCGGCGGCGATCCGGAGAAACTCGCCGTGATGGGCGAGAGCGCGGGCGCGAATCTGGCGATCAACGTGTCGATCCGCGCTCGCGATGCCGGCATGCACACGCCCATGCATCAAACGCTGATCTATCCGGTGGCGAGCAACAATATCGTGTCGGTATCTTATGAAGAGAACCGCAATGCGCGGCCGCTGAACAAGCCGATGATGCTGTGGTTCATGCAGAACGTGATCAATAGCGAGAGCGATCTGACCAGCCTGTTGATCGATGTGGTGAGCGCCGACCTGTCCCGTTTGCCGCCGACGGTGGTGGTGACCGCGGGCATCGATCCGTTACGCTCGGACGGTGAGACGCTGGTGCAGAAACTGCATACGGCGGGCGTAGCGGTGGAGCACCGCAATTATCGCGGCGCGACGCATGAGTTCTTCGGGATGGCGCCGGTGGTGGAGGCCGCGCGTGACGCGCAGGCTTTTGTCTCGCTTGCGCAGCGGCAGGCGTTCGGCGCGGCGCCTTTATAAAGGACGCCGCGCGAGGTTTGTCGGCGAGTGGCGTCTCGCCGTTTACTTTTACGGCTAACGGCTAACCGTTAGCCTTTTTCCTGCGCCGCGTCGTATTTCCCCAGCGCGGCCGCGCTGTTCAGCCGCGCGCGCTTGAGCAAGGCCTCCTGCGCTTCCTTGACGTTGCCCGGCTGGCCCTTCCACGCTTGCAGCGGCGGTTCCTGCAACGCGCGCCCATACGAAAAGCTCAGATTCCACGGCAGCGGCCCGAGGCGATTCATCGCATCCAGATTCGCGGTGGCTTCTTCGGGCGTCTGACCGCCGGACAGAAACACGATGCCCGGCACCGCCGACGGCACCGTACGCCGCAACACCCGCACGGTATGCGCCGCGATCTCGGCCACCGACGACTGATGGGCGTGCTCGGAACCGGCCAGCACCATGCTCGGCTTCAGCAGAATATGTTCGAGCACCACGCGGTGCCGGTGCAACGCATTGAACACCTCGTGCAGCACGGCTTCGGTCACTTCCGCGCTGCGCTGGATGGTGTGATCGCCATCCATCAGCACTTCTGGTTCGACGATCGGCACGATGCCCGCTTCCTGCGAAATCGCCGCGTAGCGCGCCAGCGAATCCGCGTTCGCTTCGATCGCGAGACGGCTCGGCAGGCTCGCGGTGATGTTGTAGACCGCGCGCCACTTGGCGAAACGCGCGCCTTGCCGTTTGTAATCGACGAAGCGTGTGGCGAGGCCGTCCAGCCCTTCGGTGATTTCGTCGCCCGGCGCGAGCGCTAGCGGGATCTTGCCGAGGTCGACCTTGATGCCGGGCACGACGCCGTTTTTCGCCGACAGTTGCGGGAACGGCGTGCCGTCGTCGGCTTTCTGGCCGAGCGTTTCTTCATAGAGGATCACGCCGCTCACGAACTCGCCGAGCCCCGGCGTGGTGAGCAGCAGATTGCGGTACGCGCGGCGGTTTTCCTCGCTCGATTCGAGGCCGATCGTCTTGAAGCGTTTGGCGATGGTCGGGCCGCTTTCGTCGGCGGCGAGAAGGCCTTTGCCGGGTTGAACCATGGCCTTGACGGTGGCTTGCAGCTCGCTACGGGTGTCCATGAGGTGTGCTCCCTTTTGATCCGGTTTGCGGATGGAATCCTGCAGTAAAACCTGCGATGAATCTGGTGACTCGACCTGCTATCTCATCGGCTCACAGCGACGTCAACGCTTGCGTGATGTCCGCCGCGCCGGTGGGCCGCACCACGCGCGCGACTTCGATGCCGTCGCGCATGAACACCAGCGTGGGCCAAAGCTTGACCTTGAACGAACGGCCCAGCAGCCGGCCGGGACCGTCTTCGATTTTCAGGTGGCGGATGTCGGCATGCGGTTCGAACGCCTTCGCGATCGATGCCTGCGCGCCCTGACAATAGCCGCACCAGTCGGTGCCGAATTCGACGACGGTGGCGCCGGGCAGGGCGTCGAGTTCGGCGCGCGAAGGGGCTTTCGTTGAGTAGGCGGTCTGGGTGGCCATGCATGCTCCGGTGCGGTTCGATCTTTGCGGGCAGGCCTTTCGCGGGGTGGGAAGGCCGGCGCGTGAATTCGGTAAGAGTAGCAGCTATGCTTCTAATCGTCAGTGAGCAAGGCCTCGATGGAGCACCGCACGGCGAGCTCGGCCGCCCCTTTTGCGCGCATTTTCATCCGCCTGTTCTCGTGGCGTGTTAAACATCGTCACGCGCCGTCGAGTGGCGGCGTATTGCATTGAGGAAAGGACATGGGAGCAAGGATCTATCTGCATTATCCCGGCAACGAGGACACCGTCGCCGTCCCGACCGGCTTCAGTTGGGGCGCATGCCTGCTGGGTTTCATGTGGGCGCTGTCGAAGAAGATGTGGTTTGCCGCGTTCGTGATGCTGGCGGTCAGCGTGATTCTGTTCTGCTCCGGGCTGTGGGGCGAAACGGCCGACTGGATCGGTACTGTGCTCGGCGTGCTGTTCAGCGTCGGTTGCGGGGTGTACGGCAATCAGTGGCATCGCTGGACGCTGGAAAAGCGCGGGTATGTCGTGCTGTGACGCGCAAACTGCTAGGTAAGCGGATTTGGGATGCGACCGGCACGGGTTTACGCGCCCGCAAGCCAGGTTGATAATGCCCCGGTTGTTCCGGCTACGAAGTCCTCGGCGCGCGTTGCGTTTCGCGGGCACGCTCCTCCTGACCCACCGCCACCCGTGTTGAAAACCTCACGTTTTTTCGACCTGCTGCGCATCCCTGGCTTCAAGCCGCTCGCCGCCGCGACCCTCATGCTCGGCGTCGCGATGTCGTTCACCGCTCCGTATCTGTCCTTGTTCGGCGTCGAACGCGCCGGCATGACGCCGTTCAGGCTCGGCGTCTTCATGACGCTGATCGCCGCCAGCGGTGTGCTCGCCAGCACCCTCGCGGGCCGTTGGAGCGATGCGAGCGGACGGCATCGCCCGTTGCTGCTCGCGGCACTGGTGGCGGCCGCGCTCGGCTATCTGTGTTTATGCGTGGTGCGTGATTACCGCTTGCTGCTGGCGGTCGGCATCGTCTTTATCGGCGCGGGCGGCTCGGCGATTTCCATGGTCTTCTCGTTCAGCCGCGCGGCGTTGCCGGTCGGCGACCCGGCCGAGCGCGTGTTCGCCAGCGCGACCTTGCGGACCATTCTGTCGGCGGCGTGGGTGTTCGGGCCGTCGGTGGGTGCGCTGGTGCTGGCCGCCAGCAGTTTCTACGGCCTGTTCCTGTTCGCCGCGGCCAGTTTCGCGGCCTGCGCGGCGATCGTCTGGCGTATGCGCGAGCCGCAAGGTCATCTGGGCGACCACACGGTGGAAGACACGGCGTCGGAGCCGTCGGCGTCGATCACCGTGCCGCCGCTCACCACGCCGGGCGAAGACGCACACGAAGACCTGCCCGGCGTCGCGTCGGCCAACGACATCGGCCGCGCGGTCGCCGCGCTCACGCTGCTGGGGCTCGCCGCGAATGCGACGATGATCGTGCTGCCGCTGTACATCGTGCATGGCCTGAACGGCACGCATCTGGACGTGTCGGTGATGCTCGGCCTCGGCGCGTTGACCGAAATCCCGATGATGCTCGCGCTCGGCGCGAAGTCGTCCTCGCTGCACAAGCCGAACTGGCTGGCGGCGTGCGCCGCCGTGCACGCGGTGTATTTCGTCGGCATGTCGATGGCCGGCACGGTGCATATGCTGATCCCGATGCAGATCCTCAACGCGTTCGTGGTCGCCGTGACCTCGTGCCTCGGCATGACCTATGTGCAGGATCTGATGCCGCATGCGCCGGGCCGCGCCACCGCGCTGTTCTTCAACGCGGCGCGGGTCGGCTCGATTCTGTCGGGCGTGTTGTCGGGCTTGCTGGTGCAGGCGTTCAGCTATCGCGGCACGTTCCTGTTTTGCGGTTTGCTGGCGTTGTGCGCGCTGGTGCTGTTCGCGGTGCCGGGCGATCGCTATCCGCTGATGTGGCGCGCGGTGAAGCGCTTCGCGCGTGCGCAATATGTGAAGTTGCAGGCACGCGGCGGTGGACGGCGTGACCGGGCCTAAGCGCAACGTGCAAAACCCACACGCAACAGCCGCGTAAAAAGACCCACCTGTAAGACGACCGTCAGCCGAATCGAAACCCACACGGGCGGCACACCAAACCAATTCCATTCACGCGGAACTTTACGCCGTGCAAAACCTCTGCAAAGAGGCGTATCGTCTTTTGACGCGCGCGGTGATGCACAGTAAAACGAACCAGGTCGAGCAACGCAACGACGCACTTTCCGGAGCGAGATATGCAGCTAGGCATGATTGGATTGGGACGCATGGGCGCCGACATGGTGCGACGCCTCACGAAAGGCGGTCAGCACTGTATTGCCTACGACGTGCAGGCAGCGGCAGTGGACAAACTGAAACAGGACGGCGTGGCGGGCGCAAGTTCGCTCGAAGACCTCGTCGCGCAACTGGAGAAGCCGCGCGCCATCTGGCTGATGGTGCCGGCCGCCGTGGTCGACGCCACGCTCGACAAGCTGGTGCCGCTGCTGGAACCGGGCGACATCGTGATCGACGGCGGCAACTCCTATTACCACGACGACATTCGTCGCGGTAACGAACTGGGCGCACGCAAGCTGCACTACGTGGACGTCGGCACGAGCGGCGGCGTGGCGGGTCGCGAACGCGGCTACTGTCTGATGATCGGCGGCGAGCCGGAGGTGGTGAAACACCTCGAACCGATCTTCGCGGCGCTCGCGCCGGGCGCGGGGGCGGCGACGCCCACGCCGGGCCGCACGGCCAGCGCCAGCACGGCGGATCAGGGCTTTCTGCATTGCGGGCCGCAGGGCGCGGGGCACTTCGTGAAGATGGTTCACAACGGCATCGAGTACGGGATCATGGCCGCGTACGCCGAGGGGCTGAATATCCTGCATCACGCCGACGCCGGCAAACACGCGCGCGAAGTCGACGCTGAAACCACGCCGCTGCGCCGTCCCGAGTTGTATCAATACGATCTGAATCTCGCCGAGGTCACCGAGGTCTGGCGTCGCGGCAGCGTGATCGGCTCGTGGCTGCTCGATCTGATCGCGGGGTCGCTGGTCAGCGATGCCGAGCTGAAGAACTACGCGGGCCGCGTATCGGATTCGGGCGAAGGGCGCTGGACGGTCGCGGCCGCCATCGACGAAGGCGTGCCTACGCCGGTGCTGAGCGCGGCGCTGTTCGCGCGCTTCAGTTCGCGCGGCGAAGCGGACTTCTCGAACCGGGTGTTGTCGGCCATGCGCAACGACTTCGGCGGCCACGTCGAGAAAGCCGCTACGCCGCCCGACGGGCAGAAGAGTTAATCAACGGAGCAGCAATGTCAGCCACCCCCGCCACGCCGCACGACGTCGTGTTTCTGTTCGACTGCGACAACACCTTGCTGGACAACGATCATGTGCTGGCGGATTTGCGCGCGCACATGATGAAGTCGTTCGGCGCGGAAAACAGCGCACGCTATTGGGAGATTTTCGAGCAGTTGCGTTCGGAACTGGGTTACGCCGACTATCTTGGCGCGTTGCAGCGCTACCGGCTCGAACATCCGCGCGACACGCGCCTGTTGCTGATGGCGTCGTTTCTGATCGAGTATCCGTTCGCGAACCGGCTCTATCCGGGCGCGCTGGATGCGTTGCGGCACGTCGCGCAACGCGGGCCTACGGTGATTCTGTCCGATGGCGACGTGGTGTTCCAGCCGCGCAAGATTGCCCGTTCGGGTCTATGGGACGAGGTCGAAGGGCGCGTGCTGATCTACATCCACAAGGAGCAGATGCTCGATCAGGTGATGGAGTGCTACCCGGCGCGCCACTATGTGATGGTCGACGACAAGCTGCGCATTCTGACCGCGATGAAGAAGGCGTGGGGCGAGAAGCTGACCACGGTGTTTCCGCGCCAGGGGCACTACGCTTTCGATCCGAAGGAAATCTCCAGCAATCCGCCGGCGGATGTAAGCGTCGAACGGATCGGCGAGTTGGCGGAGATCGATCTGGATGCGCTGCTGGGCGGGAAGGGCTGATACGGGCGGTAGCCCTTCCCGGTTGCGAGTTGGGTTGGCTGCCACGCTTCATGCCGTGCCGTACTAAGGCATGGCATGACGCTTGGACCAACGCCACTCCAGCGCTTCAACAGAAAACCGGAACTCAGGCGCCGCCGAGTTCTTTCAACCGCGCCTGCGTGTCTCCCGCGCCCATGCGGCCGGCGGCATCCAGCGCGCTCACGCCGTTCGCGTCGCGCGCGTTGGGGTTGGCACCATGCGCAATCAGCAACTCCATGATCGCCGTGCGGTTGAACATTGCGGCAACCATCAGCGCGGTGCGGCCGTCGGGTGACGCGCCTTCCACATCCGCGCCATGCGCGAGCAACGTCTCGATCACCGCGTCGAAGCCCTTGAACGCCGCGCCCGCGATCGGCGTCTGGCCGTTGTCGTTGCGCAGGTTCGGATCGGCGCCGCGTTCGAGCAGCACGCGCACCGCATCCGCGTGACCGTGGTAGCTCGCCAGCATCACGAGGCTGTCGCCCTTGTCGTTGCGCAGATTCGGCGGTGCGCCTTTTTCGATTACCGCGGCCAGCATCGTGGCGTCGCCGCGTCGTGCGAGATCGAATACCTGCTGCGCGAGTTCGATCAGTTCAGGATCGATCTTCGACGGGTCGGCCGGGGAGGGTTCAGGATGGTGGGTCAATGGAATCTCCTTGCAATGAGCCTGGGCGCCATGCTGGCGCCGCGCGAACGCTCAGAATACACAGTCCGCGTACAGTCCGCGCAGATCCCGTGCCCACCTCGCATGTCCGGCCTCGCGTCAGGTCACCCCGAACAGCTTGACCAGCAACCCGAACACACCGATCAGCACAGAGACGCCCGCGAACAGCAGCACGATCGAAAGAACGAGAATCAGAGGCGCCTTGAAGCGGCTGGGTGTCGACATGATGGCCGTTGAGAATGAGGGATGAGAGGAAGGCGTGCTACACGCGTCCGATGCGCTCCGCCGATGCGCACCGCCGATGCGCACCGCGCGGCGAGCATAAACCGGTTCGCTTAATCCGTGCTTAAAGTCTAACGCATGAGCACCGGCCGGCCGCTGCACCGCGCGATCGAACGGCGACCAGACGTGTGGTTCATTAGGGCGCATACTCCGTGCATCGCGGCACGAGTGATGCGGGTTTGTTCAAAGTCAGCCACATGCGCCGTCGGTTGCCCGCGGTTTCGTTGCCGGCGCTCAGGCGCCGCGTGACAGGCGGGCCAAAAGGAAAATCATGACATCCGCAATCTGGGGCATCGTGGCCGGCACGGCGCTGATGTTCGGCGCTTCGATCTACCTGCGTCAAATCCATCTTCTGCATCGCCCGGACCGCCGCTGGACAGGCAAGAAGCGCTGACCGGCAAATCCGTTCCCAAGCAGTCTCACGCCTATCCTCGATCAGGGAGTCATCATGTCGTCACTACCCACGCAACGACCGCCGCCGTCAACGCTGCGTCAGTCCGATACGCCTGCCGCCACGCGTGACCGGCGCGCGGAACTCAGCCGTGCCGACGAAGCGCGTGCCGAGCAACGACGTCACGACGACGCCCGTAACGATCCGAGCGCCGGTAAATGGCGTTACCGTCCGCCGGGACGGGAGGAGATCGCGCTGGAGGCCGGTCGTTCGCCGACCAAAAAGGCGCGCACGGCCGACTAGTTTTTACCTCACAATCGCGGCCGATACTCGTGTCGGCCGTCGCTTGAACGCGGCAAACGCGATCTATATCAAAGCATGAGCGAATTGCGTCGAACCATGACGCGCACTGTGGGTCACAACCCCTGACAATCGTCGACGAAGTCCCGCCACGCGATGCGCGTCGAGTCTTTGCTTTGACGCTTCCGTTATGTCATGCGCATGACAAGCCGGCCGTTTCATCGCTTTTTTTAAAAGCCCGCGCATGTCACGCATCATCGCCGCAGCACCCGCTAACCTGCCTGACAGTCCTTTTCGAGGAGTGACGCCATGGCCGAAGCAACCTCACGTGCGACCCCGCCGACGATTCTGGATCCCGACACACTGCGCAAGATGGACCGTTACTGGCGAGCCTGCAATTACCTGTCGGCCGGCATGATCTACCTGCGCGACAACCCGCTGTTGCGCGAGCCGCTCAAACCCGAACACATCAAGAACCGCTTGCTAGGCCATTGGGGCTCCGATCCGGGACAAAGCTTCCTGCTGGTGCATCTGAACCGGATGATCCGCAAGCTCGATCTGAATCTGATCTACATTGCCGGCCCCGGTCACGGCGCGCCCGCCACGCTCGCCAATTGCTACCTCGAAGGACACTACTCGGAGATCTATCCGGACCGCAGCGAGGACGAAGCCGGCATGCGCCGCTTCTTCCGGCAGTTCTCGTTTCCCGGCGGCATCGGTTCGCACTGCACGCCCGAAACGCCTGGCTCGATTCATGAAGGCGGCGAGCTTGGCTACAGCCTGTCGCATGGCTATGGCGCGGCGTTCGACAACCCCGACCTGATCGTCACCGTGATGATCGGCGACGGCGAAGCCGAGACCGGCCCGCTCGCCACCTCGTGGCACTCGAACAAATTCCTCAACCCGATCCGCGACGGCGCGGTGCTGCCGGTGCTGCATCTGAATGGCTACAAGATCGCCAATCCGACCATCCTCGCGCGGATTCCGCGTGAAGAGCTCGAAGCACTGCTGACCGGCTACGGCCACAAGCCGTATTTCGTCGAAGGCGACGACCCCGACACGATGCATCAGCAGATGGCCGCGACGCTCGAACAATGCATCGGCGAAATCCGCGCGATCCAGCAGCATGCGCGCGAACGCAACGACGCCACGCGACCGCGCTGGCCGATGATCGTGCTGCGTTCACCGAAGGGCTGGACCGGCCCGAAGGAAGTGGACGGCCATAAAGTGGAAGGCTCGTGGCGCGCGCACCAGGTGCCGGTGCTCGATCCGGTCACGAATAGCAAAAGCCTGAAGCTGGTCGAACACTGGCTGCGCAGCTACGAACCCGAATCGCTATTCGACGAAGCGGGGCGTCTCGTCGAAGAACTGCGCGAGCTCGCGCCCGAAGGCGCGCGCCGTATCAGCGCCAATCCGCATGCGAACGGCGGTTTGCTGTGCAAGACGCTCGACCTGCCGCCGTTCCGCGACTACGCGGTCGCGGTGAAAAAACCGGCGGCCTCGTACACGTCGCCCACCGAAGTGCTCGGCACGTTCCTGCGCGACGTGATGCGCAATAACATGACGAACTTCCGCGTATTCGGCCCCGACGAAACCGCCAGCAACAAGCTGACGGCGATCTACGAGGCGTCCGAAAAGACCTGGCTCGCGCAAACCGAAGCGAGCGACGCCGACGGCGGCGAACTTTCCACCGATGGCCGCGTGATGGAAATGCTGAGCGAACATACGCTCGAAGGCTGGTTCGAAGGTTACGTGCTGACCGGCCGTCACGGCCTGTTCGCGACCTACGAAGCGTTCGTCCACGTGATCGATTCGATGTTCAACCAGCACGCCAAGTGGCTGGAAAAAGCCAAGCGCGACCTCGGCTGGCGGCAGCCGGTGCCGTCGATCAACCTGCTGATCACGTCGCTGGTCTGGCGTCAGGATCACAACGGCTTCACGCATCAGGACCCCGGCTTTCTCGACGTGGTCACGAATAAAAGCCCGGACGTAGTGCGTATTTATCTGCCGCCCGACGCGAACTGCCTGCTGAGCGTGGCCGATCATTGCCTGCGTTCGCGCGATTACGTCAACGTGATCGTCGCCGACAAGCAGCCGCATCTGCAGTATCTCGACATGGACGCGGCCGTCACGCATTGCACCAAAGGCATCGGCATCTGGGACTGGGCGTCGACCGATCAGGGCGTCGAGCCGGACGTGGTGATCGCCTGCGCGGGCGACATCGCGACCATGGAGGCGCTCGCCGCGGTAGAGATCCTGAAGGCGCGTTTCGCCGATCTGAAGATCCGCTTCGTCAACGTGGTCGATCTGTTCCGTCTGATGCCCGAGCACGCGCATCCGCATGGGCTGTCGAGCCGCGATTTCGATTCGCTGTTCACTACCAGCAAGCCGGTGATTTTCAACTTCCATTCGTATGCTTCGCTGGTGCACAAGCTGACCTATAACCGCACCAATCACGACAATCTGCACGTGCACGGCTATCACGAGAAGGGCAACATCAATACGCCGCTCGAACTGGCGATCATCAACCAGGTGGACCGTTTCTCGCTTGCCATCGACGTGATCGATCGCGTGCCGGCGTTGCGCGGCGTCGGCGACCATGCGAAGGAATGGCTGCGCGGCCAGATCATCGAGCATCTTGCTTATGCGCATGCCGAAGGCATCGACAAGGAAGAGATCCGCAACTGGACCTGGAAAGGCTGAGCGAGGCAGGCGATGGAACCTCAAGAGCGCGCCCCGGCGCCGACGATTCTGGTGCTGAACAGCGGTTCGTCGTCGCTGAAATTCGGGCTGTTCACCTACGCGAGCGGCGACGAAGCGTTGCTGCTCGCCGGCAGTGCGGAAGGCATCGGGCGCGGCGACGGCAGCCTGCTGATCAAGGCGCCGGACGGCCGCGTGCTGGTGCAGCAGGAGCGGGTGCTGGAGTCGCAGACCGACGCGTTGCGCAAGCTTGCCGAGGTGCTCGCGCAGCAGGGTCATGGGCGGCCCGCGGCGGTCGGGCATCGGGTGGTGCATGGCGGGCCGCATTTGCGCAAGCATCAGCGGCTCACGCCCGAGGTGCGTCAGCGTCTGCAGGACGCCGTGCATTTCGCGCCGCTGCATATTCCGCCGGCGCTCGCACTGATCGACGAGGCCGCGCGGATTTTCGGCGACGCGCCGCATTTCGCCTGCTTCGATACCGCGTTTCATGCAACGCTGCCGCCGCGCGCGGCGCAACTCGCGTTGCCACGGCGGTATGTAAAGGCGGGGGTGATCCGCTACGGTTTTCACGGGCTGTCGTATGAGTCGCTGGTCACGCAGCTCGGCAACGCGCTGCCGTCGCACGCGGTGTTCGCGCATCTTGGCAATGGGTCGAGCCTGTGCGCGCTGCGCGACGGTAAGTCGGTCGATACGTCGATGGGGTTGACGCCGACCGGCGGTGTGCCGATGGGCACGCGCAGCGGCGATCTCGATCCCGGCGTGTTGTTGTATCTGATGCGGGTCGAGAAGCTGGACGCCGCCGCGTTGGAGACGCTATTGAATCGGCACAGCGGCCTCGCCGGTTATACGGACGGCGAAAGCGATATGCAGGCGCTGGAAAAACTGGCCGCGTCGGGCGATGCCAATGCGGCGCTGGCGCTCGATGCGTTCGCTACGGCGGTGCGCAAAACCATTGGCGCGTATGCGGCGTTGCTGGGCGGGATCGATCTGCTGGTGTTCACGGGTGGGATCGGTGAACACAGCGCGGGGATTCGCAAGCGCGTGTGCGACGGGCTTGCTTTCATGGGACTCGTGGAGGGCGATCCGGCGGGCAAGGTGAGGGCGATTCATACCGAGGAAGAGAAGCAGATCGCGCGGCATTGCCGGACGCTGTTGCGCGCTGAGGCGCATTGAACTGATCTGGCCGCTTTCTTTGCCGCTGACCTAGCCTCTTATTTCGGCTTGATGGTCGTGCGATCCAATACGCCGGTGACGCCGAACAGACGCGTGACGTCTTCGAGGGCGGCGATTCGTTGCTGATCGCGTTGCAGTTCGCCGCGCAGCGTGATGCGACCGGCGGCGACTTTCACCTTGACGGCGTGCTCGGGAACCGCGGTATCCCACGCGAGGCGACGGGTCGCTTCGGCGGCGATCTGAGCGTCGGTCAGGCGCGGGCTGGTCGTGCTGTGTTTCGTGGAACGGTGGTGTGGCATGGGTTCTCCACGGAGATTGCGGGGATGGGAGAACACTAGCAGATGTGACGGATTTTGCATTCGGCCTTTGCCGCCGTGATCGCCATCCACAAAAGCGTTCGCCCCTGCTGTGGGGGACGTCCCACAGCAGGGGCGCGTTGCAAACGGAGGCTACACAATCGCCGCAGCCACCGCCTGTGCCGTTGCCGCCGACAACGTCCACCCGAGGTGCCCGTGCCCGGTGTTGTAGAACACGCCTTGCCGTTTGCCCCGTCCCACCTTGGGCAGCATGCTCGGCAGCATCGGCCGCAAACCCGCCCACGGAATCACACGCGACGTCGACACTTCGGGGAAGTAGCGCCGTGTCCAGTCCACCAGCGGCGCAATCCGGTCCGAGCGGATATCGCGGTTGAAGCCGTTGATCTCCGCCGTGCCCGCCACGCGGAATCGATCCACACCGAGCCGGCTGGTGACGATCTTCGCGCTGTCGTCGAGCAGGCTCACCCACGGCGCGCGCCGCTGACTGGTTTCGTCGTCGAGACAGACCGTGATCGAATAGCCTTTCACCGGATAGATGTTCACGTGATCGCCGAGCATCGCCGCAAAATCGCGACTCTTCACCCCGGCGCAGACGACGATCCGCTCGAACGCAATGCGCTGCGACTCGCCTTCCAGATTGACCGTCAGCGAAAACTTGCCCTCCACGGGCTGCTCGATCGCCGTGATCTCGGCGTCGTAGTGAAACTCGACGCCGTGCCGCACGCAGGCATCCGCGAGACCGCGCGTGAACTTGTGGATGTCGCCGGTCGAATCGGACGGCGTGAAAAAACCGCCGAAGAAATCGCCTTGCAGCGTGGGCTCGATCCGCTGCAACTCGGTCGCCGACACCGGATTGCGGTCGAGGCCGCCTTCGCGCAGCAACGCATTCACCTTATTCGCCGCAGCGAATTCCTTCTGCGTTTTGTAGATATGCAGAATGCCGCGCCGTTCGAGATCGAACTCGATGCCCTCGCTACGCGCCGTCGAGAACAGATGTTCGCGCGCGGCAATCGCGAGCCGCACGGTCTCGACGGTGTTGCTCCGGTAGTGCGGAATCTGCCGCAGGAATTCGCCCATCCACGAGTATTTGTGCCACGTGGGCAGTGGATTGAGCAGTAGCGGGGCGTCGCGCGTGAGCATCCAGCGCAGACCCTTCAGCACGGTGGCGGTGCTGTTCCAGACTTCGGCGTTGCTGGCCGATAGCTGGCCGCCGTTGGCGAACGACGTCTCCATTGCCGCATAGCGATGGCGTTCGAAAACCGTGACGTGGTGGCCGCGTTGAGCGAGGGCGTAAGCGGTCGTGACGCCGGTAATGCCGGCGCCGATAATGGCGATTCGTGACATGACATAGTCCAGATGAGTTGAGCATCACCGGTGTCGATTTCGTGTCGAAACCGGCGTCGATGCCCCATCTGTCCCTGTACCTGAGAGTTTCTTCCCGCGCCATGCCGGCTCAATGCGAGCCGGAGTGGGGAATCCCCTTCGGTGGACGCGCGCAAGTGTCGGCGGCGTCGCTCTCCAGATGTTCCCGCTGCGCGGTCCTTTTGCCTGAGAGTTTCCGGGGCGGTTGCTCCGTCGGCGTCGTCACTAACCGCATGACGATCTCTCCCGCGCTGCATGCAGAACGGCACGACGATACCGGGCAAAAATTATTGCCGCAAGTGTTTCGTGCGCTGCGTTGCAGCGCGTGTGTGCTGTCCGAGCGTGGGTATGCGTGCGCGCTGTCCTGTGCGTGTGCTGCGATTGTGTACCGGGTCGGCGTGGCGGCGATCGGCTATAGTCAGCGGCACAATCCCCATTCATCAACGAGGAGAACGCCGTGCCCGCTTTCACAACGCTGCTCGCTTTCGGTCTGGTTTCACTCGGCATGGTGCTCACGCCGGGACCGAACATGATCTATCTGATCTCGCGATCGCTCTGTCAGGGCAAGCGCGCCGGTCTCGTGTCGCTCGGCGGCGTGGCGCTCGGTTTCGTGTTCTATATGTTCTGCGCGGCGTTCGGCATTACCGCGTTATTGCTCACGGTGCCGTTTGCGTACGACGCATTGCGCTTCGGCGGCGCACTGTATCTGTTGTATCTCGCGTGGCAGGCAGTCAAACCCGGCGGCCGTTCGCCGTTCCAGGTGCGCGATCTGCCGCACGATAGCCCCCGTAAGCTGTTCACCATGGGCTTCGTCACCAACCTCGCGAATCCGAAGATTGCGGTGATGTATCTGTCGCTGCTGCCGCAATTCATTTCGCCGGGACATGGCAGTGTGCTGTTGCAGTCGCTGGCTCTCGGCTGCGTGCAGATCGTGGTCAGCGTGACGGTGAATGCGATTATCGCGAGCATGGCGGGGTCGATCGCCGGGTTCCTCGCGGGTCGTCCCGTGTGGCTGAGGGTGCAGCGCTGGCTGATGGGCACGGTGCTCGCCGGACTCGCGGTGCGAATCGCGCTCGATTCGCGTCGGTAAGCGGTTCGATAGCATTCCCGGGCAAACGCTCTGCGTGCGGCGTGTCGTTGCGTTACTCCGCTATGACCGCCTGACTGTCGTCATGTCTATGCTGACTCCTTAGTCTGCTACCCCGGCGGACGACACTGGAAAAGGCGGATGAACGACATGAGCATGCCCATTCGGAGCGATTCCCCCCTTCAATCTGCATTTCAAAGGAAGTCTGTCGGCACCGGTGCTAGCGCCGGCGGGCAGCAGTCCATGGCCCCGGCCTCTCGCCCCGATCTTACGAAGACGAACGCGCCGACGGGACAGGGGCCGAGTCTCTTGCCGGGAGACGGTCACGCGGGCGCAGCGCACGTTCGTACGCAACGGGCGTTGACTGAACCGCGATGGCAGTCCACCAAGGAGACCTGGAGCGAATTCCAGTGTAGACATTTCAACTGGAATAACCGCCAGAGCGGCACGTGCGAGGCGGGCTCGGTACCAGCGAACGAAGGCAAGCAGCCGAAGCAATCGACCCTCGATATTTTATTGGCGATATCTTTCGCGGTGTTAGCCGGCGGCCCGACCGAGATGCTCCAGAAGCCATCCGGGGTTCCAGTCCGTCCTCCCTCTCCGATGGACGTGTCGCCTGCACCGTCGCGTCCTTCATCGCCAATGGACGTGTCGCCCGCACCGTCGCGTCCTTCATCGCCGATGGACGTGTCGCCCGCGCCATCCCGTCCAGCATCGCCGAAGGACACATCACCCACGCCCGCAGCGGGTCGCCCGGATGGGACCACGGCAGACCGGCCGGCCGATTCGGCGCAAGGCAGCGCGCCGTCCGCCAGTCATGCCGGAATACGCGGTCCCGATCCCTATCTCAGCCCGAACGCCGTGCCGCGCGGCATGCATATCAATGAAGTCGGCATGCTGGAGAAGTCGTCGTTTTCAACCGTGTATCGGGTTGAGCGTCCCGGTCTTCGAGAAGAGATCGCCGCGCATGGCTTTAGTCCGTCCAATCACTTCGGCGGAATTCAGAAGATGATCCAGGGCGACGCGATTATCGTTTCTGAAACGCCGGAAGGTGCCCGCATCTTCGGCAACGGTGAATACGGGGAGGGTCACTACGACTTATACGCAATCGATGCGAAAGGGTACAAGGGCGCGTCACTGAAAGACAACGTGGACTACAACACCGAGTTTGTCGCGCATGCAACGGGCCGCACAGCGGAGGCCTTGAAGAAGTTGCCGCCACGCGAAGTCGCGGAAGGTGCGCTGGAGTTCCTCGAGGCGCATATCGACGCGGCAGCGGGTCAGGCCAGCAAGATTCACCTTCTCGAACGAGGCGTGCCGCGCGACAGAAAATCCAGCGATTCCGAATGAGCGTGCGGCGCCTGGCGATGGCCGCATGTAACGGTCGGCAGTATGACTGCCGACCTGCTCGGGGAGCACGCGGCATGGGTTATTCATCGCGCCGATCCGTCCATTCGCGATTCATCTTCAAGGTGTCGCGGGCGCAGTGACTTATACATGATCGTCGTGGCGTCGAAGCGTTCCTCGTCCGGTCCGCGCGCGTAGCCCGGGATCATGCCGACCGCCTGATAGCCGAGTGCGATGTACAGCGGCTCGGCGTGATCGCCGGTACGCGTGTCGAGCGTGAGCAGGCTGCGCTGCAAACGCAGCGCGTGCCGCTCCAACTCCATCATCAACGCACGGGCGATCCCCCGACGACGCCACGCCGGATGAATCAGCAACTTGCGCACTTCGGCGCGATGTCGCTGGTTCGGCATCGTGTCGTAATCCAGTTGCACGGTGCCGGCGATTGCGTCGCCTTCACGCGCGACAAGCAGAACCAGCCGGCCATTAAGCAGCGTCGGCAGCACCTTGCCGCGCCAGAACGCTTCGCTCTCGTCGACGCCGTGGGGCAGCACGAAACCGACACTGGCGCCGTCATGCACGCAAGCATGCAGCAGCGTACCGAGTTCCGGCAGATGGCGTTCGAGATCGTCGGCGGAAAAAGGGGTGATGGTCATGGCGCTCATGTCGGCTCACACGATGAAAAGAAAGTAATGGGCGCCGCTGTGTGCGGGCGTCACGAAAGCGCTCGGGCCGAACAGCCGGTAGCGCAGGCAATCGCCAGGCTGCAGATCGTGGCTCTGACCGTCGACGGTGATTCGCAGTTGGCCTTCCAGCAGAATCAGATGATGTTCAAGCCCGGGTCTCGGCGACGCGTCGTAGGTAATGTGCGCGCCGGGTTCGAGTTCGCACTCCAGCGCTTCGCCGGCCAACGCCTGCGCGGGCGGCGACACGGAGCGACGCCGGAAGCCGGCCGCGGCGTCGGTCCACAAGGGCTGCTCGGCGCGCGGCACCCGCGGCGCGAAGTCCTCTTCGACCATATGCATGAGGCGCGACATCGGCAGGCCGTAGGCCACGCACAGCTTGCCGAGCACGCTCGCGGTCGGGCTCACGGCGGCGTTTTCGAGGCGTGACAGCGTGGCGCGACTGACGCCGCTGAGTCGCGCGAGATCGTCGAGCGACCAGTTTCGTTCGGCGCGTAGCGCTCGCAGACGCTGCGCGATGCGGCGGTCGATGGCGTTGTCGTCGGGGTGAGTTATTTCCATATTCGGGAAATTATCTCAAATATGGAAATTCGTCAATCGGAACAAAAAGGAGGAGTGAAGTTCGGCACCATGTTCACCGCTCGCAGCGTGAAGGTGAACGTAGACGCGCGGCGACCGGCATTCATGCACCGCGCACCGTCTGGCCCGTTTATCATAGGGGCCGCCATCCAGAAAGCGCCGCCAGGCTGTGCAACGGCAACGCACCACATCTACGAGACCCGGCGACTCCAGCCGCAACATCATCCATGAACACCACTCCCGACGCTGTTTCCCGTCCCTCCCTCCGCGCGTTGACCTTGCTCGAAGGGCGCGTGCTCAGCGTGCTCGTCGAAAAGCAGCACACCGTGCCGGACAGTTATCCGCTGTCGTTGAACGCGCTGACCTTGGGCTGCAATCAGAAAACCGGCCGCGCGCCGGTGATGAACGCCACCGAAGCCGAAGTGCTGACCGCCGTCGACGGTCTGAAACGACTGAGTCTGGTGATGGAAGGCAGCAGCAGCCGCGTGCCGCGTTTCGAGCAGAACATGAACCGGGTGCTGGGCTTGCCGAGCCAGTCGGGCGCGTTGCTGACCACCTTGCTGCTACGTGGCCCGCAGACCGCAGCCGAATTGCGCCTGAACAGCGCACGCCTGCATGGTTTCGCGGACATCTCATCGGTCGAGGCGTTTCTCGACGAACTCGCGGCCAACGATCCGCCGCGCGTCGTCAAACTGGCGCGCACGCCGGGCGAACGTGAGAACCGCTGGACGCATCTGCTGTGCGGTGAAGTCAACGCGAGCGATCTGGCCCAGCCGGGCAATGACGACGACTCCGTGCCGTTATCCGCGTTCGAGGCGGTGAAGGCCGAGCAGAAGCGTCTCGCGGAAGAAGTGAGCCGGCTCAAGACGGTAGTGCGGCGCATGGCCGCGGAGTTGGGGATCGCGGTCGACGATCTGGGCGACGACGCCTGAGCGGCGTTTCACCTATTGCGCGTTTGAGTCGGGGCCGGCGTCAGTGCAAGCCGGCCCGCCAGGCGCGCATTCAACAACAATCAGAACTTGTAATTCACCGACGCCAGCGTATTCAACTCGAAGCGCTTTTCGGTAATCGGGCTATTTGCCGCATTGTGTTCGAGGCGCCCGAAGGTCGCCGCGACCGAGCCGTTCCAGTGCCGCGAAAAATCGTAAGTCACCATCGCATTCATATGGATGTCGCGTATGCCGGCGCTGGTGTTGTACGTCGGCAATCCCGACGCCGCGCTCTGCTGCTGCGAGACGCCGAAAAAGGTTCGCGTGTAGGTGCCGTTGGCCCACGTAAAGCCCGGCCCGACCGAGAACAGCCAGCCGCCCACCGGCGCGGACGCCACCAGATCGGTACTGATCGTCGTGCCTTGATGATGCCCGGCGATATCCTGATACAGCGCCACCGAGCCGGTGAACGCCCACCACGTGTAGTCGCCGAACAGCTTCAGCTTGGGACCGCCGTCCACGTCGCCGAGACCGTGCAGGTGCGGATCGTCCGACTCCTTGCGCGACTGGAAGTCGAAACTCAGCGCCGCGCCCAGGTGATAGGCCGGCCCGCGCAGCACGTTGACGCCGAGCACGTCCGGGCCTTGCGAGAAAAAGCGGTCGTCGTAGGAAATGTCCAGCGCCGGAAACGGGATGTAGCTCAGTTGCCGCGAGCCCGGATACTTCGGCGTGACCACCAGGCCGGGGCCGACGCCGATCTTCCATTTGCTGTCGGACGACGTGGCGGTCGCGGTGCTGGTGTCGGCGTTTGTAGCGGGCGTCGTGTCGTCGGCATGCGCGGCTTGCGCTGTCGTCAAACCCAGCAACGCGCCGCTTAGCGCCAATGCCAGCGTCAGCGACGACGCACGCGCCGGCTGGCGGTGCTCAACAACGCGGTGTCCAACAAGGCCATGCCCAGCAGGCTTCACGCGCGCGCTCATGCCCGCTCCTTGCCGAGTGCCGCAAGTTGCCGCAGGCGCCGCGCGAGCGCCTTCGAGACGACGGGCTGGCGGCCGTCGTCTCCGCCGCTACGAACGGCTTCGCTTTCGCGCAGAAACAGCGCGGTTTCGCGCGCGACGATTTCGCGCTCGTTGTCCGACGTAATCATGTGATACGAGTCATCCAGCCAGATTGTGCGTAAAAAGGCCGCGCCGATATGGCTGGCCACGAATTGGGCATTACGTGGGCTCGATGTCTCGTCGTCGATCGCATGCACGATCAGGCAATCCGTCTTGATGTCGCGCACCAGCGTGCGAACTTCGGACGCCAGACGGCTCGCCTCGTGCAGCGCCGGCAATGAGATCGTGGACGGCCCGACTTCGCTGAAGTCGCTACGCTGCATCGCGCGCGCGATCTTGGCGCGCAGCGCCTCGTTGCGCAGGCCGAACGGCGCTGCCTCGCGATAGCGCCAGCGCTTGCGCATCGGCGTGTAGTAAGCCCAATTAAGCAGGAAACGATACCAGGGAATCGCCCAGCCGTCGTAAGAAAGCGTCAAGGACAACAACACGAGCGATTGCGCCTGCGGACGCCGATGCGCGAGCGCGAGAGCCAGCGCCGAGCCGATCGACAGCCCGCAGATCGACACATGCGTGAAGCGTGCGGCGAGCGCGTCGTACTCGCGCACGGCCGCGTCGATCCACGTTTCCATCGCGGCTTCTTCGGAGCCGGCGCTATAGCCGGGCAGCAGCGGCGCGCAGGCGGTAAAGCCTTCCGCATTCAGATAGCGCGCGAGAAAACGCAATTCGAGCGGCGAACTCGACAGGCCGTGCAGCATCAGCACCGCGTGGTCGTCGCCGGGAAAGAACAGGCTGGTCGGCTGGGTCGGTTGATTCATGGCTCAGGCTCCGATCCGCAACACGAGGAAGTCGCCGGCGTGCGTGGTGAAGCGTTCGCACACGCATTCGGTGAGCTTCGCCGCGCCGTCGCCGGTTTTCAGGCGCACGCGGTGCGTGCCGGGGCGCAATGCTTTGCCCAGGCGCTGAATGTCGTCGGGATCGACGTCGGCAAAGCGCGGGCCCGGCGCGATTTCATTGGGCAGGCGCGGCAGCACGCTGTTCTGTTTGAGGTCGTCGACCGGCTGCAGCGCATCGCGTTCGAGCGCCTGAATAAAAATGAAGGTGCGGTGGTGATGCGACAGATGGCGCAACAACCGGTGCGTTTCGTCGACGGCGCGGCGCGCGAGCATCCGTTCGTTATCGTGACGCAGCAGCATTTCATAGCGCGACTGCGCGACCGACGCGATCAACTCGGCGCGGAACTGCGAGCGCCGCAAGCGTTCGATCAGAATGATGACGAGCAGCGTGACCAGCGGATAGGAGATCAGCAGCACCACGTCGGCGTGATTGAACACGGTGATGGCCGCGTAAGGCGGTACGAAAAGATAGTCGGCAATGCCGAGGCCAAGCAGCATCACTGTCAGGGCGGGCGCCAGGCCGAAAAAATACTCGACCAGCGACGCCGCGATGCAGAACGCGGTGCCCGGCAAGAACGGGCCGATTAATGGGTGAAGCAACATGCGCACGTCGCAGGCAACCGCCAATGCAGCGGCCGCGACTAGCCAGGCGCGTGTACCCCGTGGTGCCCAGCGACGGGCGTTTTGGACATCCATGATATTTTTTTGGGGAGCGATTTCGCGCCCGATTGAGTGTGGCATGCGCATTCAAAGCGCAGGCCGGACGATACCATAATCAGGCCACCTCAAAGGCCGCCAAAATGTAAGGCTTCTGCTATCGGACAGTAAGGCGGCGGCGTGAATCCGGGCGCCATCGCACGGGGATCGAGCGGGTATGCCGAGCGTCACGGATTATGGGCGGCGTCCGCTTAAGCGAGGCTTAAGCCGTGGCGGGATCGAGGTGGCGCGACGACCGGACGGGGCCGGTGTGCGCGGGCTCGTCAGGGCTTCGCGTGGCTCAGGCGTCGCGGCTGCGCAGCGGGTCGGTGGAGAGCTTGCGCTGCGTGCGATAAAACACGCGTGGCGGCACATTGGGCGAATCTTCGGCGAGCCGGTCGAGCTCTTCGCGCGTGGCGGCGAGGTAGTGGCCGTCGCGCGCATCGGCGTCGCCGGCGAAGATCGCTTCGAGCCGGCGGCGCACCGCGCCATAGCGCGCACCGGCGGCGCGGTGTTTTTCCGCGCGCTCCGCATAGCGCAGAAAAGTTTGCAACGCCGCCGACACCGCCGCCGCGACGCTCACCAACCCTACGAAGATCCGCAACGCCGGCGAGACCGCCGCCGCCGTCAGCGACGCGAACACCGCCGTGCCGACGAACGCGGTCAACGCCGTGACCAGCCAGCCGAGCTGGCGGTCGCGCGCCGATAACAGGTCGGCCATGTCGTAATGGCTCATCTGCGATTCGCGCGCGCGGCGGATCCACTTCAGCAGCAGTTCGGCTTCGTCGACGGGAGGCTCGTAGGCGGGCAGGTTCTTCATGGCGCTCGTCAGGGCTGTTCGGTTGCGCAAGCTTAGCGCATGCGTGTGCCGACCGGGCGCCCTGGGGCGGCGTAGATTCGACCGGCCTGGCGAGGCCGGTTATTACGCGGCGGCTGAAACAGAAGCCGAAGCGCTTTGCGGCTCAAGCCCGAAGCGCTCGTTATGCGCGTTGCCGTTCAGATAGAAGTCGCCGATCGCGGCCTCGCGGACAATCGCCGGATTATGCGAGGCGAGCACGCGCGCATTGCGCCAGTAGCGGTCGAAACGAAGCGACTCGCTGGTCGCGGACGCGCCGCCCACTTCGAACAGCAGCGTCGCCGCTTGCAGCGTCTGTTCGATCACGATCTGCTGCGCCTGAAACGTTTGAATGTCGAGATGCACGTAGGCCTGTTCATCGCTGCGGCCTTGCGCGCGGGCCGTCGAGACTTCGTCGATCGCGCGCGCCAGCGACGTGCTCAGGCTCTGCGTCGAATAGGCGAGGCTGGCGAGCCGTCCGATCACCCGCTGCACCAGCGGGTTGTCACGCGGACTCGATTCGCCGGGAACGCCGAAGGTGCGGGTTTTAGCCCGCGTGAAGACGACCGCGTCGCGCAACGCCGCGCGGCTGATGCCCGCCAGATTCGCGATATGCAGCGCCTGGTAATACGTGGTGAGCAGGCTGTTGCTGCGCGGCTCGGACGCGCGATAGCGGCGGTACAGATTGTCGATCGCAACCGGCACATGGTTGAAGCGCGCGGTGCCGCTGCCGGTCAGGCGCTGGCCGAAGCCGTCCCAGTCGTCGATACGTTCGAGCCCCGGCGCGTCGGCTTTGACGATGACGCGCACATGGCTCTCGCCGTCGTGCGCGGTGACGTCGACCCAGTCCGCGTAGAGCGTGCCGGTGGTGTAGTACTTTTCGCCGTCGAGATGCCATGCGCCGTTAGTCTGCGTGAGACGCACGCTGTTGTCCGTCGCGGCGCCGCGCTCGGAGGTCGCGCCACCAATGATCTGGCCTTGCGCGATGCGCGTGAACCAGCGGTCGCGCAACGGCTCGTCGTCGCTTTCCAGCAGCGACTCGATAAAACCGCCGTGTACGCGCAGGATTTGCGGCAGATTCGAATCCGCTTCGCCGAGTCGCGTGACCAACGTGAGAAACGCCGTGAACGACACGCCTTCGCCGCCGTACGCTGTCGGCACGCGCAGTCTGGTGTAGCCCGCCTCGCGCAACCAGTCGACCGGCGCATAGGCCAGTTCGCGTTGCTGTTCGCGCTGCACCGCGCCTTCGGCGATCCGCGCGAAGACTGGCGCGAAGCGGCGCGTCAGTTCGTCTTCGCCGGCTAGTTGTGCGGCGTCGGCGATGGAGTGTGTCCGGCTTGATTGCGATTCATTTGCTGCCATAGGTTCTCCGAAAACAGGTGCGCGTGGTGCGCAATCGGAGAACGGTACGGGAGCAGGGCGTGCGCTAGCAACGAAGAAATTGGCCGATTCTTAGCACGAGAAGTGAAATGCGCGCTGGGTTCGACTCGACCGGCTGCCGCCACACGCGCTATTTCAACGCCGCCACTGCGCGCCTGCGCGATAGCCACCGCACCGCGAATAGCGACACGCCCATCACCGTCAGCGACAACACGGTCGTCATCGTGCCCAGTGCGTAAATGACCGGCGTCGTGACCGACGTGGTGAGTCCCTGCAGTTCGAGCGGCAGCGTGTTCTGGTCGCCGATAGCCTGCGAGGTACGGGCAATTTCGTCCCACGAGAGCGTGAAGCCGAACATCGCGACGCCCACCACCGAAGGTCCGATGATCGGCAGCACGACGTGGCGGAAACTCTGCCACGGCGTCGCGCCGAGATCGCGCGACGCTTCTTCGTAAGCCGGATTGAAGCGGTTGAACACCGCGAACATGACCAGCAGACCGAACGGCAGCGTCCACGTCAAATGCGCGCCGAGCGCCGACGTGAACAGGCCCATCGAGGTCGTATAGCTATCGGCGACAGACTGATAGCCCCACGCGGCGGCCAGATACTTCACGCCGTTGTCGAGCAGGCGGAAGGTCAGGCCGATGCCGAGTGAAACGATGATCGACGGCATGATCAAACTGGCGACCGACACATAAAACACCGCGGTATCGCCGCGAAACTTGCGCCGGAACGCGAGACCGGCCGCAACGGAAAACAGCACCGTCAGCACCGTCACCGCCAATGCGAGCCGCACCGAGCGCCCGAACGCGGCCCAGATATCGATGTCGCCCACGCCGTCGCGCAACACCGCGAACCAGTGCAGCGACACGCCGCGCATCGGGAACGTGAGACCGCCCTCGGGGCCCTGAAACGACAGAATGAAAATCGTGATCACCGGTCCATACAGGAACAGCACGAACAGGCCGAACAGCAGCGCGAGCCAGTAGAAACTGGCCGGCCGCCGTTCCCGGTGTTTGACGCGAATGGCCTGCATCTTCACAGCTCCTTGCGAATATCGACGACCCGCGTCAACGCCCACACGATCATCAGCACCACGGCCAGCAGAATGATCGCGTTGGCGGCGGCCGCGGGAAATTGCAGGTAGCCGGTTTGCACCTGAATGATCTTGCCGACCGACGCGATCTGCTGGCCGCCCATCACGCCGACCGTCAGAAAGTCGCCCATCACGATCGTGATCACGAAGATCGAGCCGATCACAATACCGGTTTTCGACAGCGGCACGACCACGTCGCGCACCACTTGCCAGCCGCTCGCGCCGGCATCGCGTGCCGCTTCGAGCAGTGAGCGGTCGATCCGCATCATCGCGTTGAAGATCGGCACGATCATGAAGAACGTGTACAGATGCACGAACGCCAGCACCACCGAAAAGTTCGAGTACAGCAGCCATTCGAGCGGCTGATCGATCAGATGCGCGCCGATCAGCGCCTGATTGACGAGGCCGTTGCGGCCGAGCAGCGGCATCCACGAGATCATGCGGATCACGTTCGAGGTCCAGAACGGAATCGTGCAGACGAGGAACAGCACTGTCTGCATGCTCGTGGTGCGGACATGGAACGCGAGAAAGTAGGCGATGGCAAAACCCAGCAGCAGGGTCACCGCCCACACGATCGCGCAGAATTTGAGCGTCGACCAGTAGGTCTTGAGCGTTACGCAGATGTCGGTCATCGACGAACAGCCGTTGAAGATCGCCGCGTAGTTCTTCAGCGTGAACGCGGGGATGATCTGGTATTCGTTGAAGTCCCAGAAACTGACGATCAGCGTGATCACCAGCGGCACGATGAAAAACAGCAGGAACGTCAGCGTCAGCGGCGTCGCCTGCAGCCAGGCCGGCGCGCGCCGGTGCTTGACGGGCTCATCCTGCGCGCGCGACGAAAGGTCGATGGTGGCCATGGCTTGCTCGGTTAGTCCCTTGATTGAACGCGTGTTTGATCGCTCGGCTGGACACTCAGGCCGCGATGAACTCGTTCCACTTCTGCACCATGTAGATGTTCTCGTCCATCACCGCGTTCCAGCAGGCAATCGCGCCCATGCGCTGCGTGTACGAGCCGCCGTCGCGCACGGTGCCGGCTTTTTCGAGCAACTGGCCGTCCGGCGCCTTGATGTCCTGCGCCGCCGCTTTGCCTTCGATCCAGTAGTCCCACTCGTACGGCTGCATGTGGGTCTTCGCTGTTTCGAGCACGCCGGAGTAGTAGCCCTGACGCATCAGATAAGCGCCGGCCCAGCCGTCCTGGAACCAGTTGACGAACTCATACGCGGCGTCGAGTTTCTTGCCTTGCAGCGAGCGCGGGAAACCGAAACCCGAGGCCCACGAACGGTAGCCTTCTTTCAGCGGCTGGAATTTGCAGGCAATCCCCATGGTGCGAACCTTCGTCACGGCGGGCGACCACATCGACTGAATCACCACTTCGCCCGACGCCATCAGGTTCACGCTTTCGTTGAAGTCCTTCCAGAACGCGCGGAACTGGCCGGCGCGTTTCGCTTCGATCAGGATCTTGATGGTCTGATCGATCTCGGCCTTGGTCATGTTGCCTTTGTCGCCGTACTTGATATGACCCATCGCCTCGATCGCCATTGCCGAATCCATGATGCCGATTGCGGGAATGTTCAACAGCGCCGCCTTACCCTTGAATTGCGGGTTGAGCAATTCCGCCCAACTGTCGATCGGCCGCTTGATCAGGTCGGGACGAATGCCCAGCGTATCCGCGTTGTAGGTGGTGGGGATCAGCGTCATCCATTGCGTTGGCGTGGCGGAGAACTCGGTCGACCGCGGGCCGGTCAGGAACATCACCTTCTTCGGCGCGGTGCCCTGGTCGCCGATCTTCTTGCCGTTGATTTCGCCGCGTGTGAGCACCGGCGTGATCTTGTCGGCGAGCTTGATGCGCTTCGTGTCCATGCCCGCCAGCGTGCCGGCCGGAATCAGCTTCTTCAGCGAAAAGTATTCGGTGTCGACAATATCGAACGAGTTGGGCTGCGTGATGATGCGCTTGGCGACGTCGTCGGTGGTGACCGGAATGTATTGAATCTCGATGCCGGTGTCTTCCTTGAACTTCTTCGCAATGTCGGAACTCTGGTTGACCGCCGTGCCGAGATAACGCAGCGTGATCTTTTCCTGTGCGTGCACGTACGGAAAACCGGCAATGCCGGCCGCCGCCACCGCGCCCTTGATGAACGTGCGGCGCGACAGGCCTTTTTCCTTGCCTTCTACGGCGGCCGCTGCCGGGCTCTCGTTCGCTTCAGTCATTGCTTTCTCCTCAGTTGACGCGGGATTGACGTTCGATTTGACGTTCTATTCACTACAAGCATGCCGCCGCTCACGCGGCGAGCGGATGCGCGTCCTGCTCGTTCCACCAGACCACGACGCGGGCGTCGGGACCGAGCCGCGCCGGGTCATAGTCGCCATCGCTGACGAGCGAAATCAGTTCGGGGGAGCCATCGAGCGGATCGAGCGTCATGCGCAGATGCGTGCCCTGGTATTCGGCTTCGCGCACCGTGCAAGGCACGCCGCCGATCCGCGTCAGGCCGCTGTCGCCGCCGGCGTTCTGCACGGGCGTCACGCCATGCGGCACGATCCGCAGATGATCGGCGCGCACGGTAAACAAGTGGCCATTACTCTTGAAAACGTTATGACCGCCCAGGAAGCGCGCGACGAATTCAGTGCGCGGACGGTTGAACACCTCATGCGGCGTGCCGCTCTGCTCGATCCGCCCGTGGCTCATCACGACCACGAGATCGGCCAGCGCCATGGCTTCTTCCTGCGAATGCGTGACGTGTACGAACGTGATGGCCAGTTCCTTCTGCCAGCGCTTGAGTTCCGCGCGCATCTGCACGCGCAGGAATGGGTCGAGCGCGGACAGCGGTTCGTCGAGCAACAGGCAGCCGGGCTGATTCAACAGCGCGCGCGCCAGCGCCACGCGTTGCTGCTGACCGCCCGACAACTGGGCCGGCTTGCGCTCGGCATACGCGGACATCGCGACGAGTTCGAGCAGTTCGCCGGCGCGCTTGCGGCGCTCGTCTTTCGCGATGCCGCGCATTTTCAGGCTGAACGCGACGTTGTCGAGCGCGCTCAGATGCGGAAACAGCGCGTAGTTCTGGAACACCATCGCCGTGCCCCGAGCCGCGGGCTCGGCACGCGTGACGTTGCGGCCCGCGATCAGAATGTCACCTTCGGTGACCGATTCATGCCCGGCGATCATGCGCAACGTCGAGGTCTTGCCGCATCCCGAGGGCCCAAGCAGGCAGCAATACTGGCCGCCGGCAATGCGCAGGTCGATGGCGTCGACGGCCAGCGCGTCGCCGTACTGCTTCGACACGTGGACCAGTTCGATATCGGCGGCGTGGGTGTCGAGCACCTTTGAAACAGGCTGAATCATGAAGGGCAAGTCCTCGTGAACGGCGAAGCGCGGCACGCATGCGAGAAACCGCACGGCCTATGCGAAGCGACGTAAATGCAAGACATGTGCCATCCATTGCGTCGCGACGCGCGTCGATCGCCGACACGCCGGTCCGCTTAACGTCGGCGAGTTGGCGCATATATTGCAAACGATCCGAAGCGTCGATCGTTAGCGATCCGAGCCATCCGGTTTGCGCGATCACGGTGCGTCTTCGGTCCGACGCGGGGCATGAACCGGCCAAACCGGTTCATCCGCAACGGCGCCGGCCGCGTTTCGTCACCCACGCTTTCTTTCCATGAACGACACACGCAATTTGTCCGTAGCAGAGAACCGCGCGCGTCAACGGCTCGCCACGCACGGCCGTTTTTCGTACCGGCCGATCACCGATCGCGACGCGTTCCGCTGGCCGGGCGGCAGCGGGCTCGCGGTGTATCTGGGCTTCAACATCGAGCACTTTGCCTTTGGCGAAGGTCTCGGTGCGGCGCTCGGTCCGTTGTCGCCGCAACCGGATGTGCTGAACCATAGCTGGCGCGAATACGGCAACCGGGTGGGCGCATGGCGCTGCATCGAACTGTTCGATCAACTGGCCATGCCGGCCGGCACGCTGATCAATACCGCGCTCTACGATCACTGCCCGGAATTGATCGCGGCGTGCGTGGCGCGCGGCGACGAACTGATCGGCCACGGCCACACCAACGCGCACCGGCAGAGCGAACTCGACGAAGCCGGCGAGCGCGAGCTGCTATTGCATTGCCGCGAACGGATCGCCGACGAATCCGGCACGCCGCCGCACGGCTGGCTTTCGCCGTGGATTTCGGAGTCGCATCTAACGCCGGATCTGCTCGCGGAAACCGGCTACCGCTATACGCTGAACTGGTGCCACGACGACCGTCCGGTGCGGATGGCCACGCGCGGCGCGCCGCTGTGGTCGATCCCGTATCCGCAGGAACTCAACGATCTGCCGATGATGGTGGGCCGCCTGATGGACGGCCGCGCGTTCGCCGACATGATCGTCGACCAGTTCGACGAGATGCTCGATCAGGCCAACCGTGGCGCCCAGCCGCAGGCGCTGGTGATGGGTATCGCGCTGCATCCTTATCTGGTCGGGCAGCCGTATCGCTTGCGGCATGTGCGGCGCGCGCTCGAGCATATCGCCGCGGCACGCGCGCGCGGCGACGTGTGGATCACCACGCCGGGCGCGATCGCGGATCACATGGACCAACTGGAACGGGACGGCGTGTTGCAGCCGGCCGAGGCATGAGCGCGAACGCCGGCGCGGCCACCGCCAAAAGAACGCCGAAGGGAGCGCAGAAGGAAGACGCCGACGTCGACGCGCGCCTCTATCAATCGATCTTCGACGGCGTGCTGAATCATCGCCTGACGCCCGGCACGAAATTGCCGGAGCCCGAGCTATGCCAGTTGTTCGGCGTCGGCCGCGCGGTCGTGCGCCGCGTACTGGAAAAGCTCGCCTACGATGGCATCGTGGTGTTGCGCCCGAACAAAGGCGCGGTGATCGCCGAGCCGACGCCGGAGGAAACCCGCGAGATTTTCGAAGCGCGGCGCTCGGTCGAACGGATGCTGGTGGAACTGGCCGTGCAGCGCGCGAGCGCGCACGACATCGAGACCTTGCGTCAACAACTCGCGAGCGAGCATGCGGCGATGCATCGTTTCGATCAACCGTCATGGGCGACGCTTGCGAGCGGTTTCCATATGCGCATCGCGGCGCTGGCGGGCAATTCGATCCTGCAGAACTACCTGAAGGAACTGGTCTCGCGCTGTTCGCTGATTGTCGGCGTCTACGAGACGCCGGGCAACGCGCCGTGCGAGCACGCGGAACACGCGGCGATCGTCAATTGTCTGGAAGCGCGCGATGCCGCGGGTGCAATGACGCTGATGGAAGCGCATTTGCGGCATATCGAGGAGCGCATCGAAATCACGCGCATGCGTGGCGAAAAAAGTCTGGGCCAATTGCTCGGCCTCGTCGGGCACGCTGTTCCGATTCAGGGGCGCTGACATGGAAATCGACTTCGACGCGATCACCGAATACCAGCGCTACAAACTGATGGCGAGCCTGATCGTGCCGCGTCCCATCGCGCTCGTCACCACGCTCGGCGCCGACGGCACGATCAACGCCGCGCCGTTTTCGATGTTCAACATGCTCGGCGAGGAACCGCCGATCGTGATGATCAGCATCAACCGCGTCGCGGACGGCACGCTGAAGGACACGGCGGTCAATATCGTACGCACGGGCGAGTTCGTCGTGCATCTCGCCGACGAAGCCATCGCGCTGAAGATGCATCGCTGCGGGGAACGGCTGCCGCCCAACGTGAGCGAGCTGGCCGAGGTGGGTTTCACGGCGGTGCCCAGCACGCATGTAGCGCCGCCGCGAATCGCCGAAGCGCCGGTTGCGTTCGAATGCACGATCTGGGAAACGCTGGAGACGAGCAGCCGGCAGATTTTCATCGGCCGGGTGCATCGGCTCCATGCGCGCGACGAGTTAATCGACACCGACACCTGGCGCGTGCGGCTGCAGCACTACTTTCCGGTGGGCCGTTTCGGCGCCAGCGATTACGTGACCACGCGGGACCGCTTTACGCTGGAATAGGCGTCAGATTCCACTACATGATTCACGCGCGCGGTTTGCTTTTTTTCTTCGCCGCGCGTTCGGCGAGCGCTTCGGTATTGGCTTTTACCGCGGCCTGAATCAGTTGCTTAAAGGCGGTCTCGTTGATCTTCTCGCCTTCGTGAAGGTCGATCGCGCGCCGCGTATTACCGTCGAGACTGGCATTGAAAAGCTTCTTCGGGTCCTTCAGCGCCGCGCCGCGCGCGAACGTGAGCTTGACGGCCTGCTTGTACGATTCGCCGGTGCAGACAATGCCGTCGTGCGACCAGACGGGCGTGCCCATCCATTTCCACTCTTCCTGAATGTCGGCGTCGGCCGCGTGAATCAGTTCGCGGATGCGCGCGAGCGTTTCGCCACGCCAGTCCGCCAGTTCTTCGATCCGTCTGGTGATGTTCGCTGAAGCGGTGTCGCTATCCGGATGAACGGTCGGCTTCATCTTGTCTCCGATTTTTTCTGGTTCTGGAATGGGGAGCGCGAGCGGTCTTTGGCAGCGCAAGCGCGTCTGGCCCACACGGCGTCCGCGTAGCTTAGCAGGCTCGTTGCGCGGGCTGATCCGGTTTCCCGTAGGGCCGTTGCGCCGTGCCGTAACCGGCTGGCTGGCTGACTAGAAATCGACGCCGAGCGCGCGCCCATCGCTGCGTGGATCGTGCGCGCCGCACGCCGCGCCGTTCGCGTCGAGGCGAATCACGCCAGGGTGACCCGCCAGCGGACTCTGCACCGGGATCGCGCTGACTTCGTGCCCGCGCGCGGCGAGGGCCGCGAAGACGTCGGCGCCGGCATCCGCTTCGAGTTTCAACGCATCGCGCGTGTCGGAGAAGGTTTTGCCCAGCAGGAAACGTGGCCGGGCCAGCGCGGTCAGCGGGTCCATGCCGTAGTCAATCAGGCGCGTGAGGATGGCGGCCAGCGTTTGCGGCTGACCGTCGGCGCCTTGCGTGCCGAACAGAAAACGCGGCCGGCCGTCTTGCAGATACATGCCGGGATTGAGCGTGTGGAACGGGCGCTTGCCCGGTTGTATCGCGTTGTGATGCGTGGGGTTCGTGCTGAACGACGCGCCGCGGTTGTGCCACAGAATGCCCGTGTCGCCCGCCACCACGCCGCTGCCCCAATCGAAGTACACCGTTTGCAGCACGCTCACGCTACGGCCCTCGCGATCCGTCGCGCCGATGAACACCGTGTCGCCCGGCCGGAACGTGTGCGGCCACGGCCGTGCGCTGTGCGGGTGGATGGTGCGTGCGTGCGCGTCGAGGGTGGCGGCGCAGAGCATGTCGTCGACCGGCACGTGCGTGAACTCCGGATCGGCCACGTAGCGATCGCGATCCATGAATGCGCATTTCACCGCTTCCACCAGCAGGTGATAGTAGTCGGCGCTGCCTTCGGCGATCTGACCCAGATCGAAGCGTTCGAGTATCCCCATGATCTGCAGCGTGGTGACGCCCTGGGTTGGCGGTCGCATGCTCACCAGTTCGCCACCGCGGTAAGCAACCCGTAGCGGCGCTTCATCGCGTGCGCGGGTTTGGGCGAGGTCGCTCAAGCGCAGCGGCGAGCCGGCCTGCTGCAAGCCGCGAGCCATGCGTTCGGCCAGTTCGCCGCGATAAAACTCCTGCGCACCGAACCGGGCCAGACGGTCGAGGCTTCCTGCCAGCGCCGGTTGCGCGAAGCGCTCACCAATGGCGGGAATCCGGCCGTGCGGCGCGAACGTCGCGGCGAAGCCGGGCAGGGCGCGCAATTCATCGGCACGCAGACTTTGCCAGAAGTGCTGCGACGGCGTCACCGGGAAACCCTCGCTGGCGTATTCGATCGCGCGCGCGAAGAGTGCCGCCCACGTCTGCCGGCCGCCCCAGACCGTGCGGCTGATCTCGTCGGCCTGAGACCAGGTATCGACCGTGGCAGCGCTGGTGAGCGCTGCCGTCGCGCCGCGTAGCGGAATGGCGCCGTCGAATGCGGGCAGTTGCGCCGCGGCCTGACCGATGCCCGATAACGTGCGCAGCGTCCCGTGCCGGTCGGCGATAACCCAGAACGCGTCGCCGCCTAAACCGGTGAAGTGCGGATACGTCACGCACAGCGCCGCGCCGATCGCTATCGCGGCTTCGATCGCATTGCCGCCCGCACGCAACACGTCGCGGCCGGCCTCGCTAGCTAACGCATGAGGACTGGTGACCATGCCGCCGGTCGAGACGGCGAGTCGGGTATCGGGCAATGGCTACTCCGCAGCGAGAGACGGGGCGTGAGCGAACCCGTCGGAGTACGGAGTATAAATTCGCGCGCCGTGCAGACAATAATCGGCACGGCGCGTTACTACGTGACGCGTTCCGCGTCGTTACTGGATAACAAAGTTGGCAGGTGAAACCGCGAAGAAGACATTGCCGATGCAACTTACCCTGACGCGACCTTTCGCGGTCCGCTCACTCACGCGCGGCAGCATGACGGACGCGCTGCCGGTGTTCGGTACGGCAGCAGCCAGCGGGCGCGGCAGATAGGTGTACCCGCCATCCACCGAGAGGTCGATACGCACCGCCGTGCACGAGATCGGCGCCTGGTCGGTGCTCGCGACGTCCCAGCCGATCGATTGGACGGAGCCGCCGGATAGCGTCGCCGAGCGTCCCGGCAGTGTCACGGCAAAAGGACGCGCGGTCTTCAGCACATTGAGCGTGACATCCGAGCTGGCGGTGGTGTTCTGGAGGGTATCGCGCGCCGTCAAGCGGAACGTCAGTGTGCGGTTCGTGGCGGGGTAGGCCTCTCCCTTGCCCAACGGCTCGTCACCGAGGACCGCCGCGAGGCGCGGGAACACGCGCTCGCCGCTGATATTGGGGAGATAGGAACGGAACAGCGGACCCAGGCCGTCGTCTTTGAGTACGATGCCCTGCACCGGCCCGGCATCGAACTGTTCCCAGCCATACGTCATCCTTGCGCGTGTGCTTCCGGTCGCGTGGCCCCGCAGGACGAACGGCGTACCCGAGGGGATCGTCAGCGTGTCGAGGCCGCCGGCCGACAGACTGAGCGGCTCGAGGGTCGGCGCGCTGCCCGGATTGAGACGTTTAACCGCGCAGTCGCCGCCTTTCGATGAAATCCAGGCATTCACCTGAGCCTGAGTGACGGCATGGAAGTACGGATCCGAGTGATCCTGCAGATTCTCCACGGGCAGACACATGCCCGCGTATCCCATGATCGTGGAGCCGCTGCCGGGTTCGAGCGCCGAGCCCGGTAGCGTCGATCTTCCTCCGCCGCAGCGGTTGAAGGTATGCCAGGCGCCGAATTGATGCCCCAACTCATGCGCGACGAAATCGACGTGGAACGCATCTCCCACGGGATGGGTCCGTCCCGACATGCCGGCCGCCTTATTGTTTGTACCGGCATCGTTGCGGCAGGTGTTGCCGATACGTCCGGCGGCGCCTCCGCTAGCCGTGGTGACGACGTGCCCAAGATCGAAGCCGGCCGCGCCGACGACACGGTCCAGATTCTCGACGTTGGCCAGCAATACATCGCCGCTATTCAGGTACGGGTCGGTGGCGGCCTTCGTATAAATAAGCTTGTCGTTATTGGGAATCAGCGTGAGATGCACGTTGAAATTCTGCTCGAATATTTCATTGACGCGGTTGATCATCAGGCTGATGGACGCCAATCCGCCGGCCACCGTGCCGCCGAATTTGGCGGTATAGGCACTGGTCGCCGCCACGGCAATACGATAATCGCGGCGAATATTACCGGTCGCGGTGCGCGACTGGGACGCGTCGCGGTTCGCGTCGAATTGTCGATCGCCGGAAGCCGAATCGCTGATGTGTTCGTGAAATGGCTGATCCGAAGCAGGGAGCGAATGACGGCGGAAGCTCCAGTATTGTCCGCCGCGCGCCGGGGCGTTTTGCACCTTACCGCTCAGCGTTTCCGCGGGCTGCACCAGCCAGGCGCCGTCCTTGTCGTAGACCATGGCTTTCATGCCTTGCGGCGACATGTCCAGACGCACGGTGCGTCCTTCGGCGTCACGGCCCTTCAGGCTGCGGATTTCCGGGTAGCGTTGGGCTAGCGCCGGCGGCAGGGTCCCGGAATCGGACAGGACAAACTCGGAAAAACCGCCTTCAGGTAAAGGTAAAGACAGCCGGATATCCGGGTATTTAGATCGTGGCGTTATTTCTTCTGAAACTATCGGAATGGCCGCTATTTCTGATTTTAAGCTGGCGAAATCCAGGGTGAGAATTCGCCGCTGTGCCGGATATCCCGCTTCAATTCTTGATCTCAGTGTGTCGTTTCGCGGATTGCCTGAATCTTGCCAAAGTGCTTGCGTATCGGCTGCATTAGCGGCGGAAAGGAGAAAGACGCCCGTTAAAAGCAGGGTGCAATAAATCAGAACGTGTTTTAACGTTCGCGGCATAAGATTTCCCTCGCGATATTCCGATCCAGAAACACGCTCATTCGATCGGGATAATGAATTGAATAAGTGGCGGCTACCGGGCGAAATATAACGTCGGCGCCACGGGCGGACTATGCGTCGCAACGGCACACGGCCGGGCGCAAAGACTGGGCGAGCCGGCCCCGAGTTGGTGAGCGCTGCACCATGAGTGCGGCTGGCCGTGAGCGCCGCAATGATGCGCCGGGACCGACAGCGTCGCCTCGCAACCCTTACCAGGTAAGCCGCGCAGGCTCTGCACCGAAGCCGGCACTGCATTTGGCATAGCTCCTGCTTAGTTGAGTTCAAACTTGTATTCAAGATTGGACTCAAGGAAAACAGCGTGTCTATTCCACGACCTTTTACGGTTCGCAGCCTTCTCGACGACTATGCCTCGGGCGTTCTCACGCCGTCTCAAGTCGTAGCGTCGGCGCTCGCACGTATCGACGGCATCGACCGGCCGGAAGTCTGGACGCTCCGTGTGCCGGGCGCCGACCTGATGGCGCGCGCCCGTGCGCTCGACGTGGCCTATGAAGAGCAGGGCGGCGCCGTCTTCGAGCGCATGCCGCTGTTCGGCGTGCCGTTCGCGGTGAAGGACAACATCGACGTCGCCGGTCTGCCGACCACCGCCGCTTGCCCCGCGTTCAGCACCACGCCCGACGTGTCCGCGTTCGCCGTGCAGCGTTTGCTCGATGCCGGCGCGATCCTGATCGGCAAGACCAATCTCGACCAGTTCGCCACCGGCCTCGTCGGCACGCGTTCGCCGTATGGCGCCGTGCGGCATCCGGTGGATCCGCTGCGTGTGTCGGGGGGTTCGAGTTCGGGCTCGGCGGTCGCCGTGGCGGCGGGCTGCGTAGCTTTTTCGCTCGGCACGGATACCGCCGGGTCAGGGCGGGTGCCTGCCGGATTCAACGGACTCGTCGGGTTGAAACCGTCGCTGGGACTGGTCAGCAAGCGCGGCGTGGTGCCGGCCTGCCGCAGCCTCGACACGATTTCCGTATTCGCGCACGACGTCGGCGACGCGTGGCGCGTGCTCGTCGAAATCGCGGCTTTTGATCCGCTCGATGGCTATTCGCGCAAGCTGCCGATGCAGGGTCTGCTGCACGCCGCCCCGCGGATCGGCGTGCCGGATTCGCTCGAATTTTATGGCGACGCCGCAGCGAGCGAGGCGTTTTCGTCGGCGCTCGACACACTGTCGACGCATCTGTCTTTGAGCCTCCAGCCGGTCGACTTCGAACCGCTCAAGGCAGTTTCCGCGCTGCTGTACGACGGTCCGTGGGTCGCTGAGCGCCGTGCCGCGCTCGGGGCTTTTTTCGACACGCATCGTGAAGCGATCGACCCGGTCGTCACGAAAGTGATCGGCCAGGCGGACCGGTTCAGCGCCGTCGATGCGTTCAACGGCCAGTACGCGCTCGTCGATCTGAAACGGCGCGCCGAAGCGTTGTTCGACACCATTGACGTTTTGATTGTGCCGACCGTGCCGACCCATCCGTTGATCGCGGACGTCGTGGCCAATCCGGTCGAACTGAACAGCCAGCTCGGCTACTACACGAACTTCGTGAACCTGCTCGATCTGTGCGCGTTGGCCGTGCCGTGCCGGCGTCGGCACGACGGCTTGCCGGCCGGCGTCACGCTGATCGCGCCAAGCGGCGCGGATCGTCGGCTCGCGGAACTGGGGGCGCGGATCGAGGCGCTGTTCGCCGACGCAAACAGCGTTGCCGCTGGAACGAGCACCGACACCATCGCCAGCGCGATCGCCCCTTTGCCATTCCAGGAACCCAGCGTCGCACTCGCCGTGGTCGGCGCGCATCTGCGTGGCCAGCCGCTGAACTGGCAGCTTCAGCAAGCCGGCGCGCGCTTCGTCGAAGCCACCGCCACAACGGCCGATTACCGGCTCTACGCGCTCGCCAACACCCAACCGCCCAAACCCGGCCTGGTCCGCACGGACGCGTCGCACCAGGGCGCACCGATTGCCGTCGAAGTCTGGCAGATCCCGCTGCGCACCTTCGGCCCATTCGTCGCCGACGTACCCGCGCCGCTCGGCATCGGCACGCTGCAACTCGCGGACGGTCGCGCGGTGAAGGGCTTTATCTGCGAACCGTCGGCCGTGAGCGACGCCAGCGGCGCGCACGACATCACCGCGTTCGGCGGCTGGCTCGCGTGGCTCGACAGCGCCACGGCCGAGCGCGCCGAGCCGCACGACAGCCCGCACGGCGACTCGCCCGCCGGTCTTCAGCCGAACCCGCAAGCCAACGCTCTCTAACCCTCGATCAGGAATTGGACACCATGACCAGCCGCCGCCATTTCATCACCAGCGCCAGCATGCTGACGCTCGGCAATATCCTGCCGTTCCAGTCGGTGTTTGCCGCGCCGAAGACCACCGTCGGCGTGATCTACGTCGGCGCGCGCGGCGACTACGGTTACAACCAGGCGCAGGCGCAAGCCGCCGCCGTGATCAAGAAGATGCCCGATGTAAAGGTGGTCGAAGAAGAGAACGTGCCGGAAACCATCGCCGTGCAAAAAACCATGGAAGCGATGATCGAACAGGACGGCGCCACGCTGATCTTCGCGACCTCGTTCGGTTACTTCGACCCGCACGTGCTGAAGATGGCGGCGAAGTATCCGAAGGTGCGTTTCGCGCATTGCGGCGGTTTGTGGAAGCAGGGCAACCCGCCGAACATCACCAGCTACTTCGGCTATATCGACGAATGCCAGTACCTGAACGGCGTGGTCGCGGGTCATATGACGAAGAGCAAAAAGCTCGGTTTCGTGGCCGCCAAACCGATCCCGCAGGTGCTGCGCAACATCAATTCGTTCACGCTCGGCGCGCAGTCGGTCGATCCGTCGATCACCACCCAGGTGATCTTCACCGGCGACTGGTCGATGCCGGTCAAGGAAGCCGAGGCGACCAACAGCCTGGTCGATCAGGGTTGCGACGTGGTGACCTGCCACGTCGACGGTCCGAAGGTCGTGGTCGAAACCGCGGAGAAACGCGGCGCGATGAGTTGCGGCTATCACGCGAGCCAGGCGGCGCTCGCGCCGAAGGGTTATCTGACCGGCGCCGAGTGGGACTGGGCGACGCCGTACAAGCAACTGGTGACGGGCGCGCAGGCCGGCACGCCGCAACCCAACGTGCTGCGCGGCGGCCTGAAGGAAGGCTTCGTGAAAATGTCGCCGTACGGCGCGAAGGTCAGCGCGGCCGCGAAGCAGAACGCCGACGCGATCAGAACCAGCATGGTGGCCGGTAATTTCGTGATCTTCAAAGGCCCGATGAAGGACAACAAGGGCGGCATGGCGATCGCCTCGGGCGCGAGCCACGGGCAGACCGACTACACGCTCGAGAGCATGAACTATCTGGTCGCGGGCGTCGTCGGTCAGATCTGATCGCGGCGCGGCGCGTACGTGATGTTTTAGCTTGACGCGTTTGCCTGACGAAATTGCGTGAATCGAGGAGCCGTGATGCGTGCCCATCCCCCCAATCCCTTCGCCGCGAGAGCGCTGCTGTCGCTCCTGCCCGCGCTGCCGACCGTGTTGGCGGTGCTCGGCACCTTGCTGCTGTTTTCGCTGTTCCTGCTGGTGCAAGGGCAGCCCGCGCCCGATGCAATCGGTTTGATCTTCGAAGGCGCGTTCGGCTCGTCGTTCGCATGGCAAAGCACCTTGCTGCGCGCGGCGCCGCTGATGCTGACCGCGTTGTGCGTGGCGTTGCCGGCCCAGGTCGGGCTGATCGTGATCGGCGGCGAAGGGGCGCTCGCGCTCGGCGGGCTGGGCGCGGCGATCGTCCCGCAACTGCTGCCGCACAACACGCCCTGGCTAATCGCCACGCCGCTGATGGCGCTCGCCGGCATGCTGGCCGGCGGCATCTGGATCGGCGCGGTCGGTGCGTTGCGGCAGTGGCGCGGCGTCAACGAGACGATCAGCAGCCTGCTGATGTCGTATATCGCGATCGCCGTGTTCAAGCATCTGGTGGAAGGACCGCTGCGCGATCCCGCGAGCCTGAACAAGCCGTCCACGCTGCCGGTGCCCGACGCGTTGATGATCGGCTCGATCCCGGGGCTCGACACGCATTGGGGCTTGTTCTGGGGCGTGGTGGCATGTATCGCCGCGTGGGTCTTCGTGAAGTTCAGCACGCAAGGTTTCGCGATGCGCGTGGTGGGCGGCAGCAATCGCGCCGCGCGGCTGGTTGGCCTGCCCGTCAACCTGCTGGCGCTGAGCGCCTGCGTGCTCGGCGGCGCGGCGGCCGGCCTCGGCGGCATGTTCGAGGTCGCGGCGGTGCAGGGCAGCGCGAATGCGTCGCTGCTCGCGGGCTACGGTTACGCGGGCATCCTGGTGGCCTTCGCCGCGCGCCAGAATCCGCTCGCCATCATTGCGTGCGCGTTGATGATCGGCGGCATCGAAGCGAGCGGCAGCCTGCTGCAACGGCATCTCGATCTGCCCGACGCCACCACCTTGGTGCTGCAAGGCCTGCTGTTCGCCAACCTGCTCGCGTGGGAAGCGCTCGGCCGCCGGATTGCCGCGTGGCGCGTCAAATTGCAGGCCGCCGCGCGCACCGAACCTGCCGTGCAACTGGAGCAGACCCATGCCTGATATGCACTCGCCCATCGTGATCCTGTTGCTGTCGCTGTTCGCCGGCGCAATCCGCGTCAGCACGCCTTATCTGTTCGTCAGTCTCGGCGAGTGTCTGACCGAGAAGGGCGGGCGCGTGAATCTCGGCCTTGAAGGCATTCTCGTCTCCGGCGCGATGAGCGGTTATGCCGCTGCGTTTCTGAGCGGCTCGCCGTGGGTGGGCGTGCTCGCCGCCGGACTGGTCGGTTTGCTGCTCGGCTGTCTGCACGGTCTCGTGTGTTCGTTGCCGCGCGTGTCGGACATTGCGTTCGGCATCGCGTTGATGCTGCTCGGCACCGGACTCGCGTTCTATCTCGGCAAACCCTTCATCGAACCGCAAGCGCCGATGCTGCCGTTTATCGATCTCGGCGCGTGGTCGTCGTCGCCGCAACTGCATAACGCGCTGCATCTGAATCTGCTGTTCGTGATCGGCGTGGCGCTGGCCTTCGTTCTGCAATGGGGGTTGCGCAATACCCGCTGGGGCATGGTGCTGCGGCTCGTCGGCGATCACGCCGAAACCGCGCGCGCGATGGGCTATCCGCTCACCCGCGTACGCATCGCCGCGACGGCGGTGGGCGGTGTGTTCGCGGGAGTCGGCGGGGCGTATCTGTCGCTGGTGTATCCGGGGAGCTGGAACGAAGGGCTCTCCAGCGGACAAGGCTTGATGGCGGTCGCGCTGGTGATTTTCGCGCGCTGGCAACCGTTGCGCTGCCTGTGGGCCGCGTTGCTGTTCGGTGCGGCCGGCGCGCTCGGGCCCGCGTTGCAGGCGGTCGGCGTAACCAGCGGCTACTACCTGTTCAACGCCGCGCCGTATGTGCTGACGCTCGCGATCATGATCGTCAATTGCCGTCCGGATCGCACCCTCGCGGGCGCGCCCGGCGAACTCAGCCTGACCCGCTGAAATGTTCACGCCGCTGCAGACGTTGTTGCTGCTTTCGCCGCACACGGAAAGCCGAACGCATTTTCCTTCGGCGCACACGAACCCCAACGAGGACATGCCGACCATGACCCGATTCATCGAAGCCAAGCCGTACCCATGGCCCTACGACGGCAACCTGCGCCCGGACAACACCGCGCTCGTGATCATCGACATGCAGACGGATTTCTGCGGCCACGGCGGCTATGTCGACAAGATGGGTTACGACCTGTCGCTCACGCGCGCGCCGATCGAGCCGATCAACAGTGTGCTGAAGCCGCTGCGCGAGCAGGGCTTCACGATCATCCATACGCGTGAAGGGCACCGCCCCGATCTGTCCGACCTGCCCGTCAACAAGCGCTGGCGCAGCCGTCGCGCGGGCACCGAAGGCGTGGGCATCGGCGACGACGGCCCGTGTGGCAGGATCCTCGTGCGCGGCGAACCGGGCTGGGAGATCATCGACGAACTGAAGCCGCTGGCGGGCGAAATCGTGATCGACAAACCGGGCAAGGGCTCGTTCTGCGCGACCGACCTCGAACTGATCCTGCGCACGCGCGGCATCGTCAATCTGATTCTGACGGGCATTACCACCGACGTCTGCGTCCACACGACCATGCGCGAAGCCAACGACCGCGGCTTCGAATGCACGCTGCTGGCCGACTGTTGCGGCGCGACCGATCCCGGCAATCACGCCGCCGCCCTGCACATGATCACGATGCAAGGCGGCGTATTCGGCACGGTCTCGAACTCGACCGCGCTGCTCCAGACCTTGGGTGGCTGATCATGGCGACGGCACAGCGACAAGCGCTCGGCGTGGAAGTGATGAACGCGGGCAAATCGTTCGGCGCATTCCGCGCACTGGACGGCGTCTCGCTCAAGGTGAAAGCCGGCACGATTCACGCGCTGCTCGGCGAAAACGGCGCGGGCAAGAGCACCCTGGTCAAGGGGCTGGTCGGCTACGGCCTGCTCGACGACGGGCAGATCGCCGCCGACGACCGCGAGGTCCACATTCATTCGCCGCGCGACGCGCAGGCGCTCGGCATCGGCATGGTGTATCAGCATTTCACGCTGGCTAGCGGGCTGTCGGTCGAAGAAAACCTGTTGCTCGCGCGCGGCCAGATGCCGTGGAAAATCGACTGGAAAGCGGAACGCGCCGCGCTCGCCGCGTTCATGCAGCGCATGCCGTTCCGGCTGCCGCTCGACGCACCGGTCGCCGCGCTGGCGGCCGGCGAAAAGCAGAAGCTCGAAATTCTCAAGCAGCTTTATTTGCAGCAGCGTTTTCTGATCCTCGACGAGCCGACCTCGGTGCTGACGCCGCAGGAAGCGGATGAGGTGCTGGGCCTGATGCGCGCGTTGACCACGCGCGGCGAGTTGACAGTGCTGATGATCACGCACAAGTTCCGCGAGGTGATGGCTTATGCCGACGACGTCACGGTGTTGCGCAAAGGCCGTCAGGTCGGCACGAGCGCGGTGGCGGACACGAGCCGCGACCAGCTCGCGGCGTGGATGATGGGCACGGCGACCACAACGCCCACCACGACCGCAACACCCGCCGCCGCCAACGCCGCCGTGCTTGCCGCCGTCAAGGTAGAACGCCTCCCACGCAAACCGCTCGACGAATCCGCCACCGTGCGTCTCGCACTGCGCGATGTATCGGTGGAAGACGATCGCGGCCACACCGCGGTGAAACACGCCACGCTGTCGGTCCGAGCGGGCGAGATTCTCGGACTCGCGGGCGTATCCGGCAACGGCCAGAAGGAACTGGTCGAAGCACTGGTCGGCCAGCGCCGCGTCAAAACCGGCGACATGCGGATCGCCGGCAAGCCGTACCACGCGACCCGCGCCGAGATGACCCAGCGACGCGTATTCGCGATCCCCGAGGAGCCGCTGAAAAACGCCTGCGTCGGCGCAATGAGCGTTGCGCAGAATCTCGCGTTGCGCGACTTCGACCGCGAGCCGTTGCGGCGCGGCGGCTGGTGGCTCGACCGTCGCGCGTTGCGCGAGCGCGCGGCGCAGCGGATCGCGGAGTTCAACGTGCGGCCGCCGCTGCCCGAACGGGCGATCGGCACGCTCTCGGGCGGCAACGTGCAGCGCGCGGTGCTGGCGCGCGAACTCGGCCAACCGGTGGACGTGCTGATCGTCGCGAACCCGGTTTTCGGGCTCGATTTTGCGTCGGTGGCCGATATTCATGCGCGTCTGATGGCCGCGCGGGACGCCGGCGCGGCCGTGCTGCTGGTGAGCGAAGACCTCGACGAGTTGCTGGAACTGGCGGACCGCATCATGGTGATCGCCGAAGGCGAACTGGTGTTCGACACCCCGGCGGCGCACGCGGATCGTGCCGTGCTCGGTCAACACATGGCGGGGCATGGCGACACCCCGGCGCGGCACGCCGTGCCCGCGGAACACGACAAGGAAGCGATTGAATGACCGCCGCCACGACCTCGACGATCGACGCTCAACCCAGCCTGTTTTCTTTCGACGCCGCGTCCACCGCGCTCGTCGTGATCGACATGCAGCGCGATTTCATCGAGCCGGGCGGCTTCGGCGAATCGCTCGGCAACGACGTCTCGCTGCTCGCCGAAATCGTGCCGGCCGTGGCCGCGCTGCTGGCGTTCGCGCGTCGCCATGGCTGGCTGGTCGTGCATACGCGTGAGGCGCATGCCGCCGACCTGTCCGATTGCCCGCCGGCCAAACGTCTGCGTGGCGCGCCGAACATGCGTATCGGCGATGCCGGTCCGATGGGCCGCATTCTGATTCGCGGCGAACCCGGCAATGCGATCGTCGAGCCGCTCACGCCGCTGGCCGGCGAGCTCGTGATCGACAAACCGGGCAAGGGCGCGTTCTACGCGACACGCCTCGGCGAAGAACTCGCGCTGCGTGGCATCACGCACCTGGTGTTCGCCGGCGTAACCACCGAAGTGTGCGTGCAGACGTCGATGCGCGAAGCCAACGATCGCGGCTACGACAGCCTGCTGATCGAAGACGCGACCGCGAGCTATTTCCCCGCGTTCAAACAGGCGACGCTCGACATGGTGCGCTCGCAAGGCGGTATTGTCGGCTGGACCGCGCCGCTGTCTTCCTTGATGAAACTCGACGGGACTCACCCAGCATGGAAATAAATCAGCCGGAGATCGTGGCGCAGGTGCAGGCGGCGTTTGCCGATTACGAACGGGCGCTGGTCGACCACGACATCGCCGCGATGAACGCGCTGTTCTGGCACACGCCGCAGACGGTGCGCTACGGCATCGGCGAAATCCAGCATGGCGGGGCGGCGATTCGCGCGTGGCGCGAGAGTTGCGAGCCGGTGCCGACCTCGCGCACCTTGCATCGCACCGTGGTGACGACCTTCGGCCGCGACTTTGCAACGGTCAGCACCGAATTCACCAGCGACGCGACACCGTTGCTCGGCCGCCAGATGCAGACGTGGGCGCGGCTCGGTCCTACTGAGGGCTGGAAAATCGTCGCCGCTCACGTCAGCCTGATCGGCCCGATTCGCGACAACGACGCACTCGACCCGATAAACGCGCCCTGAAACGCCGATAATAAGAAAAAAGGGAATCAGGCAAGATGAACGACGACCCGACGAATCTGCTCGAGACACGCAGCGTCACGACCGCGCAGGACCCGCCCGCGGCGCCCGCTGCGCCCGCTGCGGCCAGTTCGCCGGGCGCGGCCAATCCGCTTGCCGAACAGGTTTATCAGCAACTGAAAAACGACATCTTCAGTTTCCGGCTGTTTCCGGGCGACCGTTTTTCGGAAAACGGCATCGCGCAACACTACGGCGTGTCGCGCACGCCGATGCGCGACGGCCTGTTCCGGCTGCAACGCGAAGGCTATCTGGAAGTCGGCTTCCGGCGCGGCTGGAAGGTCTCGCCGATCAACTTTGATCAGCTCGATCAGCTCTACGATTTACGCATCGTGCTGGAAGTGGCGGCTGTCGAACGGATCGGCGCGGGTGGCGACACCGCGCATGCGGTGCTGGATGCGTTGAAGGCGGTGTGGTGTGTCGAACCCGCGCAGCGCGAGAGCGATCCGGTGAAAATGTTCGGCATGGACGAAAACTTTCACCGGCAACTGGTGGCCGCCACCGGCAATGCGGAAATGCTGCGTGTCCATAACGAAGTGACCGAGCGGATTCGCATTGTGCGGCGGTTGGATTTTCTGAAGCCGCACCGCACCAGCGCCACCTACGACGAACATTCGACCATGCTGAACCTGATCGAACGCGGCAGGATGACCGAAGCGATCATCCTGCTACGCGCGCATATCACGCAGAGCAAGCTGGAGGTGCGCAAGATCACGCTGTCCATGCTGGCGGCCGCGCGGGACAGCAAGTTGCCGTTCGTGTCCTGAACGGCCGCCGCCTTACTCGAACGAAAATCGCTCGCACGAAAATCACTCGTACGAGAACGCCCCGCCAAACTTCTCGATTCGTTCCAGCGCCATGCCCGAACCGCGCACCACGCAGGTGAGCGGCGCTTCGGCGACGAACGCGGGCAGGCCGGTTTCCTCGGCCAGCAGGCGGTCCAGATCGCGCAGCAACGCACCGCCGCCCGCCAGCGTAATGCCGCGCTCGGCGATGTCCGCGCCCAGTTCCGGCGGCGTTTGCTCCAGCGCGATCTTCACGGCGGAGACGATCTGATTGAGCGGGTCGGTGAGCGCTTCGAGAATCTCGTTGCTCGATACCGTGAAGCTGCGCGGAATGCCTTCCGACATATTGCGGCCCTTGACCTCCATCTCCCGGACTTCGGAGCCCGGAAACGCGGAGCCGATCTCCTTCTTGATCGCTTCGGCGGTTTGCTCGCCGATCAGCATGCCGTAGTTGCGGCGAATGTAATTGACGATCGCGTCGTCGAACTTGTCGCCGCCCACCCGCACCGAGCCTTTGTACACGATGCCGCCGAGCGAGATCACGCCCACTTCGGTCGTGCCGCCGCCGATGTCGACCACCATCGACCCGGTCGCTTCCGACACCGGCAGCCCCGCACCGGTGGCCGCCGCCATTGGCTCTTCGATCAGATAGACCTGCGAGGCGCCGGCACTGTGCGCGGCCTCCTTGATCGCGCGCCGCTCGACCTGGGTCGAGCCGCACGGCACGCAGATGATGATGCGCGGCGACGGCGCAAACATGCGCGTCTCGTGCGCCATCTGGATGAAGCGCTTGATCATCTGCTGCGTGATGTTGAAGTCGGCGATCACGCCGTCTTTCATCGGGCGGATCGCCTCGATGTTGCCCGGCACTTTGCCGAGCATCTGTTTTGCTTCTTTGCCGACGGCCAGAATGATCTTCTTGCCGTTCGGACCGCCTTCCTGGCGAATCGACACGACCGAGGGCTCGTCCAGCACGATGCCCTTGCCGCGCATATAAATCAGGGTGTTCGACGTGCCGAGGTCGATGGCCAGGTCATTGGAAAAATAGCCACGCAGAAAACCGAACATGCAGATACCTGTCTCTTGGATGCCGGGCGCATGAGCGCCGCTTGGGGAGGCCGCCCGGAGGCGGCAGGGGACCAGATGACGGTCGAAAGAGCGTGAAGAATAACAGTTTCGCGGCGCGGACTACTTGGGTGGGCGTGGCCGCAGCGAGTTGTCGGCCTGCCACTTGACGCGCTCGCAATTGTTTTTGACGCGCGTGGCGAATTCGGCCGGCGAATTCAGTTGCAGCGCGCGCAACTGCAGCGCGTCGCGTTCGCCGAGCCGCCAGCCGTTCTGCCAGCGGGTCTCGAAGTCGCTCGCTTCGGTGAGGATCTTGCTGAGCTTGTCCTTGTATTGCGCGATGTCTTCCGGCGACGCGCCGCAGAAGTCCTGGAGAAATCGCGCGCGCTGGCCGGCGGCTTCGGTGCTGGCGTTGGCGCCTTCTTCGCTCGCCCGTGCGGGCGGCGGGGTCAGCAACGTGAACAGCATGAGCAGCAGGGCGGCCGCCGCGCCCAGAGACCGATAGCAAAAACGTCTGTTATTCATGATTGCCTCCTCGTGGCGAGCCTTCGGCGCAAAGAATAACGCAGTTGCGACGCAACCGCGGCACAACGGGGGCACAACGGGGGCACAACGGCGATTCCTGCGCGGCGCTCGTTCGGCGCCACTGAAAGGTTTTGAAATGTCGTGTTGCGGTACTGTAATGTTCGGCACCGCACACACGCGAATAACGCTCCGGCGCATGCTTTGCGCATCCGTTTTCACCCATGCCGGCGATGCTTCGTGTCCGCGACGTACTTGCGCGCGCGTCAACACGTCCGGCTTTCCGGGAGCCAATGTGGACGCGATTACGCAGACCGGGCACAGCACGCAAAGTACCCCGGGCACCCCGAGCACGCGGCGTTACGACATCATCAGCGACGAAGACGATTTTCGCGCATTGCAGCCCGAATGGGATGCGCTCTGGTTAAGGGCGCACGGTTATTACTACCAGTCGTTCAGTTTTTGCTGGCTCGCATGGAAACATGTGACGAAGCCGCATGGCCGCGGGCTCAAATGCATCGTGTGTCGTGAAGCCGGGCAACTGGTGATGATCTGGCCGCTCGAAACGGTGAAGCGCGTGCTGTGGACCTATCTGGTGCCGCTCGGTCCCGAAGGCGGCGACTACACGAGCGTCCTCGTCGAGAACGACGCGGCGACGACGGCCCGGGTGGAAGGCGCCTGGCACACCGCCCGGCGGCGCTGCGGCGCCGATTTCATTCACCTGCCGTATGTGCGCAACATGCTCGATCTGCATCGGCTGGTGACACAGGAGCGTCATGTGCTGTTCGCCGAAGCGCACAACGCGTCGGCGGCGAAACTGCGCGGTCAGGGGACGTGGGACGAGTATTGCAGCTCGCTCGGCACGCTGTTCGGCAAACGGCCCGGCACCTTCGCGAACCGGCTGTCGAAGGAAGGCGAGGTGGCGGTGCGTGTGATGGATCCCACGGAGGAAAGCGAGACCGCGGCGGTCATCGAATGGATGTTCAACTGCAAGCGCAGTTGGAGCGACCGGGTCGGCAAACGCAGCGTGTGGCTCGATTCGCCGGAGTTCGAGCGTTTTCTCGGCAAGCTGATCTACTCGGCCGATGTGCCGTCCATGGCGCGCCTGATCGTGGTCACGCTGGACGAAGCGCCGGTGGCCGGGATTATCGTCAGTCTCGGCAATCCGTGGGCCAGCGCAATTTTCGCGGGCTACGACCCGTACGTCGGCAAATGCTGTCCCGGCCTGATCGCGGTCGAGCAATGCGTCAAATGGGCCTTCGATAACGGTTACGACCTCGACTTCGGCGTCGGTGTCGAGCGCTTCAAATCGTACTGGTCGCGCGACGAGGCGAGCACCGCGTGGACCGTGCAGATCGTCAATTCGATCTGGGGACTACTGGCGATGCGGGCGCGACGCGGTGCGAGGAACGTGGCTGAGCGGGTCAAGCGCCTCGCGCATGCCGGTGCGGCTGATTCAGCGGACGCGGGCAAAGCGGACAAGCCGCATGAGCCCGATTTGCAGCCTTCCGCGCGCGTACGGCCGCAGCCGGAGTGATTCGCCGGGGCTGAACAGGGGCGCCGCTGCGGTTGCACGAAGGCGAACTGATCGAGGCGGGCGATCTGACATAGACGTGATGCGCCGCCGCGTGAGGGGCGGCGGTAACGAGATCGGATCGTTCAGGACGCGGCGGCCCAATCGACCGCCGCATCGAACAGACGGCCGCTCGCCGGCGACAGATATTTCTTTGCCGCAAATCAACCGCTCGGCCGCCAACAGGCCGATGATGATCTCTCTACGTCGACTCGCCGGCTCGCGGACACCCTCCGCGCCGTGCCTCGCGTGCCTCGGCCCAGGAGGACATCATGGTCAGTGGCGAACCCAGAATCGTTTGCGCGGTGGTGGCGGTGTTCACGGCATTGGCGGGGATCGGCGCGGCGATCCGCGGCCTGCTGGACGACAGCCCCAGCTTCATTCACTACGGCGCGGCGGCGCTGGTGATCGGCGTGATCGGTTTCGTTGCGCTGCTGATTCCGACGCCTCACGACAGTGCTTGAGTCTGAGCGGTTGAATCTCAGCGCTTGAATCTCAGCGTTTGCGCCTGCGTTTCGCCGTGCCGTAGCGTCGTTGCATCTACACGCGACGCAGACCCTCCATGTCGAGAATCCGGATCTGTTTGCCGTGCGTGTCGACCAGACCGTCTTTCTGGAATTTGGACAACATCCGGCTGACGGTTTCGAGCTTCATGCCGAGATAGCTGCCGATCTCTTCGCGCGTCATGCGCAGATGGAATTCGGCGGGCGAGTAACCGCGTTTCTGCAGTTTGCCCGACAGGTTCAGCAGGAAGGTCGCCACGCGCTGCTCGGCGGACATCGTGCCGAGCAGCATCATCAGCGTCGCCTCGCGCACAATCTCGCCGCCCATCATGCGATGGACGTGCTGCTGCACGACCTTGACGTCGCGGCACATGGCCTCGAGCAGATGGAACGGGATGATGCAGACCTGGCTGTCTTCGATCGCGACCGCGTCGCAACTATGGTGGCCTGAGCAGACGCCGTCGAGCCCGAGCATGTCGCCGGCCTGATGAAAGCCCGTGACCTGCTCGCGGCCGTCGCGATGCATCACGATGGTCTTGAACGAACCCGCGCGAACCGCGTAGAGACTCTGGAACGAATCGCCGGTGCGAAACAGCGTCTCGCCATTGCGGATGGTGCGCGACGGGCAGATCAACGCTTCGATGCGCTCGGCCTCGGCGCTCGTCAAACCTTCCGGCATGCAGAAGGAATGCATCGCGCAGCTCGAGCAGGGCACGCCGGCGCGTTTCGCGTCGGGGGCCGCGAGCCCGGCCTGTTTCGCTTGCGGCGACACGGCGGCGCCCGTTAAAGACGAGATCGGCACGATCGGCACGACAGCCGCGGCCGGCGTTAACGGCCGGGTTTCAAGGTAGTCGGCAACATCAGACATGGTGTGCTCCCAGATGATAGAGATCCCGTGCGCAATGCGCGTGGGCAAGTCGCTTGATGGTGTGACAGGCAAGATCGAATTCGCTGGTCTTGTCGAAGAAATAGCGCGCGCCGTTCGTCAGGCAGGCTTGCCGGAACCACGCGCCGGAATGGTTCGTCAGCACCATCGTGACGACCGGCGAGTTGCGCTGCGCAAGGCGCTGCAACAACTCCAGACCGGTGCCGCCCGCGAGGCGCAGATCGAGTACCACGACGTCCGCAGCAGTCGCGCCGATCGCCGCGAGCGCGGCGTCCGGTTCCTCGGCTTCACCGACGATTTCGACACCTTCGATCGCACCCAGACGGGCCGCCATGCGCGCCCGAATGGCCAGCGCATCCTCGACGAGGAACACGCGCAACGCGTGTTGTGACGGGCTTGAGTTCATGGCTGGCAGTATCGGGCGCGCTATCTCAAAAAGAAATCGGCGCTGAACGAACTTCAGGTAGGCGAGGAGGAAGTCGTGTAGGGAATTTCCTACACGAAGGTGTTGCAGTCAGAAGAACAGCGGGGGCGTTGCAGATAAGCCGGGCGTCAAATTTCGTCGTCGTCGCCGAGCAGTTTGTGGCGCAGCGCGTAGCGCACCAGCGCGGCTTCATGCGGCATCTGCATTTTCTCGAAGATGCGTGTCTTGTACGTGCTGACCGTCTTGCTGCTGACGCACAGTTCGCCGGCAATCTCGGTGAGCGTCTGGCCGGCGGCGATGCGGCGAAACACGTCGAATTCACGATCTGACAGCCGTTGATGCGGCAGCGTGTCGGCCGGCTCGTTGAGGCTCTGCGCGAAACGCTCGGCCATGGCGAGGCTCACGTAGACGCCGCCGGACGCCACTTTGGAGACCGCCGCGACCAGCTCCGCACTGGCGCTTTCCTTGGTCAGATAGCCCGACGCGCCCGCCTTGAATGCGCGCACCGCGTATTGCTGCTCGGCATGCATGGTCAGCACGAGAATTCGCAGCGCCGGCATTTCCTCCTTGATCTGCTTGATCAGTTCGACGCCGTTGCGCCCGGGCATCGACAGATCGAGCACGAGTACCTCGGCGGCTTGCGAGCGGACGAGCGCGATCGCGCTCGCGCCGTCGTTGGCCTCGCCGACGACTTCGAAGCCGTCGGCGTTGCGCAGGATATGCCGCAGACCGTCGCGCACCAGCGCGTGATCGTCGGCTATCAGCACTCGAATCATGTTTCCATCTCCTGCTGTTGCACGGCCGTGGCCGGGAAGCGCACCGTCAGCGCGAAACCCTGGCCGTTGACCGTATGAATGTCGACGGTGCCGCCCAGCATGTGCGCGCGTTCGCGTATGCCGAGCAAGCCGAATGATTTTTCGGTGGGCGCGGTGGAACGGCTCGCGCCGTGGCCATTGTCCGCGATCCGCACGATGCAGGTGTCCGTGTCCAGCCGCACGGTGAGCGTGACGAGCGTGGCCTCCGCGTGACGCGCGACGTTGGTCAGCGCCTCCTGCACGATACGAAACAGCGTGGTCGCGCCGGCCGGGGTGAAATTCGCTTCGCCGACCTCGACGTCGCGATCTATATCGATCCCGTAGCGGTTCGTGAAGTCGTTGGCGAGCCATTCGATCGCCGGAATCAGGCCGAGGTCGTCGAGCATGACCGGCCGCAGATCGGCGGCGATCCGCCGCACCGACGCGACCGTTGCATCGATCAGCCGGCGCATGCCGCCGAGCTGTTGCAGCACCTCGGGGTCGGTGCGGGTGTCCAGCGCCTGCTCGACCGACGAGAGGTCCATTTTCAGCGCGGTCAGTTGCTGGCCGAGATCGTCATGCAATTCACGGGCGATGCGGGTCTTCTCTTCCTCACGCACCTTTTGCAGATTGGCCGACAGTTCGCGCAATTCCTCGCGCGATTTGCGTTGCGCGCTTTCCGCCTCGAAGCGCTCGGTGATGTCGCGCAGCATGACCGTGTAGAGCTTGCTGTCGCCGTCGCGCACCTGCGAGATCGACGCTTCGATAGGAAACTCTTCGCCGTTGCTTCTCAGGCCGAATAGCACGCGTTGCTGCCGGCCCATTTGCCGCTCGGAGACGCCGGTGACGCCGAACTGGGCGACATGCCGGTCATGGCCCGCACGAAACCGTTCGGGGATGAAGCGCGCCAGCGACGCGCCGATCGCCTCGTGCGCGCTGCAGCCGAACACATGCTCGGCCATGGGATTGAAGATGACGATGTTCTGGCGTTCGTCGACGGTGATGATCGCTTCCATCGACGAACGGATGATGCCCATCATGCGCGCTTCGTTCAGGCTCGACTGGTCGAGCGCCTCATTCCTCGCGCTGGAGCCGCCGTGCTGCAGCGCCAGGACGAAGGCGAGGGCGCAGAGCAGGCAGGCTGCGATCACATACGCGGCCAGCAGGGTGTGAGCGGCCGCGGGGGTGTCGCCGGCGAAACTTGAAACGGCCCACTGCCACGCGGTAAATGCAATGGCCAGCGCGACGGCCAGTGTCGTCGCCGCGATCAGGGCGGGGCGTCGCAACCGCTGGGTGGTCGGTGCGCGCGCGGGCGCAGGCGTTGGCGACGCGGAAGGCGATTCGGGTGTGAGGGGCGTTTTACCGCGACAGGGCATGGGCGCCTCCTGGAGTGAAGATCGATCCGCAAGTCGTACCGATAACAGCGCGGGGCGGATCAGGAACGGCGCGATATCTCGACGGACGAGCGCGGCCAGCAAAGCAGTAGTCAACGATCAGCGGTGGCCGCGCGGCGCCTACTCATGCAAGCCGCGCGCCGAACCCGCTCCGCGCATTTTCCGCGATTTGCGCGATTCGTACCAGTGCGTCCGACATGATGCCCCGGCTCGCCGGCTCAATGCGACAGCAGCACCGGCAAGGTCATCGACTGCATCACGGTATGGGTCGCGCCGCCCAGCACCAGTTCCTGCCAGCGCGTACGGCCATAGCCGCCCATCACCAGCAGGTCCACGCCGAGTCCGGCCGCTTCCGAGAGCAGCGTATCGCCGACCGACGCCTCCAAATCGACCGTGACGTCGCGGGTCTCGACATGGACGCCATGCCGCGCGATCGCCGTGGCAATGCCGGCCACCGGAATCCGCGCCGTCGCGTCGCGATGCGCGCCGTTCACTGCCACGACCGTGATACGCGCGGCCGAGCGCATGAACGGCAGCGCGTCGTGGACCGCGCGGGCAGCTTCGCGGCTGCCGTCCCAGCCGACCAGGACGTGTGTCCCGGCCGACTCGACGCTGCCCGCGTAGGGCACCAGCAGCACCGGCCGGCCGGCGGACAGCACGAGGTTGGCCGCGAAATTGTCGCCGACGTACGCCTCCGGATCCTGCGGGTCGTCCTGACCGGCAATGATCAGGTCCGCGCAATGGCCCAGTTGCGGCATGGCGAGCGTGGCCGCCTGATCGGTGGCGAGCCACTCGCCCGGCACCTGGGCGCGCTTCAGCTCCGCATGAAAGAGCCGTTCGAGCGCGCCACGCCGCTCGGCACGCAACTGCTGGTGCGCCTCGAAGTAACCGGACGTGCCGGACATCACGTCGAGCGAACGCGGATTCGGCGTGTACAGCGCAAACACGCCGGTCAGATGCGCGCCGAACTGTCTGGCGAGGGTGATAGCGAGTTCCAGACGCGGATGCGCGCGCAGACTCGTATCCAGATGAACGACGAGGGTCCTGTAGCTCATGGCAAGGCTCCGAAAGTGAACGAACGACGCACATGCGACGCACAAACGTGTGCCCCGAGTCTATGAGCGCGAGGCCGCGCGGCGTTGATTCAGATCACGCTCTCTACGTCCGGTCCCGCAGCGAAGAGAACGCCTGATGCACCACCCGCAGATCGTGCTGCCCCTTGTAGACTGCCGGCGCCGCACGATCGAGATCGAGCAACGCATAAGCGGCGTTCTGCGCCGAGCGCACCGAATACTCCACCGTGAACACCACATCGTCCGGCAACTCGCAGAACTGCCCGATGAAGGCGAGATTGCGCCAGCCTTCCGGCGTCACGGCCGGCCGGTCGCCATGCTTGCGCGGCAGGAACTGACTCGTGATGAACGGCATCATGCATGGAATGCAATTGGCGTGATCGAGGATTCGAGCGGCTTCGGCGTCGATCTGCAGATGACCGAGCATCTCCGTCAGGATTTCGCGGCCGGTGCAGGCGTGCATCGGTTTGCCGACGAAATCGCCCGGCTCGTCGACGCGTAATCCGTAGCCCCACAACACCTGCACGTCGGCCGGTTGGCCGATGAAATGCGGCTGATGCGGCAACACGATGGAGGCCAGCCAGCTCGATTCCGGAAACGTGATCAGACCGCCTTCGCCCGGCACGTTGCCGGTCAGATCGCGGATCAGCCGGAACAGCGTCGGATCGCGCAGCGTCACGGTGAAAGAGAGCCATTTCGACGCATCGGTGTGATCGGCGAACACGCTGGGGTGGCCGAATTCGGGCCGGCCGGCGGCGATGTTTTTCCACAGACGCCAGGCGCCGGTGCTGTCCACAGTGTTCAACGGCGCGGGGCGATCCATGCCGCCCAGACTCGACGCGGCGGTCATCGAACCGAGCGTGACGATCACTTTGTCGGCGGGGCCGACCGGCAACTCGACACGCCGCTGCGCGGTTTCGCAGACCAGCCCGCGCACGCGATTGAGCGTGTCCGTCTCGTCGACCAGCAGATCGGTCACGCAGGTGTCCGCTTCGAAGACCACGCCGTGATCGTCCAGCCAGCGGCGCAGCGGCAGCACCATCGAATCGTACTGGTTGTAGACCGTGCGCATGATGCCGTGCAACTGGTTGAAGCCCGCCGACATATGCGCGAAACGCAGCAGATAGCGGCGGAATTCGACCGCGCTATGCCACGGCTGGAACGCGAAGGTCGTGCACCACATCAGCCAGAAATTGGTCTCGAAGAACGACGCGTCGAAGTGGTCGGCAATCCGGCTGTCGGCGAGCATCCGTTCCGGTTCGATCGACAGACGGCCCAGCGTGAGCAGATGTTTTTCGTCGAGCCCGTACGCGGGCGCGGCTTCGCGTCGCCCGTTCCTGACCAGCCGCGAAGTCGACGAGGTGCGGATCGTCTCGGTCCAGTCGAAGATTTCCTGCGTGACGCTCTTGCTGTCGTCGAGCGTGGGGATCGACGAGAACAGATCGTAGGTGCACAGATACTTGCTTTCGAGCATGCGCCCGCCGCGCACCACGTAACCGCTTTGCGCCGTGCCCGCGCCGTCGAGGCTGCCGCCGGGTTTGTCGAGCGCTTCGAGAATCGTGATGTCGCGGCCACGTACCCGGCCGTCGCGGATCAGGAAGGCCGCGGCCGCCATTGCGGCGATGCCGCCGCCGACCAGGTAGAACTGGCCGTCCGCCGTGTCGGCGAGTCGGTCGGTAGCGAGGTCGGCGTGGCGAGTTGCGTGGTGAAGCGGATCAGTTTTTTGCACGAGGGAGGTCCTTTCGATAAACGCCGCCATGCCCCCAATACGGACAGCGGACGTCGGCTCAACATACGCGCGGCCCGCGCCGATGCGGTTGCGTTGGATCAAGCAACGGTCGCAGCGAGCGAGGCTTCGGCGGGCAAAGGGATCGCTTGATGCACGTCAATGGGCAGGGCGTGGACGAGCTTAAAGTCAGTCCTGCAAGCTCATTGCTCATTGCGTACCACGGAGGCAGCACATGAAAGCGCTCGTGTATCACGGTCCCGGCAAGAAGTCGCTCGACGAACGGCCGATGCCCACCCTCATCGCTCCCACGGATGCGATCGTCCGCATGACGCGCACCACGATTTGCGGCACCGATCTGCATATCCTCAAGGGCGACGTGCCGAGCTGCGAGCCGGGACGCGTGCTTGGCCACGAAGGCGTCGGCGTGATCGAGGAAGTCGGCGCGGCGGTGTCGACGCTGAAGGCCGGCGACCGCGTGCTGATTTCGTGTATTTCGTCGTGCGGCCGCTGCGACTACTGCCGCCGCTCGATGTATTCGCATTGCACCACCGGCGGCTGGATTCTCGGCAACCGGATCGACGGCACCCAGGCCGAATACGTGCGCATCCCGCACGCCGAAACGAGTCTGTACCCGATTCCCGCCGGCGCCGACGAAGAAGCGCTGGTGATGCTGTCGGACATTCTGCCGACCGGCTTCGAGTGCGGCGTGCTGAACGGCAAGGTCCAGCCCGGCAGCACCGTGGCGATTGTCGGCGCGGGGCCGATCGGCCTCGCCGCGCTGCTGACCGCGCAACTCTATTCGCCGGCGCAGATCGTGATGATCGATCTCGACCCGAACCGGCTGGAGGTGGCGAGCCGCTTCGGCGCCACGGCGTGCATCGACAGCGGCCGGGTCGATCCGGTCGACGCGGTGTTCGCGCTGACCGGACAGATCGGCGTCGACTGCGCGATCGAAGCGGTGGGTGTGCCCGCAACCTTCGAGTTGTGTGAAGCGCTGGTCGCGCCGGGCGGCGTGATCGCCAACGTCGGCGTGCACGGCGTGAAGGCCGATCTGCATCTCGACAAGCTGTGGGACCGCAATATCTCGATCACCACGCGGCTGGTCGACACGATCAGCACGCCGATGCTGCTGAAAACCGTGAGCGCGGGACGCATCGATCCCACGCGGCTCATCACGCATCGCTTCCAGCTCGAAGACATGGCCGGCGCTTACGACACCTTCAGCCGCGCGGCCGAAACGCATGCGCTGAAAGTGATTATCGAAGTGTCATAACCGCCGTGCGTCATACGGCCTCACGGCCATGCTCAGGCAACGCGCCGCGCGGAGTGAGCGTGCGGCAAAACATTCAACGCAACCGTCAGGGAGATTCATCATGCGTGCAGCCGATGTGATGACCAGTAACGTCATTGCCGTCAAACCCGAGATGACCGTGCGCGAAGTCGCGCGCATTTTCGTGGAGCGCAAGATCAGCGGCGCGCCCGTGGTCGATGCAGCCGGCAAGTTGATCGGCATGATCAGCGAAGGCGATCTGCTGCATCGCGTGGAGATCGGCACCGAACAACGCCGCCGATCGTCGTGGCTCGAACTGTTCTCCACGAACGACGACGCCCGCGGCTACGTCAAGTCACATGCGATGCACGTGCAGGACATCATGTCGAGCCCGGTGGTCTCGGTGGACGAAGACATGCCGCTCGGCGAAATCGCCAACCTGCTCGAAACACGTCGCATCAAACGCGTGCCGGTCACCAAGGCGGGACAGCTCACCGGCATTGTCAGCCGCGCCAACCTGGTTCAGGCGCTGGCGAGCCTGCCCGAGGAACCGGCACCCGACACCACCTTCTCCGACCGCGAGATCCGCGCGATGCTGCTCGGCGAACTGGCCGGTCACACGTGGGCGTTCGCGGGGCGCAACGTCGTCGTGACGGACGGCGTGATTCACCTCTGGGGCGTGTTCCATTCGATGGAAGCCGTCGAAGCGGTGCGGGTGGCGGCCGAAGGTATTCCTGGCGTGAAGCGGGTGGAAGACCACACGGAGCCGTATCCGGTACTGCCCGGCATTTGATGGACCGCCGTCGGTTGGGGCGGGTTTCCATATGGGCTGCGCCACTGGCGGGCCGCCCAGATTGGTATAAAGTAAAACGGTGACTGCCGTGCGGCGCGCAGGCGCCGCACGGCTGCTTCCTGACCTCAAGGAGCTGCCGCCAGGATGAAATACAAGGACTATTACGAGGTGCTTGCGCTTGAGCGCGGTGCGTCTCAGGACGACATCAAACGCTCGTATCGCAAGCTCGCGCGCAAGTATCACCCGGACGTCAGCAAGGAGGCCGACGCCGAGGAGCGCTTCAAGGAACTGGGCGAAGCCTACGAAGTGCTCAAGGACCCGGAGAAGCGTGCCGCCTACGATCGCATGGGCAGCGAATGGCGCAACGGTCAGGAATTTCAGCCGCCGCCGAACTGGGACGAGGGCTTCGAATTCCATGGCCGTGGCGCGGGCGGTGCAGGCGGTGCGGGTGATGAGGCCGGCGCGCAGGCCGATTTTCAGTCGTTCTTCGAGCAGATGTTCGGCGGCGGCGCGCACGGCCCGCAGGGCCGACATGGGACGCAGGCGCAGCACCGGCCGTTCGACATGCGCGGCGAAGATCATCACGCGAAGGTGCTGATCGATCTCGAAGACGCGTATCGGGGCGCGCAGCGCTCCATTTCCCTACAGATGCCGGTGGTCGACGCGCAAGGCCATGTCACGCTGGAAACGCGCACGCTCGACGTCGCCATTCCGAAAGGCATTCGCGCGGGGCAGCACCTGCGGCTGGCGGGCCAGGGCGGCCCCGGCTCGACGCCCGAAAACGCCGGCGATCTCTACCTCGAAGTCGGCTTTCGCGAGCATCCGCGTTTTCGCGTGGATGGCCGCGACGTCTCCATCGAGTTGCCGGTCGCGCCATGGGAAGCGGCGCTCGGCGCGCAGGTCACGGTGCCGACCGTCGACGGTTCCGTCGAGATGACCGTGCCGGCCGGCTCGGCAGGCGGACGGCGTCTACGGTTGAGAGGCAAGGGGATTCCCGCCAACCCGCCGGGCGATCTGTACGTGGTGCTGAATCTCGTGCTGCCGCCCGCGGACAGCGACGCCGCGAAGGCCGCTTACGAGACGATGCGCCGGTCTTTCAGCTTCGATCCGCGCGCGCACTTTTATGGATCATCCTCGTGAAGGAGACCACTGTGACGACTTACATGGAAGGCCAGATCGTCGATGAAAACGTCGAATTCACGCTGGTCGAGTTGTGCCGGGTGAGCGGGGCGTCGGCGGAAGAGATGACGCTGTGGGTTTCCGAAGGCGTGTTCGAACCCGCGGGCGAACGGCCCGATGAGTGGCGATTTAGCGGCGTCGCGCTACGGCGCGTGCGAACCGCGCAGCGCCTCGCGCACGATCTGGAGATCAACCCGCCGGGCATCGCGCTTGCGCTCGACCTGTTGGACGAGATCGAGGCGCTGCGGGCGCGCGTGAAGCGTCCGCGTGGGGCTTAGGGCGCGTGCGCTGGTGATCTGGGATTCGTGCGGCGAAGATTCTCGCCGCATCAGGTTCCATTAAGGTTCGCTTGATAGGCTGGAACGTCGGTTGATGTGCGTACTGTGATGTGCGTAGTGTGCCGCCCGGACGGTTTCGTCGTTTGGGACGGTTGGTTGCGCGCGCAACGCTCGTCGCGTTTTGCTTATCAGGCAGCAGCCCATGAAGCTTTCCACTACCGTCAGGTTGCGCGCCTGTCTGGTGACCGCGTCGATGTCTGCGGTTGTCATCCAGTTAGGCGCGTTGGTTTCGATCTTTGCGTTTGGTGTGCCCGAGGCTTATTTTCAGACGCTGATGTTTCGGCTTGCCGCGGCTGGTGCGATCTGCGCGATGGTGTTGGGGTTTGCGGTTTTCTCGGCGATCTCGCCGATGTCCGTGGCGCGCAGGCGCCCTGTTTCATCTGAGGATGATGGGATCGGGCGGCCCGGTATGGGCAAGATGTAGACGGTTGCTGAGGCGTGCGGTGTGCCATTTCGACGCGGCAAGAATGGGCGATTTCTGTGCGTCGGCGAGTGGACAACAGTCCGTCTATTTTTTCAATTTTCTCGCTGACATGACTATTTGGATGAAGTCATAGAGCGCTGATCCAAACATGACTGGCGCGACAAAAGCGGTCGATGCGCTGCCGCCATTTATCTTTGCTGCCAGTCCCAGTACGGACAATGCAAAAATACAGATCGAGCCGAAAACGGGCAGGCTGCTCATGTACCAGGGCACGGCAAGGAAGCCGAATTCCTTCGGCGATATGGCCTTCAGTCCGCTTGCTTTGTGGAACGATCAGTCTTAATATCCGCACACCATGCCACGACATAGCCCGCCCACGCCCTCATCGTCCGCTTCCGCCGAGCGTGGACGCCCGCGCGAGTTCGATATCGACGAAGTCACGCGAGCGGCAGGTCGGGTCTTCTGGCAGCAGGGCTATCACGCTACGTCGATCGAGACGCTGTGCAAATCCACGGGTCTATTCCGTGCCAGTCTTTACAGTGCGTTCGGCGACAAGCACGGTCTGCTCGTCGCTGCGTTCGGTCAATATGCGGATGGGGCGGTCGCCCGCGTGAAAGAGCGGCTGGAAGCGGCGGAGTCGCCGCAAGAGGCGTTACGCCAGGCGTTGCTGCACTACACCAGGGTGTCAGCCAAGCTGTCGCAACGTCACGGCTGTTTCATCACGAACGCCGTCATCGAACTGCTGCCCGCAGACGAAGCTTTGCGTCCGCATATCGAAGCCACTTTGCGCCGTATCGCGTCGCACCTCGCGGCTGCCGTGACCCGCGGCCAGCAAGCGGGAGAATTTAATTGCACGCTCGACGAGCAAGCGGTCAGCACCTTCCTGTTGTGCGTGATCCAGGGTTTTCGTGTGCTGGGCAAAGCGAATTTCCACGAGAAAGATCTCGTGCCCGTCGTTGAAATGACGATGCGCGCGTTGCTCTAAAATTTTTTCTCCATTTCTGGAACGATCATTCATGAATACGCCGCCTGGATTATCGACAGTCACCGCCGGTCGTGCCGAAGCCGCAAGCGCCACAACGCCGGCCGCTCATGGTTCCTATGGCAAAGGCGTACTGTTCTGCGTCGCGGCGACCGTGTTGATGGGCATCATGTTCCCCGTGATGACGGACGCGCTGACGCACGTCGACCCGTTCACCTTCACGTCGCTGCGCTATCTGATCGCGGGCGTGGCATTTCTCGCGCTATTGGTAATCAAGGAAGGCAAGGGCGCATGGCGACCGAACGGCGGATCGCTTGCGTTGGCCTGGCTGCTCGGCTCGGTCGGATTTTGCGGCTTCGGTTCATTTGTGTTTCTCGGTCAGCAACTCGCCGGCCCGCAAGGCGCGCTGACCGCATCGATCATGATGGCGACCCAGCCGATGATGGGCTTGCTGTTGAACTCGCTGGTCCGCAAAAGCATGCCGCCGGTGGTGACGCTGCTCTTCATTCTGATGTCGTTCGTCGGCGTCTCGCTGGTGGTCACGAAAGGCGATGTCGTGTCGGCGCTGCACGAACCGCAGCACTATTCGGCGAATGGCCTGATTCTGGTCGGCGCGCTCTGCTGGGTCATCTACACGTTCAGCGCCTCGCACTTCAAGCGCTGGTCGGCGCTGAAGTACACCACAGTGACCTTGTGGCTCGGCTTGACGACAATCCTCGGGCTCAATGCTTTGCTGTTCGCGTTGCATGTCGTCCCCGTGCCGTCGGGCAGCCAATTGTGGGCCATCGCGCCGCATCTGCTCTATATGGGTCCGATTGCGGGTTTCGTCGCGATTCTGTTCTGGAATATGGGCAACCGGATTCTGACGCCGCTCAACGGCGTGCTCTTCATGGACGTCCTGCCGGTCACGACGTTCGTGCTGTCGTCGCTGACCGGCGTCGTTCCAGCGCGCGCGCAGATTGCCGGTGCGTGTACGACGGGACTCGCACTGATCCTCAATAACCTCTACTTGCGGCGTCGAGCCCGAAAACTCAGCGCCGCGCGCTGAGCGCTTGCTCGCGAAACCGCCTCAGAGCTTCGGCAACCCCGGTGGATTAGTCGCCGACCGCGCGATCGCCTCCGAACCGAGATTCCATCGGTCCAGCACACGCGTGTACGTACCTGACGCAATCAGGTCGTTCAACGAGGTGGTGAGCGCATCGGCGAGACCGCTGCCTTTGCGCGTCGCGATTGCGAGTTCGGCGGTGCGCGGCCAGCCGCCGCTTACCGTGCCGACCAGTCGGGTCTTGCCTTGCTGCGCGGCCTGATAAGCCTGGGTCGCATTGACGCTGAAGACGGCATCGGCGCGGCCGGCTTGAAGCGCGAGATTCCTCACGGCAACGTCGTCGTAGTACTGGACGGCGACCGGCTTCAGACCGTGCGCGACATTCTCCTTGTCCCACGCCAGCAGGATCTTTTCCTGGTTGGTGCCGGAGTCCGTGACAATTCGCAGGCCGGCCACGTCCTTCGGCTCCTTCAGCGAAACGATCTTGCTATCGGACTTCACGTAAAAGCCAACCTGATCCTGACGGTAGCTGGAAAAATCGAATTTGAGCTTGCGCTCCTCCGTTACCGTGACGTTCGACAACACCGCGTCGACCTTGCCGGACTCCAGCGCAAGCGGCCAGTCGGCCCATGCCACCGGCACCAGCTCCAGCTTTCTACCCAGGCTATCCGCGACTACTTGCGCGAGGTCGGCATCGAAACCGACTACGGTTTTGGCGTCGGTGGCATAGGTGCTGATCGGCGGGATGGTCGGATGAATGCCGATCGTCAGCGTGTCGTCTTTCACGAAACGAAACTGCGCGGACACGGCTTTCACGGCCGCCGGATCTTTTTGCACGCGGATCCGGTCCGGTTGCTGCGGACTGAGATCCAGCGCGACGCCGGCCAATGCGAGCGTGCTGAAGCCCATGGCGATCGACGCGATCGCGCTGAGCAGAACTGAGCCGGTGAGGCGTAGCGAACGTGGTAGTTTCATGACTGAACTCTCATTGTGTTTTGGGTGGAGTGAGTGAGACCGTACGAGCGCTCGACAATAGCGTCCCGCCGAAACCAGGCGAACCAATCAATAGGAATAAGGATATTGAAGGGCGGCCATGCCGTGCTCTGCCGAAATCCAGAAAGCGGCGTATCGTGTCTCATCCCTCAACCAACCGAAGGTGATCCATGAGTCAAGCCTTATACGATGTACCCGTCACGTCGATTGAAGGCACGCCGCAAACACTGAAGCCGTTTCAAGGCAAGGTGCTGCTGGTCGTGAACGTGGCCTCGAAATGCGGGCTGACGCCGCAATACGAAGGTCTGGAAAAACTCTACGAGGACAAACGCGGCGACGGTCTCGAAGTACTGGGATTTCCGGCGAACAACTTCAAAGGCCAGGAGCCGGGCAGCGACGAGGAAATCCAGACCTTCTGCACCAGCACCTATGACGTGAAATTCCCGCTGTTCTCGAAGATATCGGTGGTCGGCGCCGACCAGCATCCGCTGTATCACACGCTGACGGCCGCGCAGCCCGACGCCACCGGCGAGGGTCCGTTCCGCGAACGGCTGAAGGGCTACGGCATCGAACCCAACGCGGTACCCGACGTGCTGTGGAACTTCGAAAAATTCCTGGTCAGTCGCGACGGTCGCGTGGTGGGGCGTTTCTCTCCCGATGTCACCGCCGATGACCCGCGCCTCGTTGCGGCAATCGAGGCTGAACTGGCACGCTAAAGCCGGTGATGAAAATACTGGCGCGGGACCGTCGGAATGCAGCGCATCCACGGTCCCGCATCAGGTAGGAGAGGGCCATCCATGCAACAGGCCCTGTCATTCGAGTGCATCAGAACAGATGCTTCAGCCCCGCCGATACCGCCACCTGCCTGTCCGTCGCGGAAGGTGTCAGATAGCCGATCGCCGCGACCGCGGGACGGCCCAGCGAATCCGTGCCGCTCGCATGCTGGAATGCCCCAGTCAGGTAAAGCTCGGTCGCTTTCGACAGCGAATACGCGCTGCCGAGATTGAATTGCTCGTACTTCGCATTGCCCTTGCTGCCCACACTGCCGCCTTGCGTGTAATCGAACGACGTGCCGAAGCGCAGGTACGGCGTCGCCTGATAACGCAGACTCGCGCTGACCGTGCTGAGTGTCGTCGAGCCGCTGTAGTTGAGCGTATTCAGCGACGCGTTCGAGCCGAGCCCGCGGAACTGTGTGGTCGAATAAGCCGCGCCTAAGATCGCACCGCCCACCGTGTACGTGGTCGCGACCGACACCGTCTGTTGCGTATGCGCCGAAGCGAAACCCGCGATCGCCGGATTGGACTCCGCGGCCGTGGCCGAGCCGGCAGAACCGAGGTTATTGCCGGTCGCGCTCGCATTGGCGTTCGTACCGTAGAGCGACGAATTCGGATTGCGCGCATTGATGATCGACGCCGCGAAGGCAAATGCCCCGCCGCTATAACTCAAACCGGTCGACCAGAACTGATTCTGCGTGACATTCCCGGCCACGCCGCCCACGCTGTACAACGCGCCGAAGCGGAACCCGCTGAACGAATCCGACAGGTACCTGACCGTATTGTTGATACGGTGCGTGAAGTTCAGGTTGTCGTAGTCGGCGGGGTGGATCGCGAGGTTGCCCCAGTACCAGCCGGCCAGCAGCGGCGAGATGAACTCCACCGACGTATCGGCCTGACGCCCCAGCGTGAACGTGCCGTACTTGTCGGCGGTGAATCCCACCCACGCCTGACGGCCGAACTCGGTGCCGCCTTGTCCAAGCGCGCCACTATTCACGCTGAAGCCGCTTTCGAGCTTGAAGATCGCCTTCAGTCCGCCGCCCAGATCTTCCGCGCCGGTGAGGCCCCAGCGGCTTGACGACAGCCCCGACGAACCGCCGTCGAGCTGCGCGACCTGTGCACCGCCTTTAGGTTTGCCGGAGGCCGACGTCGCCGCGGTTTGCGCATTGTTCGAATACGTCACGTTGCCGGTCACAATGCCGTACAGCGTGACGCTGCTTTGAGCACTGGCAGTACCGGCCAGAAGAGACGACACGCCAAAGGCGAAGATGATTTTTTTCATGGTTGTTCAAATCAGTTTTATTGAAGTCGGGGATGATTTGCCGGTGCGAGAAGCGAGGTGGCAAGTCACCTTAAGCAAGCCGAACTGATTGAACAAACAACCATAATCGATATGGATATCGGCAAACTGTGCGGGTAGGGCGCGCTAGTAGCGAACCTCAAGCGATAACGTCCGACTCGTCGAATAGATTGGCGATCTTCAGTTAATTTGTGCGCGTATAGGCACGACAACGCGGTCCATTCCTTCGCCCGCTGCTTAGCATAGCAGCGCGGTATTGAAGCGTTCGCGCACGCTGCCCGGCCAGCTCAGGAAGGCGAGCGTCTGCACCGCGGCCGTGGCGGGTTAGCGAGCCGATCAGTGTCAGGTTACGCACGTAGCGTCACCTCGTTTAGGTCAGGCCGCTGCGCGAACCAGCGAGTCTTGATTGGCATCGGCATCGGCCTCCAAATCGTCATGCCGCGCAATACCCAGTTGCGCCAGCAACACATGCTTCGCCTGCGCGAAATACTCGCTGTCGATATCGCGCGGCCTCGGCGAATCCACGATCAGTTCGAACGCGATCCGACCTTCCTTCATCACCAGCACGCGATCCGCCAGCAGCAGCGCCTCGCCGATATCGTGCGTGACCAGCAGAATCGCCTGACGGTGGCGCTCCCATCGCTGCGAGACCAGCGCCTGCACCGTGAGCCGCGTGAGCGCGTCGAGCGCCGCGAACGGTTCGTCGAGCAGCAGCAGATCGGGGTTGCGGGCAAGCACGCGGGCCAGTGCCGCACGCTGTGCTTCGCCGCCGGACAGATCCTTCGGCCACGCCCCGCCGCGATGCGCGAGTCCGACCTCAGCAAGCGCGGCGTCGGCGCGCTTGCGACTGCGATCGCCGGGCAACCCCAGCACGATGTTCTTCCACACGCGCCGCGACGGCAGCAGACGCGGCGCCTGGAACGCGACGCCGCGTTTCGCCGACACCCGCACGGCGCCGTCGATCTCGCGATCGAGCCCGGCGAGCACGCGCAACAGCGTGCTCTTGCCGCAACCGCTCGGTCCCGCCAGCGCGACGAATTCGCCGCGACGAATCTCCAGCGACAGACCATCGATCACGCGGCGCGCGCCGAACCGTTTGGTGAGGTCGCGGACCCGCACGGCGAGCGTGTCGTCCACGGCAACAGGATGATTTAACGAGCGCGACATGCCGGATGCCATGACAGTAGTCCCTTTTCGAGAGCGCGCACGCCGAAATCCGCAGCGAGGCCCAGCAGCGCATAGATGATGAGGCACACGACGATAATGTCGGTGCGATAGACTTCGCGGGCAAACGTGACCAGATAGCCGAGCCCGCCCTGGCTGTTCACCTGCTCGGCCAACACCAGCGCGAGCCATGCCGAACCGAGCGCATAACGCAGGCCCACCAGCGCGGTGGGCAGCGCACCGGGCAGCACCACATGAAGGATCAGTTCGGCGCGGCTGAAGCCGAGCGTCTGTGCGGCTTCCACCAGCCCCTGTATCGCTGGGTGCAGCGCGTGTTCGTGGCGCGTAGCCTGTGGAATTTCCGCTCGTTCACGCGGTTGCATGAACGCGTTTTCGATCCGAAAAATCTGTCGCAACCCGCTGCGGTGGCCGCGGCGCCGACGCGGCGTGAACCGCTTGCTGCGGCCTAGCTGCGATGGCTCAAGGCGGCCATTGCAGTGCAGTGCGAATCCGTTCGGCGCGATCGACCGCTTCGCGGCGGTTGATCTCGGCGCCCGTCAGATAGTCACCCGTCTCCGACGTCCCCGTTTTGTAGATGCTCAACTGCAGCAGCGCCAGCACGTTGCGCGTCAATTGTTCGTCGACGCAGGCGTCGGGCACGGCGCACAGTTGACTGAGCAGCACGAGCGCGGCGGATCGGCCCCGCGCGGCGAGTGCGAACACGCGGTCGCCGAGCATGCCGCCGCTGCGCAAAGGGATCTCCAGCCACTGTTCGGGGTGTCGTGCGGCCAGGCTCAGAACGGCGCCGGGTTGGCCCGCATCGGCGGCCTGCTTCAACAGGTCGTCCGCGTAATGCGCGCCGTGCAGATCCGGTTCCCGGCATCGCAACGACATCTCCTGAGCGGCGAAGGCGCCACGCTCGCAGGCATCGACCCAGGCCGCGGCTTCAAAGAGACCCTCCGGGTCGGTGCGTCCCGCGAGCGCGCCGAAATCGGGAAACGACAGCGCACGCTGCAGCGCTTCGTCGAGCGTATTGCTGAGGTTGGCTTCCGGTTGGATCAGCGATTTATCGCGTCCCGCCGTTTCCAGCCGCGATAGCACGTCGATCCCTATGTGGGTCGAGGAGGCCGGCGCAGCAGAAGATGCGACCGTCAGGCTGTGGCGATTCGTGACCTGTCCAGTATTTCCAGGCTCAGCCTCCGCTTGAATCGCAACCTGCGTGGCGGGGTCCGCGCGCGTCGGCCACTGCCCCATCAAGATCGCAGTCAGCGCAATCGTGCCGAAGCCCAATACCCCACAGCCGGCGAAAAGCCATAACCGCATGGCGGTAGGTTTTCTCGCGTTCCGAAATGACATAGTGCGCGTTTCCCCATTAACAGCCGATTGCCGACGCAATCAATCGGATCGCGGCGCTTTCTAAATTAGTCGGCCCGGCAGTCAGAATACGCTAATTGCATGAGGTCGAAACTATTAAACGCCTCCGCACCGCGATACCGGATTCATTCGACCGTTTAAAAACATCCGCGAAACGACGGCAATACAAGGCTCAGCCGAAAGCATCGGTTTGGATCAAAAATTCTATATACAGGCCGCGCCGTCCAGACTACTGTGTGCCCACATAATTATTTGAAACATCCGGCCAATGACTGCGGTGCACTGCAGCATCCCAATCCAACGAGGAGTGCGATGGCACAAGCATCTCGCGAGACACCACGCCTATTACGGGATTCACCCGTTTTTAAATGCGGCGCGCATTTTCCGACTGAATAGATCCTCGGCCAACTGGGCCGGGCAGTCCTATACGCGGCATTTTAATGTCGTGGCCTGTTACGTCCGTATCAAACCGGCTTACGTATGCCGGACGATTATCGTGCGTGGCGAATTAAAAATACTGACGGAGACAAAGCAATGGGATTTGGGACACCTGTGCGTGGCGCTGTGTCGGCCGTCATTATGCGGGCCTTCGTGCAATCGCAACCAACATGGCAATCGCAATCGAAACAGCAATCGCATGAGGTTCGGCCTTCCTGAAAACACCACACCAAGGCGATCAGGATCACGAACGACGCCGACGGCGGCAGGCATGACGATGCCCGCCGACCGAGCGGATGGCAGTAGTCAGGCGCGTCAAACGGTCAGGCGGCGAGGTCCACGCACAGCGCCGCCGGCTGCCCAACTCCAGCAATTTCTTTAGCCTTTTTTCTGGGAAGGTAAATCATGAAGCTGATCAAAACTTTCGCATGCAGCAGCGCCATCGCTATCGCATTCGCCGCCGTCGCGCCGATCGCCGCCGCGGCGACGATCGGACCGGCAGGCGCTTCCTTCAGCGCACCGGGCACGATCAACGTCAGCACACCGATCGCGCCCAATGTGAGTTGCGGTATCACGCTCAGCGGCGTGGTGAGCACCGACGGCACGTACGCGCAGATCAACTCGGTCGCGATCACGGGCGGTGGCCTGTGCGGCGTGCCGCAGATCATCGGACTGCCGTGGAAGCTCGTCGCCACCAGCACGACGACCGGCAATGTGGCGAACGTCGGCTTCAGCGTGCTCGGCGCGAACTGCGGTCCTTCCACGATCAGCGGCGCGTGGAGCAACGCGACCAATACGCTGAGCGCCAGCAATCAGCCGCTGTCCGGCAACTGCAAGGTGAATAGCCTGTCGGTCAGCCCGAATCCGGCGTTCACGGTTTCGCCGTAATCGAGCTGTCGAGCTTCGCCGCAAAAACCGGCGAAGCTCGCGCAACGGTCGGCGATCCGTCAACTCGCCTGGCAGCCTGGTCTATGGCCCAACTCACTATGTGGCGCACGCTGAAAAGCACACAAAATAGACCTATTATTCGCGCAGCCTGATTCCCACCCTCACATGTTGTTTTTCGATTAGCGGTGCTACACTGCCTGCGCGCAGAGGTGGGAAAACGCACGAAACATTCCCGGGCAAATGGCCATTGCCTTCTAACTCGGTGCAACGGTACTGGATATCCGATTGACATACTGCTAGAAAAATAAGGAGCACGTATGCATCAGTGGACGAGTCACCCGAAACACGCTTGCTGGCGCCGCACTCATCCGTGCGGTTTGCCTCCCTTCATTTCCATGCGGTTCACCCGTTTTTTGCGGTCGCTTTAACGGCTTTGTCATAGGCCGTGAGTCGTCGCTGAACGACAGGACGCTCCACGTTTGTCCGTTTTTAACGAGCGGAAGCGAATTGGTCCGCAGACGGATTTCACGTTGAGCACACGCACATTCGCGCGGAATACCTGGCGCTGCAGCGCAGTATCAAGATGGTTCCACGCGCACGCACCGGCAACACGCCGCGGCGTGGCGCGATTGCGTCCCGGCGTCCGTGCACCACGGTCCAGCCGCTTTGCCGACGGAGATCACGATGATGCGAGCGTTGCACGTCTTAACCACTGGCCTCGCCATTACGGTGCTGGCAGCGCTGAGTGGATGCCACGACAAACCGGCGCCGGAAGCCGCGCGAGCGCCGGTCAACGTCGACGTGGTCGACGTCGCGCTGCGCGACGTGCCCGTGCCGTTCGACTACGTCGGCCAGACGGAGAGTTCGCAACAGGTCGAGATCCGCGCGCGCGTGAACGGCTTTCTGGAGAAGCGCGTCTACCAGGAAGGCGCGATGGTTCATCAGGGCGACGTGATGTTCGTGATGGACCGCAAGCCGTTCGAAGCGGCGCTCGACGCCGCGCGCGCCGAAATGGCACAGCAGAAAGCGCGGCTCGATACGGCGCAGGCGAATCTCAATCGCGTGCGGCCGCTCGTCGCGAAGAATGCGCTGAGCCAGAAAGATCTCGACGATTCGATCGGCCAGCAGTTGAGCGCCGCCGCCGCGCTCGAACAGGCGCGCGCCAACGTCACCAGTGCGAATCTGAATCTCGGCTACACGACGATCACCGCGCCGGTCACCGGCCTGTCGAGCTTCGCGAAGAAGCAGGACGGCTCGTATATCGATTCGTCCAATAGTCTGCTGACTTACGTCGCCAAGCTCGATCCGATGTGGATCAATTTTTCGCTGTCCGAGAACGAGATGCTGCAATTGCGGGCGCAGACCGCGAACGGCACGCTGAAGCTGCCGCCGCTCGGCGATCTCGAAGCGGTGATCGTGCTGGCCGACGGCAGCATCTATCCGCAGCGCGGCCATATCGCGTTTCAGGACGCGGCGTTGAGTTCGGAGACCGGCACGTATCTGATTCGCGCCGCCGTGCCGAACCCGGCCGGCTCGTTGCGGCCCGGGCAGTTCGTCCGGATCAAGCTGCTCGGCGCGCAGCGCAGCGCGGCGGTCGCCGTGCCGCAGGGCGCGGTCATGCAGGGAGCGCGCGGCGAATACGTGTGGACCGTCGATAAAGACAACAAGGCGCAGCAACGCGCGATCGAAGCCGGCGAATGGAACGGCAACGACTGGGTCGTCAATTCCGGCCTGCAGGTGGGCGATCGGGTAGTGATCGACAACGCGATGCGATTGATGCCGGGAGCGGCGGTGAATGCGCGTGTGGTGCCGTTGCCGGCCGCGAGCGTGAATATCGCGGCGATCGCGGGCGGGGCGGGTGGAACGGCGGGGGGTGGCGGTAAAGCCGCGGGTCAATCGGGTGCGAGCGCAACGACCGGGGCGGCGGGTCAAAACGGTGCGGGGGCAGGGGCGCAAGGTGGCGCGGCTCAGTCCGGCACGAGCGCGACGGCAGGTGCCGCTGGCGGTGCCGCAACAGCGGGCGCAACGGGCAACAGCACCAACAGCACCAACGGCAACGCCGGCGCTCAGGCAAGCACGACAACAGCCGGCGCCGCACAACCGGCCCACACCGAACTCTTCTTCGCCGTCGGCAGTTCAAGCCTCGACCACCAATCCGCCGACACACTAGCCACCGTGGCACGCCAACTGGCGTCTTCGCCCGGTGCGCGCGTGGCGATTTCCGGCTACACGGACGCCACCGGCTCCTACGCCGACAACGTCAAACTGGCCGCCGCGCGTGCCGCGACCGTGCGCTCCGCGCTGATCGTCGCGGGCGTCGACGTCGCGCGGATCGACATGCACCGCCCCGCACGGATCGTCGCCACCGACGCGCCCGACAAATCGCGCCGCGTCGATGTCACCCTCAGCCCCACGACCGGAGGCTGAGCGATGAAGTTCGCCCACTTTTTCATTGACCGGCCGATTTTCGCGTCAGTGGTGTCGATCATCCTGGTGGTGGCCGGCACGGTCGCGATGTTCAACCTGCCGATCTCGCAGTTTCCCGACATCGCGCCGCCCACCATTACCGTCAGCGCAACCTATCCGGGTGCGAGCGCCGAAGTCGTCGCGCAGAACGTGGCGGCGCCGCTGGAGCAGCAGGTCAACGGCGCGGACAACATGATGTACATGAACTCGTCGAGTTCATCGACCGGCAACATGACGCTCACCGCGTACTTCAAGACCGGCACGGACCCGTCGCTCGCGCAGGTGGATGTGCAGAACCGCGTGAATCTGGCGCTGCCGACGCTGCCCGATTCGGTGACCGCGCAAGGGGTCTCGGTGCAGAAGCGCTCGTCGGCGTTCATGATGGTGATCGCGATCTATTCGCCGGACAACACGTACGACCAGTCGTACGTGGCGAACTACGCGAACGTCTACGTGCTCGACGCGTTGAAGCGGATTCCGGGCGCGAATCAGGCGTCGATCTTCGGCTCGGCCGACTACGCCATGCGCATCTGGATCAAGCCTGACCGGATGGCGAAGCTCGGCATCACCGTCGCCGACGTGCAGCAGGCCGTCAGCAACCAGAACCAGCAGTTTTCCGCCGGCCGCCTCGGCCAGTCGCCGACCAACGGGCCCGTGCAGCAGACCTTCCCGGTCGCCACTAAAGGCCGCATGACCGAACCCGCCGACTTCGACAACATCATTCTGCGCGCCGGTTCGGGCGATGCGTCGACGGTGCGTATCAAGGATATCGGCCACGCAGAACTCGGTGCGAAAGATTACTCGCTGCGTGGCCGCTATAACGGCAAAACCGCCACGCTGATCGCCGTGTACCAGCAACCGGGCGCCAACGCGCTGCAGGTCGCGAAAGAGGTGCGCCAGACCCTCGAAAGGATGCAGAAGGGCTTTCCGCCCGGCCTCAAATACGAGGTCGCGCTCGACACGACCGAGTTCGTGCAGGAGTCCATCGGCGAGGTTGTGCACACGTTGCGCGACGCGGTGATTCTCGTGATTCTGGTGGTGTTCATTTTCCTGCAGAGTTTTCGCGCGACGCTCGTGCCGATTCTCGCGGTACCGGTGTCGATTCTCGGCGCGTTCATCGGCATGATGGCGTTCGGTTTTTCGATCAACATGCTGACGCTGTTCGGCATGGTGCTGGCAATCGGCATCGTGGTGGACGACGCGATCGTCGTGATCGAAAACGTCGAGCGCAATATGTCCGAATTCGGTCTACCGCCGAAAGAGGCCGCCAAACGCGCCATGGACGAGGTCACCGGACCGGTGATCGCGATCGTGCTGGTGCTGCTCGCGGTGTTCATTCCGGTGGCGTTTCTGTCCGGCATTACCGGGCAGTTGTACAAGCAGTTCGCGGTGACGATCGCCGTGTCGGTCGTGCTGTCGGGCGTGGTGGCGTTGACGCTGTCGCCGGCGCTCGCCGCGATCCTGCTCAAACCGGAAACGAAAAAGAAGAACCGCTTTTTCCTGTGGTTCAACAGGCGCTTCGAGAGCATGACCGAAGGCTACGGCCGCGCGGTGCAACTTGCGATTCGCCGCGTCGTCGTGTCGATCCTGCTGATCGTCGTGATGATCATCGCGACGGGCGGCCTCTTCAAACACATTCCGTCGTCGTTCGTGCCGACCGAGGATCAGGGTTATCTGCTCGGCGCGGTCGTGCTGCCCGACGCCGCCAGTCTCGACCGCACCGGCGATCTGTCGCAGCGCGCCGAGCAATGGTTCGCCAAACAGCCGGCGGTCAAATCGGTCGCGGCGCCAATCGGCTACAGCCTGGTGGATTCGCAGTACAAGTCGAACGCGGGCACCTTGTTCATCACGTTGAAGGGTTTCAAGGAACGCGGCGAAAACGGCACTGCGGAAGACCTGATCCGCGACGCGAACAAGGCCTTCTCCGGCTACAAGGACGGCGTGGTGGTGCCGCTGAATCCACCGTCCATTCCGGGTCTCGGCACCACCGGCGGCTTCGAGTTCTGGCTGCAAAGCACCGGCGACGGCAGCTACCAGGACCTCGAAGAACGCGTGCGCGCGTTCATTGCGAAGGCGCGCCAGAACCCGGCACTGCGCGGCGTGAACTCGACTATCAACACGCACTCGCGGCAATTGCTGGTCGAGGTCGATCGCGAGCGGGCGGAATCGCTCGGCGTGCCGGTGCAGGACATCTACGCGGCGTTGCAAACCATGTTCGGTTCGTCGTACGTCAGCCAGTTTCCGAAGAGCAGCCGGCTCTTCCAGGTGATCGTGCAGGCCGAGCCGCAATACCGCACGCAGCCCGACGATATCCAGCAACTCTATGTGCGCAACCGCAGCGGCGACATGGTGCCGATCAAGGCCGTCACCACGTTCCGCTTCGTACCGGGCGCCGACATCGTGACGCGCTTCAACAATTTCCCGGCCGCCAAGATCACCGGCGACGCCGCGGCCGGGCACAGTTCGGGCGACGCGCTCGCCGCGATGGAGCAGACCGCGCAGGAAGTGCTGGGCGACGGCTACAGCTATGCGTGGAGCGGCCAGGCCTACGAGGAGAAACAGGCCGGCTCGACCGCCGCCGCGGTGTTCGCGTTCGCGTTGCTGATGGTGTTCCTGATTCTCGCCGCGCAATACGAGAAGTGGTCGTTGCCGATCGGCGTGCTGCTCGCGGTGCCGTTCGCGCTGTTCGGCGCGCTGATCGGCATCCTGCTACGCGGCATGGAAGACGACGTGTACTTTCAGATCGGCCTGACCGTGCTGATCGCGCTCGCGGCGAAGAACGCGATTCTGATCTTCGAGTTCGCCGTCGAGATGCGCGAGAAAGAGAACCTGTCGCCTTACGACGCCGCGTTGAAGGCCGCCAAGCTGCGTCTGCGGCCGATCATCATGACCTCGCTCGCGTTCATTCTCGGCTGCGTGCCGCTGGCGATCGCGAGCGGCGCGTCGGCTGCGAGCCGCCGCTCGCTCGGCACCGGCGTGATCTTCGGCATGCTCGGCGCGACGGTTATCGCGCTGTTCTTTATTCCGATGTTCTTCTGGGGCTTCGAAACCCTGTCGTCGCGACGCAAGGGCAAACCTGAGCCGGCCACCGAGCCGCCCGTTGCGCCCGGGCCGAAGGAGGGTTGAACATGAAACCCTCGCTACGTCGACTCGCCCCGGTGGTCTGCGCGTGCTGGCTGGCCGGCTGCACGGTTGGGCCCAACTATCATCGGCCCGAAGTGGTCACGCCCGCATCGTTCCGTTACGCAGCGCCTGATGCCGAAGTGGTCGACCCGTCCGCGCTGCAATGGTGGAATCAGTTCAACGACCCTGTGCTCGACTCGCTGATCGAGCGGGCGCTGGCGCAGAACAAAGATCTCTCCATCGCGGCCGCACGCGTCGACGAGTTTTACGGCCGCTTGATGACAACGCGCGCCGGACTGTTCCCGCAAGTCGGCGCGAACCTGGCCGGTGGCCGCAGCCGCGGCGTGCCCGCGCCGGGTTATCCGCCGGCTGTCGGCAATCAGGTTCAGCTCGACTTGATGGCGTCGTGGGAAATCGATCTGTTCGGCCGGGTGCGGCGCATGACCGAAGCCGCGCGGGCCGACTATCTCGGCACGCAGGCCGCGCAACAGGCCACACGTATCGCGTTGATCGCGAGCGTGGCGACCGCTTATCTGCAGTTGCGCGATCTCGATCAACGGCTGGAGATCGCGAAATCGACGTTGGCGAGCCGGTCCGACGCGCTTGCGCTGTTTCAGGAGCGCTTTGGCGGTGGCGTGGTTTCGCAACTGCAGGTGAGTCAGGCGAAGTCGGAGTTTCAATCGGCGCAGACTTCGGTGTATGCGTTCGAGCAACAGATCGCGCAGCAGGAAAACGCGTTGTCGCTACTGCTCGGCGATAACCCGGGGCCGATTCCACGCGGCAAGCCGCTCACGCAATTAACCGCGCCGGCGATTCCGGCGGGGCTGCCGTCGTCGCTGCTCGAGCGGCGGCCGGATGTGCTGCAGGCCGAACAGGCGTTGGTCTCCGCGAATGCATCGATCGGCGCGGCACGCGCGCAATACTTTCCGGAGATATCGTTGACGGGTTTGTTCGGCGCGGCGAGCACCGCACTGTCCGGACTCTGGACCGGACCCGCGCGCATCTGGTCGTTCGCGGGCGCAATATCGCAGCCGATTTTCACCGGCGGTGCGATTGCCGGCTCGGTGCGCACGGCCGAGGCGCAGCAGCAGGAAGCGTTATTCAGCTATCAGCAGACCATCCAGTCGGCGTTCGCGGATGTGGAAAACGCACTGGTCGGCGTGACGAGTACGCGCGACCAGTTGAAGGCGACCAATCAACAGGTCGAGGCGCTGGTTCAATACACGTCGCTTGCGCATGATCTGTACGAGGGCGGCTATACGAGCTATCTGGAAGTACTCGACGCCGAACGCAATCTTTTCGCGGCGCAGTTGCAGCAGTCGCAGTTGCAGGATCAGCAGCTTGCGCAGGTTGTCGCGTTGTATAAGGCGCTGGGATATGGCTGGACGATGAACACCACGCAGTAGTGTGCGGTGAGCCTGCGCCACGGTCCCGTACCATTCCGCACGAAGGAGCTTCGAATGGAACATCACTCTTTGAAAGACCGATTCCCGCCCGAACGCAGAAAGCTGATTCGTAGCAAGGTGCATGTTCTGCTCGCGGCAATCGGTACGTTGTCGGCGGTCGTGGGCATTGCCGTGGCGATCGACGGCGGGCTGGAGTTCAATCGCGTGAAGGTACTGGTCGGCGTGGCGATTATCGTAGTGTCGACGATTCTTTATATTTCGATGCTTTTTGTGTCGGCTAACGAGTGAAAGGAAACGCATGAATCAATTGCCCCGGCTTCTGCCGACGGCTGCGGCGGACGAAACGTTCGGCGGCGTCACCTATCACATTGGCGGCGAGCTGGTGCCGGTGTTGTCGGTCGACGTCTCCCGGCAGCCGGTCTACTTCGAGCACCACATTCTGCTGTGGAAGAACTCGAATGTCCGGATTGGCATCCGGCCCGTCAAAGGCGCCGTGAAGCGCATGCTCGCCGGCATGCAGGTGTTCATTACGGAGGCGAGCGGCGACGGCATCATTGCGTTCAGCCGTGACGGCGCCGGTCACATCGTGCCGATCCATCTTCGCGCGGGTGAGGAATTGCATGTGCGCGAGCATCAGTTTCTAGCCGCCACCGGCAACGTGGAATACACCTTCGAACGGATTCGCGGCATCACCAACATGCTGTTCGGACAAACTGGTTTCTTTATCGACAAGTTCCACGGACACGGCGGCGAAGGGGTGCTTTGGCTCCACGGCTATGGCAATGTGTTCGAGAAGGTACTGGCGGCCGGCGAGACCATCGACATCGAACCCGGCGGCTGGCTTTACAAGGATCCGCAGGTCAAGATGGATACGGTGGTCGACAGATTGACCAGTGGCCTCTTTGGCGCGGGCGTCAATTTCATCGTGAACCGGTTCACGGGTCCGGGGCGCGTGGGGATTCAGTCCATGTACCTCAATAACTCGACCTCGGATCGGTAGACCCCGATCAGAATCCCTTGCGGAACTGTAGCCACGCGTGCGTTGACCGGCTCGTATTGCTGCCTAGCAACTCGGGCCTTTTGCCAAACGGAACGGCGACGCTCACGCTAAGCATCACGCGATACGGGCCGCTCCACTGAACCCCGACGCCCGCGCTGCTCAACTGGCCGGTGTTGGGCCCCGGTACGAACGGATCCTTGTATTGCTGCACCCAGCCGCTGTCGACAAACGCGGAAAACTGCCAGACACCCGGCACGCGCGGGAACACGGCGTCGTGACGGTATTCGAGCGTCGCCAGATAGCCCTGCGCGCCGGCCAGCACGCCCACATCGTAACCACGCACGCTGTCCGGACCACCCAGATAGAACTGCTCGGAGGTATCGAGGTTCTTGCTGGCGGTCTGTCCGGAGAAGCCGAAGTAGAGGGCATCGTGGCGCGTGAGTTGCTGCAGGCGGGACAGCGAAAGCGCGAGTTTGACGTAGTGTCCGGACGTGTCCGTGCCGAGTTGATCGATATAGTCGGTCTGCAGGTTATTGGCGGCCAGAATTCCGTAAGTGAGCGAGGCGCGCGCGTTGATCACGCCGGTCGAATCCAGTTCGTCGCCGGCGAGCGTGGCCGTCCAGCTACTGGTCTGACGGTCGTTCTGGATGCCGATAATGTCGATATTGTCGTTGAGCTTGCGGTAATCGAATTCGACCTGCCCGAACAGATTGCCCCGTGTATTGCGAATCAACGGATGCGCCAGCACCACACTGCCGACAAACGCCGAGCCGTGCGCTTCCAGTGCGGAAAGATCGTCGCCGAGGTGATAGTCGAGCCCGGAAACCGACGCGCCTAGCGTTGTGCCCTCACCGTTGAGCAGGTACGTATAGCCGAGGCGCCCATACGTCATGCCGTTGCCGGACGTCATTGCGTTGACATTCAGCGCGTCGCCCTGGTTGAACAGTCCGTTGACGTTGAAGCTGCCATTGCCGCGTACCCGGCCGGTGTATTTGTTGCCGAAGTCGTCCACCCCGACCTCGCCCGTGAAACGCTGCTGCGGGGCGATATCGACCAGCAGGTCCGACGTTCCAACCTGCTGTCCAGGCTTGAGCGTGGAACTGGCGGTCGCGCCGGGGATGTCGGAGAGCAGCAGCAGGGTGCGTTCGAGTTCGTATTCGGTGATGGCTTGCCCTGGTTGCAGCGCGGCGAGCGTCGAATCGAGCACACGCGTGGCGACGCGACTCTGATTGTTCAGCGATACCGCACCATAACGCGCTTCGGCCACGTCGATCCGCACCACGCCGTCCTTGATCGCCTGAGGCGGCACATACGCGGTCGCCAGCGGATAACCCTGCTGGTGATACGCGTCGCTGATGCGCTCGGCCAGCGCGTTGAGATCGTTCAGCGTGAGACGTTTGCCCTCGCTGGACGCCACCAGCGCGTGCAGCGTTGCCGTGGGTAGCGCCGTGTTGCCCGTGATCACGATGGAACGCACCGGAAACGACGTCGTATTGTCCGCCGGCGTTGGGCTTTGCGGCTCGACGGTCAGGCCGAGGTTCGACGACGGCGGCTGTATCGGCGCCTGCGGCACCTGTTGAAGAAGCTGACCGCTATCGGGCGGTGGTGTGATCCGCACCTGCCCGAGCGCGGTGATGGCAGTCGTAGCGAGCGAAAGGGCGACACACATGCGGGTGATACGTAAGCCGTTCGAGTGAATCGCGGTCATGTTCGCCAGTTTGAAGAAGGTATTGGACGCGCTACGGCGCACTTTATTTTTTGCTTCAACGAGAGGCCTCAATTCGTCGGCAGCTTGACGCCTCCGTTCAGTACGGTGAGGGCGAGCCCGGAGCGGAAATCCGTGCGCGTCAGATTGCGCTCCACCGGGCGATCCTCCTGTTTCTGGTTGCCCGCGAAATTGCCTTCGGAGGTCGACGACGCCGTGCCGTACGGCGTCGACACGGCGTCGGCGCCGAGCAGGGCCTGGGTGCTGGCGAGCGCACCAGGCGGCACGGGCGTGACCGGCGCGACGATGTCCGCAGTGAGTCCGGCCGGTTGCACCAGCACATAGTTGCCCGCGTCGACGCCGCCGATCGTCATGCCGGTGCCCACCGGTTTGTCCATGCCGATGTTCGGATCCTGGAACGTGCCCACGGTGCGATTGCCGAGCGTCACCAGATCGCTACCGAGCACGCCGGACAACGTCGCGCCCGACAGACCGTCGAGCACGGTTCCGTTGTAGGGCCGGTTGGTCGTCGTCGTGCCGACGACAGCGAGCGTGGCCGGCGTGATCGTCACCCAGTCCGTGCCGCCGGCCAGTGCATAGTTGCTCGCGAGTGCGGCGCCGTTACCGCTGAGCGTGAAGCCGGCGAGGCCGCCCGCCGCGAACGGCAGCGCGGTGCCGACATTCTTCGTGGACAACGTGCCGGCGCCGCCGAGCGTCAGTGTTTCGCCGTTCACGCCTTGCAGCGTGCCGTTCGTGCCGAACAGGCTTGCGGTGGCACTCGTCGTCGCGTCGTAGATCCGGGTGCCGGTCAGATTGAGCTGGGCGGGCGTGATGTCGGCGGAAGTGGCGGCCGCGTTGTTGAACGTATAGTTGCCCGCGTCCGCGCCGCTGCCGGCGATACCGGCGACCGCAATGCCGATGCCGTTGCCGGCATTCGGCGAAGCAAAGCTGGCGGCGCCCGGGCTGAACGTCACGTTGTCGCCGCTCACCACACCGTTGCTGGCCAGACTGACGGACGCGGTTCTCGTGCCGTCGTAGACCTTGTTTTGACCTGTCGCCGTGACCGTGATCGCCAGCGGCGACACGCTCACCCAGTCGACCCCGCCTGCCAGCGTGTAGTTGCTCGCGAGCGCCGCGCCGTTACCGGTCAGCGTGAGACCGGCGAGGCCGCCCGATGCGAACGGTTGCTGCTGCCCGACATTCTTGCTCGCCAGCGTGCCGGCACCGCTCAGCGTCAACGACTGGCCGTTGACCCCGGTCAGCACGCCGCCGTTGCCGAACAGCGTGGCGGCGGCCTGATTGCTGCCGTCATAGGTCCGGCTACCGGTGAGGTTCAGCACCACGGGCGTGATGTTCGCCACCGTCAGCGTGGTGGTGTTGAACGAATAGTTGCCGAGATCGCTGCCCGTGCCGACGATGCCGGACACCACCACCGGAATGTTATTGCCGGCGTTCGGCGTGACGAAGTTCGCGCCGGTGTAGGTGAAGTTGGCGGAGTCGCCCGCCAGCAGGCCACGAATCGTCAAGCCGCTGATCTGGGCGGTCGTCGTGCTGTCGTAGGTCTTGTTCTGCGCCGTGGTGACGAGCGTCAGCGAGAGCGGCGTGATGCTCACCCAGTCGACGCCTCCGGCGAACGTGTAGTTGCCGGCTTGCGCCGCGCCGTTGCCCGTCAGCGTAAAACCACCGAGCCCATTCGCCGCGAACGGAATCTGCGTGCCGACGTTCTTCGAGGACAAGGCACCCGTGCCGCCGAGCGTCAGCGTTTCGCCGTTGACGCCGGTCAGCACGCCGTTGTTGCCGAACAGCCCCGGCGCTGCGGTGGCGGTGCCGTCGTAGCTGCGCGTGCCGGTCAGATTGAGAATGGCCGGGGTGATATTGGCGCTGGTCGTCGCGCTGTTCGCGAACGTGTAGTTGCCGGCGTCCGCGCCGCTGCCGGTAATGCCGGAGACCCGCACCGGAATCGCGGTGCCGACGTTCGGCGTGTTGAAGTTCGCGCCCGTGTAGTGGAACGTGACGGTGTCGCCGGTCAGCACGCCGCTCTCGCCGAGCGTGACCTGGGCGGTGGTGGTGCCGTCGTAGGTCTTGTTCTGCCCACTGGCAGTGAGCGTGACGGCGAGCGGGTTGACGGTGACCCAGTCGACGCCGCCGGCGAACGTGTAGTTGCTGGCCTGCGCCGCGCCGTTGCCCGTCAGCGTGAAGCCGGCGAGACCGTTGGCGGCGAACGGTTGCTGGGTGCCCGCGTTTTTCGTGGCCAGCGTGCCGGCGCCGCCCAGCGTCAGCGTCTCGCCGTTCACCCCGGTCAACACGCCATTGCTGCCGAACAGCCCGGCGGACGCGTTGGCCGTGCCGTCGTAACTGCGCGTGCCGGTCAGGTTCAGGATCGCCGCCGTGATATCCGCGCTGGTGGTGGCCGAGCCGGGGAACGTGTAGTTGGCGATATCCGCGCCGCTGCCGCTGATACCCGTGACCGTCACCGGAATCGCGGTGCCGACATTCGGCGAGCCGAAATTGGCCGCGCCGTACGAGATCGACGCGTTGTCGCCCGCCACGAGGCCGCTCACGGTGAAGCTGCCGAGTTGCGCGAGCGTCGTGCCGTCGTAGGTTTTGTTCTGCCCGACGGCCGTCACGCTCAGCGCCTTCGGCGTAATCGCGACCCACGGCACACTGCCCACGAACGTGTAGTTGCCGGCCAGCGCCGCGCCGTTACCGGTCAGCGTGAAACCGTTCAGGCCCGTCGCGGTGAACGCCTGCGCCGGGCTCACGTTCTTGCCCACCAGCGTACCCGTGCCGGTGAGCGTCAGCGTTTCGCCGTTGACGCCGCTCAGCACGCCGCTATTGCCAAACAGGATCGCGTTGGCGTCGGTCGTGCCGTCGTAGACGCGTGTGCCTCTCAGCGTGAGGATGAACGGATCGATATCTGCGCTCGTCGTGGCGGTCGTATTGATGGCGTAATTGCCCACGTCCGCGCCGCTGCCGGCAATACCGCTTACAGCGATCGGAATCGCGTGTCCGGCATTGGGTGTGCTGAAGCTGGCCGAGCCGTAGCTGAAGTTCAACGTATCGCCCGCGATCACGCCGCTACTGCCGAGCGTCACCGTCGCGGCCGTCGTGCCGTCGTAGGTTTTGTTCTGCCCGGTCGCGCCGACGGTGATCGACAGCGGCGTGATCGTGACCCAGTCGACGCCGCCCGCGAGCGTGTAGTTGCTGGCCAGCGCAGCACCGTTGCCGCTCAGCGAGAAGCCATTCAGACCCGTGGCGGTAAACGGCGTCTGCGTGCCGACGTTTTTCGACGTCAGCGTACCTGTGCCGCTCAACGTAAGCGTTTCGCCGTTGACGCCGGTCACGACGCCATTGCTGCCGAACAGGCCTGCGACCGCGTTCGTGCTGCCGTCGTAAGCGCGCGTGCCGGTGAGGTTCAGCACCGCCTGGAGGATGTTCGCGGAGGTCGTGGCCGTGGTGTTGAACGAATAGTTGCCCGCATCGACGCCGCTGCCGGTGATGCCGCCGACCTGAACCGGAATACCGGTGCCCGCGTTCGGCGAGTTGAACGCGGCGGTGCCGTAGCTAAAGCTCACGGTGTCGCCCGCCAGCACGCCGGTACTGGCGACGCCCGCCGTCGCGGACGTCGAGCCGTCGTAGACCTTGTCGTTGCCGGTAGCGGTGACCGTGATCGGGCGCTGCGTGATCGTGCCGGTGAGACCCGAGGGTTGCACGAGCGTGTAATTGCCGGCATCCGCCCCGCCGATCGTCATGGTGGACGCCGTCACGGTTTTTGACGTGCCGACGTTTTTGTCGGCGAACGTGCCGCTGGTGTCGTTGCCGAGCGTGACCGTATCGGCCAGCAGCACGCCCGATAGCGTCGCGCCGCTCAACGTGGCGCTCGTGGTGGCGTCGTAGACTTTCGTGTTCACCGAGGCGCCGCTCACCGTGAGCGTCGCCGGCGTAACGGTGACCCAGTCGGTGCCGCCCGTCAGCGTGTAGTTGCTCTGCAGGGCCGCGCCGTTGCCCGTCAGCGTGAAGCCGGCGAGGCCGCCGGCCGCGAACGGTTGCTGCGTGCCGACGTTTTTGGTGGACAGCGTGCCGGCGCCGCCGAGCGTCAACGTTTCGCCGTTCACGCCGGTGAGCACGCCGTTGCTGCCGAAGAGCGTCGCGTTGGCGCCGGTGGTCGCGTCATAGATACGCGTGCCCTGCAGACTCAGCACATAAGGCGTGATGTTCGCGCTGGTCGACGCCGTGCTGTTGCTCAACGTATAGTTGCCCGCGTCGGCGCCGGTCGTCCCGATGCCGACCACGGCGATCGGGATGCCGTTAGCGACGTTGGGCTGCAGGAAGGTGGCCGAGCTGCTGGTGAACGAGATGTTGTCGCCCGCCACCACGCCCGTGCTGCCGAGCGCCACGGTGGCGCTTCTCGTGCCGTCGTAGACCTTGTTGTTGCCGGTGGCGTCGACCGTGATACCGAGCGCCGTGATGTCGGCGGTGATGCCACCGGGCTGGGTCAATGTGTAATTGCCGGCGTCGCTGCCTGTCGTGGTCATGCTGGTGGTGACCGGCTTGCCGGTGCCGACGTTTTTGTCGTTGAATTGCCCGATCGTGTCGTTGGCCAACGTCACGTTGTCCGAGCCGAGCACGCCGTTCAGCGCCGCACCGTGAAGTGCCGCACTGGTCGTGCCGTCGTACACCTTGTTGTCGGCATACGTGCCGGTGACCGTCAGGCTCGCGGGCGTAATCGTGACCCAGTCCGTGCCGCCGCTCAACGTGTAGTTGGTCGACTTGGCGCCGCCTACGCCGGTCAGCGTGTAGCCGCTCAGGCCGTTCGCCGCGAAGGCCTTCTGATTGCCGACGTTCTTGTCCGTGAGTTGCCCTGTGCCGGTCAGCGTCAGCGTCTCGCCGTTGGCGCCGGCCAGCGTGCCGTTCGCACCGAACAGGTTGGCCGCCGCGATAGCGGTGGTGTCGTACACCCGGTTGCCGGTCAGATTCAGCACGAACGGCGTGATGTTGGCGCTGGTCGTGGCCGAGGTGTTGTTCAGCGTGTAGTTGCCGGCATCGCTGCCGCTCACGCCGATGCCCATTACCGTGACCGGAATGGCGTTGCCGACGTCGGCCTGCGCGAAACTGGACGACGCGCTGGTGAACGCCACATTGTCGCCCGCCACCACGCCGGGGCTGCTCATCGACACCTGCGCCGCGGTGGTGCCGTCGTACACCTTGTTGATGCCGGTGGCGCCTACCGTGATACCGAGCGCCGTAATGCTGGCCACAATGCCGCTCGGCTGGACCAGCGTGTAGTTGCCGGCGTCCGTGCCGGAGATCGTCATCTGCGTGGACACCGGCTTGTTGGTGCCGACGTTCTTGTTGTTGAACGTGCCGGTCGCCGCATTGCCGAGCAACACGCTGTCGCCGCCGATCACGCCGTACAGCAGCGCATTCTGCAGCGCCGCCGCCGTGGTGCCGTCGTAGATCTTGTTGCTGGCGGTCGTATTGAGGACCGTTAGAAGGGCCGGGGTCACGGTCACCCAATCGGTGCCACCCGTCAGCGTGTAGTTGCTCGCGAGGCCGGTTCCGTCGGACAACGCGAGGGTGCCCAGACTGCCCAGCGGCACCTTGTTGCCGACGTTTTTACTGGGCAGCATGCCGACGCCGCTCAACGTCAGCGTCTGGCCGTTGACGCCGTTGACCAGACCGCCCGAACTGAAGAGTCCCGATTCGGCGTTGATCGTGCCGTCATAGACCCGCGTGCCGGTGAGGTCGATCACCTTCGCCGTGATCGCGCCGAGCGAACCCGTCGCGGACGTCGGCAGCAGATAGTTCGAGAGGTTCGTACCGAGCGGCGCGGCATAGTCGGACGGCTCCAGCGTGGCGCCGATCCCAATGTTCGTGCCGACGTTCGGCGAAAAATAACCGCTCGACGCGGTCTGCGTGACCGTGGCGCTCTGACTGCCCACAAAACCGGTGAGCGTGAAATCGGACGCCCCGAGCGACACCGAGGTACTGCCGTCGTACTGCTTGACCGGATTGCCGCTGATCACGACGGAGAGGGGCGCCGGTGTGATATTGGCGATCAGGTTCGACGGTTGCGACACCGTGTAGTTACCCGCCTGCGCGCCGCCGACGGTGAAGCCGCTCGCGACCACCTGCAGATTGGTGCCCGCGGCCGGTGTGATGAACTGACCGCTGGCGGCGCCGGAAGCCAGCGTGACGTTGTCGTTGCCGAGCACGCCCGACAACGTGGCGCCGCCGCTATTGATCGTCGCCGCCGTAGTGCCGTCGTAGACCTTGTTGTTCGCCATGGCGCCGTTCACGAACAGTTGCGCCGGGGTGATGTTCGCCGTCAGTCCGGCGATCGGCTGCAGCGCGTAATTGCCGGCGGCACTGCCTGAAATGCTGAAGCCGTTCGCGCTTACCGCGATGCCGTTGCCGACGTTGGACTGCGCGAACGTACCGGCGGTGGAGGTGTTCAGCGTTACGCTGTTCGTGTCGCCCGCCACCAGGCCCGACAGCGCGGCGCTGCCGACATTCAGGGTATCGGCCGTGGTCGTGTCGTAGACCTTGTTGTTCGCGTAGGTGTTGAGGATATAGAGCGGCGCCTGCGTGATCGTGCCGGGGCCCGACGCGGTGGTCGGCAGCGTGTAGTTGCTCAACAGCGTATTGCCGTTGGCCGCATAGTTGCCCGGCACCAGTTGCCCGCTGACGGTCCAGCCGCCCGCATTGGCTTGCGCGTAGTCGAACTGGGTGGACGGCGTGATCGTCGCGCCTTCGCCGCTCACGAAGCCGCCGATCTGGAAGTTGCCGCTGTTGAGCCGCGCGCTCGCGACGCCGTTGTAGACCTTGCTCGGATTGCCGACGATGCTGACCGTGAGCGGCGCCGGAATGATCGTGCCGACGCCGTAGGCGATCACGGGGAACGTGTAATTGCCCAGATTCGTGCCTGGTCCGGCCGTGAAGTCGCCCAGGGTCAGCGTGGCCGAAACGGGCTGCTGGCCCGCATTCTTCGACGCATATTGTCCGGTGATGGTTTGCGACACGGCCGCGCTGTCGTTGCCCTGGAAGCCCGACAGCGTGAAGTCGCCGGCGGGAATCGTGGCGACGGTGGTGCCGTCGTAAGTCTTCGACGGATTGTTGGTAATCGCCGCGGTAAAGCTGCCGCTCAGCGCCATCTGCACGATCGTGCCCATGCCGATCGCCGTGGCGGGCAGCGCGTAGTTGGAGAGCAGGGTGCCGGGCCCCGCGGAAAAATTGGCCGCGCTCAGGCTGGTGCTCACGCCCTGGAAGCCGACGTTGGGCGACGCATAGGCGCCGGTGGTCGGCGCCGGATTCAGGTTGACGGTCTCGCCGGGAATCGCGCCGCTCACCTGGTAGTTGCCGGGGCCGAGCGTCGCCGTGGTCGTCGAGTCGTAGACCTTGGTCGGGTTGTTGATGATGCCGACCACGATCGGCGCCTGCTGGATGATGCCGTTCGGATTCGTCAGGCTGGCCGGGAACGTGTAGTTCGACATCGAGGTGCCCGCCGCGGGCGTGAAATCCGACGGCGCCAGCGTCGCGGTGACGGCAATGCCGGTCCCGGCGTTCTTGCTGGCGTAGACCGACGAGGTCTGTCCGATGGTGGCGCCTTGGCCGCCCACGAAACCGGCGATCGTGTAGTTCGCCGCGCCGAGCGTGGCGTTGACGCTGCCGTCGTAGACCTTGGTCGGCGAACCGAGGAAGGTAATGGTCAACGCAGCCGGCGTGATATTCGCCGTGACGCCGATGAGCGCCGCGACCGAGTAATTGCCGGCCGCCGATCCGGCCAGCACGAAGCCGTTCGCCGAGACGGCCAGGTTGCTGCCCACATCGGCCTGACTGAAGGTGCCGGTCGAGCCGCTCGTCGACAGGGTGACGTTGCCGCTGTCGGACGGCACCAGCCCCGACACGGCAGCGCTGCCGACGTTGAGCGAAGCCGTCGTGGTGGCGTCGTACACCTTGCTGTTCGCGGTGACGCCCGTGATCGACAGAAGCTTCGGCGTGATGTCGGCCGCGAGGTTCAAGGGCGGGCTGATCTGGTAGTTGGACGCCTTCGCGCCCGTCAGGGTGAAGCCGCTGGCGACCACCGTGATGCCGGTGCCGACGTTCGGGGTAAAGAAGGTGCCGGTCGCGCCCAATGCGTTCAGCGCCACCTGTCCGCTGTCCGCGCCGATGATGCCGAAGAGCGACGCGCCGTTCACGTTGAGCGTGTCGGCCCGCGTGCCGTCGTAGACCTTGTTGCCGGCGATCAGCCCGCTAATGATCAGCGGCGCGGGCGTGATGGCGCCGCTGCCCGTCGCGGAGACCGGCAGCGAGTAATTCGCCAGATTCGTGCCGGTGTTCGCGACGAAATTCGTCGACGTGAACGTCGCATTGACCGGGATCGCCGTGCCGGCGTCGGCGCTTGCATAAGAGACGGAACTGGCCTGATTGACCGTCGCGCCCTGGCCGGCCACGAAACCGGTGAAACCGTAATTGCTCGCCGTGAGCGGCGCCGAGGTGGTGCCGTCGTACACCTTGGTCGGATTGCCGACAATGGTGGCCGTGAGCGGCGCGGGCGTGATGATGCCGATGATGGCGGTGGCGGGCGAGCCGGCCGCTTTGTAGCCGTACACGGGAATGGTGCCGGTCGAATCGGCGAAGCTGACGTTCGCGATCGAGGTTGGCGAGCTGACCGAAATGCCCGAACCGGCATTTGCCGACGCATACGTGCCGGTGGCTTTCGTGACGATATTGCCGTTGACGAGTCCCGTCGTCACCAGGTTGGCGCCGCTCAGACTGGCGAGCGTCGTGCCGTCGTAGACTTTGGTCACGCTGCCGGTCAGGCCGGTGAGGGTGACGGTGGGCGCCAGGCCATAGAGGAAGCCGTTGCCGGTAACGACCGGTGCGGTGGGGTTCGTGGCGTTGTATGCGGCGTTGTACTGGATGAACGAAGGCGTGAGTCCACCGGCCGTATCGCTCATGGGGTTGGTCGAATAGATCAGCCACGGCGACGCGGTTCCCGTGCTGACGGCGGCACTACCCGCGTTGTTCACGAAGTTGGCGGCGGTGGCCAGCACCACGCCGGCGCCGCCCACAATAGACGCGCCCGAGGCGATGGTCAGATTACCGGTGCCGGCCTGCATCGTCACCGCGCCCGCACCGGTTACCGGCGCGTTCACGTAGATCGCGTTGAGCGCCTGCAGCGTCAGACTGGCGGCCGCGTTGCTCCAGCTGATCGCCGAATTGACGTTGATGTCGCCCGCGCCCGGCGCCTGCACGCCGAAGCCCGAGGCGCCCGACGCCGTGGTCTGCTCGGTAACGTTCGTGCCGCCCTGCAGCGTGCTCGAAATGGCGGTGGCGGCGGTGGCGTCGATAGTCAGATCGATCGGGTCGACCAGCCACGTACCGGCCCGCCCGCTGGGCGCGGCCGCCGTGATCCGGGTGCCCGGCGCCACGCTGAAATGCGCGCCCGAGGTTTCGATCGAGCCGCCGTTGCCGCCGCCCGGCGCGCTGGCGTCCAGGGTCCCGCCGACGTTGACCTGGCCGGCTTCCATACCCGCCAGCAACGTGATCGTGCCTTGATGGTTTTCGACCGTCTGCGCGCGCACCTTGCCCGTGTTGTTCACCGCGCTGGCCAGCAGCGCATCTTTGGCGCCGGCCGTCATGATCACCTGGCCGCCGTCGGCGATCAGCAACTGGCGGTTCTCCGCGAGGTTGTTCAGCGTGCTGCCGTCCACCTGGAGTCGCACGAGCTGCGAGCCGTTGAACGTCAGCGTCGCGGCGCTGCCACCGGCGAGCGCAATCGTGCCGAGCCGCGCGCTGATCACGCCCTGGTTGGAGACCACGTTGCCCAGCAGGGCGACGTAACCGCCGTCGGCGGCGGATATCGTGCCTTGATTGACGACGCTGCCCTTGCCGGAGCCGCTGAAACGGCGACTATTGCTGCCGAGGGTGCCGGCGTCGAGGTCCAGTGTAGTGGCCACCAGGCCGCCCACGTTGACCTGCGCCGTGGGGCCGAACAGCACGCCGTTGGGATTGATCAGCCACACCTGGCCGTTGGCGTTCAGACGCCCGAATATCTCGCTCGGCGTGCTGCCCAGGATGCGATTGACCGCGATCGAACCGCGCCCCGGCTGCAGAAAATTGACCGTTTGGCCCGCGCCGATATTGAAGCTTTGCCAGTTCAACTGGAGCGTCTGACTGCCTTGCTGGATCGTGGTCGTCGCGCCCGATTGCTGGATACTGCCGGCGCCGGAGACAATCTGTCCGCCGCTCGGGCCGCCCGCATGCGCCAGCTCGGCGACGATGAACGACACCGTCACGACGAACGATGAACCCACGCCGCGTTTCGCGGCTCGGCCACATTGGCCGGAGGCGCCCGCTGATCGACGCGTGGCCAGCTCGGACGCAACGACCCACTGTTTGAGAGCACGATTCCAGCACAGGCGAAAGATATGGTTCATGGCGTCGTCAATCGTGAGCATCGCAATCGGAATGGGAAGCTTCGGCGAAAACGGCATGCAGAATCGTCGCGAACCGCAGGGTGGCGATCACGGATCGACCTTTAACGCGGAGGTCGAATTTTCATTGCGTGGACACCTGGACAACGACGAATAGTCGAATGAAATGCGTATTGCAACGGCATGTCTATTACAACGATTCACGATTGAATCGTTGCGCGAAGCGAACGCGATAAAACGCCGGCATGACGAGCAGTATCTTGCGCAGGCTCGCTTTCACACTGACTTCCATGAAAAGTCAGCGGTGGTTTAAAAGAAAGCCACACCTGTCATGCATGATTGTGCGCGAATTGAGTGTAGCACCCGAAAAGAAAAATTCAACATATCAATCGATGATGCAATACAGCAACCGTTCCGCGGCATGCCGATGTTCATTGGCCCACGGGGTTCCCGGCATACGCATAATGGAATGACTGGAATTTTTGGCAGCGAATGCGCCACCATTGTAAATATGTGATATGGACTTCGATTCAGCACGAATTACTGATCCCTATTTTTATCGCCAACATCACGCATGCAGTGAAAATTGAAGTAAAGTCTGACGCGGATATCCATCCTCCACCGCTTGTCGAACTCGAATCCGTGGCTTTGATTGTCTGCGCGAATTCGCATTTCATTGAGTGTCACTGAAATACGCATCAACGAAACACGAGCAATAACCATTGGGCTGAGGCCGGCCCGCGTTGACCCGCCGTATCAGCTGCCTGTTCGAAATCGCTATTACCGCCGTTTTTCGATCCTGTACTACGACTATTCAGGAGAAGCCCTATGGCACCTAGCGCCAGATTGCTATGTCTGCTGGTGGTTCCACTGACCACCTCAGTCTGGGCCGCCGACGCAACCAATGCCCCCGAACCCGCCGACTCCGCCGCCGTGGTCAATCCACAGGTCGTGGACAAAGTGGTGCAAATGGGAGATTACCTTCGCAGCCTGCCTGATTTCCAGGTGAACGCCGCGGTGGAGCGCGATGTCGTGCTCGACAACGGGCAAAAGATCAAGACGCTCGGCACCACGGAGATGGTGGTGCAAGGCAGAAGTCATCTCTACGCGCGAGCCGAAACCGACACGCAAAGCCGCGAGTACTTCTACAACGGCAAACAGCTTACGCAGTACTCGCCGAGCCTGAAGTACTACACCACGGTCAACGCACCGCCGAAAATCCTCGATGCCTTGCACCAGTTCGAGGATTACTACGGCCTGCAGTTGCCCATGGAAGATCTGTTCCTGTTCGGCAGCGATCAGTCGCAGATCGACGCGCTCAAGAGCGCGGCGTACGTCGGCCCGTCGAAGGTCGACGGCAAGGTATGCGATCACCTGGCGTTCCGCCAGGATGGCGCCGACTGGCAGTTGTGGGTGTCCCGCTCCGACAAGCCCTTGCCCTGCAAGCTCGTCATCACGACGACCGACGACGACAGCAAGCCTGAATACAGCGCGGTGTACCGCTGGAACCTGACGCCGGCCATCAAGGAATCCAGCTTTACGTTCGCACCGGGCAAGGGCGATACGTCGATCCCGTTCAAGAAAGTCAAGGAATAAGGGGTGACCAGATGAAACGGACACATTCGCAATTCGTTCTGCTGGCGGTCACGGCTGTTGCGCTTGTCACCGCTGCCGCGTCGGCCGACTCGCTGGCCGGACCGCGTGAAAAAGGGCAGGCCAAGGCATCCATCAATCGACCCGGGCCGGCGGGCGGCAACAAGGTGAACCGCAGTTCGAGCCGGACCACGGTGAACAGCAACAAGAACGTCAACGTGAACAGCAATCGTGACGTCAACATCAACGTCGACAATCACGGCGGCCGTTATGACGACCACTATCATCCGATCGCGACGGCCGCGGCCGTGACCGCAACGGTAGCGGTTACGTCGGCGGTGGTCGGCTCGGTGATACGCGCCAATCAGTTGCCGCCGAGTTGCGTTCAGGTGATGCGTGTCAATGTCGCGTACATGCAATGCGGGACGGTCTGGTATCAACCGCAGTATCAAGGCAGCAACGTGACCTACATTGTGGTCAATCAGCCCTGAGGGGCGTTACGCAATGAGCGTCGAGCCCTGCGCGTCGCGCAGGGCTTTTTTCATTTGATCGACTGGATCTGCGCCTGACTCAATTCCCAGGTGTGCGGCGGCAACGGAATAAAGTGCGCGCCGGTCAGCCATGCCTCGTTGTCTTCGGACGGCAGAATCGTCCAGAGCAGAAAACGACGAATCGCGGCGGCGGTTGCCGGACTGGATTGCTGGGTAGAGACAACGGCGTACTCATAGTTCACGAGCGGATAAGCGCCGCTAGCGGGCGCGAATACCAGCGTGAGGCGCTCGTCAGGCGGCGTGCGTGCGCCGAGCGAAGCAGCGCCGGCCATGATCGTGTCCCGGGTCGGCAAGACGAATTCGCCCGCGCCATTCTTCAGCGCCGCCGTGCCGATTTTCGCCTGGGCAATGTTATCGCTATAGCTCACGCCGACATAACCAATCGAGTAGTCGGTCGACTGGATCGACTTCACCATGCCCGCATTACCGGTGGCCGTTATGCCGGCAGGCACGCTGGGCCATGAGATCGTTGTGCCGTAACCGTGATCGCTCTCCCACGAAGGCGTGGAGAACGTCAGGAATTGCGTGAACACGAACGTGTCGCCCGAACCTTCCGCGCGACGAATCGGCACGATCGCGTGATGAGGCAGCGACACACCCGGGTTGAGTGCCGTGATTTGCGGTGCGTCCCACGAGCGGACCGTACCGGAATAAATCCCGGCAAGCGTCGGGCCATCCAGCTTCAGATGAATCGCGTTGAGCCCCGGCACGTTGTAGTTGATCGACTGGGCGGCGATGGCCAGCGGCACATTGATGATCCGCGGATTGTGTTTGATCTCCGCGTCCGACATGTAGGCGTCCGACGCGCCGATATTCACCTTGCCTGCGATCACTTGCTGGACACCCGCCTCGGAACCGGTGGCGCCGATGTTGATCTGAACGCCGGGGTGTGACCTGGCGTATTGCGCGACCCAAATGGTAAGAAGCGGATAGAGCAGGGTCGAGCCTGTTTCGTTGAGCGTCATCTCTTGTGCCAGACCGGGGGCACTGACCAGCATGGTGAGTGTCGCCGCACCGAGCGTCCATCCTGCGAAGTTGCGCCACTTTAACCAGAATCCCTGCCTGTTACGCGGGTAAGCCATGCGAGTCTCCGTCGCCTTGTTGCGAAAGCATTGCTTCAATCGCGTGCCGGTAATCGGCCGCGTACGATTAGCGGCCGATCTGGTCGAGGTTCACCCCGTTGGTTTCGATACGGAACAACCACGTGACCACGGCGCCGAGGAGCGACGTACCCACCAGAATGTAAAGAAGTGGACCCGTGCCGATGCTGTTGAGCAGGATCGGAAACAGAAACGCCGTGGCGACCGCGCCGATTTTGCCGACCGCTGCCGCGAAGCCCGCGCCGGTTCCGCGGATCGAGGTGGGGAAGACTTCACCCGCGAGCAGATAGGTTTGCGCGTTCGGTCCGAGATTGGTCATGAAATTGAAGAGCATGAAGCCCGCGAAAATCATCGCGGTTTTCGCTGTGCCGTCGAAGCTGTCGGAGAACGACGCGATCAGCAAGCCGACCGCACAGCCGACGAAGCCGACGACCTGAAGCCAGATTCGCCCGAACTTGTCCGCCAGCGCAACCGCGAACATGATGCCGATGATCAGCAGGGCCGTGATCAGCGCGGCGCCCTTGGCGGCGAGGATATCGTTGAGGATCAGATCGGCGATGCTGCGCACGTGATCGGGCTTGGCGCCGAACGCGGTGGCGAGAATCGTCGGCGTGAAGATGCCGATGCCGTAGGTGCCCAGATCCTGCAGAAACCAGGGCGCGGAGGCGAAGATCGTCGCGCGCAGGTTCTTCCGTTCGAACAGCGCGAGGAAGCTGCCTTTCTCGTGCTCACCTTTTCCGACCACGACGAATTCGCGCGCGAGAACGATCTCGGCCGGATACTGCGGGTAACGAACCAGCAAGCGGCGAGCGGCGAGTTCCGCCCGATCGGTCGCGCCGCGTACGTGCAGCCAGTTGGGACTTTCGGTAATGAAGAAGCGCCCGATCGTGACCAGCAAGGCCGGGAAAATCGCCGTGCCGTACATCCAGCGCCATGCGTCGAGCGTCGGCACCATCGACAGCACCAGAAAGCCCACGCCCGTTCCCGCCAGCGCGCCCACGGCCTGAAAGGCAAACGCGGCCAGCACCAGCTTGCCGCGACTCGTACTCGGAATGCTTTCGGAGATGATCATGTGGGCGGTCGGATAGTCGCAACCGAGCGCCACGCCCAGACCGAACAGACACACCACCAGCGAAACGAAATTGGTGCAGAACACCAGCAGCACGAGGAACGCGACGAAGATGATCATCTCGACGATGAACATGCGTTTGCGTCCGAAGTGATCGGACATGCCGCCCAGTCCCACCGCGCCGACCAGAATGCCGCACAGGCTCGCCGCACTGATAAAGCCGTTTTGTGCCGCGCCGATGCCGAACTCGCGCGAGATCAGCGGCAGCGCGACACCGGTCATAAACACGACGAAGCCTTCAAAGAACTTTCCGGCCGCGGCGAGTGACCAGATGCGCCACTGCATCTTGGTCATTGGAATTGAAGGTAAGCGCGTTCCGTCTGCCCACATCGGCCGCTCGTCGATGTACTCCTGGACCGACTTGATATTCGCTTTTTGCAAGTCGTCCGTAGCCGCCATGTCGTGCATACGTAAGCTCCTGGTCAGATGATTACTGTTGCAGCGGCGAATCGCGTGTGACCAGCGTTGTGCGGCGCATAGCAGCGCTCGATGGAAATCGCGCTTGCCAAGTCTATGCTCAATTCAACGCGAAGTGCACCACGAGGTGGGCTGAAGCGGCCGCAGTTGAGAGCCGCAGTGTGGCGGTGATTTCGTGACGGTATCGTGACTTTCGCGAGGGTCGCGTGGATGACCGTTGCGGGTGACGACGGAAGAGGAGGGGGCTTTGCATTGGTGAAGTTTTTGTCGAGCGGTATGAATGGCGTTCCGTGCGCTGACTATGTACTGAATTTTAGAGGGCATTGGGCGAAATCCAGATCATCTGGAATCCGTAATGATTCTTGTAGCGTGGAAAAAACCTCAGCGCACGCTGCCGTATTTCTATCAAAAGAACTTCCATTTCCTTACCAAATCTCTCACAACAGCTTACTTGCCGGAAAGGAAAATGTTTCATATGATTCCAGCGTCCGATGAATCAGGTCCGCATGGCTGCGATGTTGCACGTGGACGCGCCGGCGAGCGCGGCCAGCAACGCTTATTTAAAGTAAGGGGTGTTACGGGTCGGTAAGCACTGAATGTCGTCATGCGGGCTGCCAACCTGTTCTGCCTTGTTTGATCTCACTGGAGGTGTGCGTGAATATCGGTTCCCTTGCGAGCTCCGCTGTCGCAGCATCAAATCAATGGACGACGTCGTCGTCGAACCAGCGTGCGCCGTCGTCGAATTCGAATTTCGTTCAGACAGTGGACCGTATCGCCGGCGACGTGGTCCACGTTGCCGCGGCGGTTGCAGCGGTTGCGCCTGTGGTGGGGTTGATTGGCGGGATCATTAACGTGTTCGTCTGACTGCTAGTTGGCAGCCCCGCGAGGCTCAAGTTGCTCGATCCCGCGATCGATCTTCGTCAACTTGCGCCCGAACCGCATGCGCTGGCGTTTCGCGGTTCACCGCTTCACGTGCTCGATCTCGAGCGCTCGTTGCCGGAGAACGTCTTCTGGTCTCAACGAAGGTCCAGCGGTTCTCGTTTACGGTATCCCGGCGATATTTTCAAGCACCTTTGACTTGAACCAAGTGATTCATGATTTTAATGGCAAGCCTGTGACAAAGTGAGTTCATCAGATCGGGAATAGTGGACTCCAGTTGAACCAGGCGAGTCGGCACGAGATTATCAATCTATCAGGCATGAAATAATCGAATCGAATCATTTTATTTCACATTTTTATGCCGATATCATATTTTACCCACAATCTGGTTTACTTGTAAAATGCAGCGGTCCATTATTGGCGTGCCACGAAGGCCCTTTCTATTTATTATGGATTTTTTTGTGGCGCCACGTTTAACGGGGCAACGCCTTCCAGTTGCATATTGCAGATGCCTACTCACTTCAATAATTCGCTGGTCCCTGTGAGAGGCCATTCCGAGGATAAAGACATGAGTGCAAATACATTTGCAGGACAGTGGATCGATGGCAACAATACCAAAATCACGATTACCGGTGCCTGGGACGTTGTTTCCGTTCAATATTCAGGCGGCCGCGGTCCGTTTCAAGGCTATAGCTCAAACCTGGGCGCCCCGGTTCTGACCGTCAATTTTACTGACGATCAACCGCCTAAAACGGGTGTTCTGGCGACTGACGGTAAGTTGCTGTGGTCGAACAACACGGTTTGGCACCGCGGCTGATATTCCGCACTGATGTAAATGAAAATGTCTGCGCGGAAAAATAAAGTGATTCATCGTCGCGACTTTTCGTAAATGTTTTACATCAGTGTTTTTAGCCGGAACATATGGCCACAGCAATCTTCGGTGAGGTGCTGTGGCCATTTTGGCAAGAACAGCCGGGGAGAATTCCCAAATCGCCGCCGCGAAAAAATTTCCAGCATCGATTCGATCTGCCGGATCTGATGGCGGATCGCGCCGTGTGTCAGACTCCGTTCGTTGGCGGCCGCGGTAAAGCTGCGGCATCGTTCGGCTGCTTCGAGTGCGCGGCGCGCGGAAAGATTGAGGCGAAGTCAGTCGGTCATCGGGAGCGCGGCGTGAGTTAAGGCATGACTGGCGGATGGTAGGTGAGCGTTCCCGCAAAGGCCCAGAGCATGAAGATCACCAGCGGGAGATGCACGACCAGTTGCGTGAACGTGAATCCGACAATGTCGCGTGCGCGCAGCCCGAGCACGCCGAGGAGCGGCAGCATCCAGAACGGGTTGATCAGGTTCGGCAATGCCTCGGCCGCGTTGTAGATCGTCACCGCCCAGCCCAGGTGAACCTGCAGCAGTTTGGCGGCCTCGATCACGTAGGGTGCTTCGATGATCCACTTGCCGCCGCCGGAAGGCACGAAGAATCCGAGGACGGCGGAATACACCCCCATCACCGCGGGAAACGACGAATGCGAGGACAGCGCGACGAAGAAATGCGCGAGGTGATCGGAGAGCGGCAATCCGGTGGGCGCCGACGCTTTCGTCAGGAGGTAGGCGATGCCACCGTACAACGGAAACTGGATCAGTACGCCGGCAACCGACGGCACCGAACGTGCAACGGCGTTGAGGAATCGCCGTGGCCGCCAGTTCAGTAACATTCCGAGCATCAGGAACAGGAAATTGTAGGTGTTCAGATTCGAGATCGCGATCATCGGGCCTTTCGTCGTGAGCTCGTGCCAACCCCAGATCGCACCGATCGCGACGATAACGACGGTGATGAGCGGGCTGTATTCGAGCCAGTCTCCCGGGCGTGTCGGTCGCGCGATCGTCGCATGCGCTTCGTCGAGTTGAATCCCCAGCTCAGTCGCGGTCTTCGCACGCGCGTCGCGGGGTGCGGACAGATAAGCGATCAGCAACGACGCAGCGGTCAGCACCGCGGCCATCAGCATCGACTGAGGCAGAAAGATGGTCTCGGAGAACGGGATCACCCCGGTGATGGCCAGCAATGCCTTGGGCAGGCTGTCCGGATTCGCCTGCAGTTGCGAGGCTGAGGAACTCAAGCCAAGCGCCCACGTCGCGCCCATGCCCAGATACGCGGCCGCGCCGGCGGCCCGGTAATCCATGCGCAGGTCGGTACGGCGCGCAAGCGCACGAACCAGGAGACCGCTGAAGATCAGGCTGATGGCCCAGTTGAACAACGATGCGCCGATGCTGATCAGCGCGACGAACGCCACCGCCGCACGCCCGGACGACGGCAGGCGCGCGAGCCCGTCGATCAGTCTCGACGCGGGCGGCGATACCGCGACGACGTAACCCGAGATGGCGACGATCGCCATCTGCATCGTGAACGGGATGAGGCTCCAGAAACCGTCGCCGAACGCAATGCCGACCTGCCTGACCGGCGCGCCGATCGCCAGCGCGCCGGCCGCCACGATCACGACCGCAATGGCCGCGAAAATATACGCGTCCGGAAACCACTTTTCCGACCAGCGCGCCACGCTGGCGGCCATTCGTTCGAGTACGCCCTCACGCTCGGCGTCGGACGCGTCACTCTTGCGCATTTCCGTCAATTCTTTCATCTCGATCTCCTTTCGCGTCACGGTTTCAGTTTGATTTTTCGTAAACCTGCACGGCAGCCGCCAGATCTTCCAGCGCAGTGCCGACTGCCTTGAAAACGGTTCGCTGACTGTCGTTGACGCGCCCCTCGACCTCGCTGCGGCACAGTGCCGTCAGCGTTCTGCTCAGGCTGCCGATCGTCATGACATCGCGAGACAGCGGGCCGAGCAAGTCGCCGGATTTTTGCGGCGCTTCGTCCGTGTCGACATAAATTTCCGCCTGCCGGAAACAAGCGTCGTCTGCCTCACGCATGCGCGGCGTGAAGCTGCCGATCAGGTCAAGATGCGAGCCCGGAGACAACCATTCGCCGAATACGACAGGTTCCGTCGCAAGCGTTGCGCACGTCACGACGTCCGCGCGACGAACGCTCGCTTCAAGGTGGGTGACGGGCGCCGCATTGAAGCCCAAACGGATCAATTGATCGACCAGCGCGGCAACGGCTTCCGGATTTCTATCCCACACCTCGACGTTCGCGATCGGCAACTGGCTGCGGTAGGCGAGCGGAACCAGGCTGCCGACCCGACCCGCGCCCAGCAGCACGAGGCGCGAGGCATCGCGGCGGGCCAGATAGGTTGCGGCCAGGGCGGAAGCGGCAGCGGTGCGGCGCGACGTGATTTCATTTCCGTCGAGTTGCGCAAGCGGGGCGCCGGTTCTTCCGTCATACAGCACATAGGTCGAGTGCAGTCCGGGCATGCCGCGTTTCGCGTTGCCCTGAAAGATGTTGACCGTCTTGATGCCCAGGTAACCGTTGTCTTGCCACGCCGGCATCACGAGAACGGTTCCCTCGTTTTCGCTGTCTGTATTGAGTACGTGCGAATGACGTAGCGGCACATGACAGCCGTCGATAAAGGCTTGTCTCAGACGCGAGATCAGCGATTCGAAATCGAGGGCCTCGCGTGTCGCGAGGGTGTCAAAAATTTTCATGTCAGTCCTTTTCTCAAATGAACTCATGCGTCGATGACGACGTCGGTGGCTGGAATGGCCTGACAGGCAAGACACATTTCCGCTTCGTCCGGTCCGTGCCCGCTCAGATGCGTGACCTCTCCCGCTACGACCCTGACCGCGCAACTCTCGCACTGCCCGACGCGGCAACCGCTCGGCATGGCGATCCCGAGGTTTTCCGCAAACGACAGCAGGCTTCCGTCGCTCGGTGTCCAGGTGGCCGTGCGATGCGATCGCGTGAACTGCACGGCGAATCGCTTTGACGGATCGGCCGCCGGCCGGGACGGAGACCGGAATGCTTCCTTGAAGATGTCGACAGGCGGCACGCCACGCTCGATCAGCCCGGACGTAATCGCCTGCATCATCGGCTCGGGGCCGCATAGATAGAACCTGGCGCGCCGCTGGATCAGATCGTCGCTGACCACGTCGGCCGTCAGGTAGCCACGCATCTGGAAATCGTGGCCCAGTGCCTCGTCATTGGGCTGGTTGTAGCAGTCGACCACTTCCAGCTTCGGCAAGCGCCGTTTCAATGTTTCGATGCGTTCCCGGAAGGCGTGAGTCCGGCTGTTCAGATTGGCATAGAAGAGTCGCGACTCCGGTGCCTGGTCGCCCAGATCCTGGATCGACTCCAGATAGGAGACGAACGGCGTGATCCCGATGCCGCCCGCGAACATCACGACCGGCTGCTTCAACGCGGGCGGCACGATGAACGTACCGGCGGGCGCGCCAAGCAGTACGGGGTCGCCGACCTTGAGAGCGCCGTGGATGTACGAGGACATCGTGCCTTCGAAAGCCACGCCGTCGCGAGTGTTGCCTTTTTGATGACGCACGGCGATGGAGTAGGTCAGGCGGTTGTCTTCGCGAGCCGCGCCGGTCAGGGAATAGGCTCGCGTGGTGCCGCCGTCGCCGAGCGCCGGAATATGCACGGTCACGTGCTGGCCGGGCAGGTAGTCCGGCAGCGCGCCGCCATCCGCGGCCCGGAACGTGACGGCTCGCACGCCGCTCGCTTCTAGCCGTACGGCGGACACGACGAATTCCCGCAGCCCCGGCCACGCCCGACGCGCCGGATCGATCGACGGGTCACGCCGGACGCGGCAACGCACGGAGCGCAGCGGCGACGAGCCGCTTACCGGATCGAGCACTGCCGCCGAGACGAGCTGGTTGAAATTGCTGTTGCTTTGACCGTCGGCTTCGAGCGAATCCATGCCGATCTCGTCGCAGGCCTGCCACCAGCCGTATTCGGCGACGATCACGTCCCGCGCGAGTTCCGCGACGAGACGCGCCTTGAAGCGCGCCGAGCCGTTCGTCGTTTCGATCAGGAACCAGTCACCGTCGACAATGCCGTGTTCCGCCGCCAGCGCGTCGTTGAGTTCAGCGACCGGATACGGTGCGCGGCGACGCAGGCTCGGGAGACCGCGGTGCTGGCTGTGGCAGTAGTAGCCGTTCTTCATCGAGGTCAACGTGCAAGGGAAACGGCGGCGATTGTTCGCGTCCCCGTCCTGGCCGTGTTGCGGCGGCACGTAGTGTGGAACGGGCGGGTAGCCGTGGCGATGCAGCTTCTCGGAATACAGCTCGACGCGCAGGGTCTCCGTGTTGAACCCGCGTGCGCCGTCGGGCGTCGGCGACGCATACTGCCGCTCGCGCTGGACCAATGGCCTGTCGACACCTTCCGGACGGGCGCGCAACGATGCGACGTCCAGTCCGAGCGGTTCGAGCACGTGATTCCATCCCGCTTCGACGCTCCCGCCGAAGAACGCGTCACCCATCCCGAGACGTACAGCGAGATCGAAGACGATGTCGTAGTCCGCGCGACTTTCTCCCCTCGGCGGCACCATGCGCTGCCTGAGCTGGATCAGTTCGACCGCACGCTCGTTGATCTCGAAGCCGAGCCGCAACCCTTCGCGCTCCCACGGCGTGTTCACGGGCAGCAGGATGTCCGCATAGCGCGACGACGGCGTTTCGAAGAGATCGCAGTGAACGTGGAAGTCGAGCGCGCAGAGCGCGTCGTGGGCGATGCCGCCATCCGCCTGGGACATCACCATGTTCGTGCCGAATGCGACCAGCGCACGGATCCGATAGGGTTCACCGTCGAGGATGGCCCGATAGACATCGCGCGCGGTCACCCAACCCTGCGAAGGTGGCCCGAGCGGCCGCTCGTCGAGGCCGAGCGCTTTCGCACGCTGCTGCGGATTCAGCATCGCGTAGCTGCTGACCACATTGGCCGGTTGCTTCTTCAGTTCCCGATTCGAGCCACGCGTGTCGAACGCGCCCGTCAACGCATACAGCGTCGCGATGGAGCGCTCCGTCTGCGTGGCGTTGGTGTGCATGCCAACCCCAGACCACGCGTGATACGCAATACGCTGGCGCGGCTTCAGCATCTCGGCGGCCTTGATGATGTCGTCTGCGCTGACGCCGGTAATCGCGCTCGCATGTTCTGGTGTGAAGTCGTCGAGCGCCCTCGCATAGAGGTCGAATGCCGGTGTGCACGCCACCTCGGTCCGGCGGCCGGTCGAATCATCGATCGCAACGTAACGCGTGCCCGACATCAACAGATCGAAAGGCGTGGTGCCGACCTCTTCGCCGACCAGTTCCAGCCGATCGAGCGCCTGGTTCCAGATTGCGTACCGGTTGTTCGATGCGTGCCTGTCGATGTCCCGTTCCCTCAAGAACCGGCCAGTATCGGCACGCACCAGCAGCGGGCCATTCGTCCATGTCCGGACGAAGGCATCGTCGACGTTGCCGATCGCAATCATCTGTCGCGCGATCGCCATCGCGAGCGCCCCGTCCGTTCCCGGGCGGACGCGCAGCCAGAGGTCCGCTTCGCGGGCGAGCGCTGTCGGCCGCGGGTCGACGACAATCAGCCGTGCCCCGTTGCGGCGACCCTTTGCGATCGCATCGGCCTGGGCCAGCCAGGTGTTGGCGGGATTGTTTCCCCACAGAATGATGAGCTCGGCGTTCTGGTAGTCCGCTGTCGGCATTGCGCAACCGAACGTAAAGACATGGGCGCTGTCCTTGTGCCAGTTGCAGATCTCGGTCGCGTAGCAGATATTCGGACTTCCATATAACCAGACGAATCGCTCGACCCAGTCGATGCTGTCGCTCATCGGTGTTCCGCTCGGCGTGGTCACGCCGAACGCAACCGACTCGGCGCCGTTCTCGCGCCTGAAATGCGCAAGGCGCTCCGCAATCTCGGACAGCGCTTCGTCCCAGCCGATGCGCTGCCAGCCGGGATCGGCCGAACCCTTGGGGCGCGTGCGCCGCATGGGATACAGCACGCGGTTCGGGCTATGCACCAGTTCAGGCGCGGCTTTACCTTTCATGCACATCGCATGGCCGGTCGGATGCGTGGGGTCGGGCTGTACCTTGATCATCATGTCGCCACGCACGACATTGATCGTGCCGCACCGCGACCGGCACAGCGTGCAAAACCCCTTTTTCTCCTGCGTATCCATTCGTTCGCATCGTCCGCTTCATGATTACGGCATGCTAGGAAGCCGAAATGATCATGACAAATTCATACTTTTGATAGCCTGATATATATTGGATCAATATCAGGCGGCCCGATCCGATGTACTGTCCGGTCTTCGAGGCAGTGCTGTTCTATCACTGCCCGGCCTTTCCAGGTTCATGCCCGTGAGCACATCCATCACGCTTCGCCAGATCGAATACTTCGTCTCCGTCGCCGACACCGGGAAGATTTCCCAGTCGGCCGACCTTTGCGCGGTGTCCCAGTCGTCCATGACGATCGCGTTGAAGAAACTCGAGGATGCGGTGGGCGTGACGCTGCTTCAGCGTCATTCGAAAGGGGTTCGGCTCACCCAGGCGGGAGAGCGATTTCTGCGCCATGTGCAACACGCGGCGGTGTCGGTCGAGCGCGCCGTTGCCGCGGCACAGGAAGATCCAGAACAGATCTCGGGACATGTCCGGATCGGCGTGACCGAAACCATCTCGGCTTACCTGATGCCGTCGCTGATTTCCGCCATTGCCCAACGTTTCGGCAACCTGAGTGTGAGCATCGTCGAACGCGAGCGGGAAGTCATTGAGGAGATGCTCGTCGACGATCGCCTCGATATCGCGCTCCTGCTGGTGTCGAACACGGCGGAAATCAAAACCCTGAAGTACGAGACGATTCTTCGCTTTACCCGCCGGTTGTGGACTTCCCCTGACCATCCTCTGCAAGAGGCGCAACGGGTCACACTCGAAGATGTTGCGCGCGAGAACTATCTGCTTCTGGACATGGACGAGCATCTGCGAACGGTCGGCAAGTACTGGGGAAGTTACGGCGTCGCACCGAATGTCTGGATGCAGAGCAAATCGATCGAAGCGGTAAGAAGTCTTGTCGCGCTCGGGCAGGGTGTCACGATCCTTTCGGATCTGGTCTATCGACCCTGGTCTCTGGAGGGAAACCGGATTAGTCGCCGCGATCTCAGCGTGACGGTGCCGACCATGGATGTCGGCGCAGTCTGGCGGAGGGGCGGTGCGATGTCGACGCCGTGTCGTGTCCTGCTCGATCTGTTTCGGTCGTGGAGAAAGACCGCGCAGTAGTCGCACCGTTAATCACGCCGCTTTGCCCTTCCGTCTTGTTGAAGGTGTTTGCGCACAGGTACTCGTCGTAACGCCTTCCACGCATGCTAAAGTCGCTTGCCAAAAAATGCTGCGCCGACCACTCTAGCGCCCGCAGCGAATTCGACCAGGGGTCGTATGAAGAAGAACTACAAACGTGGACTCGCCGCCGCCTTCCTGCTGATCGTCGCCGCATTGGCGATCTGGGCCATGGTGCGCTACCTGCATGGCGGCCACGCGGAAGAAGCGGACGTAGCCTCCGATCCCAACACGCCATTCACGGTGATCGACGCCGCCAACCGCGAGCTCGACGGACACCCGGCGTTGGCGCTGACATTTTCACAGCCGCTCGATGCGGGCACCGATTACGATAAGGTCGTACGCGTCTTCAAGATGCCGTCGAAAGGCAACGCCAAAACGACCGCGTCGACCGATAGCGAAGATAGCGACGACAGCGCCGCCAGTGCGCAAGGCGCATCGGCGGCGAGCGAAGTCAGCACGTCGGAGAAGCTGACCGATCTCGCGGGTGGCGTGGCCGTCTCCGGCGCATGGGTCGTCGGCGACAATCCGCGCTTACTCTACTTCCCGCACGTCGAGCCGCTGACGCACTACGTCGTGCAGATTCAGGACACGCTGACCGGCAAGGACGGTCGCAAGCTCGGCCGCGAAGTCCGCTATTCGATCAACACGCCCGCCGTCTCGCCCGCGTTTTATTTCGCGAGCCGCGGCATGGTGCTGCCGGCGAAGGAGAGCGGCGGCCTGCCGGTGGTCACCGTGAATGTGCCGGAAGTCGACGTGCAGTTCATGCGCGTGCGGCCGGACCAGTTGCCGCGCTTCATCGATGCGATGCTCGCGCGCAAGCAGCCGTCGCCCTCGTCGGGCGACGACGATGATTCCGGCGACAACAGCAATCAATCCCGCGACCCCGATCTGAACAGCGATCTGCACGGCGCGGTATCGCTCTGGTCGCTCGACGGCCTCCACAAGATGGCGGATAGCGTCTATCAAGGGCGCTTCCTGACCGAGCAGCAAACCGACCGGCGCAGCGTGACCTATCTGCCGGTCGAGACGATCAAGGCGCTGCAGGAACCCGGCATCTACGTCGCCGTGATGTCGCAGCCGGGGCGCTTCCGCTACGAATACCAGACCACCTACTACTACGTCAGCGACCTCGGGCTGCATCTGCGGCTTTTCGATCACGCGGCCGAAGCCTTCGTCAGCTCGCTGACCGACGGCAGTGCCGTATCGAACGTGGACATCACCTGGCTCGACCGACAGGGCAAGGTGCTCGGGCGCGGGCAGACCGACGGTGACGGACACGCGTCGTTCGCGAAGCAGCCCGACGGCGCCGCCCTCGTGCTGGCGCAGAAAGAAGGGCAGATGTCGGTGCTATCGGTGCACGAAGCGGCGCTCGATCTCGGCGAGTTCGACATCGCCGGGTCGGACTACAAGCTGGTGCGGCTCTTCGCGTGGAGTGGGCGCGACCTGTACCGGCCGGGCGAGACCTTCACGATGTCGGTGCTCGCGCGCGACGCCGACGGCCGGCCCGTACCGCCGCAGCCGTTGCAGGCGACGCTGCGGCGCGCCGACGGCAAGACGCAGTTCGTCTCGACCTGGCAACCGGTGGCCGGGCGTCCCGGCTACTACCAGCAGAAGATCACGCTGCCTGGGGACGCTCCTACCGGCGGCTGGGCGCTTGAGTTGCGCAACGACCCGGCCAGCAAGGCGCCGAATGCGACCGTGAAGTTCAAGGTCGAGGAATTCCTGCCGGAGCGCATGAAGCTCGACCTGGCAAGTCCGTCGGCGGTGCTCGCGCCGGGGCAGGCGTTCCACGTCGATGTGACGGGCATGTACCTGTACGGTGCGCCGGCGGCGGGCAATCGTCTGCTCGGCGTCGCGGAGTTCGAGCGCGATAAGAATCCGCTCAACGCACGCTATCCGGGTTTCGAGTTCGGCGACGCGAACGACGACGCGCTGCATGCGCGCCAGCAACTCGACGACCAGGCGCTCGACGACAACGGCAAGCTCTCTTTTGAAATTCCCGCCGATCCCGCGAAAGACGCGCATTCGCCGGTCACGGTACGGGCTACGCTGAGCCTGCTCGAATCGGGCGGCCGCCCGGTGGTACGCAATCTCGAACGCACCATCTGGCCGGCGCCGGTCCTGACCGCCGTTCGTCCGCTGTTCACCGGCGACTACGCACCGGAAAACTCCCCCACCGATTTCGAAGTGATCCGCGTCGATCAGACCGGTAATCCGAAAGCCGCCAAGGGCCTGCAGGTGCGGATGTTCCGCGAGAACCGCGACTACTACTGGCGCTTCGACGACCAGCGCGGCTGGAACTCCGGCTTCACGGATACCGACGAGCTGATGTACACGGGCGTGCTGGATATTCCGGCGGGCGGTCGCGGGCAATTGCACGTGCCGGTCAAATACGGCCGCTATCGCCTCGAACTGTTCGACGCGGCAACCGGCCTCACGCAGCGCTATCGCTTCTATGCGGGCTGGAACGCGCAGACCAATGAGCAGGCCGGCCAGCGTCCCGACCGCGTGACGCTGAAGCTCGATCGCGACGCGTACCGCAGCGGCGACACCGCGCATCTGACGATCACGCCACCGCACGCCGGTAGCGCGCTGATCACGGTCGACGGTGACCGCACGCTGTGGACGAAGCGCGTGAAGATCGACGGCGCGAGCAGCACGGTCGACATTCCGGTCGAGCCGGCCTGGCAGCGGCACGACCTGTATGTGAACGTGATGGTGCTGCGCCCCGGCAACGAAGGCGATCTGGTCACGCCGGCGCGCGCGCTCGGTCTGATTGCGCTGCCGCTCGAGCGCCAGGACCGCAGGCTCGACGTGTCGATCGACGCGCCGGCGAAGGTCAAGTCCGAGACCGTCGTGAAGATCAAGGTGAAGGTGCCGGCGGCGAAAGGACAGAGCGCGATGCTGACGCTGTCGGCCGTCGACGTGGGGATTCTCAACATCACGAAGTTCCCGGTTCCCGATCCGTTCCAGGGGTTCTTCGGCAAGCTGCAATACGGCGCGGACCTGCACGACATCTACGGTCGTCTGATCGAGAAGCTGGCGGGCAAGAAGGGCAAGCTGAAATGGGGCGGCGATACGACGCCGAAGTCGACCCAGGATCTGCCGAAGAAGGTGAAGCTCGTCGACCTGTTCACCGGCCCCATCACGCTCGATGCAAACGGCGAAGCCGACATCCCGCTGACGCTGCCCGACTTCAACGGCACGCTGCGGCTTGCCGCGGTCGTCGCAACCGCTGACCGCTTCGGTAGCCAGAGCCAGGAGATGGTCGTCGCCGCGCCGGTAATCGCCGAGCTGTCGACGCCGCGCTATCTGAACTTTGGCGATCACTCGACGCTCGCCCTCGACGTGCAGAACCTCACGGGCGGCGCCGGTACGTTCAGGATCGACGTGAAGGCGCAGGACGGTCTCACGGTGCAGAACGGCTCGCGCGACGTGACCTTGCGTCCGCAGCAGAAAGTGACGCTGCGCTATGACGTCGATGCCGGCGACCAGCAAGGCTTGCATGCCATCGACGTCGCGGTGCAGGGCGCGGGGGTGGCGTTGACGCGTCATTACGCGCTCGAAGTGGAAGCGCCGACCCCGTCGATACAACAGACGCTGCGCTACACGATCGACCCGGGCGCGACGCTCACGATCCGCGACCCGGCCATTGCGGGTCTGTATCCGGGCTCGCTGTCGGCGCATCTGTTCGTCTCGAACACGCCGCCCGTCGACGTGAAGGCGGCCGTCAAGTGGCTGCTCGAATATCCGTACGGCTGTGCCGAGCAGGCGACCAGCAGTGCCTATCCGTGGCTCTACGTCGACGAGGCGGCGGCGAAGCGCTACGGCCTCAAGGTCTACACCCGCGAGGAGCGCGCCCAGCGGATCGACTTCGCGCTCGGCAAGCTGGGCGGCTACCAGTCGGCGCACGGCGGTTTCAGCCTGTGGGGCAACACGCCCGACGACTTCTGGCTGTCCGCCTATGTGACGGGCTTCCTCCAGGACGCACGCGCGCAAGGTTTCGCGGTGCCCGACGCGCTCTACAGCAAGGCGACCGCTTATCTGCTGCGCGGTTTGCAGGAGGGCAGCGCGCAGATCACGCCATTGCCCACGCACGTGACCCCGGACACGCTGCGCCAGTTGATCGACGACGTGACGCGCAACAACCGCTCGTACGAAGCGCTTGTGCAGGCCGCGTACGTGCTCGCGCACGAACGCAAGGCGCCGCTCGCGACGCTGCGTCTGCTGTTCGATCAGCGCGTGTACGCCAACTCGGGGCTCTCGCTGGTCGAACTGGGCATCGCGCTGAACCTGATGGGCGACAACGCGCGCGGCCAGCAGGCCATTGCGCAAGGGCTCAAGGTCGAGCGCCGGAGCGGCTACTGGTGGTGGGACTACGGCAGCAATCTGCGCGACCAGGCGATGGAATTCGTGCTGCTCAGGCGCGACAACATCCAGGCGCCGCAGGCGGCGACGCTGCTCGGCCGCGTGCAGGGTGAGATGGCAGCGCGCGGTTCGTACTACTTCAGCACGCAGGAGCGTCTCGCGCTGTTCCGTCTGGGTCAGTCACTGGCCTCCGAGGAGCCGAAGCCGTGGCGCGCGACGATCGATAGCGCGAGCGGCACGCGCAGCGTCGACAGCGTGGCGACGCAGTTCGCCGACGTCAGCGCGACGGAGTTCGCGCAGGGGCTGACCGTGACGAATCCGTCGGATCAACACCTGTTCGTGGAACTGGCGTTGAGCGGTAGCCCCGTGCACACGCCGCAGCCCGCGAGCGGCGTGCCGCAGATCTCGCTGACCCGCGAGTATCGGAAGGCGGACGGCACGGCCCTCGGCAACGAGACGCTGAAAATCGGCGATACGGTGCTGGTCCATCTTCACGCGAGCGCGGCGAGCTATGTGACGGCGTCCGCCATCGTCGTCGACCGGATTCCGGCCGGCCTCGAAATCGAGAACGCGAACCTCGTGCAAGGCGAGAACGGCGATAGCCTCAAGGTGGACGGCATCAATGTCAACGAGGCGATGCAGAGCAACCGCATCCAGCACGTCGAGTTCCGCGACGATCGCTTCGTGGCGGCGGTGAAACTCGGCTGGGGCAGTCTCGATCTGTTCTACCGCGCGCGCGTCGTGACGCCCGGGCAGTACACGGTGCCGCCGCTTTTCGCGCAGGATATGTACCGGCCCGAGGTGTTCGGCGTGCTCGATCCGCAGACGAAGATGACGATTGTCGACAGCGCTGCGCCGGCGCCCGTTGCTGCCGCGAGTGCGACGCGCGCCGTGGCGGCGGAACCGGCCAGCGCGAGGGCGACTTCGTCCGCTGCTTCGACTGCGACGGTCAACTGAGGTAGCGGCAGTGTCGAGCGACGGGGACCGCGTGGTAGTGCCGGCACGTTCATGCTGGGCAGGTGGCCGGGCGCGCGCTTGTCGCGTGTTGGGCTGGGCTCGGGCGTCGCGCGCGGTGCGTGTGGCGCTTGCCGCGGCCGTCGGTGTCGGCGTGCTGGCTCTAGTCGCCGACCGTCTCTGTCCGCTGCCGACGCCGGGGCGCTCGGCACCGTTTTCGTTGATCGTCACGGCGCGCGACGGCACGCCGCTGCGCGCGTTTCCCGACAAGCTTTACATCTGGCGCAATCCGATCACGCTCGCCCAGGTTTCACCGCTCTATGTCGAGGCCGTGATCGGCTACGAAGACCGCGCGTTCTGGTGGCACCCGGGCGTCAACCCGTTTGCGCTCGTGCGCGCTGCCGCACAGTGGGCCTTGCACGGCCACATCGTGTCCGGCGGCTCGACGATCACGATGCAGGTCGCGCGCGTGATCGACCCGACGCCGCACACACTGACCGGCAAGCTGCGCCAGGTTCTGCGCGCTCTGCAACTCGAGGCCCATTTCTCGAAGCGCGAAATCCTCACGCTGTATCTGAACTATGCGCCGATGGGAGGCGTGCTCGAAGGCGTCGACGCGGCGAGCCGCGCCTATCTCGGCAAGCCGCCTTCGAATCTGAGCCATGCGGAGGCCGCGATGCTCGCGGTGCTGCCGCAGGCGCCGTCGCTGCTGCGCCCCGACCGTTTTCCCGAGCGTGCCCGGCACGCGCGCGACAAGGTGCTGCAGCGGATGACGGATCGTTGGCCGGCTGCCGTGATTGCCGATGCGCTGACCGAGCCTGTCTACGCGCAGACGATCCGTGAGCCGATGCTGGCGCCGTTGCTGGCCGAGCGCCTGAAGCGCGGCGCGCACGGCAAACTGCACGTGACGAGCACGATCGACGCCGATCTGCAAAGCACCGTTGAGGCGCTGCTGCTCGAGCGGGTGCGCACGTTGCCGCGCCATGCGTCGTGCGCGGCGCTCGTCATCGACAACGCGACGCTCGAGACTCGCGCCTATGCGGGTTCGGCCGACTTCGGCGATCTCGAACGCGCCAGCCACGTCGACATGGTGCGCGCGTGGCGTTCGCCGGGTTCGACGCTCAAGCCGTTTCTCTACGGCTTCGCGCTCGACGCCGGGATCATCGATTCGGAGTCGCTGCTGTCCGATGTGCCGCAATCGTTCGGCGGCTATCAGCCGGGCAACTTCGAGCAATCGTTCAGCGGCGCGGTGAGCGTCTCGGAAGCGCTGACACGCTCGTTGAACGTGCCGGCGGTGCAGGTGCTCGACCAGTACGGCCCAGATCGTTTCGTCGGCAAGCTGCGTCAGGGCGGTTTGACACTACGCTTTCCACGCGGCGCCACGCCGAATCTGGCGGTGATTCTCGGCGGCGCCGATACGACGCTCGAGAACCTGGTCGGCGCGTACGCTTCGCTCGCGCGCGGCGGCATGGCGGGCCAGCCGCGTCTCACGCCCGATGCGCCGCGCGACGAGCATCGGATGATGAGCGCGGGCGCGGCGTTTATCGTGCGCGATATTCTGGAGACGGGCGGCCCGTTGGGGCGCGCGATCGAAGAACGCGGGGCGCCGCACGGCATTGCGTGGAAGACCGGGACGAGCTTCGGCTTTCGCGACGCGTGGGCCGTCGGCGTGACGGATCGCTACACGGTCGGCGTGTGGATCGGACGGCCTGACGGCACGCCGAACCCCGGTTATTTCGGCGCCAACGCGGCGACGCCATTGATGATGAGCGTCTTCGCGGCGTTGCCCGACGCGGTCGCAACGCTGCATCGCGAACCGCCGCCGGATGTGACGCAGACGCAGATCTGCTGGCCGCTCGGCAATGCGGTCGACACGCAGCCCGATAACTTGTGTGCCGCGCAGCGTCGGGCATGGCTGCTCGGTGGCGTGGCGCCGCCGACGTTTCCCGATCCGGTGCGCGGCGGCGAACCGATTCTGCGTTACACCGTCGACGCCGTGAGCGGATTGCGGGCTACGTCGGACTGCACGAATCATCCGTTGCGGGAAGCCGAAAGTCCGTTATGGCCCGCGGTGCTCGAACCGTGGCTCGATGAGCGCAGCCGGCGTCTCGATCCACCACGCTGGGCGCCGGGGTGTGCACCGCAGACGGGTGGGGCGGGGCGTTTGGCGATTACCGGCGCGAGTGCCGGGGAAGTGATTCAGCGCGCATACGGCGCTGCGCCGCCACAGGTGCGTCTGGGTGTAAATGGTGCGCGCGGCACGGTCGGCTGGCTCGTGAACGGAATGCTGGTCGGTCGTGCTGCGGCGGGGCGTGGGTGGACCGTGCAGTTTCCGCAGCCGGGTGATTATGCGATTACGGCGTTCGACGAAAGCGGGCGTTACGATCGGGTGACGGTCGAGGTGAGATAGGAGGCTGCGGAACGATGGTTCGAGCGTTAAGACCTTGAGGTGAAGTCATTGTCATTTCGAAGCGTGTCGTCGAACCTCGTACATGCAACGCGGTGTTCAGAATGTGCGTCAAGCCGTAGCCGTTTTCACTTATCATGCGAACGAGATAATCATCCTGCCAGGAAGCCACGTTGAGCACCATCGCCCAACACATCCGAACGTTGATGCGCCGACACGGTATAGCGAGCGTCAATGAATTGTCGAAGCGCAGTGGCATCACACTGTCTGCGCTGCAGGCGCTCGTCAACGGCGCGTCAAACCCTCGCGCCTCGACGCTCAGGGTGCTGGGCAACTTTTTCGGTGTGAGCCCGGCTGACCTTGCATCGGACCTGGCCGGCACCGATACCGAACCTGTTCTGCTTCAGTCCACAGCGCATGTGCTGCGATACCTGATGGATGACGTTTGCGTCAGTGAACGCGAACTCGCCAGACTAACCGGCGTATCGCAGAAGGCGATCAACAATATTTTGCTCGGACGCACGGCCACGCCTACGGACGCCACACTTGCGCTTGTCGCCGAATTCTTCTCTGTCACTACGGCGCAACTGCGGGCCGATCAACCGCTCGACAGGCAACGGCGCAAGGGTGAAACCAACGAGCGTTTGCTTCGGACCCATCGTGTGTCGACACGACACTGGCGGAATCGACGCTCTACGCAACCAGAGTGGAAAATTTCCGTGCGATGGCGCCCATTATTCGCTCCGATGATCTGTTGATTGTCGATTACGAGGCCGACTTCTCCGCAGGAGAGATGTTCCTGATTCAGGCCGCCGACAGCAGGATCATGGTGGGCAACTACATCAGGAAACAGCAACGGGAAACTCTGCACTTTGCCGATGCAAAGTTCGAATCCGTCCCGCTGTTGAAGGGCCATTATCGCAAGTTGGGGCAAGTGCGGGAGATTCGGCGTGGTGACTGAATGGGACGCGAATCAGTACAGGCTATTCGCATTGGAACGCAACTGGCCCAACGAAGAACTGATCGCGAAAATTCACGGCGAGCCGAGCCGAATCGCGGATCTGGGGTGCGGTTCAGGCGACTGTTCGACGCTTGCATTGCGCCGGCGCTATCCCCACGCCGACATCCATGCAATCGATTCGTCCGCGTCGCTGATCGACGAGGCCCGCCAGTTGCAACCGGCGGCCGACGTCGAATGGCGTACCGGCCTGATCGAAACATTCGAGGCCGACGAGGGAACCGATCTGCTTTACCTCGGCTCGTCTTTCCAGTGGATCGCCGATCACCCCCGTCAACTGGTGCGACTGGGCGCGATGTTGACGGCGGGAGGAACGCTTGCGATCCAGATGCCGAACATGTTCTGCACGCCTTTCTATACGGCAATCCTTGCGGTTGCCGGGACGGCTGAATGGAAGGGCAGGTTGCAGGGAAAGCTCAGGCAGGCTCCTGTGCTCGGTGCGGATGAATATGCGGCCATCATGGCATCGCTCGGCGTAACCTGTGAGATCTGGACTTCGACCTATGAGCTGACGTTCAGCGGCGTCGAAGGACTCGTCGAGTGGGCGAAGGGCGCGCGCCGCTTCGACCGGTCAGCAGCATGCTCGATCCCGCGTCGTTCGAGGTGTATTGCCAGAACTATTCGAGCCATCTGGCGCGCCACTACCAGAACGACGATGGCTCATGCACGCTGCCATTCGAACGGCTCTTCATGGTTGCGCGCCGCTGAGCGGCACGACCAGGCGGCAGAATGCGCCAGCGTTGGCGCTATGCCAGGCCGCCGCACCGTCGGCCCGGTGCGGCGTGCGCTAACGCGCGAGCTCACTTCACCGCGAGAGAGAACGGGTTGAAGTTGGTGTAATAGTCGTACACATCGACCCCTTCGCGCTTCTTCAGCACGTGCGAGGCGACATACAGAAGCGGTGTCGCAACGACTTCCCACATGACCTTGATCGTGACCATCATGAACTGCAGCTTGATCAGATCGATCACCTGCAGGTTGTTGTGGAAAGCGATGAAGCTGCATACATACGAGTAGACGAATTCGGCGAACAGCGTCGACACGATCGTCCGCAGCCAGAGGTTCTTGCCGTTGAAGCGGATCTTCAGTTTCGCAAGAATGAATCCATTGATCGTGAAGGATGATCGAGAGTTGATTGATCGACTGTCTGTCGACGAGCCTATCGAATTTGCACGTTACGTTGCCGACTGTGAAAGGCGTCTGCATTCCCGCATGTCGATCCTGCGAGCTGCGCAGACGGTGTTGGAGAGCTGCGATGACCAGGCGGCGAGCGGACTGCACGAAATACTCGTCGCAGTTGATATGTCCGGTTCGTTGCCGGGCATCTCTACGTCGTGCCGACCGGCCGGCACCCAGGCCGACTCCCGCCTGTAGCGCGCCGCTTTTCACGGCGCCGCGTAAGCCCACGTCAAGCCCCCTCATTACCAGCACGGCTGTGGCTTCACTGATCGCCACCTACGTTCAAGTATCAATCCACCGACGCCCCAGTGATCCGCCTGCAGACTTTCACGATCATGTCTCGCAACCCGGTATGAATCGGGTCGTGTTCAAACCGGGGATGCCACATGATTGAAATGGCTAAAGCTGGTGTGACTATCGGCAGTTTGAAGGTCACAACGTCGCGCCGGGACTGGACTGTATGCTTTTCAGGAACATGAGCGATCCAGTCAGAACGCTGGGCGAGTTCAATACCCGAACTGAAGCTCGGGACAACAGCGATTACGTTCCGTGTCAGCCCCTGAACCCTCAACGCGTCATCGATCGGCCCATGAAATCGACCTTTACGGGACACGCTAATGTGCGGAAAGGCAAGGTAGGTGTCGAGTGTTATTTTGCGTCGTGCCAGTCGATGTCCCTTCCTGCAGACACCGACCATACGGTCATCGAACAGCTTTCTAATCAAGATTTCCGGACCGGTGTTGCCGACCACCCCGATTTCGAAATCGAGGTCGCCGCTGCGAAGATACTCAGGGGTTTTTTCGTGTTTTGGCGAAAAACGGATCTTCACAAGCGGCCAGACCTCGTGCGCTTCTGCAATGAGGTGCACGGCAAACGAGTCAATGAATCCATCGTTAGCACTTATATTGACGACTCTCTCCGTCGCGATCGCTTTTTGTTGCCTGCCAAGCAGCAATCCGACGTCGTGAAGGATCCGGTCCAGCGGGTCTTTCAGGTGCCGTGCTGTTTCCGTAACCACCATTCTCTTTCCTGCTCGAACCAGGACCTTATCGCCGAAAGCATCTTGGACGCGAGCAAGGCTTCGGCTCATCGCCGACGGACTCAGGTTAAGTTTGATCGCTGCACGCGACACGCTTTCCTCTTCAATCAGCGCTTTCAGCGCGAGTAGCAGGTTGAGATCCATATAGTTCGCTATGGCTCCTTCATAAAGATGCGTTGAACGCAACTTATACCTGTAAAACATGCGCTGTACGCACACCAGCCTCGAATCTACCATTTAGGCAATCTAACGGGAGGTGTGTATGAATACGATGCCGATGAACGACGAATTGCTTCGTCAAGCCTTGAAGCAGGACTGGCAGGACCATACGAAGAAGCCTGAGGGTGTTGCTGAGAGGCTCTGGACAAGGCTATCGTCCCCGATGGGCGAGTCAGATCTCGTTGAATTGGCGGCGCTCGCTTCCCATGTATTCGGCGAGCACCTGGGTGACTGGCAGAACGGAATACGTTATCTGGAACAGCTGGGACATGAACATCCGCACGCGTCTCTTGCCTGCTGTTCGCGTGTGAAACGTCAACAAGCCGTACTCGTGAAAGCTCAGGATTCGACTGTACGACTCGACAGCTTCGATGAGCAGGACCAGTTTTATATCACTGCGCTTGCTCTGCCTGCGATCACGTTGCAGCGGTCAGCGCAGGAGGGCGAGGAAATATTCACAGAGGCGATACAACTCATGGTTGCGCTCGACTCTCGTGCACAGCGCCGCCTGTTTGGCGTGGTGACTGCAAATCTCGTGTGCGATCTGCTGGAGCGCTCAACGCTCTCGGGAGGGGAGAGGAACTTTCTCGTCACTCTCGCAGAGAAAAGTTACGGTATCTGGTCTCAGGAAGGCGATGAGTCAGATCGTGAGAAGGCCGGTTTCCGGTTGGTACAGTGCTACCAGAAATGTCGAATGCCCGAGAATTACGGAAGCGGAAGATATGCAAGGTTTCTGTTTATCGAGCCGTAATGTTTCCTACGCTCCCGGCGAATGGCCGCTTTCCGGCGATGCGATTGTGCCGGGGCAAGTCGGCTATTGGCCGATTTTTGCCTTTAGCGAGATCGTGACCGGTGTGGATGCCTGACCTCGCACCCGGTTGATAAATCCCATAACCGGATGACGAGGTTCTGAGTACGGAGTCCTGGAGGCTGGCCGCTGTTTTGCCAATCGCGGTGTTCAGATCCTCAACCGTGATTTCGCGCTGCTTTTTTGTGCCGGTCCTGCGCTCCTTCGACTTCGGCGCCTGCCCCTGACTGGTTCGTGACGGCGAACCCGACGCGCGACGGTTGTCGCACCGTTTTCTTGGACGCCATCAGCCCGTGACATTTGCGCAGTTTCTCGCGCGCCAGCGTCGGCCCGAAATCGGCATAGCGTTCACGGATGATCGCCAGCGCACGCGCCGCCAGTCCTTCGTCCAGCTTCCGGTTGCCTCGACGGCTGCGCCGCCCTGAGCACAGACCGGCGGCGCCCGAGGCCCGGTAGCGGATCACCAGCCGCTCGACCTGACGCACGCTCAGTCCCAGGCGCTCAGCCCCACGGCCGGGCTTCAGTCCCATCTCGACAATCGCCTGGATTACCTTCAACCGGTCGAGTTCGCGCATGTTCAGTGTCACCAGTTCGGCTGCACGCATGACGGGCTCCCGCAATCAGACCGGAAACGCCGAGCATGGCACCAGCCGCAAAACACGACATCTGTATCTTGCTGAAACACGACATTCTCATATTGCTGCTACAGACAGATTGTTGATAATTTATATTATGTCAACCCACATGTAGGAGTACGCCAGCCACGAACTCGCCCGGCGCGACATCACGGGCTACATCGCTGACTTTCACAGCAGGCGCATACATTCGGCGGCAAATCGGTCGCCGCCAGTGCGATACGAAACTTCTATTTATTGAAAAGCCCCATCGTGGGTATCCAAAGAAGCTTGACCACTACAAAGTGACCGGCTGTTGGAACGAGTAGACTTGCCAGCTTCTATTCCCCGCTCGAGATACCCCTTATGTTGATGAAAGCCCTGCGTGTCGGTCTCGGCCAGCTAATCGTGCTCGGCGACGCCCTTAGCCGCCCGCGGCCGCAACGCCGTTCGGTACAAGGTCAGGCCGCAGTGAAAAAGGAAGCGGCGCGACTGTCGCTGTATCAGTTTCATGCGTGCCCTTTCTGCGTCAAGACGCGACGTGCCCTGCATCGTCTGAACGTACCGATGACTCTGCACGACGTGAAAAACGATTCCGCGCAACGGGAGAATTTGCTGGCAGGCGGCGGCAAGATCAAGGTGCCGTGCCTGCATATTCAGGAAGAAGACCAGTCGCGCTGGCTTTACGATTCCAAGGCGATCATCGCGTACCTGGAGCAACGCTTCGCCGGGATCGTCTGACGCGGGTGCGTAGTGCTTTGCCGTGGGTCCCTGTCGGCTGACTCCGGCCAGTCGCCGGCGCAGTCTCGCGGTCATTTGAACGTCGCCTCAGCACCGGCAAGCCGCTACAGGGTCAGTGATGCGTGTGCTCCTCGCACGCCACTTCGGTGAGCGCTGACCTACAATAAAAGCATGCTTGCGACCTTGTAAGGAGACTGCCATGACCCAGTCCATGACCTACTTCGTTGTTGGCTTGGCGGTCTTGCCGGTTCAATCGGAGATTCGTCTGATATGTCGGCCGGCGGCGAGGCAGGTTCCATGAACGCAAAACTTAAACGCATCAGCTTGAGCACCTTTCTGGCTGGCTCATTCTGTACGTTCGCTGCATCAATTCAAGCAGCAGACATTAAGGTCATGAGCGACAGCCCCCTCGAACCCGCCTTGACCAAGGTCGTCGATCTTTATCGCCAGCAGACACATAACCAGGTCAGGCTGGTGTTCGATCCATCGCCGGTTGTGAAGAAAAGGATTGAAGACGGCGAAGCGGCCGACGTTGTTATCGTTCAGCCGGACTTCGCTGACAATCTTACGAAATCGGGCAAGGTGAGTGCCGGGGACAGACCGATAATCGCGCATGTTGGCGTCGGCCTCGGTAACCGCAAGGATAGTCCAGCGTACGACATTTCAACTGTTGAGAAACTCAGGAACACGTTGCTCGGTGCGGACCTCCTCGTCTTTAACAGTGTTAAATCAGGACAAGCCTTTGCGAACACCCTTGAGCAGCTGGGAATTGCAGAAACACTCAAGCCGAAAATTGTGCGCACGACTCCCAATGGGATTTTTGAACCCGTGTTAAAGGGCAATGGCAACGACATGGTCGCAGGTACGATACCGCTCATCGCGACTACACCCGGCATAAAGCTCCTCGGCCCGCTCCCGGGTGATCTCCAGAGCACGCTCGCGTACACCGCCGTTCTTATGACGAACACCTCACAACGTGATGCAGCCGAAGGCTTCATCGCGTTCCTGGCTTCACCCGAGGCGAAGGAGATGTTCGCCGCGAACGGTGCAAAGTGACTTGACAGACCACCGAAGAAATCAGCAATTATCGAGTAAAAAAATCCCAGTTTCGGGCTGAACGTTGATTCGCTCCGCTGTTGGCTGTACCCTCAAATGGATGATGGTCGTCGAATGCTAGTCAACCCGGAGACAACCGTTTCGTGATGCGAGCGTGGGCTTTCTCCTACATCCTCGCCTTGAGCGCGATCCTCGGCGGATGCGGCAAGGACGGATCGCGAAACGCTACTCCGGATGCGGGTGCATCCGCGAGTCAGGCGCCGGTTCAGCCTGGGCAATCCGCGAGCGACACAGCCGCCGCGTCGGGCGCCCAGGCGCGGAGCACGCCAGTCACGGTCACCAAGGCGCAATTGCCGGGGGAAGCCGCCGAAACATTGCGTTTGATCAAAGCGGGCGGTCCCTACCCTTTTGGCGAGGATGGGGTCCTGTTTCGTAACAGCGCGGTATTACTGCCGCTGCATCCGCGCGGCTATTACCACGCATACACAGTTCGCACGCCTGGCTCGGCGGACCGCGGGCAGCGACGCATCGTGTGCGGTGGATCGCGCAGGCAGATCGGCGACTGCTATTACACCGACGATTACTACGCCAGTTTCAAACGCATTGCAGAATGACTTGAGCCAGGCGAGCCGAATGGCTGCCGTAATAAAACAGAATTTCGACGCCGAGGCGACCCTTGCCGCGTCGCACGTTAGGGGCCGGCCGACCGTTAACCCGACTATCCCGATGCCCGCAGCCCCCCTACATTCTCGAAGTCACATCGTCAGCCGACCCGACTGGAATGGTCTGGCCTCCCCTTAGCTCACCTGGAGTTCGTATGCGCCGTCTCGCAACAATCGCGGTTGCTGCCGTGGCCGCTGGATTTACGCTGTCCGCCAACGCGCAGGTCGTCGTCACCATCGGTCACTCGGCTCCGCTTACCGGACCGCAGTCACCGAACGGCAAGGACAACGAGAACGGCGCACGTCTCGCGATCGAAGAGCTGAACAAAACGGGCGTCACGGTTGCCGGTCAGAAAGTCACGTTCAAACTCGATTCGGAAGACGACCAGGCTGATCCAAAAATCGGCGTGCAGGTCGCCCAGAAACTGGTCGACAGCGGAGTCGTCGCGGTTGTCGGGCCGTACAACTCGGGCGTCGCTATTCCTGCGTCACGCGTCTTCAATGCCGGTGGTGTGCCGATGCTGCCGGTCGCGTCCAACCCTGCCCTGACGAAACAAGGCTTCAAGAACATTTTCCGTATCGGTGCTAGCGATGAACAACTCGGCGGAACAATGGGGCAGTTCGCGGCGAAGACGCTGAAAGCCAAAACTGCGGCGGTAATCGATGACCGCACGGCGTATGGTCAGGGCGTCGCCGAACAGTTCATCAAGGTGGCCAAGGCAAACGGCATCCAGATTGTCGATCAGGAGTTCACCAACTCCGCGGCGACCGATTTTCTCGGCATTCTCACCACCATCAAGGCCAGGAATCCCGACGTGATTTTCTTCGGCGGTTACGCGGCACAGGGCGCGCCGATGGCGAAGCAGATGCGCCAGCGCGGCCTCCGGGCGAAGCTGCTTGGCGGCGACGGTATCTGCTCGGCGGACATGGGCAAGGTGGCGGGCGATGCAGCTTCAATCGTGTATTGCGCGCAGGGCGGCATTGCGCTCGACAAGACGGCGGCCGGCCGCGAGTTCCTGCAGAAATACAAGGCCGCCTACAACACCGATACGCAGGTCTACGCCGTCAGTTACTACGACGGCGTGAAGTTGCTGGCTGATGCCATGGTGAAGGCGGGCACGACGACCGACAAGGCGAAACTCATCGCTCAACTGGCCAGGGAAAACTACAAGGGCGTTGCCGGCACCTACTCGTTCGACGAATACGGCGACCTCAAGGGCGCACCGACCACCGTGTATGTGATCAAGAACGGTCTGCCGGTTCCGTACGGCCAGTAAGCGCAATCGCCCCACTGACCTCACGAAGCACACATGAAAATTTCCCGCACCCTCTCGACTGTCGAAGTCCACACCGGCGGCGAAGCCTTTCGCATCGTCACCAGCGGTCTGCCGCGGCTGCCTGGCGACACGATCGTCAAGCGGCGCGCATGGTTGAAAGAGAACGCCGACGACATTCGCCGCGCGCTGATGTTCGAACCGCGCGGCCATGCCGACATGTACGGCGGGTATCTGACGGAACCGGTTAGCCCGAATGCCGACTTCGGGATCATCTTCCTTCACAACGAAGGCTACAGCGACCACTGCGGCCACGGTGTCATTGCGCTTTCAACCGCGGCGGTCGAGTTGGGCTGGGTACAGCGTCAGATACCCGAAACGCGCGTGGGAATCGACGCGCCGTGCGGGTTCATCGAAGCGTTCGTGCAGTGGGACGGCGAGCATGCGGGCAACGTACGCTTCGTCAACGTGCCGTCGTTCATCTGGAAAAAAGACGTCACGGTTGACACGCCGTCGTTTGGGAAGGTGACGGGCGATATTGCGTTCGGTGGCGCGTTCTACTTCTACACCGATGGCCAACCGCACGGACTCGAAGTTCGCGAGTCGTCGGTGGAAGAACTGATCCGCTTCGGTGCCGAGGTGAAGGCGGCCGCCAACGCCGCGTTCCCTGTCGAGCATCCACATATCCCGGAGATCAATCATATCTACGGGACCATCATCGCCAACGCACCCCGACATGCCGGTTCGACCCAGGCGAATTGCTGCGTTTTCGCGGACCGTGAAGTGGACCGCTCGCCCACCGGTTCCGGTACGGGTGGCCGTGTTGCCCAGCTCTATCTGCGTGGCCGGTTGGGAAAGGATGAGACGCTTGTCAATGAATCCATCATCGGTACTGTGTTCAAAGGCCGCGTGCTGAGCGAGACGACTGTTGGCGATTTCAAGGCTGTCATTCCCGAAGTCGAAGGCAACGCTTTCGTGTGCGGCTTCGCGAACTGGATTGTGGATGAGCGAGACCCGCTCACATACGGGTTCCTTGTTCGGTAGATCGATTGCAGCAGAGGTATCAGTTAGACCATCGAGTCCGTCGGTAGACGCGTAAGCAGTGCCACCAAGGGCGCGATCTCCTCGCGCATCTTGCGACGGTCCACGATCATATCGATCGCCCCCCGCTCCACCAGAAATTCAGATCGCTGATAGCCGTCGGGCAAGGTCTCGCCAACGGTCTGCTTGATGACTCGCGGACCCGCAAATGCGATCTGCGCTTTCGGTTCGGCGATTACCACGTCACCGAGAAAGGCAAAGCTTGCCGATACACCGCCGGTCGTCGGATTGGTGAGCACGGAGATGAAAGGAAGTCCCGCCTCCCCAGTTCATACACGCTCCTGTGATCTATCGATCGTCATCCAGGCAGGTGAAGAAAATGGGTGACGCAATATCACCCTGCTGAAACACAGACTCAATCTATCACGCTAGCGCGCTGAAGCGCCCCGAGTGCGCCCCGAGCCGACCTCAAAGTCCTACCGCGCAGTCCATCCCCCATCGACCACCAGATCGCTGCCCGCCATAAAAGCGGCGTCGTCGGAAGCGAGAAACGCGGCGGCGGCCGCGATGTCTTCCGGTCGCCCAAGGCGCTTCAGTACCGTCTGATTTTCGAAGGTTCGACGCATACCGTCGGGATCGTCGCTGCTGGCAAAAACGTCTTCGAGCAATTGCGTCGTGACCGGCCCCGGGCACAGGCAATTTACCCGGATACCCTGCGGCCCATGGTCGATAGCCATCGCCTTGCTTAGCATGACGACTCCGCCCTTCGACGCACAGTAGGCCGCGACGCCCGCCTCGCCGACGAGCCCCAGTTCGGACGCCACGTTGATGATCACGCCGCTGCCTTGCTGCTGCATGACGGGAATCACAGCGCGCGAGCAGAGAAAGACACCCTTGAGATTGACCGCCATCAGTTGGTCCCACTCGTCTTCCGTTGTCGTCACAACGGTCTTGGCAAATTCGATGCCCGCGTTATTCACGAGGATATCGACACGGCCATGCAACTCGAGCGTCTTGCTGACCAGCGCACGGACCTGCGCATCGATGCTCACGTCCGTCTTCACAAAGCTGGCAGTGCCTTGCGCGCCGTTCAAACCCGGCAACTGGTCACGAGCATCGTTCACATCCGCGAGCACGACGTGTGCGCCTTCGTCGAGGTAACGTCTCGCGATCGCATAGCCGATGCCGCGTTGCGCGCCGGTGATGATGGCGACTCTGTTTTTCAGTTTCATCGATGAAAACTCACGCTGGTCAAAACGCAAGCGTACCCCATCAATCGAATCGCTCAAGACACCGCAGATTTTTTCAAAGAATCGCGCCCTAGCCCCGCTGTGCCTCCCACCCAATCCCAAGACTCTTCTGCAGCGAAACAAAGTCCTTCAGCAACTCCGCCTGCCCCGCCACCACATTCTGCTGCGCGGTAAATTCTTCCCGCTGCGTATCCAGCAGATCGATCAACGTCGACACGCCCGCCGAATACCGCTGCCGCATCAACACGGCCGAGTGACTCGCGGACGCCTCCACCTTCTGCAACGTCACAACGTGCTCACGCTGATGCCCATAGCGCGACAGCGATGAATTCGCATCCTGCAACGCGCCGAGCACGGCCTTCGTATAACGCGCCTCGGCTTCGTCGCGCGAGGCTTCGGCCGCATGCACGCTACCCAAGGTACGCCCGAAATCGAGCGCATTCCATTGCAGATACGGCGCACCGATCCAACTGAAATTACTCTTGCGCACGAGGTGCCCAGGATCGCCCGCACTGAAACCGATATCGCCGAGCAGCGTCACCTTCGGGAAAAAATCCGCGACGTGTTCGCCGATCTGCGCATTGCTCGACGCGAGCCGTCGCTCGGCCGCGCGAATATCGGGCCGCTGCTGCAACATCGTCGATGGATCGCCGATCGCCACCGTAGCGGGCAGCGCCGGCAATGGCCGCACGTCGGCAAGTTGCGCGTCCAGCGCGCCAGGCGCACGGCCGGTCAGCACGGCGAGGCGATCGAGCGAATCGGTCACTTGCGCGTCGAGCGGCGTCAGCGTGCCGCGCGTGTTTTCCACCTGCGTGGTCAGACGCTCGACGTCGACGTCCGCCGCCGTGCCGCGCGCCCTGCGCTGCTGCGTCAACGTCAAACTTTTCTGCTCGGTTTCCGCCTGGCGCTGCGCCAGTGCGAGCCGCGCCTGCTGGTCACGCAGATCGATGTACGCCTGCGCCACTTCAGCCGCGAGCGACACGCGCGTGTCCGCGAGATCGGCGTCGACCGCTTCGGCATCCGCGGAGGCCGCTTCGATCGCCCGCCGCGTGCCGCCGAACAGATCGATTTCCCACGTGGCGTCGAAGCCGGCCGTATAAAGCTGCAACGGCCCTCTTCCCGACGAACCCGAACTGCCTCCGCTCGACGAGCTCAGCGCGCTCACGTCGGGCTCACGCATGCGCAGCGCCGCGGCATCGCCGGAGAGTTTCGGCAATTCGTTGGCCCGTTGCTGCTGCAATTGCGCGCGCGATTCCCGCAGCCGCGCTTTTGCGGCATCGACGTCGGGATTGTGCGCGAACGCGGCGGCGATCAGGTCGTTCAGTTGCGGGTCGTTGAAGGCGAGCCACCACTGGTTCGACGCGGGCGCCGCCGTGGTGCCGGCAGCCGGCGTACGCACGAAAGTAGCGCTGCTACGGGCGTCCTGCGCGACCGGCGGCGCACCGTGATAATCCGGGCCGACGGTGCAGCCCGGTAAGACGGACAGCAACGTAACGGCGGCGAGTGCGAAACACGTCAGACGGTTGGACATCATGGGGCGATTGAAGAGCATTAGTGTCCAGCGGACGAAGGCAGCGGCGCATTCCTGCGCGGCGTTTTCAACAGCAGCGCGAGCGGAATGCAGGCAAGCAACGCGATACCGAGCAGATAGAAGGTTTCCGAGTAAGTCATCACGGTGGCCTGGACCTGGATCTGCGCACCGAGCTGGCCGAGCGCACGCATCTGCGAGTACGCCATATCCCCCGTATGGGTGAACCAGTTCGCCGCGTTGGCCGCCAGCGTCTCCTGACCGATCAGCGAATTGGCGCTGACCGACTCGCGGATCGTGGCGGCATGAAATGTCGTGCGCCGGTCGATCACGGTGCCGATAATCGCCAGGCCAATCGACCCGCCGAGATTGCGCGCCATGTTGTAGAGCCCGGCGGCGTCGCCCGAATCTTCACGCGACACGGCCGCCATCGACGCCTGATTGAGCGGCATCATCGCGAGCATCTGGGCCGTGCCGCGAATCAGTTGCGACCACACGAAATCGTGGCCGACGCTCTGCGCGGTCAGGTCGATGTCGATCATGCAACTGATCGCGTATAACGTCAGCCCCGTGATCACCAGCACCCGAAAATCGAATTTGCTCAATAGTTTCGGTAGCACCGGCATGATCAGGAAGGCGGGCAATCCGGACAGCAACATGATCGCGCCGGCCTGCTCGGCGTTGTAACCCGCCACCACGCCGAGAAACTGCGGCAGCAGATACGACACGCCGTACAGCGCCGCGCCGACCGCGGAGACGATCACGATCACGCTGGCGTAGTTCGGGTTGAGCATCAAGCTCAGACGCACGATCGGTTTTTTCGCGGTCATTTGCGAGGCGGCGATCAGGAGCATGCCGAACAGCGACACGCAGGTGAGCGTCACGATCATCGACGATTCGAACCAGCGCTCGCGTTGACCGTTTTCCAGCACCACGGTAAGCGAACTGAGGCCGATCGCCAATCCGACGATACCGATCCAGTCCGCCTTCATAAACGCTTCCCAATGCGGCCGGTCCGACGGCAGGCCGACGATCAGCAAGGTCATTAGCGCAATACAGACCGGCAGATTGATAAAGAAGCACCAGCTCCAGCTAATGTTCTCAGCGAGCCAGCCGCCAACCACCGGGCCAAACAGCGGCCCGAGCAACACGGTCAGGCCGAACACGGTCATGCCCACCGGCATCTGCGAAAGCGGCAGCCGCGTGCGGATGATGGTCTGCGCCGTCGGGATCATCGCCCCACCGGCGAAGCCCTGCCCGATGCGGCCAACGATCATCATCGGCAACGTGTGCGACCAGCCGCACATCATCGAAAAGCCGATGAACAGCACCGAGTTGGTCAGCAGAAAATTGCGTAAGCCGAACACGCGCGTGAGCCACGCGGCGAGCGGAATCATCACGATTTCCGACATCAGATAGCCGGTCGAAATCCACGTACCTTCAGTGCCGGTGGCGCCGATTTCACCCTGGATCTGCGGCAGCGCGGAGTTCGTGATCGAAATGTCGAGCGTGGCCATCAACGCGCCGAGCGCGCCGGCGGCAACCGCGATCCAGTCGCTGACGCTGGCGCGTTCCTCGGCATGCGGCGCGGTGGCTGCAGGGGCTGCGGAGGGCGTGGCGGGCACTGCGGCGCCCGGCTCAGCCATGATGGTTCTCAGCATCGATCCGTTCGTCGCGGTCGCGCGCCGAGCGCGTATCGACGTCCACGTTGACCGACAGGCCCGGCAACAGCACGCTACGCGTTTCCGCGCCGGTGTCGATGCGAATCCGCACCGGCACCCGCTGCACGATCTTCGTGAAGTTGCCGGTGGCGTTTTCCGGCGGCAACAGCGCGAATTGCGAGCCGGTGCCCGGCGAGAAACTGTCGACCACGCCGTGCAGCGTATGACCCGGCAACGCGTCGACGTGCATTTCCACCGGCTGACCAACCCGCATCTGGCCGACCTGCGTTTCCTTGAAATTGGCCAGCAGATACGTGCTTTGCACCGGCACGACCGTCAGCATCCGCGTGCCGGGTTGCACGTACTGCCCAACACGTACCGTGCGATCGCCGACCTTGCCGCCGAGTACGCTGCGCACCACGGTGTTGTCCAGGTCGAGTTGCGATTGCTGCGCGCTGGCCTGGGCCGCTTCGAGTTGCGCGCGGGCCTGCGCGAGTTGCGCGGTGGCCGAGCCGATCTGCGAGCGGGCCGCCTCGACCGCCGCGGAATTCGCCGCCAGCGTGGCGTTGGCCTGATCGCGGCTGCTGGTCAATTCCGCCAGCCGTTCACTGGTTTCGGCACCGGTCGCGACGAGCGGCGCGTAACGCCGTACTTCGTCGCCGGCATGCTGGGCGCTCACCCGCGCCACCTGCTGCTGTGCCTGGGCCTGCGCGATATTCGACTGCTGCTGTTTGATATCCGCCTGGGCTCGCTCGATGTCGGCCTTGCGCGCGTCGATCGTGGCCTGCGCCTGGTCCAGCGCCACCCGATACTGGCGCGCGTCGAGATGCACGAGCGGATCGCCGGGCTTCACCACCTGATTGTCCGCGACATAAACTTCAGTGACGTAGCCGGCGATTTTCGGCGCGACCGTGACGCTGTCGGCTTGCAGATAGGCGTCGTCGGTGCTTTCGATAAAGCGCCCCACGGTCCACCAGCGTGCTAGCCAGACCGCGCCGACAATCAGCGCGACGACGCCGAGCGCCATTAACACGGTTCGCCGGGAAGGACGTCGAGCGCCTGCCGTAAGCTGATCGTCAGCGGGAGTCGGGCGGGAGGGAGAGCCTGCGGTGGTTGACATCTAGGTGGTCCAATTGTTTCCAGTTGGCACAATTATTCCAGCCGGTAAAATTGTGTCAAGTGATATATTTCTGCGGAACCTCGTAGGGGTGTCCTGCAGCTGTCATGAAGAGAAACGGAAAAGGCGGAGAACACAACGCATGAACACCGCAAAGAGACTGCGGCGCTCGCCGGAAGGCGGCTATGCGCGCGGCGAAGAAACACGTCATCGGATCATCGAGGCGGCGGTCGAGCTGTTTGGCGAACACGGTTTCGAAGGCGCGTCGACGCGCGATATCGCGGCGCGCGCCGGCGTCAACGCGCCCGCGCTGCAGTACTACTTCGAGAATAAGGAAGGGGTGTATCGCGCCTGCGTCGAAGCGCTCGCGGACGACGCATGGGAGAGCTTCGGGCCGGCCGTCGAACACGCGCAACAGATGCTGCGCGACAACGCCGACATCGCGGTCCTGATCGACGCCTTTCTCGGCATTCAGGACGTGATGGCCGACCGCACTTTCGAGAAGGCGAACAAACCTGGCCGGCGAATGTTTTTTGCGCGCGAGCAGGCCGGCTACGAACCCGAAAGCGCGACGCATATCCTGGCGTGCAAGATCCGCGAGCCGCTAAACGATGCGAGCGCGGCGCTCCTCTCGCGCATTACCGGGCGTGCCGCCAACGACCCGACGACGCTGATCCGCAGCTTCAGCCTGCATGGGCAACTGGTGATTTTTCACGTCGCGCATCGCTCGACGTTGGCCATGCTCGGCTGGACGAGCATCGATGCCGAGAAGGCTGAACAGCTCAAGTCGACCATCCGCGAGCAGACACGCACGCTGCTTGAGCACTGGAGTCGGGAACGCGAAGAAGCGGCTTTGGCGAGTGCCAAGGCCGCTAAGGCCACTAAGGCCACTAAGACGGCCAGGCCCACCAAAGCCATCACGCCCGCCGCGAGCAAAGCAAAGTCACGCAAACCGGCTTGAATCGCCCTGCTTCGTGAAGCGCGCGCCGAGCTTCACGAGCATCGGGTTCCATCGCATCGCGAGGTGCTTGCCGCAAGGTATCGCGGCAAGCAACCTTCGCATCAGAACGAATGCTTCATCCCGATCCGCACGTCCGACTGCGTGTTCGACGTCGACGGCGTGAAACTATAGCCGATCACCGCATTCACGCCATCCGACGCGCGCAGATAATCGCCGGAGATATACACATCCGTGCGCTTGGACAGCAGGTAGTGCAGACCCAGCGAACCCTGATTCCAGTGGTTGCCTTCAAAGCTCGTGTGCTGATAGCCGCCGTACAGCATCAACGCGGGCGTGATCGTGTATGACGCGCCACCTTCATAAACCTGCATATGCGAGGTTTGCCCCAGACCCTTGATCGTCGTGTAGGTAAAGTCGCCGGTCAGCATCACGTTGCCGATCGTGTAAGCCGCGCCGATCGCGAACGCGCCCTGCTTGTCGACCGGAAACGACGATGCGCTATACAGATCAGTCACCGCTCCGGTTGCCGGATCGACGGACACCGTCGGCTGGCCGAGGAAGGTTTTGGTGCCGATCATCGCGTACGGGTCGAACGCGTAGATACCGAACGGATTGTTCAACTGCGTATAAGCCGCGCCGATATTGAACGCGGCGTGCTCATAACGCGCGCCCACGCTCCACGCACTCTTCTGATGGAAATCGCCCGCGGTATTGCCGAACGAATACATGCCGCCGAACGAGAAGCCCGCATAGTCGTTCGACATGTACTTGATCGAATTCGGCAACCGGTCGCCGTTCATCCGGTCGAAGTCGCCCTGGTGAATCGCGTAGCCGCTCGCCCACGCTGAGATGTTGTACAGAAAGACGAACTCCTCGGTCATATCGAGTTGATTGCCGAGCGTGACCGTCCCCCAGGTATTACTCTTCAGGCCGACATAAGCCTGACGGCCGAATTCCGCACCGCCGAATCCGTATTGCCCATTACCCAGGTGAAAACCCGACTCGAGCACGAATACCGTCTGCAACCCGCCGCCGAGATCTTCAACACCTTTGAAGCCGATCCGGTTGCCGTACGAGACGCCGTCGTCGAATTTGAATTGATGCGCACCGCCGGCATTGTTCACATACGTAATACCCGCATCCAGAATGCCGTACAGCGTAACGCTGCTTTGTGCATGGACCGCTGGAGAAGCGCATACGGCGCTGGCCGCGATCGCGAGTCCGGATAGGCTGACGGCACTGTTCTTCTTCATCTGATTCTCCCCTGCTCTTTGCCTGCTTATTTCGTTGGATAAAGCGATCCCTGCCGCGCGCTGTCACCCAGCGCGCCGCGCTTCTCGCATGACGGGCAGTTCGAAACCGGTTGAGACTGACTGAAACGGCTGAGGCCGGCGTCGATGACTTCGTTGACCAGACGAAGCGGTATCGACGGGACAAGAATACGGGTCCAGATTTAGTTTGATTCGACCGGAAGCGACATGAATCTGTCGCTCAGCGACCTTAAAGCGACAACTTCATCATTACTTCACGCCGAGTGCGGTCTGCACGGCTTGTAGCCCATTAGCGCCACTCGCGGTATTCACGCCATCCAGCCAGGTCTTTAACAATTCCGGATGACGTTTGAGTGCTTCGGTCGCTGCGACATCCACACCGGTTTTCTTCTCCAGTACTTCGGTAATCACGCCGTTTTCCAGATCGACATTGAACGTGAGTTGTTTAAAAAGACGCCCCACATTCGGACACTGTTCCGCATAGCCGCTGCGCGCGACGGTATTGACGGTCGCACCGCCGTAATGTGGACCGAAGTACTTATCGCCACCGTCCAGATAGGTCAGCTTGAACTTCGTGTTCATCAGATGCGGCTCCCACGCGAGAAACACGATCCACTTCTTATCGCGCACGGCTCGCTCTACTTGCGTGAGCATGCCGGTTTCGCTCGATTCAACCAGCTTCCAGCTACCGAGTCCAAAGGCCTTGTCGTCGACCATCTTCTTGATGTTCTGATTAGCCGGCGAGCCCGGCTCGATGCCGTAGATCTTGCTGTCGAACTTGTCGGCATTCTTCGCGAGGTCCGCGAATGAGTGAATACCCGCAGCCGCGACGTAATCCGGCACCGCAAGCGTGAACTTCGCGTCGCTCAGATTCGGATGCACGACCTCGATCGACTTCTCTTCCTCGAACGGCTTGACGACCGGCGCCTGCGCCGGCATCCAGTTACCGAGGAACACGTCGATCTGGCCTTTCTTCAAGCCCTGGTAAGTGATCGGCACCGAGAGATTGGCCACGTTCTGCTTGTAACCGAGCGCCTTCAGCAGCACGCCGGTCATTGCATTGGTCGCGTCGATATCGGTCCAGCCGGGCCCCGCCATATTGACCTGCGTGCACGATTGCGGCTCCGCAGCCGCCGTGAAGGCCGTCGCCGCGCAAAGCAGCGCCACGCCGGATACCGCCTGTTTGAAGAGCTTTTTCATCATGTCGGCTTCCTGTAGGTGAGATCGATAAGGCGTTCGGGTATCAACGGACAACAGCGGGAAACCGCGCCATCGCTTCGAGCGTGTCGAGGTCGATGTGATTGCGCATATACCGCTGGCTTGCATCCACATGCGGCTGCCAGTCCCACGACGCCACGGTGCCTTGCGTCGTGGCGTCGAAATGAAAGCGGCGGCGCCGCTGGCTTTGCAGCACCTCGTTGTGCAGCGCATCGAGATGCCAGCGCTGCGCGATCTCTTCGCGCAACGCGGCGACCTGTGACGCGTATTCCGCACGAGCCGCGAGGTTCTCGCGCTCCAGCGGATCGGCATCGACGTCGTAGAGTTGATCGGGATCGACCGGCGTATGAATGAATTTGAAACGCCCGCGTCGCAGCATCACGATTGGCGCAATCGCGCCCTCGGCAAGGTACTCGCCGATGGCTTCGTCGTGGCCGCCCTGCGTACCGAGAAGATGCGGCACGAGACTCTGGCCATCGAGCGAATCGGGCCACTCGGTCGGTGCCTCGCCGCGCGCCAGTTCTACCAGCGTCGGCAACAGATCGAGATGCGATACCGAGCTCCGCACGCGGTGCGCGTCGAATTGCTGCGGTGCATGCACGATCAGCGGCACGCGGCAGCCGCCCTCGAAAAACGTCATCTTGTACCAGAGCCCGCGTTCGCCCAGCATTTCACCATGGTCCGACGTGACGACGATCACCGTGTCTTCCGCGAGTCCGGACTGGTCGAGCGCGTCGAGGATCGCGCCGAACTGGTCGTCGACATAGGAGATCGCGCCGTAGTACGCGCGGCGCGCGTTGCGGATCTGCTGATCGGTGGGCGGCGTGCGGTCGGTTTCGCATACGTGGCGCAGACGCCTGGAATGCGCGTCCGCTTCATCGAACGAATCGCGATGCGTGGGCAACGCGATATCTTCGTCGCGATACATGTCCCAGTACTTTTGCGGAATGGCGTACGGGTCGTGCGGATGCGTTAACGAGGCCACCATGCAGAACGGTCGTGCATCTTTGCCGGCATGACGTTCGCGTGCGATATCGAAGAGCTTTTGACGCGTGGTGAAGGTGACTTCGTCGTCAAAGTCGAGTTGATTGGTGCGCACGCATGGCCCGGCGTCGAGCACCGAACTCATGTTGTGATACCAGCTCGGGCGCGTATCGAAGTCGTCCCAATTCGGCGTCCAGCCGAAATCGGCCGGATAGATGTCGGTGGTCAGCCGCTCTTCGAAGCCGTGCAGTTGATCGGCGCCGCAGAAATGCATCTTGCCGGACAGGATCGTGCGATACCCTTCGGCGCGCAGATAATGCGCGAACGTCAGCGTTTGCGACGGAAATTCTGCTGCATTGTCGTAAGCGCCAATCGCGGAAGGCAGCTTGCCCGACAGAAATGAAAACCGCGACGGCGCGCACAGCGGACTCGCGCAATAGGCCGAGTCGAATACCACGCCCTGTTTGGCAAGGCGATCGAGATGGGGGGTTTTCGTCAGCGTATTTCCGTAGGCGGCGAGCGCAAACGGTGTCATCTGATCCGCCATAAGAATGAGAATATTCTTTTTGCTGTCAAGCATGAGAGTGCGCCTCGAATAGAATCGCAAGTGTCGGTGCCAGGAATAGTGCAAGAAGCGGTGCAAGAAGCGGGAGGCGTCGCGCGCAATGTGTGATGCGCTATTCTGGCCGCCGCGATGAGCACCACTATTGCCGTCCAATTCGCGGCTGTGAAGACGGCAATTCGTTATGTGTCTATAAGGGGGCGTTATGTCGAGGCAGGATCGCTTGCCGCCTATGCAGGCGTTGACGATGTTCGAGTCTGCCGCGCGTCTCGCCAGCTTCACGGCCGCCGCGCGAGAACTCGGTTCGACGCAACCGGCGGTCAGTCAGCGCGTCGTACAACTGGAAGAAGCGCTCGGCGCGCCGCTCTTCGAACGCGGCCATCGCGGCGTCACGCTGACGGAAGACGGCGAGCGGCTGTTCGAAGCGGTGCGCCATGCACTCGACACGATCCGCGCGGCGACTACCGAAATCCGCGCGCGGCGCACGCCGCAAACGCTCACGCTCTCTACCGACTTCGGCTTTGCCACGTATTGGCTGATGCCGCGTCTGTCGCAATTCAAGGCGCTGATGCCGGACGTCGACGTGAAAATCATCACGTCGCAGAGCGTGTTCGATCCGTCGCACGATCAGGCGGACATTGCGATTGCTTTCGGCGACGCCCACGCAGACTGGACCGCGCGCGGCGTGGTGAAACTCTTTCCTGAACACGTCATGCCGGTATGCAGCCCGGCGTTTCTCGCCGCGCATCCGTCGTTGCGCACGCCGTCCGACTTGCCGGGCGTGCCGCTGCTGCATCTGGAGCCCACGCAACCGGCGCGCTGGCTGTCATGGGGCGACTGGTTCGCCGCGCACGGTCTCGACACACCGGCCGCGCATCGCGGCATCACGTTCAACAGCTTCACGCTGGTCGCGCACGCGGCGATCATGGGCCAGGGTGTCGCGCTGGGTTGGGCGCCGCTCGTCGACGAACTGCTCGCGACCGGGCAACTCGTCGAACTGTTCGATGCACCCGTCGTCACGGAGCGCGGCTATCTGCTCGTTACGCAGCGCGCGGCGAACCCGGTCATCAACGCATTCCGCCAATGGCTGCTCGGTGAATGCGGACTCGATACGGAATGAGCGCGTGAATTGAATCAATCATTTCCGTCAGCTCAGTCAGCGAACCCGCGCCTGGCGCACCCGTTCCAGCGCAACGGCGGTTAGCTTCTATCCGCGCAGGCCGTCCATTTGCTCTACTGCGATGATGCATGCCGCGCCCTGCGGCATCGTTCTATCGTTTATGTGGAGAGCGCATGTCCGCCGATTCCCGTCCCGATCAACTGGTTCTCACTGTCGCGTGTCCGAGCGCGGCGGGCCAGGTCGCCGCTGTCGTCGGCTTTCTCGACCGGCATCATTGCTATATCGACGAACTGACCGTGTTCGACGACGACCTCAGCGAGCGCTTCTTCGTGCGCTGCGTGTTCCACGGCGTAGACAGTAACGAAACGCTGCACGCCGCGTCGCTCAAACACGAGTTCGAGCCGATTGCCGAACGCTTCAGGATGACATGGGCCATGCACGACGTCGGCACGCGCCCGAAAGTGCTGATCATGGTCTCGAAGCTGGAGCACTGTCTCGCCGATCTGCTGTTCCGCTGGCGGATGGGCGAGCTGAAAATGGATATTGTCGGCATCGGTTCGAATCATCGCGATCTCGAACCGCTCGCGCAGCAGCACGGCTTACCGTTTCATCATCTGCCGATCACGGCGGACACGAAGCCGCAACAGGAGGCGCGCCTGCTCGATCTGTTCGACACGTCCGGCGCGGAATTGCTGATTCTCGCGCGCTACATGCAAATTCTATCCGGCGAAACGAGCCGTGCGCTGGCGGCACGCGCGATCAATATTCATCACTCGTTTCTGCCTGGTTTCAAGGGTGCGAAGCCGTATCACCAGGCGCATACGCGCGGCGTCAAACTGATCGGCGCCACCGCGCATTTCGTGACCGACGATCTCGACGAAGGTCCGATCATCGAACAGGTCGTGGAACGCGTCGATCACTCGTACAGTCCGGAACGATTGCTGGCCACCGGACGCGACGTCGAGAGCATTACGCTGGCGCGTGCGGTGAAGGCGTTTATCGAGCGTCGGGTGTTTATCAATGGTGATAGAACCGTCGTACTGCAATAGCATCAATAGCCGTCGATAGCTTCGACAAACAAAAACGCCGCTAAAAGCGGCGTTTTTTGCGAACCGCCACGCTCAAACAGCGGCGGTTCCTTCACACAAAACCAGACAACCCAAGCTTACTTCACCCAGCTATCCACCCGATCGCCATGCGCGCTGATCCACGCATCCGCCGCGGCAGTCGGCTTCTCGCCGTTCTGCGTGGCCAGCATCACACTATCGATCTCGCCCGGCTTCCACTGGAACTTCTTCAGAAACGCGACCACCGTCGGCGCTTTCTTCTCCAGCTCAGGATTGATAACGCTATCCACATGCTCCGAGTCGCCGAACACCTTCTTCGGATCGTCAAGGAATTTCAGCTTGTACTTCGCGAACATCCAGTGCGGCTTCCAGCCCGTCACGATGATCGGCTTGCTCGCTGCTTCCGAGCGCGCCAGTTCCGCCGTCATCGCGCTGCCCGAGCTCGGCATCAACTGATAATCGAGGCCATAGGCCTTGATCGCTTCGCTGGTCTTCTGCATCACGCCCGCACCGGCGTCGATACCGACAATGCGCGAACCGAACTCCGCTTTCTTCGCTTCCAGATCGCCCACGGTTTTTACGTCGGCATTGTCCGGCACGATCAGACCGATTTTCGCGTCGTTGAAATTCGGGCCGAGATCGACCACCTTATCCTTGAAGTTGTTCCAGTACGCGCCGTGCGTGACCGGCAACCAGGCCGACAGGGTCGCGTCCAGATCGCCGCGCGCCACGCCCTGCCACATCACACCAGCCGCAACCGGCACGAGCGTCACCTGATAACCCAGGCGCTTCTCGATCACCTGCGCGGCCACGTTCGACGTCGCGACGCTATCGTCCCAGCCTTCCACGTAGCCGATCTTGATGGTCGGCTTCGTATCCGCCGACACCATGCTCACGCTGCCGGCCGCCAGCGCCGCGCTCATCGCGCTCAACACCAGTATCTTTTTGATCAGTCTCATCGCCGTTCTCCCGTTTCCAATCCACCCAATGAGCATTTAGAATCGCCAGCCAGAATTGCCGGGTAGCGTTGTTTTACGACGTTGAGTTGTCCACACGCGACTTCGACTTGCCCACGCACTCGCGCGTCTCGTCTTACTTATCGACGACGAGATCGGTCAGCGGTTTGCTGCAGCACAACAGCACCATGCCCTGATCGATTTCCCGCTGACGAATCCCGCCCGCGTGCTTCATCGACACTTCACCGGACACCAGTTTGACCTTGCAGGTGCCGCACATGCCTTGCGTACACGACGCCGGTAAGCGCACGCCCGCTTTCTTCGCCGCGTCGAGCACATGCTGGCCGCTGCCGCATTCGATCTCGCGATTGCTTTTAGCGAAACTCACCTTGAAACGCGTTTCCGTTTCGATCGTAGCAGGCGCCACCTCCGGCGCAAAACCCAGCGCCTGCTCGCGCGCTTCGACAAAACTCTCCGCGCTAGCGTTAGCGCCTGCGGCTTGCAACGTATCCGCGACATGCGCGGTAGTCAATTGCGCGGCCACTTCGCTGACGGTCTCGAATGAGAAACTTTCCTCGTGATAATGGCCGCGATCGAAGCCGCCCTCGTCGAGCAGATTGCGCACGGCCTGCATGTACGGCGCAGGACCACACGTGAAAATCTCGCGCTCCATGAAGTCCGGCGCAAGCAGCTTGAGCAACGGTAAGCTTAGAAACCCCGTCACGCCAGGCCAATTCGTGCGCGCGCCGAGCCGCTCGCAAACAAACGCCGTGCGAAAGCGCGCCTGATTCGACGCGATCAGATCCAGCTCGCGCGCAAAGATGATGTCGTCCGGCGTGCGGGCGCTGTGCACGAACACAATGTCGCTATCTTCGCCGAGTTCGTGGTGTGCGCGGCTCATCGACATGAGCGGCGTAATGCCCGATCCCGCAGACAGAAACAGAAACTTGCGCGCCGGATGCCGCGCGCAGGTGAACTCACCCGACGGCCCGAGCACGCGAACCGGCGAACCCGCCTGCAGATTGTCATGCAGCCAGTTCGACACCTTGCCGCCCGGCACGCGCTTCACGGTGATCGAAATCGTATGCGGCCGCGTGGGCGGCGACGAGATCGTGTAGCAGCGATTCACCGACTCGCCGTCTATCTCCAGTTCCAGCGTAATGAACTGCCCGGGTTCGAACACGAAAGCCCGTTCGGACGGCGCACGAAAGAAAAAGCTCTTCACGTCGTGCGTTTCCTGACGAACCTGGCAGCACACGAGCGTGTCGTCGCTATCGCTGTCCCAGCGCGCCGGCAGCGCGTCCCAGAAACGCGGCTGCGTGACACGGTTCTCCGCGCGGCTTGGGGCTGACTCGGGGCTGACCTGAAACGTCGCCTGATCGCGCATCATTGTTTACTCCCGCTCCTGGTTGCGGTATCGCGCTCAGCGCATGAAAGACACGACTTTTTCGCCGTGTGAAGCCGGTGTGGTGCCGTCGGCGTCGTGGGTTTGGGGTGCATCGCTGTAATTCGCCATCCGGCCGATGTACCACTCGCAGAACTTCTCGACGAGCCCTTCGGTGAACGGCGAATACGGGCCCGGCTCATACGCGCTGCTGGTCGCGCCGCGTTGCGAGTACTCGACGAGCGCGCGATCCTGGTCGTTGGTGGCGCGCCACACAGCGGTCAGATTGTTCACGTCGTAGTCGATCCCCTCGCGCGCGTCTTTGTGCACCAGCCATTTCGTGCGCACCAGCGTTTTACCAGCCGACAGCGGAATCACCGAAAAGCTGACGATATGGTCGCTCATGAAGTGATGCCACGAATTCGGCTGGGTCCAGAACGACAGACCGCCGAGATCGGCCTGCTCGAAACCGCCCAGCAATTTCTTCGACGCCACTTTCGCGTCCAGCGTCTGCGATTCGCCGTCGCGATCGAGCGGCAAACGCTGCGTCCGGAAACCCGTCACCAGATCGGCAAGCCGTTCGATTTCCGCCGAGGGCAGCTTCATCGCTTCCCACTGCGCGGTGCGACGCGCCACGGTTTCCTCGAACGCGGCCATGCCCTCTTCGTTGGCCGGCGTGCGTTGATAGCCGAAGCCGTATTCGTAAAGCGAAATGGTCAGCTCGGGGTGATTCGCGACGCAGTGATAGCACTCGCGATTGTTCTCCATCGTGAGCTTCCAGTTGCCATCTTCGATAATGTCGATCGACGCGGCGATCTTGCAGCCGGCCAGATCGTGCGGCAGCACGTATGGCTCCATCGCGGCACGCATCACCGAGAAATCGGTGGGCGGATTCTCGGCCAGGCAAATGAAAATGAGCCCGGCGAGATTCTCGACATGCACCGATTTCAGGCTGTGTTTGCAGCGGTCGAACTGGTCGCCCATGTGCTCGGCAAACATCAGATCGCCGTTCAGGTTATACGTCCAGCTGTGATACGGGCAGACGATATTGCCGAGCGAGCCTTTGTCGCTATTGCACAGCCGCGCGCCACGATGGCGGCAGACGTTGTGAAACGCCCGCACCTGCATATCGTCGTCGCGCACAATCAGGATCGAGTCCTGGCCGATCTCCACCGTGATGTAATCGCCCGGTTCCGGCACATCCGGTTCCACTGCCACCTGAATCCAGTGCTGCCGGAAAATCGCTTCCATATCGAGCGCGAAAATCGCCTCGCTCGTATAGAACGGCGCTTCCAGCGTGTGATTCTTTTTGCGGCGTTCGATCATTGCGCGAACGTCTGCCGAAACTTTCATTGTGTGCTCCGTTGCATGTCACGTCTGGCGCAGCGCCAGGCCCTCCTGGTCGCCTGCTGGCCCGAACCGGAAATCAGTAATCCACGAGTTGATGCTCGCGCAAATACGCCAGAATCACTTGTGCTTTTTCGACGGAACTCCCTTCAATTACGACGCTGCCGCCGCGGCTTTCGGTGGTCGTCGCCGAGAGCATGCGGGCGTGGCCGGAACGCTTTTCGGCGGCGGCGAGGCGCACCGGTTTGGCGGTCACGGGACGGGTCGTCCAGACGAGGTTGTCGGCGTGGGTTGCGTCTGCATTCACTACGGTTGACGCGGCGACCGGGCGGATCGTGCCTTCCCGCAAACGGGCATACGCGTAGGTCGGCGTTGCATTGGCCAGCGGATGCACGGCGATCAGCGCGGGCAAGCGCACTTCGACGCGTCGGCGTAGACCCTTCGGCATGAACTGGCGGACTTCGGCGCAACCGTCGCGCAGCGTGACGTCGACCGCCGCGCCGACTAGCGGCATGTCGAGCGCCGCGGCGACGCGGTACGGCAACATGCCGCTGTCGAACGCGCCTTCCGCGCGCGTGCCGGTCAGCACGAGGTCGTAACCACGCAGACGCGCGGCGAGCTGAGTCGCGGCGTCGGCTTGCACACCGTCGGACGCGCGCGTTTCAAGCACTTCCACCGAGCGAGCGCCGAGCGCCAGATACTCCTGCAACGCGGGATTCGATGCATCGCCCGCGTGCAACACGTCGAGCGTCGCCTTGTGGGTTTTGACCAGCGAGAGCGCCAGCGTCAGCGCGGCAGCGTCGTTGCGGCTATAGCGCGCCACGCCGCTGACCGGATGACGGCCCACGGAAACCAGCACGGCGATCTTCATGCGAGCGCTCCTTCGGCAACAGCGGATGAATTCAACAGCGCAGCGCCCGTGCCGCGCGCGTTACGCGCCGCCGCAGCCGCCTCGTTGAGCGCCGCGATGGTTTCCTGCGCATCCGCGATCACGGTCAGATTCGCGCGCTTGGCAATCGGTGCGCTGGCATCGAGATTCACCGCGATCACATGACGGCAATCCTTGATGCCTTGCAAATGCTGGACCGCGCCGGAAATGCCGAACGCGATATATACGCTTGCTTCAACCGTCTTGCCGGTCGCGCCGATCTGCTTGTCGCGAGTGAATTTGCCGTCGTCCACGGCGACGCGGCTTGCACCGATCGCGGCGCCCAACGTGACCGCGAGACGCTCGAACGCGGGCACATCGCTCACGCCGTTACCGGCCGAGACGATGAAATCCGCTTCTTCCAGCGCCAGTTGCGCGGCGTCGATTTCCTCGATGCCGAGATCGCGCAGGGTGCTTTCATTAGCACTAGCACCAGCACTATCACCCGCGCCGGTCGACGCGCCGTCGAAACGCCAGACGACTCGTTCGCCTGCACCGACAAAAGGCAACTTCGGTTCGACGGCATTTGCCGCGAGCAATATCACGTCCGGCAGCGAACGCGTGGCGAACGCCGTATTCGCGTGGACAAAAGACGCGACGTGCGCGGCGTCGATCTCGACCACATGCGTCGCGACGCTCGCATTCGCAGCGGCGGCATAACGACGGCCGAGATCGCCGTCGCCAGTGGCGTTATCAGGCAGGAAAACATGCACCGGTGCATACGCGACCACGCACGCGGCCAGCGCGTTCAGTTCGTCGACCGGTGCGAAGCGGCGGCGGTCGAACATCGGCAATTCGATCAGCTTGTCGGCGCCGAGCGCGGCAGCGTCGCCGGTAAATTCACCGAACACGAGCAGCACGACTTCGGTCTGCGTGTCCGCGATCAACGCGGCGCCGGCCAACGTCTGGCGTGCATGATCGTCCAGTGCGCCACGGTCGGCATGGGCGGCCACCAGCAGCACGCGCTGCGGCGCGGCCGTGGTACGACGCGCTTTGACCTGCTCGCGATGCGCCGCACCGGACGCCGCCATCAGTTCCAATGACCCAACCACGCCGGTCATACCCAGCGTGATGCGTTTAAGTCCCTCCGCCGTGATCGTGAACGGCCGGCGCGGATCGATTCGTTTGAGCGTATTCATCGCGTTACTCCAGCGCTGCTGCAACCAGTTCGGCGACGTCCAGTACTTCCGGACGCGGGCCGACCACGCCCTCGAGCATGGCCGTGCAATTCGGGCAGCCCACCGCGACGATCTCCGCGCCGATCGTGCGGGCGTCGTCGATACGAATGTCCGGAATGCGCCGCTTGCCGGGAATGTCGGTCAGCGGTGCACCGCCGCCACCGCCGCAGCACCGCCCGCGCATGCCGTTGCGCTCCATTTCCACCACCTTGATGCCGATGCTCTTCAGCAGACGGCGCGGCGCTTCCGTCTCGCCGTTATAGCGGCCCAGATAGCACGGATCGTGATAGGTGATCTTGCGTTCCGCCAGCGCGGCGACCGCTCGCGGCGACAGCTTGCCGCTCGTGACCAGTTCGTCGATCAGCGCGGTGTGATGCTGCACCTCGTAGAAACCGCCCAGCGCGCGATACTCGTTGCGCAGGCTATGCAGCACGTGCGGGTCGGCCGTGACGATCTTGCCGAACGAATACTGCGAAAGCGTACCGATCAGTTTGCGGGCGAGTTGCTGGAAGGTGGCTTCGTCGCCGAGACGACGGGCCGTGTCGCCGGTGTCGGTTTCGACGCCGCCCAGCACCGCGTAGTCGATGCCCGCGCGGTTCAGCACCTTGACCAGCGCGCGCAGCGTGCGCTGATAGCGCATGTCGAACGCGCCTTCGCCGGCGATCAGCAAGACCTCCACCCGGCGCCCCGGTTGCGCGACCTGCACTTGCAGATCGACCGCCCAGTCGTAACGCGCGCCGATGTCGTAACCGTTCGAGCTGCCGGTTTCGCGCAGATTCGCGAGCGTGATCGGGCCTTTGCCCGGCACGCTGCCTTCCACCAGCGTCTGATTGCGGCGCATGTCCACAATCGCATCGACGTGCTCGATCAACATCGGGCATTCCTGCACGCAGGCACGGCACGTGGTGCAAGACCACAGCGTGTCCGCTTCGATCAGCGTGGAAATCAGCGGTTTTTCCGGTGCGCCAGCGTGTTTTCCGAGCGGGATGCCGGGCGTCGGGCTGCCCGCGTAGTCGGCGTCCGTGCCGCCCACCATGCCGGTGACCAGATCCTGAATCAGCTTCTTCGGATTGAGCGGCTGACCGGCGGCGAACGCGGGACAGGCCGCCTCGCACTTGCCGCACTGCACGCACGCGTCGAAACTGAGCAACTGGTTCCAGCGAAACTCGACCGGTTTGCCGACGCCGTATTCCTTCGCGTCGAGCAGCGGCACCTTCAGGGCCGTCGGCGGCACGACGTCGTTGTCGTTGCGCTCGGCAAAGCGTTCCTGACGCGGATGAAACGCCAGGTGCAGCAAGCCCGCCATCGCATGCTTCATCGGACCGCCGCGCGCCGCGCCGAACGTCATCGTGAAGGCGCCCGCGGCGATCAGCAACGCGACGACCACAGCCAGCGCACCCGACATGGCACCCGCCGGCAACGCGATGAATAGCACGAGCCCCAGCGCGAACGAGCCGAGCAACAGCGGCAGATGATCCCAGGGCCCGCGCGAGAGCCGCGCCGGCACCGCTTTCGCCCCATGCCGGCGACGCCACACGAACACGGCGCCGACCAGCATCACAAGTGCGGCCAGAAAAATCAGCTTGTCCAGCCACGGCGAGTAGATCGCCAGGCCGTAATTGACGAACACCAGCGCCATCGCGAGAATCGCACCGCCCGCCGTGGCCACGTGCGTTTTAGCAATGTACGGATCGCGCGCCACCACATGATGCAGATCGACGAAGTAGCGTTTCGGAATCGTCAGCAGATGGGTCCAGCCGTACGCGCCGGCCGCCGTGGCGCGGCCTTCGCGCCAGTAAGCGGCGCGTTTGACGAGCGCGAACGCCAGACCCGCCATCGACAACCACAGCAGGACGGTGATGACAAACACGGGGCTCATCGTCAGAAATCCTTGCAAAGGCGCAGCGCGTCGTAGATCGCGCCGTGAATGTTGTGCATGGAAATGCAGTCGCCGACACGGAACAGCAGGAAGCGGCCATTACCGAGTTCTTCACTGAGCGACGGTTGCGGCTCCGACGCGAACAACGTGTGCACGTCGACCTGACCGAGATTCACCGATTCCGGCTTGAGCTTCCAGTACAGCTCGTCGTTCGGCGTGCTGCCGTTTTCGATTACCACCTGATCGACCGCGCGCTCTTCCTGCTCCTCGGTGTACTCGTTGCGGATCACGGCGATCTTCTTGCCGTCTTCCTCGTAGACCTTGTCGAGCCAGTAATTCGGCGTATGGATCACGCCTTGCGCGTAGAGCCGTCGATAGAAAATCGGGAAGGTGGTGCCGCCCACGTCGTCGGCGACCTTGACGTCCGGCGTCACGATTTCGACGTTCGAGCCGCGGCTCGACATGAAATCGGCCACGCCCGCGCCGGCGTGCGTGCTGACGCCGTCGTACACGAGCACGTTCTTGCCGGGTTCGACCTTGCCGGACAGCACGTCCCACGAACTCACGGCGAGCCCTTCGTCGACGCCCCACGCCGCGACCTGCGACGTGAACGACGAACCGCCCGTGGCCAGCACCACGATGTCCGGCTTCTCGGCCATGATGGTTTTGTCGTCGGCGGCGACTCCGAGACGGCGATCCACGCCAAGGCGCTTCGTTTCCATATCGAACCAGCGCACGATGCCCGCCATCTGTTCACGCTGCGGCGCCTTCGCGGCCAGCATGATCTGACCGCCTACGTAGTCGTTCTTCTCGAACAGCACGACGTCATGGCCGCGCGACTTCGCGACGCGCGCCGCTTCCAGTCCGGCCGGACCCGCGCCGACCACCACCACCTTGCGCTTCGGCCCACGTGTCTTCGCGATCACGTGCGGCATGGTTTCTTCGCGCGACGTCGCGGCGTTCTGCACGCACAGCACGTCGAGCCCGTTGTACTGACGGTCGATGCAATAATTCGCGCCGACGCATTGCTTGATTTCGTCCTCACGGCCATCGCGGATCTTGATGACCATGTGCGGATCGGCAATCTGCGCGCGCGTCATCCCGACCAGATCCACCATGCCGCTCGCCAGCAGCCGTTCCGCCTGGCCCGCGTCGCGAATACTCTGCGCGTGCATGACCGGCAGCTTCACGACCGATTTGATCCCGGCGGCGAGATGCACGAACGGTTCCGGCGGCAGCGCCATCGGCGGCATGCAGTTGGCGAGCGTGTTGTGCGTATCCGCACCCGAACCGATCACGCCGAGGTAATCGATCAGGCCGGTTTCACTCATCGCCTGAGCGATTTCCTTGAGTTGTTCGTGATCGAGCCCGTCTTCATGAAACTCGTCGCCGCACATGCGCAGGCCGACGCAAAAATCCGCGCCCACCGCTTCACGTACAGCATTCAATACTTCGGTGCCGAAGCGCAGACGGTTTTCGAGCGAGCCACCCCATTCGTCGGTCCGAAAATTGGTGCGCGGGCTCCAGAACTGATCGATCAGATGCTGGTGCGCCGCCGAGATTTCGACACCGTCCATGCCCGCATCTTTCACGCGCTTCGCCGCCGCGGCAAAGTCGCGAATGATGCGGCGAATTTCTTCCACTTCAATGATCTTCGCGTTGCCGCGGTGCACGGGTTCCCGCACGCCGGACGGCGACATCAGATGCGGCCAGTGCTCGCCATGAAACGCCGAACGGCGGCCCATATGCGTGGCCTGAATCATGATTTTCGCGCCGTGGCGGTGCATGGCTTCGGCGAGCCGCGCGAGCGGATCGATGATCTTGTCGGTCGACAGATTGACCGACTTCCACCAGCCTTGCGGACTGTCGATCGATACCGGACTCGAGCCGCCGCACACGGCGAGGCCCACACCGCCCTTCGCCTTCTCTTCGTAGTAACGGATATAACGGTCGCCGGGCAAGCCGCCGGGTTCCGCATACACCTCCGCGTGCGCCGTGCTGACGATGCGGTTGCGCAAGGTCAGCTGGTTCAGCGTGAGAGGCTTGAAAAGGTTCGGGTAACGCATCGCGATCGACCTCGGAATAAATAGCTTGTTGCGCTCTGCCGCGCGCTTGTCGGCGTCGTGATAAACGCGTCAGTCAGGCACTACGCCGCGAGCGGCGACACTTCGAATACGCAATGGTCGTGGTGTTCGGCCGCGCACTGCGCTTCGCGCGAATGGGACGGCGGACCCTTGCGCGCGCTGTCGGGCGCCGTGTCGTTGACCCAGTCCATCGCGCCCGCGAACCAGCCGGAGAACATGTAGCAAAGCTTGCCGACCTTGTCCGGTTGCGCAAGCACGAACGACGAGTGATGCAATTCGATGCGTGCGTGCGAGCTGGACGGATCGGCTTCGGTGATCTTGAAGAGACCCCAGCCGCGTTGCGACAGTCGGTTCAGGTAATGCTCGAACACCGCCATGCCGGCAATGCCGTGCTGTTTGGCTTCCTTGTCGCACCAGAAATACGCGGACTTGTAGCCGGCCTTGTAGAGAATCTCGGCGTACGCATCGAGCCCGAGCGCTTCTTCGACGGCGGTGTGATTGTTCGTGAAGAAATGGCGCGGCACGTACAGCATCGGCAGCGCGTCGGTGGTCCAGACGCCGGTGTCCGGATCGACGTTGATAGGCAGTTGCGGTTGCATGTGAGGGTTCCGTTTTTTTACGTGTGGGGGTGGCAGGCCAGCGTGGAATTCAAACTGTCCAGACTTCGTCGAACACACGCACCCAGTTCTCGCCCATGATCTTTTTAATGCGCGCTTCGCTCCAGCCGGCGCGTTCCATCGCAGCCGTCAGGTTCGGAAACTCGCCGATCGTGCGAATACCTTCCGGATTCACGACCTTGCCGAAGTTCGTCAGTTGACGATAACGGCCCTTGTCGTGCGTGATCCAGTCGAAGAACTCCGTGCTATAGCCTTGCGTGAAGTCGGTGCCAATCCCCACCTGATCCTCGCCGATCAGATTCACCACGTATTCGATCGCTTCGATATAGTCGTCGACGGTCGCGTCCGGACCGCGCTTGAGGAACGGCGCGAACATCGTCACGCCGACAAAACCGCCCGCGTCGGCGATCTCTTTCAACTGTTCGTCGCTCTTGTTGCGCGGGTGTTCTTTCAGCCCCGACGGGCAGCAATGCGAGTAGCACACCGGCTTGTTCGACGCGGCGATCGCTTCAGAAGAAGTCTTGCCGCCCACGTGCGAGAGATCGACCATGATGCCGACGCGGTTCATCTCCTGGATCACTTCGCGACCGTAACCGGACAGGCCGCCGTCGCGCTCGTAGCAACCGGTGCCCACCAGGTTCTGGGTGTTGTAGCAGAGCTGCACCACGTTCACGCCGAGGTCCTTGAAGGCTTCGATATAGCCGAGGTTGTCCTCGAACGCATGGGCGTTCTGGAAGCCGAAGATGATGCCGGTCTTGTTCTCTTTCTTCGCGCGATGAATGTCCGCGGTGGTGCGCACCAGCGTCAGCATCTCGCCGTATTCGCGGATCTGCTGCTTCATTTCGGCAATGTTGTCGACGGTCTTCTGAAAGCTCTCCCAGACCGACACCGTGCAGTTGACCGCGGTCACGCCGCCCTTGCGCATGTCTTCGAACACCGAGCGCTCGAACTTCGAAATGTTCAGACCGTCGATGATGATGCTGTTGTCGTGCAGAGTACTCATGGTTCGCTCCAGGCGTGCTCAGTAGATGGGAAAGCGTTCGCACAGCGCGAAAATCTCGCGGCGCACGCGTTGTTCGGTGGCGGCATGACCATCGGGGTGATCGCGCAGCGCGTCGAACACGTCGACGATCAGGCGCCCCACTTCGCGGAACTCGCTCACGCCGAAGCCGCGCGTGGTGCCCGCCGGCGTGCCGAGACGAACGCCGGAGGTGACCGTGGGCTTCTCGGCGTCGAACGGGATGCCGTTCTTGTTGCAGGTAATGCCCGCGCGTTCCAGCGCCTGCTCGACCTGATTGCCTTTCAGGCCCTTCGGCCGCAGATCGACCAGCAGCAGATGGTTGTCCGTGCCGCCGGTCACCAGATCGACACCGCCTTCCTTCAGCACTTCGCCGAGCGCCTTCGCATTGGCGAGCACGTTGTCGATATAGGTCTTGAAACCCGGTTGCAGCGCTTCGCCGAATGCCACCGCCTTGCCGGCGATCACATGCATCAGCGGACCGCCTTGCAAGCCGGGGAACACCGCCGAATTGATTTTCTTGGCGATGTCTTCGTCATTCGTCAGAACAAAACCGCCGCGCGGACCGCGCAAGGTCTTGTGCGTGGTGGACGTGACCACATGCGCGTGTTCCACCGGATTCTGGTGACGGCCCGCCGCGATCACGCCGGCAATGTGCGCCATGTCCACCATCAGTTTCGCGCCGACGCCGTCGGCGATCTTGCGCAAGCGGGCAAAGTCCAGTTCACGCGGATAAGCGGAAAAGCCGCCGATCAGCAACGCCGGTTTGTGCTGCTGCGCGAGCTCTTCGATCTGCTCGTAGTCGATCAACATCGTGTCGCGCTTCACGCCGTACTGCACCGCGTTGAACCATTTGCCCGACAGGGCCGGCCTGGCGCCGTGCGTCAGATGGCCGCCCGCATCGAGCGACATGCCGAGGATCGTGTCGCCCGGCTTGACCAGCGCGAGCATCACCGCGCCATTCGCCTGCGCGCCGGAATGCGGCTGCACGTTGGCGAATTTCGCGTTGAACAGTTGCTTGATACGATCGAGCGCCAGCGTTTCGATCACGTCCGCATATTCGCAACCGCCGTAGTAACGCTTGCCCGGATACCCTTCCGCATACTTGTTGGTCAGCACCGAGCCCTGCGCTTCGAGCACCGCGCGCGACACGATGTTTTCCGACGCGATCAGTTCGACCTGCGACTGCTGGCGCTCGAGTTCTTTCAGAATGGCGCCGCGCACGGCCGCGTCGCGGGTGGCCAGCGGTTCTTCGAAGAAGGGATTCGGGTTCGACATGGAAAGTCCGTTAAGTCGTTGACGGAAGGGCCGTGAGCGCCGCCCGGTGCGGTGTTTGCGCCGCGCTGTCGCCGCTCTGCATTGGGTCTATTCTTGACGCTTGCCCCGCGCGTCAATTTACGAATTCAGACGCGTTCTTTGCCTTTTCCGCCATAGACGTCCTTTTTCGACAAGTCGGCGTAGGTCGCTGAGCGTGTCGCTCGCGGCAAGCGCGCCGCTGAACGACGCCCGCGACCCGCTCATGCTGCACTGCACCTGAACGTCGTGCGCGCTTCGGGTGCGCCAACCGTCTTGTCGGGCTCCGTTCTGGTGCTGTTCGTTGAGTGTTCCAGGCCATTCGCCAGCCAACCGAGGGTTTAGCCTGATGGCACGGTAGTTGCGCTAGTCCTCAGAATTGCAGCAGTCGCCGCTCCCCACGGCGACGCGACATTACAGATTCGAAGGAATCACTCCTCCCATGTCCACCGATCGCACGGCGTCGTTGTCGCATTTCGCATTCATGCCGCTCCCCAACTTCACGATGATCGCGTTCACCAACGCCATCGAAGTGCTGCGCATGGCGAACTATCTGACGGGGCAAACGCTTTACCGCTGGTCGATCGTGAGTCCCGACGGCGGTCCGGTCGCGGCGAGTAATGGCCTGTCGGTCGACACCGGCCCGGTCGAATGCGTCGGCCAGCCCGATATCGTGTTCGTGGTCGGCGGCATCGACGTGCAACGCGCGACGACTCCCGATCACCTGTCCGCGTTGCGCCGTTTCGCGCGCATGGGCAGCGTGCTCGGCAGCCTGTGCACGGGCACTTATGCGCTGGCGCGCGCCGGTCTGCTGGCCGGCTACGCGTGCGCGATTCATTGGGAGAACATGTCGGCGCTCAAGGAAGAGTTTCCCGACACGCGCTTTCTGAAAGAGCTGTTCGTGATCGACCGCGATCGCGTGACCTGCACCGGCGGCGTCGCGCCGCTCGACATGATGCTGAACCTGATCGCACCGCGCGTCGGCACGGCGCGCGTCACGCAGATCGCCGAGCAGTTCATCGTCGAACATGTGCGCGACACCAGCGCGCAACAAAAAATGCCGCTGGTGGCGCGGCTCGGTTCGGCCAACAAGTCGCTGTTCGAAGTGATCTCGCTGATGGAGAACAACATCGAAGAGCCGCTCTCGCGCGAAGAACTCGCGCGGCTCGCGGGGATGTCGCAACGGCAATTGCAGCGGCTATTCCGCGAACATCTGGGGATGACGCCGACGCATTACTATCTGACGCTGCGCTTGCGGCGCGCCCGTGAATTGCTGCTGCAGACCGATATGTCGATCATGCACATCACGATGGCGTGCGGGTTCCAGTCGGCTTGTCACTTCTCAAAGAGTTATCGCGACGCGTTCGGCACGGCACCCACGCGCGAGCGGCGCAAGCAGGCGCCTTCGCTGGCGGCGATGCCGGTGATGGCGGCTTGAAGGTTGGCTTGAATTTAGCTTAAGCGGCTTCGCTCGGAAAAGCCCAAGGCAACAAAAAACGCGTTGAACGGAACATCGTTCAACGCGTTTTGTTTTTGTAGGTGCGGCACTCTCAGGTTCCCGCTACGCCCCCCTCCGCGCATCAAGCCGCCTTCAACAACCCATGCGGATCAATCACAAACTTCCGCGGCGCGCCGCCGTCGAACTGGCGATACCCTTCCGGCGCATCATCCAGCGACACCACCGTCACGTTGACGATATCCGCAATCGGCAGACGGTCCCACAAAATCGCCTGCATCAGATTGTGGTTGTACTTCATCACCGGCGTTTGCCCGGTATGGAACGAGTGCGACTTCGCCCAACCCAGCCCGAAGCGGATGCTCAGCGCACCTTTGCGTGCGGCGGCATCGGCCGCGCCCGGATCGTCCGTCACGTAGAGCCCGGGAATGCCGATCGCGCCGGCCGCCCGCGTGATTTCCATCAGCGAATTGAGCACGGTAGCCGGTGCTTCCTCGTGCGAACCACTGCTGCCGTGACCATGCGCTTCGAAGCCCACGCAGTCCACCGCGCAATCCACTTCCGGCTTGCCGAGAATCTGCTCGATCTGCTCCGCTAGCGTGGCGTCTTTCGACAGATCGATCGTCTGGAAACCCATCTTGCGAGCATGCGCGAGCCGCGCTTCGTTCATATCGCCGACGATCGTGCAGGCCGCGCCCAACAGTCGCGCGGAAGCCGCCGCCGCCATGCCCACCGGCCCCGCGCCCGCGATATAAACAGTCGCGCCCGGCTTCACGCCGGCCATCACCGCGCCGTGATAACCGGTCGGCAGAATGTCGGACAGACATGTGAGGTCGCGGATTTTCGACATGGCCTGCGCGTAGTCGGGGAATTTCAGCAGGTTGAAGTCTGCATACGGCACCAGCACGTATTCGGCCTGGCCGCCGATCCAGCCACCCATGTCCACATAGCCATACGCGCCGCCCGCACGCGCCGGGTTCACGTTCAGACACACACCGGTGTGCTGCGCCTTGCAGGTGGGACAGCGCCCGCAGGCCACGTTGAACGGCACCGAGACCAGATCGCCGATCTTCAGCGTCTCGACGTCGCGGCCCACCTCGACCACCTCGCCGGTGATTTCGTGACCGAGCACGAGGCCGACTTCGGCGGTCGTGCGGCCGCGCACCATGTGCTGATCGGAGCCGCAAATATTCGTGCTCACCACCTTCAGGATCACGCCGTGGCCGATCGACCGGCCGCGTGGATCGACCATCTTCGGAAAGTCGATCGACTGCACTTCCACCTTGCCCTGCCCGAGATACACGACGCCGCGATTGCTGCTCATTGTCTGTCTCCATGTCTTGTGAGCGGCGTGACCGACTCTCGCGCGGCACGCCGTTCAACGAGCGTAGCGCCCGCTGAACAAAGCACTGGGGTCTAACGCGACAGGAGTTTGACCGGAACCGACACGGCCGCCGCAAGCCGCGTCCACGTTGATGCTAGCCGGTTTTTATTGATTGACCGTTCAATATAAAAAAACTAACATGCCCCATCGACCCGGTGGGCGAAACGATACGTGCCCGCCTTTTGCCCTGTTACTGCCAGCGCCATGCCCAAACTCGGAATGCGCGAAATCCGTCGCGCGCAACTGATCGACGCCACCCTGCTCACGATCGACCAGACCGGTCTCGCGGGCGCCACGCTCGCTTCCGTGGCGCAGCGCGCGAGCATTTCCACCGGCATCGTCAGCCACTATTTCGGCGACAAGGACGGGCTGCTCGAAGCCACCATGCGGCACGTATTGCGCGATTTGTGGCAGGCCACGTCGCGCCGCCGTCGCGCCGCCAAGGCCGACCCGCGCTCGAAACTGCGCGCGGTGGTCGCCGCGAATTTCGACGCGGAGCAAACCAGCGGTCCGGTGATGAAAACCTGGCTCGCGTTCTGGTCCGAGAGCATGCACAAGCCGCAATTGCGGCGCCTGCAGTACGTGAACACGCGGCGGCTGAACTCGAATCTGTGCGCGGATTTCTCGAAAGCGCTGCCGCGTCCGGCGGCGCGCCGCGCGGCCAGCGGCCTCGCGGCGCTGATCGACGGCTTGTGGCTGCGCGGCGCATTGTCGGGCGAACCGTTCGACCCCAAAGCGGCACTGCGCGTGGCCAATGAATATATCGATCTGGTGCTGGCGGCACGCGCCTAGACCAGTCCACTCTTCAGCAAGGAGCAAGTCATGGCGGTATTCGCAACCCAACGTCTCTATATCGGCGGCGGCTACGTCGACGCGACCGGCGGAGAAACCTTCGACACGCTCGACCCCGCCACCGGCGAAATGCTCGCCACGGTGCAACAGGCGTCGGCGGCGGACGTTGACCGTGCGGTGCAATCCGCGCGCGACGGTCAGCGCGAATGGGCCGCGCTCACGGCCATGCAGCGCTCGCGCATTCTGCGCCGCGCGGTCGAGCTACTCCGCGAGCGCAACGACGAACTCGCCGCGCTCGAAACACGCGACACCGGCAAGCCGATTGCGGAGACGCAGGCCGTGGACATCGTCACCGGCGCGGACGTGATCGAGTACTACGCGGGGCTCGCCACCGCCATCGAGGGGCAGCAGATTCCGTTGCGGCCGACCTCGTTCGTTTATACGCGGCGCGAACCATTGGGCGTGTGCGCGGGAATCGGCGCGTGGAATTACCCGATCCAGATTGCGTGCTGGAAATCCGCGCCCGCACTCGCGGCCGGCAACGCGATGATCTTCAAGCCGAGCGAAATCACCCCCCTGTCGGCGTTAAAGCTCGCCGAGATCTACACCGAAGCCGGCCTGCCGCCTGGCGTCTTCAACGTCGTGCAAGGCGATGGCCGCGTGGGCGCAATGCTCGCCGCGCATCCTGACATCGAGAAGATTTCGTTTACCGGCGGTGTGGAGACCGGCAAGAAAGTGATGTCCATGGCCGGCGCTTCGTCGCTGAAAGAAGTGACGATGGAACTCGGCGGCAAGTCGCCCTTGCTCGTGTTCGACGACGCCAACCTCGAACGCGCCGCCGACATCGCGATGAGCGCCAACTTCTTCAGCTCCGGCCAGGTCTGCACCAACGGCACGCGCGTGTTCGTGCAACGCAGCGTGATGGCACGCTTCGAAGCGCTCGTGCTGGAACGGGTGAAGCGCATTCGCGTCGGCGCGCCGAACGACGCGCGCACCAACTTCGGCCCGCTGGTCAGCGCCGCGCAATTGCAGAAGGTGCTGGGCTACATTGAAAGCGGCGTGCAGGAAGGCGCGCGGCTGATCGCGGGCGGCAAGCGTCTTACCGACGGTCATTTCGCCAACGGTCAATACGTCGAGCCCACGGTGTTCGCCGACTGTCGTGACGGGATGCGTATCGTCCGCGAGGAAATCTTCGGGCCCGTGATGAGCCTGCTCGTTTTCGACGACGAAGACGAAGCCGTCAGCCGCGCGAACCACACCGCGTACGGACTCGCCGCGGGCGTCGTGACCGAAAACCTGGCGCGCGCGCATCGCGTGATTCATCGGCTCGAAGCGGGTATCTGCTGGATCAACACGTGGGGCGAGTCGCCTGCCGAAATGCCGGTGGGCGGCTATAAACAGTCGGGCGTCGGCCGCGAAAACGGCATTACCACGCTCGAACACTACACGCGCATCAAGTCCGTGCAGGTCGAACTCGGCCCGTATCAACCGGTGTTCTGACGAGGAGAAACGCGATGGCTTCGAACGAATACGACTACATCGTCGTCGGTGCAGGTTCGGCGGGCAACGTGCTCGCGTCGCGCCTCACTGAAGACGCGGACGTGAGCGTGCTGCTGCTCGAAGCGGGCGGTCCCGATTACCGCTTCGATTTCCGCACGCAAATGCCGGCCGCGCTCGCTTATCCGCTGCAAGGCCGCCGCTACAACTGGGCCTACGAAACGGACCCCGAGCCGCATATGAATAACCGGCGCATGGAATGCGGGCGCGGCAAAGGACTCGGCGGCTCGTCACTGATCAACGGCATGTGCTATATCCGCGGCAATGCGCTCGATTACGACGGCTGGGCCACGCGCGCGGGTCTGGAAAACTGGACCTATCTGGATTGCCTGCCGTATTTCCGCAAGGCCGAAACACGCGACGTGGGCGCGAATCCGTATCACGGCGGCGACGGCCCCGTGCATGTCACGACCAGCAAGCCCGGCAACAATCCGCTGTTCGCCGCGATGGTCGAAGCCGGTGTACAGGCCGGCTTTCCGCGTACCGACGACCTGAACGGCTACCAGCAGGAAGGCTTCGGCCCGATGGACCGCACCGTCACCGCGAATGGCCGGCGTTCGAGCACGGCGCGCGGCTATCTGGATCGCGCGAAAACGCGGCCGAATCTGACCATCGTCACGCATGCGGTGACGGACCGCGTGCTGTTCTCCGGCAAACGGGCGGTCGGCGTTACGTATCTGCATCACGGCAAGGCGGTGAACGCGCAGGCGCGCCGCGAAGTGCTGGTGTGCAGCGGCGCGATTGCCTCCCCGCAACTGTTGCAGCGCTCCGGCGTGGGTCGCTCGACGTGGCTGCGCGAACTCGACGTGCCGCTCGTGCACGATCTGCCCGGCGTCGGCGAAAACCTGCAGGACCATCTGGAGATGTATATCCAGTACGAGTGCAAGGAACCGGTGTCGCTTTACCCCGCGTTGCAATGGTGGAACCAGCCCGGCATCGGCCTCGAATGGATGCTGAACGGCACGGGTATCGGCGCGAGCAACCAGTTCGAAGCGGGCGGCTTCATCCGCACACGCGACGACGATTTGTGGCCGAACATCCAGTATCACTTCCTGCCGGTCGCGATCAATTACAACGGCTCGAACGCGATCAGGATGCACGGCTTTCAGGCCCACGTCGGCTCGATGCGTTCGCCGAGCCGCGGCCGCGTGAAGCTCGCTTCGCGCGATCCGAACGCGCATCCGAGCATTCTGTTCAACTACATGGCCGATCCGCTCGACTGGCGCGAGTTCCGCGACGGCATTCGCATCACGCGCGAAATCATGCGGCAACCGGCGCTCGACCGTTATCGCGGCCGTGAGTTGAACCCCGGCGCCGAGCTGAGCACCGACGAACAGCTCGACGCCTTCGTGCGCATGCGTGCGGAGACGGCGTTCCATCCGTCGTGCTCGTGCAAGATGGGCTATGACGACATGGCGGTCGTGGACAATGAGGGGCGCGTCCATGGCATGGAAGCGCTGCGCGTGGTCGACGCGTCGATCATGCCGCTCATCACGACTGGCAATCTGAACGCGCCGACCATCATGCTCGCGGAAAAGATCGCGGACCAGATCCGCGGACGGGCAGCGTTGGCGCGCGTCGAAACGCCCTACTTCGTCGCGAACGGCACGCCTTCGAGAAAACGTGAGGCCACAGCGGCGGTGTGAACGCCGCCGTTGTGGCTTCGCTCACGTCGATCAAAGGCCCAACTGCGCGATGAACTGATTGGTAAAGCCCAGCGTGCCCGCCTGGCCATAACTATTGCAGGTGGGCGACGCGTAGCCCGGCGCGCAGTCGTTGTCGCGATCGAACGACCAGAAATGCACGCCGGCCAGGCCGTTCTGCGTCGCGAACGAGGAGACGGTCGCGACGTCGGCGGTGGTGAAGACCTCGTCCTGCGTATCGTTGCCGCCTATCATCGGCGTGAGTTCGATCTGGCTATACGGCACGCCGTAATAGCCATGCAGATTGATCGCCGCCTGCACCGCCGATTGCCCCATATCGCACGAACCGCTACTGCCCACCACGCAATTGCCGGGAATGGAACTGCCATAGTCCATGGTCATGAGGTTGATCGTGTAATTCGTCAAGCCGGCGGATTGAATGGCGTTCATGACCATCTCGCCTGTGCCGCCCAGGCTTTGCGGCGAATTACCGCCCAATGTCGCGATCGTAAAGCTGAAACGCAAGTTGGGATAAGTTCTCTGCGCAACGATCACGCGCTGGATCAGGTTATTAATGTCGTCCTGACTTTGGCCCGCTTCAATATCGAAATCGACACCGAGCATATTGGCCGAGTAATAGGTCTGGATAAATTTGCTAAAGCCGGCGTCCGAGCCGCAGGTGAACGAGCCTGCCGCGCCGCCGGTGGACACGATATAGCTCTTGCCCGCATTGACGGCCGCCTGAACGTTCGCCCCCGCCACCTGCGAAGGCGTCAGCCCCGCCCAGTTTTCGCTCCCGCATTCGCCGGTGGCGAACGCCCAGGTCAGCGTATTGAGCTTGCCCGGCATCACACTCAGAATGGGTTGTAACGACCCCGTCACGTTGGTGGAAATCACATTCGTGTTCCAGTTCATATTGATCGTGAGATCTTTGTAGGGACTGAAAATAAATCCCTTCGCCACAACGGCGGCATGGGACATTTTCTTTTGACTGACACCGACCGGATCTGAAGCACCTCCACCACACGCTGCGATCACGGCGCATAAAAGACCGGCCGCAATGCCTTTTATCATGTTGGCTTTCAAAGTTTTCTCCTGAGTGAGAATCAATTTTGGCCATTTTCATTAACGGGTCGCTCTATCCGCCCGGCATGCTGAATAACCAGAAATGGCACACAGGCAGCTTAGTAATTCCCTCGGGGAAAACACCTGCTCAGATAGGGAGGTAAAGACGGGTTGTTCGAAACCGGAGCGGGCCAACCCGGAATCGGCGTGCGCTCCTCGCCCACAAGATTTTCTTTACCCTCACGCAACATATCGTCGATTGTCAGCCAACCGTAAATATCGGATAGTGCGGCCTGGCCGATAGTCAAGGAAACAACGCAGATGAAACTCCGCCCCCTCACTCCCATCGCGACGATCGCATTCGTCGCCCTGTGCGCCACCGCCGCCGCAACGCACGCCGCCGACAACAACAACGCCTCGCAAGCCAACATTCAACACACGGTCGACGCCGCCATTCAACCGCTCATGGCCAAAGACGGCGTACACGGCATGGCGGTCGGCGTGATCGTGGCGGGTCAGCCTTACGTGTTCAATTACGGCGTGGCGTCGACGGAAACCGGCAAGCCGGTCACGCAAGACACGCTGTTCGAAATCGGCTCCGTGAGCAAGACCTTCACGGCGACGCTGGCGTCGTACGCGCAAGTGACGGGCAAGCTATCGCTGTCGGACAAGACGAGCCACTACTTGCCGTCGCTGCAAGGCAGTCCGTTCGGCAACGTGCGTCTCGTCAATCTGGGCACGCATACGCCCGGCGTGCTGCCGCTGCAGGTGCCCGACGAGATCCAGAACGACGAGCAGTTTCTGGGCTACCTCAAAGCATGGAAACCGGGTTGCGCGCCAGGCACTTGCCGGACGTATTCGAATCCCGGCATCGGCACGCTCGGCCTGATCACGGCCAAAAGCATGGGCGAAGCGTTCACGCCGCTAATGCAACAGCGCCTGTTCCCCGCGCTCGGCCTGAAGAACAGCTATATCGACGTGCCGGCCGCCCGCATGCCGGACTACGCGCAAGGCTACAAGAAAGACGGCGCACCGATCCGCGTCGCGCCCGGCGTGTTATCCGCCGAGGCATACGGCGTCAAGACGACGGCAACCGACATGACGCGCTTCCTGCAAGCGAACATGAATCTGGTGCAGATCGACGGCGCCTGGCAACGCGCGATCACGGCGACGCATACGGGTTACTTCACGGCGGGCGTGATGACGCAGGATCTGATCTGGGAGCAGTACGCGACTCCGGTGGCGTTGAAGACCCTGCTCGAAGGCAACTCGACGGCGATGACGATGAAAGCGACCCCCGTCACCGCAATCAAGCCGCCGTTAGCGCCGCAGCAGGATGTCTGGATCAACAAGACCGGCTCGACGAACGGCTTTGGCGCGTATGTGGCGTTTATTCCCGGCAAGCAGCTCGGCATCGTGATGCTCGCGAACAGGAACGTGCCGATCGACGATCGCGTCACTGTCGCGCATCGGATTCTGACGGCACTCGCCGCCAGCGGCGCACGTTGATCAAAAAGGGGAATCGCCATGAACCGCGTGTTTCGCTTCGCGTCGATCGTGACGGCGGCAATGACACTGAGCGCACCGCTGCAATCAGCCAAGGCAGCCGGCACGCCACCGCCCACCAAAGACACCGTCGTCCTGCAACGCGTCCCCGTGGCCGGGACCAACTGAGAGATGGGCATGGGCATCGCCGAATTCCCGCCGAATGCAGCTAAAGCGCGGCACAAAGCGACCGGCCCGGAGGTCGCGTATGTGCTCGAAGGGGAAGTCACCGTGCAGGTGGACGGCCAGCCCGATCGGATCGTGCATGCCGGCGAGAGTTACCGGATGCCGGCGAACGTCGTCCACGTCACGAAGGCCGGCCCGGCAGGCGCAAAAGTGCTGGCCACGTGGGCGTGGATTCCGGGCAAGCCGTTCAACGTGGCCGCACCGAACTGAGCGGTCGCCACGCGACGAAAGTTGGCTTAAAAGCCGCCTTCCCCCTGCATGACCGCGACGAGCGCACGCAGCCACTTGCCCGCATAACTCTCCCGCCCGCCATCCAGCGACGCGCTTCCCGTCAACTCGCGCGTCAGCATCCTGCCGCTATCGCAGTCGCCGATCCGCACTCGCCAGGTCGCCTGCAACGGCACCAGTTGATGCGTCTTCGCGTCCTGCTCGGCGGGAATCGGGCCGCCATACTGGCTCGCGACCGAAGGCTCGTCGAGCACGCCGATATTCACTTTGTCGACGGCCTGCACGCGGCAATGCACCGGCCGCATTTCCGCGAGCGTCGCGACGAACACCGCCGGCTCGCCGGTCCGCACGCGGCCCACGTCGTTCTCGCCGACGAACGCGTCGCCCTTGATACCGCCGGGCCCAATCACGTCGTATAGCCGCTCGCCGCGCGGCAGCCACGTGCCGGCCGCGAGCGCGTCGCCCGGCACATCGAGCGTGCCGGCGAACGGCGCGCGAATCGTCAACTGTTCGATTTCCGCCTGCAAGCCCGCGATCGTCTGACGCGCCGCGTCCCAGCGCCGCGTCAGCGCGACGCCCTGCTCGCGCAGACGATCGTCGAACGCCTGCTGTTCGACCTGCCAGCGCAGCAAGGCTTCATCGGCCTGCGCAGCTTTGAGCTTGTACTCGAGATCCGGCGACACGATGGTCGCGAGCACCTCGCCCGCGTGCACCGTCTGACCGTCCTGGGCGGGCGGCGGCGTCGCCGCCACATAACCCGCCGCGACGGTGTACAAGCCTTGCGCATGCTGCGGCCCGAACACCGCCGGCGCATTCACGCCCGCGTGCCACGGCAACACCAGCAAGCCGATCAGCAACGCACCGAGCAACGCGCTGCGCCGGGTCTGCCACCGCCAGCGCAATTGCGCGCGACGCTCCCAGCACGCGAGCGTTTCGCGCCACATCGGCCGCACGATAAACCAGCCGAACTCGATGCAAAACAGCATCAGCCCCAGTACCTTGAAAAACGCGTGATACACGACCAGCGCGATCGAGAAAAACACCGCGAGCCGGTAAAACCACGTCGCCAATGCAAAGCCGACGAGAAACCGCCGCCGCGATGGCGAGCACGGTTCCGGCTGCGGCTCGTCGAAACCGAACAGCCACTCGCGCAGCCACCAGCGGCCGAGCGCGAACGCGCGGTCGTGCAGGTTCGGCATGTTGAGCCAGTCCGACAGCAGAAAATAGCCGTCGAAGCGCATGAACGGACTCGCGTTGATCGCCAGCGTGCCGATCCACGTGGTGGTGGCGAGCAGAAACGCCCCGGCGCGCAGCGGGCCGTCGGGCAGCAGACTCCACGCGAGCGTTGCCACGGCGGCGAGCGCGAGTTCGCTCAGCATGCCGGCCGCGCCGATCCGCAGACGGCTCGCGCGGCTTGGCACTTTCCACGCTTCGGTGGTATCCGTGTACAGCACCGGCAACATCACGAGAAAGGCCACGCCCATGGTCGGCACGCGGCAGCCGTAACGCTGCGCGGTGAACGCATGCGCGAATTCGTGCAGCACCTTCGCACAGCCAATCGCGATGCCGACCGCGACGAGCCCTTGCAGATCCGCGTACGAGTGGAACGTATGCAGGAATTCGTCCCAGCGGCGCGACACGAGGAACAGCCCGAGCACCGCGCAGGCGGCGATCATCATCCAGAACACCGGACGAAACGCGAACGACGCATAGCGCGCGGTGCGCCGCAGAAACGCCATGGGATGCCACAGCGGAATGCGGATCATCAGGTAGTGCTTGAGCAGCCACATCGCCTGGCCGAGCCGCCCTGCTTCGGCGCGGGCGGCGAGCCGGTCGGCGTCGGCAGCGGTGCGCGCGACCAGCAGGTTCTGCTGATGGAGCATGCGCACGAGCGCTTCCATGTCGTCGATCGTGACGGTCAGCGTCGTGTCGCGATTCACACTGGCGACGATCGCGCTGGCGTCGTCGAGCGGCCAGCGCGACAGCAGCTCGAAGGCCGGCCAGCCGAGCTGGAAAAAGCGGTTCGCGGCGGGGTCGTGCAGCATCCACGTCGGCGCGCCTTCCGACGAGGGCGCGCCGACGCTGAGCGTCAGTTCCTGGCGAAGTTGCGGCAGCCGGCTCATGTTGCGATCCCACTCAAACGGGCGGAGCACATGGCGTTACCAGCCCAGCCACTGACGCGCCAGCGTCAACGGACGACGCAGCACGTAGTAGAACAACGGCACCCAGTTGCCATGAATCCGCGCGGTGCCCATCGCGCCGAGCGGCGGCCGCGCCGTGGCGTCGCTAAAGGTCGCGCGGATGCGGTATGCGAGCACGCCGTCGGGCGTCGGCTCGGCGCGATACGCGACCGAGTCGATGCGCGCTTCGTAAGTGGCGAGCGGCGAGCTCTTCGGATACAGCGTGATCGTTGCGCCGGCTTTCACGTCGACGTTATCGGCAACCGGCACATAGGCGCTCAGTTCGACATGCGCCGGGTCCGCCAGCAACAGGATCTTTTCGCCGACGGCGACGGCCTTGCCGGTCCATTCGTTCGGATCGGAGAACACCGCGACGCCCGCGCGCGCCGCGCTGACCCGCACGCGCGCGAGTTGCTGCGCCGTGTAGTCGAGCTGCACGGCACTCTGGTCGAGCTTACCTTTGCGTTCGGCCATGTCGAGGCGGTTGCGGTCGTCGGTCACGGCGAGCTGCGCGGTCTGCCGATACTCTTCCTGCGCGGTATCGAAGTCCTTGCGCGCCAGCGCATAGCGCGACTGCAGCGTCGTGGCGTCGAGACCGAGCAGCGGCGTGCCGGCTGCGACCGGCTGGTTCGGCTGCACGTACAAACGGTCGATCACGCCGTCGAGCGGCGCGCGCACCACGAACGGATCTTTCGGCGTGACTTCGGCCGGCGCGAGCACCGTCAGCCGCACGGGAATCAGACACGCAATCGCCAACCCGATCAATACGCGACGCTGCTGCCGGCCCGGCTTCAGAATCACGCGCGCCCGTTCGAACCACGAAGGCCGCGGCCCGAACGCCGCGAAGGCATGAGCCCAGACCTGCGCAAGCTCGCCGAGCAACGCGCAATCCACCGCGGTCCAGGCGGCGTCGCGTGCGAACACCACGCCGCCCAGCGAACGGCCGCTGCGATCGGCCAGCGGCAGCCAGAGACCATGCTCGGGCCACCACGCCTGCCAGTCCTGCACGACGTGCGCGGCTGAAGGATCGACGGCGAGATCCGCCGCGGTGAAGGCACGCGCGCGCTCCGCGGGCGCTGCCACGGTCGCGTCGGCGGCACTCGGTGCAGCGGTTTCAGGCGCGCGCGCCAGCACCCGGCACAGCGCGCCGAGCCACTGCACGTAAGGCGCATTCGGATCGCTCTCCGGCAAACCGGATACCGCCGCCACCGTGCCGGGCGCGGTGCCGCGCCACCAGGCGGCTTGCCGGTACGGCAGCAGCGACAGCGTTTCGTTGACCACGGTGAAGCCAAGGGTCGCTTCGGTCTGCGCGTCGCGCGCGCGGGCCGCGAGTTGCCACAGCATGGCCAGTTGCTGCGGGTCGATTCGCACGTTATTCGCGTGGTTCCCGGGCGACGGCCCACCGGGCGCCGGATGCATGGCGGTCATCGGCTGGCGAAGGTAGCCCAGCCGCTCATGCCGGGCAGCAACTCGGGCACGTTGCCGGCCAGTGCGGCCGTCACGTCGACGGTCTGCGTCACCGGATCGACGCGCGCGCCGATGCGGGCGACCTGCGCCGGATAGGTCTTGCCGACCTCGTCGACCTGCACGCTGAGCGCATGGCCGGGCTTCAGCCAGACGAGCCACTTCGACGGCACGATCATTTTCAGTTCGAGACGGCTGGTGTCGACGATCGTCAGCAGCGGCTTGCCCGGTTCCGCGAACTGCTGCGGCGCGGCCGAGCGCTTCGAGACGCGGCCGTCGAACGGCGCGGTGATCACGCATTTGCGCACGGTCGCCTGCATGTAGGCGACCTCGGCGTTGCTCGCCTTCAGTTTGGCGGCCGCCTGCTGCACTTCGAGCTCACCGACCGAATGCAGTTGCGCGAGCCGCTGATCCACATTCAGCAGATCGCTGGCGGCGCCGGCTTCGGCCTGCGCCTTGCGCAATTGCGCCGTGTACAGCGAGCAATCGAGCGACACCAGCGTCTGACCGGTGCGGAACGCGTCACCGTCACGCAACGGCAGCGTCGCGATCTTGGCGGCGATTTCGCTCGACAGATCCACCTGATCGCGCGACACGAGCTGGATGCGGATCTTGCCCGCGTCGCCGGACGCATCGGTTTGCGCCGACGCCGGCTGCGGCGCGAGCGCCGGGGCTTGCACGGAAACCGGCTTGACCGCCGGCTTCGCGACAGGTTTTACGTCCGGCTGGGCGCCAGGCTGCGCGCTCCAGACCGGTTGTGCGGACAACATGACTGCGACTGCACACCACGCCGCACACTGCGAAAACTTCATTGCGTCTTGACTCCACCTGTTGCGGGACCGGTTGCCTGGATAGTGGCCGGTGCGCTGGTCTGTGCGCTCGTCTGTGCGCTCGTCTGTGCGTTGGCTTGCAGGTTGACCGGCGCAACGGGTTGCGCGGCGGCCGGCGTGCTGGCTGCCGGCGTCTTGACCGGCGCGCTTGCCGGATTGACGGCCACGCCGCCCGCCGCACCCACCGGAACAGCGCTGGTGGCGATGCCATGGCCGAGCGCGACCCAGCGCTGCTGTTCCTGATTGATCGACTGCTGCAACGACGCCAGATCGTGACCCTTGACGGTATCCGGCACCGGATCGAGCCCGAGCGTGGCGAGCAGTTGCCCGTACGCATTTTCGAGTTCGCCGTAGCTCTGATAGAGACGCAGCTCGGACATCATCGCGCCGGTCGCCGCGCGAATTTCTTCGAGCTTGCCCTGCGCGTTCGCCTGAGTCGCGTTATGCGTGTGTTCGAGAATCTGCTGATCGACGTCGTTCATCTGCTTGAGCAGATCGAACTGGCGACGTTTCGCGCTCAGCTCGCTGGTGGCCACGTGCACTTGCGTCAGCACCGCCATGCTCAGCGCGAGACGCTGCGTCTTCGCCACTTCGAGCTGCGCGTCGGCCATGCCCTTGATGTTCTTCACGTTGATCAGGTTCAGCAGGTTCCAGCTCACGCTGATACCCGCCGCGCGCCACGCGTTGTAGACGAGGAAGCTGTTGCTGTCGTAATGCGTGCCCAGGCTGAACTCGATGCCGGGCAGCATCTTCGCCATCGCCTTATGGGTTTCGTTGACGCTGATCCGTTCGTTGTAGCTCGCCTCGACCAGTTCCGGACGACGCTCCAGCGCGGTTTCTTCCATGCGGTCCATCGGCATGTCGAACGTCGGCACCGCGAAGCCTTCCGGCGGCGCGAGCGTGTAGTCCTTGCCCGGCTCGAGATTCATCAGCGCGGCCAGACGCGGCTTGGCTTCTTCGAGCTGATCGCGGATCTCTTCGAGCTGACGCATCAGATCGAGCAGCGCGTGCTGGTAGTTCAGCGTATCGAGCGGCGCACGCAGGTTTTCGCGCTGCGCCTGGCGCGAATCGTTCAACGCACCGCGTGCCTGATCGAGCAGCGGTCCGATACGATCGCGCAGACGTTGCGCGCCGGTCGCCTGCCAGTACGCTTCGCGCACCTGTTGCATCATCAACTGCACGACTTTACGGCGGCGTTGTTCGAGCACCAGAACGTGGTCCGCCTGCTCTTTCGCTTCGTAGTAGCTGACGCCGAAGTCCAGCAGATTCCACGAGAACGACAGATCCGCGGTGCGGTCGTTCTTGTCGGTCGAATACGACGGCGCGAGCGATTGCTCATTGGTGAACACGTTGGTCGACGACGACGCGAGTTCATGATTGCGCGTCGTATAACCGGCCTGCGCGGTGAGCTTGGGCAGCAGATCGAAATTCGACAGATCGAGCTGCTTCTGCGCGAGCGCCTCTTCCATCATCTTCAGCCGATGATCGAGGTTGTAGCGGATCGCGCGCGCCATGGCTTCGTCTAGCGTGATCGGGCCGCTGACGGCCTGCTGTTGCGCGAACATCGACGTGCGGTCGGTTTGCGCGGTCTGCGTGCGTTCGGCTTCGGTGAACGGCGTGGGTTTGATTGCGCAGCCCGACAGCCAGATCACGGCGAGCGACAATGCCAGCAAGGCGGGACGCGGTGCACGCACCGCTACGGACGAGGAGTTCAATTCAGCGGCTCTCTTTCTAAAGATGACGGGATTCGGAAAACGGCGGACGCTCATGCGTGACCTCGCGCGACGGACTCGGGCGCGACGGTGGTCGTAGCAGCGTTGACCGGACGGGCCACGTGCAGCGTCGCATGGGCGCGCACGAACTGTTCGGCGAGCGAGGGTTTGGCCAGTGGCGGGCTATTGAACGGCAGCGCCGCGTGCGGTGTCGTGGCTGGGGTGGCATTCGGCGCCACCGCGGGCGGATGGGCCGCGCCGTGTGGTGTGTCGTGTCCGGCATGCCCTGACTGCGTGGAGCGGCTCGCACCGCCGAATTCGATCGCCACGTCGCGGCGTGTCTGATGACCTTGAGCGTCGTGCGCGATGATCGCGATCTGCAGGCCGCGCTGATTCGCCGGCACTTTGCCGCTCAGCGTGCCGCGCACCGGGTCGTAATGCAGCCAGTTCGGCAGCGGACGGCCGTCGGCGAGACGCAGTTCGACATGCGCGTCGGCGCCGACCGGCAAACCTTCGCTCGAACCGAGCATGACCGGCAGCGATACGACGAACGCCTGATCCGGCGCGACGTTCAGATGCATGGCGAGTGCGGGCAGATCGAGCGACAGCGGCGCGCTGGTCGGCGCGGGCGTCGTGTCGATCGGGCCGACCGAGGTGTCGCTGAGCGAACCGTGATGGTTCGAACCGCCCACACTGCCGCTATTCGCGTAGCTGCTCGTGCCGATTTCGTCGGCGCTGAAGGTGGCCGTGTGGATGGCCGGGATCGAGCCGACTTCCGGTGCTTCGGCGAACGCGTCGAGCACGATCAGCGGGTTGGAAATGCTGTCGGTCAGGTTGCGCGGGAACGTGATGACGATGTCGGGCGCGGACGTGGACGGCGCATTCGGTGTGTTCGACTGCGTCGCGGACGACGCCGCGCCCGCACCGTTGCCACGCGGCGGCAGCGTGACCAGGTTCGCCGGCATCGGCTGCGTCGATTGCGTCGGCTGGGTCACCGTCACCGGCGCCGCCGCGACGTTCACGGTCCGCGTGGACGGCACGCTGCTCTTCTGGCCGTCGTTGACGGAGAAGCTGATCGTCCGGCTGCTCGCGACGGTTTCGCTTGCGCTGTCCACGTAGGTGACGGCAGCGAGCGCCGCCTGCCATTGCGCGAAGGTTGCGCTGTGGCCCGCAGAATTCAGCGTCAGCACACCCGTCGTTGCGTCGTAGCTGCCGACGATATTGCCGGTCGCCGCGCTGCCCGTGAACGCGAGCACGTCGCGATCGGCGTGGAAGCCACCGCTGATCGACACCATGGCCGATGCCAGCGTCGCGCTGCTGTCCGCATCGGTCACGCTGATCTGCGACGCGATCGTGACCGGCTGCGCGTTCGGTCCGCTGTTGAAGGTCAGTGGACTCGTGTCGCCGTTGGTGACCAGAGGTGTCTGATCCGTCGCGGTCACGGTGATCGCTTTCGTGCCGACCGCGCTGTCCTTCTGGCCATCGTTGACGGTGAAGCTGACGGTGCGTTGGGCGCTGTCGGGCAGCAACGCCGTGTCGATGTAGGTCACCGCGCGCAGCGCCGCCTGCCATTGCGCGACCGTGGCCGACTGGCCCGCCGACGTCAGCGTCAGCACACCGGTCGTGGCGTCGAACGAAGCGGTAATGTTGCCGAACGTCGTGGCGTTGCCGTTCGTGAATGACAACACGTCCTCGCCGGCATGGAAACCCGTCGTGATCGAGACAGTCGCCGACGCGAGCGTCGCATTGTCGCGGTCCGACACGCTCAGGCCGCTGTCCACCGTGACCGGCGTCGACGTGGCGTTGTCGCCCGACACGAACGCCGTGTTACCGCTAGACGTCGTGGTCACCGGCGTCTGGTCGACGTCGGCGACGGTCACGCCCTTCGTGCCCGCGGCGCTGTCCCTGGTGCCGTCGTTGACCGTGAAGCTGATCGTGCGCGTGCTGTTGTCCGGCGTGACCGCCGTGTCGGTGTACGTCACCGAACGCAGCGCGGACTGCCATTGCGCGAGCGTGGCGGCGGCGCCGGTCGAACTGAGTGTCAGCGTGCCGTGCACCGCGTCGTAGCTGGCGGTGATGTTGCCCATCGTCGCGCCGTCGTTCGTGAACGCGAGCACGTCTTCTCCGCTATGGAAACCCGTGCCGATCTGCACCGTCGCCGACGCCAGCGTCGTGTTATCGAGGTCCGACACCGTCACGCCGTTGTCGATGACGACCGGCGTCGACGCGACGTTGTCGCCCGCGACGAAGGCGCTGCTGCCGCCGGAGGTCGTCAGGATCGGCGTCTGGTCGGCGGCGGTCACGTCGACGTTGCGCGCGTAGACGGCGCTGGGATTCGTGCCGTCGTTCACCGTAAAGTCAATCGTGCGCGTCGCGCCGCTCGGCGTGACCGCCGTGTCCACGTAGGTCACCGAGCGCAGCGCGGACTGCCATTGCGCGAGCGTGGCGGTGGCGCCGGTCGAACTGAGCGTCAGCGTGCCGTGCACGGCGTCGTAGCTTATGACGGTGATGTTGCCCATCGTCGCGCCGTCGTTGGTGAAGCCAAGCACGTCCTCGCCCGCATGGAAACCCGCGCCGATCTGCACTGTCGCCGAGCCCAGCGTCGTGTTGTCGAGATCGGACACCGTGATGCCGTTGTCGATGACGACCGGCGTCGACGGCCCGTTGTCGCCTGACACGAACGTGGCCGACCCCGTACTCGTCGACCCGACAATCGGCGTCTGATCCGTATCCGCCACCGTGACGGTGCGCGTCAGCGCGGCGCTGCTCTTCGCGCCGTCGTTGACCGTGAAGCTGATCGTGCGCATGGTGGTGCTCGGCGTGACCGCCGTGTCGGTGTACGTCACCGAACGCAACGCCGCCTGCCATTGCGCGAGCGTCGCGCTCGCGCCGGCCGAACTCAGCGACAGCGTGCCGTGCACGGCGTCGTAGCTGGCGGTGATGTTGCCCATCGTCGCGCCGTCGTTGGTGAACCCCAGCACGTCTTCGCCGGCGTTGAAGCCCGCGCCGATCTGGAACGTCGCCGAGGCCAGCGTGCCGTTGTCGCGATCGGATACCGTGATGCCGGTGTCGATCGCGACCGGCGTCGAAGTGGTGTTGTCACCGGCCACGAACGAGGCCGAACCGGTGCTGGCGGTGGCGAGTATCGGCGTCTGGTCGGTGTCCGCCACCGTGACGGTGCGTATCAGCGTGGTGCTGTTTTGCGTGCCGTCGGTAATCTGGAAGCTGATCGAACGCGACGCCGTATCGGGCGTCACCGCCGTGTCGGTAAACGTCACGGCGCGCATGGCGGCAGCCCATTGCCCGTCGGTCGCGGTGCCGCTGGACGAGGTCAGCGTCAGCACGCCGGTCGCCGCGTTGAAGTTGCCGAAGATATCGCCCATCGTCGCGCCGTCGTTGACGAACAGCAGCACGTCCTGGTCGGACTGATAGTTGCCGGTGATCGACACCATCGCCGACACGATGGGATTGCCGAGCGGGTCGAGCACGCTGAGCCCGCCGTCCACCACGATCGGCACGCCGGCCACGTTGTCGCCCGCGGTGAAGGTGACGCTGCCCGTGCTGGTGGTCGACAGTTGCGGCGCGGAGCTGATCACATCGACGTTGTACGTCAGCGTGTTGCTGTCCTTGACGCCGTCCGATGTGACCACGGACAGCGCGCGCGTGCCGAGCGGTACGCCCGGCGCCGCCGAAAACTGCACGTTGTCGATGATCGCCTGCCAGTTCGAGAGGGTCATCGCGCCGGTGCGGGTGATCGTCAAGGTCCCGGCCGCGGCGTCGAACGTGATGTTGAAGTTGAAGCCCATCGTCGCCGCGTTGTAATTCAGGCTCAACTGGTCGCCGCTCTGGAAACCGGAGCTGAACTGGATCGTCGCCGACGCCATGGTCGTGCTGTCGCTGTCGGTCAGCGTGATGCCGCTGTCGATGTTGTGCGCGGCCGCGCCCGGCAGATAGTCGAAATTGCCGCTCGACGCGCTCAACACCGGGCTTTGGTCGACGCCCGTGACCGACACGGTCTTGCTGCCCGCCAGACTGTCTTTGGCGCCGTCGTTGACGGAGAAACTGATCGTGCGGTTCGCGGTGTTCGGGGTGATCGCCGTATCGGTGTACGTCACCGCGCGCAAGGCCGCCTGCCACTGCGCGAGCGTCGCGGTGCCGCTCGACGAACTCAGTTGCATCGTGCCGGTGAGCGCGTTGTACGTCCCGGAGATGTCGCCGAACAGCGTCGCGTTGGTGTTGCTGAATGCAAGCACGTCCTCGCCGCTGTGGAGGTTGCCGGTGATCGATACGGTCGCGTGCGCCAGCGTCGTATTGTCCAGATCCGAGACGGTCACGCCGCTATCGATCGCGACCGGCGTCGACGTAACATTGTCGCCTTCGACGAATGCGGTGGTGCCGCCCGAGGTGGTGAGGATCGGGGTCTGGTCGGTATCCGTCACGGTCACCGTGCGGGTTGCGATCGGGCTGCTGTTGGCGCCGTCGTTGACGGTGAACGAGATGGTGCGGGTGCTGGGGTTCGGCGTGACCGCCGTGTCGGTGTACGTGATCGAGCGCAACGCCGCCTGCCATTGCGCAAGCGTGGCGTGCGACGTCGAGCTCAGCGTCAGCAGCCCCGTGGTCGCGTCGAAGCTGCCGGAGATGTCGCCCGTCGAGCCGTTCGCGCTGTACACCAGCACGTCCTCACCCGCATGGAAGTTGCCGGTGATCTGCACCGTCGCGCTCACGAGCGTCGTACTGCTGCTGTCGGCCACGGTCAGACCGCTGTCGACCGTGACCGGCGTCGACGCGATGTTGTCGCCCGCGACGAAGGAGGCCGAGCCGGAATCGGTCGTCAGGACCGGCACCGCGGTCACGGTCACCGTACGCGAGACTGCCAGGCTGGACTCGGTCCCGTCGTTCACCGTGTAAGACACGGTGCGCGCGCCCGCGGGCACGCCCGGCGCGCTGGAGAACGTGACGTTATCGAGTTCGGACATCCATTGCGCGACGCTGATGTTGCCGCTGGTGGCGGTCAACGTCAGGATGCCATGGGTCGCGTCGTATGAACTGGTCACAAAGCTGTCGCTGCTCAACGCCAGCGTGTCGCCTACGTGGAAGCCCGCGCCGATGGACACGGTCGCCGACGCGAGCGTCGAATTGTCGAGGTCGCTGATCGTGATGCCGTTGTCGATGATCGTCGCGGCGGAGCCCGCCGTGTACGCGCTGTTGCTGCCCGACAGCGTGACGATCGGCGTCTGGTCGGTATCCTGCACGGTCACCGTGCGGGTTGCGACCGGGCTGTTGTTGGCGCCGTCGTTGACGATGAACGAGATCGTGCGGGTCGCATTGCTTGGCGTGACCGCGAGGTCGTCGTACGCAACCGCGCGCAACGCGGCCTGCCATTGCGCGAGCGACGCGTGCGACGCCGAGGTCAGCGTCAGGAGGCCGTTCGATGCGTTGTACGAGCCGGCAATGTCGCCGGTCGCCCCGCTGGGCGTGAAGATCAGCAGGTCTTCGCTCGAATTGAAGTTGCTGGTGATTTGCACTGTCGCCGAAACGAGCGTCGTACTGCTGCCGTCGGACACGGTCAGACCGCTGTCGACCGTGAGCGGGGTCGACGCGGTGTTGTCGCCCGCGACGAAGGCGGCCGAACCGGAATCGGTCGTGACGACCGGCGCCACGATCACGTTCACGGTGCGCGTCACCGCGTTGCTCAGGTTGGTTCCGTCATTGACGACATACGAAAGCGTGCGCGCGCCGGCCGTCGCGTTGGCGGCGCTGGAGAACTGGATCTTGTCGAGTTCGGTGTTCCATTGCGCGTCGCTGACGCTGCCGCTCGCCGTCAGCGTCAATATATGGTTGGTGCTGTCATAGGAGCCGGTCACGAAGCTATCGTTGACGAACACCAGCGTATCGCCCGTTTGCCCGCCGCTGGTGATCGTTACCTTCGCCTGCGTCAGCGTCGGGTTCGGGTCGCGGTCGGTTACGTTGACGCCGCTGTCGACGACCACGCCCGGCGCGCCCGCCACATAGGAGGTGCTGCCGCCCGACAGCGTGACGATCGGCGTGTTGTCGGTCGCGGTTACCGTGACCGTGCGCGTCGCGATCGGGCCGCTATTCGAGCCGTCGTTGGCGGTGAAGCTGATGGTGCGCATCGGCGTGGCGGGCGACGCGGCGGTGTCGGTATACGTGATCGAGCGCAAGGCCGCCTGCCATTGCGCCAGCGACGCGTGCGACGCCGACGTCAAGGTCAGAAGGCCGGTCGACGCGTTGTACGAGCCGCCGATGTCGCCCATCGTAGCCGGGTTGTTGACGTACAGCAGGCTGTCCTGACCCTGCTGGAAATTGGTGGTGATCTGCACGCTGACCGACGCGAGCGTGCCCGCGCCGCCGTTTTCCGCCACCGTGATGCCGCTGTCCACCGTGACCGGCGTCGACGTCGCGTTGTCGGCCGACACGAATGAGGCCGAACCGGAGTCCGTCGTGACGATCGGCACCGGGCTCACGTTGAGCGTTTTGGTGGCCGACGCGCTGGTTTTCGTCCCGTCGTTGATCGAGAAGCTGATGGTGCGCGCGCCGCTCGTGGTGCCGGCGCCGGACGAGAACGTGACGGCGTCGAGCGCCGCCTGCCATTGCGCGTCGGTGGCCGAGCCGTTCAGCGTCAGTGTCGTACCCGCAAACAACCCGGTGATATTGCCGTAGAGGGTCGTATTGGTGTTGCTGAACGCCAGCGTATCGCCGGTGCCGGCGTTGCCGATCGTCACCGTCGCGAGTGACTGGTGCGTGGTGTCGCTGTCGGTAACGGTCACACCGCTGTCGATCGTGGCGGCGGTGGTGCCGGCCACATAGGTCGTCGCGCCGCCGGAGGTGTGGACGATCGGCGTCTGGTCGGTGTCCGCGACCGTGACGGTGCGGCTCGCCGTCGCCACGGCGTTGTTGTTGTCCGTGATCGAGAAGCTGATCGTGCGGGTCGCGGTGTTCGGCGTGATCTGGGTATTGGTAAACGTGATCGATTCAAGCGCAGTCTGCCATTGCGCGATCGTCGCGGTGCCGCCTGTCGAAGACAGCGTCAGCACGTTGCCGCTGAACACCGCGGAGATGTTGCCCGTCGAGCCGCTGGGCGTAAACAGAAGCTCGTCGCCGGTCTGGACGTTACTGATAGTGATCGTGGCCGATTTCGCGCCGGTACTCGTGGTGTCGGTCAGCGTCAGATGGCTATCCACGACAACCGGCGTCGAGGCCGTGTTGTCGCCGGCGGTGAACGCCGCGCTACCGGTGGAGGCGGTAAGCGACGGCCCCACGTCCGCGTAGACGAGGTGCCCGAAATCCGCGAACAGGTTGCCACCGGAGATCGTAATGCTTTGGGCATCCGCAAACGAGGCATGCCCGGTCAGCGTCACGGTGGTGGCCGTGAAGTTACCGTCCGACGGGATCGACACGCCGTCGGCCGTATTGCTGTCGGCGTAGACCGTGACGGCGTTATCGGCAAGAACGTCCAGGTCGATGCTCTGAAAATTGAACGGCGTATTACCCACCCGTGTAACGACGATCGAGGTCACGCCGGGCACGGAGTCCTGATTGAACTGCAACGCGTTGTCGGTGCCGTTTTCGTCGGCGAGCGCCTGCAGGAACGAATCCGTTGTGACGATCGTACGAATCGCGATCGGGTTGCCGTTCACGTCCTTGAACGTGTAGATCAGGCCATCGAGCGTAAACGACGTCACGTCCCCGCCCGTGTCGAAGCCGGTCGCGGACGTGTAGTTTTCGATGTTGGTGGCCAGCACGTGGTCGTAAGCCTGCTCCACCGCCGCCGACAAGAGCACCGGCGTATGCACGTTGCCGACGTCGTATTCGAGCGTCCAGTTGCCGCCCACGGCGCTTGAGCCGGTCAGATCGGTCGAGGCCGCGACGTTCAGATGCGTGATTGCCGCGATCTGCTGCACCAGCGCCTGGCCGTCGGCGTGTTCGGCAACGTCGCAGCCGTAGATCAGGAAATCGCCGCCCGGGGCCATGGCGGCGCCGATCGCCGCGAGATCGGCGCTGTAATCCGACAGATCGGCGCTATTGATCCACGCAGCGCCGGCTTGAATCTCGCCGTCGGAGCCATGCGAAATCAGATGGATCGACTGGATACCCTGGTGCGTTTGCAGATATTGCGCGATCTGCGCGAAGCCATCGGTGTTGGCGTTCAGCACGACGTACTGGGTGCCGGCCGGCAGGCCTGCGATCAGCGACTGGTAGTCGACCACGCTCGGGTCGATGAACACGACCGCATGCGCAGCCGCAGCCGCGGTCGGATCGATCACCGCGGCGCTCAGGACGGCGTCGGTCTGGACGGCTTTCTGGGTGGCAACGGTGCTGCTGGTCTGGGTGGTTTTCTGCGGGTCCGCGGTGCCGGCCTGGCTGGCCGGCTTGCTGTTTTGCGCCGGGGCGTTGGCGCCTGACTTGCCGTGCCGCACGTCGTGTTCGGCGATCGTCTTCGGCGCGGCATGCACGGTCGCCTCGGTCGACGCGGCGGCGCCCGCATGCGTTTGCGCTTCGGCGCCGTGGTGCTGCGGAGCGACCGCCGCCACCGACGCGTCATAGACCACCCGCGGTTCGAGCGCCATCAGAAACGGCGCCGGCGTCGCGGCGACACGAGCGGGTTTGCCGCGCAGGTCGAGGCGGGCATCGCCGCTGTCGCGCGCGCTGCGCATGTCATCGAAACGTTTGATGAGTTGCTGGATGATCTTCATGACACGCGCTCCACCGGGCCGCCGCTGCGCCCTTTTGTTGACCGGTTGCTGATTACCGGCTGCTGCTGCGGCCGCCACATTGCCGCCGGTTGGGGCGTCGAGGTGGCGGCCGCGATTACGACTGCTCTTTCGTGTTGCTGCCTGTGGCTTTGGCTACTCGCCGCCCGCCGCCCGGCTTATCCGCGCGTCGGGAAAATGCCCTGCAACGCGATGCAGAAGTTCAGACCGAGATACGGATTGCGCAACGGCACCGGCAAACCGGAGCCGGCCACGCCGATCGGCACCGTTGTCTGCGGAAACGGCACGGTGACGTTGAACGGCTTGAGCGACGTGTCCGGCGCGGCGGGGTTGTACATCGTGGCGGCCCGTCCGCCTGCGACGACTTCGCCGAGCACCGTGGTAGGCCCCGGCGCTTCCACGCCGCCGGTCGTCGCCGTCGAAGCCGGAACGCTGACCGCAGCCGTCAACGTCGCCGCCGGCAGCACGGCCGGGTGCGTATGCGTCGGCAGTTGCGCGGAGGTCATCGTGAACTGTTCGAGCCCGGAGGACTGGCCGGTTACGATCTGCGTCAGCCCAGCGCCTTGGCCGGTGCCCACCGGCGAGCGGCTGGCCAGATTCGGCAGACCGAACGTCGAGGTGCCGGTGCCGCCGTACAGGGTGCCCAGCAGCGAAAACAACGCCTGGTTCTGCGACAGCGGCAGGAGTTGGCCCTGACACAGTGCCCAGCCATACGGCGCGAAGTCGAAAGCCACCATGCGGATTTCGCCGAGATACGGATCGCTCATGAAAATCTCCTTGAGGTACGACGGGTAGAACGCCGGGGCGTTAGCACGATCACCGGCGTCATTGCGGGGACTCGGCCGGCTGTTGGAGCGCCGGTTTGGGAACGTGCACAACGATGCACAGGCACGCCAGGCCTTCCACCGAGGGACGCGCCGGCGTGGCGAACAGGTCCCACGCGCGGCCGTCGGGCGCGCTGACACGGTAGACATCCTGGGGAAGTTGAACGCCGGGCGGCAGATCGAAGCGCGCCTGATAACAGTCGTAGCCGTCGTCCATCGGCACGCCGGCCGGCGCGCTGTTCAAGCGCGCTTCGACCGCGTAGCCCTGCGGCGACGTCAACGTGAAGAGACTGCCGAGCGACTCAGTCAACTCGGCATGAGTAGGAATTGCAGACACCCGCCCCCCGGCAGTGAGTTTGTCGCACACCGTGGCTCAAGATAATTGCCGGTCGCTTTTTACCGATTGAGCCAGTGTGCCGATGTGTATTACGCGCGCAGGTTTTCAAACGCCGTTGCGATGCGTCTAAACGGCCCGATGCATGATTAACGGCATATTTCAAACCGCACTTGAATATTCTTGTTATACGGAGCGCTATATGCGCCCCGCATTTAAAACTTCATTCGGCGATACTGGACTGCAAGCCCGGCAGCGGTTCAACGATCGAACCGAATGGCGCGGCTTCTCGCCTGAGCGATTCGTAAATGCCATTTTCTCCGCATTTTACGAAGTCCATCCGGCGGTAAAGCGATTGCACCCGGTTGTTCATCTCGACGTACAGATTGACGGCCAGACCGGCCTGCGCCGCCCGCCCGACCAAGGCCTGCATCAGCCGCGTACCGATGCCGGCGCCGCGAAAGTTCGGCAGCAAGGCAATGTCGATCACGCTCAATCCGCGCCCGCGCTTCCAGTCGTGATACAGACGGCCCACCGGTATGTCACCGGACATCACGACGTCGAAACGGCCGGCCGGATAATGGCGCCGGTAATAGCTATCCTGCATATCGAACTGTTGCGCGAGCAACGCGTCGATCTCCGTGACGCTTAATCCCGAGGCGGCGAATTCGTCGAACCGCGTGCTGAAGAAAACGGCCTTCAGAAATTCACGGTCGGCATTCGTCGACGCTCGCAACGACACCGCGGCGGGTTGCTCCGCTGCGGCCGTCGCGCCTGAAACCGGCGTCCCTTTCATGCTGATCGAAGCTCTTACAAGAAATTATGAGATGCGTATGGGACCGGATCGTAGCCGGTTGTTAATGCACCCGCAATCAAATATTAAGGAAAAGCTGACGAGGGATTTCCCTGATTGCGGCTGAGGTCTGTTAATCAACGCGAATCGATTTCGGCTCACCTGGAACGGGAGAATGAAAATTTGATGAACTGGCTTTTTGATTAAACGCTTGCCTGAATTGTAATAATTAGAAATTTTGCACGATCGTGTTTTTTGAGGTTGAGCGGTTTATTATTTTTTATTTTGTGATAGCGGTTTGCGTTTGGCGTTTTGGTTTTAGAAACGGCAAGCCCCACTTCCATCTCGCGTGCCGACTCGCTCGATGCAGTGGGGCTTAACTAAAAAGACGTTCGGTGCCGGGCAACGCCGAGGCCGGCGGTCAGAAACCTACTCCCGAATCGGACGCAACCCCAACTCGCCATCGGCCTGAACGGCATCCTGAACCAGCGTCTCCAGCACGAGCCCTCGCGTCTCGATCCCCAGGACCCACACCGCGACAGCCGCCACGACAAAACACAAAGCCCCCAGCGAAAACACCCCGCCCTGCCCAAAAACCGGCAACACGACGCCCACCACATAAGGTCCGATCAACGACCCCACCCGCCCAATCGCGGAAGCAAACCCCGACCCGGTCGCCCTCGCGCCGGTGCCGTAAAGCTCCGGCGTATAGGTATAGAGCACGGCCCACATCGCGAACAGAAAGAACTGCATCGCCAGGCCGGCACAGATCAGCAGCGTCGGCGTCTGCGCATGCAACGCGGTCTGCCCGTACACGTACGCCATCACCGCGCTCCCAGCGAGCGACGCGATACAGGTGGGCTTACGTCCCCATCGCTCGACCAGCCAGGCCGCGCAGATAAACCCGGGAATGCCGCCGAGCGAAATCAACACCGTGTACAGCACCGACTTCGTCACGGCAAAGCCTGCCTGCTGCATCAACGCGCCCAGCCACGACGTGAGCCCATAGAAGCCGAGCAACGCAAAAAACCACAACGTCCACACCATGATCGTGCGACGCCGGTAGGCCAGGCTCCAGATCTCGCGAAACGCGCCCGTTCCCTTCACAGCGGCCGGCTCGGTGAGCATCGCCGGCGCACTCAGTTGAGTCAGGCCGGTCGCTTTCATCACCTTCGCTTCGACTTCAGCCAGCACCTGGTCGGCTTCGGCCAGACGCCCCCGATGCTCGAGCCAACGCGGTGACTCCGGCACCACGCGCCGCACGATCAGCACGAACACCGCGGGAATCGCGAGCAACGCAAACTCCGTGCGCCAACCGAATGCGGGCAACACGAAATACGACACCACGCCCGCCGTGATAAACCCCAGCGGCCAGAACCCGTCCATCAACGCGATCAGCCTGCCGCGCGACGCGGCCGGCACGAACTCCGACAGCAAAGTCTGCGCGATCGGAAACTCCATGCCCATGCCGATACCCAGCAGCACGCGATAGAAAATCAACGCCTCGACGCTCTGCGCCGTCGAACACAAATACGACGCCAGGCCCCACAACACCATGCTCCATTGAAACACCGGCCGCCGTCCGAACCGATCCGCGAGCAGGCCCGCCACCGCCGCGCCGATCACCATGCCGAAGAAGCTCGCGCTCGCCACTAACCCGGCCGTCGCGGTCGACAGATGAAACTCCGCCTTGATCGAGCCGAGCACGAACGTCATCGTGCCGAGATCGATCGAATCGAAAAAGAACGCAGCGGCGATGATGAGGAAAATGGTCCGGTGATAACCGGAAAACGGCAATCGTTCGAGTCGGGCGGCGGCGCTCGCGCGCGGCTGGAAAGCGGTGGACATGTCATCCCCTCGTTGATGCGGCGGTTGCCGCGTGAGTACTCCGATCAGGTTTTCAGTAGACGTGGACATAAATCGGCCACATAGAAGAAAACCGTCATCGGGATGGAACGGGGGCGTCGTTCCGGGCTGCGCTCGCGTGCTAGGGACGCAGACGCGCACGCGCGGCGCCGGCAATGCGCGCGAGCGTGTCCGCGCTCAGGCGCGCGGCGATTCTTTCGACGTATTGATGATGACGCGCCTCCAGCGGCGCGCCGAGTTGCTGCGCGAGCAGATAGCGGATCAGCGCGATGCGCCGATGCCGCAGCACGATGCTCTGATCGAGCAGTGCGAGTGCGGCATCGGCATCGTGCTCATGGCAGGCGCGCTCGGTGAGGCGCGCGGTGGCTAAACGCGTGGACGTCATGTCGGACTGGCGCCGTCAACATGGCGGGCGGTTCGTGCCGACACCGCTCGCCATGGAATGCAACTGCGCGGCACATCGCGCATGCCGTGCACGGTCGCCATGCCGCGCGTTACGACATCAGCGGCTCGGCCGCGTCGAGCATCATCTTGACGAAGTAATCGGCGAAACTGCGACGCACCACGATATCGAAGCTGTTCGCGCCGGTGGGCACGAGCGTCATCGATGCCTTGAAATAGTGGCTCTGCGCGCACTGCCCTTCGCCGAACAGCTTGGGATGCAGATCGAGCGGACAGCCGCGCGCCAGCACCTCACGCGTGCGCGTGCCGCTAATTTCAAGCACCGTATAGCCGCTGCCGATATCCACCACCGCGGCAAACACGCCCGCGAACGCGGCGCCGAGTTTCGCCTGCAACGGCGCGCTGCGGGTCGCATCGTGCGCGGTGGCCGAGCGCACCAGCCATTCGTCCGGACCCAGCCACAGCAGGTCGTAGCCATTGCCGCGCGCAATCGTGTTGGCCTTCTCCGGCGGACGGCAGCCGAGCACGGTTTCCATCGCCTGCATGAACGCCGCGTCGCGCGTATCGCCACGCACGTTCACCAGTTCCAGAAACGGCCGTTCGCTCAATCTGAACGCCGCGTTGGCCGTCGCCAGATGCTTCTTCAGCAACGCATCCGTGCCGACCAGCGGCGACTCCTGCCATACGCCGGTTTGCTTGCCGACCGCGCGATCCACGACCGAGCCCGTGCCTCGAGTTTCATTCCACATGTTGACGTGCTCCTTCGCTGTCGTAGAACACCGAGCTGGTGATCTTCGCTGCCATCTGTTTGCCGCTCGCAAGCGGAATCGTGACCGTTTCGCCGATCTTGTCGAGACCGCCCTTGACGACCGCCATCGCAATCGACCGCTTCAGGATCGGGCTGTAATAGCTCGACGTGACGTGACCGAGCATCGGCGCGGTGTCGCCCTGAAACGGCCCGGCGACGATCTGCGAACCTTCGGGTATCACGAACGACGGATCGTCCGGCAACAGTCCGACCAGTTGCTTGCGCCCCGCCTTCGCGGTGTCCGAGCGCGTCAGCGAGCGCTTGCCGAGAAAGTCTTTCGACTTCGCGACCAGCCCGCCCATGCCGACGTCATACGGCGTCATCGAGCCGTCCGTATCCTGACCGACGATGATGTAGCCCTTCTCCGCGCGCAATACGTGCATGGTTTCGGTGCCGTACGGCGTGATGTCATATTCGGCGCCCGCCGCCATCAACGCTTCCCACACCGCGCGCCCGACGTTCGCGGGCACGTTCACTTCATAGGCGAGCTCGCCCGAGAAGCTGATGCGCATGACCCGCGACGCCGCACCGGCCACCGTACCTTCGCGATAGCTCATGAACGGGAACGCCGCGTTCGCGAAGTCGATGTCCTCGCACACTTTCTGCAGCACCTTGCGGCTATTCGGACCGACCACGGCGAACGTGGCCCAGTGATCCGTGACCGACGCGAGCCGCACGCGCATATCCGGCCACTCCGTTTGCAGCCAGCGTTCGAGCCACGTCAGCACGCGCGCGGCGCCGCCGGTCGTGGTCGTCATCATGTAGTGCTGGTCGGCGAGGCGCACCGTCACGCCGTCGTCGAAAATCATGCCGTTTTCGTCGAGCATCAGGCCGTAACGGCACTTGCCGACTTCCAGCTTGCTCCACGGATTGGTGTAGACCCAGTTCAGCAGCTTCGCCGAATCGGGGCCCTGAATGTCGATCTTGCCGAGCGTCGACGCGTCGAGTATGCCGACGCTCGTACGCACCGCGAGCGATTCGCGCGCCACTGCGGCGTGCATGTCCTCGCCCCCCTTCGGGAAATACCACGGACGCTTCCAGTTGCCGACGTCCTCGAAGGCCGCGCCGTTTTCCACATGCCATTCGTGCACCGCGGTCTTGCGCACCGGATCGAGAAACTCGCCCAGCTCGCGGCCGGCGAACGTGCCGAACGTGACCGGCGTGTAGTTCGGGCGGAACGTGGTCGTGCCGGTCTCGGGAATGGTCTTGCCAAGCGCCTGCGCGAGAATCGCCATACCGTTGATGTTGCCGAGCTTGCCCTGGTCCGTGCCGAAACCCATCGCGGTATAACGCTTCACATGTTCGACCGATTCGAAGCCTTCGCGCGCCGCCAGAAAAATATCCGCAGCCGACACGTCGTTCTGGAAATCGACGAACTGCTTCGGCCCACGCGTTGCCAGCTCACGACCGCCGACCAGCCACAGCGGTTGCATCTTCGCCTCGGTGATTTCGGCCACCTGCACCGGATTCGGCCGCGTCACGATGAAGCCGGCCGCGCGCGCCGCCTCAATGCCGGCATCCATTGCAAAGCGGATGCCCTGGCCCAGCGTGAAATCGCCCGCGCAAGCGCCGACGCTGGTCTCCGGTTGCATCGCCTTGCCGGGCACGAAACAGGCCTTGTCGTCATGCCAGTGCGCCTTGCCGCCCGATTGCGCGAACAGGTGCAACACGGGGCTCCAGCCGCCCGACATGGCCAGCAGATCGCACGGCAAGTCACTCTGTTTAGCGCCGAGCTGGCCTTTCGCGTACGACACCAGCTCGACCGACGCCACCCGCAGTTTGCCGTGCGCCGCCGTGATCGCGACGCCGTTCAATACTTTCACGCCGTAGCGCCGTGCGAGCGCCGGCAACGTGCCCTTCGACTCGCTCGCGCGCGGATCGACCACCGTCACTTGCGCGCCGGCCGCTTTCAGGTCGAGCGCGCATTGATAGCCGTCGTCGTTGTTCGTGAACACCACCGCGTTGCGGCCCGGCAGCACCGCGTAACGATGCAGATAGGTCGACACCGCCGACGCCAGCATCACGCCCGGCAGATCGTTATTGCCGAACACGATCGGCCGTTCGTGCGCGCCGGTCGCGAGAATCACGCGCTTCGCGCGGATCTTCCACATCAGTTCGCGCGTACCTTTGCGTTGCGTCACCGGCAAATGCTCGGTGAGCCGCTGCGTCACCGTGATGAGGTTGTGGTCCTGATAGCCGAAGGCGGTGCTGCGGCACAGAATCTTCACATCGGGCATCTGCCGCAGTTCGTCTTCGATCTTATGCACCCATTGCAGCGCGGGTTTGCCGTCGATCTCCGCGCGGCACGACAGCAGCGAGCCGCCGAGCTCCGGCTGATCGTCGATCAACGTCACGCGCGCGCCGGACAACGCCGCCGCATGCGCCGCCGCGAGCCCGGTCGGGCCGCCGCCCACCACCAGCACGTCGCAATGCGCAAAGCACTTGTCGTAGCGGTCCGCGTCGTTGTGTTCGGGCGCCTTGCCGAGACCGGCGGCGTCGCGAATCACTTCTTCGTACTTCGGCCAGAACTTGCGCGGCCACATGAAGGTTTTGTAGTAGAAACCCGCCGGAATGAAACGCGCGAACTTCTGATTGACCGCCATGCGATCTTTTTCGATGCTCGGTTTCGCGTTGACGCTGCTGGCAACGAGCCCCTGATACAACTCGACTTCGGTGGCGCGCGCGTTCGGCACCGTATAGGCGCCGGTTTCCAGTTGCACGACCGCGTTCGGCTCTTCCACACCCGCCGTCACGATGCCGCGCGGCCGATGGTATTTCCAGCTACGCGCAACGAAGTGCACGCCGTTCGCGAGCAGCGCCGAGGCCAGCGTGTCGCCCTGATAGCCCTGATACTGGCGGCCGTTGAACGTGAACGTCAGCGGCATGGCGCGATTGATTCTCCCGCCGTTGGGAAGTCGGTCTGTCTGGCTCATTGCGTCTTACCCTCTTGTACCTGGCTTTGTACCTGGCTTTGCACCTGGCCTTCGTTGCCGTCCATCGCGAGCAGCGGACGCTCGAACGTGTCGTAGCCCTGCATCTCGTAGCTCACCGTGTCGCGTTGCGCCATGAACCAGCGGCGACATCCTTGCGCATGCATCCATTGCTCGCGATGCACGCCGCGCGGGTTCTTGCGCATGAACAGGTAGTCGCCCCATTCTTTATCGGTGAGTTTTTCGGTGTCGAGCGGACGGGCGATATCCGCCTCGCCGCCGCAGGAAAATTCGGTTTCGGCGCGCGGCCCGCACCATGGGCATTCGATCAGTAGCATCTGATTCTCTCCAAAGTCGGTTAATGGGCGACGGCGGCGGCGCCGTGCTCGTCGATCAGATGGCCGGTGTAAAAACGCTCCAGCGAGAACGGCGCATTCAACGGATGCGGCTCGTCGCGCGCGATGGTGTGCGCATACGCCCAGCCCGAACCCGGCGTCGCCTTGAAGCCACCCGTGCCCCAGCCGCAATTGAAGTAAAGGCCCTTCACGTCGGTCTTGCTGATGATTGGGCACGCGTCCGGCGACACATCCACGATGCCGCCCCACTGGCGATTCATCCGCACCCGCGAGAACACCGGGAACATTTCGACGATCGCTTCGAGCGTGCCTTCGATAATCTGGAAACTGCCGCGCTGGCCGAACCCGGTGTATTGATCGACGCCCGCGCCGATCACCAGATCGCCCTTGTCGGACTGGCTGATATACGCATGCACCGCGTTCGACATCACCACCGTGTTCACCACCGGCTTGATCGGCTCGGACACCAGCGCCTGCAACGGGTGGCTTTCCAGCGGCAGGCGTATGCCGGCCATATCCGCGAGCGTCGACGTATTGCCCGCCGCCACCACGGCGACTTTCTTCGCCTTGATAAAACCCTTGGTGGTGTCCACGCCGATCACCTGGCTGCCGTCGCGGCGAATGCCTGTCACCTGACAGTTCTGCACGATATCGACGCCGGCCTGATCCGCGCCGCGCGCGAAGCCCCACGCGACCGCGTCGTGACGCGCCACGCCGCCGCGACGCTGGATCGACGCACCGAGCACCGGATAGCGGCTATTCAGATTGATGGTCGGCTCGATTTCCTTGATCTGCGCCGGCGTGAGGAATTCGGCGTCCACGCCGTTCAGCCGGTTGGCATTCACACGACGTTCCGTGTCGCGCACGTCCTGCAACGTGTGCGCGAGATTCATCACGCCGCGCTGGCTGAACATCACGTTGTAGTTGAGATCTTGCGAGAGCCCTTCCCACAGTTTCATCGCCTTTTCGTAGAGCGCGGCGGATTCGTCCCACAGGTAGTTGGAACGCACGATCGTCGTATTGCGCGCCGTATTGCCGCCGCCGATCCAGCCTTTTTCCAGCACGGCGATATTGCGCACGCCGTGTTCTTTCGCGAGGTAATAGGCCGTGGCGAGACCATGCCCGCCGCCGCCGACGATCACCACGTCGTACTCGCGTTTGGGCTCGGGGCTCTTCCACTGGCGCTCCCAGTTCTCGTGATACGACATCCCGTTGCGCAAGAGGCTGAATATCGAATAGCGGCTCATCGTTAATCCTTGTGGGTACGGTCTTTCAATGCGTGTTCAACATTCGATGACGTTCACGGCCAGGCCGCCGCGCGACGTCTCCTTGTATTTGGTCTTCATGTCCGCGCCGGTTTCGCGCATGGTCTTGATTACGTTGTCGAGCGACACGTAGTGCTGGCCGTCGCCTTTCATTGCCATACGCGCCGCGTTGAGCGCCTTGATCGCGCCCATCGCGTTACGTTCGATGCACGGAATCTGCACGAGGCCGCCGACCGGATCGCAAGTCATGCCCAGGTTGTGTTCCATGCCGATTTCGGCGGCGTTTTCGACCTGCGTGGGCGTGCCGCCCATCACGGCGGCGAGCGCCGCGGCGGCCATCGAACAGGCCACGCCCACCTCGCCCTGGCAGCCCACTTCGGCGCCGGAGATCGAGGCAGTTTCCTTGTAGATGATGCCGATCGCGGCCGCCGTCAGCAGGAAGTCGACGATGCCGGCGTCGTTCGATGCGTGCATGAACTTCACGTAGTAGTGCAGCACTGCGGGAATCACGCCGGCCGCGCCGTTGGTCGGCGCCGTGACGACCCGCCCGCCCGCTGCGTTTTCCTCGTTGACGGCCATCGCGTACAGATTGACCCAGTCGAGCATGGAAAGAGGATCGCGCAACGATTCTTCCGAATGCGAACGCAGTTGCGCGCACAGGTCGGCCGCGCGGCGTTTTACGTGCATCGGACCGGGCAACTCGCCGCGCACCTTGCAGCCGCGTTCGACGCAGGCCGACATGGTGCGCCAGATCGCCAGCAGGCCTTCGCGTACTTCGTGTTCGGGGCGCGACGCGCATTCGTTGCGCAGCGTGATCTGGGCGATCGACAGGCCGGTTTCGCGGCACACGCGCATCAGGTCATCGCCGGTGCGAAACGGATGCGGGACCTCCGCACCGGCACGCAGGCCGTTGACGCGATCGCCTTCGCGATTCACCACGAAGCCGCCGCCGATCGAGTAATACTCTCTCTCGACGAGCAGTTGCGCGTTTTCGTCGAAGGCCTGGAAGCGCATGCCGTTCGGATGCACGATGCCTGAGCCTGGCGCGCCCGGCATCAGCTTGCGGAAGAAGCCGAGGTGGTCGCGTTCGTCGAATTTGACGGGGTGTTTGCCGAGTAGCGTGAGCTGTTTCGTTTCGCGGATGGTCTTCAGGCGCGGTTCGATCAGGTCCGGGTCGATCAGGTCGGGGAGGTTGCCTTCCAGGCCTAGCAGGACCGCTTTGTCCGTGCCGTGGCCTTTGCCGGTTGCACCGAGGGAGCCGAATAGTTCGATCTTGATGCTGCGCACAAAAGCCAGCAGGTTGGCGTCTTCGATGTGGGAGGCGAAGCGGCAGGCGGCGATCATCGGGCCCACGGTGTGGGAGCTGGATGGGCCTATGCCGATCTTGAACAGATCGAAGACGCTGACGTTCATTTTCGGGGGCCTTGTTTCGCTTTATGCGGTTGGGTTTGGGGTTGGTGTATTGCAACTCACGTGGGTTTTGGTCGATAGAATAAAAACGCCATTGGCGTGGGATGGGGTCGTCAGGGGGCGCGGCCTGATGCGGCGCTGGGCGGGTTTTTTATGGTTTTGGGCGGGTTTGGGATGGTTGGTGGTGGTGGTTTTTTGTTTTGTTGGCCTTTCCTTGATGCGGTAGTGGTCTATTAGCGTTGCCCCTGTGCGGGGCGGCACCTACTTCTCTTTGCCGCGGCAAAGAGAAGTAGGCAAGAGAAAGCCGCTCACACCGCTAATTCTGAAGTGGGTCCCCCGCACAGTCTCGGTAGTGGCTCATCTGGAATCTGTGTTCTCGCACATTCCGCGCTCGTGACAAAGGCGTCATTCTTCCGGCGGCGCTGCGCGCGCCGTGGCGGTCGTTCAAGCACGGCCCCTGCTAAGCGGGGCCCTCGCGCAGCGGCGGCAGTGGTGCATCTGGAATCTGTGTTCTCGCGCATTCCGCGCTCGTGACAAAGGCGTCATTCTTCCCGCGGCGCTGCGCGCGCCGTGGCGGTTGTTCATCAAAACATCGGGGCTGTGCGCGCCCGCGGCGGGTCCTCGCCGGGACATGGGGGCTTTGTGGGCAACGCCGAAATCAGCATCACATTTTGGCGCGTCGCCGAGGCGGAGCCAACGGCTCTCGCTGCGCGGAGGAACACCACTGATTCGGCGTTGGACCCTTCCGACGAGCGCGCAGCGCAAGCCGGGAGGAATGACGGCCTTGTCACGAGCGCGGAATGCGCGAGAACACAGATTCCAGATGAGCCACTACCGCAACTGCGCGGGAGCCCCGCTTAGCAGGGGCCGTGCTTGAACGACCGCCGCGGCGCGCGCAGCGCCGCCGGAAGAATGACGCCTTTGTCACGAGCGCGGAATGTGCGAGAACACAGATTCCAGATGAGCCACTACCGTGGCTGTGCAAGGGCCCCGCTTATGAGCTAGCGGTGTGAGCGGCTTTCTCTTGCCTACTTCTCTTTGCCGCGGCAAAGAGAAGTAGGTGCCGCCCCGCACAGGGGCAACGCTAATAGACCACTACCGCATCAAGGAAAGGCCAACACCAAAGCACAAAACACCCCCAAAACCACAGCATAAACAAAAACCTCCAGGTGCTATGCTAGCCCCACCAAGCAACCCCAAAAGCTGCACGCATGCACCCACTCCACAGCGCCGACGCAACGCCCAAACAACGCATCCGTTTCGGCATCATCCTCCTCCCGAACTTCACGCTGACGGCGTTCTCCGGCTTTGTCGACTTACTACGCCTGTCCGCCGACGAAGGCGACTTCAGCAAGCCGGTCCGTTGCTCATGGAGCGTGATAGGCGAAACGCTCGCCCCGGTGCGAGCAAGCTGCGGCATCCAGATCACCCCATGGGAAACCTTCGACAACGCCGAGCCCTTCGACTACGTCGTCGTAGTAGGTGGCCTGCTGCATTCCGGCCCGGCAGCCAACGATGCAACCCTCGCCTTCATCCGCCGCGCCGCCGCGACCGACGCAACCTTAGTCGGCATGTGCACCGGCGTCTTCTCGCTAATGCGCGCAGGCGTGCTGGAAGGTCACCGCATCTGCGTGAGCTGGTTTCACTATTGGGATTTCATCGAACGCTTTCCGTCGGTCAATGAAGAAGCGCTAGTAGCCGATCGTCTCTTCGTGATCGACCGCAGACGCATTACCTGCTCGGGTGGCCGCGCCTCGATCGACGTCGCCGCCGCGATCCTGCTGCGTCACTTCGAAACCGCCACGGTGCAAAAAGCGTTGCGTATCCTGCTGGTCGACGACATGCAGAAAGGCAACGCGCCGCAGCCGCATCCGCCGGGTCTCGCGCCCGCCGCACATCCGAAAGTGAAGCGCGCGATTCTGCTGATGGAACAGCACGTAGGCCGCTCTTTATCGCTCGACGAACTGGCCGGCAAGCTCGATCTCTCGCCGCGTCAACTCGAGCGGCTCTTCAAAGCGCAAACCGGCAAGGCGCCGCAGGCCTACGCGAAGCAGGTGCGTTTGCGCACCGCTGCCTGGCTGCTGACAAGCTCGGATAAAACCGTCGCCGATATCGCGTCGAGTTGCGGCTTCTCCGATGCATCGCATCTGGGCCGCGAATTCCGCAAGCAATTCGGTTTACCGCCGATGATGTACCGCGAGCAACGCGGCACGGCCGCGGAAGTGGACGACGGCGCCGGTTACGACGAAACGTTCCCGGGCCGCGCTCAGGCGATCTGAAGGCGGCAATCTGGGCACTGCGCCTTGACGCAGCGCGTTGGACTGAAACAATCCAGGGCACTCAGTCCAACGCACTGGTTTACGACATTTGAACCGCGCTCCCGCGCCGCCCACGGCAACGCGAAAGCCCTCCGATCAAACTCACTGCCCCGCTACATAAGCCTTCACCGCCGGCAGTCCATCCTTCCCATCGAACGTCTTCACCCCCGCGAGCCACTTATCCAGCACCGCCGGGTTCGCCTTCAACCAATCTTTCGCGGCCTTGTTCGGGTCGGTCTTGTTCATGATCGGCAGCATCACGTGGTTCTCGATATCGGTCGTGAAGTGCAGATTCGACACCAGCTTCGCGACGTTCGGGCAACGCGCCGAGTAATCGTTCGGCACCACCGTCAGCACGCGCGCCTCGCCGTAGTTCGGGCCGAACACGTCGTCGCCGCCAGACAGATAATCGATCTTCATCTGCACGTTCATCGGATGCGGTTCCCAGCCGAGGAACACGATCGGCTTCTTCTCGCGAACCGCGCGGTTCACCTCGACCAGCATGCCCGCCTCGCTCGACTCCACCAGTTTGAATTTACCGAGCCCGTACTGATTGCTGTCGATCATTTTCTTGATCAACGCATTGCCGTCATTGCCCGGCTCGATCCCGTAGATCTTGCCGTCGAGCTTGTCGTAGTTCTTTGCGATGTCGCTGAAGTTCTTGATACCGGCCTGGTACGCGTAATCCGGCACCGCCAGCGTATATTTCGCGCCGGTCAGGTTCGGCGTGGGCAGCACCGTGAGTTGGCCGGCCTTCCTGAACGGGTCGATCATCGGGTCCATGGTTGGCGACCAGTAGCCGAGGAACACGTCGATCTGTTTGCTCTTCACGCCGGCGAACGTGATCGGCACCGAGGCGATCGTCTTGGTCGGCTTGTAGCCGAGTCCTTCGAGCACCGTCGACGCCAGCCCGGTGGTGGCCGCGATATCGGTCCAGCCCACGTCGGCGAATCGCACGTCGCGACAGGTGGCGGGATCCGCAGCGAACACAGACGACACAGACAGCGCGCACAACGACGCAGCCCACAAACGTTTCATGGCATTCCCTCAGAGTAGTTGATGCTCGACTGGTTTTATTAAACGGATTCTGTCAGTGAGACTTTTTTAAGCCGACTATTCACGCCGACAAGCGCCGCTCGACACTCGGCGCATGCCCGAACTGCGCGCGATACGCCTTGCTGAAATGGCACGGCGAATGAAACCCGCACACCGTGGTGACACGTCCAATCGACGCATCCGTATTGCGCAGCAACTCGCGCGCGCGACGCAGGCGCAGCGTCAGGTAGTAATGCGTGGGCGACACGCTCAGAAACATCTTGAACATCCGCTGCAAATGACGTTGCGAGAGATGCACGAGCCGCGCGAGTTCATCGAGCGAGAGCGGCTCTTCGATGTTCGCTTCCATCAGCCGCACCACTTCGATCAATTCCGCGCGCGAAAAGCCGACCCGCGCGTCGACGGGAATGTGCTGATAGTCGGTCGAGCCACGAATCCGCTCGACGATAAACTGCTCGGACACTTGCGCCGCCACCGCGTGGCCCAGCCGCATGCCGACGAGGTTCAGCATCAGATCGAGCGGCGCGGTGCCGCCGGTGCAGGTCATGCGGTCGCGGTCGATCACGAACAGTTCGTCGGCGAAACGCACGTGCGGGTAACGCTTGTTCAGCGGCGACATGTCCTCCCAATGCACGGTGGCGCGATAACCGTCGAGCAGTCCCGCCGCCAGCAACGCATACGGTCCGGTGCAAATGCCGCCGAGCGGAATGCCTTTGGCGGCCACGTCGCGCAGCAACGCGATCACCGTCTCGTCTACGTAATCGCGCACGTGCCAGCCGGCGCATACGAACAGCACATCCGGCAGGCCGGCTTCGGCCAGCGTCGTGGTGGGCTTCACCGTAATGCCGTTGCTGGCGCGCGCCGGTTCGCCGTCCGGCGTGATCACCGACCAGCGGTAGTGCTCCGCGCGGCCGACGTAATTGGCCATGCGCAGCACCTCGACCGCGCTGGTGAACGCGATCATCGAAAAGTTCGGCAGCGTCAGAAAGCCGACGTGCGCGAGCCCGGACAACGGCGAATCGGCGGGGGCGTCAACCGGTGTGATCGCGTCGCGCTTCATCGGCGGCTCAGCCGTGTTGCGCCGCCGGCTCGCGGCGCACTTTCATGAGACCGCGCAAGCCCGACAGCAGCGGTGCGCGCGCCATGCCCGGCGCCCGGCCGAAGCTCTCGGTAATACGGTCCAGAATGATCGCGAGCATCACCACGGAAAGTCCGCTTTCGAAACCGAGCCCGATGTCGAGCCGCTGAATACTCGCCAGCACGTCGTTGCCGAGCCCGCCCGCGCCCACCATCGACGCGATGATCACCATGGAGAGCGCCATCATGATGGTCTGGTTCACGCCGGTCATGATCGACGGCAGCGCGTTCGGAAACTGCACCTTGTAGAGCAGTTGCCACGGCGTGCAGCCGAACGCCTGCCCTGCTTCGACGATTTCGCGGTTCACGTGCTTGATGCCGAGCGACGTGAGTCGCACCGCCGGCGGCATCGCGAAGATCACGGTGGAGATGATGCCCGGCACGCGACCCAGGCCGAACAGCATCGCGGCCGGAATCAGGTAGACGAACGCCGGCATGGTCTGCATCAGATCGAGCACCGGGCGCACGATCGTCTCGACCGTGCGGCTCTTCGCCGTCCAGATGCCGAGCGGTATGCCGAGCAGCAGGCTGATCAGGGTCGACGACAGGGTGAGGCCGAGCGTGATCACCATCTGATCCCAGAAGCCGGTGCTGTAGATCAGCAACAGCGCCAGCAGCGTGAACGTCGCGAAACGCCAGCCTACCCGCCACAACCCGATGCCCACGAAAAATGCCATCAGTGCCCACATCGGCACGGCCTGCAGGCCATGTTCAACCAGCGCGGCAAAGCTCTCGATCACCTTGCCGATGGAATCAAAAGTTGCCGCGTCGTGGTCGAGCAGGTAGTGAACGCCGTGATCGACCCAGGCGCCAAGTGGAATGACTTCAGACATGGGAACCTCGATGACGCGTGAGAACGTTCAGCACGTTCGTCTTGTTGACCGAACCGCAGTAGGAGCCGTCCGCTTCGACGACCGGCAGCGGCGCGCGGCTCGCCACCACGCGTTCGACCACGTCGTCGAGCGGCGTGGTGCGGCGGATGCATTCGATGTGATTGAGTTGCGGCGACGCGCTGCCCATCGCATCGCGGCACACGAAGCCGCGAAACTTGCGCTCGCCGTCGAGCACGAACGCGTAGTCGGCGCTGCCGTTCAGCGTCGCGGCCACGCTCGACGCGTCGATCGGCTGCGAGTGCTGCATCAGCGGCACGGCGTCGGTCTGCATCAGGTCGCCGGCGGTCAGATAGCGGCTGGTGTCGATGCCTTCGAAGAACGCCCGCACGTAGTCGTCGGCCGGGTTGGTGATGATTTCCTGCGGCGTGCCGACCTGCACGACCTTGCCGCCTTCCATGATCGCGATGCGCGTGCCGATGCGCATCGCCTCTTCCAGATCGTGCGAGACGAACAGGATGGTGCGCTGCTGCTCGCGCTGCAGATCGAGCAGCACGTTCTGCATTTCCTTGCGCTTGAGCGGATCGAGCGCGGAGAACGCCTCGTCCATGATCATCAGCGACGGGTTGACCGCCAGCGCGCGCGCCAGACCCACGCGCTGCTGCATGCCGCCGGACAGTTGCGCGGGCAACTTCTCCGCGAACGGCGCGAGGCCGACCTGCTCCAGCACGGTCATGGCGCGCTGTTCGCGCTCCTTGCGGCTCACGCCCGCCACTTCGAGGCCGAACGCCGCATTGGACAGCACGGTGCGCTGCGGCATCAGCGCGAAGGACTGGAACACCATGCTCATGTCCTTGCGGCGCAGCGCCGTCAATTCGGCGCGCGGCACGGCGGCCACGTCGCGGCCGTCGATCAGCACCTTGCCGGCGCTCGGTTCGACGAGCCGGTTGATCAGGCGGATCAGCGTCGACTTGCCGGAGCCGGACAGGCCCATCAGCACGAAGATCTCGCCTTCCTTGACCTCGAACGACACGTTATGAACACCGACGATCTGACCGGTTTGCGCGAACACGTCCTCTTTCGTCGCGCCGCCGGCCAGCATGTTGAGTGCCTGTTTCGGGTTGGTGCCGAACACCTTGCACAGCCCTTCGACCACGACCTTGGGGGAATTCATTGAACGCTCTCCTCTCCTGTTGCTGCGGTGGCGGACGTGCGTCCGCGCTGTGCATACATAGTTGCCAGAAAAAAGTACGCGTTGCCGACTATTTGCGACAGGCACATGTGGAAATACGACACCTGTGTCGCACGGGAGTCAGCGGCGGATGGCCGGAGGCTTGCTGGATAAGGGTTTGACGGGAGTCGGGAGGGATCAGGTGGCGTGTCGCGCCAGAGCAAGTGACGACGAATTACGCGAAAAAAACGCAGCGCTGAGCCGGCACGGCCGGGTTGCGGCGGTGCAACAAGCGTGCCGCTAGACGGCGATTGCGGCCGCGGCGGCGCGTAAGGAAAACGCGAAATATCAGGAATGCACGGACGACCCCGCATGCAGCAGCCGGCCGCCTCGCGCGAATTGAACGATCACTGCGGCGCGTGCGCCGCCCGAAACCCGCGCCTTCCCACCATCAACGCAAGCAACGCCGACACCGCGAGACTCGCCGCCACCACATACAAGCCCGCCGCATAACCACCCGTCACGCTTTTCAACCAGCCGATCGCGAACGGCCCGACAAAGCCGCCCAGATTCCCGATCGAGTTGATCATCGCGATACCGGCGGCCGCGCCCGCACCGGACAGAAACGTGCTCGGCATCGCCCACAACGGCGCCTTCGCCGCGCTGATCCCGACATTCACGAGCACCAGCGCCAGCACGACCGCCACCGCCGTATCCGCGACGCCGGCCCAGGCCAGTCCGATGGCCGCCGCCACGCACGGAATCACCACGTGCCAGGTCCGCTCGCCACGCCGGTCGGAATGCCGCGCCCACCAGACCATGCCGAGCACGGCCAGCACACTCGGAATCGCGTTCAACGCCCCCGTACCCAGCGCACTGAACCCAAACTGGCGGATGATCAACGGCGCCCACAAACCGAGCGTGTACAACCCGGCCGACGTGCCGAAATAAATCATCGCCATGATCCACACGCGGCCGTCGCGCAATGCGGCGAGCGCACCCGCCGCGTGGCCGGCCTGCGATTCGCGGCCCATGCGCTCATCGCGCAGCGTGGCGATGAGCCAGGCTTTTTCATCGTCGGCGAGCCAGGTGGCTTTGTCCGGCGAATCGGTGAGCGCTTTCAGCACCACGAAGCCGAGCACGACCGCGGGAATCGCTTCGATGATGAACAGCCACTGCCAGTCCCTCAGGCCCAGCAACGCGGGCATCTGCATGATCGCGCCGGAAATCGGCGAACCGATCGCCGTCGACAACGGCGCGGCCGCCATGAACGCGGCCGCGGCCGCCGCACGCTGGCGGGCCGGAAACCACTGGCTCAGATAGAGAATGATGCCGGGAAAGAAACCGGCTTCGGCGACGCCGAGCAGAAAGCGCAGCGTATAGAACGAAGTCGGGCCGCTCACGAACGCCGACGCCGCCGACACCAGCCCCCACGTCACCATCACACGGGCAATCCACAACCGTGCGCCGACCTTGTTCAGAATCAGATTCGACGGCACTTCGCACAGAAAGTAGCCGAGAAAGAAGATGCCGCCGCCGAGGCCGAACATGGTCGGTGTGAGGCCGAGGTCGTGGTTCATCGTGATCGCCGCAAAGCCGACGTTCACGCGGTCGAGAAAGCTCACAAAGTACAGCAGCATCACGAAAGGCAAAATGCGCCAGGTGAGCTTGCGAACCACACGGGCTTGCAATTCGGTGTTCATGTCTCTGTCTCCGCTCTATCTCTGCAGGGTGCAGCGAGATCGCCCGTGACGGGGTGCGCCCGGGCGTTATGTTCTCGTCTTGCGCGCTCGGAGCGCGCGATGCTTCGGGTGCTTCGGGTGCCTCATGTGCCTCAGGTGCTGTGGATGCCGCCGGTGTTTCAGGCCGCTTTAGCCTCGGTGGCCGCCGTTCCACCTGCCGCTTCCGACGCCAGCAACGCACACACCGCATCCGTCACCTGCGCCGTGGTCGCGCTGCCGCCCAGGTCGCCGGTATGCAGCGACGGATCCGCCGTGATGCGTTCGATCGCGGCCATCAGCTGGCGCGCGGCGGCGTCTTCGCCGAGATGCTCGAGCATCATCACCGCCGACCAGAACGTGCCGACCGGATTGGCAAGCCCTTTGCCCATGATGTCGAACGCGGAACCGTGAATCGGCTCGAACATCGACGGATAACGCCGCTCGGGATCGAGATTGGCCGTCGGCGCAATGCCGAGGCTGCCGGCCAGCGCGGCGGCGAGATCGCTCAGAATGTCCGCGTGCAGATTGGTCGCGACGATCGTGTCGAGCGTGGCGGGCCGGTTGACCATGCGCGCGGTGGCCGCGTCGACCAGTTCCTTGTCCCAGCGCACGTCGGGAAACTCCTGCGAGATCTGCAACGCGATCTCGTCCCACATGACCATGGCGTGACGCTGCGCATTGCTCTTGGTGATCACCGTCAGCAGCTTGCGCGGCCGCGACTGCGCGAGTTTGAACGCGAACCGCAGAATCCGTTCGACGCCGGCACGCGTCATCATCGAAACATCGGTCGCGACTTCGATCGGATGCCCCTGATGCGCGCGGCCACCGACGCCCGCGTACTCGCCTTCCGAATTCTCGCGGACGATCACCCAGTCGAGATCCTGCGGCGCGCAGCGTTTCAACGGCCCGTCGATGCCGGGCAGGATCCGCGTCGGACGCACGTTCGCGTATTGATCGAAGCCCTGGCAGATCTTCAGGCGCAAACCCCACAGCGTGATGTGATCGGGAATGTGCGGATCGCCCGCCGAACCGAACAGGATCGCGTCCTTGTCGCGCAGCGCGTCGAGCCCGTCGGCCGGCATCATCACGCCATGCTCGCGGTAGTAGTCGCCGCCCCAGTCGAAACTCTCGAACGCGAAGCCGAACGTGTCGCTGCGCGCGGCGATCGCTTCGAGCACGCGCTGTCCCGCAGGTACGACTTCCTTGCCGATGCCGTCGCCGGGAATGGTTGCGATGCGATAGGTTTTCATGGGCGTCTCCGTGTCCGTCTGTTGTGAAGGTATGAGTGGCATCGTAGATCGGCAACGGTCCTTGCAAACGCTGCTAGACTCAAAGCATCCTTAACTTCAGGTTAACAATGGGCCGCTGCGTATGACCGCCTCGATACAACCCGACGACCTCGCCTTCTTCTCCACGCTGGCCGCCAGCGGCAGCCTGACCGCGGCGGCGCGCGAACTCGGCCTGAGTACGGCGGCCGTCAGCAAGCATCTGGCACAGATGGAAACGCGCGCGGGTGTCTCGCTGGTGAACCGCACCACGCGGCGCATGAGCCTCACGCCCGAAGGCGAGCTGTACCTGACCCGCGCGCGCCGCATTCTCAGCGAAATGGACGATCTCGCGCAGTTGCTCGGCGGCTCGCAGGCGGCGCCTAAAGGCCTGCTGCGCGTGAACGCGACGCTCGGTTTCGGCCGCAGCCACGTCGCGCCGCTGATCTCGCGTTTCGTGCGGCGCTTTCCGCAAGTGGACGTGCAGTTGCAACTCTCGGTCGACCCGCCGCCCATCAGCGAAGACGCGTTCGACGTCTGCGTGCGTTTCGGCGAACCACCCGACGCGCGCGTGATTGCGCGCAAGGTGGCGCGCAATCGCCGCCTGCTGTGCGCGTCGCCCGCGTATCTGGCCGAGCGGCGCGCGCCGCGCAGCCCGGCCGAATTGGCGCAGCACAACTGCATCGGCATCCGTCAGGGCGACGACGGCTACGGCTTATGGCGGCTCACTAGCGGACGCGGCGCGACGGAGAAAACCGAAACGGTGCGAGTGCGCGGCAACCTCACCACCAACGACGGCGAAATCGCCGTGAAGTGGGCGCTCGACGGCCAGGGCATCCTGATGCGCGCGGAGTGGGATATCGCGGACTATCTCGCCGACGGCCGACTCGTTCACGTGCTGCCCGACTACCGCACGCCCGGCGCGGATATCTACGCGGTGTACCCGCAGCAGTTGCAGATGACGGCGCGCGTCAAGGCGTTCGTCGACATGCTGGTCGAGACGCTCGGGGCGCGCGAGGCGAAGTGAACGGCTTCCGCGCGGAGCCAGCCACAGTTCTGCAATGCAGAACTTCCAGAACACTCGTACGTGCGCTGATTCAAACTGGGTAAATTCGCTTAAACCATTATTCACAAAGTGTTACAAGGAAAATCAAGCGCTCCCTACGCGCCAGGTGTTTTCCCTATTTAGGCCTGCATTGCAGTCCAACCAGCAATTTCCCTCGTTGACACAGTGCGAACGGTCGTGCGAAATTGCGCCTGCATCCTGCACGGAAACACTTAGTCGGTGAGCCCCCCGCCACGCCGGCCCGCACGACGGAGCCAGCGCCACGACGTCAGGCAAGCTCACCCGCAGCGCTTACCAGCCACGCCGATATTTCGCATCCCTGATCAGCCTGCGAGGGCTCGCTGTCGCCTGTTGAAAACGCTTCGCGCCGCAGATCGCCTGCACTTTGCAACACAAGCATTACTTCGCCAGTTCACTCGATTCCAAAAACCAGGGAGACACGAAGCATGCCGGCAAGCCATCGCAATCGAGTTGGAGTCATTCTCAGATTCATGAGTGCATGTGCGCTGGGTTCGATCCAGTGCGCGCATGCGCAGAGCAGCGTCACGTTGTACGGCATCGTCGACGGTTCGCTGATGTACACCAGCAAAACGCTCAACGCGGCGACCGGCCAAAGCGCCGGTCATCAGTATTCGTTCACCGACAGCGGCCTGTCCGGTTCGCGCTTCGGCATGCGCGGCACGGAAGATCTGGGCGGCAACACCCGCGCGATTTTCGAAATCGAAAGCGGTATCAGCGTCGCGAACGGCTCGCTCAACAATTCGAACGGCAACGAGTTCGGCCGCCAGGCGTGGGTTGGCGTGGACGGCGGCTTCGGCACGATCAAGGCCGGCCTGCAGTTCTCGCCGTTCTTTCTCGCGGTGTACGACTTCGACCCGCGGCAGATGTCGTATTTCGGCAGCGGCCTGGTGACGTATCTGAACAACGTGTACGTGACCGGCTTGTTCAATCCGAATGCGGTGTCGTACACGTCGCCGGAAATTGCCGGCTTGCAGGCCAGCGCGATGATAGCGTTGGGCGGCACCGCCGGCGACTTCCAGGCGGGCCGGCAGTACTCGGCGAGTCTGCGCTATCACCTCGGCTCGCTCACCGTCGACGCCGCGTTGTATAGCGGCAATGCGGGCGGCAGCGCCGCATCGATCGCGATTCCCAGCGTGGTCGAGTTCAACGGCCGCGCACTCGGCGCGAGTTACACGTTCAACAATCTGATCGTCAAGGCGTCGTACGTGCAGTACAAGGTCGCCGGCTCGTTCAACGATCGCGTGTATTCGGGCGGCGCCAGTTATCACCTCACGCCGGCGCTCAATATCGACGCCGGCGTGTACGTCACGCGCGACGCCAACAGCTCATCGAACAATTCGATCCTGGCCTCGACCGGGCTTGAATATTCGTTATCCAAAGCGACCGCGGTGTACGGCCAGGTCGGCTTCGTCACCAATCACGGCGCGATGCACACCGGCATTTCCGTCAACAACGCGTTGAACGAAGCGACGGGCACCACGGCCGGCGTGAACGTGGGCATCCGCCATATGTTCTAGCGTCGACAGCACGACAAGGAGCGGGTGCGCGGACAACAATGGTCGGAGGGTTCAAGCGTGGATATGTTTCTGCAGCAGGTCCTCAACGGGCTGACGCTCGGCGGCATTTATAGCCTCGTCGCACTCGGTCTCACGCTGGTGTACGGCATTCTCGCGGTGCCGAATTTCGCGCACGGCGCGTTCTACATGGTCGGCGCGTTCGTGTCGTTCTACCTGATGAGCCGGTTCGGCCTGAACTACTGGCTCGCCATGCTCGGCGCCGGCCTCGCGACCGCGGCGCTCGCGATCCTCGCCGAGCGGCTGGTGTTCCACCCGCTGCGGCGATCCTCCGAATTGCATCCGATGATCGCCGCCATCGGCTTGATGCTGTTTCTCGAAGCCGGTGCGCAGGCGCTCTGGGGCGCGGATTTTCATCGTATGGCCACGCCCTACGCGGGCATCGTCGACCTGGGCGGCGTCAGCGCGCCGCTGCAACGGCTGCTGATTATCGGCGCGGCGTTCGCGCTGGTGGTGCTGCTGCAACTCTTCCTCAGATACACGGTGATCGGCTCGAGCATCATCGCGATGGCGCAGGATCGCGACGGCGCGTCGCTGATGGGCATCGACGCCAACAAGGTCACCATGCTGACCTTCGGCATTTCCGGCTTGCTGGCCGCGGTCGCCGCCACGCTCTACGCGCCGATCAACCTCGTCTACCCGGCCATGGGCCAACTGGTGATCCTGAAGGCCTTCGTGATCATCATTCTCGGCGGCATGGGCAGCGTGCCGGGCGCAATCGTCGGCGGGCTGATCATCGGCATGGCGGAGAGCTTCGGCGCCTTCTATATCTCGACCGATTACAAGGACATCATCGCTTTCGTGCTGCTGGTGGTGATTCTGTCGGTTCGCCCTCAAGGGCTCTTCGCCAGGGAGCTGCGCGCATCATGAAACGATTCGACGGCAAGCTCGGGTGGACGCTGCTGTTCGCGCTCGGCCTGGTGTTTCCATTTCTCGCCAGCAACGATTACCTGCTCACCGTGATGTCCACCGCGTACATCTTCGCGCTGGCCACGGTCGGGCTGAATCTGATCACCGGCTATACCGGGCAGTTCAATCTCGCGCACGGCAGTTTCATGGCGGTGGGCGCGTACACGGTCGGCATTCTGACGGTCGATCACCAGGTGCCGTTCTGGCTCGCGTTCGTTGCATCGGGTGTCGTGACGGGCGGCCTCGGCGTGCTGGTGGGACTCGTGTCGCTGCGATTGCGCGGCCACTATTTCTCGATCTTCACGCTGTGCGTCGGCTACATCATGTTTCTCGTCATCGAGAAGTGGGACAGCGTCACGCATGGTGTGGGCGACATTATCGGCATTCCGGCGCCGTCGGGTTTCGGCCTCGTGTCGTTTGAAAATCCGCGTGCGCTCTATTACCTCGTGTTCGCGTTTCTGGTGCTCGGCGTGTGGCTGATGCATCGCATCGTCAATTCGCTGCTCGGCCGCACATTCATGGCGATCCGCAATAGCGACGGCCTCGCGCAGTCGCTCGGTATCAACCTGATGCGCAACAAGGTGCTGGCGTTCGTGCTGTCGGTGGTCTATGCCGGCTTCGCGGGCGGTCTGTATGCGGGCTCGGTGCGCTTTCTCGGACCGGACCTGGCCGGCGTCGACCACACCTTCGACATGACCATGTACATGCTGGTGGGCGGCATCGGCACGCTCGCCGGTCCGCTGCTCGGCGCGCTCGCCATTCCGTGGCTCACGCAGTATTTGCAGTTTCTGCAGGCGTACCGCTTCGTGGTGTTCGGGCCGATCCTGATTCTGCTGGTGATCTTTCTGCCCAACGGTATCGTCGGTCTATATCAGTCGATGCAAAACCGGCGCGCGGCGCCTTCCCACGGTGCGCGTTCGCGTCGTCAGTCGCAACCCGCGCGAGGTGACGGCCATGCTTGAAATCGACGCGCTCAGCAAACGCTTCGGCGGCCTCGTCGCGGTCGACAACATCAGCACGCACCTCGAAGCCGGCAAGATCAACGCGATCATCGGACCGAACGGCGCGGGCAAGACCACCTTCTTCAACCTGATCAGCGGCACGCATCTGCCGAGCTCGGGCCGCATTCTTTTCAAGGGCGAGGACGTGACGAAGCTCGGCGCCGACCGCATGGCGCGCCTGGGCGTGGCGCGCACGTTCCAGTCCACCGCGCTGTTCGATCGGGCCAGCGTGCTCGACAACCTGATCGTCGGCCATCGCTTGCGCACCCGCTCCGGACTCTGGGACGTGCTCACGCAGTCGAAGCGGCTGAAGCGCGAAGAACGCCTCTGCCGCGACAAGGCGCGCGAGGCGCTCGACTTCGTCGGCTTATCCACACTGGCCGACCAGCTCGCCGGCGGCATCTCGCAGGAAGAACGCAAACGCGCGGCCATCGCACTCGCGCTCGCCACCGAACCGAGCCTGATGCTGCTCGACGAACCCGCGGGCGGCGTCAATCCCGAAGAGACCGAAGGCCTGGCCGATCTGATCCGCAAACTGGTCAAACACGGCGTGACGGTGTGCCTCGTCGAACACAAGATGAACATGATCATGAAGCTCGCGGATCGCATCATGGTGCTGAACTACGGCAAGAAAATCGCCGAAGGCACGCCCGCCGAGATTCGCGCGAACCCGGCCGTGATCGATGCTTACCTGGGGAGCGAGCATGCTGAAGTTTGACAACGTCGCGCTCGACTACGGCAGCTTCCGCGCGCTGGACGGCATCACGCTGCACGCGGACGACGGCGAACTCGTGGTGCTGCTCGGCGCCAACGGCGCGGGCAAAAGTTCGATCTTTCTCGCGACCAGCGGATTGCGCCGTGCCGCGAGCGGCAGCCTGCGCTTCGGCCAGCTCGAGCTGCTCGGCATGACGCCCGCGCAGATCGTGCGCACCGGCGTGATTCAGTGCCCCGAAGGCCGCAAGCTGTTCCCCGGCATGTCGGTGCTGAAGAACCTCACGCTCGGCGCGTACGTGCATCGCGGCGACAAGGCCGGCAACCAGCGCAATCTAGACCAGGTGTTCGCGCTGTTCCCGCTGCTCGCCGAACGCAAGGACCACGCGGCCGGCGCGCTGTCCGGCGGTCAGCAGCAGATGGTCGCGATCGGCCGCGCGATGATGGCGCGGCCCAAGGTGCTGCTGCTCGACGAACCGTCGCTCGGTCTCGCGCCGCTGGTGGTCAGGCAGGTATTCGACGTGATCCAGCAGATCAACCGCGCGGGCACCACCGTGCTGCTCGCCGAACAGAACGCGTTCGCCGCGCTGAAGATCGCGCACCGCGCGTATGTGATCGAGAACGGGCGCATCGTGCTCGAAGGCGATCCGGCGAGTCTGATGAACAACGAAGCGATCCGGCGCGCGTACGTCGGCGGCTGAATCCGCGATTTTCAACGATTCGAGGCATGGCCTCGCGCTGCGCGAGCGTCGCCCGTTTCGCCACTACCAGGGAGACACGCATGACGATCAAACGCATTGGCGGCCAGGCCGGCCGGGCCGTGACCGCAGCGGCGGCCATGACGGCGCTGGCGCTGCTGGGCGCCGCGCCCGCCGTCGCGCAACAGGTGGTGCACATCGGCTACTCGGGCCCGTTGAGCGGCGGCGCCGCGAAGTACGGCCAGGAAGTGCTCGACGGCATGCAGATGGCCGCTGCCGACGTCAACCAGGCCGGCATCGAAGTCGCGGGCAAGCAGATCAAATTCGAGGTCGTGCCGCTCGACGACAAATACAACCCCAGCGAAACCGCGATCAACGCGAAACGTCTCGCGCAGGAACAGCAGGCGGCGGTCGTGCTCGTGCCGCATTCCGGCGGCGGCTTTGCGGTGCAGACCAGCAACGAACAGCAGAAGCTGCTGTTGCTCTCCTACACCAGCGTGCCGCAGATCAGCGAACGCGGCAACAAGCTCACCGTGCGGATTCCGCCGGCCTTCACGTCGTATCTGAACGCCTTCATCAAGTATGAAATGGCGACCTACGGCAAGAAGGTCGCGCTCGCCGCCACCGATACCGACTACGGCAAGGTCTGGGTCGCCGCATTCAAACCGGCGTGGGAAGCGGCGGGCGGCACGATCGTCGCGGACAACGCCATGTCGTATAACCGCGCGACCGATTTCTACAGCGGCGTGAGCCGCGTGCTCGCGGCGAAACCGGATGTGATGTTTATCGGCGGCCCGTCCGAACCGACCGGACTCGTCGCGCAGCAGGCGCGCGAATTGGGCTTCAAGGGCGGCTTCATCGTGATGGACCAGGCCAAGCTCGACGAAGTGGCCAAAGTGGCCGGTGGCTATGCGGCGCTGAATGGCGCAATCGGCGTATTGCCGCTGGCGGACGACAGCACGCCGAACGCGAAGGCGTTCGTCGAGCGTTTCCGCAAGAGTCACGGTGGACGCGATCCGAGCCAGGAAGTGTCGCTGAACTACACCGCGGTGTATGCGACAGCGCTGGCGATGAAACTGGCCGGCAGCGTCAGCGACGCCACGGCGATCCGCAACCAGTTCGACCGCGCGGTGAAGGCACTGCCGCCGCAGAACAATCCGCAAAGCGTGACCGGGGTCGACGATCACGGCGGTTTCGTGATCGGCAATCCGCTGGCGGCGGTGGTTCAGGGTGGACAGTTGAAGTCCGCGGCATTAAGCACGCTGACGGCGGCGAAATAGTGAAGCGCTGAGGCTGGGCCAAAGGAAAGGCGCCGTTTGAAGTTCATTCAGACGGCGCCTTTTTCTTGCGGATTGCTTTAAGCACGTCTTGATTCGAGAAACCGGCGTGCGTCACGCCGGCTCCGCTCATCAGCTCATCAGCCCTTCAACGCGTCGACAATCTGCTCGCGCACCTGCGGCCGCTCGGCAAACGGATCGGTCGGATTGCGCGGCGTGACGATATCGTCCGCGCGGGTTTTCACCGCAGCGAGCGCCTGCGGATGCGAGAAAATATAAAACTGTTCGGCGCGGATCGCGTCGAACACCATCGTCGCGACCTCTTCCGCGCTCACCTTGCCCGAACTCACCGCCTTCTCGCTCAGCGCTCGCGCCACGCGCTGCGAGAGTGTCGCCGGCGCGTCGTTCTCAAGTTCCGACGGACGGTTGCGCTGCGCTTTCGCGATTCCTGTCGGCACGAAATACGGACACAACACCGAGCACGCCACCTGCTGCGTGACCAGCGACAAATCCTGATACAGCGATTCCGTCAGCGACACCACTGCATGCTTGGACGTGTTGTACGGTCCCATCAGCGGCGGATTGAGCATGCCGGCCATCGACGCCGTATTGACGATATGCCCGCGATACGCCGGGTCGCGTTTTGCGGCGTCCAGCATCAGCGGCGTGAACGCGCGCACGCCGTGAATCACGCCCCACAGATTGACGCCGAGCAGCCACTGCCAGTCGCGTTCGGTGTTTTCCCACACGAGCCCGCCGCTGCCGCCCACGCCCGCGTTGTTGAACACGAGATGCACGCTGCCGAACGTGGCAAGCGTGTCGCGCGCCAGCGCATCGATCTCGTCGCCCTTCGCGACGTCGACCCGACGCGCAATGGCTTGCGCGCCGGCCGCTTCGACTTCGGCTAAGGTTTCGTCGAGCGCGTCCTGCTGCACGTCGGCCAGCACGAGCCGCATGCCGAGCTTCGTGCCGAGCCGCGCGAACTCCCGGCCGAAGCCCGAACCCGCGCCTGTGATCACCGCGACCTTGTCTGAGAAATTGTCCATGCGTTTGTCCCGTGGTTGCTGCTGCAAGCTTCAGTATGGGTTCGGCTATGCCGACGTGTTTCCCTCGTGCGCGGCGGGATAAAACCGCTCGCGCAATTCGCGCTTCAACACCTTGCCGATCGGACTGCGCGGCAAACTGTCGACGAACGTCAGCGCGGACAGCCGCTGCATCTTGCCGACCCGCGCGTTGACCCACGCGAGCAACGTGTCGGCATTGATCTCTGCAAGCGGACGGCGCACCACGAACGCGACCGGCGTCTCGCCCCATTGCTCCGATTGCGCACCGACCACGGCCACATCCGCGACGTCCGGATGCTCGCGCACTTCCGCCTCTAGATCGCTCGGATAGACGTTGAAACCGCCCGAGATGATCATGTCTTTCTTGCGATCGAGCAGCGTCAGAAAGCCATCGACGTCGAAGCGGCCCATGTCGCCGGTACGGATAAAGCGCTTGCCGCTCGGGTCGTACCATTCGGCCTCGGCGGTCTTCTCGGGTTGCCGGTAATAGCCGGTCATCATCGCCGGCGAATGGCCGACGATTTCACCGACCTCGCCCACCGCGACTTCGTGCCCCAGTTCGTCGATCAGGCGGACGTCGTGGCCCTCCACCGGCTGGCCGACCGTGTGCAGTTTGGACGGGTAAACGTCGGCCTCCAGCTGGCACGAGCCGCCGCCTTCGGTCATGCCGTAGTACTCGGTGAGCCGGCCGGGCCAGCGGCGCACCACGTCCGCTTTAATGCTTGCCGCGAACGGCGCGCTGGTGCAGAACTTCGCCTGGAAGCTGGAGAGGTCGTAGCGGTCGAATTCCGGATGCGCCATCAGCCGCTGATACTGCACCGGCACCAGCATCGTGTGCGTGACGCGGTGTTGCTGCGCGAGTTCCAGATAACGAGTGGCCTCGAATTTCGGCATCAACACGACCGTGCCGCCGAAGGTCAGCGTCGGCATGAAGCTCACCAGCGTGGTGTTCGAATACAGCGGGGTGGAGATCAGCGTCGTGGCGTCCGGGCCATAGCCGCGCTGAATGGTGCGTGCTGCGTACGCCCAACGCATGCCGTGCGACTGCACGATGCCTTTCGGCGTGCCCGTGGTGCCGGACGAATAGATGATGTTGAACGGCCACGCGGGGTCGATCGTCACGGCGGCGGGCACGGCGCCTTGCGGCGCGAGCCACGTATCGAGCGGAAGGCTGCCCGCGTGCGAATCCAGCGCGATCGGCGTGGCGCTGATTTGCTCGGCGACCGGTTCGAGCAGGCGTTTCACGTCGGCGTCGAGAAACAGCAGCCGCGCGCCGGCATTGCCGATCATGCTGACCAGGCTGGCCGCGCTCGACGAAGGCGCGAGCGGCGCCACCGCGGCCCCGGCGCGCAAACCGCCGAGAAACGCCACCACGTAATCCACCGATGCGCCCGCGCATAACGCAATCGCATCGCGAGGCTGAATGCCGTCGCGCTGCAACGCGGCGGCAAAACGATCGACGCGCGCGTCGAGCGCGGCGTAGCTCAGCACTTCGCCATCGCAGATCAAGGCGGCGTGATCGCCGCGCTCGCCGGCAAAGCGACGCAGCATATCCGTAATGCAGACGAACGGTTCATCCAGTAACGCATCGAGCCATGTCATCGCGATGCGCCTCCGTTGCTATTGCCGTTACCGTTGGCATTACCGCCACCACTACGCGCCGCCGTGCGCGCCGCGTCTTCCTCCTGCAATTTGCGCCACAGAATCTTGCCGCTGCCCGATTTCGGCAACGACGTCACGAACTCGACGATCCGCGGCGCCTTGTACGGCGCCATCTGCTCATGCGACCAGTCGATAATCTCCTGCTCGGTGATCGTGCCCGCATGCGCTTCGTCGGGGACCACCAGCGCCTTCACCGTCTCGCCGCGCTTCTCGTCTTTCACGCCGATCACGCACACTTCGTGAATCGCCGGATGCCGGTACATCAGCGCTTCCACCTCCGCCGGCCACACCTTGTAGCCGGACGCGTTGATCATCCGCTTCAGACGGTCGGTCATGAAGAAATAACCGTCTTCGTCGATATGACCCAGGTCGCCGGTGCGCAGAAAGCGCTTGCCGTCGAGTTCGACAAACGCTTCTTCGGTCGCCTTCGGATTGCGCCAATAGCCTTGCATGACTTGCGGCGCATTCACGACGATCTCGCCGGTTTCGCCTTGCGGCAACTCCTGCAGCGAGGCCGGATCGATCACGCGCGAATCCACGTCGAACACCGGAACGCCGAGACACTGCGCTTTCGGTCGATGCGGCGGATTGATGTGGGTGCCGGCAATCGTCTCGGTCATACCGTAGCCTTCGACGTAATCGAGCCCGGTCAGCGCCTTGAGTTTCTTCGCGATCGCGTCGGGCATGGCCGCGCCGCCGCCGCGCGCGCCGCTCAGGCTCGACAGATCGTAGTCGCCGAGTTTCGGGTTCGACAGAAAGTCGACCATCATCGTGGAGATCGACTGCCACGCGGTCACGCGATAGCGCTGCATGCATTGCACGGCGGTTTCGCGATCCCAGCGCGGCATCAGCACAATGGTCGCGCCGGAATAAATCGCGGCGTTCATGCCGCCCTGCATGCCGGTCACGTGAAACAGCGGCAACACGGACAGATACACGCCATCCGATGGCGCCGCGAACCACACGCAACCGCCCAGCAGCGTGCTCATCACGCTGCGATGCGTGTGCATGCAGCCTTTAGGTTTACCTGTCGTGCCGGACGTATACGGCATCACGCACAAATCGTCGGCGCGGCTCGTGAGCGGTCCGGGCGTATGACGTCGATCGAGTACTTCCTGCCACGGCGTGACGCCGGGAATAGCGAACGCCTTGCGCGGCGCCGCGACGAATTCCGGCACGGCAATCGGCGACGGCCGCTTCAGATAATCGCTATACGTCGCGACGATTGCGTGCTCGATGCCCTGTCCCGGCCCGCTGCCGATCAACGGCTCGACATTCGGAAACAGACACTGCGGCGCGATGATGGTGGTCGCCCCGCTGTCCTCGACGTAATGCGCCAGTTCGACGCCCAGGTTCATCGGGTTGACCGGCACCACGACGGCATTCGCCCGCAGAATGCCGTAATACGCGACGATCCATTGCGGACTGTTCTGCATATACAGCAATACGCGATCGCCCGCCTTGACGTGGCATTCGTGCTGCAGAAAACCCGCGACCCGTTCGGCCTCGTCCTTGAACTCGGCGAACGTGATCGGGGTGTCGTAGAAAATGATGAACGGCTTGTCGGGAAAGCGCGCCGCCGAGACCTCGGCGTTATAGAACAGATTGGTTTCCGGCAGCGTCAGATGCAACGGCACTTGCGGCGGCCAATGCGGATGATGAAGTTGATTCATGACCTCTCCTGTCGACCCGCCGCTCAAACGATGATAGACCCACCATCCACCGCGAAATACTGGCCGGTGATATGACGCGACGCTTCGCTCGCGAGAAACACAATCGGGCCCTTGAGATCTTCGTCGCCGCCCAGACGCTGCAACGGCGTGCGCGAGACGATCGTGTCTTCGAGCTGATCGAGCAATCCCGCCGACATCTTCGACGGGAAAAACCCCGGGCAGATCGCGTTGACGTTGATGTTGTACTTGCCCCATTCCGCCGCGAGCGCCCGCGTGAAATTGATCGCCGCCGCCTTCGACGTGTTGTACGCAATCGTATTCATGCCGGGCGGCGAACCCTTCAATCCAGCCACCGAAGCGATATTGACGATCTTGCCCGCCCGCCGCGGAATCATGCTGCGCTTACCGACTTCACGCGCGAGGAAAAACGGCGCGTTGACGTTCAGGTTCATCACCTTGTGCCACGCTTCGTCGGGATAGTCTTCGGCGGGTGCGCCCCACGTGGCGCCCGCGTTGTTCACCAGAATATCGATGCGGCCATGCATCCCCAGCACTTCATCGACCAACCCAGGAATACCCTCGAAACGCTGCAGATCGTTGACCACCGTTTGCACCTCGATACCGCGGCTTTGCAGATGTTTTTGGGCTTCCGCCAACTCATCCGCCTTACGCGCGGTGATAGCCACACGGCAGCCCATTTCGCCGAGCGCTTCGGCCATTTGCAAGCCGAGTCCACGCGAGCCGCCGGTGATCAGTGCAACCTTGCCGTCCAGTTGAAACAGGTCTTTCACAGACATCCTATGCTCCTCCATTTGTTCTGCAATGCAGATTGGAATTCCAGTTTTTTTCAACCATCATACGTGCCGGAATTCGGCCTGTAAATAAAAGCACGCCCATTCACTTTTGTTATAGACTGGCATGCGTCGTTGATCGGTGGGTGATCGGGACTTACCCGAATACCGCGCTTTTCCATTGCGCTGTGCAGCTACATTGCGATGTGTTTTTCGCACACCCTGTCTAGCTGTTCTGCATAGCGGCTTATCTTCGAACAGGTCTTCTTTCATGCAAGATGCGCTGATCATCAATTCGCGAGATCTGGAGTTCCAGTTGTTCGAGGTGCTCGAGGCGGAGACGCTCACATGCCGCGTGCGGCACGCGGACCACAGCCGCGAAACCTTCAACGCGGCGCTCGATACCGCGCACGCGGTCGCCGCCGAAAAGTTCGCCACGCACAACCGCCTGTCCGACGAACACGAACCGCAATTCGACGGTGAGCGGGTCACCCTGCCGGCCGAAGTGAAAGAGGCGCTGGACGCATTGCGCGCCACCGGTTTTCTCGCCGCGGGTAAAGACTACGAATGGGGCGGCATGCAATTGCCGTCGGTGATTTCGTTTGCCTGCCTGTCGCTCTTCAAGAGCGCCAACATCGCCACCGCGTCTTACGCGATGCTGACCACGGCGAATGCGAATGTCATCGAGCGTTTCGGCAGCGCGGCGCAAAAGCGCAAGTACTTGCAGGCGCTATTCGAAGGCCGCGCGTTCGGCACCATGGCGCTCACCGAACCGCAAGCCGGTTCGAGCCTGTCCGATCTCGTCACCAGCGCCACGCTCAACGCAGACGGCACTTACTCGATTCGCGGCAACAAGATATTCATTTCAGGCGGCGACCACGAGTTGAGCGAGAACATCGTGCACCTCGTGCTCGCGCGGATTCCCGGCGGGCCGCCGGGCGTCAAAGGTATTTCGCTCTTCACGGTGCCGAAGTACCACGTCAATGAAGACGGCAGCCGCGGCGCGCGCAACGACGTCGCGCTCGCGGGGCTGATTCACAAGATGGGGTGGCGCGGCACGACGTCGACCATGCTGTCGTTCGGTGAGCATGGCGAGTGCATCGGCGAGCTGGTGGGCGAACCGCATCAGGGCCTCGCCTGCATGTTCCACATGATGAACGAGGCGCGTATCGGCGTCGGGCTTGGCGCAGTGATGCTCGGCTATCGCGGCTATCTGGCGTCGCTCGACTATGCGCGCGAACGGCCGCAAGGACGCCGCCCGGACAACAAGAACCCGCTCGATCCGCAACTGCCGCTGATCGAACATGCGGACGTGCGCCGCATGCTGCTAGCGCAAAAAGCCTATGTGGAAGGCGCGTATGCATTGTGTCTGTACGCGGCGCGTCTGGTCGACGAACAGAACACTGGTGAGAGCGATATCGCGCGCGCCGAAGCAGGCCTGCTGCTCGATCTGCTGACGCCGGTGGTGAAATCCTGGCCGTCGCAATGGTGTCTCGAAGCGAATAGCCTCGCGATCCAGATTCACGGCGGCTACGGTTATACGCGTGAATATCCGGTCGAGCAGTTCTATCGCGACAACCGGCTGAACATGATTCACGAAGGCACGCACGGCATTCAGGCAATCGATCTGCTGGGCCGCAAAGTGGTGATGAAACAGGGTGCCGCGCTCAAGCAACTGGAACGCGAGATTCAACGCACGCTAGACGCCGCGCACGCTCATGCGCCGCTGCAAGCGCATGCGGACGCGCTGAGCCAGGCATGGCGCGAATTGACCGACACCGTGGAGGCGTTGCTGCCCACGCTCGCCCACGAAAGCGAACGCGCGCTCGCCAATGCGAATGCTTTTCTCGAAGCATTCGGTCATATCGTGCTGGCGTGGACGTGGTTGCGGCAGGCGATCGTTGCAAGCGCCGCGCTACCGAAGGTGAGCAACACGGCTGACAGGGATTTCTATCGCGGCAAGCTGCACGCGTGCCAATGGTTCTTCCGGTGGGAATTGCCGCGTGTCTCGCTGATGCTGACCACGTTGCGTGGTCTGGACGACACCACGCTTAGCATGGCGCCGCAGTGGTTTTGATGCAGCGATTTGTTCGGAGCCCTGCCGCTCAATGCGACAGCGCCGTTTCCAGTTGCGTCACCACGTCGATCAGGCGCGGCCGCACTTCTTCGAGCAGAAACTCTTTCGAGAGCTTGAACGACGGGCCGCCCACATTGATCGCCATGATGGGCAGCTCGCCGCCCGGCTGGAATGCGCGCGCAATGCCGTTCACATCCTTCTGCCAGTCGCCGAACGAAGTCGTCACACCGAGCGCGCTGTAATCGTCGAGCGCTTTCTCGATGCCACGGCGGGTTTTGGGCCAGGCAACGTGATCGAGTTCGCGCACCTGCTCCATGAAGCTGAGACGATCATGCTCGGGAATCGCCGCGAGCCATGCTCGCCCGATCGCCGAGGTGGCGACCGGAATGCGCGAGCCGACTTCGAGCGTCAACGTGAGTGCGACCGAGCCGCGGCAGTTCTCCACGTAGATCATCGAGAGCCGGTCGCGCGTGCCCAACGACACCGTCGCGCCGGAGATGTCGGCCAGTTCCTGCATGACCGGCCTCGCGATCTTGCGGACATCGAGGCGCGCCAGCATCGCGCTGCCCAACGCCAGAGAAGCCGTACCGAGCCGGTATTTACCACTCTCTTTCAGATGAATCAGATAACCGAGCAAGGTAAGCGTATGGGTCAGCCGCGAGACCGTGGACTTCGGCAGCCGGCAACGCAGCGCCAGTTCCTGATTGCTCAGCGACTTGTCGCCCGAACGAAAACACGCGAGCACTTCGAGTCCGCGCGCGAGTGCTGTGACGAAGTGCCGGTCGTCCTTATGCGCTTCGTGCGCGGTGCGGCTGGCGAGCAGCGCAGGCGCGCCGGTGGAGGCAGCCGACGCGGGCGCCGGATCGGCGACATCGGGACTGTCGGCAGGACGATCGGCCGGGCTGTGATGGGTTTTGCTCAAAACGAAACGCGCTCCCGCGAAACGGCTGTATTTGAAGGACACACCGCGCCCAGGGATCGTCGGTGATCCGGGTCGCGGAATTATAGTCTGAAACTTTGCGCGCTCTGAACGGCCACCCTGGCGCCTCGAAAGCATCGACGCGCACGCATCGAAACACACCACACCGAGGCCAGTTTTTCCAGCATGAGCGCGTTGGCTGGAGTATTGTTTAAGCGCGCCGGGAGCGCCGCAGCCTCACTCTTCTACAAGACAGGGTGCTCCTCGTGGGCAGAAAAGTGCTCGCAAGCGCGTGGTTTTTTGCATGCAACGAAGCGACATCAACTTTTCGAGGATGGAGAAAACGTGAAAACAGTCAATCTTTTGAAGGCGCTCGGCATTGCATTGTGTGTGGCGACGGCGTCCAGCGCCTACGCCCAGGCGAGCGATGCGATGGCGTCCGGCGATATGGGCATGGCAGCACCGAGTGCAAAATCCGTGAAGAAGACGGACCGCACGTTGGGCCTGCAAGTGCGCAAAGCATTGGCGAAAGCCCAGGGCTTCGACGTGTCGAACGTGTTTGTCCGGGCTCGCGGCGGTGCGGTAACGTTGACTGGATCGGTGCCTGACGGCGCACAGATTCCGCAAGCGGAAGAAGTCGCGAAGGGTGTGGCCGGCGTGAAGTCGGTGAACAACAAGATCACCATCGGCACCCAAGGCGGTGGCGGCGGTTAAACGCCAGGCGCTATCCGACGTACTTAACGTCGAACCAGGCCGACGAGGTAGCGGCACACCTCGTCGCCCGCATTGAAGAATTCGCATTCGGCCGGCGCGCCGAGTTGCAGACAATCCCCCGCTTCGAGCCGGTAAATCTGCCGGCCTTCCCGAAACGTCAACACCCCTTGCGTGACCCAGATCTGCTGATGCTGAAACACGAACGCATCCGACGGATACGGGACTTTCACGCCCACGGGCAATTCGATCTCCAGTAGTTCGAGCACGCCGCCGGTGGGCGGCGAAATGCGCCGCCGGATATAGCCCGTTTCAGGGTCCTGCCAGACCGCTTGCTGCGCGTGGCGTGCGAGCCGTTCGCCGGTCTGCTCGGCGAGCGCGAGCAAGGTCGACAAGGTCAAGCCGAACGCGCCCGACAAACGCCCGAGCACCGTCGCGGTGGGACTCGCCTCGCCGCGCTCGATCTTGCTGATCATCGCCTTCGAAACGCCGGAGCGCTCCGCCAGTTCGCTCAACGACCAGTTACGCGCCTCGCGCTCAGTCTTCACGCGCGACGAGATCGCCTGGGTCAGATCGACAGCAACGGATTCGGACATGGCAGCGGAGAGTTCGACAAAGTGAGCACCGGCGAATTATATCGACGCGTTTTGCAGCGCTACGGCATGGGCTTGCAACCGGGCTGGACGGGCTGCGTCGGCCGCACGCATTGACCCGCGTCGACCCGATTAAAGCCCGAAATCAATGTCTTGCATAGTGATTTTTCGTCCACTATATTAAACGAACCGCTGGCGCCAGCGTCCCAGTCCCCGAACCGGAAGACACCATGCCGAAGGAAATCGTACTCAACGCGTTCGACATGAACTGCGTCGGTCACATCCAGCAAGGCCTGTGGACGCATCCACGCGATCAGTCCACCCGCTATCGGGACTTGCAGTACTGGACCGACTACGCCCGCACGCTGGAAGCCGGCCTGTTCGACGGCATCTTTTTCGCGGACGTGGCGGGCGTCTACGACGTCTATGGCGGCAATCCCGACGCGGCGATTCGCGGCGCGGTCCAGGTGCCGGTCAACGATCCGACGCTGCTGATCCCTGCCATGGCGGCAGTCACGCAGCATCTGTCGTTCGGCGTCACGTCGAACCTCTCGGTCGAGCAGCCGTATCTGTTCGCGCGCCGCATGTCGACGCTCGATCATCTGACGCGCGGCCGGGTCGGCTGGAACATCGTCACGGGTTATCTGGACAGCGCGTCGCGCGCGATCGGCCTCACCGGCCAGATGGCGCACGACGACCGCTACGACCTCGCGGACGAATATATGGAACTGGTCTACAAACTGTGGGAATGCAGTTGGGAAGACGACGCGGTGCTGTGCGACCGGGAGCAGCGCCTCTATGCGGACGCGTCGAAAGTGCATGTGATCCATCATCACGGCAAGCAGTATCGGGTCGATGCGATGCATCTTAGCGAACCGTCGCCGCAGCGCACGCCGGTGCTGTATCAGGCGGGTTCCTCCACACGCGGCAAGCAGTTCGCCGCGGCGCACGCGGAATGCGTGTTCGTCAACGGTCAGGCGAAGCCCGCGGTCAAAGCGATCGTCGACGACATTCGCGCGCATGCCGTGGCTGCCGGCCGTCGCGCGGACGATATCAAGGTGCTGCTCGGCCAAACCATCATAACGGGCCGCACGGATCGCGACGCGCAGGACAAATACGCGGAGTATCAGCGTTACGTCAGTTCGGAGGCGGCGCTCGTGCATGCGGCCGCGTCGCTCGGTATCGATTTCGCGCGCTACGACCTCGACGAACCGATCGAGACCGGCAAGAGCCAGGCGATCGTCTCGAACATCGAGGCGATGACGCGCGCCGCCGGGCCGCAATGGACCAAACGCAAACTGCTCGAACAGATGGTGCTGGGCAGCCGCCAGGCGCCGCTCGTCGGCTCGGCAGACCGGATCGCCGACGAACTGATCGCGTGGACCGAGGAAACCGGCGTGGATGGCTTCAATCTGTCGCGCACGGTCGCGCCGGAATGCTTCGAGGATTTCATCGAACTGGTCGTGCCGGTGTTGCAGGAGCGAGGGGCGTATAAGCGCGCGTATCGCGACGGCACGTTGCGTGACAAGCTGTTCGGTCACGCGCGCCTGCCCGCCACGCACACGGCGGCACGTTTTCGCTCGCCGGACTGCGCGGCCGCGCAGCCCCTCGCCGACGGAGGCGCTCATGATTGACAAGCTCAGCTTCCGCGACGCGATGGCCGGACTCGGCGCGGCCGTCAACATCGTGACCAGCGACGGCGCGGCGGGTCGCGCCGGCTGCACCGCGTCGGCGGTCTGCGGCGTGACGGACGAGCCGCCTACGCTGCTGGTCTGCATCAATCGAAGCAGCCGTAATAACGCGGCGTTTCGCGCCAACGGCCAGCTTTGCGTCAACGTGCTGAGCGCCGAACAGCAGGCGCTCGCGGCGCATTTCGCCAGCAGCGCGCTGCCGGTCGACGAACGCTTCGCCGCCGCGCAATGGAACACGCTGACGACCGGCGCGCCGGCGCTGGATGGCGCGCTCGCGTCGCTGGACTGCGAGATCGAATCGGTAACGGAGATCGGTACGCACACCGTATTCTTTTGCGCGGTGAAGGCCGTGCAAACGCAGGGCGCCGGCGATGCGCTGATTTACTACGGCCGCCGTTACCATCGGGTCGGCGCGCGCTCCGTTCATGCGGCGCATGCCGCTGAACCGGCGGCATGAACGAAGTTCCACGAAAGCGCCACGAACCACCGCTCAAGATCACACCACCCAGCAGCCCACGACCCGCATGAACAACGCTCCGGCCACCCCGTCCCCGCCGCTCGCCGCGATGGCGGGAAAAACGCGTTCGCTGGTCATTCTGCTGCTCTGCCAGGTCGGCGCGATGAGCGTGTGGTTTTCGTCGTCGGCGGTCGTGGCGATCGTCAAACAGGCGCAGGGACTCTCCGCGTTGCAAGCCACCTTGCTGACCAGCGCGGTGCAGGCCGGATTCGTCGCGGGCACGGTGACGAGCGCGCTGCTGTCGCTCGCCGACCGCTTCGATCCGCGACGACTCTTCATGGCCAGCGCGCTGACGGCCGGCGGGGTCACGGCGTCGCTCGCGTTCATCGCGCCGGCGAGTCCGCTCGCGATCCTGTTGCGCTTTATCACCGGCATCTGCATGGCGGGGGTTTATCCGGTCGGCATGCGGCTCGCGGCCACCTGGGCCAAAGGCGATCTCGGCCTGCTGATCGGGCTGCTGGTCGGCGCCCTCACCTTCGGCTCGGCGAGCCCGCATCTGCTGGCGGCGCTCGGCGGCTCGAACTGGCGCGCGATCTACGGCATCTCGGCCGGCTGCGCTTTGCTGGCCGGCGTGGCGATCCTGCTGTGCGGCGTCGGGCCGGGCATGGCGCGCGCGGTCCGCATCGACTGGACGGCGCTCGCCGCCGCGTGGCGCAACCCGGCGCTGCGGCTCGCGAATCTCGGCTATCTCGGTCACATGTGGGAGCTTTATGCGATGTGGGCCTGGCTCGCCGTATTCCTGCAGACGAGCTTCGCCGCGGCCGGCATGCCGCAGCCGCGCGTGGCCGCCGAATGGCTGACCTTCGGCGCGGTCGCGGCCGGCGCGCTCGGCGCGTGGCTCGGCGGCGTGCTGGCGGATCGCCTCGGCCGCACCACGCTGACGGTCGGCGCCATGGCGATGAGCGGCGCCTGCGCCGCGCTGATGGGCTGGCTGCCCGGCGCGCCGGTGTGGCTGATCGCGACGGTCGCGCTGTGTTGGGGGGTGTCGGTGATCGCCGATTCGGCGCAGTTTTCGGCGAGCATCGCGGAGCTGGCGGAACCGGCGTCGATCGGCACGCTGCTGACCGCGCAAACCTGCGCGGGTTTTCTGCTGACGCTCGTCAGCATCCATCTGGTGCCGGACGTGGTTGCGCTGGCCGGCTGGCGTGGCGCTTTCAGCATGCTGGCGATCGGCCCGCTGCTCGGCTGTGTCGCGATGCTGCGTCTGCGGAGATTGCCGGACGCGCGGCGGCTCGCGGGCGGGCGGCGTTGAAGCAACGTTGAGTGGCCAGTTGAACACGCAAGCAACCGGCAATCGACTGAAGAAAAGTTAGCGATCCTAGCTTCCAAACGGACACGCCAATCCGCTTCGATCCCGCTTAAAACCCGCGCTAATCCGCATCAATCTTCATACCAGCCCCGACGTCAGGTTCATATTTCTTCATGACCAACTCGCGATCAGCCGATAAAATGCGCGCTTGCCTGAAAGACCACAGTCCGGCCTGACCGCGCAAACCCTTTCGCAGTCCTTTCACCCCACTCTATTCGTCGCATGAAAAGCAGCATCATGAGCCTGGCGGTCAACCGCCGCCACCGTCTTGCTGCGTTCGCGGTTTCCGGATTGATTCTGGGCACGGTGCTCGCGGTGCTGCCGGTCGCGCGTCTGCCCGCCACGACGATCGCACCGTTTCTGCCGCTCTTCACGATGGCCGTCATCGCGACGGAAGGCCTCACCGCCTACCTGCTGTGGACGCAATTCATGATCACGCGGGCGGCCTTTCTGGCCGCTCTCGCCGGCGCTTACGTGTACACGGCCTTCACCGTCGCCGTGCAGTTGCTGGCGTTTCCGGGCGTGTTCTCCGCCACCGGCCTGCTCGGCGCGAGTCCGCAAAGCGCGGTGTGGATCTGGGCGTTCTGGCACGGCGGCTCGCCGCTGCTGGTAGTGATCGCGCTGTGGGTGAGGCGGCGTTTTCCCACGCCGCTGGTCGCGCCGGGCGCCGCGGCACGGGCAGGCGCCGTGCTATGCGGCGGGCCGCTGCTGCTGTCGATGCTGGTCTGCTACGTCGCGATCCGCCACGCGGACGCGCTGCCGGCGCTGGTCAGCGAAGAGACGTATACGAGGCTGCCGCATAGCCCGTCCGGGATCGGCATCGCGCTCATCAGTGCGGCGGCGCTGCTTTGCCTCATTGCCTCGACACGCTTGCGCACCCTGCTCGACCTGTGGCTCGGCGTCGCGATGCTCGCCGGTCTCGGCGATATCGTCGTGACGCTGGCGGCGAACTCGCGCTTCAGCATCGGCTGGTACGTTGCGCGGGTCGCGTCGGTGCTGGCGTCGAGCACCGTGCTCGGCGTGCTGATCTGGGAAATCAGCCACCTGTACCGCGAATTGCACACCGCCAACGCGCGGCTGAGCGAATTCGCCGCGCGCGACGGCCTCACCGGCCTGTACAACCGCCGCTACTTCGACGAGCGCTATCCGGAAGCACTGGCGCGCGCGCAAGCGGCCGCGTATCCGCTTTCGCTGATGATGGTGGACATCGATCATTTCAAACGTTTCAACGACACCCTGGGCCACCTGCACGGCGACGACACGCTAAACGCCGTGGCCGCCGTCTTGCAGTCGAGCCTGCGGCGCAGCGGCGATTTCATCGCGCGTTACGGCGGGGAGGAATTCGTCGTGGTGTTGCCGGATTGCGGCGCGCAGATGGCCAGTCAACTGGCCGAACGATTGCGCGTAGCGGTCGTGCAGCGCGGCGTGGCGGCGCCGTTTACGCCGGCCGGCCGGGTGACGGTGTCGGTGGGGATCGCCACCACGCGCAACAGCGAGCTGGCGGCGCCGGACGGGCTGCTCGCGCAGGCCGACGCGGCGCTTTATCGTGCGAAGGAAGCCGGGCGGAATCGCGTGGCGGCTTGAGGTCTCACTCAACCCACCCAGTGTCCCGGGACCCATTGCCAGTGATTGCCTTCCCAGCGGTAGTGGCCCTTCACCCAGTGATAGCCTGGCGCCGGCGCGGCCGGGACGACTTCGACGAGCGGCGCGGGCTGCGCCGGCCGGGCCGGTTCCACCACGCAAGCTGACAGGACCACGGCACAAAGACCCGCAATCGAAACGGCGCGTACAGACGATCTGATTTTCATTTTTCCTCTCCTGAGTGTTTTTTAGGTGAACCGGTTTTCTGCTTCTACTTCTGCTTCTACTTCCTGTTTCTGCCTACTGCTTCTTCTACGCCCGCACGACCCCCGTCAGCGGCCGCGCGGTTGAACCGAACAGCGCGCTAGCCGTGCGCTGCGGATCGAGCCCAAGACTTTCACCGGCCGTCCCAGCAATCACCGCGTCCAGCGACGTGGTCGGTTTCAGGTCGCGCGCTTCATAAAGCGCGTGCGGCGCGAGGCCGGGCCAATCCGAAATCACCCGTCCGCCCGCCACCGACCCGCCCAGCACCATCGCCACCGATCCCGTGCCGTGGTCCGTGCCACCCGTGCCGTTGGCGGCGGCGGTCCGTCCGAACTCCGTCGCCACCAGCACCGTGGTTTTGCTCCACAACGGCCCCATGCCGTCGCGCAACGACGCGAGCATCGTGTCGAGCGCTTTCAACTGATTGGCGAGACGCGGGTTCTGCGCGCTGTGCGTGTCCCAGCCGCCGGTTTCGATCATCGCGATACGCGGACCGTCGTCGCGCGACAGAAAACCCGCGGCGAGCTTGCCGAGGCTGGCCGGGTCCTGACGCGCGCCGGCGTCGCCCGCGAGGCCGCGTGCCGCCATCGCCGAATCCCACAGCGGACGCAACTGCGCGTCCTGGTCGTACAGTTGCGCGACGCGCGTGAGCAGATCGTCGGGCGCTTGCGGCAGCGCCGACGGCGCGTACGACGTCACCTGCGCCGCGCCGCGCAGCGCCATCGGCACGGTCGGCGCGAAAGCGATCGCGTTTTCTCGCGTGGCGGGCAACTGGGCGACGAGCCGGTTCAGCCAGCCGTCCTTCATCTGATACGGCGCGGTGCCGCCGGTCTCCAGCACGTTCTGGCCGTCGAAATGCGAGCGGTCGCGATACGGCGACGCCACCGCGTGCACGAACAGCGCCTGGCGATTCGCATACATCGACGCGGTTTGCGCGAGCGCCGGATGCAACGCGAACGTGCCGTCGAGCTTCGCCGCGTTCGACGTATCGATCGCCAGCGCGCCGCGCAGATTCGCATAAGCGGGATCGGCGTACGGCACGACGATGTTCAACCCGTCGGCCGCGCCGCGCTGGATCACGAAAACGAAACGGCGATCGGTGGCGACACTCGCGAACACGATCTGCGGCGATACGAGCATCGCGCCGGCGCCCGCAGCGGCAACGCTCAGAAATTTACGGCGTGACAACATGGCATTCATCTCCGTTGAAAATCCGGCGACACCAGCAACAGCGCGATCGCCGTCGAGGCACTCTCGGCCCGCGACACCGCCGTCGCGGTCGGCTCGCTGAGCGAACCGGCCGTCAAGGTCTGGCCGAGCGAGCGGGCATCGAGCCGGTCGCCCACCCGCGACGCGAAACGCTGCGCCATCTCCACCCGGCGCACCAGCGCGTCGGGCGCGGCCCAACTCGCGGCGATATCGTCGTAACCGGCGGGCGAGCCAGGCCGCCACACCGGCTGGCCGAGCTGCGTGAGAATCGGTGCGGTCTGCAGCTTGCCGAGGTCCTGCCAGCCGAGCCCGCGCATCGACGAAATGGTCCACTCCCACGGCGTCTTGAACTTCACGGCCGTGGGCGACCACGCTTCGTGACTGTCGATGAGCGCCCGATAGACCGTCGGCAGATCGCCGCCGCTGCGCTCGAACGCGCTGGCAAGCCGCTCAGTCACGCCGGGCGGCGGATTGTCGGCCACGAAATGCCGCGCCAGCTTGCCGCCGATATGCTGCGCGGTGGCCGGTGCCGCACCGAGGTCGTGCAGGATCGCAAGCGCCTGCTGTTCGCCGGGCTGGTCGTAGCGGCGACCCATGATGGTCCGCGAGCCCGGCTCGTGCAGCGCGGCGCGAAACACGAACGTGCCGGGCGCGGCGTCGGGCTGCGCGCCGAAGCGTCGCGCGTTGCCGCCGGCGCCTTTGCCGCTGCCGGCGGCGAGACTCCAGCCGGTCAGCGCGCGAGCGAATTCGGTGACGTCGTCCTGGCTATAACCGCTGCGCACGCCGAGCGTGTGCAGCTCCATGATTTCGCGCGCGAGATTTTCGTTCAGCCCACGTTTGAGCTCCGGATTGCGTTGCTCGGCGCGCAGCGCGGCCATGCTGTCCGGTCCGACCGAACGCGTCTGATCGAGAAACAACTGCATGGCCGGATGACGTTCGACCGCGACCAGCATGTCCTCGAAACGGCCGAGCACGTGCGGGCGAATCGCTTCGGCTTCGAACGAACCGGCCAGCGCGGCGACGCCGGGCTTTTCGGTGGAGACGGCAAAGTGATTGGCCCAGAAATGCACCAACCGCTCGACGAACGGCGTCTGCGTGGTCAACGCACTTTCCACCCGCGCATTCACCGATGAGCGGTACAGGTCGAGTATTTCGCCGCGAATGGCTTTCCGTTCGGCTTGTTTGGCGGTTTGAGCGGCGTCTTGCGGTGGGTTGGTTGCGTCGGTCTGCGCCGCCGTTTGCGCATTCTGCTGGAGCCTGGCTTGCGCGCCGGGTCGCGGTGCGGGCTGCGCATTTGCCTGATTTGGCGTCTGATTTGGCGTCTGATTCCCCGCCGCATCGGCGGCCGGATTCTGGCGGTTCTGCTGATTGAGCTCCATGCGCTCCTGCAGCAACTCGGTGGACAGCGCCACCGAGTTCGGCTGGCTCGCCCACGCGGCCGGTCGCGGCTGGTACTGCTCCAGTTGTGCGAGCAACCAGCCCTTCGGGTCGGCGGGCGGCGTGTCGTCGGCCCGCGCGCCCAGGCCGAAGCGATTCAGTGCAATCGCGGCGGCATTCAGGTTCGGTGAGTTGGCCATACCATCCTCTTCGGCGTTCGATAGGGTTTAAACGGCCCGCGCGTGAAAATCCGTCGCGTGTGACGGCGTTTTAATTCGCCGACGATCCGCTCGAAGTCGGGTTCGGCGGGTTCTGCGAGTTGGCCTGGTTCGGCTGATCGGCCGGCTTCTTCTTCGGCGCCGGCGCGGTTTCGCGCCATTGACCGCGCACCTTCAGGCTGTCGGCGAACTCGACGCGCTCCTCGGGCGACAGCGTCGCCGCGAAATCCGCCACGCTGCCTTCCACGTTCGCGCGCAGATTGCTGTCGGCGGCGCGCGTGCGGGCGAGCGCCGCGTCCAGCGCCGCGCGATCGAACTGCGGCGCGGCCAGCAGGCGCAACACTTCACGACGCCCTTCCTTACCCTCGCGGGCAAAGTCGCGCCCGTCGCGGCGCGCCTGCTTCAAGCCGGCGATAAAGGCCTGCTGCCGCTCGGCGGACAACGGCTCGGCGGCGAAGCGCAGCGCGCGCTGCTGCGCCGTCACCGCCGCCGTCGCGCGATGCGCCGCGAGCCACTGATACGCGCCGCCCACGATCGCGCCGAACAGAAACACATTGACCACCAGCGACGCCGCCAGCACGAATTTCAATGACCGGCCGTTCATTCGCCGCTCCAATCGGCGGAGGTCCCACCGAAGCTCGAAGTTAAATAGGAAGACTCATGCACCGGCGGCACCGATTCGGTCAGCACGAAGAACGACACGGCGAACGCGCCGGCCGCGCCGCCCAGCAGGCCGACGCCCGCCACCGCCGCGCCCGACCACCACCAGCGTCGTGGCGCGGCCGGCTGGCGCACCGGCGCGCTGCGGATCACCCGCTCGCGCAGCGCCGCGCCCGGCGGCTCGACCTTGTCGGCGGCGAGCCACGCATCGAGGCCGGCGGCCTCGGTCAGCAACGCGTCGGCTTCGGCGCGGTGCAACGTGGCCCACGCCTGCGCCGCCGCGCGCTCCGTTTGCGGCCAGCGGCGCGCATCGGCGCCATAGGCCTCGACGATCTGATGAAATCTTTCGGGCGTCATGATGTGTCCTTGCTAAGGCCGCTGCCGGCCAGTTGAGCGCGCAGATTGCGGCGCGCGCGTGCCAGCAGGCTTTCCAACGCATCGACGGTGATGCCCATCAGGGCGGCAGCGTCGATGTTCGACATTTCCTGGTAGTAGTTGAGCACCAGCGCCTCGCGTTGCCTGGCCGGCAGCGCGGCGAGCGCGGTGCGCACCCGCTCGTCCTGAGCGCGCGCTTCCAGTTGCGCATCGGGCAGCGCGGCGGGATCGGCCTCGTCCGGCAGCTCGTCGTACGGATCTTCGCGCCGGCCGCGCAAACGGTCGTAGCAAAGATTGAGCGCGACGCGATGGACCCAGGTGTCGAATTTCGCTTCGCCTTCGCGCCAGCGCGACGCCTGCTTCCAGATCCGCACGAACACCTCCTGGGCCACGTCTTCCGCCTCCATGCGATCGCCCAGCATGCGTGTGGCGAGCGCGAGCAGGCGCGGCAATTTACGCGCGACGAGCGAACGCACGGCGGCCGGATCTTGCCGGCCGACCTGTTCAAGCAGTTCCGCGTCGGGATCGCGTTCGCTCAAGGCGTGACGCTCCCCGCGGCGAGCCGGCTGCGTCGCGCGGATCGCGTTGGCCCCGGCGGCCCGGGCCGTCGCGGCCGGGGTTGCGCCGGCCACGCGGATCGCGTCGTCGGACGAAGGTCGTTCACTTGCCGCCACTCCTTCTGATGCTGCTCACGTTGGCTTCACCTTCTCACCTCGGGTTGGGCGCGCAGCGGTTTGCAAGCCGCGCGCGGATAACGAAATCGCGGGGCGTTCACTGCGTACTGCTGTGCCTGCCGACGATTGCATCGCCCCGATCAATATACGACGACTGCCGGACGATAAACCGCCGGCCGCGCCGGGTAGACCACACAGCCGGCGAGCGTCGTCGCCAGCAGAATTATCACGAGCGTTTTCATGGCAAGTTGCCTGGTTCAATCATGCAAAGCGTTCAGGCGCGCCGAAGCCCTCATAGCATGGGTTACCACGGCGCACACGGATCATGCCCAATGGCCTTCGACCCAGCGCCAGTTCGGACCGCGCTGCACCCAATGGCCCGGCACCCAGTGATAACCGACGCGCACCGGTTGCCAATGGCCCCGCACCCACACGTAGCGGCCATGGTCCCAACGCCAGCGGCCCTGATCCCACACATAGCCGTTACGCGGCGCCGGCATTACTTCGACGCGCGGCGGCGGGGGCGCCATCGGCGCGACGATCACGGCTTGCGCGAAGGCCGGTGCGGCCGTCAACGTGGCGGCACAGGTCAACGTGGCGAGAATCACGGAACTCAGCAGGCGGACCGGTTTGGTCGATGTCATGTTGGTTTCTCCCTAAGAGGCGAAGTCAGAAGCGGCTTCGTTTCTGGTTGAACGCGGCAGCGGGAAAAATCCGTCGCTTTGTTTGGCAGGAAGTTTGATGACGTGGAAGATGGGCTGACACGACTGTGTGATTCACGGCCCACTGTCGGCTCGATGACAGCAGGCGTTGTGCAAATGAAGGGTTATCGCCCACCCGTGAGGTATGCTTTCCCGCTTCCCCACCTCCTCTCTCTACACGCCCCGATGGCCGATTTCCCTTTCGACGCCGTACTCTTCGACTGCGACGGCGTGCTCGTCGACTCAGAACCGATTACTAACCGCGTGCTGTGCGAGATGCTCGGCGAGTTGGGCTGGCAGTTGAGCGTGGCGGAAACCATGCGCATTTTCGTCGGCAAGGCGGTTCGGGACGAAGCGGCGCTGATCGAAGCGCGTACCGGCGTCGCGATTACCCCTGAGTGGCTGATGCAGTTTCGCGCGCGGCGCAATGCGGCACTCGAACGCGAACTGGTGGCGATTCCCGGCTCGGCGTCGGCGGTGCGGGCGCTGCATGCGGCGTTGAATGGACGCATCGCGGTGGCGTCCGGCGCGGATCGTATCAAGGTGGAGTTGCAGCTCGTCAAGGCGGGCATTCTCGACTGCTTCGAAGGACGCGTTTTCAGCGGTCACGAAACGCCGCGCAACAAGCCGTTTCCCGATGTTTACCTGGCCGCGGCCGCCGGATTGGGCGTAGACCCGAAGCGTTGCGCGGTGGTGGAAGATACGGTGACGGGCGCGACCGCGGGCGTCGCGGCCGGCGCCACCGTGTTCGGCTATTGCCCGCAGGAACTCGGCCATAGCAGCGTGACCGCGCTGCATGGCGTCGGCGCGGTGCAGGTGTTTCGCGACATGGCCGAACTGCCGGCGCTGCTTGCGGGATGGCGCGGGGCTTAACGGGGTTAAGAGCGGGGGTTAAGAGCGGGGGTTAAGAGCGGGGGTTAAGAGCGGGGGTTAAAAGCAGGGGTTAAAAGCGAGCGTCAAGAGCGAGCGTTGAAGCGCGCGTCAAAGCGGGCATTCAAGCGGGCATCAATGCGCACTCAATCGCCTGCCCGAACGCCTGCCCAAGCCTCTACTCATCTATTCAAACGCCGGATCGATCGGCACGCGGTATCCGACCGCCAGCCGGTTGGTCTCGTTCGCCATGCCGACCACGGCCAGCAGTTCGCCGAACATCTCGTCGGTCATACCGGCGCGACGCGCGGCGGCCGTATGGCTCGCCACGCAGTAGCCGCAGTTGTTCGTCACGCTCACCGCGACGTACAGCAATTCCTTGATCAGCGGATCGAGCGCACCCGGCGCCATCACGTCTTTCAAGCTGTCCCAGGTGCGCGCGAGCGTGGGCGGATGATGGGCGATGAACTTCCAGAAATTGTTGACGTCCTCGACCTGACGGGTCTGCTTGATGTCGTCGTACACGGCTTTGACTTCGGGCGATGCCGAGGCGTAATCGACGGCTTTAAGCTGGCTCATGCGTGCTCCTTTCTGGCTGACGGGTATCGGCGAAGCATGCGCGAGCGCGCATGCTTCCACTCATTGTGCACAGAATTGCGCCAGTACCAAACGGCAGCGCTCACTGCCCGGCGTCTTCCACGGGTGCGCGTGGATCACCATGCGCCCCGCCAGATCGCTCAGATGCACCGCTTCGCCGTCCGACGAACTCAACCGCGTGAGCCCTCAGTCAAGCGGACGCAGCACCTGTCCCTTCGCGCTGTCTTCCACCTGCCAGCCCTCCACTCGCAACTGCTCACGCAAACGATCCGCCTCGCTCCAGTTTTTCGTGGCACGCGCCTCGTCGCGTTGCGTGGCCAGCCGCGCGACCCCGGCGGGAATCGTCACCACGTCCTCGCGCCAGTCCGCGAGCCGCAGCCCGAGCACCGGGTCGAAGCAATCCACCGTCGCCCGTCGCGTGGCGGCCGGCAGATCGCTTCGCACCACCTCCCACAACACAGCGAGCGCGCGCGGCAGGTTCAGATCCTGATCGACCTCGGCGTTGAAACGCGCGACCGCTTCAGCGTCCGGCGCCCCACCCTCAGGCCATTGCCGATACGCCTTACGCAAGCGGTCCAACGCGGCTTGCGCGGCATCCAGCGCTTCCATGTTGAACCGCAAACTGCTGCGGTAGTGCGCGCCCAGGCACAGGTAGCGATAAGCCAGTGGATCGACACCACGCTCGATCAAGGTCAGCAAGCGCACGAAGTCGCCACCCGACTTCGCCATCTTGCCCGCGTCGAGCATCAGGAAATGCCCATGCAGCCAGAAGTTGGCGAGCCGCGTGCCGTGGCGCGCCTGGGTCTGCGCGATTTCATTGCTGTGATGCACGGCGATATGATCTTCGCCGCCGCAATGAATATCGAACCACGGACCGAGATACTTTGCCGACATCGCCGAACACTCGATGTGCCAACCCGGAAAGCCGACGCCCCACGGACTTTCCCACTCCATCTGCCGCGTGCTGCCGGGCGGGCTGAACTTCCACAGCGCGAAGTCCGTCGCGCGCTGCTTGTCGCCCACGGCCACCCGCTTGCCGGCTTGCAGACCCGTTATGTCGAGCCGCGCGAGATAGCCGTAATCGTCCTGCCTGGCCGTGTCGAAGTAGATACCGTCCGCCGTGCGGTACGTGTAGCCGTGACGCTCGAGTTCGGCAATGAAGTCGATCTGCTCGGCGATATGATCGGTCGCGCGGCACCAGAGCGTCGGCTCCAGCAGGTTCAACGCGCGCCAGTCGTGCTGGAACGCCGCGGTGTAGCGTTCGGCAATGGCCCATGCCGTTTCGCCGGTGCGCCGGCTGCCCTTCTCCATCTTGTCCTCGCCGTCATCCGCATCGGAGACCAGATGACCGACGTCGGTGATATTCACCACGTGCCGCACGGTGTAGCCGTTCTGCACCAACGCGCGGCGCAGCACGTCCTCGAACACATAGGTCCGCAGATTGCCGATATGCGCGTGGTCATACACGGTCGGGCCGCAGCAATACAGGCCGACGTGATCCGGTCGAAGCGGCGTGAACGGGCGCAACGTGCGCGACCAGGTGTCGTAGAGAGCGAGCGGCATAGGGGTTTCCTTCAGCGCTGAGCGATTGCATCAGCAAAATCAGCGGACCAAAAAACAAAAAGGCCACCGGTCGTGTGACGGGTGGCCTCAGGGATGCGGACGTGTACAGATCGACTCGCTAGACGCAAGCTCCCCTCGGCAGGCCGCGACAGCATGCGCGCAAAGCAGACGGAAGGGAAACGATAGAAGCGGTCATGGAGTCGATGCTAACGCGTTGTACCCGCACGGGTCAATCCTCGTGTCGAGTGTCGAGTGTCAATCCTCAAGCCTTCGGCACGCGGCCGTAGGTGTCTTCGAAACGAACGATATCGTCCTCGCCGAGATACGCACCCGACTGCACCTCGATCAGCTCGAGCGGAATCTTGCCCGGGTTCAGCAAACGGTGCGTGACACCGAGCGGAATGTAGGTCGACTGATTCTCGGTCAGCACGATTTCCTTGTCGCCGTTCGTCACGAGCGCGGTGCCCTTCACGACGATCCAATGTTCCGCGCGATGATGATGCATCTGCAGACTCAGTTGCGCGCCCGGGCTCACCACAATGCGCTTGACCTGGAAGCGGTCGCCGCTGTCGATGCCTTCATACGAGCCCCACGGCCGCACCACGCGGCGGTGGGTGACGGACTCGTGACGGCCCATCGCGTTCAACTGCGCGACGATCTTCTTCACGTCTTGCGCCTGATCGCGATGCGCAACCAGCACCGCGTCGGCGGTCTCGACGATCACCACGTTGTCCAGACCGATCGCCGCCACCAGGCGGTGCTCGGCGCGAATGTACGAATTGCTGACGGCATCGGTCAGCACGTCGCCGAACAACGCATTGCTCTGCGCGTCGCGCTCGGCAATGTCGGCCAGCGCGGTCCATGAGCCGATATCGTTCCAGCCGAGATCCGACACGGTCACCACGGCGGCGCGCCGGGTCTTTTCCATCACCGCGTTGTCGACCGAGATGTTCGGGCTTGCGGAGAAGGTCGCTTCGTCCAGACGCACGAAGTCGTTGTCATGCTGCGCGGCCTTCAGCGAAAGCTCGGCCTGCAACGCGATTTCCGGTTCGAAGCGGCGCAGCTCTTCCATGTAGGTGGAAGCCTTCAGCATGAACATGCCGCTGTTCCAGTAGTAACCGCCTTGCGCGATGAAACGCTGGGCCGTCTCGGCATCCGGCTTTTCGACGAACGAGTCGACCGCGAAAGCCGTCGTACCGTCGGCGAGACTCGCGCCCGTGCGAATGTAGCCGTAACCGGTATGCGGCTCGGTCGGCGTAATGCCGAACGTGACCAGGAAGCCGTCTTTGGCGATCTGCGCCGCGGCCGAGGCGGCCTTGACGAACGCAGCTTCACCGGCGATCACGTGATCGGACGGCAGCACGAGCAGCAGCGACTCGGGCGAATCGCGCAGCGCCAGCAAGGCCGCGATCGCGATAGCCGGCGCCGTGTTGCGGCTGGCCGGTTCGAGCACGATCGCCGAGGCCGCCACGTTCACCTGACGCAACTGTTCGGCCACGAGAAAACGCTGGTCATTATTCGTGACGACGATCGGCGCGGCAATGTCCGCCACGCCGCGCAGGCGCATCACGGTCTGTTGAACCAGCGTGTTGTCGCCCGTCAGCTTCAAATATTGTTTCGGATAGCCGCCACGCGACATCGGCCACAACCGGGTGCCGCTTCCACCGCAAAGAATCACCGGATGAATCTGCATGCTCTTACCCTTCCTACGTATTTTTATTGAGGTGTGAAACCTTCGTCCCACAGCGCTAACGCCAGACAGACCTCTCAACCCGTCATGGCGCCGCCTGCGCTGCGGCTTATTGATTCCTGAATCCGCTGAACTGGGGGAGTCGAACCGCCCGCTCAGCCTCTGCCGACAAACTGCATCCGCACCGATTCGAGTTCGCGCGGCAGGCGCGGCGAAACCGGTGCACGGCGCGGCAACTCGATGAACCCGAGCCGCCGGTACAGAGCGTATGCACGCGTATTGCTGACCAGCACATCCAGCACAACCTGCCGGCCGCCGTCGCGTTCCAGCGAGCCGGCGTGCAGCGCGTCGGCGAACAGCCCGCTGAACAGCCCCGTGCCACGCACCTGTTCGTGCGTCGCGCAATGTGCGATCAGCGTCTGCGACGACTTCGGCGCGGGCAATTCGCTCTCCAGCGTAAGGCCGCGCAACAGCATGCGCACCGTGCGGCGGATGCCGAAAAACAGCAGCAGCATCAGCGCGACGTGCGGATCGTCGAGCCAGGTTCTGCGACCGTCGTGCACGGCCAGCACCGCGACCACCCGGGCGTTGCCGTCCACGGCCACGCGGTGACGCCGGTACGAAAAACGGCCCTGCTTCGAGCCGAACGCGAAGCCCAGAAAATCGATGCAGGTCGCGGCGGGCTCGCCCAGAAAGAAGCCGAACTCACGCACGCCCGAAGCGAAGATCAGCGGCGCGCAGGCGTCGGCGTCGTCAGGCCGTGCGGGACGAAAACTCAGCGCGGCGGCGGCGCGCTCGCGCGGTGGCATACCAAGGTCGGGACGGTCGGCTTGTACGGCGTGCATGGCGGAATGGCTTCTCTCTAGCGAGGCAGGCGCTTGAGCGCCGCGATGGTTCGGCTGATCTGCTCGGGCTCGTGCGTCGAGCAGATGAAAAACCGCAGACGTGCCGCCTTTTCTTCGACGGCCGGATAGAAAATCGGCTGCACGTTGATGCCGTCGGCGAACATCGCGTTGGCCCATTGCGCGGCTTTCAAGGTGCTGCCGGTGATGATCGGCACGACCGCGTAGCCCGCGCTCTTGCCGGTGTCGAGTCCTGCCGCGCGCGCTTCGTCGAGAAACTGCCGGCCGCGCGCGCGCAATTGCGCCACCCGCTCCGGTTCGGCAACGAGACGTTCCAGCGCGGCCAGTGAAGCCGCCGCGAGCGACGGCGCGAGACCCACGCTGTACAGAAAGCCCGGCGCCAGATGCCGCAAGATGTCGATCAACGCCTGCGAGCCGGCGATAAAACCGCCGCAACCCGCCAGCGTTTTGCTGAGCGTGCCCATCCAGATATCGACGTCAGCACTCGCCACGCTGCACTGTTCGCGCACGCCCAGGCCGCGCTCGCCGAGCACGCCGAGCGAGTGCGCTTCGTCGACCATCAGGAACGCTGCATGGCGCCGCTTGATATCGACGAACTGCGCCAGATCGGGAATATCGCCGTCCATGCTGTACAGCCCTTCGATCGCGATCAGCACACGCCGGTAGTCGTGGCGCACGCGCGCGAGCAGCGCGTCGAGCGCCTGCCAGTCGTTGTGCGCGAAGCTCAGGCGTTTCGCGCCGCTCAACTGCGCGCCCTGCACGATGCTGTTATGCGCGAGCGAATCGTGCACGATCAGATCGCCGGGTCCGAACAGCGAGCCGATCACCGTCACGTTGGTCGCGTGGCCGCTCACGAACACGACGCAATCGTCGACTTCATAGAACGATGCGAGCGCCGTTTCCAGTTCGCGCTGCACCGGCCGTTCGCCCGCCACCATCCGGCTCGCGGACGCCGAGGTGCCGTAACGGTCGATCGCTTCCTTGGCGCGCGCCGACACCTGCGGATCGCCGGCCAGGCCCAGGTAGTTGTAGTTCGCGTAGTTCAGATACTCGGCGCCGCCAATCCGCGTGGTCGCGCCCGCAATGCCGTCGTGCACGCGGAAGAACGGCGACTGCACCTGCAACTTTTCGCCCATCTGCCGCAAGATCTCGACCTGCTGATAACCGGGCATCGTCTCGAAGCTGCACATTGCGGCGCGCGAGGCGGCCTGCGCCGCGCGCGGGCCGACTGCGGCCAACGGCGCGCCCGGCGTCTGCGCTTCTTCGGAGACGCGTTCCAGTTGCCGCATCAACGCCTTCGCGGCGAGTTGCTGGCGGATGTTGTCGCCCAATCCCATAGTGTCCCGATAACCTCGTAAACAGCCACCCCGCACGCGGTGCGCTGGTAATGTTCAAGCCGTGAATTCGGCCCACTCCCACGCATCCGGCGTGGCGAGCAGTTCGGCAACCAGCCGGTAATTCATTTCGTGACTCGGCCGCAGCGCATTCACGCGACCGAGCAACGGCGCGCCGGCCATGGCCATATCGCCGACCAGGTCCAGCACGCGGTGCCGCACGAATTCGTCGGGCACGCGCATGCCGCCCACTACGCGGTTGCCGACAATCGCGGCGGTGCACGACAAACGCGCGCCGCGCAGAATCGGCATGCCGCGCACGTAGCCGGCGAGAATCGCGGGAATCGCCCATTTGACGCGGCCATACGAACGCGACGGCGCGATCTGCTCGGCGAAACTCGCGGGCGTCAGCGCGCCGTCCCAGCGCAGTTCGCCGAAGCCCTTCAGGTCGTTGCGCACGGTCATTTCATAGTGCGTCGACGGTTCGATCGAGATGCTGCGTTCGTCGCGGGTGCCCGCGCCGTCGGCGATCCTCACTGGGCGCAGCACGCGAATGAAGCGCTTGGCGTGCGGCAAACCGATCCGGCCGCACGCGCGGATCGCGTCGATCCACGGCTGCGCGCTGCCGTCGAGAATGGGCACTTCTTCGGCATCCAGCTCCACCGTCGCGCGATCGATTTCGCAGGTCAGCAGCGACGCGAGCAGATGCTCGACGGTACGCACCCGCACACCATCGCTCGATTCGAGCATCGTGCAGAGCGGCTGGCCGCGCCGCAACGTCGGACTCACCGGCAGTTCCGCGAGCGTGCGGCCGTCCTGCACGCGGCGGAACACAATGCCGCGCGGACTGTCGGCGTTGCCCGGCAGGATCCGCACGTTCACGCGACGGCCGGTATGCAGGCCGTGACCGCTCAACGTCAGCTCGCGGGCAAGCGTGCCTTCGCGGTCGCTCCAGCCGACCGGCGCGCGCATCAGACGAGCTCCGTCGTGACGCCGGACGGCGCGGACGTGGATGCGGACAACGCGCCGGCTTGCGCCGACATGGCATCCGCGACATCGGCCAGCGCATGCGCGCCGACGTCGAGCGCATGTTGCGCGGCGACCGCCGCCACCTGCGCCGCGACGCCGTTATCCGCCGTCTCGTCCTGAGTCTGGATCGACTCGACGATGCGTTGCGCGAGCGAATGTACGGTCGCGCCTTCGGCCATCGTCATGATCGAGAGCTTGACCTGGAAGCTCTCTTCCACCGCCATGCCCAGTTCCATGCCCATCAGCGAATCCATGCCCATATCGAGGATCGAGCGGCCGGTTTCGATTTTTTCCGGCGACATATGCAGGATTCGCGCGATCTGCGCCTGCAAGGTTTCCTCGACCAGATGCAGCGCGTCCGCGAACGGCAGCCCGGCGATCTGATCGCGCATCTGCGCGCCGCCCTGGCGCGCCGGCTCGTGACTGCCGCGCGCGTGCAACTCGGTGTAACGGCGCGCGCGCGCCGCCGGCATGCCGAGCGACAGCGCCTGCCAGTCGAGCCGCACCACCGCTTCGCCCGCGTTGAGGTCGACCAGCGCACGTTCGAGCGCATGCAGCGCTTCCGTCGACGTGATCGACAAACCGCCAATGCGCGCCTGCAACGCTTCGCGCGTCTCCGCATTGCGTGCGAGGAAACCGACGTCGTCGAGCGGCCCCCAGGCCATATACGTGCCCGCCAGACCGGCCGCGCGACGTTGCACGATCAATGCTTCGAGGAAGCTGTTGGCCGCCACGTAGCTCGACTGCCCCGGATTGCCGAGGAAGGTCGTCGCCGATGAATAGACCACGAAGAAATCGAGCGCCGCGTCGCGAGTGGCCTGGTGCAGATTCCACGCACCGGCCAGCTTCGGCGCGAGCACGGCGGCGAAACGCGCGTCGTCGAGATTGCGCACGAGGCCGTCGTCGATCACCATCGCCGAATGCAGCACGCCTTTGAGCGGCGTGCCGCGCCGACCGATATCCGCGAGCAGCAGGTCGAGCGCGGCGGCGTCGGTGACGTCGCACGCGGCGGCATGCACCTGGGTGCCGTTTTCGTTACGCCAGCGCGCGGCTTCTTCGGCGAACTCCGGCGTCAGCGAGCCGGAACGGCTGGCCAGCGTCAGATGGCGCGCGCCGCGCGACATCATCCAGCGTGCCGTGGCGAAACCGAGACCGCCCGTACCGCCGACGATCAGATACGCCGCCGCCGGATCGAGTTGCAACGCCGCCGCCGTCGAGCTCGCGCGTGCGGGGCTCGGCGTGCCCGCCGGATAGGTCACGAGAATCTTGCCGATCTGCCGCGCCTGCTGCATATGCCGGAACGCTTCCTCGACCCGTTCGGCCGGAAACGCGCGATACGGCAGCGGATGCAGCACGCCATCCGCGAACAGTTGCATGACCTCGTCGAACAGACGCGCGGTCAGGCCCGGCAACGCGCTCATCAATTGATCCGCGTCGATGCCGAAATAGCTGATGTTGTTGCGGAACGGACGCAGCCCGATCCGGCTGTTTTCATAAAAATCGCGCTTGCCGAGTTCGAGAAAACGGCCAAACGGACGCAGCGTGTCGATGCTGCGCACCATCGCCTCACCCGCCAGCGAATTCAGCACGATATCGATGCCCGCGCCTTGCGTGCGTTCCCGAATTTCATCGGCGAAAGCAAGGCTGCGCGAATCGAACACGTGATCCGCACCGAGCAGGCGCACGAATTCGCGCTTCTCGCGGCTGCCCGCCGTCGCGAACACTTCCGCGCCGAGATGACGCGCCAGTTGAATCGCCGCGATCCCCACGCCGCCCGCCGCGCCGTGCACCAGCACGCGCTCGCCGCGACGCAAACGCGCCAGCTCGCACAGCGCGTAGTACGCGGTGAAGAAAGTGGTCGGCACCGTGGCCGCTTCTTCGAACGTGAGGCGCGCGGGTTTGTGCGCGATGGCCTCGGCCTTGGTCCACACATGGCTCGCGAACGACGCGGGCGCGAAACCGAGCACCGCGTCGCCCGGCGCGAAACGCGCGACGTCGCGTCCCACGCGCGCCACGCGGCCGGACAACTCCATGCCGATCGTCGCGCCCGCAAAGCCGTTTTCGACCGCTTCATCCGACAACAGGCCCATGGCGTACATCACGTCGCGGAAATTCAGGCCGGTGGCGACCGGTTCGATTTCGACTTCGTCCGGCGCGAGTTCGCGCTGCGGCAAACCGAACCATTCGAGGTTGCGCAACGAACCCGGCGACGCGAAACCCAGCACCGCGGCTTCGTTCTGCGCGCGCAGCGGCGCAGCGTCCTTGTCGCGCAACGCGGCGGTCGCGGCCGGCAACATGCGCGGCACGTAGCGGCCATGCGGCGTCAGCAACACTTCTTCTTCGCCGTCGGCGGCGAGCAGTTCACGCGCCAGCAGCGCGCCCGCGTCGCGGCATCCGGTGCAAACGTCGACAAGACGCGACGACAGTTCCGGATGTTCGTTGGCCAGCACGCGGCCCAAACCCCACATCGCCGCCTGCTCGGGACGCAGCGTGGCGGCGTCCGCGAACGGCGCCGCGAGCGGCGCGCCGCCGCGCGTGACGATCCACAGTTGCGGCTGCATGATGCCGGCGACCGCGGTGAGATCGCGCACCAGTTGCGCCAGCGCGAGCGTGGTCTGCTGCTGCGCGAGCATCACGTCGGCGCCGTCCGCGTTTGCGGACAGGCTGTGATCCGGTGCGATGAACACCACGTGATGAACGTGCCCGGCCGGTGCGGCCAGTTTGCTCATGTCGTGACGCAACGTGTGCAAGATAGTCGTCGACGTCGAATGGCCAGCGGCTTGCAGTGCGGCGGCCAGTGTGTCGCTAGTGTCGCTACCAGCGCCAGACGCGCTATCACCGCTATCCGCTGCGTACAGCAAGGACCAATGCGTCGGTTGAGCCTGCGTCGCCTGCGTTGCAACGTTGCCTGCATCGGCGGCGCGCGAGGCCGCTCGCGGTTCGCGCGCCACGATCAGCGTCGGCGCGCCTTCCAGATCCAGATGTTGTTCGGCATGTCGCGTGACCTGTTCGAAGCCGGCCGCTTCGAGCTGCTTCGTCAACGCTTGCGGCGACAACCAGGCCGCCCGGCGCGCGTTCGCATGTGCGGCCTCCGCGTCGAGATCGAACACGATGTCGGCGAAGCGGCTGTTGCGCGGCTCCGTGACGACCACCAGCGCGCCCGGCGCAAGCCAGCCGCGCAGCGCGGCGAGCAACGCGCGCGGCTCGGTCTGGGCCGCCAGCACATGGCTCGCGACGACGAGGTCGTAGCGCGCGCCCGCCTCGATGCCGGACAGACGCGGTGTCTCGCCGAACTCGATGGTGGCGATATGCACCGACGGATGCCCGCTCGCGTCGAAGCCGCTCAATTGTTCATGCGTGCCCGCGATCGTGTAATCGCAGCGCGACACCGGCACGTGAATTGCCAGCGGTTGCAGCACGTCGCTCGACGGCGAATCCAGTTCGAGCACGCGCAGACGGCGCGGCTCGCTCCAGCCTTCGATCGCGCGATGCAGGCACTCGCCGGCCAGTGCGTTGACATGGGTCCATGTCGGCGAGGCTTCGAAGAAATGCTCGACCAGGCTGCTGCGCGACGGCGGCAAAATTTGCGCGCCGCTCACGTCGCCGCGCAAAACGGCCGGCAGCGCCGCGCCGCAATGCGCGAGCAGCGTCAACTCCGCCACGTGCGCCGGCGATTGCGCGATCAGCTCGCGCCACAGTTCGTCGATGCCCGGCAGGTTCGCGCAGGCCGCGTCGTCGCGCACGAGACGGGCGCCGTCGCGCGTCGCGAGACCGTCTTCCACGGCGATCTGCGCGAGCCGTGCGAGCAACGTGGGATGCGCGCAGTCCGGCAGCGCCGCGTGGTCGAACACCTTCAGCGCGTCGAGTGCCTGCAGCGCGTAGGCGCCGGCCAGCACGTCGAGCAGCGGCAGCATTTCGGTCAGGTGCACATGGCGGCGCGACTGATCTTCGCGGCCGGCCAGCGCGGCGGCGGCATCGACGAGCAACGCGGCCGGTTCAGGCAGCGTGTGCGCGTCGACATCGGCAGCGAGCGGTTTGGCTTCGACGATATAGGTGTAGCGTGCGGGCGCCTGCTGACGGCGGCCCTTCAGATCGACGCGGCGGAACCGGCAGGCCCCGAGCCGCGCGACGATCGCGCCTTGCGCGTCGGCGAATTCGAACGATGCCACCACCGAGTGCGGACTGCGCCGCTCGATCCGCGCGAGCACATAGCGGATCGCGTCGCCGCGCAGATAGTCGATGCGGCCGAGTTGCACCGGCACGTACGCCGCATGGTCGAGACCGCTTTGATCCGCCGCCGCGAGCAACGCGAACAGCGGATGAAAACCGCTATCCATCAAGGCCGGATGCAACGCATAAGCGTCGAGGTCAGCCGGCGCTTGCGCGAGCACCGCCGGCACGTCTACTTCCGCGAGCGCAATGTCGGCGTCGGCGTCGACCTGCACCGAGCGGACCCATTGGAACGCCGGGCCGTACGTCAGGCCGATCGCCGTGGTGTTGTCGTACAGCGTGGCGCCGGACATGGCCGGCCGGGCGAACAGATCGGTCAGCGTGGCGGCCGGCAGGCGGCTCGTCGCGGCATCGTCGCTCAGCGCGCAACCGCTCGCGAGCAGACGCCCGGTGACGTTGAGCGACCACGCTTCGTCGGACATGCGGTCGCGTGTTTCGATCGTGAAGCTCGCGGTGCGAACGTCGACGGTGAAACGGAACAGCTTCGAATGCTGCGGCTGGAACACCACCGGCAAACGGATTTCGAGGTTCTCCACCGCGCAGCTCGCGGTGCCGAAATGCACGCGCGCGGCGGCCAGCGCCATCTCGACGTAACCCGCCCCCGGAAACGCCACGCCGCCGTCCACCACATGATCGGCGAGCATCGGCAAACCGGCCGGATCGAGCTGGTTTTCCCACGCGAGCGCATGCTCGTGCAGACGGTAGCCGAGCAGCGGATGTTCGCGGCGCCGGTTAACCAGGTTGTAGGCTTCGGCGGTCGGGCCGAGCCAGTAGCGTTCGTGCTGCCACGGATACGACGGCAGCGCCACGCGCGCGCCCATCGGCGCGAAGCGTTGCGCGTCGACGCGCGCGCCGTTCGCGATCGTCGCGTGGATCGCCTGTTGCAGCATCCGCGCGCTGTCGTGATGGCGCTTGAGCGTGGCCAGCGAGCGGCCGCTGACGCGGACGTCGTCGAGCGTTTGCGTCACATACGTGCGCAGGATCGAGTGCGGGCCGACTTCGAGGAACAGGCGCACGCCGGTTTGCGCGACCTGCGCGACGGCGTCGCCGAAACGCACCGGCTCGCGGATATTGCGCCACCAGTAATGCGCGTCGAGCTCCGTGCCCGCGAGTTCGGCACCCGTCACCGTCGAAACGAAACGGCGTGTCGCCACGCCCGGCGTCAGATCGGCGAGGCCTTGCAGCACGCCCGGCTCGATCGGATTCATCTGGCGGCTGTGGAACGCGTAGTCGAGATCCAGCATCTGGAAGAAGCGGCCGCTTTCCTTCACTGCCGCTTCGACCCGTTGCAATGCGTCCAACGGACCGGCCAGCGTCACCGCTTGCGGGCTGTTCACGCCCGCCACTTCCACATCGGCATCGACGCCGAGTTGCGCGAGCAGCGCGCGCATGGCGGTTTCGCCGAGACCGGCGGCGGCCATGCGGCCCGTGCCGCGCGTGGCGGCTTGAGCCCGGCTGCGGATCTTGATCACGTGAACAGCCTGCGCCAGCGTCAGCGCGCCCGAGGCCCACGCGGCGGCGACTTCGCCGACGCTGTGGCCAAGGCACACGTCGAAGCCGACGCCGCGCGCTTCGATCACGCGCACCACGCCGACCTGCAGCGCGAACAGCAACGGCTGCGCGTGTTCGGTGGCTTCCAGCAGCGTGGCGCTCACGCCTTCACGCAACGCGGCGACCAGCGACGGGCTGCCGTCGGCGCACCACAATGCGTCGAGTTCGTCGAGCGCGGCGCTGAATACGGGCTCCTGCTCGAGCAACTGCTTGCCCATGCCGGCCCACTGCGAACCGTTGCCGGAAAACACGAGTGCGAGACGTGTGTCGTCGCCGGGTGTGTCGCCTTGCACGAGTGCCGACGTCGTCTGATCCGGCGTCGGCGCGATTAGCGCGCCGAGTGCCGCGCGTGCTTCGTCTGACGTGGCCGGCGCGATCACCGCGCGGTACTTGAGCCATTGCCGACGATGCGCCGCGTTCGATGCGAGCGTGTTCCACGACGTGCCGTTCTCCAGCGCGGCCAGATAGCGCTCAGCGAGTGCCGGCAGCGCGGCGGCCGAGCGCGCCGAGAGGATGAGCGGCAACGGCGCGATGTCGTTGCCGGTTTCGTTGTGCGTGTCGCTAGCCGCTTGCGCCGTAGCGACAGCGCCCGGCGCTTCTTTCAGCACGACGTGCGCATTCGTCCCGCCGAAGCCGAACGAGTTGACGCCGATCACCAGCGGCTGCCCGTCGCTACGCAGCGGCGTCAGACGATCCACCACGCGCAGGCGACCGCCGACAAAATCGATCGCCGGATTAGGCGTTTCGAAATGCAGCGTCTTCGGCACCGCGCGATGCTTCAGGCACAGAATCGCCTTCATCAGGCCCGCCATGCCCGACGCGGTTTCCAGGTGGCCCACGTTGGTCTTCACCGAGCCGATCAACAGCGGACGGTCCACCTCACGCCCCGCCGACGCCACTTCCATCAGCGCACGCGCTTCGATCGGATCGCCGACCGCCGTGCCCGTGCCGTGCGCTTCGACATACGCGAGCGAACGCGGATCGACGCCCGCGCGGTCGTACACCGTGCGCAGCAGCGCCGCCTGGGTGGCCGCGCCCGGCACGCTGATGCCGCCTTGCGAGTAGCCGTCCGAGTTGACGCCCGAACCGGCGATCACCGCGTGAATCGTGTCGCCGTCGGCTAGCGCGCGGTCGAGCGTTTTGAGCATCACCAGCGCGCCGCCTTCCGAACGCACGTAGCCGTCGCCGGTCGCGTCGAACGCGCGGCAACGACCGCGCGGCGACAGCATCGAGGCCTTCGAGAACGTCACGAAACCGAACGGATGCAGCAGCAGATTCACGCCACCGGCAAGCGCCATCTCGGCATCGCCGGATTGCAATGCCTGACACGCCTGATGCAAGGCGACCAGCGACGACGAGCACGCCGTATCCACCGACACGCTCGGCCCGCGCAGATCGAACAGATACGACAGACGGTTCGACGCAATGCTGAGCGTGTTGCCGGTCGCCGAATACGGATCGACCGCGTTCAGATCGTCGACGAAACGGTTGCCGTAGTCCGGACTCGCCACGCCGATATACACCGCGCAGTTGCTGCCCTCCATCTCGCGCGGACGCACGCCCGCGTCCTCGAAGGTTTCCCACGCGAGTTCGAGCAGCAGCCGTTGCTGCGGATCCATCTGCTGCGCCTCGCGCGGCGAAATGCCGAAGAACGCCGCGTCGAAACCCGCGACGTCGTCGAGCACGCCGGCCGAGAACGTATAGCTCTTACCCGCTTCGCGCTTCGACGGATGCTGATAGAACTCCGTGCCGAAGCGGTCGGGCGGCACCTGAGTGACCGCGTCTTTTTCGTCGCGCAGCAGCGCCCAGAAGTCTTCCGGGCTCTCTACATGGCCGGGGAAACGGCAAGCCATCCCCACAATTGCAATCTGTTTCGTCATTGTTCAGTTGTTGGGTACAGCGTGCGCGCCGGCTTGCCACGAGGCCTCACCGGTTCGAGCGATCGAACGAGAGCGGGCCCGAGCTGCTCGGCGCACAAATCTTTCCGGATAGCGGGCGCGTCGCCGTAATTGCGCCAGATGAAGTAATCGCTGCGGGACGGTTCGTACCCGAGATCGACGAACACGTGCGGCAACGCCGGCACGTGATCGCCGTAAAAACACAGCACCGTCTCGCGCCGCCGCGCGCGTAATGCGGCGATCAGGTGGCCGAGCATCGCGTCGGCATTGGCGAGGTGGCGCAGATAAGCGGTCAGGTCGCGCCAGCGCGGGTCGTCGCCTAAAGCGTGGAAGGCGGCGCCCTCGCCGGCCTCGACACGCTCCAGATGCAACGGGCCGTGGTTCTCCATCGTCATCGAAAAGATGAAGGCGGGTTGGTTGCGCGGCTCGTCGAGCGCGGCGACGATCGACTCCGCGACCGCCATGTCCGACACATACGGACCGGCGCGCGGCGCATCGGCGAAGGCCTTGATGTCGATAAAACGGTCGATCTGCAGATGTTTGAAAGCCCGGTCGCGCCCGAAAAAATCCGCGTAGTACGGGTGAATCACCAGCGTTTTATAACCGCCACGCTTGAACCACGAAGCCAGCGATGCGCAGGCGCGGCGCACGAAGGCGTACGGATAAAAACGCGCGTAGCCCAGTTGCTGCTGATCGACGCCGGTCAGCACCGCGAACTCCGTGCGCATGGTATTGGCGCCCCACGCGGGCACCGTCAGATCGCCATGCTGGACCGACTCGCGACGCGCGCGGTCGAAGTGCTTCAGGATCGCGCGATCGATCGACGGCGCCAGACGGCGCGCGTCGAAAAACGACTCGCTCTGGATCAGGATCACGTCGGGCGCCGATTGCGGCGCGCCGCTCGCGAACGGACCCGCGGCCAACGCGTCCTGCAACCGACGCGCGGTGGAAGGCTGCATACCATTCAGCAGATACGCGACGAACACCGCGAAGAAACCATGGCGCTTCTGGTCGTCGACCGGGTTCAGCGCGAGCGGTAAACGCGCGGCGCACAGATAGGCCACGGCAAGGCTGACGCAGGCCAGCAACGCGAGCGCGCCGACCGGACGTTGCGCAAGCGGCGTCTCCGCGATGAAGCCCACGACCACCCCCGCGACGCCGATCACGATCGCCGCCACCGTCGCCACGCTGAGAAACGGCAGATAGAGCCGCGGATGCGAGAACAACTGGCTGAACAGACTCAGATCCGTAAAAACGAATGGCTCCTGCAGCGACGCGTATTTCGCATTGCTCACACCGGCCAGCAACGCGACCAGCGCAATCGCGACGAACGCCGAGAAGTGCACGCGACCGGTGATCAGCAGCAGGCACGAGTAAATCAATGCGATAGCAGCGATATGCAGCGCGAACGAAACCGGCGAACGGCGCAACGACGCGCGCGGCAACGCGATCGCTTCGGGCAGAAGCGCGAGACCGGCGGCGGCGATGAGGTTGAGCGCGAGCGTCGCTTGCAATCAGCGCTCCTCGCGTGGCAGGTACGACAGGCCGCCGAGAATCGCGTCGGCCACGACCGCGGGCAGCAACGGCAGAAGACGCATGCCGAACGCCAGCAGACCAGGAAATGCTATTTCGGCGCGGCCGTTCTGCAATTTGCGCTGAATGTGCGTCGCGGCTTTTTCCGCCGACCAGAGGAACGGCTTGTCGCCGGGGAAGACATCGCTCATGGCCGTCTTCACGAAGCCGGGCAAGACGATCGACATGCGTACGCCGTCGCGCGCGAGGATCGGGCGGACCGAGTCGCCATACGCTTTGATCGCCGATTTGCTGGCGCAATACGCGGGTGAAATCGCCATGCCGCGCAGCGCGGCGATCGAGCTGATGAGCGCGATCTGGCCGCTCTTGCGCGGCCGCATGCGGGCAATGACCGGCAGCGCCGCGTGGATCGCGCCGTAGAAATTGGTGTCGACGATCGCCGCCGTGCGCGCCAGCCCTTCCCAATCCTGAGCCGACGCGAGCGTGCTCGCCGCGCCCGCATTGGCGATCAGCAGATCGATCGGATGACGGTCGTCGAACTGGTCGAGCCATGTTTGCATCGCCGCGCCGTCGCGTACGTCGATCAGGCCGGTGTCGACTTGCGCGCCTTGCGCGCGACAAATTTCCGCTACAGCGTCGAGTCGGTCGGCATCGCGGCCGATCAGACCCAGCACCACGCCGGGCGCCGCATACGCATGCGCGAGCGCGCGGCCAAGCCCCGCGCTCGCGCCGGTAATGACGACGTGGCGTGGCGCGCTGTTACGCATGCGTGGCCGCCTCGAGTCGCCGTACCGCGCCGGCCGTCGCCATGGCGATACCGCTGCGCGTGTAGAAGTCGCCGTTGATCTGGGTGTGGTGCACCACGTAGTCCAGAAAGGCCTGGTACAGATGCATGTCCGGCGCTTCGGCGTGCAGCCAGAAATCGTCCAGCGAGCCCTGCCAGGTGAGGCCTGGCATGCCGTAAATGGCGGTGCCCAACGCGATCAAAGGACGGCGGTGATGCAGCGCCGACAACCCCACCGTGCTGTTCACCACGACAGCGCCGCGTGCGTGATCGAGCAGCGTCGGCAGATGGCCGGCGTCGATGAAACGCAGGCGCTCGGCCATACCGAGTTCACGCGCGAGTTGCTCGGCGTGACGACGATAATCGATCAGGCCGGTGTCGAGCGGATGGTTCTTGATCACGAGCCAACTGTCGGCCGGCGCGTGACTGGCAAACGAAGTGAGTACTTTGGCAATGGCTTCGCGCACGCTGTCGAACGGTGAATGCACCACTATCTGTGCGTCCGAATTCAATTGCAGCGGGAAGATGTAATACGCGCGGCCGGCGTCCAGCAACTCGCGCGTGACCTGGTCGGAATCGCGATGATGCTGGCGTTGACGCAATGCGCGGGCAGCCAGCCCGGAGTACTCGAAGAAGCCATTTCTCGGACGGTGGCTGCGGTAATGCGGAAAGCGCGTGGCGAAAAAGGTGTTCGCGCCGCGATAGCGGATATCGTGGAATGCGCGTTCGTAGAGGTTATAGCCGGTCGGTTGACCGGGCGGACCCGGTGGCGTCACCCGGCGCTGATCGCGATACCAGGCGGGGTCGCGCGGCAATTGCGAACGACCATTGACGCCGTGCTTTTCCAGCGTCAGCCAATGCGGGCGGACATAACCTTCTTCGAAAACGTGGACGCGCAACCCGTTGGCTTGTGCAATGGGATGCATTTGACGGTGAATGTCGCGGCAGTCACCGAACATTAAGACGTCGGTAAAGCTGTTGCATTTCACTTGATTGACATACCAGTCGCTTAAGTCGCTCGCCTGTCCGCTGAAATTTTGTGCATCGCCATTTCCGGCGTACACCAGATCGCCGCCACAAAAATTAATTCTTCGAACCGCATGGCCGCGCTCGCGCAATGCAACCGCAAGTCGGCTAAAGAACGGAGAAGCCGTGCCTTGCAGGGCGAGAAAGGAGCGGTGCATGTAAGTACGTCGAAAAGCGGCCCGAGCGAGAGAGAAAAAGAACGCCGTACCGACGTGACTTTCCCTTGAAAACCTCGGAATCGTTTGAATAGTGGCTTGCCGGTCTTAAGCAAGCTTCGGAGAATACCTCATTACGGCATAAAACATAAGTAAGGGTAAGAAAAAATAGGAAATTTGTTGGAAGGATAAGAAGGTGGGATGGCGCGGCACAGGGCGCATGGCTATAATCGGCCGCCCCTGCTCTGTCGAGAAGGCGTACGTTAGTGATGTTTCATGTAATGCTTTGCGCGCATTTCGCGCGTTTGCAATCGCGCGAAGACATCGCGTAAGGATTCGCATTGGCTCACGCAAAACGTTTGCGCTCGTATTGAGTTGCAGATTTTTTGTGGGCGCTCCCGCCCTTCTCTTTGCTATACCTTTCAGGCAGCAAGGGGATTGGAAGAACTATTCAGTTTGGATAAGACGTTGGAAACAGTATCTAGCAACAACGAGGCGCTGCCGCCTTCGGGGAAAAAGAAAGGGCTGGTCGAACGTATCAAGGGCGTCAACCGCATTTTTGCATTGACAGTCGTCGTGCCGACCACGATTGCCATTGTGTATTTCGGGCTGGTTGCTTCGGATGTTTATGTGTCGGAGTCGCGGTTTGTGGTGCGCAGTGCGCAACGGCAGGGTCAGACGAGCGTGGTGGGGGCGCTGTTGCAAGGTACGGGGTTCTCGCGAGCGCAGGACGATACCTATCCCGTGATTGACTATATTCAATCGCGAGATGCACTTAAAGAATTGAACCAGAACGACTACATCGCTGCCGCATACGGCAATCATGGCGACGTTCTGAGTCATTTTTCACGCAAGCTGGATGACAGCTTCGAAGCGTTGTGGAAGTACTACGGCAAGCACATCGTCTCGGTGGATTTCGATTCGACATCGGCGATTACGACGCTTCAGATTCGCAGCTATACCGCTGCAGACGCAGCGAAGATCAATGAGACGCTGCTTGAAATGAGCGAACGGCTCGTCAATCGAATGAACGAACGCGCAGCGACCGATACCGTCGAATTTGCGCAGCATCAGGTCGACGCGGCGGCGAGCAAGGCAAAAGACGCCGCGGCGGCACTTGCTACCTATCGCGATTCTTATACCGTGTTCGATCCTGAAAAGCAGTCCGCACTTCAGTTGCAACAGGTCGCGGCACTCCAGACGCAGATGTTTGCAGCACAGACGCAGTTACTGCAACTCCAATCGATCGCCCCGCAAAACCCACAGATTCCGGTGCTCAAGACCAGCATAGAGACACTGCAGAAGCAGATTGAGTCAGCGACAGGTGGCGTGACGGGCGGAAAGAATTCACTGTCCAACAAAGCGGCGGCGTACGCGCGCCTGCAACTCGACTCCCAGTTCGCCGACAAGCAACTGGCGTCGACCATGGCCGCGTTGGAAAATGCGCGCGCCGAAGCCCAACGAAAACAGCTTTATCTGGAACGGCTTGTGCAGCCGAATACACCGGACGTGGCAATCGAGCCCAAACGGCTAAAGTCAATCTTTGAGGTGTTCGCACTAGGCATGATTGCCTGGGGTGTACTGAGTCTATTGCTTGCCGGCGTGCGCGAACACCACGATTGACGGAGTAGCAGACGGTGCATCACGACACTCCTCTTTTCAGATCCCTGCAGATTCAGATGCGCGTTGTCGGCGCACTACTGATGCGGGAAATTCTCACGCGGTATGGCCGGCACAACGTCGGCTTTCTGTGGATTTTCTTTGAGCCGATGATGTTTACGTTGGGGGTCCTGACTCTCTGGACCGCAACCAAAGCAACCCACGGCTCGACTCTGCCCGTTACCGCGTTTGCGATCACCGGATATTCGTCCGTGCTGATGTGGCGCAACTGCGCAAACCGTTGCGCGCTGGCCATCGAACCGAATCAGGCCCTGCTCTACCATCGAAATGTCCGCGTAATCGATCTGTTTATGGCGCGCCTGCTTCTGGAGATATCCGGAGCAACCATGTCTTTCACGTTTCTGACCGTTTTCTTTGTCGTGACCGGCTTCATGGCTCCACCACAAGATCTGACGCTGGTGTTGGGCGGCTGGATTCATCTGGCCGCCTTCGGTAGCGGGCTCGGGTTCATTATCGGTGCGTTGAGCGAACGCAGCGAAACCGCTGACCGCATCTGGCACACCATTGCGTACCTTCTGTTTCCTTTGTCGGGCGCCGTGTTTATGGTGAGTTGGCTGCCTGAAAATTTCCAGAAGATCATCATGATCCTGCCGATGGTTCACGGCACGGAAATGCTACGCGGCGGGTACTTTGGCTCTCTGGTCAAACCTCACTACAACGTGGCGTACATGATCACCACCGATATGATCCTCTGGTTGATCGGCCTGTTTCTGGTGAGGGAAGCCAGTCTGAGAGTAGAACCAGAATGATTGAACTCAAGAAGCTCTGCAAGGACTATCACACCCGGCAAGGACAACGCCGCGTACTCGATAGCATCGACCTTCGAGTCAACCGCGGAGAAAAAATCGGCATTCTGGGCAGAAACGGCGCCGGCAAGTCGACGATGATACGCATGATAAGTGGCGCAGAATTGCCGACTCTCGGCAAGATTCGCCGCGATATGAGCGTGTCCTGGCCACTCGCGTTCGGTGGCGCCTTCCAGGGTAGCCTGACCGGGATGGACAACCTCCGCTTCATCTGCCGGGTGTACGGCGCGAACGCCAAGGCGGCGGAACCCTTTGTCCAGGAATTCTCCGAACTCGGTTACTACTTACGCGAACCCGTTAAAAGCTATTCCGCCGGCATGCGGGCGCGGCTGGCATTTGCCATTTCCATGGCGATCGAATTTGATTGTTTTTTGATCGATGAGATTGTTGCCGTCGGGGATAGCCGCTTTCACGCGAAATGTCACCACGAACTGTTCGAGCGGCGCAAGGATCGGGCGTTGATTATTGTGAGCCACGACCCAGGATATATCCGGGAACATTGCGATCGCGCAGCCGTGCTCGTGCAGGGCAAATTGCACGCATTCGAACAGATCGACGAGGCTTATAGCTTCTATCAGGAAAGCGTGAACTGACCACGCCTTGCGGTCAGACTCGCAACCGACACCACACCCGGGTTGACCCGCTCCGTTACTGCCGGTTGGGGTCAAGGCCAGGCCATTACTCTTTCGACAAGCGCATTAGAAAGAGACCCGCTCAATCAACTCTTCATCGCAGACAACACGATTCATGCGCGATCGGGCCGCCGTTTCGGTCTGCTGTTCGGCCTCGCCTTGACTATCCGTCTGGGCAGCCGACTCGTTGTTCGATGACGCGGTGTAATTTTTCAGGAAACACCGCATTGCATGGCTTACGCCCGTGCCGTTGATCTCGCGAAGGTCTTCTTCGTAATAACTGCCGCCACTGAAGTTTCCCGTAATGATCTCAAACGAAGGAAAGTAGTCTACCCAATCGGACTCACGCTTCGCCGTCTCGGCCGCAACACGCAACACCGACTTGCTGTATGTCGTGGAAGTCAGCACATGCGCATTTTCAAAAGTCGCGATCAGAGGCACGGGAGAGACCGTCAGCAACACCTTGACCCGCGGATTGACGCTCTTGAGTTGCCATAGGAACGAACGCAGGTCAGAACGCACTTCGTCGACGTCGAAATTAACAAACTTGTGATACATCGGATCGAAAGCGCCGGCCACGACGCCCGGTGCCAGCGGAAACACGTCACCAGACGTGGCGCTTACCCAACTCTCAGTCAAGCCTAGCGTGAACACGAAAATGTCCGATTCGAGAAACATTCTCCGGACGTGCGCCATATGCGCTTGCCGCGAAGCGATGACATCCTCCGGACACGCGTAACCGGCAGGTTCCACACTGGGTCGAAATGGATCGACATAGCGGCCGTCCGGCCTCAACCATGGCTGCTCGCTTTTCGGCCTGACGCCAAACGCTTCCTCGAAAGTCTGGAGCAACTGCCGCACCGTGTAGATATTGCCGTAACGGGCGGAAAACACACCGTAGCCACGCGCTGCGCGCTCTCCGGAGCCAAACTCCGCACCGGATTCCGGCACGAAATAATTAAATCCAATCGCCGACAGACGACGCGATATATGTTGCGCAAAGCAACTTCCCGCAGTGGCGACCCGCTCGGACATTTCGATGCGAAACTTCGGCTCGACGACAGGATCGACCGCATGCGGTTCCACAATTGAAATTGCACGGCGCCAGAACTGATGGCCAGGCAAACCTTTATACGGATTCATCAAATCTGCTCCCAAGCGAGATTCATTGCTTTTTCATAGTGAGGGCTGTGCACTTCAAGCTCTTCGACCGGGTACCCGCTATAAACGTCGTAGCTGCTTGCAATGAACTCGTCCAGATGGAACGGTCTGTACGAGTCAAAACCCTTGAAGAAATAGGAGCCCGTTCTGACGCCATACCGTTCGGCGATTTCGGGGTAGATGGGAAATATCGGCGCAACAACGAGATTGTCATGCGGCCGAATACCGGCCTCGACGACCGCGTCGCCCTGCAGTTTTCTCGCCACCTTGGAGGCAACGTCGTAGATCGCGCCGATTTTTGGATGATTCTTGCTGTGCATGAATCCCCCCTCGCGCATCCACTTTACAAATTCGGCGCGCACGTCGAGACCATGCGCACTGAACCGGTCGACGAGCATCTTCTTCTCTGATTCCCAGATCGAAAAATAACCCAGCTTCTGATACGTGCTCGCGGCAAACAGTTGTTTTGCGCTGTCCGGCGTCAATCCTCTCCTGTATGCGGTAGCAACGATCAGAGAGTGGTAGTCGTCCATTGCGGACTTGATCACAACGCCCTCGCGGGTGACGTAGGCCAGATCGGGATGAAAGCCGCGGAAATCGAAACCCGGAACGAACGTGACGTTATCCAGGGGTATCGAATCCAGCAGCCCCATTTCCTGCAGTTCGGGATTGAAGATCAAGTGCCGGTAATCAGCAATTCTGGACAGCCACTCCGATCGCTCGGAACGGAATCGCCAGATGTCACACGTATCTATATCAACCTGCGGACAAAGCAGCGAAAGGCAATTGCCGAGTCCCGCGGTTTGGCAATTGGACACTACCAGCCATTTTTCCTTCATGAACGCATTCCCGGTGGTTTCTTTTGAATGGTTTGTGAAATTGTAATTCGCCGGGCATTATCGCAAGAATTAAGGGCCATCGCGATGCTTCGGCGCCAAAACTCCCGGCGCCCGACGATATCGACGCGATCGGAAACGGCGCCAGCCGATCAATTTCCTTCGAACAGCAGAGCGGCTCGCTCCACAGACCATTCGGACATATCGAGAAACCATTCGGCAGGGTCGGCGAGCGAGGTTACCGCGTTGATCATTGGAAGTAGCTTGTCCGGCTCCGCGACAAGCGCCTCGTGCAGATAACTGTACCGGTGACAGAGAAATGCGAGCGTCGACATCGCCTCGCTCGGGCTGAGCACCGGCGATTCAGCGATCCGTGCCGGATCGTCCAGGCACCATGTGGCGTAAGGTGATCTCCCCGTCACCACAACGTGCTTCTGACGCAACAGCGCGCTCATCGCGGACGACGATGACAGCGTCACCAGGCCATCCGCATGAACTAGCAACGGCTCAGTCAACCCTTGCGTAAATGCTTGCGGCAAAAAACGCAGTTTTGGACAGGACCGAGCCAACGCGCCTTCCATCTCAGCGCTGAGGCGATGGACGGGATGATAAGTCGGCACGCCGATCCAGCCGTCGGGTAGCCGCTGCGCCCACGCATAGAGCATGTTTTCGACTTCGGCCCCCGTGCCCGAGCCTTCATAGGTTATCCAGTCGGGCGGCTGCGTTGCCAGAATCGCAACCTTGGCGCCCTGGCTGACTTTATTTAATTCGGACGCGGCGCCGAGCAGATGCGGATGCATCTTTAGCGCGCCGCGATAAGTGGCATCGAGCAAAACCTGCAAGCGCGAAGCATCGCCATCCGGCAGTGGAAGGCTCCTGATACGCTGCGCATGCGTTTCCAGCATTGATCTGGTCTGATGGCCGCCGGGATCGTATGCCGTTCGAAACGGTTGACCGAGGCGCGGGAGCGGCGCCTGCTCCACATTCAGAATGGGGATGCCCGAAAAAATGTACTGGACGAAGCTGTTTTGCGACGTCGTTAGGAGCAGGTCCGGTTGAAACTGCTGCCGGATGTGGCGCAAAGCTTCAGACAAGCCATTGAATACATCGCCCTGACCGTATAACGCTTTCGAATACTCCGTTCGCCGATACTCAAACGAAGAAAGCACGTTGAATGCATCAAGCGGGAATACCCTCCGATCCTCGCCCTGCGCGCCTCCAAACTCCTGCCAGCGATCACAAACGTCTGCATTTGCAACGAGTGCAAATGTATCGCCGTGCGCGCTTACCGCCCGCCGAACAAGGTCCACCCACATGAAGTGACACGACAGAAAGTCAGGCGTCGAATGAAAAATGACAGGTTCAAGAAAAAACAGGACGCGCATGATCTTTGATTTTCAGGGTGCGACGGATGAAGTGCACGCGATGCGCTGCTGAACGCGCAATTGCGATGCGAGCCCCATCAGCTCAATGCAACGACCCAGATCATAGAACACATTGTGGACATCTTGTAAGCCCGCGGAACGGCGGGGCCCGCCTGTTCAAAACGCCAAATATTACGCGCCGTAACGCGGCGCAAGCCGCAATCAGTTTTTCGCTCTGCCACCCCAACGCAAACGATTGACGCGCGCTTTTCGCGCAAATTGCCGGGCCACCGGTCGGCTGCTCTTCGAGTGGCGTCGAATTCAAGGTAGGTGCGATCGATTACGGTCAGCGACATTAATACAACAAGGAGATCGGTGATCTCGATTTCGCATTTCGATTTTTTATCAATTGCTGTAAACTTCAGCGCCATAAATTGTCCGTCGTCAACCCCAAGTTTTTCCTCCGTCAGACACTGCCGGCCAGTAATTACCTCAGCAAAACGCAGGTCAATAATTGACTGGCGCCAACGGCAACCTCCACCCTTCTCACCTGTGTCCTGATCGCAGTGAACCTCCCCACGCTGACCTATCAAGATAGTCGAACATGACACGCTTCATTTCGTACGCGCAAAATTTCGAGGACGTGATGCTGGCGCGCGCCCTGAAAGACGTCTCCAATGGTTTTTACATTGACATCGGCGCCCATCATCCCGTCGTCGACTCCGTCAGCAAGGCATTCTATGACCGTGGCTGGCGCGGCATACACGTCGAGCCCACCTCGGAATATGCAGCGCTCTTACGCACCCATCGACCGGATGAGATAGTCGTCCAGGCCGCGGTCTCGGACAATCACGAGGCCATTACGTTTTTCGAAATGCACGGGCTGTCGACCGGCGACGCTGACATTGCCGAGATGCATCGCACGCAAGGAATCGATTCAGGCCGTACTGTTGTTCCGTGTCTCACGTTGGACGACGTTATCGCTCAAGCCGGAGAACGCGAAGTCCACTGGTTGAAAATCGACGTGGAAGGAATGGAGCACAACGTGATACGGGGTTGGCGCAGTTCACGACTGCCCTGGATCGTAGTCGTCGAAAGCACCATACCCAACTCTCCTAGCGAGAACTGGGAAGAATGGGAACCGTTGCTACTCGAAAAAGGCTACCAATTCGTCTATTTCGACGGGCTGAACCGTTTCTACGTCTCCCCGCATCAGCTGGCGCTCAAGACGTCCTTTCGCGCGTCCCCTAACGTTTTCGACGGCTTCGCACTGCACGGCGATTCCAGCGCTCCATTCTGCCGGTATGTGAATGACGCGCACCGCGATCGGGAACAGGCGCTGCGGCACGACAAAGAAATGCTCGCCGCCAACGTCTCTTCGCTGCAGGCCGAGATATCAAGTCAGGTTCATGCAAAAGACGATCTGGCACGCCAGAGCGAAGACCGTCAGCGTCAATTGGAGACTCAGCTTGCCGCGCTTGCCGACTCGGCTCAGGTCGAAAAAACCGCACTTGGCGACAGTTTCGCCGCCCGGGAAAATCACCTGAAAGCTGAAATCGACGGCGCTCGCAACCGCGAAATCCAGTTTGCGAGGGAATCTGCGGAACGGGAACGATCCCTGAGCGCTCAAGTGGCCACGGCCAACGAAGAAAAGAACCTGGACAAACAAGCATTGCTTCGCGAGCTTCTGAACGTGGAGCAGACTCATCATCAGGCACTTCAAAAACTGCACGACGAACATGCCGAGCGGGAGCGAACCCTCGTCTCCGGCATCGTAGAAAGTAAAGAACAAATCAACCTCGCGAAAGACGCACTCTTTCGCCGACTCCTGGACGAAAAACAGGCCCTTTTTGATGCACGCGAACGTTTGCATCATGAAATGGCGGACAAAATAGCAGTCTTGACGGCGGCACATCGTGCGCGTGAACGCGATCTTCAGGATCGGGCAAGGCTAGCCGCGACGGAACATGACCGTCTTTCCCTACACTGGGCGGAACGGGAGCGCATGCTTCGCTCAGAACTCGCCGAGCGCGACCACCTCAACGCGGAAACCGTAAAGGCGCTGAACGGTGAACTCGACCAACGCACTCAACGGCAGCACCTCGCACATCGTCTGCGCGAGAATGAGCTATTGACTCGCATCGATGACTTGAATGCAAGAAAAAACAGCCTGCTGGAAAAACAGGTCGACTGGCAACGTCAACTTCTCAAAAACTGTGACTCGCTAAACGAGACCAATCAGGTACTTGCCGGCAAAGTTGGAAACCTTGAGCAAGGCATTCAGGCCATCGCTAAAGACAAGCAGTTGCTTCAGCAGGAACTGGGACAGCTCAATGCACTTACCGCCGAAATCGCGCGGATGAAAGCAAGCCTTTCGTGGCGCCTCACAATGCCGCTGCGCGCGTTGGCTCAAGTCTTTCACCCGGCGGACGCGCCTTGCAAGACGTATGCCGTCGCACCGAAAGCGAGCGGCTTTGCCGCTGACGCTATGGCATCCAATACGACCTTCGCACCCAACCTCGGCGAGCCCGTCGCACAGCGTGAAGGGCTATCGGCAACGGCATCCCCGCAAACCAATCCCCCAGCTCAGACGCTCGATTTTGGACTTTCCATGAAAACGATTAAACACATTGACCAACTACTAGAGATCGATGGCGCGGAATTTGTCAAGGCCACTTACAGCGCACTGCTGAATCGTCCGGTGGATGCAACGGGAATGGCTTACTACCTGGGACGCCTGCGCGCCGGACACGGAAAGGCCAAAGTGATCATCCAGATCGCCCAGTCGAAAGAAGCAGGCGTGATCCGGGCGGACATTCCCGGCCTAGACCATATGATCGCCTCACAGAAGCGAGCCAGGCATTGGCTCACGGGTTGGTTCTCGCGGCAATCGTTGCTGGCGATGCAAGTCCATCGCATCGAGTATCTTCTGGCCCAGATGGAGCATCGCACCGACGCGCGGCTGACATCGATTGAACGGAATGTCGAAGCGATCGGCAATCGCCTGAAGAGCCTGCAGTCAGTTGCTCAGACTGTCGCCGCGGTCGCTCATCACACCGACGAACAACCCGTCATGACGCAGCCGCGCGCAAACATTGTCGACGGCTTGACACTGCCGGTCACCGGCACCCCGGCGGAAATCATTGCGGCGCTCGAAGAGCAAATTGCAGCGTCGCGGGAAGCGGCATCTTTTGACTGCTAGAATTAGAAAAACAACGCACATATAAAAAAATGCAATTCAACACACCATTTACCGGCCGAATCATTCAGGTAACGGAAGCACTTGACTATGGCGATGCAGTCTCAAACCAGGTCATTGCTCTCGGCGAATTGCTCACAGACATGGGCATCGAGAACACCATTTATTCAAAATGGTTCAACGAAAAGGTTGCGCACCGTCGCCGAGATATCGAAGAGCTGGCCCCGAGTGATCGCGATATCATTATTTACCACTACTACGGCTTCGCGGAATATACGCCGGAGATCGTTGTCGGCCAGTACTGCACCCGGATACTGCTGTATCACAACATAACGCCGCATGAATTTTTCGACCCGAATTCCAGAACGCACGAATTCTGTCTAAAAGGCCGGCAGCAGCTTAAGGAACTGATCCAACACTTTCACTTCTTCTGGTCCGACAGCGAATACAACCAGCAGGAAGTCAAGGAACTCGGCGCGGATCCTGCGGCGTGCTTCGTCGTTCCAATTGTCGTCCCTTCATTTCAGCAAACTCGCCCTTCGCTGCAGCGGGAGACCGGTTCGTGGCTGTTCCTTGGACGCATAGCACCGAATAAAAACCAGGCAGAGCTGGTCAAACTCTTTGCCGAGGCTCATGCGAAATCGCCGGATATCGCCCAGAAGCTATACATTGTTGGCGGCTATGAGGCGGACGAGCCCTATGTCACCGCTCTTTTGCGCGAGGCCGACGCGCATGATGTTCGAGATCGAATTCAGCTAACGGGCAAAGTATCCAATGAGGACCGTGAAGATATTTTCGCGCGAGCCTCGGTCTACGTGTCGCTAAGCGCGCACGAAGGATTCGGCGTCCCGCTGGTCGAAGCGCCGCTTCGCGACGTGCCGGTGGTCGCGCTTGAAAGTTCCGCCGTCGGTGAAACCATGGGAAACCGCACGGGGCTTTTGACGACCCGCGGCGAGATGACAGAACTGATCGGCCGCTTGATGGTTGATGGCGAGTTCCGTAAGCAGGTCGTCGAAGAACAGAAGATCAATGCGAGCCGCTTCCTGCCGGAGTCGGTCGAGAGAATGGTATCGCTCGCCCTGCGGGCCGCGTTGCCTAAGCGCAGACAGTTCAAAACTGTGTCGGTGGTGGTCTGCACGTATAACCGGAGAGACTATCTGGAAAGATGTCTCGACTACCTTCGCCACCAGAGCTGCACGGACTTCGAAGTGATCGTGGTTAACGGCCCGTCGAACGACGGCACCACCGAACTTCTGGCGCGCTACGCAGACCAGATCAAGGTGGCCCAGAATCCCGAACGGAATCTGTCGAAATCCCGTAACCTGGGCATCGAACTGGCGGCAGGAGATATTGTCGCCTTCATCGACGACGACGCGATTCCATTCGACGACTGGATCAACAATATCCTTGTCGAATATAACTCCCGGCCACTGACTACCGCTGGACTAGGTGGCCCCGCTTATTATGCGGGTTCCTTCTGGTTTCAGGCCCAGGACAACGGCATCAACCAATACTCGGAAGCGAAGGTCAATATTGACAGCGCCGAGATCGGGAAGAACGGCTGGTTCCGCTATAACACCGGAACAAACGCAACCTTTACCGGTCATCATCTGAGGGCGGTCAATGGCTTCGACGAGCAGTTCGACTATTATCTCGACGAGTCTGAGTTGTGCTTCCGGCTGCAGCAGAACAACGCGCTGATCGGTTATTCGCCCGAGGTCATCGTTCGTCACGAGTTCGCGCAAAGCCATAATCGTGGCGGCAAATACAATTACAACTGGGCTACGATCTGCAAGAACACCGCGTACTTTGTGGCGGCATATTCCGGATGGTCGGGCAAGACGCTCCGTCAGAAGCTTGAAGAGCGCATGAAGAAAGAGCGGATTGCACCTCTCGACGATGCGGTTCAGGCGGGGGATCTCGCGGCCGCGGAGCGGGACCGCTATGTGGCGGCAATCTGGGAAGGTATTTCGCAGGGACTGGCGGATGCGCAACATTATCCGAGATCTCGCAAACTTGCGTTGCCGGTGGATGCCTTCAAACCCTATGCGTCGGCGCCCTCCTATCCCCGGGTTGGCAAGGACATCAAGCCACTGCATATTTGCATCGTCACCAAAGAATTTCCTCCATTCACTGGCAACGGCGGCGTAGGAACTTTGTATTATCACCTCGCCAGCGAATTGCTCCTCATGGGGCATCGGGTAAGTGTGATTACGCCGGCAGGAGAAGACAGCGTTCATAGCCAGGGGCGCTTCAACATCTACTTCTCCAAGATGCAACCGAACGCCTGGGTGAACGGGCTAGATGGCGGCTTCACGACAAATCTGATGTGGTCGCTCAGCGCGTTCCACGCGCTGTCGAACCTGCACAAAGAACAGCCGATTGACGTGGTGGACTCCGCGCTGTGGGACACCGAAACCCTGGCTATCTCGCTACTGCCATCCGACGCACGTCCGCCGGTCGTCCTGCGACTGGTGACCCCTTACCCGGTTTCGTCCCGCATCAACGGCTGGTCGGTTCCTGAGAACGTCACCGCGCTCTTCGTGGAAGCTGAACGCACGCTGCTGGGTCGCGCCAATGCCGTGATCCCCATTAGCGAGTCCATTGCGAAAACGGTTGAGACGGAACACAGCGTACAACGCGATATTCGCTGGCAGATGGCGCACTGTGGCATTGCCTATTGGCCTTTCTTTGATGTCGAGAAAGGCTATTCCGAGTTCCAGGAGTTTGAGAAAGTCCCGCGAGAAGCGCTCGAATCCAGCAAGCTCGTTGTATTCGTCGGGCGACTGGAGCGACGCAAAGGCATTGATTTGCTGATGCAAGCCGCGCAAAAAATACTTGCCGCGGATCCGGAGGCTCGATTGCTTATTGCCGGCCGCGATCCCGAAGGCTGGGCGAACCGGGTCGGCGAATTCCTGTCGGCAGACACTGCAAACCGGATTCACTTCCTCGGTGAAGTCAGTGACGCGACTCGCGATAAGCTCCTCGCAAGGGCGCACTGCCTGGTGTTCCCTTCGCGTTACGAGTCATTCGGGTTGGTTCCGCTCGAAGCCTTCGTTCATGGCACGCCGGTTATCGCATCGCGAAGCGGAGCGATTCCGGAAGTGGTCGCGCATGACTTCTGCGGACTGCTTTTCGAGCCTGAATCCGCCGACTCACTGGCAGATAATGTGATCCGCACACTCTCTGAGACCGGGCTAAGAGATCGACTGTCAGAAGGCGCGAAAGCACAGATTCGCCGCTTCAGCAGCCGCACGAGTGCAATTCGGGCAGTGGAGGTCTATGCGGATCTAATTCCGTCTTAACTGAAAGATTAATGATGCAGGTCTCTGCCACTGCGCCGGGACTGCATCGTTCGACTGACCGAGGGCGCTGCCACGCTGCGAGGCTGCGCCTTCAACCATCCTTCAAAAAAGCGAACCGTCCTGGGGCGCATCGGTACGGAATTGCTCAAATTTTTCAACACGGTCCGAGCGGCCGCATTACAGTTCATTGCAATCGGTCACTGCCCGTTGTTCGTCGGTGTGGCCCGGCGTGCCGTGAACAGGTTAAGGTCGACGGTAATCGTCGAGCCGGCCAAACGGCGGCAATTGCTGATAGACGTCTCGATCATTGCCGCCCACGACGCGGGTACCGGCATTCAGCGCGTCGTGCGATCGATTCTTCTCGCCCTGTTCGAGGCGCCGCCCATTGACCTGGAAATACGACTAGTACGAGCCACCCGACGGCGTTCCTACGTGTACGCCCACGATTACACAACAACGCTGACGGGTAGGCCACTTCCTCCTGAGTCGGCAGTCGTCGTCTCTAGTGGTGACATCTTTTTGGGTCTGGATCTTTCCAGCCGAATCGCCCCTCGCAGACAAGGCGACTTTCTTCGCTGGAAAAGACAAGGCATCTCGTGCGCATTCGTTGTCTATGATCTGCTGCCCACTCTGCATCCTCACTGGTTTACAGCACGAGCGTCCCGATCGTTTCGCCAATGGCTTGCGACAATCGCCATTCATGCCGACGCGTTATTCTGTATTTCGCAAGCCGTCGCCGTCGACATGGAGACGCATATGGCGCATCAGTTCGGGATTCATCGAAAGCAGCTTCCAACTGGATGGTTTCATCTCGGGGCGGATTCGATGCCACCGACGAATCGCGACGTCCGAGCCATGCGCGGCAATGCCGCCTTGCAAAAAGAGGCGCACAAAGAACTCGTCATACTCATGGTTGGTACCGTCGAGCCGCGCAAAGGATATGCGCAAATGCTCGACGCGTTTGAGTTACTGTGGCTGGGTGGATGTACGGCGAAGCTGATGATTGTCGGACGTCGGGGCTGGCACGTCGACGAACTCGCAGCCCGCCTACTGCAGCATGCCGAAGCCGGCAGGCGACTTCAATGGATTTCCGAAGCAGACGATACCGAGCTCCAGACCATGTACCTGGCGGCCGATGGACTTGCCATGGGATCGGAGGCCGAGGGGTTTGGTCTGCCGCTGGTCGAAGCGGCGCAGCATGGAATTCCGCTTTTTGCCCGAGACCTCGCCGTATTTCGTGAAGTCGCGGGACATCACGCGACGTATTTTCACGCGAACAACGGCGAAGAACTCGCCCCGCAATTATGCCAGTGGCTCGATGCGCTTGCGAATGGGACAGCTATTGCTAGCGATGAGATTGCGCCGCTTACATGGCAAGCCAGCGCCAGCAAATTGACAAGCCTGATTACTCAGCTCAGCGCCGCAAGCGCGTCCCGCTAAGAGATTCGTATACGGCAACGGTTTGTCGCGCGCATTTTTGCCACGTCATTTCCCGTGCTACGTCGAGACCGCGTTGTATCGCTGTGACGCGCCAGATATCGTCGGTGATGACCTTCTCAATGCCTTCACGCAAAGCATCGTGATTGTCCGGTTCCACCAGCCATGCGGCACCGCCGGCGACCTCGGGAAGCGAAGAGCAATTCGAAGTGAGTGTCGGGACGCCACTCGCCAACGCTTCGAGAACTGGCAACCCAAAACCTTCGTAAAGTGAAGGCAAAAAGAATGCACGCGCGCCGGCATAAAGTGCTGGCAGCGATACCTCCGGCACGAACCCCAGATAGCGGAGCCATCCCTCGCCTTCGCCGCGACGGATTTTTTCTCTTAGCGCGTCGTTAAGCCATCCACTGCTGCCTGCCAGCACGAGCTGGCAGGTTTCGCGCAGCCTGAGCGGTAGTTCTGAATACGCATCGAGCAAACGATCAATTCTCTTGCGCGGCTCAAGCGTGGAAACGCACAAGCCGTAGCTGCCGGGAGTCAGCCCGATTTCAGCCAACGGCGCGACAAGTGAGCTTGCTTCGTAAGGTTGGAACTCTTGCGGCACACCAAGGTGGACAGCGGTGATTTTTTCCTTGGACCAACCAAAGAATCCCGACACTTCCTCACGAATCGCCTCGGAGTCCGTGATCAGGTGATTGGCTCTCTGCAAGGTCGACTCAAAACTACGCTCGAAATGGCGAAGCCGCTCGACCGGGTGAGTCTCAGGGTATTTGAAAACGGAGAGATCGTGAATCGTTACCACGCCGGAGTCCGCGGACTCCGGTAGAAAATAATTCGGCGAGTGGAAGAGCGAATGGCGCATCCCCTGCTTGAGACGCCACTTGCGCAAGCTTGCGGGAGGACTCAGTACTTTCTTAAGCCGGCTGCGCGGCGCGTTCTTCGGCGCTGTTGACAACAGAAGTGACGGATCTGCAATCCATCTCCCTGCAGAAAAGAAACGCAACGCGTCGAATCCGTAGTCGCCGGTCGCGTACTGTCTCGCCAGTTCCCACGTGTAGCGCCCGATACCCGTCAGTGGTGGACTGATGGCATCGACTCCAAGAATCAACTTCAAAGCAAGCGCTCCAACTCCGATGGTTTGATACTACGTTGCCCGCCCGTAGATCATCGTCTCGCGCAACAGCGCTCTGTGTATTAAAACTGTCGCGCGTTGCCAGAATCTACTAAAACGAAAAACCCACTTCGTTACGGCGAATGTCCGCTTCGACCATCATCTGACACAACTCCTCGAGCGTCGTTTTCGGCTGCCAGCCGAGTTCCTTCTGAGCTTTCGAAGCGTCACCGATGAGCAGTTCAACCTCAGCCGGCCGATGGAATTTTAGGTTGATCTTAACGATGGTCTTGTTGGTCGCCATGTCGATGCCGACTTCGTTCACGTCGCGGCCTTCCCAGGCCAGCTGGAAACCCGCGGCCTGAGCTGCCATCGAAACGAAATCGCGCACGGTTTCGGTCCGATTCGTAGCGAGCACGTAGGTGTCAGGCCGGGATGCCTGCAGCATTCTCCACATTCCCTCTACATACTCTTTCGCAAACCCCCAGTCACGTTTCGCGTCGAGATTGCCGAGTTCGAGGACATCCAGGTTGCCCAGGCGAATCTTGGCCATGCTGTCCGTGATTTTGCGCGTGACGAATTCTCGCCCACGCAAAGGCGATTCATGGTTGAACAGAATGCCGCTGCTACCGAAAATATTGTAGCTTTCACGGTAATTGATCGTCATCCAGTGCGCGTACAGTTTCGCTACGCCATAAGGACTGCGCGGATAGAACGGCGTGCTTTCCACTTGCGGAATCGCCTGTACTTTCCCGAACATTTCCGATGTGCTCGCCTGATAGAAGCGGATTTCCGGATTCACAATCCGGATGGCCTCAAGCAGGTTAAGCGCGCCGACGCCCGTAATTTCCGCGGTCGTGATCGGCTGATCGAACGAAACCCCGACAAAGCTTTGCGCCGCGAGGTTATACACTTCGGCAGCTTTTGTCGTTTGCAACAGGCGAATACTGGACGCCAGGTCGGTAAGGTCGTATTCGACGAGGTGGAGATTCGGATGCTTTTCCACACCCACTTCGGCAAGACGCCAGAAATTGACCGAACTGGTACGGCGATAGGTTCCGTAAACGGTGTAGCCTTTTTCAAGCAACAACTGCGCGAGATACGCCCCGTCCTGGCCCGTAATACCTGTTACAACTGCGATTTCTCTCATAGTCTTAGATTTACAAGTCTCTTGCTCTTGAATTACCAGCGGCCGCCGACCCTGGATCAATCGCCAAGCAAGAGAGCGGATCGATCGCCATCAATTCAAGGGCTGTCAGGCATGCCACTGCGGAGGGCTTACTTAAACGTCTGAACGCCCGTAATCACCGGATACGCCACCGAGAAAACTACATTCAAGAACTTCTGCACTTCTGCGATCGGCGCATTCGACACGTACAACAGATCCTTGTTATCCATCATGAAGCTCTGCGCGACGAAGAACGAGTTCGGGTCACGCAGATTCACGCGATACACCACCGGCACTTTGCCATCGGCGGTAGTACGCACGGGTGTATTCGGCCACGGCAATGCTTTTGCGTCTTCCAGCCTGAAAATAAACACACCCTGCGCGTCCGAACGTGAATCTTCCAGACCGCCAGCGCGAGCCAACGCCTGCGCCAACGTAATTCCTTGCGCTTCGAAATTGATTTCCTGATTCTTGCCTGTCGCACCAAGCGACGTGAAACTAAACGGCTGGAACAGTGCCGTCACGACATCGCCCGCATGCAGCGGCACATTTTGACGCGGATCGCGAATCACCGTTTCAAGCGGCAGCGACGCCACGATGTCGCCACGCGTGACCTGAAGCGTGATCTTGTCGACCGGCTGCTTGACGCCGCCGGCAGTCGCCAATGCGTCGAGCAGACGCTCGCCGCGTGCGCTCAGCGGCATGCGGTTGCTGCTCGCCACGTCGCCCACCACCGTGACGTACGACGTCGCATTGCGCGAGAGCTTCACCAGTACCTGCGGATCGTGCGCGATGTTCTTCAGGCGCGCCGTGATATCACGCTGCAATTGGGTCGGCGTACGGCCCACGGCTCTCAATTCGCCGGCGAAAGGCACATTGATCTTGCCGTCGCCGTCGATAGTCTGATCGGGCAGAACCGTTACACGTGCATTGGTCGTACCGCCCTTCGAGTCGATTTGCGCGGCGCCGAACAGCGTGGCGGGCGGCGCTTCCCAGATCGATACCTCGATCGTGTCGCCTACGCCAAGCTGCTGCTGGAACGTCGTGCTATTACCCAACGTAGCCGAGAAGTCGCCGATACTGCGCTCCGCAAAGAGCTTGCGCGCGACCTCATCCGTCACATCGACAATCTGGATCCCCGCCGGATTGGCGGCAGCGCCGGCATTGTTTATTTGTGAAGTACTGGGCCCCGAAGTCGGAATACTCGAGCAACCACTCAGCGAGACCGCCCCAAAGGCGACTGCGGCAAAAACCATACGACTAGACAGACGCGACATTTATTGCAACAGTTAGCAAGAGTTAGTAAGTAAAACTTTGGCGCGGATTGTCTCATGCACTCGGGTAGAATGGCGCGTTCTCGAGAAAAATGATTAGCAGAAGCACGAAAAAAAGTTCTGCGCGCCAGATAACAAAACCGCCAAAACCGTTCTACGCTCACGTGTCAACCCTCTTTCTCGACGTCACACGTCTTCTTACGCGCCTATTTGACGGGCTTTTGCCCACCGGCGTAGATCGCGTCGGCCTCGCCTACATTGAAAAATACGGCGCTAAAGCGCGTGCCATTCTTAGCGAGCGCGGCTTTTCCACGATGTTGAGTGAACGGGATTCGCAGCAAACGTTTGCATGGCTTCTCGCGTCCACTCGAAATCGGAATGCAATTCGCGCGCTAATCGCGCGCGCCTGCCTAAATCGCCTGCGAGAAACAAGGCTTAGCGGAATCCTGTTGCACACCAGTCACAACGGCATGGAATTCGACCGTTATTACGACGCAATGACACGCCGCCAGATTCGCTCCGTATTCATGGTTCACGATCTGATTCCGCTGACACACGCGGAATATTGTCGCCCTGGTGTCGATTCGATTCATCGGCGCCGTATGCACACAGCATTAAATCGGGCAAGCGGACTGATCATGAATTCGCAGGCCACGCTCGACTCGCTCACGGCCGAAGCGCAACGCGCCGGCCTCGAACAACCGCCCTGCGTGGTCGCACGTCTGGCCTCCGGCGTCATGCAACGCCCTCCTGCACCGCGTCCATTGCCCACGCCTTACTTCGTGATGCTCGGCACGATCGAGCCGCGCAAGAACCACTGGTTCATCCTGCACGTATGGCGCCGTCTCGTCGAACAACTCGGCGCGACCGCCCCGAAACTCGTCGTGATCGGCCGGCGTGGTTGGGAGTGCGAGAACGTCGTCGACATGCTGGAGCGCTGCGATAGCCTGAAAGGCGTCGTGATAGAAGAATCGCACTGCTCCGACGAGCAGTTGCATGCCTATTTGCAACACGCTCAGGCGCTCTTGTTCCCTTCGTTTGTCGAAGGCTATGGCATGCCGCTCGCCGAAGCACTCGTACTCAGAGTACCGGTACTCGCAAGCGATCTGGATGTATTCCACGAAATCGCCGACAACATTCCCGAGTACCTCGATCCACTGGACGGTCCGGGTTGGCTTGCTCGCATTCAGGCCTACTCTCGCGCGAATAGTCCCGAGCGTGACGCTCAATTGAAGCGTATCGAGAACTTTCGCGAGCCCACGTGGGCAGAACATTTCGAACACGTCGACGGCTTTCTCGAGACGCTGCGCTAGATGAAGCAACGTGTCGATGCCACCTGGCCCGGTCCTGTCTGGTCGCGCGGGCCATCGGGCACACCTTTACTGTCGTGGTTCGTCGTACCGCTGCGCGATACGCGCGCCGAAACGTTCGCTGCCGCATTGAATTCGGCGTTAAGCCGTAGCGATGAAGAAGACGGACCGTACACCGGGTCAGCCGTCGAACGTCTGATGCAACGTTTCGCGCGCAGCCATGCGTCGACCGTGCGCCGCGCACACAGCAACTGCCCCGCCGCGCTACTCGAAACCAGCCGCACAACCCGCGTGATGCTCATCGACGAGCGCGCGCGATCGAACGGCCTCGGCGCAGTCGCAACACGCAACTCATCGCAGGCATTCGCGCGTATGTTGCAAACCGCGCACGCGAAACATCCGCACGCCGAATTCTGGCTCGCACGATCGGACGATCAAGGCAGTGGGCGCTGGCTGTCGGCATCGACGGACATGTTGCCGCCCGGCATTCAACGCGTGGCCGAACACGAATCGTTGTGCGCCTCGTTGGCGCATGTCGATCACGTCTATACGCTCGGCGCGTCGGAAGGCATGCAAGCGCTGCTCGCGGGCGTTCAGGTTCACACGTTCGGCACACCCTATTACGCAGGCTGGGGCTTAACCCACGACGACCTGCTCTTCCCGCAACGCACCGCCCGCCCCACGCTCGCCGCCTTGTTCGACGTAGTGTTCCTGCGCTTCACCCGCTACCTGAACCCGGCCACGCACACACCCGGCACGCTCGACGATCTGCTCGACAGCATCGAATTGCAGCACGCCGTGCAACAGCGCTTCGCCGATCTGCGGAATGTGGTGGGCATCCGTTTCCAGTGGTGGAAGCGCCCGTTCGCGACGCCGTACATCAGCGCTAGCGGAGCCGCATTGCGCTGGACGCAAACGCCGCAATCGGTGCAGACCAACGAATGCGCGGTACTGTGGGGCGCTCGCAGCGCGGAAGGCCTCGCGCCCGAGGTTCAGCGCGTTCGCATTGAAGACGGCTTCTTTCATTCAACGGGACTCGGCTCGGACATGATCGCGCCGCGCAGCCAGGTGATCGATCGTCGCGGCCTCTATTTCGACGCGAGCCAGCCCAGCGATCTGAGCGTGCTGCTGAACGAAACCACCTTCTCCAAAGCCGAATTGGCGCGCGCGGCAGCCTTGCGCGACAAGGTCGTGAAACTTGGCGTCACCAAGTACAACCTCGGTCGTCGGCGGCCCGCATGGACCGCGCCGGCGGGCAAACACATCGTGCTGGTGCCCGGCCAGGTGGCCGACGACGCGTCGATTCGCCTCGGCACGCGCGCGATCGGCACGGCCGACGCGTTGCTGCGCGAAGTGCGCAGCTTGCGTCCCGATGCCTTCGTGGTCTACAAGCCGCACCCCGATGTACTGTCGGGCAATCGGCAGGGACTCGTCGACGCGCAACAACTCGCGGATATCGTCGATACGGAAAGCGATCTGTTGTCGCTCGTCGACGCGGCGCATGAAGTTCACACGTTATCGTCGCTGGCCGGCTTCGACGCGCTATTACGCGGCAAAGCGGTGTTCACCTACGGACTGCCGTTCTACGCCGGCTGGGGATTGACCCACGACGCGCTCGCGCCGCTGCCGTGGCGGCATCGCACGTTGACGCTCGACATGCTATGCGCGGGCGCGTTGCTGCGCTATCCGCTCTACTGGGACTGGCACACGCGCCTCTTCACCACACCGGAAGCCGTGGTGGAACAACTCGCGCCGCAAGCTGCCCGCCCGCTCGAAAAAGTGCGCGGTAACCGCATGCGGCCGCTGCTCAAAGCAATTCGCTGGACACGCAACGGAATACGCCATGCCGCATGGCGCGTCCAGCAGCGGCTCAGGAATCGCACGCAATAGAACGTGAACTAGCCGCGGCTCTTCAACTGCATCGCGACGAAGACAAGGAAAAAGCCCCGCAAGACTTTCGTCTTGCGGGGCTTTTCAACAACCAGCTGCGTTTTCCGCTTAGCGGGACATCATGTGCATGCTGACGTTATGCATGACCCACAACGTGCCGCCGATCACGATCACCGCGGTCAGCACCGTGAAGGCGAACGCCATCACGTTCCAACGTTGCGCCGACGACGAATTCAAATGCAGGAAGAACACCAGGTGAACGACGATCTGCACGAACGCGAGACCCGCGATCGCGAGCAGTGCATTCTCACCGGACAGCGTGCCCGTCATCACGAGCCCGAAGGCCGCGACGGTCAGAACAACGGAGAGAATGAAACCGATCGTATAGCTGCCGAGGCTGCCGTGACCTTCACCCGAGTGTGCGTTATGGCTATGGTCCATTTAGATCACGCTCGCAAGATAGACAAAGGTGAAAACGCCGATCCACACGACGTCCAGAAAGTGCCAGAAAAGGCTCAGGCACGTCAGGCGAATCATGTCGCGTTCGGTCAGGTCGCGGTGCCGCGTTACCTGAATGGCGAGCACCACCATCCAGATCAGGCCGAACGTGACGTGCAGACCGTGCGTGCCGACCAGCGTGAAGAACGACGACAGGAACGCGCTACGGCTCGGACCCGCGCCTTCGGCGATCAGGTGCGAGAACTCGCGCAATTCCAGCACCAGGAACGACAGACCGAGCAGGAACGTTACGCCGAGCCAGAAGAGCAACACGCCCTTACGGTTCTTGTACGCGCCCAGCATCGCGAAACCATACGTGATACTGCTCAGCAGCAGCATCGTGGTCTCCAGCGCGACGCCCGGAATCTCGAACAGGTCCTTGGCGGTCGGGCCGCCGGCGAACTGGTGGCCCATCACCGCGAACACCGCGAACAGCGCCGCGAAGATGATGCAGTCGGTCATCAGGTACAGCCAGAAACCGAACACCGAATGCGACGGCACGTGGTCCGCGTCGTGGTGATGCGCGTCTGCGGCTGCGCCCACGTTAATTGTATTGCTCGACATCAATCCACCTCCATCGCCAGCTGGGCGCCTGCGCCCGAGCGCTTCTCTTCGATCGCCGCGACTTCAGCCGCCGGGATGTAATAGCCTTCGTTCTTCTGGAAGCTGTAGACAATCACCGTGCCGATCGAGCCGACCAGACCGATGATAGCCAGCCACCAGATGTGCCAGACACCGGCAAAGCCGAGCACCAGCGAGAACATCGCAGCGATCAGACCCGCCGACGTGTTCGACGGCATGTGAATGTCGCGATACACCGGCTTGGCTTGCGCGCTCTTGTCCGCCTTCATGTCGGCGAACGCGTCCAGCTTGCGCACCGTCGGAATGATGGCGAAGTTATACGACGGCGGCGGCGAGCTCATGGCCCATTCCAGCGTATGGCCGTCCCACGGATCGCCCGTGAGGTCGCGGTTCTCCGGCAAATTGCGATCGCGAATGCTGACCACGATCTGCAACACCTGGAAAGCGATACCGATAGCGATCAGGCCCGCACCGGCTGCGGCCAGGATCAGCCACGGGTGCCACAGCGGGTTGTCGTAGTGGTTGATACGGCGCGTCATGCCCATGAAGCCGAGCACGTACAGCGGCGTGAACGCGACCCAGAAACCGATCTGCCAGAACCAGAACGAAGCCTTGCCCAGCTTTGCATTCAGCTTGAAGCCGAACGCCTTCGGGAACCAGTAGTTGAAGCCGGCCAGATAGCCGAACAGCACGCCACCGATAATCACGTTGTGGAAGTGAGCAATCAGGAACAGGCTGTTATGCAGCACGAAGTCCGCGCCCGGGATCGCCATCATCACGCCGGTCATGCCGCCGATGGTGAAGGTGATCATGAAGCCGATGGTCCACAGGATCGGCGGCGTGAATTCCAGACGACCCTTGTAGATCGTGAACAGCCAGTTGAACACCTTCACGCCGGTCGGAATCGCGATCACCATCGTGGCGATACCGAAGAACGCGTTGACGTCGGCGCCCGAACCCATCGTGAAGAAGTGATGCAGCCACACGAGGAACGACAGCACCATGATCGCGCAGGTCGCCCACACCATCGTCTTGTAGCCGAACAGCGGCTTCTTGGCGAAGGTCGCCACGACTTCCGAGAAAATACCGAATGCCGGCAGGATCAGGATGTACACCTCAGGGTGACCCCATGCCCAGATCAGGTTCAGGTACATCATGGCGTTACCGCCGCCGTCGTTCGTGAAGAAGTGCATGCCGAGGTAACGGTCCAGACCGAGCAGCGCAAGCGTCACGGTCAGGATCGGGAACGACGCCATGATCAGCACGTTGGTGCACAGCGCGGTCCACGTGAACACCGGCATCTTCATGAAGGTCATGCCCGGGGCGCGCATCTTCACGATCGTCGCGAAGAAGTTCACGCCGGTCAGCAAGGTGCCGATACCGGAGAGCTGCAAGCTCCACAGGTAATAGTCGACCCCGACACCCGGACTGAACTGCAATTCGGACAGCGGCGGATAAGCCAGCCAGCCGGTTTGCGCGAATTCACCGATCACCAGCGAGATGTTGATCAGGATCGCGCTGACTGCCGTCATCCAGAAGCTCAGCGAGTTGATGAACGGGAACGCTACGTCGCGCGCGCCGATCTGCAACGGCACGATGATGTTCATCAGGCCGATCATGAACGCCATCGCCATGAAGAAAATCATGATGACGCCGTGCGCCGTGAACACCTGGTCGTAGTGATGCGGCGGCAGGTAGCCCGGGTTCGCATACGCGAGGGCCTGTTGCAGACGCATCATGATCGCGTCCGCGAAGCCGCGGAACAGCATGATCAGCGCGATCACGATGTACATCACACCGATCTTCTTGTGGTCGACCGACGTGAGCCACTCGGTCCACAGGTAGCGCCACTTGCCGAAATAGGTGATCAGACCCAGCACCGTCGCACCGCCGAGGGCGATCATCACGGCCGTGACCATGATGATGGGCTCGTGGTACGGAATCGAGTCTAGTGAGAGTTTGCCGAACATGCGTTACCCCTTACCCTTTGGCGCACAGTTAGCGTCATTCATGTTGTCGATGACGTTACCGTTGTTGTATCGGGCAATGATGTTGTGAAAGAGCTTCGGATCGACCGACGAGAAGTAGCGCACCGGGTCCTTCTCGCTCGGCGCCGATACCGTGTGGTAGCGGTCCATGCTGAGGTTGTCCGACGAAGCGCGTACTTTCGCGACCCACGCGTTGAACTCTTCCGGCGACGAAGCGAGCGTGCGGAACTTCATGTCCGAGAAGCCCTTGCCGCTGAAGTTGGCCGACTGGCCCGCGAAATTGCCGGCTTCGTCCGCGATCAGATGCAGACGCGTTTGCATGCCGGCCATGGCGTAGATCTGACCGCCGAGTTGCGGAATGAAGAACGAGTTCATCACCGTGTCGGACGTGATCACGAAGTTCACCGGCGTGCCGACCGGAATCGCCAGCTGGTTCACGGACGCAATACCGAGGTCCGGATAGATGAACAGCCACTTCCAGTCGAGTGCGACGACTTCGACGTTGATCGGCTTGACCTGCGACTCGAGCGGCTTGTACGGATCGAGTTCGTGCGTGGTCTTCCACGTCAGGACAGCGAGGAACAGAATGATCAGCGTCGGAATCGTCCAGATGGCGATTTCAACACCGGTCGAATGGGTCCAGCCCGGTTGATAGTCCGCGCTCTTGTTCGACGCGCGATAACGCCACGCGAACAGCAGCGTCAGCGCAATCACCGGAATGACGACGATCAGCATGGCCCAGGTGGACGTTGCGATCAGCTCGCGTTCCGCCAGACCCACGCTCCCCTTCGGATTCAAAATATCGAGGTTGCTGCAACCCGAGAGCAACAACACGAGGCTCGTGGACAGGAAACCGATCGACCCCCGCAGAGTCTTTCCTTTCATATCCATTGCCTCTTTTTTACGACTTCAACGAACGTCATTCGACCGCTCTCCATTAGTAAGCGCTCGCATAGTAGGGGCACGTCAAGCGCTAATAAAGCCTCGATTTAGCAACGATCTATTGCGTCGCAGCACTGTGCGACACGTTGCCGCAGGTTTCGCGCGAGGATCAGTACTTGCCGTGCTCACTTGCTGAGCTTCAAACAACCGTCACAGCACGAAAGTCCCTTCAAACAAGCAATAAAACGCAGGGCGACCTCAAGGGTTGCGCTGCGTCAGAGGCGTGCGACGAGACTTGTGCCAGACTGAAAAAAGCAGATCGACACTGCAGCCCCATTCTCCGGATGCTGCAGCAGCGAAATGCTTCATTCCACTCAACCCGGCGTGCGGGTCGTTGTGGCAACCGGCGCGGGCGCCGCTGCCTGCAGATGCTCGCCACCATCAGGCGCGGAGTCCGACGGATGCACCGAACGTTCCGATTGAGCCAGCAGCGTGCCGACCGACGGATCGATCGCGTCGGTGAACGGCTTCGGATTGAGGCCGATCACCAGCACCAGCAGCGCCATCGCGCCGAGCAACATGAATTCGCGGTTACCGAGATCCTTGAGTTTGGCGACGCGCGCATTCGCGATCGCGCCGAAGATCACGCGCTTGTACATCCACAGCGTGTACGCCGCGCTCAGGACCAGCGTGGAAGCGGCCATCGCGCCGATCCAGAAGTTGAAGCGGATCGCGCCCATCAGCACCATGAACTCGCCGACGAAACCCGACGTGCCCGGCAAGCCGATGTTGGCCATCGAGAACAGCATCACGAATGCGGCGAAGCGCGGCATGGTGTTCGCGACACCGCCGTATTCGGCGATCGAGGCGGTCTTGGTGCGGTCGTAGAGCATGCCCGTGCACAGCAGCATCGCGCCGGACACCACGCCGTACGACAGCATCTGCACGATCGCGCCGGCCTGGCCGATGCGGTTGAAGACGAACAGGCCGAGCGTCACGAGACCCATGTGCGAGATCGTCGAATACGCGAGCAGGCGGCGCATGTCGGTTTGCACGAGCGCCAGCAGGCTCGAATAGATCACCGCGATCAGCGAGAGCGTGATCATCATCGGCGCGAAGAAGTGGCTGGCCTGCGGTGCGATCGGCAGCGCGAAACGCAGCAGACCGTAGCCGCCCAGCTTCAGCATGCCAATCATCACGGCGGCGCCGGTCGGGCCGTCCAGGTGAACGTCCGGCAGCCACGTATGCAGCGGCCACATCGGCACTTTCACGCCGAACGCCGCGAGGAAGCCGAGGAAAATCAGCACCTGCGGCCACGTGCCGAGATGCGTCTCGCGCCACATGGCGAGGTCGAAGCTGTGCGTCTGGCTATATAGATAGAGCATCGACATCAGCATCAGCAGCGAGCCGAGGAACGACACGAAGAAGAACTTGATCGCGGCGTAGCGGCGGTTCGCCTGGCCCCACGTGCCGATCAGCAGGTACAGCGGAATCAGCGTGGCTTCGAACGAGATGAAGAACAGCATGCCGTCCAGCGACGTGAACACGCCCTGCATGAAACCCGACAGCATCAGGAACGCGCCGAAGTACTGCGCGGTGCGCTCGGTGATCGACTCCCACGAGGCGACCACGATGATGATGGTGGTCAGCGCCGTCAGCGCGACGAGCCACAGCGAAATGCCGTCCACACCTACATGCCATGCGATGTCGAAGGTCGGCGACCACTGAACGTTCTCGACGAACTGCATCGACGTCACGTCATTGCGGAAATTCGCGACCAGCGGAATCACCGGCAGAAAACCCGCCACCGCGCCAATCAGCGCGATCCAGCGGGTGCGGCTACGTGCCGCGTCGGATCCCGCGCGCAAGACCACCAGGCCAGCGACAATAGGGATCCAGATGAGTAGGCTAAGAAGAGGCAATGGCATGTGCTCTGTCGAAAACTCTGTCGAAAACTTGAAATACAAAACGCCGCGTCAACGCCTTCAAAAACGAAAGCATTGAAATGGATATGTAGGCTGAATTTCGCTGAAATTGACGTGGAAACGGTGGTGCCCGCCTCACGTTTACCCGCAGCCGAATGATCAAGGGTGGGAGATTACCAAGATAAGAATACTTTTGCAGCGCAACAATGCAGCAACGCCCGAGTCAATGCGTCATTGCCACGCACGGCCTTGCGAAATGGGTAGAAATGTGCAGACGCACAATGCCGTTTTGACGTGTCGGCGTGCGCAAATTTTGCCGGCAAATGAACGCAATTAAGCGTCAGTTGAAGACTCTTGCAGGGACGCCTCGGCGTGGTGCATGGGCCGGAATAACGCTGGCTGTGTCTCAGGGTCTTCCCGAGGTCATTTTCAGGCGGTTAGCAAAAATTTCGCCGGTGTTGAAGTCGAAATATTTTTTGATCGGGCACTCTAGAGAAACGTCGCTCTGCGCTCAAAAACGGCGTCGCCGGCGATCGGCCGGCGGGTTCTTTGAGAGTGGCCTCGATCGTCGCGGCAGCGGACTGCGCGGCTTACAGAAGCCGAATATACTTCGGCGGTTCGGCGGCGGCGTTTAGCCCTTTCAGCGATTGGTGCGCGTCATGCGCACGCCTGATCGATCGTCGGCCTCACTTTCGGAAACCGCATGCCTGATGATGAAGACGTCGTTCCCGCACTCGAGTGCCGTGGCCTCAGCAAGACCTACGGCACCGGACGCATCGTGCTGGCGCAGCTCGACTTCATACTCAGACCTGGTGAATTCGTCGCGATCATGGGCGACTCGGGTGTCGGTAAATCGACGCTGCTCAATCTGATCGCCGGCCTCGACAGTGCGGATAGTGGCGACGTGATCATCGACGGCAGTCCCGTCGCGCGCCTCGACGACAACGCGGCGACCCGTCTGCGTCGGCAGAAACTCGGCTTCGTGTTTCAGGCGTTTCATGTGTTGCCGCATCTGACGCTGGCGCAGAACGTCGCGCTGCCGCTGCTGCTCAACGAGTTACCCACGGACGGCGCGCTCGACATGCTCGCGGCGGTCGGATTGAGCGGACGTGGCAACGATTTTCCGCGGCAACTCTCCGGCGGCGAACTACAACGCGTGGCGATTGCGCGTGCGCTCGTGCATCGCCCGAAACTGATTCTCGCCGACGAACCTACCGGCAATCTCGATCCCGATACCGCGCACGACGTGCTCGGTCTGTTCCGCGCGCAAAGCAAGGCGACCGGCGCGGCCACCATCATGGTCACGCACTCGGAAGCCGCGGCGGCGGTGGCCGATCGCATCCTGATTCTTAGCGAGGGGGGTTTGCATGCGTTGGCGGGACGGCCGGCGCTGGACGGCCCAGAGTCAGGCTCAGAGTCGGGCTCGGGCCAGGCTCGCGTGCCCGCGCGCTCCTCCGGCCATGTCCGCTAACCCGCGCCAACCGCTGCGCATGCAAGGACATCGCGTGCTCGCGCGCTGGTTACTGGGCGCGGAATGGCGCAGTCATCGCGGCCGCGCACTGGTTGCGATTGCAACGATCGCGCTCGGCGTGGCGCTCGGCTACGCGGTGCAGTTGATCAACAGCGCGGCGTTCAACGAATTTTCCGCGGCGGCCCGCAGCCTTTCCGGCGAGGCCGATTTGCAGGTACGCGGCGCACAAGCCTGGTTCGACGAGTCCGTCTACCCGCGACTCGCCGACCAACCCGGCGTGGCGCTCGCCAGTCCCGTGCTGGCGCTCGATGTCACCGTGCCGGGCCAGAACGCCGCCCTGCCGTTGCTCGGTATCGATGTCTTCAAGGCCGGCCGTATCGCGCCCGATCTGATCGGCGTGCCCTCGACGGAGCGCCCGTTCGATACGCTCGCGTCCGATACGGTGTTCCTCTCCGCGGCCGCACAGCAATGGCTCAACGTAAAAACCGGCGATCTGCTCGCGCTGCAAAGCGGCACGGCGATCGTGCGTTTTCGCGTCGCGGGTGGCCTGGTCAGAACGCGGCCGGGTCAGCGGCTCGCGGTGATGGATATCGCCGCGGCGCAGTGGAAATTCGGCAAGCTCGGCAAGCTGTCGCGCGTCGACGTGCAACTCGAACGCGGCGTGAATCGCGAACGCTTCAAACAGGATCTGCAGACGCAACTCGGCAGCCGCTGGGTGATCGCCGAAACACGCGATGCCGAAAGCCGCACGGATCGCCTGTCGCGCGCTTACCGGATCAACATGAATGTGCTGGCGCTGGTCGCGTTGTTCACCGGCGCGTTTCTGGTGTTTTCGACCCAGGCGTTAGGCGTCGTGCGACGGCGCGCGCAGTTCGCCATGTTGCGCGTGCTGGGCCTGACGCGCGGTCAACTGCTGCGTCAGATCCTGATGGAAGGCGCGCTGCTTGGCCTGCTCGGCGCGCTGTCCGGACTCGCGCTCGGCTATGCGTTGGCGAGCGGCGCGCTGCGGTTTTTCGGCAGCGATCTGGGCGGTGGTTATTTTCCCGGCGTGCAGCCTCAAATCAGTTTCGAACCGTTCGCGACCGCGTTGTTTCTGACGCTCGGCATTGCCGTGTCGGTATTGGGTAGCCTCGCGCCGGCTTTGGAGGCGGCCCGCGCGCGACCCGCGGCGGCACTCAAGGCCGGCTCCGAAGAAGGCGCGTTGGCGCGGCTCGCTACGCCGTGGCCCGCGTTGCTGTGTTTGCTGGCCGCCGCCGTGCTCACGCAGATGCCGCCGTGGTTCGATACGCCGATCGGCGGCTATCTGGCGGTCGCGTTGCTGCTGGTCGGCGGCATTGCGTTGATGCCGCGTGTGACCGCGCTGGTGTTCGGTGCGGCGAGCCGCGCTTTCGCCTCGCGACGTCGTGCCGGTGCCGCGAGTACGCTGGCGCTGGCGCGTCTTGCGAATGCGCCTGGCCATGCGTCGATTGCCATAGGCGGGGTGTTGTCGAGCTTCGCGCTGATCGTCGCGATGGCGATCATGGTGGCGAGCTTCCGCGTTTCCGTCGAAGACTGGCTGGTCCATCTGCTGTCCGCCGATCTGTATGTACGGGTCGCGCCGAACGGTGACACCGGCGGCATGCGGCCGGATGAGCAGGCGCTTGTCGCCGCCGTGCCCGGCATCAGGACGGCCGCGTTCTCGCGCACCGCGCGTCTCACGCTCGATCCGGCACGACCGGACGTCGTGATGCTCGCCCGCGAAATCGACGCGGCCGATCCCGGCGCGAATTTACAGATGACGGGCGCAGTGCTGAGCCCCGCGGATTTTCACGCGGGTGAAATGCCGATCTGGGTATCCGAAGCCATGGTCGATCTGTATGGCTACAAGCCGGGACAACGTGTGCGATTGCCGCTCGGCAAAACAACGGGACAGGTGTTCGTGGTGGCGGGCGTATGGCGCGACTACGTGCGGCAGACCGGCGCGATTCAGATCCGGCTCGCCGACTACCGTCGCCTGACTGCCGACACGAGCGCAACCGAGATCGCGGTCACCGTTCAACCCGGCCAGCCAGTTGAACGCGTTATGGCGGGGCTCCGCGCTCTGCCCTTTGGCGCGTCGCTGGAGCTTGCGCAACCGGGTGAAATCCGCGCGCATACGCTGGTCATCTTCGACCGAAGTTTCGCGGTCACGTATCTTCTCGAGGCGGTCGCGATTGTGATCGGCTTGTTCGGCGTGGCCGCGACGTTCTCCGCGCAAACGCTCGCGCGGGCGCGTGAGTTCGGCATGCTGCGGCACGTCGGCGTAACCCGTTCGCAGGTGCTTGGCATTCTCGCGCTCGAAGGCGGCATGCTCACGGCCTGCGGTATCGCGATGGGCTTCGTACTGGGTTTTGCGATCAGCCTGATTCTGGTGTTCGTGGTCAATCCGCAATCGTTTCATTGGACCATGTCGCTGCATGTACCGTGGACGGCGCTGGCCACCGTCGCGCTGGTGATGCTGGCGTCGTCGTGTTCGACGGCGGTGATCGCGGGACGCGGCGCGGTGTCGGTGAATGCCGTGCGCGCGGTGAAGGAGGATTGGTGATGGGGGTTCTGCCGCTGGAGCGGATTCGCGACGCGATGCGCACGATCCCACTTTCACTCTCTCGCCATGGGTTGGGCTCTTGCGCGCATGTCGTGCATGTCATGCATGTCATGCATGTCGTGCATGTCATGCATCGACAGCGTATGTGCGGCTTGTTGTGCGTGGTTGCGCTGACTGCGTCGAACGCTTTTGCTGCCGCGCCTGAATTTGCCGCGGTCACACCGGACCACGCGATCGCCTTGCCGCAGGACAGCGGTGCACACCCGGCGTTTCGCACCGAGTGGTGGTACGCGACGGGTTGGCTCACTACGCCGGACCACCAACCGATCGGGTTTCAGATCACCTTTTTCCGCTCGGCAACCGGACACGACAGCGCCGATCCGAGTGCCTTCGCGCCGTCGCAGTTGATCATCGCGCACGCCGCGTTGAGCGATCCGGCGCTCGGCCATCTTGCGCACGATCAGCGCATCGCGCGCGAAGGTTTCGGCCTCGCCTATGCAAAACCGGTTAATACCGACGTCAAACTCGACACCTGGAAAATCGTCCGCGCCGACGACGGCCACTACAACGTCACCGTCGATGCCAACGGCTTTTCACTGCATCTCATGCTGACGCCTTCTCAAGCGCCGTTGATTCAGGGCGAACGCGGCTATTCGCGCAAAGGTCCGAGGCCCGAGCAGGCGAGTTATTACTACAGCGAGCCTCAATTGCGCGTGAGCGGCAGTGTCGTGCGGCCGGTCGGCGCCGGCGCTTCATCGCGCGGCGACACAGCGGTGACCGGCATGGCGTGGCTCGATCACGAATGGTCGAGTACCTTGCTCGACGCGAATGCCGTCGGATGGGATTGGTTGGGCGCGAATCTCGCTGACGGCTCGGCTTTGATGGCGTTCAAAGTGCGTAGTCGCGATGGACATGCCATGTGGGCACACGCGGCGCTTCGCAAACCCGATGGTCAGGTAACGCAGTTCAGTCGCGATGAGGTGGATTTCACGCCGGTTCGTACGTGGCGTTCGCCGCGGACCAATACGTCGTACCCTGTCTCGATGTCGGTGAAAACGGGCCCGCTGACATGGCGACTCGATCCGTTAATGGACGATCAGGAACTGGATTCCCGGCAATCGACAGGCGCGGTGTACTGGGAAGGCGCAGTGCGCGTGAGCCTTGATGGCGCGGACGTGGGACGAGCGTATCTGGAACTGACGGGCTATGCGGATGCGCTGCGGATTGGCAAGGAGTAGCCGCTTCGATCGGGGCAGTTTTGCAGGGGTATACGACTGCCCTGTGCTTGCGCACTTTTCCACGCCGTAAACGACAGAAACCCCACCTTTTAGGGTGGGGTTTCTGCTTTCTGCTAGGGAGCCTGACGATTACCTACTTTCACACGGGCAATCCGCACTATCATCGGCGTGGAGTCGTTTCACGGTCCTGTTCGGGATGGGAAGGGGTGGTACCGACTCGCTATGGTCATCA